>JAVKDJ010000001.1:0-25336 GCA_040222275.1 Cyclobacteriaceae bacterium
GGTGATTATAGCGAAGGTGTCCACCTCTTCCCATTCCGAACAGAGCAGTTAAGCCCTTCAGCGCCGATGGTACTACAGTTACATGCGGGAGAGTAGGTCGTTGCCAGTTTATTATTTACCCACCAAGGTGGGTTAGAAGCCTCAACAAAAGTTGAGGCTTTTTTTATGCCCAAATCTGATGGGCTCTGAAAGCATTTATACCTTTAAGAATCACTTTTTAAGAAAATAGGATGTCCATTAGGACTCTACCAATGATCACTCAAAGCCTGATGTCGCAATGCAATGCGTGACAGCTGGCGGGCGCTTTGCTGCGGAATGACTTTCCCGAAACTGGTGCAAAACTTCAAACATCTTTTTTTGAAAAAAAGGCAACTATCAGGACTGGTACAAATGATTGCTCAAAGTGTCATGTGGAAATTCAATGCTTGCCAGCGGACACTCCTTAGAATGACAAGGTTACTGTAGTGCCTATACTGTCCACGTGTCAAGCACTGGGCAGGTTATCGTGACAGGAAGGATCTCACTAAATGAATGAAATCGATTTCAGCTAAGGATATAGTACTATCGAATTGTAATTTTAGATTTTATACTAATCAAATGTACTATACAGATTTATTGCCTGATTCGATCACCTGGAATATTGCTTGATCCGTTTATTATGCGGCCCCTGCCTGCGCGGGGGTGACGGGTACTACCGAGGGTCGTGTAGATTGAGCTTGTTTGTAATCCAGAAGCTTTTGAAAGTAGTTTTGGATCAGGTGGATTCACCATGGATTGGTACAAACCCAAGAGTCATTGCCAAAAAAAGGAGAATATCTCTATGTGAAGAGGGTTTCATTTATTTCCTGAGTTATTTTCATGTCGGCAGACGTGGCTGGCTTCCACTTATAATAGCGATGTAGGTTGCTGTGACCTTGCTACTTTGTGGTTCAATATTATGGTGCACAAAACCTAAAATTGTGGTGATGCTTACGAATTTATAAGGGAAGGGCTTAGACTAATATGCGAATTGCTGCATACCGACTTCAACTTGTAAGTGCGGTGCTGATTCTTTGATTTTTTCCAAACCCTGTTGGGTAATTTCTGTTTGCCATATATATAGCTTCTTCAGCCCGGTGAGCTGGAGGATGCTTTCGACAGATTGGTCGGTTATTTTGGTTCCATATAGATTGAGGTACTCCAAGTTTTTAAGGGACTGGAGATGTTTTATTCCTTCATTGGTAATTTGAGTTTGATTTAGCTTAAGTTTGGTGAGATTGGTGAGTTGACCAATGTAGGCCAAACCTTCGTCCTGTACATTGGTGCCTGATAGATTGAGCCACGTTATGTTTTCTTTGGCTTTGGACAAAGCGTTTAATTTCTCCTGATTTACACCTTCCAAATTATAAGGTGAAAAGCTTGCCTCTAATAAGGTCGTATTGTTGGCAATGGTTTTAACACTGAAACCTGTTGCCACTATAGAATTGTAAATTTCCGGATTAACCGGGGGGAGGTTCAAACTAGCTAAAAAAGATTTTTCAGCTCCTATTCCTATTTCTTTCAGGTAACCTTTAATTCTTTCAGAAAGTGTCAGGTCGGTGAGTTTCTGATCGAATGGAGCCCCTTGCTGTATCCACCATTCGATTAAAGCGGTTTCTTCTTTGGTGAGAGGTGTTCGCCCTTCGGTTGGCATAAACTCTTCGTGGTTAGGGTCGAGTGTAATGCGACGAAATAGTTCACTGGCTGAAGGGTCGCCAGCAACAATAATTTCACCGTTTTCCCCTCCACGTTTGATGTCTTCCTGACTAATAAGCAGCAGGTCTCCTTTGGCCTTATCTTTATTGTGACAAACATTACATTTGGTCTCAAAGATATGGTGGATTACATCTTCATAGACCAATGCGGAATCCAATGCGGTGATGCGGTTTCTAATGGGTTTTAATCCTGCTAGAGAGCGAAGGGGCCCAGGTGCATGCTCGAAGAGGTAGGTAGAACCATGCGTAAGGGTGCCCCCGTAATGCCCGGCTACAGATAGAAAAATTAAAGTTAGGGCCATTAGAGCAGGATATGCTTTTTTGGCCAATTGAGCTTCATGTTGTTTTCTTTTGAGGAAATAAGCTGAAAACGCCAATATCGTGGTAGTAATACCTGTCCACTTGTGTACACTCAGGACATCATCGTTGTACCCACCGTCTGACGCCAGCAAAAATCCCAAAATGCTGGCAAAAACACCAAATACTGCACCTGTTAACATGCCATAGGCGATGGCAAGGTCCATGTCGACTTTTTTCTTCCATGCTATCAATTCGAACAAAACTGAAAGGATGATAAACCCAATGGGTAGGTGTACCAATAGTGGGTGAATCCGACCTATAAAAAGTGATATCTGCGTTTCTAATAAGATTGTCATTTCTGCTGCTTTACTCTATTAATTTTATCGATACCGTGTTTGCTACTTGATTTATAAATACCTTTTTCTCCATTCATTCATCATGTGGGCATTTATTTCCCACTGATTGGCAAGGGGCTGGCGCGTGTATGGAGTGGTCCACATGTAATTTGCCGGGCCGAACTCCGGGGTTACCGTAAGGGTTTCTCCTTTGGCTTTTTTTAATGCGACAACTTTATCCCACCATTCGTAGTGGGCATCCTTGGCTTTTTGCCATTCAGGCGCCCTTGGTTCGGGTACTTGTGCCCCTTCTTCATGGCCAATTCTGGCATGAACATGGTCTGTACGATTTAGAGCCTCGGTAATGGTTTTCTGCTGATTTCCAAGTAAAGACTCTGCCACAGCGCACCAGTGGGATACATCCAAAGTGAGCCGTAAATCTGAAATATTATCCAGAAACGGTTTGCAAACATGAGCCGCGAACAACATTCGTCCCCGGTGAGTTTCCTGATATATAGGAATGCTTGTCTGAGTTGAAAGCTCAATTGCCAGTAGGATTAGCTCTTTGTTTTGTTCAAAAGAAAAGAATTCCCTTCCTGCATGACAATTGATGAAATCCGGCTTTTTGGAAATGGCCCTTTGCAAGTTTCTTTCATAGCTTTCTTTGTGATCTGAGAAAGACGCACCCCCACTGCCTGCCAGGGCTGCAAAGGACAAATTGTATTTGTCCAAAGCCTCAAACAAAGCTTCTTCCTGGGATTTATCGCCTGGTAGACAATCTTCTACCCCATCATACCCTTCTGATTTAACATGTTTGCAAAAGTCATCCATTGAGCCCTGATAGCCCCACCTGGTAGCATATACCTTAATGCCAAACGTTTTCTTACCTGGTACAGCTTGCTTCGCCATGCCCATTCCTGTCAGCGTTAATCCAGCACCGACTGTTGATGCACTTACCAGAAATTCTCTTCTTGTCTGTTTCATACCCTTCTACTAGGCTAAAGGTTGAGTGTTTTTATGCCAGTAAATCTTTGACTACATGGCCGTGAACGTCGGTCAACCTAAAATCCCTGCCTTGAAAATGATATGTAAACTTTTCATGGTCCAGTCCAAGTTGATGAAGGATGGTAGCCTGCAGGTCGTGAACATGCACCCGGTCTTTGATGCCGTAATATCCTATTTCATCGGTTTCACCATAAGTCAGGCCACCTTTGATGCCACCTCCGGCCATCCAAATGGTAAAGGCATCTGTGTGGTGATCCCTGCCATAAAAGGGCATTACCCGGCCTCCGCGATTTTCACGCATTGGGGTTCGGCCAAATTCCCCACCCCATATTACCAGGGTGTCATCCAGCAGTCCCCGCTGCTTCAGGTCCTTGATCAGGGCGGTCATGGGTTTGTCGATTTGATCGCATTTGTCCTGGAGTCCTTTATTTACAGACCCTCCTTCGAAATTTCCATGCATATCCCACCCCCAGTCGTAGAGTTGGATGAACCTAACGCCCTGCTCCACCAGCCTGCGCGCCAAAAGGCAATTGTTGGCGAAGGAAGCTTTTCCTGGCTCGGCACCATACATTTCTTTTATGTATTCAGGCTCCTTGGTGATATCCATGGCATCAGGCACGGATACCTGCATTTTGAAAGCCATTTCATATTGGGCAATCCGTGACATGATCTCATTGTCCCCAAACTCTTCATGTTGTTTCTGGTTGATGGCGTTGATTGCATCGAGTGATTTTCTACGGATGTTACGGCTCATTCCATCGGGGTTTGATACGTAGAGGATGGGGTCGCCAGAATTTCTACATTGAACCCCCTGGTATTCGGACGGGAGGAAACCACTTCCCCAGGCATTTTTTCCTGCACTTGGTGTTTTTCCTCCAGATACCAATACCATGTAGCCCGGTAAATTTTCGTTTTCAGAGCCCAAGCCATAAGTGACCCACGCGCCCATGCTTGGCCTACCAGCCCTTGGGCTTCCGGTTTGCAAGAATAACTGAGCTGGTGCATGGTTGAACTCATCTGTATGCATGGACTTGACGATGGCTACATCATCTACTATGCTGCTGAATTGCGGCAAAACGCTGGACACTGTGGCTCCTGATTGACCGTGTTGCTTGAATTCGTGTTGTGGACCAAGCATTTTGGGTGTACCCTGAATAAAGGCGAACTTTTTTCCTTCCAATAAGGACTTTGGGCAGTCCAGGTCGTGCAGCTCTTTTAGTTTTGGTTTGTAATCGAACATTTCCAGCTGCGAAGGCCCTCCTGCCATGTGTAGGTAGATTACCCTTTTTGCTTTAGGGTAAAAATGGGGTAAGGTGTCCCCCATTATTTTCTCTTCCAGGCTTTTGCCAAACAAATTCTGAGGCCCTATTAAAGATGCCAGCGCCATGCCTCCAAGGCCCGTGCTACATTTTTTAAGGAAATGCCTGCGTGTGGTAAATTCCAGTTGTCTTTTGCGTGCTTCGTTATAGAGGTCCATTTGTAGTTTAGTTTTTTACGATAAATTCATCCATGTTCATCAGGGCATTGGCCACCACTGTCAATGATGCCAGCTCAACGTTTTCTTCTTTGGCCAATTCATAAGCTTCCTCCGTATGTTGACCATAATATTCATTTGTGTCTTGCAACAGGTTTACCAGGATTTCGGTTTTTGCTGTATCAGGTTTTTTTCCCATTACCAAATGATAGGCATTTTCTATCTTGGTTTTGGGATCGGCTGCCATCGGCAAAATTTGCTTGGCCAGGTTTCGTGCGGCTTCTACATATACTGGGTCATTCAGTGTTACTAAAGCCTGTAGCGGTGTGTTGGTATTGATCCTTCTGGAAAGGCAAAGCTCCCGGCTGGCTGCATCGAAGGAAATAAAAGAAGGGTAGGGGCTGGACCTTCTTAAATAAGTATATAAGCCACGCCGGTAGGCATCTTCCCCTTCGCTGGTGGTCCAGGTGTCATTGTTATAGACTACAGACCACACGCCCTCGGGTTGATGTGGCATAACACTTGGCCCGTACATTTTGTCACTCAGAAGCCCTGAAACGGCCAGTGCCTGATCCCGTATTTGCTCGGCAGAAAGCCTTACACGCGGGCTTCTGGCCAGCCATTGGTTGTCAGGGTCTTTTTGCTGACTATCTTCTGATACTTTTGAACTTTGGAGGTACGTGGATGACATTACCATATTTTTCAATAGCTTTTTTATGCTCCAATTCCAGTCACCTGAAAATCTCAAAGCCAGCCAATCCAGCAGCTCCGGGTGGGTGGGGTAATCTCCCAATGTTCCAAAATCTTCTACCGTCTTCACTATACCCTTTCCGAATATTTTTGCCCAAAACCTATTGACCATCACCCTGCCAGTCAGTGGGTTTTCATCGCTCACGAGCCACCTGGCCAGGTCTAGCCTGTTTCTAAAGTTACGGTTTTCATAATTCAGTAATTTGGGGATTCCAGCAGTTACCTCATCACCTTTAATCATCCAATTGCCCCGTACGTAAACATTGGTTTGCCTGCTATGCGCCTCGGGCTTTTCGACCATAATGGGTGTGGTATTCTCTGCCGATGCGTTCAGAATATTGTCTATACTAAGGTATATTTCGTCATAATCGTCAGTATCTTGTCCTGGCAGTTTTTCGCTAGGCAGAAAGCCGTCTAAAGAGCAGCTGTAGTCTTCTGACCGGCTTTCAAATTGAAAGTATAGATCCGCCAGTTTTGCGTCCGTTTTTATGGGTACTGGCAAATGCCTGAAACCATTGGTCTTTTTTAATGTAGCCCTTCCTATTAGCTCGCCGTTCAGGCTATCTGCCCTAATGGAAAGTGTTGCTTCGGATTTGTCGTTTTGACGGTAATTGAAGTATATCCTGTCAATATTCTGCAGCATCACATCTTCGATCTTGATGTAAGAGCCATCATATATTTGCATATAGTCTTGTCCCGCCCTGTTGTAGTGCACGATATTCTCTACTTCATCAAAATCCTCTGGCCGAAGTTTAGGTTCTCCTATAAGCAGAAATTGCTCCCATTTGTTGGCGGTTTTTGCAGAAGAATTTTTGGAAATCCATTGTTTGATGTCCTTCAATTTTTTGTCATCCTCTTCTTTCAAATCTTTCAGTAGAGGATGCTCTGATGGCACATCCCAATCGGATGAATTGTTGTAAAATGCCATGGATTGATAATATTCCTCATGTTTGATAGGATCGTATGGATGGCTGTGGCACTGTACGCAACTCATGGTAGTGGATTGCCATACTTCCCAGGTGGTGTTTACCCGGTCAATAACGGATGAAATCCTGTACTCTTCATTGTCTGTGCCCCCTTCGCCATTGTTGAGGGTATTTCTGTTGAATGCCGTAGAGACTAACTGATCCATTGACGGATCGGGTAACAGGTCGCCCGCCAGCTGTTCGATGGTAAACTGATCGAATGGCATATCTTCATTGAAGGCTTTGATTACCCAATCGCGGTATTTCCAAATCTGACGCCCACGGTCGGCTTCATAACCCTTGGAGTCGGCATATCTGGCCAGGTCGAGCCACATACTGGCCCAATGTTCACCGTATTTTGAGGATGTTAGCAGTTGGTCCACTACTTTTTCAAAAGCGTTTTCGGATTGGTCATTGACGAAGTTGTTTACCTGTTCGATAGTTGGTGGCAAACCAATAAGGTCTAAATACACCCTTCTAACCAGATCTTCTTTGTCGGCCTGTTGGGATGGGGTTAATTCCTTCTCTTCTATTTTGGCAAGGATGAATTGGTCTATTTCGTTCTTGGGCCAATTGGAACCAGTCTGTGGTACCTGCGGATCCTTTGGTTTCAAATATGCCCAGTGCTCTTCCCACTCGGCCCCCTGTTCTATCCATTTCGTCAGTATGTCAATTTCTTCCTGTTTGAGAGGGTCTCTTTCCAGAGGCATTCTCATTTCGGGGTTGTCGTGATTGATCCTGGCGATCATTTCACTCTTTTCAGGGTGCCCGGGTACAATCCCCATTTTGCCATTCTTGGTTTCGCCAAGCGCATTTTCCCTAAATATGAGCCCAAACCCCCCGGATTGTTTTACCCCACCGTGACAACTGATACAATTCTTGTTGAGTATAGGTCTCACCTGTGTATTGAAGTCAACCTTTTGTTCGCGGCAAGACATTGAGAAGACAAAGAGTGTTCCAATGAAAATAGATGCCTTTGCGGGATACTTTTTTGTGAAATTGAATAGTTTGGTCATCACCTGGTTTGAATCGTTAAAAATCAGGCTTCAAAGATGTCGTTTAGCTTTCATCTTTGTTTGTCCAAAAGTATCAATTGCTTGACTGAACGTATTTGACCAGCTAGAAATCAGTCTTGTACGTAGCTGGAAGGCGATATTCCAAATTTGTCTTTGAAAGACCTTGTGAAATGTGAATGTGATTTAAAACCAATTTTATAAGCTACCTCGCTCACACTCCTGGGGTTGGAATCGAGGTAGATTCTTGCTTTTTCCAGGCGTATGTCTTTAATGAAATTGGACACAGTTTGCCCGGTCAGCTCCTTTATTTTCCGGAAGAGTTTTGCCCTGCTCAATCCAAGCTCGGTGCACATAGTACTGATAGAGAGCTCTTCGTTTCCAATATTGGACTCGACATAGGCGATGGCTTTTTCAATGAAGTCTTTGTCTTGTGAATCCTTTGAAAGCAGGTCACCATCGGAGGGTTTGTGGTTTTGGTTTAAGAGGTCGGCCAATGCAGACCCAGGCTCTTGTCGGTCTGAAATTTTCTTATATCCTATAAAACCCAGGGTGGCCAAAGTCAATAAGAGCCCCAGCATACCCAACCTAAAGCTGGTAGTTTCCCAAATCGTTGGAATAATGTTGATGTTCAATGTTGGCCCATGGTGGTTCCAGACGCCATCGTTATTGGCCCCTTTTACTTTGAGCTTATAATTCCCCGGGGGGAGATTGGCATAGGAGGCCAATCCCTTGTTGCCGGTATATTGCCAGTTTTGGTCGTGCCCCTCCAGCATAAAGGCGTACTGGTTTTTTTGTGCTTTTACATAATTCAAGGCTGAATACTGGATGTCGATTGTTGAAGCATCCTTTTTGGGTACTGATATCGACGCTGTTTCCATCAGGCTTTGGTCTTCCGGGCTTTTGTATGTTTTGCCATTTAGTTTGATGTCGGTCAGCACAACGGGTGGTACATGTGGGTTGGCGTTCATTTCATCGGGGTTGAAAATGTTGAGGCCATTGAGCCCACCCAGCAAAATCTCACCATTTTTCTTGCTTAGGATTGCCGAATAGGGGTTGAAAACATCGCCTTGAAGCCCATCGTTTTCATTGAAAACATTCAATACCCTTATAGTGCCCCCGTCATGGTCAACCTGGCATTTTATCAAGCCCTGGCTACAAGTAATCCAATAGCTCCCATTGGCATCTTCTATGATATTGGTAACCTTGCTGATGGGGTTGTTGTTGTTTGAAATAATGTAGGGGACTGGCTTTCTGTTAAAGTCCAACAACTCTAAGTTGCCATTTAGTGAACTTGCCCAAATATATTGCTTGCTATCTTCATAAAAATAGGAAACCCACTGAGGTTTTCCGGATTGGGCAAAAGGGATGGTGTTAAATGCCCGTTGTTTTTCGTCATAAACATGAAGGCCACTTTCCGAAGCTACCAGAAGCTTGTATGTATAGTCTATCAACAGGCCCGATACTTTTCCGATAGGAATCTTCCTACCACTGCTATAGGTATGCGAATAGTGGATAAAATTTTTGTTTGAATGGTCAAAAAAATCAATGCCGTCTTCCGATCCCAACCAAATACCGTTTTCGGTTTGCGCCATTTGAGTAACCAGATCGGAATGTATAGTATTTGCATTGCCTGGCTGGTGTTTGTAGTAACTGAACTTCTGGTCTGCACCGGAGTATTTGGCCAGGCCATTCTCCAGAGTGCCAATCCAGAGGTTTCCCTGGTTGTCCATTAGCAGGCTATTGATGGTTTTGTCTTTGAATCCTGGAAACTGCTTAAATTTTTTGGTTCGGGTATCCATATAAGCGAGCCCTCCTCCTGCTGTGCCCAGCCATAAATTTTCGTTGGTGTCCCAGCACAAAGCCGATACATTGTTCATCGGCATAGACTGATGGTTGCCATCTATATGCCTGATCATTTCAATGGCCGTAGGATAGTTGTCTTGTATCTTTACGCCCCCGTTTGAGGTGGCTATTACAATTTCGCCGGTTTTTAACTTATAGTGGCAAAATACGCTGGCCTTGCTGCCAAAGGGGTTGTAGTTGCCATAGGTGTCGTATCTGGAAAAATTGTCTTCAATACCATTGTAGATACTGATACCGCCATTCATTCCACCAACCATCAGTTCCCCGTTTTCATCTTCAATGATAGAATAAACAGTATTGCTGGCAATGCTCGTAGATTTTTCTTCGTTCAGGTACCATTTGAAGGTTTGGGATTTTTCCTCAAAGCGGTTAAGCCCTCCCTGCTCTGCACCCACCCAAATGGTGCCTTTTTCATCTTCATAGATTGCACTGATACTATTGCCGCTGATGCAGTTTTTTTGTGCAGCGTTTTGTTGAAACCGCTGAAATTTTCCGGAAGCTATATCCAACAGATTGAGCCCGGAAAACGCTGTGCCTATCCACAACCTTCCTTTGCTGTCTTCCAGAATAGATGTCACCACATCACCGCTTATGCTGTTTTCATCGGCAGGATTGTGCTTATAATTTTCGAAATCATCGGTCTTTTCCCGGTATAAGCTCAATCCACCCCATGTACCAATCCACATTCTGTCCTGGCTATCACGATAAATGACCTCTATGTTGGTATTGCCAATTGAGTTGGGATTAGTGTTGTCCGGAAGGTATTTCCTGAAATAATTGCCTGAACCCATGAGAACATTCAAGCCATATTTGGTGCCGACCCACATATTACCCGTTTTATCCTGATGGATACTGTTGATGTAATCATTGGAGAGGTTGAGTTTGGAGCCATTTCCAGCATGGTAAACCTTGTAGCCTAACCCATCGTACCTGTTGAGCCCATTGATGGTGCCAAACCAAAGAAACCCATCAGCGTCCTGAAAAATGGAATTGACAGTGTGGTGCGAAAGGCCTTCAAAAGGTAATTGTATGAAATGAAAACTTTTGTTGCTACCGGCTTTTATCGAACCAATACAGGCTAACCCAAGCAGGGCAATGAGCAGGGATTTAAGATATAGTCCTAAGAATAGGCGCATTTGGTTTACACAACGAATCAATTGAACTTACAAAAATACTCATTTTAACCTTTCGAAAAAAGGGATAAGGCTGTTGGAAAAGGAGCAAAAATCAATCCAGGCGTGCCAGCGGCAGGTAGCAAAATTTGAGATGAGTGGGTGGATCCGTTCGGCAAAAAGCGCTGGGGTACTTGCAGGTTATAGGATTCTTTCCCTTTTCTTTGAGAAATGAGCATATACCCAGCCAACCCCGGCCAGCAGGATGAGCGACACCAATTGGGAATGTGAAAGCACATCCTCAATGATATAGCCTCTGCTGATGTCTCCACGAAATATTTCGATGATCCCACGCCCAATTGCATAAAGCATGATGTAGATAAAAAATAACTGCCCCTCAAAACGTTTGTGCCTTTTGAACATGAGCAAAACAATAAGAATGCAAAGCAGAAGCGCTACACTATAGAGTTGGGTGGGGTGAAGGTGCTCATTTAGCGGTGCAACGGTATCAGCATGTGTAAACTGTACATAAACTGGCCCGGAGGTTGGTTTTCCGAAGCAGCACCCAGCCATGAAGCAGCCCATCCTGCCAAAAGTATGGATGATCAGGCCGGCTATGGCCATGATGTCCAGCATGGGCATTACTGGTAGTTTGTATTTTCTGAAATAGACGATGACCGAAGGAATGACGAACAGTAACGAACCATAAAAGACAAACCCGGTTCGGAAATTATGGAACATATTGGAGGGAGGGAAAAAATAGAACCCCGGGTTTTCCAGGTAAAAAAGGGCTTTTCCCCCAACAAATGCCGCAATGATGATCGTTCTTGCCAGCCCCTGCATGGTAGATGAGCTAATACCAAGTTGTCTCTTCGCGGCAACTGAAGCATAGGTAAAGCCTGAAAGGGCACCCAATGCTATAAGTGCGCCATAGCTATGAACTACCAGCGGAAACCCGAAAAAATCGAAAGAAAACAGGACTGGGTACATGGTTCAAAGGTAGCTCGATTTGGTAATAGATTTTCACTAAATTGGCAGCTTAATATAACAGGCAATGATAGCGATCCAAAAAGAAATAACACTTCCAGCCTTTTCCAGGGGCTTTCACCTGATTTCGAGACACGTCCTTGCAGAACTCAATGAAATCCAAACGCTTCAGGTAGGTGTTTTACATGTTTTCATCAAACATACTTCGGCCAGCCTCACCATCAATGAAAATGCCGACCCAACCGTGCGCATAGATATGGAAAACAGTTTTAACAAATTGGCCCCCGAAAATGCCCCTCATTACCGGCACACCATGGAGGGGCCGGATGATATGCCCGCCCATATCAAGTCGTCATTGCTGGGTAGTTCGGTTAGTATTCCCATCACAAAAGGGCGGCTAAATTTGGGTACCTGGCAGGGTATATACCTCTGCGAGCACCGTGACTATGGGGGGAGGAGAAGTTTGGTGTTGACTATGACCGGACAAGGATGACCCTGATCCATGCCTCGTGAAAAGAAAACAGTAGCCAGCAGCTAGTTTTCTTTTTCAAACATGATCAATACTTCAAGGTCTTCTTCCAAATCGAAAAACTTGTGGGGCACCTTGTCCCTGATGTAGAGGAATGTGCCGGGAACGATGTTTACTGTGTCATTTTTGCCTAAGGCAAACTTTCCCGTACCGTTCACTACCAGGCTGAACTCATCCACTTTGTGCTTCACCATTTCGTGCCCGTTTTTCGCTTTTGGCATCATCGCCAGCCCGAAGTTCATCGTAGGGGCGTTCAAAAAAGAATTGGTCGTATTAAACTTTGGATGGCTTTCTTTGCGCAGTTCTTCATAGTCGAAATAGAGGTAGGGGTCATTGCTTGGTTTGGGCCTTTTTTTGCTAAAAAACACCATCACCAGTAGGTCTTCTGTGATATTTTCAAACTTGTGCTTGGCATTGGCCTGAACATAGACGATCGATCCTTTGCTTACTTCCTGTTTCTTGCCCATGATGTCCAGAGTGGCTTTGCCTTTCAAGATGTAATATGCTTCATCCAGCCTATGGGGCTCTTGTTCGTCTTCACTACCAGCAGCCAGTTTGTACAATCCACAATCCATGGAGAGTTTTTCTACAAATGGCAGCCAGTTTTTACCGGATTTATTTATGGCATCCTCCAGAGAATCCACCGGGAATGAGGCCCAGTTTTTACCGTATTGGGCGGATACAGTTTGGAGGGACATGGTGCAAACGGCAAGCAACAAAAAAGAGAGGCGTTTCATTTCGAACGGGTTTAGAGTAAACGCCAAATTTATGAAGTTAAGTATAAAATGAAAATTTGATAGCAGGATATTGAATAGCCTATTCCGTGCCGGCCGGTACATGAAAATACCACAAACCGGCGATTCCAATTGAAAGCATATAGTATTTCTTTTGATTGATCAAACTAAAAACCGGAAATATGAAATATTCATTTCGAAAATCGGCCTTTGAAAAAGAGAAGTCCTACGAGTTGACGACAGATGGGATCAGGATTGTTGATCACGAGGGCAAGGAATCCCTGGTGGAATATACAGCGATTTTGAGGGTCAACCCAGCATTTGTTTCTACCAAAAGCAATTCTTTTTATCAGTGTACCCTTAAGCTGAAAAATGGGGAGAGCGTATTGCTGAAATCACAACATTATGTGGGCCTGGCCAACTTTGAAGACAGGAACGAATCGTATGTCAACTTTGTGAAAGGGTTGCACAAAATACTCTCCACGGCCAATCCTGGGATAGAATATAAAAAGGGCATAGGAAAATTGGCTTATCTGGCCAGTATGCTGCTGTTTGTAATTGCAGGAGTAGCTTTTCCCATAGTAGCGATAGCCATGCTCATTGGCGGACAGTTGCTTTATGGAGGCATAGCACTGCTGGCCAGTATCCTGCTCATATTCCGTATGATCAATTATTCAAAAAGAAACAAACCGGGCACATACACTCCAGATGCACTTCCGGATACTTTGCTGCCATCCTTGAATTGACCCCATTCCTCTTATGGGGAACGGGCATTCAGCGAACATTTCGATCAAAAGGTACTAAATTGCCCTCTTTTCAGTTCATAGCTACCTTTTGAAAAACTATTATTACCTGATCGAATTCCAATACTTTGGCTTTCGCTATCATGGCTGGCAAAAACAACCAGGCCTGAAGACCGTTCAGGGTATGGTTGAGAAAACGCTAAATTATATCCTTGGCCATGCTACATTCAAAACATTGAGTGCCAGCCGGACAGATGCCATGGTATCGGCAGGTTCGTCGGCGTTTGAATTGTTCATGCGTGAACCCATTGACCAGGCCAATTTATTGAGTGAATTGAATGTAAACCTACCTCCCGATATCAGGGCACTGAAAATACATGAGGTAAACAAAGATTTCAACATCATCCAGCATGCCAAAGAAAAGGAATACCTGTACCTGTTTTCTTTCGGTGAAAAAAAACACCCCTTCTGCGCCCCATTCATGACGAATGTTGCTGGCACGCTGAATGTAGAACTCATGGCCGAAGGGGCCGGTTTGTTTGAAGGCTCCCACGATTTTCGACAGTACTGTTACAAACCCCGGCAGCTAACCCAATTTGTAAGACAAGTGCTGGTGAGCGAAATCAAAGAAAACACAATTCATACCGCCAGTTTTTTTCCCGAACAAAGTTATGTGTACCGTGTACGGGGAAAAGGGTTTATGCGCCATCAGGTCAGGTTGATGATGGGGGCATTGTTCCAGTTGGGTAAAGGTAGCATCGGTTTAAAAGATATCGAGGCTTCCCTGCAAGGCAAGGAGAACAACATACAGACCGATATAGCACCATCTTCAGGGCTCATGCTCAACTCGGTGGAGTTCGGACAGTAAATATCGAACAATGATTTTGGTTAATTTTTGTATTTTGCGCCATTAAAAAAATATAGAGGCCTTCGAAAGGCCTGAAATCTCTAAACTAAAACTTATGAATCGATTATCATTGAGGGTTGTCTGTGCCCTGGGCATAGTTTTTATGACTACCCTTGCTTTTGGGCAGTCAAAAAACAAAGGAATGAAGGCTTCTAAAAAGCTGGGATGGGAAGTGGCCTGCCAAAGCTATACCTTCAAAAATTTCACTTTGGAAGAGGCATTTTCCAAAATGAAGGAATTGGGTATATCCAATGCGGAAATATATTCCCGACAAAAGGTGAGCAGTAGTTCTGACCTGACCACCAATTATGCCTCACTAGCCGACAACAAGGATGCGATACTCGACCTGGCCAAAAATAACGGGATAGAAGTAGAGAGCTATGGTGTGATCAGCGGCAAAGATGAAGCTTCATGGGTTCAGATTTTCGAATTCTGCAAAGCGGTGGGTATTGAGATTATAGCTTCTGAGCCTGATCCTAAACATTATGCCCTCATTGACAGCCTTTGCAATGCATACAGCATCAGAATCGCCATTCACAACCACCCCAATCCTACCAGATACTGGAACCCCAATATAGTACTGGATGCGCTGGAAGGACGCAGCAAAATGATGGGTGCATGTGCCGATTTGGGCCATTGGACACGGTCTGGCCTGGATGCTGCCGAATGCCTGAAAAAACTGGAAGGCCGCATTTTCGAACTGCACCTCAAAGACGTGACCGGAACTACGCCAGACCATAAATCCATCATACTTGGCGAGGGGGTCATTGATTTTGAGTCTGTGCTGAAGGAATTGAAGCGGCAAAAATTCAAGGGCAGGTTTATCGTAGAGTACGAAACCAATTGGGACGACCAGATGGACGATATGCGAAAAAACCTTGAATATTTCTACAGCGAAGTAGGCAAATTGTAATAAAGACTGTTGGTTTAACAGATCTTCGAGCAAAGGCCCTGGTTTTCATTATTTCAATGGAATCAGGGCCTTTGTTTTTGGTATGCCAACTAAAAAAATCTAAAGATGAAGTGTAACCAGGCCACAGGCCAGGGAGTCTTACTGAAAACTAAAAACAAGAAAAATGGAAGTAACAGTAATGATGATACCTATAGTTGCCATTATATCATTTGTGGTGATGGTGGTTTTTGTAAGAAAGTTTACAAATGATGAAAGGATGGCCCTTATAGAAAAGGGTGGTGATGCCAATATTTTCAATAGGAAAACCAATGCCTATCCCAATTTAAGATATGGATTGCTACTCATAGGGGCAGGCGTTGGTTTGCTTTTGGGCGGCTTTCTTGCCAATATGGGTGTAGTAGAAGAGCCTGCAGCCTACTTCAGCATGCTTTTTGTTTTTGGTGGCCTGGGGTTGTTTCTATCCTATTTTTTAGAAAGAAAAGCTGAAGAAAAGCAGGATTAAGTTGAACGGTACTGTCTGCACCAAGGCGTCAGGATTTGAATATGTTTTCGTCCTGATGCTGGCTGCTGTCAAAAACGCGAATGGCGACCACATCAGCCTGGGCTGTTTTTTTACCCTGACTGAAAAGTTCACAGTACAGCACCGTCTTTCTGTTCTTTACCTCTACTACCCTGGCCCTGAGTTCCACACTGTGGTTGTTGGATGTAGGCAGGAGGTATTTGACGTTCAACGTGCCGGTGGCATATCGGTATTCGGGCATAGAATCCAGGGGGCGGTTTTCCATTTTATAGGCATAGGCCATGGCTGTTCCCATGCAGTGGCAGTCAATCAGGGTGGCAATGATGCCACCGTTCATTAAATTCGACCAGCCGTGGTATTTTTCTTCGGAGTGCCAGGTGCACACGGATTCTTCGCCTTCCCAATAGCTTTTTATTTGAAGCCCCTCATGGTTGTCATTTCCACAGCCAAAGCATACATTTCCCGGCATGCAATCCTGAAAGTATTCTTTCTTGTTCATTTTCATTACCTTTAGGTTAGAGTATTTCGTTGTTTAGAAAGCCTCTAAGGCTTTCACAATAATGATCAGCAAGTAAATATGAATATTCCTAAATCCAAAAAAACCAAACCTGCTAAAGGCCAGAAAGTGAAGGAAAAGCCAACCGACGCAGTATCCGGGCAGGATGGCCAGGAGGATCTAAAGAATTCAGGGCTTCCGGATGTTGACCTCAAAAAATTTATGGGTTGTGGCGGATAAGGATAGGTTCCTCCACCTGCTTATTCACTTTGGAATACCCTTCGCACCCTTTGCCCTATGTTTGTCATGATTTCATAAGGTATGGTGCCAATTTGTTCGGCCAAATCTTTTACGCTGGGTTTGTCGCCAAAAACCACCACCTCATCGCCAATTTTACACTCAATTTCTGTTACATCCAGCATGGTCATGTCCATGCATACATTTCCGAATACAGGAGACAGATGGCCTTTCACCAGCATTGAGCCTTTTCCATTGCCAAATGCCCTCAGATAGCCGTCGGCATATCCGATGGGTATGGTTGCAATGCGCATATGCCTGCTTGCAACACCTGCCCGGCCATAGCCCACCGTTTCCCCTTTTGTGATTTTCTTAATTTGGGAAATGCTGGATTTCAATGTTCCAACAGCTTTTAGTTGCTGCTGTTCCTGTCCTGTAGGGTCATATCCGTACAGTCCGACCCCAAGGCGCACCATGTCAAAATGAAATTGGGGAAACCTGCTGATGCCCCCGGTATTTACCAGGTGCCTGAGTGGCTTGTACCAAAACGATGCACATATTTTGTCAGCCATGGCAGTGAAATTTCCGGCCTGCCCTTCGGTGTAAGAATCATGGACCGGGCTTTCACTCCCTGCCAGGTGGCTGAAAATGCTTTTTACCTTAACAGATTTATTTTTGGCCAGCAACTGTTGGATAGTTCCAATATCAGCCGTAGTAAACCCAAGCCTGTTCATGCCAGATTCAAGCTTCAAGTGGATACTCGGTGCACCTTCTATTTCTTCAAAGTAAGTAAGGAATTCGTAGAGCAGGTCCAGGCTGTAAATCTCTGGTTCAAGGTTGTACTGTTTCAGCAAGCGAAAGGAATCCGGGGAAGGGTTCATGATCATGATGGGCACATAGATGCCGTGTTTTCTCAATTCTACAGCCTCATCCACGTAAGCAACCCCCAGGTAGTCGATCTTATGGTATTGCAGTAGGTTGGCAATCTCGAAAATACCCCCGCCATAGGCGTAGGCTTTCACCATGGCCATAATCTTGGTGTTTGGCCCCAGCTTGGACCTGTAAAAATTCAGGTTATGAATAATGCTTTCCAGGTTGATTTCGAGCACCGTTCGGTGGATATTTTTTTCCAATTGCTCTACAATCCTTTCAAAAGCAAAATTTCTGGCACCCTTTACCAGTACTACCTCATCGTTGAGCTTGTAGTTGGCAGCCAAAAAAGAAGTGGTGTCGGGGTAATAGCTTGCGGGAATGTCTATTTCAGAAGCATATTTGTGTATTTCTTTTCCGATCCCGACTATCTTATTGACGTTATTTTTTCTGAGCAGTTGGTTTACTTTTTGATATAGGTCGGCCCCATCAATCCCCGACTGGGAAATGTCCGATAAAATGACAGATTTCGTTTTTTTCTGGTTTTGGCGATGAAGAAAATCCAGCGCGACTTCCAGGCCGTGCATGTCGTTGTTGTAAGTGTCGTCGATCAGGTAACTCTGTCCGATGGCCTGCTTTAGTTCCAGCCTCATTTTTACCGCCGGCAGGTGGTTGAGCCCGGATTGTATCACATCATCGGCCATCCCCAGCACTTTCATGGCAATAGCACAGTGAATGGCATTTTCGATAAAATATGGTTCTTTGAACTTCAGGCGCACCTCTATGGATTGCGAACCAAAGGATATCTTCATCTGGTTTTGGCCTGTTGGCTGTGCAGTCCACCCCAAAAGGGCAGCCTGGTCCGAAACACACTTCTTCAGGGCTCTTTCTATTGTTTCGTCCGATTTGGGGTAGATCACTTTTTGGCATTGTGCGAACAGCAATGCTTTTTCTTCAGCCTTTTCCTGCTTGGAGGAAAAGCCCTCGTTGTGGGCTTCTCCGATGTTGGTAAAAATACCGATATCGGGTTTTATAATTTGCTCAAGATGGGCCATTTCATTTCTCCTTGAAATACCAGCTTCAAAAATGCCGAGGTTGTGGCTGGTGCCCATTTGCCACACAGACAAAGGAACCCCGACCTGGGAGTTGTAGCTCTTAGGGCTTTTGACCACATCAAACGAATGCGCCAGCAGTGAGGAAAGCCATTCCTTCACTATTGTTTTGCCGTTGCTGCCGGTAATGCCCAATATGGGGTATTGAAATTGCTTGCGGTGATGTGAGGCGATTTTTTGCAAGGCTTCAACTGAGGAGTTTACTTTTAGCACGCAGGCTTCTTCCAGATCATCAATATCTTTTTCCACTACAAACAGGCGTATCCCTTTTTGAAAAGCCTCTTCTATATATTGATGGCCATCGTGGTTCACACCGCCAATCGCAAAAAACACAGCACCATGCTGGATGGACAGGTTACGCGTATCTATGCAGAGGGAAGACAATGCCGGGTCCATTGGCATGTTCAGTATGGTCCCGTTACAGATCGCTTCTAGTTCACTGAATTTCATGTATGGTTATTCTTTTTAACAGTCTTGCCACCGCGGTACACCACACCGATCAAAAAGCACGTTTGTGTTGTATCAATAGTCACTTTTGAAAAGTGTTTCCACATGGCTGGCAGTTTTGGAATATTCTTTGTGTGGCAATTTAATTGATAATTTTTGTAATATTTAAACTTTTAATTTCCCGTAAAAAATCCTTTCTATTTGACCCAATTGGGTTAAATTGCAAGATTTATCGAAACCTAAATTTTGTATTTACGCATTTTCACGCTTATAAATGAACGTATCTCCTGCTCAACCATTTCAGTTGATTTATACCCTGTTCGAACATGAATATCTGGGGTATTTGTTTGAATCTTTTGTGATCCAGAAAGATGATGCTGGGCGCCTGACATTTTCGCACCAAAATATATCGGCAAAAAATGCCAAGGAGTTTGATTCCGGCCTGGATGAAAACGACTATAAGCTCATTAAGCTGATGGATTCGATGCAACAGGATGTGGTGGCCAGGCATTTCAACAAAAAAAAGGCAAAAACGAATGATTTCTTCTTAAAGGTTTTTGATAAAAAGGATGGAAATGAGCTGGTGCAGGATGAAATAAAACGCTATTTGGAGAACAGGAGGTCTAAGATCCTGCCTTTGCTGATGGACAAGATGCTTTTTGAAATGGGGGTAGATGGAGAGCCGACCTGGAAGCGTATAGAGGTACTGCCGGAAGCGGCCACCGTACTTTTTCATTTCAGGAGGAACGAGGAAGACACGCACTATTTTCCTACCATCAAATATGCCGGCGAAAAAGTGGAATACCAATACAAAGGTGCCTATATACTTTGCAACGAGCCGGCTTTCATGGTGCTGGAGAACAAGCTCTACCACTTTGCCAAAAACATTGACGGCAATAAAATCAAGCCTTTTTTGAGTAAAAAGTTCATTGCCATCCCCAGAAAGATAGAAGAAAATTACTATAGGAAATTTGTAGCCCAACTGGTAGGGTCATTCGACGTGTACGCCAAGGGGTTTGAAATAAAAACCGAAAACCATCAGGTAGAGCCCGTGCTCAGTTTTTCCAAACTGGCTTCCCAACAAAACAACCTTTCTTTGTTTGGCGAAAACGGGAATGGTGTTGACCGGGATACACAGGAGGAAAAGATCCTGTTTGAGTTGTCTTTCAACTATGGCAGCTACAACTATATGGCCGACAAAATCAAAGATGTGAGTGTCTATGTGGACAAAAAGGATGACGATTATACGTTTTACCGGGTTAAAAGGGATTTGGACAGGGAGAAAAAGGTAATCCGCTTTCTGGACGACACCAGTCTTTCGCTAAGGCATGCACGTACCACTATGACCACTTCCAAGGCATTTTCGTGGATACGCCAAAACGAAAAATTTCTCCAGGATTCGGGTGTGGTGCTGCGACAGAATGGCTCAGGCGACAAAAAGTATTTTCTGGGACAATCGTCCATTGCCATTGAAGTAAGTGAGAATATAGACTGGTTTGATGTGCATGCGATCATCAAATTCGGGAAATATGAAATCCCTTTTAAAGTGATCCGAAAACATATCCTACAGAAAAAGAGGGAAATTGAATTGCCAAATGGAGAAATTGCCGTGATCCCCGAGGAGTGGTTTTTAGAGTATTCCGAGCTATTTGCTTTCTCCGAAGACCAGAAAGAAAAGGATGGACTGACGCTGCAGAAGCACCACCTGGCACTTGTGAATGAACTCAAAGGCTCCAATACAGCCACTGTCCAACTCAACAGAAAGCTGGAAAAGTTGAGTAACTCGTTCGAGCAAATCGAAGACAGTCCTATCGCTGCTGGCTTTGTGGGGGATTTGCGCCCCTATCAAAAAGCTGGTTACAATTGGATGAACTTTTTGCGCCAATACAAATTTGGTGGCTGCCTGGCAGACGATATGGGTTTGGGAAAGACCGTTCAGACACTGGCCCTGCTTCAAAATGTGAAGGAGCAGGACGAGGGCAGTGTCAGTCTGCTGGTGATGCCTACCTCCCTGGTGTACAACTGGGAGAAAGAAGCGGAGAAATTTACCCCGCAGCTCAAAATCCTCAACTACACCGGAGTGAAGCGTGTGAAAGACATTACATTGTTTGCCACTTATGACCTGGTCATCACATCGTATGGTATCATCAGGCAGGACCTGGAGTTGCTCAAAGAATTTTATTTCAACTACATCATATTGGATGAATCGCAAGTGATAAAAAACCCGGATTCCAATATAGCCAAGGCGGTAAAAAAGTTAAAATCTACCTATAAACTCATCCTGACCGGTACACCAATTGAAAACACCACGATGGATTTGTGGTCGCAGATGGAATTTTTGAACCCCGGACTGCTTGGTGGAAAGACTTTTTTCAAAAACAACTTCCAGTTGCCGATAGAGAAAAAGCAAGATGAACAGCAGACTAAAAAACTCTATACCATCATCAAACCTTTTCTCCTGAGAAGGAATAAGTCACAAGTGGCCACAGACCTACCTGAAAAGATAGAGGCTGTGAGGTACTGCTCCATGACTGAAGAGCAGGAATCGGCCTATGAGGAAATCAAATCAGGCTATCGCAACGAAATCATGAACCAGATAGAAGAAGGTGGACTGGGCAAATCCCAATTTCTCCTGTTGCAAGGGCTGACCAAATTGAGGCAAATAGCCAACCACCCCAAAATGGTGGACGAAAAATTTTCGGGCGAGTCGGGCAAATTAAAAGAAATCAGCTACATGCTGGAAAATGCCATCAACAAAGGACATAAAATTCTGGTGTTTTCCCAATTTGTCAAGCATCTGAGCATCATTACAGATTACCTCAATGAGCGGCAGATCGACTATTGCTACCTGGATGGCACCACCAAAGACCGTCAGGCGCAAGTGGACAGGTTTCAGAATGAGGATGCCGTGAAAGTGTTTTTGATTTCGCTGAAGGCTGGTGGTCTTGGCCTCAACCTGACAAAGGCAGAATATGTGTTCCTGCTCGATCCGTGGTGGAACCCGGCCATTGAAGCTCAGGCCATTGACAGGGCACACCGGATTGGACAAAAAAACAAAGTTTTCACCTACAGGTTCATTAGTAAAAATACCGTGGAGGAAAAAATTATGCTATTGCAACAAAACAAAAGGAAACTGGCCTCTGACCTCATCACCACTGAGGAAAGTTTTGTCAAAAACCTTTCGAAGGAAGATATTGTAAGTATTTTGGAATAGATTCAAACAACATTAGCCCATGACCCATGACAACAAATTTCCAAACGCTTTTCGATCAGCAAAAGGCCAAAAGCCTGGAACTGAGGGGCGAACCCGTAAGTAATAGGATTGAGCGCTTAAAATCTTTAAAAAGCTGGATTGTTGACAACAAGCAGCGCATCAGGAAAGCGGTCCATCAGGATTTGCGAAAATCTGCCACGGACACAGATATCTCTGAGATTTTTATTGTCACTTCTGAGTTGTCTAAGGCTATAAAAAAAGTAAGGCAATGGTCCAGGCCGCAGTATGTGTCGCCGGGCCTTACCTACCTGGGCACCAGTGGCTATATCCGCCACGAACCGAAAGGCATTGCCCTTATTATTTCCCCATGGAATTTTCCATTCAACCTGGTCGGTGTGCCGCTGGTCTCGTGCCTGGCTGCCGGCAATACTGCCATTCTGAAACCATCGGAGCATACGCCTGCCACCTCACAGCTGATCACAGAAATGGTCAGAGAAGTATTTGATCCCGCCGTGGTATCGGTAGTGGAAGGTGCTGTGGAGGAAACAACAGAATTGTTGAAGCTTCCATTTGATCACATTTTCTTTACAGGCAGTACCAATGTGGGAAAAATTGTAATGGCTGCTGCAGCAAAAAACCTGAGTTCAGTAACCCTGGAACTGGGTGGGAAATCCCCGGTGATCATTGATGAGTCTGCCGATATAAAAGATGCAGCAAAAAAAATAGTGTGGGGAAAATATGTCAACAATGGCCAAACCTGCATCGCCCCAGACCATATCTATATCCATGAAAAAGTAAAGGACGGATTCGTCTCTGAAGTAAAAAAACAGGCAGGGCAGCTATTCGATCATCAGGGCATTGGTTTTGATAACTCTGATACTTACTCCAGGATAGTCCATGAAAAACATTCGCAAAGGCTGGCTGCACTATTGACGGATGCCCGTGAAAAAGGGGCCAAACTTGAAATGGGTGGCGAGTATGATACGGAAAAGAAGTATATGGCGCCTACCCTGTTGTCAGAAGTGTCTGCGGATGCTACCATCTGGCAAGAGGAAATATTCGGCCCTATATTGCCTTTGAATGTGTACAGCAATGCTGATGATGTCATCGGCCATATCAACGCCCAACCCAAGCCTTTGGCACTGTATGTATTTACCAAAGATCGCAAATTTTCGGCCCATGTAGAGCAACGAACGTCTTCCGGCTCTTTGTGTATCAATGATGTGGTGGTGCAATATTCCCACCCCAACCTTCCTTTTGGTGGGGTGAATGACAGTGGGATAGGTAAGTCCCATGGGTATTTTGGCTTTCAGGAATTTTCCAACGCCAGGTCGGTCATCAGACAAAGGACAGGGCTTACCAATGCTTCGGCATTTTATCCGCCTTTTGAGGGCTGGAAGAAAAAGATTGTGGATTTTATGATCAAATACATTTAGCCAAACAGGTCTGCTTCTACACCCCTGATACCTACTTCGGCAACAAACAGATCACCACTGTGGGGGTAATTATCCAATTGAGCCTGGCTGAGCCCTTGCCGGGCACTGGTGATGTATAATTTGTCAAGGTTTTTGCCACCAAAAGCACATGAGGTGACATGCGGAGCGGGCACCTCTATTTTCCTTATCAATTCACCTGTTTCGGGATTCCAGCATCCCACTGCCGCACCTCCCCAGAGGGCCACCCACAGCATTCCATTCTGATCGATGGTCATGCCATCAGGAAAACCCATGTGGTCGGCAACTTTGATGACTGTTCGTGGATTTGATATGGAGGCTTTATCCATACGAAAATCGTAAGCAACAACTCTTCTGGTCGGTGAGTCAATGTAATACATCACATCGCCATCCAGCGACCAGCAAATACCATTTGAAACGGTAACCCCGGAAATCATCTTTTCGAAAGAAAAATCAGGTTTTACCTTGTACACCGACCCTACAGGATCTTTTTCATCCAAAGCCATGCTTCCCACCCACAAATTTCCCATTGGGTCACATTTCCCATCATTGAAACGATTGCCAGGGATATGCTCCTCAGGATCCAGTTTGTGGGTCATTTCTCCTGTTGACAAGTCGAAAAGCGCAATTCCATTTTGTAGGGCTAGTATTGCACCGCCCGCCATGGTGGGCACAACTGTCCCTATTCTTTCGGTTACATCATATGATTTGTCTTCACCGGATTCCGGGTCGAACACATGGAGCATCTTTCCTTCTATATCTACCCAATATAGTTTTCGCTCAGTAGGATGCCATATAGCTCCCTCGCCAAGTCTGGCCTGGGCGTTCAGTAGTATTTTAGCTTGATAGTGATTGGTCATAAAGCAATATGATTAGGTAACTGAGTGAAAGTACTGATCGGCATTTTGGCGAACATACAAATACTGCACCGGGCTCAAATGAGCATGAGTCCCAGTTGGTAGTCTGACTTGATTTTCCAATTGGTGTACAGCTATGAATAGCTTGGCCCGCATATTCATTATTAATTTTTAGCGTTGGTCGTGGGGAGTATTTCATCGGCAGGTATAGAAATGACCTTTCCATCCAGGGATACAATCAGTGGACTGTTATTTTTCTTTTTGAATTCAGCCATCTTTCGATAAGCTTCCTTCAGCCCGAGACTCACTTTCTCTTCCAGCTCTCGGAGTTGTTCGTTAATTCCCATTATATTCTTCTCTTAATTGTGACCATTTTTTTTCACTTCTTATAATGACATCTGTGCCTGATCCTTCAGCAATAAATTCAAAGTTTTCGGTAGAATTATCAACCAAAATCCACCTACTAACCAATGGCTTGTATATTTTAAAAAAGTTACAAAGTCCATTCGCATATCTTCGCTCAATGGTATCTGTAGGTATGTTATGTCCGCCTTCTTTTACTCTAGTGTAAAGATTGGTTGTTTGCCGAACTATTTTTTGGTTTTCCGTCATAAGTCCATTCGAACGGCTTGGCCCTTTCTTTGTTGTAGGTATCGACATATTGGATTATCTGGTTTGCCAGTTGTTCTTTGCTATGCCATACAGCCCCTTTTAACACGTCCTTGGACAATATATTGAACCATATCTCGATTTGGTTTAGCCA
>JAVKDJ010000002.1:0-531984 GCA_040222275.1 Cyclobacteriaceae bacterium
ATCAGGGAAGCACCGCCAGATAACCAAACCCAATTGGCATTAAGTTGACTTTTTCATTCGTCGGTTTTTAACAAAAATGTGCCTTTATCTCATTTAGAGATCATTTTAGCATTCAAATCTAAAATTGTTCGGACAGGTATGCCGTCACCCACACTAATCCATAAAGAGCCATAAAAAAACCGTAGCAAATAAAATTCGCTACGGTTTTCTGATGTATTGTGACAGGACAATTAGCTGCTGGCTGCAAGCGCCTCAGCCCCACCCACTATTTCAAGGATCTCCTTGGTAATAGCCGCCTGGCGTGTCCTGTTGTAAGTCAATTTCAATTCTTTCAGCAATTCACCTGCATTGTCTGTGGCCTGGTCCATGGCAGTCATACGTGCCCCATGCTCCGAAGCATTCGATTCCAACAATGCCTTGTAAAACTGAATCTTTAATGATTTTGGAATAATCTCATTCACCACATATTCTCGTGAAGGTTCGAACAAATAGTCCACATCCGAAGATTTTTCATTTTCTTCCATTGCTGCCGGGGCAATAGGCAAAAATTGCTCGGTCCTTAAAATCTGGGTAGCAACGTTTTTGAATTCGTTGTAGATCAATTCGATCTGATCAAATTCTTCCGTTTTAAAACCATCCATGGCCCTTTCGGCCGCTACCTTCACACTTTCAAAGTTCAAATCAAGAAACAGTTCAGAGTGGTCACCGATCACCTGATATTTCCTCTTTGTGAAATATTCGAGCGACCGTTTGCCTACAGGCAGGATGTACAACCCGCCACGGCTTTTAACATCCGTATATTTTTCCTTGATGCGTGCTACAGTATTTTTGAAAATATTGCTGTTGAAAGACCCGCAAAGCCCCCTATCAGAAGAAACTACGACAAGCAGCACCTTGTTCACTTCTCTTTCCTCAGCGAATACATTATCGCCACTGTCGTCCAATCCAGCTGATACATTTTGCAAAATACCAGTTAATTTCTCAGAATAAGGCCTCAATTTTGTAATCTTATCCTGTGCTTTTCTCAGCTTTGCGGCAGCCACCATTTTCATGGCACTCGTGATCTGCTGAGTGGATTGAATGGATACTATCCTACCTTTTACTTCTTTTAAATTGGCCATGCGTCTGTATCAGTAGCTTTTAGTTTGCAAATCTGGAGGCTACATCTTTAGCCACTTCGCCCAGTTTGGTAGTGATTTCATCTGTAAATTTACCTGCCGCCAAATCTGAGATAATTCCGTTGTGCTGGTTGTTCAGCGTAGAAAGGAATTCAGTTTCAAATTCTTTAACTTTACCTACAGGCACAGCATCTATAAAGCCTTTGGTAGAGGCATAGATAATAGCCACCTGATCACCTACAGCAACTGGTGAATACTGTCCCTGCTTCAAAATCTCAAGGTTTTTCCTACCCCTGTCGATGGTCAGCTGTGTGGCTGCATCCAGATCAGATCCGAACTTCGCAAATGCTTCGAGTTCCCTAAACTGTGCCTGGTCCAGTTTCAATGTACCGGCCACTTTCTTCATGGATTTGATCTGTGCATTACCTCCTACCCGAGATACTGATATACCCACGTTGATCGCAGGACGGATACCTGAGTT
Source organism: Cyclobacteriaceae bacterium (assembly GCA_040222275.1). GTDB lineage: Bacteria > Bacteroidota > Bacteroidia > Cytophagales > Cyclobacteriaceae > CAXBNB01. The sequence goes on from JAVKDJ010000002.1 coordinate 1,600, forward strand.
GAAGAGGTTTGTTTCCAGGAATATCTGCCCATCAGTAATCGAAATTACGTTGGTAGGGATATAAGCTGAAACGTCACCAGCCTGTGTTTCTATAATCGGGAGGGCAGTTAATGAACCTCCACCTTTCACCTTGCCCTTCAATGATGGGGGCAGGTCATTCATACTCTCAGCGATGGCCTGGCTGTCGTTTACTTTGGCAGCCCTCTCGAGCAATCTTGAGTGAAGGTAAAATACATCACCAGGATATGCCTCACGTCCCGGAGGCCTTCTTAGTAGCAGGGATACTTCCCTGTATGCCACAGCCTGCTTAGACAAATCATCATAAACGATCAAAGCAGGACGTCCTGTATCCCTGAAATATTCTCCAATGGCAGCACCTGTGAAAGGCGCAAAAAACTGAAGCGGAGCAGGATCAGAAGCTGAAGCACTTACTACAACAGTGTAGTCCATTGCCCCGCCTTTTTCCAAAGCCTGTACTATACCAGCTACAGTAGATGCCTTTTGGGCAACTGCTACATATATACAGAATACAGGCTCTCCTTTGTCGTAAAATTCTTTTTGGTTGATGATGGTATCGATCGCTACGGCAGTTTTTCCCGTTTGCCTGTCACCAATGATCAATTCCCTTTGACCCCTTCCGATAGGAATCATTGAGTCGATCGCTTTGATACCAGTTTGCAAGGGCTCGTTTACAGGCTGTCTGTAAATTACACCTGGTGCTTTGCGCTCCATTGGCATTTCAAACAACTCACCTTCTATAGGTCCTTTACCATCGATCGGCTGTCCGAGGGTATCTACTACCCTGCCACACATACCATCTCCCACATTCACAGATGCAATCCTATTGGTCCTTTTTACAGTATCGCCTTCTTTGATACCTTTGGATTCACCTAAAAGTACAGCACCTACATTGTCCTCTTCGAGGTTAAGTACCATTGCTTTAAGGCCGTTTTCGAATTCCAACAGCTCACCTGATTGAGCCTTGGTCAATCCATAGATACGTGCTACACCATCACCCACCTGTAGTACAGTACCTATTTCTTCAAGTTCAGCTTCTGTCCTGAAATTTGAGAGCTGCTCTCTCAAAATAGCTGATACTTCATCTGGTCTTACATCTGCCATTATTATTGCTTTTATTGATTGTGGAAATAATTAATGTAGGATGATCCTACATTTTATTTACATATAAATTTTGACTAAACTTTAATTTCAATTCGTTGAGCTTGCTATTGATGCTGTCATCAATTTGCCTGTCGCCTATTTTAAGGATAAAACCCCCAATAATTTCAGGGTTGATTTTTTCTGTCAATTCTACTTCCTTGCCAGTAATCTTTTTCACCAAAGCATTCACTTCTTTCTTCAATTCGGCATTCAATGGCAACACTGTAGTAATTGAGGCCTCAGCCACACCTTTGAATACGTTGTACTGCCGATGGAATTCCCTGGCTATTTCGGGTAGGTATTGTTCCCTGTTTTTTCTTGAAATGAGCTCGAAAATGGAGAGGGTCATGTCGTTTACCTTTCCCTTGAAAATCTTTTTGAGTATCCCCAATTTTTTCAAATGGTTCAAAATTGGGTTTTTCAACATGAGGGAAAATTCCCTGTTGGATTCACAAAGGGCACTAAACCCTGCCATATCTTTTTCCACTTCCTCCAGACAGCCTTTTTCATTGGCTAGCTCCAACAAAGGCTTGGCATATCGGGAAGCAATTCTGGTTTCTGACATACCTTAGTTTACTTTGATGTCTTTTACTAAATCCTTTACAAAAGCTTCCTGCGATTTTTTGTCCTCCAGGCTTTTTCTCAATACTTTCTCTGCTATATCAATAGACAATGCTGCTACGAGGTTTTTTACATCGGCCAGGGCCGCCTTTTTCTCAGTTTCTATTACTGCTTTGGCATCCTCCAGCATTTTCGCGGAAATCTTGGAAGTTTCTACCTTGGCTGCCTCTTTTATGTCATTGGCCACCTTGGTTGCTTCTTTCAGCATGTTGTCCCTTTCGATCCTGGCTTCCTTGAGCAGGTATTCATTGTCTGCCTGCAACTGCTTCATTTCCTCTTTGGCAGCTTCGGCGGCCTGTAAGGAGTCACGGATAAATCCATCCCTTGACTTCAATGCTTCAGAGATTGGTTTCCATACCTTGGCGGCCAGGATGGCAAATACTATGAGAAATACCACTGTTTGCCAGATGATAAGTCCTATGTCGGGGGTTACTAATTCCACGTGTTGTTTTTTTTAAATTCTAAAAATATTCCCGGTCCTGAGACCTAATGTCAACAGGGCCGGGAAAAGATAAATTAAATACCTGCTTGTACGGCCATAAATCCAATTACTGCAGCAAATAGTGCAACACCTTCAATCAAGGCTGCTGCAATAATCATTGCTGTTTGAATTTTACCACCAGCTTCTGGTTGTCTAGCGATACCTTCTGTGGCACCTTTACCGATCAATCCGATACCGATACCTGCTCCCAATACTGCTAAACCTGCTCCAATTGCTCCCATTACAAATAATTTATATGGTTAGAAAAAATAAATACTAAATCAATGGTGCTCCTCCACTGCACTGCCAAAATACATAGCAGATAACAGCGTGAACACATACGCCTGCAACAATGCCACAAAGAGTTCGAGTAGGTTCATTACCGATGCAAACACGGCAGACAATACACCTACAGTTAAACTTTGTGTTATAAATGTCAAACTAAGAATACTCAAAATAATAATGTGGCCGGCAGTGATGTTGGCAAAAAGCCTGATCATCAGCGAGAATGGCTTGGTGAATATACCAATGATCTCAATGGGCCAAAGGATCAGGTACAATGGAAATTTTTGCACCCAGCTCATTGAGTTGCCCAAAGGGTCTAGGATGTGCATCCAATACGTTTTCCTGCCAGATACCACGGTAATCACCAAACTGGCTACTGCCAGCATCATGGTCACCGCTATGTTACCGGTAAGGTTGGCTGCCGTTGGCAAAAGTCCCAACAAGTTGCCAAACCAGATAAAGAAAAACAGTGTCAAAAGATAGGGCAGGTACCTTTCGTATTTCGACCCAATATTCGGTTTTACAATTTCGTCACGCACATATACTATGATTGGCTCAAACAATGACTGGATACCGGTGGGTGCACTTTTTGCATTTTTCTTGTAGCCCCTGGCCACTGCAGAAAATACCAGTATCATCAGCAATGCATTTACCAATAGCATTGCTACATTTTTGGTAATGGACAAATCCAGCGGATGGGCATTGGTAATATTGCCGTCAGCATCGTAGGTCAACTTGCCCGATGCATCTGTTTTGTAGATGTGCTCATGCGCGTTGAAATAGTAGTTTCCGTTGCTTTCCACTACATCATGCCCGTGATGGAATTTGGATGAAAGGAACACATGGAGTCCATTGTCCCAAAGTATGACAGGTAATGGAAGGCTCACCGGGTGGGTTTTGCCACTGTCATCTTTCAAATCGAAAAAATGCCAGTCGTGTGCATCTTTTATGTGATGGTCTATTAATTCGGCAGGATTGAACTGCCCTTCTTCACTGTTTTTTGTCGTTTCTGACGCCTTTGTAGGCAAATTAAAAATTGAGATTAAAATTAGTACTAACCCCGTGATTTTTAATTGCTTACGAATAAAGTTTTTAACCATCTTGCACCCTTATTTCAAATTTGAGCGCAAGTTAGACAATACAGTAATGATTTCAAATACAAAGTAAAATAAATAAACCCCAAAAAAGGTGATAACGAAATTAACCAGGTCATCGATACCTACTAGTGAGAAAATCACCAGCGCCATCAATGCTGTAATAACACGGATACCCATGGTAGCCATCACCAGCATGGGCACACCCAGCTCCAGGGTCTTTTTGCCAGCCTGAAAAAAGGCGTGGATGCCAATGGACTGTAAACAAAAAAATATCAGGATAGAATAAAAGCTGGTGTCGATGGGCACACCCAGTGCAAAGTGTTCATTGGCCAATTGAAAAGCCAACAGCACCAGGGTAAGTGCGAGTATTTTAAGTATCCCTTGGATCATGGGTTAGTCTTTTGGCAATCTTCTGATGACATTGAGGATGGCGCCTATGCACGACAGCAAACTGAGCACCAGTAGAAAAACCGGAAACTCGGTTTCGAAATAGGCATCTAATTTATAGCCGCCCCATACACCAATAATGATAAAGGCCAGCATCTCGAATGCTATGCCTGAATACCTTATATATGGGTTGGGTTTTCCTTTTATGATGTTTGCGCGGTTAATATGTTCGGTGTGGTGTTTTTGTCTTCCCCTATCCTGATCTCTTTAATGGAAGCGCCCATTTTAGACCCTCCGTTGAAGGTAGCCCCGGATTCCACGATCAGTTTGTTGGTGGTAATGTCGCCATTGATTTGGGCGGTAGATTTTAGGGTAAGGATTTCAGACACGTCGATATTGCCTATCACATGGCCTTCTATGTCAGCATTTTGTGCGATGATGTTGCCCTCTACATTCGAAGAATGGCCAACGATCAGCTTAGACTTGGTCTTGATGTTGCCAATTATTTTGCCCTCAATCCGGATGTTTCCAAAGGTCTCCAGGTCACCTTTCAGTGTGGTGCCTTTTCCTATGATGTTTCGGGCGTTGCTCAGCTCTTCGTTTTCTTTTTGTTCTTGTTTGTTGTTGAACATATCGATATCGTATTTTAAAACCTTATGAATTCTTCCGGATCAACCGGGTTGCCGTTGTACCACAACTCAAAATGCAGGTGCGGCCCGGAGGTTAGTTCACCTGTATTCCCAATAATGGAAATCACCTCGCCGGCAGTGACAAAGCTACCAACGTTTTTTAATAAATCCGAATTGTGTTTGTACTGGGAAATAATATTGCCCCTGTGCTGGATGGCGATTACATTGCCATGGTCGAGCGTCCAGCCCGCAAAAACTACGGTACCATCGGCCACCGCCATTACCGATTCGTCTTCCTTGGCCGCTATGTCTATGGCCAGGTGCCCTTCCTGTGGGTTGAACTTGTTCAGCACCACACCTTTATCTACAGGCTTGAACAAATAAAACTCCTGAAGCTCCTCCGATATTTGGTTGGAGGTAAACTGGATATTCAATCCTTCCTGTTCAAATTCCTTCCTAAATTGTGAATCCACAGGATTCAGCGACTCGGTAATAGTCTCATTGGCCAGGGATATCTCGTTTTCATTCAGGCCCTTGCTGTTTTCTATATCCACATAGCTTTCGTCCTTGCCCGACAAGATCATTTTAAAATTATCAATAAACTGGTCTTTTTTGTTCACTTCCAGAATGAGTGAATCTATCTGCATGGACAGGCCCACGAGCTGCCGGTTGGCCTGCATTTCGGCATGCCGCGGGTCGAACCATTCCCTCAACAAAGTAGTGGCCATATAAAAACTAAGGCCAAAGAGCAGCAGGAATACCGTGAACAGGCCGAGGATGATCTTCATGTAAGAAAAGGTGAAGGTGGTCTTTTCTGCAAAGTTTTCCTCGTTCCGAATGATGAGCAGGTACTTGGTCACCAGGCGGCTCGATAATGTTTTCTTTGTTTCCAAACTTATGAATTAGTTTTTTGGCAAAAGTAGGGGGTTAAGATCAAAAAGCTAGCATTCCGGATAGATGAGTTCCGATTTAGAGGGCGTAAGTACTGAAATGCCCGGATATACTTTCTTAAGAAAGCTTACCAACGAGATCGTATCCAAAACCTTTGAATTCAATACAACAACTCAAGATTGTGATACAATCAATATTACTGATGGCCGTTTTGATTGGAGTATATTCTTTAAGATCTTAGGCCAGATTGGCAAAAAAGACGAGAATTTTTAAATGGCCAGATTAGCTATTTCATATACCAACCGAAGGTAGCTTTACCAAACTTTGAAAGTTTAGTAAAGCTACTTCACTATCCCCTTCCTTTTCAGGATGGTTTCGATGAATTTTACTTCGTTGTGCGATTTGAATATTTTAAAAGGAAGGTGGATCAATTGCGCCTTGTTGATCACAAACACAAAAGCGTCTTTGCCCACTTTGGCCCGCTTGATGTTTTCCCATTTCATAGGCATGCCCCTTTTGGCATCTACCTTGATCAGTATCTGCTGGCTGGTGATTTCGTAGGCCAGCTTTTCGAACATAAATTTGCCCTGCTCATGTTGGGAAATTCCCGCAAACTGGATCAACCAAAACAGTCCATATAATATCAGGGCAATACTTGCCCCTATGATCCACCAGCTATTGGGGATAATAAAATAGCCTGCGCAGATAGCCAGGTAAATCAGTATCACCCACCATTGGTCCTTCACCAGGTTTTTAAAGGCCAATCCAATATAGGTCTTGTTGGTTAATTGGTATTTTCTGGTTTTTACGATCATCGAAATTTTATTTTACAGCTTTCAAACTTAAATCCAAACTGGTGCACGAATGGGTCAGTGCCCCAACTGATATATAATCCACTCCTGTTTCGGCTATTTCCCTGATATTTTTCTCAGTAATGCCTCCAGAAGCTTCCGTTTCGTATTTCTTGCCAATGATTTGCAGGGCCTCTTTCATGGTAGAAGGCAGCATGTTGTCGAGCATAATGACATCCACTCCACCAGTTTCCACTACTTCCCTCACTTCATCCAGACTCCTGGTCTCAATTTCCACCTTCAGGTTTTTCTTCTTATCGGTCAGGTATTTTCTGGTAGATTCTATGGCAGCCTTTATCCCGCCTGCATAGTCCACGTGGTTGTCCTTGAGCATAATCATGTCGTACAAGCCAAACCGGTGGTTTTCCGCCCCCCCGATTTTCACAGCCCACTTTTCACACAATCTGAAGTTTGGTGTAGTCTTTCTTGTATCCAGTAATTGTACGCCTGTACCTTTTATCAATTCCATCATCTTGGCGGTATAGGTGGCAATGCCACTCATACGCTGGATACAGTTGAGCACCAGCCTCTCGGTAGATAGAATGCTCCGCACCTTCCCTTTTACTGTCAGTACAATATCACCATTCTTTATAGGTTGACCGTCTTTCATGTGCACCTCCACCTGGAGCGACTTGTCAAATCTGGCAAAAATCCACTGGGCCATTTCCACTCCCGCCAGTATGCCTTCATCCTTGACAAGCATTTGGGCGGTTTGCTCCAATCCCTCTGGTATGGATGAAAGGGAGCTGTGGTCCCCATCGCCTAAGTCTTCCTTCAACGCCCTGTCGATAAACCTTAGAACAGCTTCCTTGGTTAGATACTTGGTTTTCATATATATTCAATTCAAGGTATTCCGCTTGATTTTTATAGAAAAACCTATGCGCCACCCTTTTCAAGGCGCAAAAGTATATAAGTCGTCCATTTATAAGAAAGTAAAATCCTTTTATATTCTATTTGTACCTCATGGTTGCTCCTGACTGACCCAACAAAGAGATTCCCGATCTTCGTTGCACTGCATCGGGAATGACGTTGAGAAGAAGAGTGTCCGGTTGAGCATCAATTGCAGCTTTGTTCTGGGAAAGTATCATTGTTTTGTTAATTTGCCAGGCATGAAAACAATATCAGGACAACTTGTACATATAGGCCGCAGGGAAATATTTCCTGCTAAAATCATCATCGATAAAGACAAAATCCTGAAAATAGAAAGGGTAAAAGAAGCAGCAAACCAATTTATCCTGCCAGGTTTTGTAGATGCGCATGTACATGTGGAAAGTTCCATGCTTGTGCCCTCGGAATTTGCCCGGCTGGCTGTAGTACACGGTACAGTGGCAACCATCTCCGACCCTCATGAAATCGGAAATGTGCTCGGGGTGAAAGGGGTGGAATACATGATCGAAAATGGGCAACAGGTCAATTTCAAATTTTACTTTGGCGCACCATCCTGTGTGCCTGCCACCACCTATGAAACTGCCGGGGCAGAGATATCACCTGCTGATGTAGAATACCTGCTCCAAAAACCTGAGATACATTATCTGGCCGAAATGATGAACTGGCCAGGGGTGTTGTTTAAGGATGAAACCGTGCTGGAAAAGATTGCCATCGCCAAAAAACTGGACAAACCAGTGGATGGGCATGCCCCAGGTCTGAAAGGAGACCAGGCGAGGGACTATATTGCCGCTGGTATCAGCACAGACCATGAGTGCTTTACTACAGAAGAGGCACTGGACAAACTCAATCATGGAATGAAAATCCTCATTAGAGAGGGCAGTGCAGCCAAAAATTTTGAAGCGCTAATACCGCTACTTGATGAGCACTATCGACAAATGATGTTTTGTTCGGATGACAAACATCCTGACAACCTCGAACAGGGACATATCAACCAGCTGGTGAAGCGGGCGTTGGCTAAAGGGCTCGATTTGTTCAAGGTGTTACAGGTAGCTTGCTCAAACCCTGTGGGGCACTATAAGATGGGTGTGGGGCAGTTGAACGAAGGGGATTGCGCAGATTTTATTGTGGTGGACAATCTTACGGATTTCAACATCCTACAGACTTATATCAATGGCGACTTAGTAGCAGAAAATGGTCAATCGAAAATAGAAAGTATCCCGGTAGAGGTAGTCAATAATTTCCAAATTTCACCCAAGCAACCCGGCGACTTTAATACCTCAATTGCAGGGAAGCATGTAAATGTGATGGAAGCATTAGACGGACAGCTAATCACCAACCTTAGATCCTATCCCGCATCATTGCTTGACAATAGCACCCAAACCAACACCGAACATGACCTACTCAAAATAGCCATTGTGAACCGCTATTCCGATGCTGATGTCGCCATAAGTTATATTCAAAATATCGGTTTAAAATCGGGGGCCATTGCCTCTTCCGTTGGCCATGACTCACACAACATCGTAGTGGTGGGCGTAGATGCGGTATCTATGTGCCAAGCGGTCAACATGATCGTTGATCAAAAGGGAGGGGTTTCTGCCATAGGAAATGGCCGGGAAATGATTTTGCCACTGCCAGTAGCTGGTATTATGAGCGATCAGGATGGCTATGAAGTGGCCAGGGCATACCATGAGATTGACCAATTTGCCAAATCCCTGGGCTCTACCCTTACCTCACCTTTCATGACACTTTCGTTTATGGCACTATTGGTGATACCAAAAGCCAAAATGAGCGACCGGGGCTTTTTCGATGGGGAAAAGTTTGAGTTTGTGGAGGTGTTTGAGGATTAGGCCAGCTTGCCTATAGGCGTCATTGGTAATACTGAATGGGCTCCCGGAATATCAAGGCAGATAGTTAGCCAGTTCATTTTCCAGAAAGTTTTGAAAACTCCAACCAGCTGAGGCTAAAATGTGGTAGCTGTCCTCCCGCAACACATAGGCCCACCCTGTCAGCTTATTATCCGACTGGTCGCTTATATTGACCGACAATCTTTCATATTCACCTCCTTCAAACTGGTCTAGTCGCATGATAGTTTCTGCGTCCACTTTTGTCATCAAACCACAAACCTCTGCCCCACGGAATGGAACAATCCCTGGATACACACGGTTTTTCAAACTATATATCCTGTAATTCTTCAGGGATGCTTTTTCAGCTATCAATTCCCTTCCTGTGACTGCCTGGTAAACATCAGGGCACATCAGGGTGCCATAAAAAAAGATATACTGAACCGACATTACAAAATCATATATACATGGGGAATGCCATCTTCCAAGTATTCTTCACCTGTGTTGGCAAAACCGAAAGATTCATAAAACCTGGTAAGATAAGCCTGCGCACCTATTTTTATCGGGCACCCACTTCCGCATAGCGCGTAGATTTTTTCTATACTTTCTGTCACTATCCTCTTGCCATATCCAAGCGCCCGGCATTTGCGTGCTGTTGCTATCCTGCCAACCGATGCATAGCCTTTGAAATACTCGCCCGGAGCAAATATCCTGGAGGTGGCAATCAGATCCTGGCCCATAAAGCCCAACAAATGCATCGCTTTCTGGTCGAACTCATCCATATCGAGGTAGGGACAATTTTGCTCCACCACGAAGACCTCAGACCTCAACCGCAGCAAGGCGTATAGCTCGTCGTTGGAGAGTTCCATAAACGATTTGAAAATAACTTTCATGGCAGATATTTTTCCTTAACGATCCCGGTTGGTTACTTATGAACTAAATAGGCCTGTAGGCACAATTTACTCTTTTCTGGGCACCCCTTTTATGATGGTGTAGATGATGGGAAGGTATGGGTCGGTCATTCCTGCCCAAAATTTCTCATCCCTATTTCCTTTCCTTTTTTATTATAATATTTCCAAACCCCTACTTGCACATTTTCCCTGAAACTGCCTTCTGATTCCTTCTTCCCATTGATATGGTAACGAACCCAAAACCCCGAGGCATAACCATCTACATAGCTCTCTTTTGCCCGCAGTTCCCCCGTTTCATAATAGGTGTTTCTGATTCCGTTCCCGGATGAAAAATCACCTGTTGGCAGGATTTCCCCTTGAATGGAATAATAGTCTCCCACATCTACAAGGCGTCCGTTTTTCCAGTTCTCATCCTGGATCACCTGTTCGTTCTCATAAAAATGACCCCAGAGCCCGGTTTTTTCATCGTTGGAAAAAGACCCAATACTTTGCAATTTTCCAGACTCATAATAGTAGAGCCATTGACCATCCTTCAGGTCGTTTTTGAACTTTCCTTCCGACTGTAACGCCCCGGATTCATAAAAATATTTCCAAATACCAGACTTCAACCCGTTATTGTACTCTCCTATGGAATACATACTCCCGTTCAGGGTCATGCTTATCCAGATTCCGGTTTTTTGCCCAAAAGCATAGGTGCCCTCCACACTCAGCAGGCCAGTGTCAAAATATTCACGGTACAGGCTGTCGAGCAGCCCGTTGCTGTAGAAATATTGGCGACCTATTACTTTGTTTTTGTAATATTCTATCCATGGCCCGTTTTCCAACCCAAACTCATAAGACTCTATCCGCTCCAGTCTGGAAGAGGGGTAGTAAAACTCCCACTGGCCATGTGGTTGGCCATTTTGGTATCTTTTCACGAAAGTTTTAGTGCCATAATCCGTGTACTCTGTCCAGGTACTGTCTTTCTGCCCCGACTTATAATACCCCTTCAAGCCTACCATTTTGTTGTTGTAATACTCGATGTATTCGCCTTCCAATAGGTCGCTGCTGTACATAGCCTCGGTCACGATGATGCCCGAGTCATCAAAACTCGAGTATTGCCCCTCCCTTTTTCCGTCTTTGAGGCGGATGATTTCACGGGCACGGCGGTTGTCATACCTCACCCACAGACTGTCCTGTAAGCCATCATTATAAAACCCCTGTGCCACCAACCTGTCAAATTGGTCTTTAAAAACCCAATGCCCATGCCTGTGCCCGTTGATCGAATCGCCCAATGCCACGGTGGTCGAATCGTTCAGTTTCAAATGAAAATCCTGGGCAAAAAGGGCAATTGAAAATAAATTCGAAAGGAAAAAGAGCGCAGTGAACCTAACTTGGGTTAGCATAAAACGAAACTAAAAGGTTACCATCGGATCAGTGTTGCAGCCCATGTGAAGCCACTACCAAAAGCCGCCAGGCATACCAAATCCCCTTCTTTCACTTTCCCCTCCATTACGGCCTCACTCAGTGCTATCGGTATGGATGCGGCAGTGGTGTTTCCATACTTCTGGATATTGTTATATACCTTGTCGTCGGTAAGTTTCATTTGTTTTTGGATAAACTGGCTTATCCTCAGGTTGGCCTGATGTGGAATAAGCATATCAATGTCCTCAGGCTTGTACCCATTGTGGTTGAGGGCCTCCATAATGACCTGCTGAAATCTTAAAACTGCATTTTTAAAAACGAAATTGCCATTCATGTAGGGATAATACCGGATGTCTTCCGGGTCATTTCTCTCAATAAAATTAGGTACCCAATCGGTGGTGCTTGGGGCTATGAGGGAAAGCTCCTCGGCATGTTGTCCTTCGGAGTGCAAGTGCGAGGAGAGTACACCCCTTTTGTTGTCTTCAATGGCCTGCATGACCACAGCCCCGGCCCCATCGCCAAAGATCACGGACACTCCCCTTCCGCGGGTGGTCATATCCAATCCTCCGCTATGTACTTCGCTTCCGATCACGAGCACATTCTTGTACATTCCTGTTTTGATAAATTGATCGGCCACCGACAATCCATAGACAAAACCTGAGCATTGGTTTCGTACATCGAGGGCTCCAATTTCTGCTTTCAGTCCCAGCTGTTGCTGTACGAGCACCCCCGGTCCAGGGAAATAATAATCCGGGCTAAGTGTGGCAAAAACTATAAAATCTATATCATCGGGAGTTAAACCGGCATTGGAAATGGCTAACCTGGCTGCCTTGGTACCCATCACCGAAGTGGTATCTTCGCCTCCGGGCTCAATATGCCTTCTCTCATGAATCCCCGTTCTTTCTACAATCCATTCATTGCTGGTTTCCATCATGGCCTCCAACTCCTGATTCTTCACCACCCTGTCGGGTACATAGTGGCCTACCCCTGCTATTTTTGAGTTAAACATGCGCTTATTTTTTTAAGGCAATTTAAGGCAATTTCGACAAAAGTTGCTATTCCAAAACGGCAACTTCGATCCTCCTGTTCAATTCCCTTCCATTTTCTTCATCATCGTTGGAGGCCAAAGGCATTGTTTCGCCATAGCCTTTGGCCACCAGCCTGGACTGGTCGATCCCCTCACTTACCAAAAAGGCTATCACAGATTCTGCGCGTTTGTGAGAAAGGATGAGGTTTTCATTGGCGTCCCCCCGATTATCCGTATGTCCGGAAATCTCAAATTTCAATACGGGATTTTGATGTAGGGCGTTCAGCAACGCCTGTAGTTTCTCACTCCCATCAGCCGGTAGCTTATAGTCGTTGACCGCAAAATAGATATTGCCAATCCTGGCTTTGTTGCTGTGCCTGAACTTATTGGTGATATCCTCCACCTTTGTGTACTTGGGATCTTTATGGTCAAGTTCTATTTCCTCTATCGACTCCTTCTCGCCCGGGAGGGTAAAATCAATTTCGAAAGTACCTGAACTAGCTTTCGCCGTTGGTGTTTCGAATTTGTCTGTATGTACTACTTTTTGATTGATTTTGATCACCACACTTATTTCATCTTCTACGCCCACGGTTACTTTAAAATGCCCTTTTTCATCGGTCATAGATTTCACCAGCAGTCCGGTGCTTCTTTTAGGGATAAAGCTGATTTCTGCCTGGTTCACTTTCTGGCCCTTGGCATCAGAGAGTGTACCTTCTACAAAAACCTTGTCGGATGGGTGAAAGAAAAATATGTCAAAACCACCTTTAGATTCGTATCGGTTCGAAACGAAGTACCCACTGTTCAATTCTTGATCAATTTTGAACTGGATGTCATCATCTGGTGTATTCATCGGATACCTCAAGGCGGTAGGCTCAGACCATGTCCCAGTGCTCTCATCAAATTCAGATTTGAACACATCATACCCACCAATTGACCCATGGCCTTTGGAAGAAAAGTAAAGTGTCTTTTCATCTGCTGACAAGTACGGATAATCTTCATCCTGATCAGAGTTGATCAGCGAAGTAATGTGTTGAGGGGCGCTCCACTCACCCGTGTTTGGGTCTTTGGTAGATTGGTATATATCCAGGTCTTTTCCCCCTTCTTTTTTTCTGTCGGCAAACAACACCTTGTTTTCATGCTCATTGATGAAAAAATGTGACTCCATTTTCGAAGAAGTAATACTGGCATCAAATTCTTTCAGTTCTGCCCATCGGCCACCGTTCAGTTCGCTGTAGTACAACTCTCCCCCCTTTTTTTCCAGGTAAACAAATAACCTACCATCGTCCCGTACCACTTCTATGTTGGCATTTTTGCTTTCATACTCCCCCAGGACACTGATTACTTTGGGAGAAGCCCATTCTTCTCCGTCTCTCTTAGATTCGTATATATAGAAGGTTTCCTTTTTCGAATTACCTCCATTCAAGGGCCTTGATGACAAAAACAACAGCTCTTCTTTGTCCCTAAAATATACGGGACTGGATTCATTGAAAGTGGAGTTTACATTGGTATGCAAATGTTCTACTTCGTAGTTGTCCGGCTTGCTGTAATAGTCATCTATAAGCACCGCCCTTGCTTTCAGTTGCTTGACCTCCTCGGTAATTTCTTTGGTCTTAAATTGCTTGAGGCCTAAAAACCTGTCGCATGCTTCTATGGCCTTTTTAAAATGGTTTTGGTTGAAATAAATTTTGGCCATCCAGTAGTTATAAAACTTGTCTTTCCTGCCCTGGGTTTTAGAGTAGCTTTCCAGGATAGCCGTAGATTTGTACTTGGCATTGGTCAGGAGCGAACATATCTCCACCCTGTATTTGCCCAGGTTGTAGCTTGGGCTTACCTCCAGTATTTCTTCATAAGCTTCCCGGGCCTTTTCATACTTTTCTGTATAAAAATAACCCTCTGCTTTAAACTTCTTTTTGTCAAGGTTTTGGGCCTTCAGATGAAGGGGCAAGGCTATCAGCAGCAATGCAGCCCATTTGGATAGTCTATTCATACACGATTGGTTTTTAGCTGATAACCTGTCAAAAATAAGGTTAAATAAACCAAAAATCAAAAAAGTTATACTTTATTCAAATAAAGTATAATTTCCTTTTTGGTCAATAGAAGGCTGTATATTGATCATTTCAGGGAAATTGTAATCTATATTGGTGATAAAAGGGGACACGGGGTGGTAACTCAAATCGCTTATTGAATTTAACGGTTTGATCATGTCCATCAGGCCATCGATGGCCACATTGGGCTTGAGCCATTCCTGTTCCTGGTCTCTTGACAGTATAGCGGGCATTTCATTTCCAAACTCAGGAATGCCAAGTTTATTTTCGGTGGTTACCGCCTTAAAGGTATGGAGCACCTTTCCGTCCAGGTCGTCATAGTCTTCCCACAACCCGGCTATGCCAAACAAGGGCTGGTTGGGCAATTTGAAGTAGTAGGGCCTCTTGCTTTTTTTGCCCACAGTCTTCCATAGATAAAACCCATTGGCCGGTATGATGCACCTTCTGCTTTGAAGGGCTGTTTTAAGGGTGGATTTTTTCAAAAGTTCATCCAGTTGGGCATTGATCAGTTTTGCTGATATAGACCTTTTATTAGACCATTTCTCAATAATGCCCCAGTAAAAAAATGACAACCCCTCCCTGGCAACATTCACGATGACAGGTAGCCTTTTGGTAGGTGCAGCATTGTACTCCGGCTCGAATGCCTCCTCCTTCTGAACCCCAAACCTTTGCGAGATTTCTTCTGCAACTGAATATAGTGTGTACCTGTCAATCATACTTTTCCATTTCCTCGTTTATAAACTCCAATGCCCTTTTTTCGGACCAATACATGTTGGAGCCGTTGTAAGAGCTGAAGCCCACGTGCCCTCCAAATTTGGGGGATTCAAAAAAAACACATTCCGACTTCTCAAACAACCTTGTATCCAGGCATGTATCCGACAAAAAAGGATCGTTCTGCGCATTCACCACCAAAGTTCTAATTTTTATTGAATTTAAAAAATTTCGAGAACTGCAGGTTTCGTAGTAATGGTCCGCCCCGCCAAAACCATGCAATGGTGCCGTCAGTTGATCGTCGAAATCATAGATGGAACCTATTGAATCCAAGCTACCAAAATCGAATGCCCCATTGAGCAATTGTTTTTTGGCATTTACTTTTTTCTTCAATGACCGGAGAAACCTATTAGCATATAAAAGGTTATGAGGCTTGTCAATTTCCCTGGAGCAGCCAGCCAAATCCAAAGGTACAGAGAAAACAGCGGCTTGTTTCACCTCTTCAAATTTTTCAGTTGTCGGCTCTCCCAAATATTTAAGGGTGAGGTTTCCACCCAGGCTAAAACCAACAAGTACAATACGACCATAGCCTTTTTTTACCGCATGTTTTATGACTGTCTCCAGGTCATAGGTAGCCCCACTGTGGTAAAATATGCGGGTGCGGTTGGTCTTGCCACTGCATCCCCTGAAGTTCCAGGCCAACGCATCCCATCCATTTTCCGAAAAGGCCTTCACCATTCCCTTTATATAAGGTCTTTGGGAATCCCCCTCAAGGCCATGCGACAAAATAACCAGTTTGTCGCTTGCCTGGGAAACCCAATCCAAATCAAGGAAGTCCCCATCCGGGGTATCTATCCTTTCCCTTTTATATTTGGTTCTGGGCTCTACTTTTCGCAGCAATCCGGGAATTATCGTTTCCAAATGCCTGTTGAACAGGACCCTGGGTTTTTCGTACGAAGAATTAAGGATAATAGGCATTCAATTGATCGGAAACCAGCGTTAATCTGTAATTGATGAAATTTTTAAATAAAAGGCCAACTTATTCTGAAAACTCTAAAATAGTTGGCTCAAAATTAAACTAACAACAATATTTAATTTGAATAAAGGTCTAAATAAAACTAATTTAGCGGTTTGATTTAAAAATAGTAAAAGTATATGGCTGAAGTTATCAAAATGCCCAAAATGAGCGACACCATGGAAGAGGGGGTAATTGCCTCGTGGTTGAAGAAGGTGGGAGATACTGTGAAATCGGGAGATATCCTGGCTGAGGTGGAAACCGACAAAGCCACGATGGAGTTGGAATCTTATGAAGATGGGGTCTTGTTACATATTGGTGTGCAGGAGAAAGAATCGGTACCAGTGGATGGCGTTATTGCCATTATTGGTAGCAAAGGTGAAAATATTGACAGCATTTTGTCTGAAATATCGAGTGGATCTACTACAGAAAGTAATGGATCAGCCACCGAAGAAGCCGCCCCTGAAACTACCGGGACAACTGAAGCTATTGACACCTCAGATGTAAACGCCCAGGTGATCACCATGCCAAAAATGAGCGACACCATGGAAGAAGGGGTTATCGCTTCGTGGTTGGTAAAAGTAGGTGATACAGTAAAATCCGGCGACATCCTCGCAGAAGTAGAAACTGACAAGGCTACCATGGAGCTGGAATCTTACGAAGACGGAGTGATGCTCTACCAGGCTGTAGAAGCTGGAAATGGAGTACCTGTTGATGGGGTAATTGCCATAATAGGGGAAAAAGGTGCAGATTACGAAAAACTATTGAAGGCACAGGCAGCCAAGCCTGTTGCAGCCAAAGAAAGTGCTCCAACCGCTACACCAGATAAACCTGCAGCACCCCAGGCTAGCGCACCTGCTGCCCAGCCTGCTACGGCCAGTACACCAGCAGCTACCAGTACCAATGGCAGGATTATCGCCTCGCCACTGGCCAAAAGCCTGGCCAAAGAAAAAGGCATAGACCTGGCCCAGGTACAAGGTAGTGGCGATGGAGGAAGAATTGTTAAAAGGGATATTGAATCATTTGTGCCTGGTGCACAACCGGCAGCAAGCCCGGCAGCAGCCGGAGCACCGGTGGCCCTTCCTGCTGTTGTAGGTGAAGAAAGTTTTGAAGATGTGCCTGCCACGCAAATGAGAAAGGCCATTGCCAAAGGCCTTACCAATAGCCAGTTTGGAGCTCCGCACTTCTACCTGACCATGGAAATAGACATGGACAAGACCATGGAAGCCAGAAAAAGCATCAATGAATTGTCCCCGGTAAAAATATCATTCAATGATATCATCATAAAAGCTGCAGCCGCAGCATTGAGAAAACACCCGGATGTAAATACTTACTGGATAAGTGAAACCAACAGTATCAGAAAAAACCACCACATCAGCATAGGTGTGGCAATGGCCATCGAAGATGGGTTGGTGGTGCCTGTAGTTAAATTTGCAGACAATAAATCATTGTCACATATTTCTGCCGAAGTGAAGGAATTTGGTGTGAAAGCCAAAGCCAAAAAACTTCAGCTGGATGAAATGCAAGGCAATACATTCACGGTATCCAACCTGGGGATGTTTGGAATTGAGGAATTCACATCTATCATCAATGCCCCCGAATCGTGTATTCTGGCTGTAGGTGCCATCAAACAAACGCCCGTAGTGAAAGACGGCCAGATCGTACCAGGCAATATGATGAAAGTGACATTGACCTGCGATCACCGCACAGTGGATGGGGCAGTGGGCTCAGCCTTCCTTCAAACACTGAAAGGGCTTATAGAAGACCCGGTCAGGATATTAATTTAAACAATATTTGAAAAGGCTTTGGAACGAACTTCTAAAGCCTTTTTTCGTTGTACACAAGCCAAATAAAAACAAGCAATGACCAAGATAAAATCAACTACCGTATGTGCCATCAAACACAAGGGTGAGGTCGCCATTGGAGCCGACGGACAGGCTACCCTCGGCAACACGGTAGCCAAAAGCAATGTGAAAAAAATCCGCAAGCTGCAGGAAGGAAAAATTGTAACGGGATTTGCCGGCTCGACAGCCGATGCGTTCACACTGCTGGAAAGATTCGACGAAAAATTAAGTACGCATGGTGGAAACATGAAAAGGGCTGCTATCGAACTGGCCAAAGACTGGCGCATGGATCGCTATTTGAGAAGGTTGGAAGCGATGCTGATTGTTGCAGACAAAGAAGAAATCCTGATCGTGTCTGGAACCGGGGATGTATTGGAGCCGGATAATGACATAGCAGTGATAGGATCGGGAAGCATGTACGCCCAATCCGCAGCATTGGCCATGAAAAAGCACGCCGGTGACAAGCTCTCAGCCGAGGACATGGTACGCGAAAGCCTTAACATTGCCGCAGACATTTGCATCTATACCAACCACAACCTGGTGGTGGAAAAGGTGGGATGAAAGTCTGGATAAGCCTATCCACGATATCCAAAAAGGGACTAAAGAGTAGTGAAAAAATAATTAACTTTGATAAAAGAACATGTCGCTATATGGATATTCAGGCTGAAAAATTACAATTAATTGAATGGATTGCAGGACTACATGACACCAGCATCCTGAAAGAATTTATTACCCTGAAAAGATCAAAAGAGGTGGATTGGTGGGATGAAATCACCGAAGAAGAACGATTGGAAATCCAAGAAGGGCTAACTCAGGCAGATAAGGGGAAAGTAATCTCACACGAACAGGCAATGGCCAAATACCAGAAGTGGCTTTAGAAATTGTCTGGACGAAAAAAGCTGAGTTTGGTTATGACCAAATCATCAACTACTTGTTGACGCATTTTACAGAAAGGGAAGTCAGCCGATTTGTACACCAATCCAACAAGTTTTTTGCACTATTGAGCCAGTACCCCGAATTGCTATAAAAACTGATAAGCAAAAAAACCTATATCACGGACCGGTCAACAAATTTACAATTCTCACTTACAGGATAAAACCAAGAAAAAAACAAATTGAGCTAATCAACTTCCGGTCATCCAGGCAAAAGCCCTAAACTTACCCCTGATTTGAAAATTAGGCCCAAGCCCTTTTCAAAAACCGTAACCAATTGCCATGCAGGATATTGTTGATGTCGTCCGGGGTGTATCCGCGAGCTGTAAGCATTTGTGGAAGTTTTTGCAAGTCGGCAATGGTATCAAGGTCTGCCGGGCACTGTTCGGTACCAAAGCCACCGTCAAGGTCGGTACCTATCGCGATATGATTTGAGTTGCCAGCCAACTGGCAGATGTGATCCATGTGATCCACCATTACCTCCAGTGTGAGCCCTTCTTCCTTTGGTGTGGATTTGCCTCGTTCCCAGCCAGGCACCATCATCCAGGCATCCAATGGCGCACCAATCACGGCATTTCTGCTGATGAGTTCCATTAACTGTTCGTCAGAAAATTGCCGGTTGTGGTTGACCAACGCCCGGCAATTTTGATGGCTGGCCCAGACATGCCCATGGAAACAATCCATGGCCTCCCAGAAACTTTCGTCGCATAGGTGGGTGGCATCCAGTATTATCCCCAATCGTTCGGTTTCCTTCAATAGCTCCTTTCCTTTTGTACCAATCCCACCGGTAGCATCAGTGCCTTGGGCATAAGTGCCAGGCCCATAATGTGCCGGTCCGATCGCCCTCAAGCCTTGTTCATAGGCTTTTTCCAAATGGCCTATTGTGACAATGGAGTCCGCTCCTTCCAGGCTAAGAATGTAGCCGATAGGTGACTTTGTATCAGCATTTTCCCAATCGGTAAGGTGCTTGTCCAAACCAGCTAAATCCGTGATCTGCACCAATTCCCCTTTCTGTTCCATGGCCCGGTACCAGGCGAGTTGGCCTTGGGTTTGGGCCCAGGCCTGCTCCGGGGAATGCCATCCTGGCAATGGGTTGCTGCGCTTAACATACCGCGCTATCAGCGTTCCCACACAGAGCCCAATATTGCCGGCCCTCATTGCTGGAAAGGAAACAGTGTTATTCCCCCTGTCTGGTTTGTCTGTCAGCCCTTTTTCGAAGGTTCTGATTTTATCAACCGACCAGCTGAGGTCCCTATTCCATTCCATGGCATTCATGGAGAGGTCGAGATGAAAATCATAAATTAACGGCAGGGCTGTATCCATGTTGTGTCAGGGTTTATAATGAAAAATGTTGGCCTATTATAGGTTTCTTATATGCTTAATTTTCGTTTTCTAGCTTCTACCTCCCACGAATCCACCACTTCATTGTTTTCTACCACAAACACTTCATGGTGTAAGGCCACCGTGGGGCATATATGCATAGGAATAGCGTAAAAATGACTTCCAACCCTGGCAGGTGTACCTTCTGTCCGAATCACCAAATGCTCTTCACTATGTGTTATCATATCAAACTCCTCTATACCAATGATTTTAACCCTGGGATGAGGCATTTCCGAGGCAACAGATTTGTGCCCTAAATCGAGACAAGTGAGCCTACCTTCCGGGTTGCTCACCACACGGGTCAGCAATACAGCTGCATGCTGAAAGCCCATGTCCCTAAATTTTGAACCATATCCATAGTCCCAAAAAATAGTAGTCCCGGGGCTTAAATCCCTTTCAGGATGCATAGCATGGACACGAAACGACGGACTTCCTCCGCATATAACAGATGGCACATCCATTCCTTCGGATTGGGCTTTTTCGATCAAGACGCTGACCGGCTCGAATTCCATTTCGCACCTGTTTTGCCTGTCCTCAAAATTATCATCCCGAATATGGCCATCATACACATGAACCCCCCCGCGGATGAGATGCGGCAATTCACCAATTTGTTTATACAATGAAAGTGCATGGCCATCGGGGGCTATACCGGTGCGGTTCATTCCGCTGTTTATATCCAGAAAAACAGCAATGGTCACATCATTTTCCCTGGCACATTGCGACAGTTCCCTGGCCGATGCTTCATTGTCCACAATGGCAGAAAATTTTACATGGGGAAACTGGGCAATAAGTGCAACAAGCCGTTGGACATTGGGCCCAACCAATTGGTGGGCAATAAGGATGTCCAACCCTCCATTTAGTGCCACCATCTCGGCCTCAGCTATAGTGGCACACTTGAATTTTCTAATACCATTGTCCACCTGCATGGCTATTACCTGTGGCAACTTATGGGTTTTTACATGTGGCCTCAACCGTCCTGTGCCCCCGGCTATTTCGATCATTTTTTCGATGTTGTGCCTTATCCTGTCCGGATATACGAGCAAGCCAGGTGAAGGCACTCTATCAATATTTTTTATTTGGTACCAACTGTTCATACCTTAAAGAAAGCAATTATAAGGATTTGTTAAGGGTGTAATTCAAAAATAGCTTCCACTTCAGCAGCAATATTACCTGGCAATATCATTCCAACAGCGCTTCTTGCGCCCAAGCCATTTTCTTCGCCAAACACTTCTGCCATCAGCTCGCTAAAGCCATTGATCACCATGGGATGCTGGTGAAAATCAGGGGCACTGTTTACCATACCAAGTACTTTGATGACCCTTTTCACCCTGTTGATGTCGGGTAAATTATCTTTCAAAGTCGCCAACATGGTGAGTCCTACCTGTCGGGCTGCATCTTTGCCTTCATCCAATGTGAGGTCATCCCCAACCACCCCTTTGATCAACGATCCATCCATTCGGCATGGCCCATGACCTGAAACATAGAGCATGTTGTTCACGATGGTAACCGGCCTATATACGCCCCCTGGAGGTGGTGCTGGAGGCAATTCCAGATGGAGTTCCTCTATTCTTTGTGAAATGTTTGTTGCCATATTTACGAAATAAAATAATTGAGGCAAACCACTCCCACCAAGCCCATAATGGAAACGATCGTTTCCATAACTGTCCAGGTGGATAAGGTTTGTTTTAATGTAAGGTTAAAATATTCTTTGAACATCCAAAAACCACCGTCATTTACATGCGAAAACATGAGGCTGCCAGATCCAATAGCCAAAACCATAAGTTCGGGGCTCACCTCAGACATGCTAAGAAACGGGAGCATAATGCCTGCCGCAGTAAGACCTGCGACAGTTGCAGACCCTACACATACCCTGATGATGGCCGCAATCAACCAGGCCAAAAACAAGGGCGACAAGGTGGTGTTTTTAAGCGATCCTGCCACGTATTCACTCACCCCGCTATCAGTGAGTACCTGCTTCAGTGCACCAGCACCTGCAATAATGAGCAAAATCATGGTAATCCCGGATACTGACTCAACAAGGGAGTCCATAATGTCGTTCATTTTTCTGCCTACCCTGATGCCCAGGGTATAAATGGCCAACAAAACGGCCAGCAACATAGCAAACAAGGGGTTGCCCATTTGGGTAGAAAATGTATGCAATGCTGTGCCCTCTTTCAGCAAAAACTGCATCAAAGCCGACCCTCCAATGAGCAATACGGGAAACAGGGCTGTAAAAACACTGGTCAGCAATGAAGGCACTTTGCCCTCAACTGGCTTTTGGCTAAAAAAAGCTTTTGTTGGTTGTGGATTATAGTGCTTAAGTGTACGCGAAAATAAAGGCCCGGCTATAATGATGGCCGGTATGGCAACAACGATTCCATAGAGGAGTGTTTTGCCAATATCTGCTTTGAACATCACTGCAATGGCGGTAGGTGCAGGATGAGGGGGCAGGTATCCATGTGTAACGGACAAGGATGCCAGCATCGGTAGTCCTACATACAGCAACGGCATCTTGGTGGAATGCGCAATGGTAAAAACAAGCGGCACCAGAATGACGAACCCTACTGAATAGAACATTGGGATACCTACAATAAACCCGGTAAGTACCAGGGCCCATTGGATGTTGGCCAGGCCAAAAGTACTCGTCAGGCTACTTGTTATACGCTGTGCTGCACCGCTTTCAGCTACCAGCTTCCCCAGCATGGCACCAAAACCCAGTATCACCACAAGAAATCCCAGGGTATTGCCAATGCCTGTTTGGATGGATGATGCTACCTGATCAAGCGGCATTCCTTCGGCCAGGCCAACGAACAGGGAAACAATAACAAACGCAATGAACGCATTTAGCTTCAGCACAGTTATCAACAACAGCAAACAAAGGATGCCTAAAAAGACGATCAAAATGTGCATATTCGGAAACCAAGTCTAAAAATTATAATGCCTAAACCCTTCGTGTTCTCGTACACAATTGCAATATGCACAATAAATATATAATTTTTGCTTTGCGAGCTATTTTTAATGTTGGGCTGAACAGGGACTCCAGTTATGTGTATTGGACCATTTTTGTGCTGATTTAAAATATTCTATATTGCCTGTCAATTGAGACCATCATACTTACTTTTCTTAATCATATTCTCGCAGTTCGCAGGTACATCCATGTGGTTTGCTGGCAATGCTATTTTACCTGAGCTCATCACGGATTTTGGTTTGCAGCCTGAAGACATTGGCAATATCACTTCTTCGGTTCAAGCTGGCTTCATTGCCGGCACCTTGATTTTCGCTTTTGCAGCTATTGCCGACAGGTTTAGCCCGTCCAAGGTATTTTTCACTTGCTCCATTTTCGGAGCACTTTTCAATGCTTCCATCTACTTTTTGCCCCATGAGTTTCTCAGTGTGGTAACATCGAGGTTCCTAACGGGTGTTATGCTGGCGGGCATATACCCCGTAGGTATGAAAATAGCGGCTGACTGGTACAAAGACAGCTTGGGTAAGGCGATCGGTTATCTGGTGGGGGCACTGGTATTGGGAACAGCATTCCCCAGCCTGATCAAAGCCTGGGGCAGTGGCCTGGATTGGTCGATGGTGTTGACGCTGACCTCCATATTGGCTGCAAGCGGGGGATTTCTGGTTTTTTTGCTCATCAAAGATGGCCCTCACCGTAGGGCCATGCCCAGGTTCAACCCTTTAGCAATTATCAAGCTATTCAAGTCCAGCGGTTTTAGGGCTTCTTCTTTTGGGTACTTTGGCCATATGTGGGAGCTCTATACTTTCTGGGCATTTACCCCCTTGCTACTTCACAGGTATTGCTCATTGCACGACACACAAATCAACATACCGTTGTGGACATTCTTCATCATAGGTAGTGGATTCGCTGGCTGTTCTGTAGGTGGACTGATCTCAAGGATTAAAGGCAGTGGCTTTGTAGCCTGGGCCAATTTACTGGGTTCGGGTATTTGCATCTTGCTCTTTCCACTTTTCATATTCCTTCCTTTACCGATATTTCTTGTTTATATGGTCGCCTGGGGATGGCTCGTGGTGGGGGATTCCCCTCAGTTTTCAGCTTTGGTAGCCGGCACGGCACCTAGCGACCAGATAGGATCCGGGTTGACCATTATGAATTGTATAGGGTTTACTTTGTCGATCATCAGCATATACCTGATGAACCACCTGATTGGCTTCTTGGAAATTCAGGTAGCTGTACTCATGATGGTCATTGGTCCGATAGTAGGACTATGGGCCATCTACCCCTTAAAACGAAGCATTTAATGAGCATATTAAATATAGCAGGTAAATGTGTATAGCTTACCTTATAATTCACTGACCATTTTATTAACCTTTCTTTAGTTATGTCAGCGTAGAGTTTTTTTATATTTGCGCCTGTAATTCACAACAAGTAAATGAAGATTATAATTGCGGGGGCAGGGGATGTTGGGTTCCATTTGGCCAAATTACTAGCGATCGAAGCGCACGATATCAATATTATCGACCTTGATAGCTCAAAACTCCAATATATTTCCAATCACCTGGACGTGAACACGATCAAGGGGAGTTCCACTTCATATAAAATACTGGAAGAGGCAAGGATATCGAAAGCCGACCTGCTGATCTCGGTGACAGAATCCGAAAGTACCAATATCTCTACTGCCATTATCGGCAAAAACCTGGGGGCAAAAAAAACCATTGCCCGGATATCCAACACAGAATTTTTGCATAAAAAGGACATTCTCGACCTTAAAAAGGTAGGTATAGACGAGATCATTTCGCCAGAGTCGCTGGCGGCCAAAGAGATCAAAAAACTGCTGAAAGAAACAGCCCTTACGGACACTTTCGAGTTTGAAAAAGGGATATTGTCGCTGGTGGGTGTGACCATAGATGAAGACTCTGCCTTACTGAACCAGTCGCTGGCAGATACGGCACACCTAAACCCCGACAGAAACTTCAATACTGTGGCTATACTGAGGGACAATGAAACCATCATACCCCATGGCAACAACAAGTTCAAACTGAACGACCATGCCTACTTTATTACCCAGCCAGATGGCCTGGAACGGGTGATGGACCTATCGGGCAAAATCAGGACCCCAGTCAAAAACCTGATGATCCTGGGAGGCAGTAAAATTGGCATCCAAACTGCCATGCAGTTGAGTAGCAAATACAAAATCAAGCTGATCGAGCAGGACAAAGAAAAATGCTTCGAACTGGCAGACAAGCTGGAAGATACATTGATCATCAATGGTGACGGCAGGGATGTGGAATTGCTGCAAGAGGAAGGAATTGCCGACATGGATGCCTTCATTGCCGTAACAGGAAATTCGGAAACCAACATCATCTCCTCACTGGTAGCCAAAGATCACGGAGTGAAAAAGACAATAGCCCTGGTCGAAAACATTGACTATATCCACCTGTCGCAAAATATCGGGGTGGATACGATGATCAACAAAAAACTAATTGCGGCAAGTTTTATTTTCCGGCACATCAGAAAAGGTGAGGTGTTGAACCTGATCAGCATACATGGAGTGGATGGGGAACTTCTTGAATTTGAAGTAAAACCCAATTCTAAAATCCTCAACATAGAAATTAAAGACCTGGACTTCCCCCGTTCGGCCATTATTGGCGGTGTGATCAGAAACAACAGGGGGATTACGGTAAGAGGCAATTTCACCTTTCAGGAAAAAGACAGGGTAGTGGTATTGTCCAAACCAGAATGCATCCGTACTGTGGAGGGTTTTTTCAAATGAGGTTCAATTACCAGGTAATCGCCAATATCATAGGCCTGTTGCTCATGCTCAACGGTATATTTATGTTGTTGTGCATTCCATTTAGCGTCTATTTTGGAGAGGGGGATCTGATGGCCATCACTATTTCAGGAGTAGTAACCATACTCAGCGGAGCAATATTATGGCTATTGACACGAAAACTTACCAACAAGGAACTGAAGAAAAAAGATGGGTACCTGATCGTAACACTGGGCTGGCTGTCCATGTCGTGTTTTGGCACACTACCATATATTTTCAGTGGGGCCATACCCAACTTTACCGATGCTTTTTTCGAGACCATCTCAGGATATACCACCACAGGTGCCTCCATTCTCACAGATATTGAGGCCGTACATCAGGGCATACTTTTTTGGAGGAGCCTTACCCAGTGGATAGGAGGTATGGGCATTATTGTATTGGCTGTGGCCATACTGCCTATTTTGGGCATTGGTGGTATGCAGCTTTTTGTGGCAGAAGCACCGGGTATATCACCAGACAAGCTTCAGCCGAGGATAAAGGAAACTGCCAAAAGGCTCTGGCTCATCTATGTGATGCTGACAGGAATAGAAACCGTTTTGCTCTGGATCGGGGGCATGACATTTTTTGATGCCATCAATCATGGGCTAACTACCATGGCCACTGGTGGTTTTTCCACAAAAAATACCAGTGCAGCACATTTCACCCCCTTCATCCAATATGTCATGATTTTGTTCATGTTTTTGGCAGGCACCAACTTTACCATGACTTACTTCGGCCTTCATGGTCAGTTTAAAAAAGTAGTCAAAAATGAAGAGTTCAGGTTTTACCTGGGTACCTGTATTTTGCTGACGGTCATCACATCTGTGGCCATATATTTCGTTTCTGGTTCAGGTTTCGAGCGCTCGTTCCGTGATGGCCTGTTTCAGGTGGTCTCTGTAATTACCACCACGGGCTATGTCTCTGCCGATTATACACAGTGGTCATCTTTTATTACCATTCTGTTTTTTGTCATGATGTTCATAGGGGCGTCCGCTGGCTCTACAGCCGGAGGGGTCAAAATAGTGCGACATGTCATATTGCTCAAAAACAGCATTTTGGAATTGAAAAGGCAGCTACACCCATCGGCCATTATTCCGGTTAGGTTCAACAAAACAGCCGTGCCCAGGGACATTACATTCAATATCCTGGCCTTTATCATGATATACATTTCCATCTTTTCTTTAGGCTCCATCATTATGTCTTCCATGGGGGTAGATTTGGAAACGGCAATGGGTGCTGTCGCCACATCTTTGGGGAATATTGGCCCGGGTATTGGTAGTGTGGGCCCTGTGGATAATTTCGCCCATTTGCCTATGTTCGGCAAATGGTTCTTATCCTTTTTGATGCTTTTGGGAAGACTTGAATTATTTACTGTATTAATGCTCCTAACCCCTTATTTTTGGAGAAAACTGTAAAAGCACAGGAGCTACCATCTAAACATTATTGACAATGAATAGATGTACATCTGATCTTTTGATTAAAAAAATATTGCAATGCTAAATTTTATAATCTGGAGTGCCGACCCGGCCATATTTAAAATTCCATTACCAGGCGGTGGTGAACACCCTATTGTCTGGTACGGGCTGCTGTTCGCCTTGGGCTTCATTGTGAGTCAGCAATTTATGCTTTGGTTTTTTAGGTCTGAAGGTAAAGATGTAAAAGACGTTGACCAGCTCACTATGTACATGGTGGTGGCGGTGATAGTGGGTGCCAGGTTGGGCCATTGTTTGTTTTACAATCCAGCACACTATCTGTCCAATCCTATCGAAATCTTCAAAATATGGGAAGGTGGACTGGCCAGCCATGGTGGGGCTTTAGGCATTTTGGTAGCCCTCTACCTGTATAGCCGTAAAAAAGCCGACCAAAGCTACATCTGGGTATTGGACAAAGTAGGCCTGGTTGTTTGTTTGGTTGGGCTGTTTATCCGTTTTGGAAATTTTATGAATTCGGAAATCATAGGGATACCGACAGGCTCTGACTTTGGGGTTGTGTTTGCCAGAAATGCCGAAGAACTGTTTCTTGATTCTGAGCGGGGCATAGAAGAAGTGGACTTTTCGAAAGGTGGCGAAGCACAAAGCGGTCAGGCAGGCCATGTACCGATTACTATCCAACTTATATTTGAGAAAGGAAAAGACCTCACCGATCAGGAGGCCGCTGCTTTCATAGAAAGAAATATTAAAAGCGCATTTGTACGGTATCCATCTCTAAGCGAGCATATCTATCAGGATCCTGCCAAACCACTGGATTTTAAATTGTACAAAGAACGGGGTGTACAATATTTGGACATTTATACCCTGGGCATTCCCAGGCATCCGGCACAATTGTACGAATCCTTCTACTGCCTGTTAATTTTCCTGTTGCTCCTCCATATCTGGTACCATCACCGGCACCAGCTGGCGGATGGTTTTATATTTAGTGTCATGATGATTGTGCTTTGGTCGGCACGTTTTGTCGATGAAATATTTAAAGAAAATCAAGAAGCTTTTGAGGAAGGAATGGCCCTGAATATGGGGCAAATCCTGAGCCTTCCTATGATCACCATAGGCATAATCATGCTGGTGGTTACCCTCAAAAAAGGAAAAAAGAAGTAGAATTTTAAATTTCATATGTTTTTCATCCCGCTTTGATACTCATTCATCGAAAATAGGTGCACTAAAATCACCGATTGTGGCACTACAGGGGGCTTTTTGCTATTTTTGTATAAACGAACCCTCAAATGCCCTCAAATGAAAAAGCTATTTCTTATTGCAACTGTTATTTTTCACAGTTTTTCCTTGCTGGGTGCCACCACCTGGGATGGGAGTGAAAGTTCGGACTGGAACGATCCGGACAACTGGACAGCCGGAGTACCTGACTCTGATGATGATGTTACCATTCCCGATTGCACGGCCCTTCCCAATTGTCCTGTTATCGATGGTACTACGTCTGCCGATACCAAAAAATTGACCGTTGACCAAAATGCAACCCTAATTGTACAAGGAGGAGGCTCTTTGTCCTCAGCTGATAAAGTGGAAATTGATGGTGCTTTCACTGTAGATCCCGGTGCAACTTTTTCAGCAGCAGATGATGTCGAAGTAGGAAAAAATAACGACAATGCCATATTTACCAATGATGGTACCACGAACCTGTCTAAAAAATTGAAGGCAGAAGGGGGAGGGACAATGCCAAGCGGCCCTTACATCGTAAACTCAGGCACCATGTCTGGTGCTACTGAGATCAATATTGGAAATGGCGATGGAGGAGGCACCTTGACCAATACCGGAACGGGTGTGATATCTACTGACAAGCTACATGTGGATGGCACGCTCAACAATCAAGGTATTATGAACGCAGGGACTGAACTCAAAGTGCACGGTGGAACCATAGACGGGGGAGGAACAATCAATACACCGTTGGTAGAATTTGACGATAATGGTGGAAGAGATGGGATTTTTGGTGCCCAAGCCATAAGTGATGGTTCCGGATGTAGTGGAAGTACAAGTGGTGGGGTCACTTATGAAGTAAAGGGAACAGGCTTTAGTGGTACGTTCCAGGAGCTGATAGACCAGCCAGCACCAGACGGAGGGGATAATGGTACAGAATATGAATTCTCCGATCCGGGGAGCTTTTCATCTTGTGGTGAAAGTGCTGCTTCTGCCCTACCGGTTGAGCTTATTTCTTTTTACGGGCAATTTTTAAATACTGGCATCAATTTGTCATGGTCCACTGCTTCTGAAATCGATAACGACTATTTTATCATCGAGAAATCAACCGATGGTAAAGAGTTTACTAAGATTGCAGAGGTTAGCGGCAATGGTACCACCAATCGGGTTTCCAACTACAGCTTTACCGATTATAGCATTTCCGGTTTTCAAAATTTCTACAGGTTGAGACAGGTAGATTTCGATGGGCAGTTTGAATATTTCAATACCATACTGATCGAAACAACAGAAAATGCAGCTGGTATCAGTATTTTTCCTAATCCTTCAAAAAATGGAAGATTGCATGTAAATGTGAAACACGATTTTGGTAGTTCACCCATACAAGTACAGCTATATGATATTTTTGGCAGGACAATACAAATACAGCAGGGGCTTAACAAGCATTTCGAATTTTCTACCATTCACCTGAAAAGGGGCACTTATTTTGTCAAGGTCTCGGTTGACAACTTCGTAAGCAACAATAAAGTGCTTGTGGACTAGTGCCCGGCAATAGGCCACTATTTGCTTATATAACATTACACTCAGGAAAGGCAACCCCTCCAAAAGACGAACGATCAATAATTCATACCCGGTGAGATACATCGGGTATTAGCTGGTTGTCTATGATCTTGTGTCGGCTTTGTCCTTTATTGAGATTGCCAATACCTGAATGTATTTCCTGGCTTAAAATGTAACTTTTATACCCAACCCGGGATCCAACGCCATAAAAGCATGCCCATCTGTGGCCACTTCCAAAAATGGTTTGAAATCCAGGCTCACGGCTATCGGTATGCGGTCGATCTTGTATTCTATACCAAAAATACCGTCAACGCCCAGGCCCAATTCGGATGTTTCCCTTCTGTATCGTCCATCGTATCGTCCAAAGTCCGATCGGCTGGCCATGTGTCCACCCAATCCATAGTACCAATTCAAACCTGCTACATCGAATGCCGGGGAGTACCGCTCGAGCATCAGGGTTACTGAAAATGAATTGGGATAAAATCCGACAATTCCCTCCAGTGCGGTGGACCTATTAGTAAAATGCTTGACCGACAAGCCAGATGTCCCCAGGGCCCTTACCCCGACTGCTGTATTGTAAGTAGTTCCGGTTTTTAATTGTTGTGCATGGATGCTGCCTGTCAAGAATAAAAAAGCGACAGCAACAATAAGCTTGATAAGTTTCATGGTTTTCTCCTTTTGATTTTAAAGAAAATCATCAAACCTTGTTCCCGTTTTGTAATACCCTGCATATCAGGTCATTCCATTTTGTTGTGAGTGTCAAACGTTCCAGAAATGGGAAATTTCATCTCAAATAGAGATGATCTTACTCGGAGTGGCCTTTTTGCGGAGGGATTTACTCTTCTTTGAGCAACCTGTAGATGGTGGATTGGCCAATATCCAATTTGCTGGCTACCACCTTAACGTCATCATCATATTGCTTTAGGTAAAGCTTTATGATTTTCATCTGGTATTCTTTCATCGTAAAGTCATCAGACAATACTTCTGATACTACATCCCTTTGGGGAAAAGTAAGGTCTTCGGGTAAAATCTCTTCCCCATCTGCCATCACCATGGCCAATTCCACGATTGATTTCAGCTCGCGGATGTTGCCGGGAAAAGGATATCCCATGAGTTTTTGAAGGGTAGGTTTGGCCAGCACTTTAGACGGCTGGTTGTTGGCTTTAGCAAAAGATTCCACAAAATATTTGGCCAGGATAACAATATCTTTATCGCGCTCCCTGAGTGGGGGCAATTCAATAGGCAGGCCAAAAAGCCGATAATAAAGGTCTTCCCGAAAGTTGCCTTTTTTCATCTCTTCCAGCAGGTTTCTATGAGTAGCTACTATCACCCTGCAATCCACCTTTACAGACCCTTTGCCACCGACACGCATAATTTCCTTTTCCTGGAGGGCCCGTAGCAATTTGGCTTGCAGGGAAATGTCCATCTCACCAATTTCATCCAAAAACAAAGTGCCTTCATGGGCTTGTTCGAATTTCCCAAGATGCTTCTCAGTTGCGCCGGTAAAGGCCCCCTTTTCGTGCCCGAACAGTTCACTTTCCACCAGTTCCTTGGGGATGGCGCTCATGTTGACCGGTACGAATGGCTTCTTTTTCAATTTGCTGTTGTAATGAATGGCCTTGGCCACTACTTCCTTGCCTGTACCGGTTTCGCCGTTGATCATTACATTGATATTCGTTGAAACGGCCTTTTCTATCAATTTGAATACTTTCTTGATGCCGCTGCTCTGGCCAATAATAGACGTCTGGAAGTCGTATTTTTTTTCTACTTCTTCTTCAAGGGATTCTACCCTTTGTTTGAGTTTTCTGCTCTTGCCCAGTTGGTTGAGTACATGTATCAGCCGGTCACGGATGTCATCTGTTTTGGTCAGGTAGTCAAAGGCCCCTTTTTTCAATAAACTGACTGCAGTTTCTATATCCTGCTGCTCCGATATAATGATGACTTCTATATCCGGGTTGAAAGCTTTTATTTTATCAAACAACTCAGAACCCAGGTAGTCGGGCAAGCGAAAATCCAGTGTTATCAGGTCGGGCTTTTTGCCCAGATCGGCCAAAAGGGATGCCCCATCGGCATAGGTGGACACCTGGTTGTCGGGGTTGAGGCTAAGTGTATGCGCCAGTAATTTTCTATACCACTCATCGTCCTCCACCACAAATATCCTGAAAACCTTCTCGCTCATTTTTATTTACGTTTGCCGTAAATATAGCTGAAGGGAGTCAACCAGTGAAAGCAATTCCTGATTGATTTTTTTCTGGTTGGCATCATTGATGGGGTTGCCTGCCCTGGCAGACAATTCATTTTCTTTTAGCAGGTCCACCAGTGGCTGTGCCTTCAGGTGGCGTACCGGGGCTATTATCTTATGGATGATGTCTGCGGTCTTTTCCCAGTTTTTATTGGCTATTTCCTTTTCCAAAAAGCAAAGGTTTTGATTGGTACTTCTTATGAAGGTTTCAATCATATCTTTTACAAAAACTTCATCACCCATTTTGTTAAGTGCTTCCAAAGTGAACAGGGGTGTCCTGGTAGTTTGCTCAGGGGTAGGTTGGTTTTTCTTTCCGGCCAATTGATTGTCCATAATGGAAAGCAGTTCGTCCGCATCAAATGGTTTTCTGAGCACATGGTCGATCCCGGAGTTTTTTGCCATGGCCATATCCTGATCGGATACGGTTGCGGTGAGGCCAATTATGGGAGTTTCGAAATTTAACTGGCCCTCATTTTTTATTTTCTCCGCTATTTCCGGGCCATTCATTTTTGGCATTCTAAAATCCAGTAATATCAGGTCATACTTATTGGTGGTGAGCAAGTCGTATGTTTTAGCACCGTCTTCTGCTTCGTCAAAAGTGACGTGTTGCTCCTCCAGTATAGATTGTAGCAATTTTCTATTGAATACTTCATCATCTGCTATGAGGATATGTTTTCCCGACAGGTGGTAAACCGGATCCGGCGACCTGGCTTCTTTTTCCACCGGGGCTTCCGTTGCGCTATAGGGCAATTGTATGATAAACGTACTGCCCTCACCTACCTCACTTTTTACACTGATCTGTCCATGGTGGATATCGATCAATTTTTTTGTAATAGATAGCCCAAGGCCAGTCCCCGAATGCATGTCACTTCGGCTTACCTGTTCAAAGTCTTCGAAAATTTTGGATTGGCGCTCTTTTGGGATGCCTATACCTGTATCACTCACCTCCAATTGAAGGGTAATGATACCTTTACCGGATGTTGCCCTGGCCTGCACAGTCACGCCCCCTTTTTCGGTAAATTTTATGCTGTTGAAAATCAAGTTTAGCAAAACCTGTTTCAACCTGAATGCGTCTCCCAGTACCTTATCGGGCAATGATTCCATTTTGCTTTTGATAGTCAGGCCTTTTTCTTTGGCTTTATGGCTTAGCAGCTGAATGCTCTCTTCTATGACTTGCGCCGGATCAAACGCTTTCTGCTCCAATGTAATCTTTCCTGATTGAAGCTTGGTGAAATCCAATACATCGTTCAGGATATGAAGCAGGTGGTCGGAGGATTTGGCTATAATGCCCAGTTGCTCTTGCTGGTTTTTGTTCAGTTTTGTCTTGAGGAGCAGCTTGGAAAAACCGACTATGGCATTCATGGGGGTCCTGATTTCGTGGCTCATATTGGCCAGAAACTGTTCTTTTTCCCTGGCTAGGTTCAGGGCATTTTTCCTTGCCGACTTCAGCATGTTTTGGTGCTTTCTGGTTCTCGATACATAGAGGATCAGCACCATCAAGGTGGCCAATAGCAACACTGGCGCAACAATACTAAACACCATGATGTAACGATTGGTGTACCTGGCTTTGTCCTGTGCACTCACCGCCAGTTGTTTTAGGCGTTGGATCTGCCAGGCTTCCATGCTGGATATCAAGGATATGATTTGGTCATCTACATCCTGGTGCTCCTGATACAACAAAAGCTCTTTGTTCTTCTGGACGGATGCTTTTTTCTCAGCACTTTTCACAATAGAATCCAGGGCATAGTTTTTCTTGCTTTTTGTGACCGGTTTGGTTTCCGTATCTGTTTTTGGGCTTTTTCTCTTGAATATTTTATCGAAGAACCTCCGTTTCTTTTTTGGGACACTATCTTCTATTGGAGGATCGGGCTCATCTTTGTACTGTTCCAGGTTTTGTTGGACTTGGGAAAATGTTTCTTCTAAAGTCTTATAGTCCAGCTTGGCTATTTGGGTAAGAACACCGCTCTTTATTAATATTAACGCTTTCAGTGAATCTACCTGGCCCAAAAATCCATCGTCAGTGTTGCGGGTTTTGAGTTCGTCCAGCAGGCTGATGGTAGCATCTATGCCCGTCTGAAATTCGACCATATAGTTAGCGTCACTATTGAGGACAAACCCTTCGATGGCTGTTTCAACCCCCTCCAACTCTGTGGCTATATCACTGAGCAGGATCAGGTCGCCATGCGGTTTCACTTCATCCTCCAGGGCTACAATAATGTTGTTGAAATTGCGATAGGCAAAAAAGCCAATCACGGAAGCCCCAAGCATCAGGATCAAAAGTGAGCCGCTCAAAATATATGGAAACAATGTGCGCCTCAATTTGTTTGGCTTAGTAGTATGGTACAAATATTTATCCATAGATAATAAAAAAGGGGCTAAAAGCCCCTTTGAAATTTTGATTTTTTTTCATTAGTTAATGGTGATATTGGCTGAAACAGTAGATCTGCTGGTCACATTGATCGTATTGAACAGGACACCATTTATACTCAGTGACGAACTCATCCTTCCTTCAAATTCAAGGTCTTCGTCATTGTCCTCATTGCTATATGAGGCTACTATGATCTCATATTCACCCTCTTCCATAAAGGCCAGTGTGTACGATCCGTTTTCAGCAACAATGGCCGAGTTTATTGATCCTTCGTACCTGGTACGACCTTCTGTTGGCTCGTTTTCTTCCGATGCACTAAAAGATCCTTTTTCATAGGCATATACCACTATTCTCTCAGAAGTATTGCCAGACCCGGACACAGTACCTTTAATTTTCCCTGTCTGGTTTTCCATAACCACTCGGGCTGTAGATCTCAATTTAAAAGTTCCATTGGCAGTCGTAACCAAAGCTTTTCTCAAATCGATATCAGCCACCAAATCTGTTGTTGTGCTTGCAGCTATATCAAATGCACCCTGAATCCTGTATCCTGTAGTAGAACCATTTTCGATTTCCAATTGCTTGGTTGTACCGTCTTTCATCTCTACATAAGAATCAGCACTCGACGAGGTGATAAACCTCAGGTCAGAATATGAACCGGCATCAAGGTCTCCTTCGCCCATGAAATAGGTTGCCCCATTTTGATAGGCCATAATATTAAACTTCTGAGGTGTGTTGAAGGCCACTACGGTTCGCGTTTGGCCATTGGCCGTTGCTTGAATTTCATCTACTGACAAGTACACTGCACTCACATTTTGTGCATCTACCGCAGCATCTGTTGCTTTCACACTTGCTTTCCCTTTGAAAGAAGGGTCTTCGTTTCCATCGTTACAGGCAAGTAGTCCTGTCGTAAGAACAATCGCTAGGATTTTGAATGATAACTTTAAATTTTTCATGACTTCCGTTTTATTTTAAGATTTAACAAATTCTTTTGTCAACTCTTGTTGCCAACGGCATGCCAACGCATTTAAAATTATTCTATTAACTGAAAGTCAGCGTG
The DNA here is from genome assembly GCA_040222275.1 of Cyclobacteriaceae bacterium. Lineage (GTDB taxonomy): Bacteria > Bacteroidota > Bacteroidia > Cytophagales > Cyclobacteriaceae > CAXBNB01. Next base: position 37,641 of record JAVKDJ010000002.1, read on the forward strand.
TTATGAAATTTCATGGTTTTTAAATTTTCTCAAAATGAGAAACTCCTATCCATTTTTAGAAAATGGAATAAATAAAACCTCAAGCCATTACACCAAAAAGTGGATTTTAGGTGAGATGTGCCTTGCGGATAGGCTTAAAGGAGACTATCAATGATGTCGTCAACTGTGATGCCTTCTGCCTCAGCTTTGAAGTTTCTGACTATCCTGTGGCGGAGTACAGATTTGGCAAGGGCCTGTACATCTTCAATGTCGGGGGAGTATTTTCCATTGATCAGCGCATTGCACTTGGCCCCCTTTATCAGGTATTGTGATGCCCTGGGACCAGCTCCCCATTCCAAATAGTTTTTGGCCATGTCAGATGTCTTTTCAGACTCAGGCCTTGTTTTATGCACCAGGCCAACGGCGTATTCCACCACATTGTCAGCTACCGGTACTTTCTGGATAAGGCTTTGAAATTCTATAATTTCATCCCCAGTCAGTACCTGCTTCACCTTTTCACCTGACTCACCGGTAGTTTTTTTAATGATTTCTACCTCCGATTCGAAAGAGGGATAGTCCAGTTTGATCATGAACATAAACCTGTCCAGCTGGGCCTCAGGTAGGGGGTACGTACCCTCCTGCTCTATTGGGTTTTGTGTAGCCAGTACGAAAAAGGGTTTTTGCAAGTCCCGGTGCTCGCCACCAATGGTAACCGAATACTCTTGCATAGATTCCAGAAGGGCCGCCTGGGTTTTTGGAGGGGTACGGTTGATCTCATCTGCCAGGATGATGTTTGAAAATATCGGTCCCTTTATGAACTTAAAATTCCTGTCCTTATCGAGGGTCTCTGCACCCAAAATATCTGAAGGCATCAAATCCGGGGTGAATTGTATCCTGTTAAAGTCTAAATGCAGTGCTTCCGATATGGTCCTTATGAGCAGGGTTTTGGCCAGGCCGGGCACTCCTACCAGAAGTGAGTGGCCTTCGCAGAAAATGGAGGTAAGCAGTAGCTTTACAACATCATCCTGTCCGATGATAACTTTCGAAATTTCGCTTTTCAGGTTGGAATAAGCCTGCTTCAAACCATCTGCGGCCTCAACTTCATTGGTAAATACGCTCATAAAAAGTGGTGATTAAATTGGGTCAGTCTATTAAAATTTCACAATACTCATATTCGGGCTCGAGGTAAATATAAACATCCCCCTTGGCTTCCTTAAACCAATTGGAGAGTTTTATGTTGCGTTTACTTGCCAATGTTGCCGACCTTATTTTCTGATAATCCTCGAGGAGGTTGGCCTGATGGGGTGCTATTTTTTCTTTGAAATATATCATCCTTACGGCATCCGTACCGTCCTCCATTCTAAAGTCCATTGGTTGTGTGATGGTATTCACCTGCATGGTATCGATGGTAAAGAATATGACAGGGTCCAGCTCCTCCACAGAAACCCTGGAGGCCCCATTGGCATCCAGGAAAAACCCACCACTACCGGAGGTTGCCTGGTCATCGGAGTATTCCTTTGCTGCTTTTTCGAAAGAAATGCTATCGTTTTGAATAACCGTTCTCAGGCTATCGAGGTATCTGCGGGCGTCATCCATATCACTGCTCGATGAGCTTGGTATTATCAGGATGTGGTTGGTGTTGAAAGTATTTCCCAGCCGCTCCACCAACTGGATGATATGAAAACCAAATTGTGTCTCTACCGGTGCAGATATCTCACCTGGTTTCAAGCTGAGCGCTGTGGCTTCATACTGCGGGGCTAGTTCACCCCTTTTGAAAAACCCCAATTTACCGCCTTTAGAACCCGATCCAGGATCCATAGAATGTTTTTTAGCCAAATCGCTGAAACTCTCACCAGCTAATATCCTGTCCCTGATTTCATTGAGCTGACCCCTTACTTTCTCTTTTTGTGCCTTGTTTACTTCTGGCTTTTTCACAATCTGTGCAATGGCCACTTCACTTGAGAAGAAAGGAAGGCTATCCCTGGGGATTTTGTTGAAAAACCTTTTGACTTCTGCGGGGGTTACCTTCACATCAGTTGTGATCTCTCCCTGCATTTTCTGTACTACAAGTTGCTCTTTTATCTGGTCAAACAGTTCCTGCCTGAACTGGTCCATTGTTTTGCCATAGTACTCTTCCAGTGCCTGAACAGAGCCTATTTGAGACACTATGTAAGAAATCCTTTGCTCCAGGTTTTGATTGACCTGATCGGGGGTCACCTCCACTGAATCGATTTCAGCCTTGGCTACCATCAGTTTGTTGATGACCAGTGTCTCCAGCATCTGGCACCTGGCGTTTCCCTGCGACACTTGTCCCCTGGAAAGAAAATCGAGGTAAGCCTTGTCCAATTCGGACTTGAGCACGATATAGTCATCTACCTTGGCCACTATCTTGTCCAAAAGCACTCCTTGATCGGTTTGTGCTACAACCGATCCCAACGTACCAGCCATCACCAAAATGACCAGTACTACCCTTCCTTTAATATATCTCAAATTCATTTTTCTCTTTTGCTTCTTTATACACCTCGTCTTCCAAGGTTTTCCTCAATTGGATTTTTTTCTTGTTGATCAAAATATTTTCTATATCGTCGCTGATAAATTCAAGTGGTGATATCTGGTTCGAAATTTTGTAGTCCAACAACCTGATGTAATAGTGATGTTCTTCGTCAGAAGTCTCGATAAAACTATTGTTCTTCAAAAAAGTAACCCGATCCTGAATGCTCACAAGAGGTGTATTGGCTATCACTTCATCAAAATTCAACCAGAGTTCGGCCTCCAGCGAGGATTTGATGGCAAATCTATAACAATAGGATTGAATCTCTTCTATGCCGGATTTCGGGTACGACCTAATTTGGTTTCTAAAGCTGTTGATCTGTGGGGCCTGCTTTGGGATTTTGGCAAACAGGCACCTGACAATATTTTGTCTCAAAACAAAATTTTCAAATTTATCTTTGTAGTACTCCTCTATTTCCTCCGGCTGTATTTCCTTGTCCAGGTTTTTGTTGATGTAGTATTTTTCAAAATCATGGGCCATAAGGGCATAACGATAATCCAGCACTTTTCTTTCGATATCGGCCCTATTGAATTCTATTTCTTTGGAAGCTCTGGAAATCATCAATTGTTTTTTGATCCAGGAATCTATGTATTGGGTCATGATATTGGCACTGTCGCCATTTTGTGCAGAACTGTTCACCAGGCCAGTGATGTCCTTTTCGTAAAGGATGATGTCATTTACCCTGGCAATGGGTTTGGAATCCACCACCTTGTTGTCATCTTTCTTCGAGTTCCAGGTTTCCAGCCATTCACATGACGACATCAATATTACTCCTACAAATATGAAACTAATCTTCCTTTTCAATTTCTGAGATAATTTTTTTCAACACCCCTTTGTTCAATTTTAAAGGGTATTTCTTTTTCAACTGTTCGATCCACTCCCTTTCCAACTCGTCCTGATAGGCAGAGATTACTGCCCCCCTTGTTTCATCGAATTCTTTGACTTTTTCTGGCACTACCTGCTTGACATAAACGAGGTAATACCTGCCGTTTTCTTCATGCCTGTGAATGCCCTCCGACCAAAACTGATCCAACATAGCGTCCTCACCTCTTTCCACAGTTTTGTCAGAAACCTGCAAATTTAGTGGTTCTATACTATTGAAGACACTATCAATTTCTTTTTTTCCTTTATCCAGGAAATCTGCCGATTGGGCAATGACTTCCTGCTTCTCAGAAATGAACACCCGCACCTCTGCGCTTTCCCTGGCCAGGTAGTCATTCCGGGTTTTCCCATAAAACAATTTCTGGCCCACGGTATCCTGAACTGCCTTTTGCCACACCATTTCTTCCATCAGATTGAATAATAAAATGCCACTCTTGTACTCCTCAAGTATCATCTTGTATTCAAAGTTTGTTTCGGCCAGATGATCTTCTTCAAAATCAAAAATGCTTTTTTCTTCGAAACGGTTGTACAGCTCTGTTATATATCCAGAAAGGCTGGTTTGGGTACGGTTTCGCTGGCGTCCAACTACATATTCCCAAAAAACACCAATGGATATATTCCTGCCGCCGATGGTAAACAGGGTGCGCTTATTGTCAGAAGATGTGCTGTCAAATGACCAGGTGCCTTGAAGCAAACTGGAATCAATTCGGGCAAGCGCCATAGCTTTATGGTCATCGATAAGTTTGAATCCGTGCTGGTTTTTTACAGCAGCCAATGCCTTTTCTTTGCTCACCCTTGATCTCGCATCTCTCGATAAAGTATTTTCAAGCTGCGGCTTTACTTTTTCGAACGGCTCCAGCCCTTTTCTTCCCAGGAGTTTGATAATATGCCAGCCATATTGGGTCTTCACCGGCCGGGATATGCTACCGATACTATCCAACGCAAAAGCAGCTTCTTCAAATTCTTTGACAATATTGCCTGTTCCAAACCAATTGAGGGCGCCCCCTCTCTTGCTGGTATTAAAATCTTCCGAATGGATTTTGCACAATTCATCCCAATCTTCACCTGCCTGCAGTTTGTCATGCACGGATTGTATTTTGTTGTACGCCAAATCTTCCTGGGTTTTGTCTGGCGACTCCCGGATCATGATATGGGCTACCTGAATTTTGCCCCTGGCCGGCCTTTCGTCTTTTACTTGTATGAGGTGATAGCCAAATCGGGTCCTGACCGGGCCTGCCATACCTCCGACCGGCGCATTGAAGGTGGCTTCCTCAAATGGAAACACCATTTGCATGGCTGAAAAATATCCAAGGTTGCCACGATTGGACCTGGCCGATGGGTCTTCTGAAAACTTATGCGCCAATGAATCGAAATCCTGCCCATCCTCTATTTTTTTCTTCAACTCCAATAGCCGGTTAAATGCCTTCAGTGTATCCGCAGGGGCTGCATCTTCACTTACTTTCAGCAGGATATGTGAGGCAGACCGCTCCAGTTTCATCCTTTCATAGGTCTCTTTTATCAACGATTCTGTGATTTTAGATTCTGTGAGGTAGGGTTCGGACAATTGGCTCTTGTAGCCTTCAAACTCTTCGATAAAGCCAGCTTCTTGGTCTTTGCCCAAAGCAAGGGACTCCTGCACCTTCAGCCTGAACTTGACATACAATTCCAGATACTCTTCTACCTTGTACTTTACACTGTCTTTGGGGATTTCGTTGTTGTTTTTGAAAAAATAGTACCTAAACTCATCTTCATAATACTCCCGGTCCCCCAGTTTAAAGAGGTATTTATCTTTTGGTTTGGCCTGGGCAAAGACGCAAACACCGACTACCCCTAATATGGTCAATATCCCTACTGCCTGCTTTAGCTTAATCGCTTTGTACATAAAATCAATGATTGTCTCGTATCAGATGTGCGGTAATGACTGACAAAAGTAGCTAAATGGATGGATTATTTTTTAACATGAAACTTTTTCATCAGCCTACAGACATTTTTGTTGTTTTCCTGCGAAAACTCCACAGAATCCATGATGTTTTTTACGAGCATTATCCCCAAACCACCTTTCTTCCTTTTTCTTACAATTTCTTCAAGATTGGGCTCCTTGTAGTTGTTGTAGTTGAATCCTATGCCATAATCAACAATGTCGAAGGTAACCACGCCCTGTTTATTGTCTTCCACATATATTTCCAGACATTCCGTAGGATTGCATTTGTTGGAATGAATGATGAGATTGGCACAGACTTCATCCACTGCCAGTATCACCTTATGGGCCTCATTTTCGGAAAAACCAATATCCTTCAGGACTTCAGAAATAAATTCCCTGATTTCCCTTAGCTTTTCCCTTTTACAAGATGTTTTAAACTGATGCATCCTCGATTATACCCAAAGCTGACGCCCTGGTGTCTGTAATGTTGAGCAATTGATCCAATCCCAGAATTTGGAACACTTCCTGGACTTTTTCTTTCATGCCAAATACAACCAACCGGATACTTTCGTTTTCGATTTGCTGTAGATACGACATAAAAACACCCAAACCGGCAGACGAAATATATTCCAATCCGGTTAGGTTAACTATTATTTTTTTATGATCGGACAGTGCTTCACTGAGTGCATTGTCCAAATGGATAGACGATGAAGCATCCACTTCACCTCCAACCATCAGTTCACAAATTCCTTCTTCTGTTTTACTTTCTATATTTATCATTTTGGGTTACTTAAACTTCACTATCAATAGGGTATAATCATCCCCAAGGGATCTATTGCCACAAAATTCATAAAGGTCGTTGATTATTCCTTCCTGAATACTTTCAGGTTCCAGGTTTGCGTATTTGACTAATGAAGCCTGTAGCTTGTCATAGCCGAACTGCTCCTTATTCTTGTTACATGCTTCGGTGATTCCATCAGTGTACAGAATGATTATATCACCAGCACTGATATCAAACTCGTTCACTTGTACGTATTTGTGGAAGTTAGAGTTTCTCAATATTCCAAGGCCGAGCCCCTTGTTCTTAAAATACTTGGTTTCATTCTTTTCGGCATTATAATAGAGCGTTGGGCAATGCCCGGCCCGGGCGAAACTCACCTTTTTCGTTTTCCTGTCCACAATAAAATAAGACACGGTAATGAAAGATGTATTTTCCAAGCACCTGCTCAGGGCGTTGTTGGCATGGACCAGAAAAGCTTTCGGGTCAAGATCCAGCTGCACCAGGCTTTGGAACACTCCTTTCATCTGCGCCATATGAAAAGCGGCGGAAGTACCCTTGCCGGATACGTCACCAATGATGAGCACAGTCCGGCAGTCGTCCAGGTTAAAAGTATCGTAATAGTCGCCCCCTACTTCATCGGCCGCCCTCGAGAATGCCACGATATCAAAAGCCGGGTTTCGATCGAGCTTGTCTGGCAATAAACTGTTTTGTACCCTTGTGGCAATGTTCAGTTCTTCTTTGTACCGCTCAGTCCTGATGGCTTCATTGAGTAGCCGGAAGTTTTCCACCGAAATACTGGCCTGGTTCACGAATGTGTCAATGATATCGATCATTTCTTTGTTGAAACCATCATCCACCTCCTTGAGTAGTGCCAGGCTACCGATCTTTTCATTCTTTACGGTAACAGGATATAACAGAATCGAACTGAACTGAACGTCTTTTATTTTTGCCGAAATCTTCTGGCTTTTGGGGTTTCGGTCAAAATCCGAGTTCAGTATTTTTTTAAACTTACTTGTTTTCGTAGCGTCCTTTATGATTGGGATTTTGCTTTCATCCAGGTTGTGGGTGAGTATGACATGCACGCCCTGTTTTTCGTCATCAATTTCGAGCCAAGCCGACTTTGAATAAACGGCACTCACTGCACTATCCAAAAGGATTTCATATACCTTTTCTTCACTCTCTCCGGCTGTGATAGACTGGCTGAGCCGCTGAAAATTTACTGCTTCTTCAAGTTTTTTCTCGAAAACCGACGTGGTAGGCAGGTTGAAAAGAATAACCAAAACTGAAATACCACTGTAGAGCAAAATGAAAGAAAACAGGGACAGGGAAAAAGAGCTGTCGAGCAAATCCCTGACCAATGTTGTCCTTTCTGAAAAATACATCAATGTCTTGAAGAAATACCAGAGGTAGATGATCACCAGTACAATGAACAAAATACTTTTCCATTTCTGCTTGAAGTTGAGGTAGGCGATCCACTTCAGGTTAAAGGACAGGATCAAACCAAGGATAAGCAATGCGGCATATACCGCTATGAATGTTGGATCGGTATAGCTATTGCCAAACAGGTCGAAAGCCAAAGTGGCCATCAAGGCATACTCGTACACTTGCCAGGCCGATAGCAGCGACTTGGATTTTTGGTAAAGAATGAGCCTCTTCCATACGATGAAAGTGGAGATCAAAAACGCCAGTACCAACCCCAGGATGATGTGGTAGAAAAAATTGTAGATCAGCGGGTTGGTGGCGAACTTGTTGGAGCCAAAAATGGTAAAGAAAAACTCAATACCCAATGATACTATGGTAGCCAGCAGTCCTGTGACAAACACCCTCCAGAGCATGTCAACGAAGTTGATACTCTCGGCTTTGCCAATGTTGAAACGGTAAAACAACACCAGGGAAAGTGCGAAAAGGGCCAAAAGGATCTTTCCTACGTAATCCGGCAAGCCAAAGGCTATGTTGTTACTGGCACTGAATAATGCCAGCATGTCTATGATCAGCAACAGTGACCAAAACAACACCCCTAAAATGACGCTAATCCTTAATATCCCTTTTTGAGACAACATTCAGTACCTGATGATAACATTTGCAGGCAATTTAAGTCAAAATGAACAATTGCCAATTTTACTTGTAACGAATGGCTGACTGGAAAATCTACTTTTAGAGCCAATTTTTCAACCACCCTGACCGTGAGCTTCGATTATTCTTCCTATCACTTCCGAAAAATATGCCCCATTGTAAGGGCCAAACCAGTTCATCACCCGTGTTTCGTACTCATCCAGATCGTACCATTCGTCTTTGGTGATGTAGCCGGCATATCCTCCGTTAAAACTTGTGATGACCAATTGCAGGCCAAATTTTCTTGCTTTTTTCACCAGGTCGTCCACCAGCTCCCCTGAAAAATCGCATGGTGTACCAACAAACAAAACATCCCCCACCCGGAGGCTTGTGATTTGAGATGGATAGCCACCAAATAGCTGTTCAAAGACCCAGGGGCGCACACGGATATTTTCAGAAATCCTAAACTGCGCATCCCTCAGGTGGATGTCCATATTGAGGCTTGCTAAAAGGGAATTGTAATTTACAGGAATAAAATTTTCCATAGCAACCACCTGTTCCGACAATTGGTTCGCAAAATATTCGACCTTCGGCCAGCCTGTGATGTCATGTATCAATGGCGTCATGCTGCCCACAGCCCCCGCCGAAAAAGCCGCGAAATCTACATTTTTAGAAGCTTCAAGTTTTCGGCAAAGTTCGCCGGGGTAGTCTCCGGACACTTCCCTAAAGCTATGGTGCAGACATGTGGCATGGGCTGAATACGTAGTGAGCAGGGCAGTTTTCCCTTCGATATTTTCAATTTTCATAAACCTAAACCAAGGATCAACAGTTCCCTTCTGATCACCCACCAGCCTGTTTCGCACTGTATTAGCTGCGTGTATTTCCGAATAACCTATTTTGGCGGCACTTTTTTGTTGGTCAGCAGCTGCTACCGACAAAGCAATAGCCCTGGCAATAAAATGTACCACTTCAGGATCGTGGGCACCGGCAAAAAGTTCCCCGGCAATGCCTGTGCCCCAACCACCTATGCTGCAATGGCTGTGGGTAGCCGTCAGAAAGGTGTTTTGCATCGAAAAGCCCAAACTATCCAGTGCCTTTGGCAACAGCCTGGTGACCTCCATTGGAACTATCAGCAGGTCTAATGCCACATACGCATATTTTCTATCCCCATTGTCAAACACAAAGGCCTTGGCCCAAATGGAATCGTGTACCCCTTCGTACAAAGCACCATGCCTCACCCCATAACCAGCCAAGGGCAGTACCCCCTCCGGCAACAGGTTTTCCCTGGCCCAGCCTACTTTTAACGTGTCGCCAATGGATGCCAGGCTTTCCTTGTCGATAGACTCAAACCCATCCATGGTTTGGGTATAATAGTCCATTTCCTGATAAGGGGTACGGTCCACATAGGTGAATAAAAAAAGGGAAATTAGCCCAAGTAGAACTACAAAAATTGCCAACGTCCTCAATACCCTTTTCACAATGCTCATGTTGTTTACTGTTTTTTTATTTTTGCGGTAAAACTAAGTCAAATGATGGACATGGAAGGGTAGAAGGGTTTCGCAGACATCTTTCATAAGCCCCCGCATCGCACCGCAAACTTTTTTAAATTTTCAAACGTAGTGTAAGAAAACTATTTTCGCCATCTATGAAAAAATTATTTCCAATATTCTTCGTCCTCGCTGTAGCATGCACTTCAACTCCCGACCCTCAGGAAATTATTGACAAGTCTATAGAAGTACACGGAGGCAAGAAATTTGAAGAAGCCCTTGCGTCATTTAAGTTTAGGGACAAATACTACTCTGTCAAAAAAAATGACGGCAGAAATTTGTACACAAGGGAGTTTGAAGAAGACGGCAAGCGGGTGAAAGACATCCTATATAACAGCACCGAATTTTCCAGGGTGGTGAATGATACCCTGGTAGAGGTATCGCAGGAATGGCAGGAAAAATATACCGAATCTGTCAACTCCGTGCTGTATTTCTTCCAGCTACCTTATGGGCTCAACGACCTGGCTGTAAAAAAGGAATATTTAGGGGAGACTTATATTTTTAAAAAGCCCTACCACAAAATCAAGGTTACATTTGGACAGCAAGGTGGGGGTGTAGATTATGAGGATGAGTTTATTTACTGGATACACCAGACTGATTTTACGATGGATTTCCTGGCCTATTCCTATTCTACTGATGACAGTGGCATCCGGTTCAGGCAAGCCATCAACAGGAGGGAGAACAATGGCATATTGATCCAGGATTATATCAATTTTAAAGAAAAGTCGAAAGATGCCCCCCTCGAGAAGCATGACGAATATTTTGAAAAAGGCCAGCTAAAGGAGCTCTCCAGGATAATCAACGAAGAAGTAAGTGTAACTTTTTAATTGGAAAGTTTTAAGGGGTCAATCTGATCAAATAGGCACATTGACATGTCGTTCAGCGTGGTATGATGACCTTACCAGTGGATCAGACTCTACATACTTCAGCCCTCTTTTCAAGCCCTCTTCTTTGTACTGGGCAAATTTATCGGGGTGGATAAATTCGGCCACTTCAATATGCCTTTTGGTGGGCTGGAGGTACTGGCCAAGGGTCAATATATCACAACCATGTTCGGCCAGGTCGTCCATGGCTTTGTATAGTTCTTCCTCTTTTTCGCCCAGACCCAACATGATACCGGTTTTGGTCCTTTGTCCATATTCTTTGGTCAATTTGATCTGCTCCAGGCTCCTCTGGTATTTCGCCTGGGGACGCACCCTTCGATAGAGGCTTTCCACAGTTTCCATATTGTGCGATACCACTTCCTGTCCTGCACTGATCATCGTATAGAGGGCGTCCCATTTTGCCTTTACATCAGGTATCAGGGTTTCGATGGTAGTTTCCGGAGAAAGTTTTTTGGTTTCCACTACCGTTCTGTGCCAGATTTCCGCTCCTTTGTCTTTTAATTCATCCCTGTTCACCGAGGTGATTACGGCGTGCTTCACCCCCATGAGGTGAATGGCCTTGGCCACTCTTTCGGGTTCCTGCTCGTCATATTCTGGGGGTCGGCCTGTGGCCACTGCACAAAAGGTGCAACTTCTGGTACATACATTGCCCAAAATCATAAAAGTAGCCGTTCCCGCTCCCCAGCATTCACCCATGTTGGGGCAATTGCCACTTTCGCAGATGGTATGCAGCTTGTGCTCATCCACCAACTTTCTCACATTGGCATAGTTTTGTCCAACGGGAAGTTTTACCCTTAACCAGTCAGGTTTTTTCACCCTTTTGGCTTTCTCCGCATCTACTACAGGCAATTCAATCATATCTCAAAATTTACGCAAAGAAACGCATACAGTTTTTTTTATCATAATTTAAGGGAAAAGAATTGGTGCTGGGGAATCCCCGTCACACTGGATTAACGCCTGTGCCCGTAAAAGAGCGTGAGGTACAGTGAAGAAAATATGGCCCTGTTGGGTTGGGTTGGTACCAGGAGGATTTTTTCTGTAAATGCTTCAAATTGTGCCCCGATCTCAAAGCCTGTGACATTGCTCTTGAATGCCCCCATTTCAAACATTACCCCTGCTTTGGCATTTAACCCGAATTTGAGCTTCGATTTGCCGAGACCCTGAAACAGATGGCCCGTTCCCATTATAGTGCCCTGCGACATAGTTTTGTGGTTGAATTGGAAGGTGCCGGCTTCTGTTCTCACGTAATACGGGGCTACCACTCCAATGGTGGGGCCTGCCGCTGTGGTAAATATGATTTGTACGCCTTGCTGTGGTGCTTTTTTGAACAACAAAAAGTCCCTGCCATAAAATCCCCTTACCGAGTAGAGGTAGTTTCTTTTTGGATATAAAAAAGGGCTACCTGAAGTAGAGACCCTGATTTCCTTGGGGTGCTTTACGTTCATCAATTCAAAACCCACTGATTTGAATTGCTTTTCACTGATGGCACTTGCCCATTTGAAAGTGAACCCACCGATCAACCCGCCGTTGGTGTTTTTGTTGATCCCCCAGGTAAATTCTTTGTTGTACTCATAGTTGCCGTCAGATTGGGCTGAAACTACCGAGGCAAAGCAAAGGGATATAAATATTGTGAATAAAAGCCTTCTCATATCTTTAAACAATACTATAACAATTTAAATCCCTTTCCCATTATAAACAAGGCAAAATTAATACAACAAATGCCCATTCTAAAATAATTATTTCATTGTCAGCACCATAAGTACGGGTTTGGTAGATTTGCAGGTCAAAAGTATGCGATAAAAGGACAAATGGATTTTATTTGCACTTTTGACTTAATCAGGAGGATTGGTAGTGTTTATTCTGGCCACAAATCCTGCGCATACAGGTTTGTTGAGAATTAATTTTTTACTTTTTTCAAAATTGCCCGTATAAAGAACCTCGTATCTATAAGATAATATTTCATTTCTATGTTGAATGCCCTAAGAATTCAAAATTCATTGACCGGAAAAAAGGAACTGTTCGAACCAATAAACCCTCCCTTTGTGGGCATGTATGTATGCGGCCCTACAGTATATTCTGATGTACACCTTGGCAATGTAAGGACTTTTATCAGCTTTGATGTCATATATCGATACCTGATGTTTCTGGGTTACAAGGTACGTTATGTACGCAATATCACAGATGTGGGCCATTTGATTGATGATGCCGATGAGGGCGAGGATAAAATTGGAAAAAAGGCCAAATTAGAGAACCTGGAGCCAATGGAGGTGGTTCAAAGATATACCCAGGATTTTCACAGGGTAATGGAGCAATTCAATGCACTGCCACCAAGTATAGAGCCTTCGGCTACCGGCCATATCATCGAGCAGGTGAGTATGGTTGAAAAATTACTTGAAAACGGACTGGCCTACGAAAGCAAAGGCTCTGTATATTTCAATGTAAAGGAATATCAGAAAAAACACCACTACGGCAAATTGTCGGGAAGAAAAGTGGAGGAACTGATATCAAATACCCGTTCATTGGACGGCCAGGATGAGAAATCCGACAACATAGACTTTGCTCTTTGGAAGAATGCCGCAGAAGGACATATTATGAAATGGCCGTCTCCGTGGGGGCAGGGATTTCCAGGTTGGCACCTTGAGTGCACCGTCATGGGCACCAAATACCTTGGCAAGACTTTCGACATCCACGGTGGCGGCATGGACCTGAAATTTCCTCACCATGAATGTGAATTGGCACAGTCGGTAGGCAGCCATGGACAGGATCCTGTAAAATACTGGGTACATACGAACATGCTCACCGTCAATGGTCAGAAAATGAGCAAATCACTGGGAAACTCTTTCCTGCCAAGGGAATTGTTTGCCGGAGACCATGATTTGCTCGACCGTCCGTACTCACCCATGACCGTGAAGTTTTTTATGTTGCAATCGCACTATGCGAGCACGTTGGATTTTTCTAACGACGCACTTCAGGCTGCCCACAAGGGGTATAAAAAATTGATGAATGGGCTAAAAACCCTCAGGAATATTGAATACAGCGATGAGGAGGGGGTGCAAATCAATGAAAAAGTTGCAGGGCAGGTCAACCAACTTTGTGACAATTGCTATCGGGCAATGAACGACGATTTCAACACTGCACTGACCATCGGGCATTTGTTCAACCTTTTGAAAAAAATTAATTCCATTCAAACCCAGAACCTAAAAACTGCCGAACTGGGCCAGGAAACTTTTGAAAGAATGAAGTCCACATTTTGTGCTTTCATTACTGAAGTGCTCGGCCTCAAAGAAGAAGACAACCTGGATTCAGAGGGAATACTGGATGTACTCATCAATATCTACAAACAAGCCAAGGAAGCCAAGGACTATTCAAGGGTAGATGAAATACGCGACCAACTCAAACAACAAGGGGTGGTCTTGAAAGATATGAAGGCAGGGATCGATTGGGCTTACGAAGAATAGGATCATGCCTTTGTATATCAGTTTTTTAGAGCACATTGCCGCCTTCCTGCTACACTTGCGCAAATGATTTTATCCATATTTATGTTAATATCAAATAATTGCTAAATTTGCGACCTGAATTTTTCTAAGCATGGCAAAAAAGAACACAAGTACTGAATCTGCAGGGAGCGATTTGTTAGAGAATCCTGAAGCACTGGCGGAACAATTTTCAAGGACCGAGCAGTTTGTAGAGAAAAATAAAAATGCCGTAATGGTGGTCGGAGGGATATTTCTGGTAGCCATCCTTGGGTATATGTTTTACAATTATTACGTAGGTGAGCAAAATAAGAATGCACAGCGCGATCTTTATCAGGCGGTGTATTATTTTGAGGCAGATAGCCTGGGCAGGGCCCTCAATGGCGATGGCAACAATTTCGGGTTTCTCGAAATTATAGAAGAATATGGAATGACCCAAACGGCTGAGTTGGCACAGTTCTATGCTGGGGCCACCTACCTGAAACTGGGGGATTTTGATAATGCCATTTCCTATCTCCAAAACTTCAGTGCATCCGACTACCTGGTACAGGCAAGGGCTTACTCCCTTATCGGCGATGCTTACATGGAACTAAAAGAATATGAAGAAGCAGTTACTTACTATGAAAAAGCTGCAAACTACAAAGCCAACAAGCAGTTCTCCCCCACTTACTTGGCAAAAGCTGCTGTGGCCAATGAAAAACTGAACGATATTGAGTCTGCTATTTCCAACTACCAAACTATATTGGACGAGTATTTTGGGGCGGCAGAGTACCAGGAGGCTAAAAAACATAAAGCCAGGCTCCAAGGGCTGGTAAACTAATTCTGAAAAAAATTAAATTAAAAGGGATGGGATTGCTCCTATCCCTTTTTTATTTTAACCCTACTTTTGCACTTATGAAAGATGCAAACATTGTTTGATTCTTATCAGCCACTGAAAAAAACTGAACCATGGCCAGTACCCTTAAAAACCTAAGCGACTACAGTTCGCAAAACATTCCTAACGTTTCGAAAAACAAATTTGCCATTGTGGTGTCAGAATGGAATGAAGAGGTGACAGAATCCCTTTACAATGGCGCTTACGAAACACTGGTTGGCCACAATGTAAAAGCAGAAAATATAGTGCGGGTAAATGTACCAGGTAGTTTTGAACTGAGCCTTGGAGCACAAAAACTTGCACAGCGGCCTGATATTGATGCCGTGATTTGCATAGGATGTGTCATACAAGGAGAAACCAAACATTTCGATTTCATTTGTGATGCGGTGGCCAATGGCATTACACAGGTTTCCCTCAAATACGACAAACCGGTAATATTTGGAGTGTTGACACCAAACACCCAAAAGCAGGCACTCGACAGGGCTGGAGGCAAACATGGCAATAAGGGGGACGAAGCGGCAATCACCGCTATAAAAATGCTCGCCTTATAATATCTGGAAATAGAAAAAGATAAGCCACACCACTATAAACAGAGGTATCAGTATCGGAATGGAAAACCTGATGATGTAGCCGAAAAAAGAAGGCATCTTGATACCCACCTGTTCAGCTATTGATTTTACCATAAAATTGGGGCCGTTTCCAATATAGGTCATAGCACCAAAAAATACTGCAGCTATAGATATGGCCATCAGAGACAATTCAGAATTGGCATATCCTCCGTTGGAATAGCTGACCACCTCCTGCAAATTGTTGATCGAGGCGCCTTGTGAAGCCATGGCGGCTGTCAGGAAGTTGATATAAGTAGGGGCATTATCAAGAAACCCCGATAGAGCACCCGTGCCCCAATAAAGCGTATTGTGTGTGATCATTTGTGCCCCTGCATCGGATTTTGCATAATTTCCTACTATCTCCAAGGCAGGCATCATGGTGCCGAAAATACCAATGAAAATAAATGCCACTTCCCTGATTGGCTCGAAGTTGAAGTCATTGCCTTTAAGGGCTTCTTTGTTTGCCATTTTATAAGACAGGAAACCACAGGTCAGCATGATGATCTCCCGGCAGTAAGAAAACTTTTGGCCATCATAATGTATCGCCGGCACCCAGTCCAATACATTGGGGTCCAAAAACACAGAGCCCACAATCACTGTCAACCAACCAAAGTTTCTGGTGCCGATTACCGATATCTTGCCGGTTGGTACCTCGGTATCTTCCCCAAAACTATAGTCTGCCTTGTTTGTCCTATCTATCAGGTAAAAAACAATTGACAATACAACCAGGGCAAACACCCATGGTATAAAGTTGAATGTCAGTGTCCAGAAAAACGGCACTCCTTTCAAAAAACCAAGGAACAACGGTGGGTCACCAATTGGTGTGAGGCTACCTCCAATATTGCTCACCATGAAAATAAAGAAAATGATATGGTAAGCTTTGATCCTGTTCCTGTTCAATCTGATGAAAGGCCTGATCAATAGCATAGATGCCCCGGTAGTACCAATAATATTGGCCACTACGGCCCCAACTAATAGAAGAATGACATTTATAGAAGGCTTCACCCCTTTGTCCACATTGATCATAATACCGCCTGAAGCTATAAACAAGCCACTGAGCAGGGCTATAAACTGAATATATTCAGCCGTAGCATGCACAGGGGCATGGGTATTGTGCAATCCGAACAAATAATATACTACTACCAATACAGCCAGCGATACCGATATTACCGGGTAACTCTTGTGCCAAAAGTGCTCATAAAACAAAGGGCCTGTAGCGATCATCAACAGCAGCACCACAAATGGAATCACAGACCATGTAGGTGCATGATGATGTGCCGCCTCCGCTGAATGTCCATCCTCAGCAGCATTTGTCATTTCTACAGCAGCTAATTCATTTTCATCCTTAGTTATATCCCCTCCATACGAACATACCAATGTCGCAACTGTAAGAAATAAAAACAGTAATAGTGATTTATGCATGGTAGAATATATTCCTTTTTATTCTGATTAAAATGCTTTGACCGGAAATCGAATTAAAAATTAAGCATTTTATAAATTATCCACAGCAGGTTCCAAATAATTTATTTATTAAATCTTGAAGCCAGAGTGGTCTCCCTGAAACTTCACTAAGGCAATTTTAACTCAAAAAATGGAACAATATTAGTTTTTGTCCATTAACTACAAAATAATATTTCGGTGCAA
Source organism: Cyclobacteriaceae bacterium (assembly GCA_040222275.1). GTDB lineage: Bacteria > Bacteroidota > Bacteroidia > Cytophagales > Cyclobacteriaceae > CAXBNB01. The sequence continues at coordinate 54,837 of JAVKDJ010000002.1, forward strand.
ACAATGACCATGCCTCAATTTTTAAGAGTTGCCACAAGCGTTCTGTGTCGTAAATAAAGGTTGTTTTTGATAGTAAAGGCATGAAAAAACCTTTTCCAGGAAATGGACACGAGCACATCCAAAATCTTAAACTAACTAGCACCTAACGTTTTTTTCGACTAGCCAATCGCCTCTATGTGTATGGCCTCTATTCATCCAACTATGGCAAAGCAAACTTCAATCGGATTTATTTACAGGAAACTACCGAAGTTTCATGCAGCTGCTGACTAAAAGTAGCAACAAGGGAATCATTTTGTTCAATTAAATGTAGTACTCTAAACCATTTCAGGTATTTATTCCCTAAAATCCAACCAATCTACTTGATCCGGCATTATATAAGCCAGGTTTTGGTTTTCTCCAAGACAAAAAAGTTTTTTTAAGAGCTTCAAGGGCATAAATAGAAGGTGTATGCCAAAATTGTTTTGAATCTAGCGCAAAAGCCCGCATCTTTGCAGCCCTTAAATTGCGTGCGGTCAATTTATAAGGATTTTAATAGCCAAATGAGAAAGATTAGAAGGACGGTATTTTTGATATTTGCTTTGTGTGGTCAAGGACTTATGGCACAGCATACTTTTTCGCCATATACCATCAATGGGATAGGCGACATATCTGACATGAGCCTTTCTAGTCAGTTTGCCATGGGTGAAGTTGGCATTGGCTCCCCGTCATTCTGGCACATCAATAGCCTGAACCCGGCTTTGCTTCCTTACAATACACTGACTTCATTTCAAATGGGCCTTGGTGCAGAATCCAGAACAGTGGCCAGTCAATCACAAAGCCAAAAAAGTGGGACAGGCGGATTGAGGTACATGGCTTTCGCTTTTCCGTTGAAAACTTCCAAGTGGACTTCCAGTTTTGGTTTTCTGCCTTATAGTTCAGTAAACTACAACGTGTTGGCCAATGACATTGTGGAAGGCACATCGGTTCCGGTTGAGTATAATTTTAAAGGCAATGGGGGCATAACGCAGGCCTATTTCTCCAATGGTTTCGCTTTGGGAAAAGGCATTACAATAGGAGTTAGAACATCTTTCTTGTTTGGTTTTGTAGAAAAAGAAACCATAACTAACCTTGGTGATGCAGATTTTTTTGCACCTCTGGCATCCGGCCTGTACGAGAAAACCGACTACCGAGGCTTTAAATTGGGGGGAGGGCTTGCCTATAGAAAGAAAATAGCAGAAAGAAAATACCTTAACCTGGGCATGGTATTTGAAAAAGCTTCAGACCTAAACGGAAATAAGCTTGTACGACTGGAGCGAAAAAGCGGCACGGGCAACTCATTTGCAGGGGACACTTTGGTCAATAATGAAAAAGAGAATTTTAGCCTCCCTAGTGAATTGGGGTTTGGCCTTTCTTTCGAAAAGCTCAATGCCTACACGATTTCATTCGATGTAAAAAGGCAAAACTGGAAGGAATTTGCGGGCTTAGAAAATGGGAATGACGAGTTTAGAAGTGCGCTGCAGTTGGGTCTGGGCATGGAGCTAATCCCTGATTACACCAACGTAAACAGCTATTTTAAGAGGGTAAGATATAGATTTGGCGTGAACTATCAGCAGGTACCTTATGTCATAAATGGCAAGACCATAAATGACTTTGGCATCAATTTTGGCTGGTCATTACCATTTAATACGGTTTCTGGATTGGACTTTGCCTTTAAAATTGGGCAAAGGGGCACCAAATCCAATGACCTGATTAGAGAAAGATATTTTAAATTTGTATTGGGAGCCACTATCAATGACAGGTGGTTTGAAAGACGGAAATATTATTAAACTAACACTAGACATGAAAAGACAAGTATTTTTAGCGTTGACGTGCTTATTCATAACCGCAGGGGTTGTAGCACAGCCGGGTTGGAACTGGCCCGAAGACATTGAAAAAGCGAAAGAAAAGAATGCATTATATACAGATGCCTTAAAAAGCAACCAATTCCAATTGGCCCTTGAATCCCACCAATGGCTGCTGAGCAATGCACCAGACTTAAATAAATCCCTTTACATCAACGGCGCAAAAATATACGAAGGACTGGCTGACAAGGAAAGTGACCCTGCGAAAAAAATCGCCTACCAGGACAAAGCCCTGAGTATGTATGACCTCAGGATCCAGCATTTTGGCGAAGAAGGGAATGTACTCAACAGAAAAGCGCTTATAGCTTATTCATACCACAAGGGCAACAAAAGCAAGTACAAAGAATTGCTAGACCTTTTTGAAAAAACTTTTAAACTGAATGGCCAAAATACACTGGACAATAACCTGATCGGGTATATGGATGTGATCAGGAGGTATAAGTTGAGCAAAGGTGACATCAGCGACGAACAGATCATTGAAAAGTATGGTGAGATTTCTGATGTAATTGATTTTAAAATCAAAAAAGGAAAGAATGTAAGCAAACTCGAAAAATACCAGGAGACGATTGATAGCATGCTTACCCAGATCGTTACCGTGGATTGTGCGTTTGTTGAGAACAACCTTGGGCCTAAAATGAGAGAATCAGGCGACTTGAAAATAGCCAAGAAGGTCTTTCAATTGATGCTGACAGGAAAGTGTACCGACAGCCCTTTGTTTCTGGAGTCATCCATCATTCTATTCGAAAAAGAGCCTGAATTTGGACTGGCAAAAGTGATCGCCCTTAAATATTCATCAGCAGGCGATGTAGAAACTGCCCACGTGTATTATGACAAAGCCATCGAATACGCCGATGATGATTTGAAAAAAGCAGAAATCCACATTAGCAAAGCTCAGTTGTATTCCAACGCAGGGCAGAAGTCTGCCGCCAGGACGCATGCAAGAAAGGCGTTGGCAATCGACCCGTCCATGAAAGATGCCTATACCATGATAGGTGACCTTTATATGCAAAGTTATCAGGAGTGTCGCCAAGGTGTGAGCAAAGTGGATGACAGGTTGGTATTTATTGCAGCCTACAACCAATATGCCAAGGCTGGCAATTCAAGCAGGATGACAAACGCCAAAGAGCAATTTCCGTCGATAGAAGAAATTTTTGAACTTGGCCTCAAAGAAGGTGAAGTAATGAATTGTGGCTGCTGGATCAACGAATCCGTAAAACTGGCGAGGCGCCCATAATCATAAAAAAGAAACCGTTAATAGCATTTCTGGTAATCCGGAAATGCTATTTTTGTTTAAACTGTTGAGTTTATCACACCACTTCCCATGGGCAAAGGCTGTTTTCTTGTAATGTCATTAGTTGCTCTGCTCTTTGTATCCTGTATAGACGAGGAAGGAAAGAAGGTACTGGGAAAGGAGACTTTCGACGGGCCATCCATCGAGATGGACAGTATTACTTTGTTGTACACGGATTCGTCCAAGGTCAAAATCAAATTGAAAGCAGCCAAGCAACTCATACTGGAAAATGACGACAGAGAGTTCCCAGAAGGTGTTTACATCGAGTTCTTTGATGAAAATGAAAAAGTCTCATCCGTCTTGTTTGCCGACAGGGGGTATTATATCAAAAAGGAAAACCACTATAAGGCAGTAGGAAATGTGATACTATACAATGTGGAAAGCAAGGATGAATTGTCCACAGAGGAACTGATCTGGGAGCCAGATGAAGAGAATGTGCACACAGATAAGTTTGTGACCATAAAATCCGATGACGAAATACACACCGGAGAGGGGCTCACAGCGGACCAGGACTTTGGGTCCTACACTATCCTGAACCCTTCGGGTACACTATCTATTGATGAACAATTCTGACATCATGCAAAGCAACCTAATTCAAATACTTCTTTTAAGCCTTTCTGTGGCTTTCTTTATCATTGGCATACACCAGACAATGACGCTCGGCTTTGCCTACTCCTACTGGATTTTTATGTTAAGTATATCTCTATTACTTTTATATAAATTTAGAAAGGACAAAACTAAAACGTCCTAACACTTCCCCGATGGATCCATATCAGCTAGGTATTATTGTAGTTTGTTTGCTTTTTTCTGCCCTTTTTTCAGGCATGGAAATAGCCTTTATTTCTTCCAATCGGCTGCATATAGAGCTTCAAGGAAAACAAGGTTCAATGTCAGGCAGGATAATCTCCAAGTTTGCCAACAACCCTTCCCGTTTTATTTCCACTATTCTGGTTGGCAACAACCTGGCCCTGGTGCTGTATGGTATATTCATGGCTTTTGTACTAGAACCTTTGATCATAGGTTTTTTGCCCCCACAGCTGGTAGGGGATATTTCGGTACTACTGATACAAACCGTTATCTCTACCCTGATAGTACTGGTCACGGCAGAATTCCTGCCCAAAAGCATATTTATGATCAATTCGTATTTCCTCCTTTCTGTATTTTCTATACCTTTTCTCGGAATCTATTACGTCCTCTACCCTGCTGTTTATTTTGTCACCATCACCAGCAAGTTTTTCATCACCAAGGTGCTGCGGCTGGAGTACTCTGAAGTAAAACCCATTTTTAGCCTTACAGACCTCAACCAATACGTGAAGAGTATTGTGACAAAAACAGAATCATCCCAGGAAGAGGAAATAAACACCAAAATATTTAACAATGCCCTTGAATTTAAGACAGTAAAGGTGCGCGAGTGCATGATCCCAAGAACGGAAATCGTAGGGGTGGATGTCACCCAGCAAATAGAAGAACTCAAAACAGCGCTGATAGAAAGTGGGCATTCGAAAATAGTGGTATATGAGGAATCTATTGACAATGTGATAGGATACTGCCATACCTTCGAGCTGTTCAAGAGCCCAAAACTTATAAAAGACATATTGACTACCATCACCATAGTGCCTGAAACGATGGCCGCCAACGAACTGCTCATTCAGCTCATTTCGGAGCACAAAAGTATGGCCCTGGTGGTAGATGAATATGGGGGTACCTCAGGTATTGTCACCATTGAAGATATCATAGAAGAAATTTTCGGGGAAATCAGGGACGAACATGATGATGAGGAACTCACCGAAATTGCCCTGGATAATGACAATTTTATCCTAAGTGCAAGGCTGGAGATAGATTACCTCAATGATAAATATGACTGGAACCTGCCCGAGGGGGAATACGACACGTTGGGGGGGCTGGTATTATCGATAAATGAGAACCTTCCTGAACTGAACCAAATCATCACTGTTTCACGATTCTCTATGGAAATCCTTTCCATGGAAGATACCAGAATTGAAAAGATTAAGTTGCAGATAGACAGCACCATAACCGAGGAATGACATACATTTCCCTAAGGTGCTAAAAATTTGGTTTTTAAGAACATATATAATTACTTTTGCGCCTCTTCTAATATTTATTATCCGGGTAATTCGGAGATTTCAACAAAAATTTGAAGGATTTTTTTAAGAGCAGGAACCATAAAAATTACTTAAAAAGCATTAACAGATGGCATTAATAAATACGCTTAGGAATAAAATGGGGAAAGTGGTTGTCGGCGTGATAGCCTTTTCAATTATTTCATTTATTGGGGCAGACTTATTGGGACCCAATTCCGTTTTATTGGGTGGAACTAATACCGATGTAGGCGAAATTGCAGGCGTAACAATCTCGAGGGATGACTTTATAGCGAAAGTAGATGAAGTATCTTTTAACTTCAGGTCCAGTACCGGAAGAAACCCATCTTCAAGCGAACTGATCTCGCTGCGCAACCAGGCCTGGGATGCCCTCATTGCAGACATTGCCTATAAAGAACAATTCGACATGCTTGGTGTAGAAGTGTCAGAAGACGAGCTGGTTGATATGGTACAGGGCGAAAACATCAGCCCTCAAATCAAGCAGGTTCCTATTTTCACCAACCAACAAACCGGCCAGTTTGATAGAAATCTGGTAGTGGAATTCCTAAAAAGCCTTTCTAATCAGCCTCCACAGCAGAGGGCGGCATGGTACCAGTTTGAAAGCAATTTAGGGCCAGGCAGGAGAAGGTTGAAATACGAAAACCTACTGATCAAAACCAATTATGCCACCGAAGAAGAAGCCAAGCAAGAATACAATATGACTGCTGCCACGGCCGACATCCAGTATTTGTATGTGCCATATTACACTTTGAAAGACAGTGCAGTATCAGTGACCGAAAGCGAGCTCGAAGATTATTTGGAGAGCCACCAAGATGAATACCAGAGGGAAGATACAAGGAGCATGAAGTATGTCACTTTTGAAGTAATCCCTTCTGCCGGGGATACTGCAATAGTGAAAAAAGAAATTCAGGGGTTGAAAGAAGGGTTCATCAAGGCTGAAAACGATTCCATTTTTGCCGTAGTTAATTCAGACGGTTCTCTGCCTTTCATTACTTATAGGGCAGACAATGTACCTGAATCCTTATTTGAAAACGAAGAGTTGGTACCGGAAGGGACTGTTGTCGGCCCAGAGTTGGAAAATGGCAAATACGTGCTGTACAAGCTGGCCAAAGTATCTGAAGGCCTACAATATTCTGCCAAAGCCAGCCACATCCTTTTTAAACCCGAAAACGATACCCCGGCTGCCAAATCGAAAACAAAAGAAGAAGCAAGAAAAATATTGAGGGAAATCCGCAATGGCGCAGACTTTGCCGAAATGGCCAGGATACACGGTACCGATGGTACCGCCACTCGAGGAGGAGACCTGGGATGGTTCAATGAAGGCCAGATGGTCGCCCCTTTTCAAGAAGCTGTGTTTAAAGCTACGAGCAAAGGCCTTCTCAGGGACGTAGTGGAAACTGAGTTTGGGTATCATATCATTGATGTAACCGAGCTCAAGACCAACATACAGTACAAGGTTGGAAAAATTGAACTGGAGATTTACGTAAGTGACCAAACCAGGAATAAATTTTACAGGGAGGCTGAGTTGTTTTCAGTAAAAGCGAAAAACCTGTCAGAATTTGAAAAAAACAGTGCCGAAGCAGGGCTTGAGATAAAAACTGCTGAAAGGATAGGTAAAAATGACCGCAGGATCGGCTCATTGAATGAAGCGAGGGGGATCGTTTCCTGGCTCTATAACACCGCCAGCAAAGGCGATGTATCAGAGATTTATGAAATTGACAACTTCTATGTGATAGCTGCCATGACCGGAAAGCAGGACAAAGGAGCAGCCAACCTCAATGTGGTAAGAAACGAAATATCCCGCAAGGTGAGGGATCAGAAAAAAGCCCAGGTGATTATAGACAAACTTTCACCTGCCGATGGCCAGCTGCAAGAAATTGCTGATAACTATGGTTCAGATGCTAAAGTCTATACCATGAACGGGTTGAAGCTGTCAAGCAATTCCCTCAACAGTGTTGGCCTGGCGCCTGAAGCTGTAGGTGTGGCATTTTCGATGGAAAATGGTGAAAAAACCAAACCTTTTGCGCTTGATAATGGCGTGATAATTATTGAATTGACCAATAAAATAGAGCCTGCTGAAATCGCTGATTATGTTCCTTACCAAGGACAGGTACAGCAGAAAAGACAATCCAGGATCTCTTTCAACATAGACGCTACCGTAAAGGAACTGGCAGATATCCAAGACGAGAGGTACAGGTTCTTTTAGGTCTCTAAAAAAACGAAATACCAAGGAGTGGGCCTGTCCTGCTCCTTTTTTGTTTGTAGGAATATGGAGCTTAATTTTGTATAGCTAGTTGTATATAATATGGCGGATATAGAATCATTTAGGGACAAGCTTGAAAAGGAATACAGCTTTCCAACTTTGTATAAATTCAAGTTTATAGTTCCGGAAAAGAAACTTGACCAGGTGGTAGAGCTATTTGCCAAGCACGACTACCAAACAAGGCCATCTAAAAACGGTAATTACATCAGCGTAACAGCCAAGATGATGGCAGAGTCCAGCGACAAAATCATAGAAGTCTATAAAAAGGCCAGCACCATAGAAGGCATAATTTCCCTGTAACCTGAGGAAAAACGACGCTTTCGAAATCGATCAGAAATACTTTCACCGGATTTATTAGAGTTCAGCTTTAATTTTTCGCTTATATTCGTGTTGGATAAACTGGTGTTATGAATGCGTATTCCTACTTGGTAAAATCGATTCTCACGATTGTACTTCTTTCAATGGTTTGCCTGATGGCTGAAGCCCAATCCAGCCTGGAAGACCACATGCCCACGCGAAAAGTTGATAAAAAAGTAAAGGAAGACAAAAAAAGGAACCGTCCCAAGCGCAAGGAAATGATGTACATTTATAAAAGGCGCACGAATAAAACCTTATATGGCAACCCCTGCGCCCTTGCTGTCACACATAAAATGGGATTCGAGTACCTTGCACAGGAAAAGTCCACCATTGACCTAAAATCCTATTGGGCCAGGTTTTTTCATAACTTCTGGACCAAAACGAAACTGGTCGTAAGGCGGGGGCCCTGGTGGAAACTTACTGTAAACAAAAGGATAAAGGACTGTCAGGGCAAAACAGGGGACCGAACCGGGTAACTAACCCAGAGGGTTGATCCCAATATAATTGTAAGGGGTGATATTCCTAAGCTCGCCCTTCACCGCTTCACTTACATCCAAAGTCTCTATAAAAGCTTTTATGCTCTCCTGATTGATTATACTATTGGTCCTGGTCAGGTCTTTGAGTGCCTCGTAGGGTTTGGGGTAGCCCTCCCTTCTTAAGATGGTCTGTATGGCTTCTGATGCCACTGCCCAGTTTTCATCCAAATCCCTTCTGGTTGCCGCTTCGTTCAATTCCAGCTTTTTCAAACCCTTCTGTAAGGATTTCAATGCAATAAAACCGTGTGAAACCGGCACTCCAATATTCCTCAACACCGTGGAATCGGTGAGGTCCCTTTGCAAACGCGATACAGGAAGTTTGGACGATAGGTGGTCATACACAGCATTGGCTATACCTAAATTGCCCTCAGCATTTTCAAAATCGATTGGGTTTACTTTGTGTGGCATGGCAGATGAGCCTATTTCCCCCTTAACTATCTTTTGTTTAAAGTAGCCCATGGAAATATATTGCCATACATCCCGGCTAAAATCAATGAGTATCGTGTTTATCCGCTTCAGGTTGTCAAAAAGTGCTGCAAGATTGTCGTAGTGTTCGATTTGAGTAGTCGGGTAGCTCCGGTCCAACCCAAGGGTATCATTTACAAATTGTTTGGCAAAGCCATTCCAGTCGATATCAGGGTAGGCCACATGGTGGGCGTTCATGTTGCCCGTTGCGCCTCCAAATTTAGCTGAAAATGGCACCTGATTCAGCGTGCCCAGTTGTACTTTCAGCCTTTCGTGAAACACCAGGATCTCTTTGCCCACAGTAGTTGGTGATGCTGGCTGACCGTGGGTTTTGGCCAGCATAGGTACATCTTTCCAGGCTACTGACATATTGTATAGTTCAGACAATATCTCTTTTAACAACGGCACATAATTCTGCTCCAGTGCGTCCTTCATCTGAAGGGGAACGGAAGTATTGTTGATGTCTTGTGAGGTAAGCCCAAAATGAATGAATTCCTTAAATTCCGAAAGCCCAAGCTTATCGAATTTCTCCTTCAGAAAATACTCTACAGCCTTTACATCGTGGTTGGTGGTTTTCTCCACTTCTTTTATGGCGAGTGCATCGTTCTCTGAGAAGTCGGCGACAACCTGCCTCAAGTCGGAGAAGGTCGCCTTATCCACATTTTCCAACTGTGGCAATGGCAAGTTGCAGAGTGCGATAAAATATTCCACCTCCACGTGTACCCGGTTTTTTATCAATCCATATTCGGAAAAAAATTGAGCCAATTCCAAAGTATTTCTTCGATACCTGCCATCAACGGGAGATATGGCTGTCAGTGTATTTAAGTCCATTCCTGTATTTTATTTGCAAAGGCGCAAAATTAGCTAATTCAGACAACTATATTTTGATACCGTTTTGATTTATCTTCAGTTTTTGGGAGCCATACTAACCATCAATCATTATGCGCGTGGTTTGATATACCAGCAGTAAAATCGCGATTTCATACTTTATCCCTACTTCCATTTGTAACACACCTAACAATTGTACTTTGTTGAGGATATATACTACAATTCCAATTATCCTGTAAATTAGCTACCTTTGAAAAATGGATAGAGCCATACTTTCTTTTATTACGGCCTTTGCCATTAGTTATCTGGTTTTTCCACCGGCCATTAAAGCCTTCCATAGGTTCAGCCTGGTGGATGATCCCGGTGGACGCAAGATTCATAAAAAGCAGACACCTGCCTTGGGCGGGATACCCATATTTATCGGGGTTATCATTTCACTTGCTGTATGGCTGCCCATAGGCATGATCGCTTCATACAAATTTTACATCGTTGCGATCGCTTTCATCTTCATTTTAGGCCTGCGGGATGACTTGAGCCCGGTGACTGCCCTGCAAAAACTATTGGGGCAGATTGGTGCTGCTTCCATCCTGTTTTTTCTTTGTAACATACAGATAGAATCCTTCTACGGATTGTTTGGGCTTCAGCAAATGCCTTTATGGTTAAGTTACATCATTACTGTGTTCACCATTATTGTGATCACCAACGCCTACAACCTTATAGATGGTATTGACGGGCTTGCGGGCTCCATTGGGCTTATCACTCTGCTTTTCTTTGGTTGTTGGTTTCTAATGAATGGCAAATCTCATTTTAGCTTTATTGCCTTGTCATTTGCCGGGGCTATCCTGGCCTTTCTCAACTTTAACTGGAGCCCTTCCAAAATATTTCTCGGGGATTCGGGCACATCCATCATAGGCTTGCTTATTGCGCTTTATGCCGTTTATTTTATCGATTTGAATGCTGCTTTGCCCAAAGCAGCTACGTTTAAGTTTCATGCAGATATTGGCACACCGGTGGGTATTTTAATCATTCCATTGGTGGATACGGTCAGGGTATTTGTAAAAAGAACATTGGCTGGTAAGTCTTTCATGGAGCCTGATAACAACCATATCCATCATGTCTTGCTTTCGCTGGGCAACAATCACAAGCAAGCCACCATAATTTTATTGATGGTCAAGCTATATTTTCTCATCCTTGTGTTCTCCCTCAGGAGCTATGGTGATTTGGTGGTCCTGCCGATAGTAGTAGGGTCTGCTATCATATTGAGTGTGGCTTTGAATATGGCATATCGTCAAAAAAAGAAGTCAAGGGGAAAATCAGACCGGAAAGATGACGACAAACCCAATCAGGTTTTTATCAACAAGACTGCCTAATCGTACTTTGCCACATTTGCCCTTCACACCAATGTTTGTATCCTTACAAACATTCTCAAATATGATTTCCGTTTGTGAAGACCTGCCTCGCCGCGGCGGGCACGAAACGGGGGCGAAGGTTTATAATCTGACAATGTAGTGCTAATCCAATTGTTTTTTGGTCGGGAATTTCATTCATCCCCCTTCTTGTGTACCAATCATAAAAATACTGAAGGTTACTGGGCCAGGCTGAACCTCATCTGAACACCAAAAGCTGTGGTAGCCCGGTTATAGGAATTCGAAACCCTCGGCTGGTTGATGTTGCGCTCGAAATACATGGTGATATTCAGCTTTTCGTTGGCCACATAGCTCACTGTAGGCCTTAGCTGGTAGTTGATATTGCCGGCGGTAATGGTGGTTACATCATCTATTTTTCTTTGAATGGTCTTAGTATCCCTTACAGTAAATGTCAGTCGGAATTGAATGTCATTCTTTATGGTCATGGTTCGTCCCTGTACCTTGAATGGGAACTTCCAATCTTTCTTGGTAGTACCAAAGTCAAACGAAATCTCGCTGTTTCGAAACTCTGTTACCTGGGAGTTGGACAGGTTCAGTGCCAGGTTCCTTTCCTTTTTCCATTCGATTTTAGCTGTTGATCTGGACTTTGTGCGGATATTGACTCCAATCAAGGGCGAGAACCTCTCTGCTATGCTTACTTCGTTAAGGATATAAACCGGGATCAGGCCGCTATCATTTGATATGGATGCCCTTGGGTAGTTCGTAATATCGTTGGACAATTCGAGGGCATTGTCATACAGCAATGAGTTGGTATAGTTGCTTATTCTAAAGGTACTCGTATAGCTATGTGTAAGGTTGATCGAAGACACCAGGTCTTTGAACATAGGGAGCTTGGACAAGCCGGCATAGTCCACCCGCCAGTTGGGTAATGGGATTTTGGGAAACGGCGTAAGGCTGACAGTATTTGGGTCTCGCCCGCTATAGGCCGCTATGAAAGCAGGCACCAATACATCCTGGGAGTTGAGCCCATAGTCACCCGAACCGTTGAGTCCATTAAGCCTGTTTTGGATAACTTTCCTGTAAACTTCAAACTCTGTAAAAGTAGGTGAGCTGTTCTCAGGTCCATCTTTAACAAAAGCAGTATTCAGTGAAAAGAAGGAGATCGAATAGCTGCCCGAGCGTGTCGGTGTGAGAGAATTGTATTCATTGCTTATGCTGTCGTACCTGAATATCTCCTGAAAATCGCCAGAGTTGGTCCTTTTCATATCCAGTTGGATTTTCAGGTCATTAAACGGCTCTATCATGCCTTTAATATTCAAATCCTCTGACCGTCTTTGTTCGAATGATGAGGTAAGGAATGGGTTCTTTACCAGCCAGCCACTTTCTGCCGCCCTAAACCTAACCTCCGGATCCTGGCTTCCGAAAATAAACCCTCTTCCAGGGGCATTCAATCCACTATCCAACCCAAACAAATATGCCCTGGGCTTGAAACCAGGCAATATGGTACTTTCCCCCACGCTATAGGTCACATTGATCGACCTCAATGACATGGCAGCCCTCAATATCCCTTTAAAAAAACCAAACCCTCCACCACTTTGGTTGGTTGTGTCCTTTTTCACAGTTGGCTGCTGACTCCTGCGCGAGGTTGAGCTCCTTCTTGGTGTATTTATGTCTTTGAGGAAGCCAACCTTATTGTACAATTTGACCATGTCAACTTTTCCATTGGCTGACCGGTCGCGGTTGTTAGAAATTATATTTCCAAATTCCTCTATCTGATCCACAGACCCCCCGTTCCAGTTGTATCCTACAGAATAGCGAAGGTCTGCACTTACCCAGTCTGTCAAAGGAATCTTATCAAGGGGTAGCCGATAATTGGCCCCCATATTCTGGTCAAAGTTTTTCATTCGCCCCAGGTGCTGTAGGTTGTAAAGCACCGAATCACGTTTGGCTTGTGTATCGAGATCACCCTGAGGTTCATCGACAATGGCACGTGCCCTGGCACTATAGTCCAGGCTCAGGCTCTTGGTAAGGTTCCATCTCATGCCGTAGGACCTGTTGAAATTGAAGTATTTTTCGAAGTAAGGATCTATGCCATCGGTAGTAAGGTCCGAATTGCGCAATTGCCTCTTGGTAAACCGCCTGTCCACTTCAGCTCTCATAGATAGGTTATTGGGCAATAAAGTGAAATTGAAATCCTTGATCAATTTTAAATAATCACCATCCAGAAAACCAACATTTTTAAATGGTTCGATCGGGGAGGGTGAAGGACTGAAGTTATAGGCAAACCCACCCCGGTAATTTTTCTCCAAAAAGATAGCCGTATTGATACCGCTCGTTACAGTCTCGCTAAAAGCATAATTGAATGAAAAGTTTTCAATGTCGTAAATATGGCTCTTGGCTTCCGGGTTTACCTTTTCCTTTCTCACGTTGGAAAAGTTGATGGATTTTCTTGTTGTCCTGTCTTCCACTTTATCCCGATAGCCCTGCTTGTCTTCTTCACTAGAAAAACTCAACAATGATGCCTCAAGTGGAATATCCCTGTCCAGTGGGTCAAACTTCGGTGTGACCTTGGTTTTTTCCATGCTCACATACATTGGGATTTTAATTCCGTGTTTGCCCGGGATCAATTTGTCAACATTGATATCCGCCGATATATCATATTGGATGGTTTCATCCCTTGTTCGTTCTGATATCCTTTGCTGGATGGAGCCGAAACCTACAGAAGTGTACCTTGCAGAGCCATTCACCCTGGCAAAATCTGCAAGTTTAGCACTCATGCGGGCATTAACCGCCCAACCTGCCTGTGTGTCAAAATCCGCCACTCTGAGTTCGTTGGCCCAGATACATATCGATTTGTCCTGAAGGTCGTCACTCCGGGGGTTTCTCACCCCTATCATCAGGGTTTGTATCGAATTCATTTTTGGATTTCCTTCAACTGTCAGGTTGTATTTTCCGTTTTCTGACGGCCTGATAAATGCCTGTTGCTGATTGAAACCTTCACGGTCTCTCAGCAGCTTAACTGCGTACAGCTCATCAATAGCAATGTCAATTTCGTTCTCTTCGGGCCATACCAACCTCCGGATTTCGTCAGAAGAGCCGGCCAGGTCCCTTGGTGTAATCTTCAGGGGAACCTCGATTTCGTAATAGTTGTCCACAAAATCCTGCCCAAATCGAATAAAGGCAGTCACCTCATCATCATCAAGAAAAGCATCACCATTTGGTTCAGCATGCAGGAACATTTTCAAACGTCCATAGTTCAACAGATCCAGTCCTGTAGTTTTAAAAACTGCCCGTGCATCCCCGTCTTCCAGGTCTTCCACACATATCCGAAGCGATTGTTCGTTGTTCCTGCGCTGGATCGTAGTGGTATTGTCCAGGTCCCTGTTCAATCCGGGAGGTATCACATAAGGGGATTTGCCATCTACACCCACGCTATTTTCTTCTACATTCACCACCGAAACATCAAAGTCTGAAGAGGTAGTTTCAGGAATTTCCCCAAAGCCACTTTGCTCCAGATTTTCCTCAAATTTTCTCCATTGGCTACCTACTAGTTGAAACTTGGCAAACCTGAGCACAACAGGCTGACGCCAGCCAGTCAGGTACGTCCTGTAAAATTTGATAGATTCGAAGGTAGGGCTTCCAAAAATGTTGTCCGGGTTTCTCACAGGTATCCTAAACAAGTACCAGTTAACACCCTGACTATCCTCGATCTGGTCTATAATATGCCCTTTTCCTATACCCAATTCGCCTGGCCTCAATGGGATTTTGTATTCAAAATATTCTTCTACGTCGGATATGGTATTGTCATTGTTGAGGTCTTCATTTTCAGGAATGTTGCTGGATGAAGCGGTAAAGCTTCCAGTCCCGGCGTTAAGGGGGGAATTGTTTTCCATGCCGTTGAAATGTTTATACCGTTCCAAAATCTTGGTGTCGTTGGCATCAAATTCAGGGTCAAGGAAATATTTAAAGTCATCAGCTGACACATCGTTCAGCACCCTGTCCCTACCGCTGTTGTTGAGGTTGAGCCATCTGTTGTTGGAGTCAAAAAACGTGCTTTCTTCGCTCGACTTCAAACCATCGAACCCGATATCCTGATTGGGCCTGGCGGTAGAGGAGTTGTCGAAAAAATCTGTAAGATATTGTAGTGTTGTTACCTTGCCCCACTCTGTGGTTGTGGTGTTTTCAAATGAACCATCTGCCGGCAGTCCGTTTTCGAAAGCATGGCGGTTGTCTTTCATCAGGTCTTCCGAAATACTCCCGAAGTTAAAAATCAGGTTGCCACCAGTTGTATTGTTTTGATTAAAAACACCATCGAGTACCCTGCCATTATCACCCAATACAAAGGGATCCATCATCCAAAACTCCAGGTACTCCACGTTGGTTTTGTTCCAGTTTACTTCATTGGTATTGGCGCGGGTGATACCGCCAAAATTTTGCTCGGGATTGTTCAACAGCCCGTCAGGGGTCAGGTTGGGGTTGTAGTTGTATGGCCCGCGTTCGCTTGGATAATAGGCCAGGTCAAAAATGGGTTCATTTGTATTTACAATTTGGCGATCCCTTTGTTTGAATATTTCCTGCGGCAATACGGGCTTCACATAGCTATTGGCCAGGTCAGCTTCACCGATGTTGTCTGGTCGGTTGCCCCCTCCACTGCGGTAGAATGTATTGTCGATAACATACCACGCCAGCTTTGCCCTTTTGTACCCATAGCCCAGATTGTCTATTCCATTATCGATAACGAATTTATTGTTGACAGTCTCAGGGGTTGAGGCCAGCTTCCAGGCAATGTGCCCTCCAGCAATGTTGATGGGTGTGGCAGCATTTTCAAAATCGTCTATGTATGAAGTCCCGTCACCATTTACGATATTGGATGTGCCTGGTATGATCTGGGCAAATTCACCATTAAAACTAATGTTGGATTCTTCCTTGGTATTGAGGATGGGAAGGGCATCCACCATTTTGGTCAAAAACCTGGATTCTTTTTGATAGTTGACATCAAACCCGTATTTGGTGTTTCTGGTAGGTTCTTCTCCTACGCTAAACCGGGAAATTCCTCCTGGCCTCTCATTGAGGTGGAGGATTGTCCCCCCCAAATTGAAATTGTCAGAAAACCGGTAATCAAAATGTGCACCTGTAAGCCAGCGCGTTTGGAAATTGAAAAGATCGGCCTTTTCGTATGAAATCTGAATGTCTTTCCCTGAGTTCAAAATCCCATCATCGATGATCCTCACCACTCCCAACCGGCCATCTACGGTATAGTGCAAACCCCGGGTAAGCAATGTACCTCCAGCCGTCACTGTGACAGATTCTTCATTGATATTGATGCCTTCCAACCGTATCTCACTTGCTGATCCGGATTGGAAACTACCCAAAATAAAAAATTTGTTTTTGGATGCCACCTGCTGTGCCTGTATTTGTGTGGTCCTGTATAAGGTATCAAATACATACCTATTGATCAGCGTTTGCTCCTCTTCGCGAAAGTGGCTCTTCAATGTCCTGCCAAAAGGTTCGAGCACCGGGAAAATGATGTTTCCATTCTCTTTGTCCACAGTTACCCCTTCGATAAAGTCAAAATTGCCATCCCTTTGCCGATCGCCATTTCTGTTCAACTCATCAAGTTTTAACAACCTGATCAATGGAATGTCTTTGGTTTCGGCTCCTTCGTTCAAACTTGGGTTGTCAAAGTTTGTCAAATCATCCCTATAGTTTACGCGAAGTGTAAAGCCGTCCTCACTCAGCCTATAGGCGTTGAGGTAGTAAACATTTTTCATCATCAGTTCCCAGGTTGGCACCCTGGTATTGATCTTGGTTGGCCTCAGCAGTTTCAACAGGATCAAGTCGTCATCCGGCCGACCCTGATAATCTTCTGAAAGCTCCCCTACCTGATAGCGCTGGCCATTATAGGTGTATTCATAAGAAACAGCCAAGACCTCATCATTCTGCAACCTCCTTAGCAACGATATATAGCCCATTTGCCTGTTCCACTTATACTCCCTTGGATCCAGTTTTCTCGCAGCTGTAATGGTTTCAAAATCCACCGATTTTGACATGGAATAATTATCGGTGAGATAGTTGGCGGCTGTTTCAATATTTCTGATATCGGGCACATCCACCAGGTCGTCATACAGGTTGTTGGCCGAGTTGTTATTGGGGCCTGGCACCCTGTCGGTCACGTTTGGGTTAAACACTTTGGAGCCTTCTCCCAAATCCATCACACCTACTATATTCCTGAGGGTTTGGGTTTCATTGTTACGGTTGAGGATATAGACCTCAACCCTGGTAACATTCACCCCTGAAATTACCTGAGGCAGCCGTGACAGCCACCTCTCATAGTTGTCCCTGAAAAAATGGCCCAGGAAAAAGTGCCTGTTTTCGTCATAATCTGATGCCCGTACTTCAAATTCCCTGCCTTGAAAACCACTTGGGATGTTCAGCACTTCATTTCTACCCTGCTGCCTGGATGCTACTGCAGTCACAAATAATTTTCCAAACTGCAGCTGTGTTTTCAGGCCAAACAGGCTTTGCCCACCAGTTATCAGACTGTTGGATATAGGCATGCTGACGTTCCCAATTTCGATCTTTTTTATAATGTCTTCTTCATAGCCAGTGTACTCTACTTTCAGGTTGTTTTGAAAGTCGAATGAGTTGTTGTTGTCGAAATTGGCAGTGATGGACAGTTTTTCCCCAATCTTGCCGGTAACATTCATGGATATCTGCTGGTTGTAATTGAATCCTCCGGTTTTTTGCTGGCGTATGGGTATTGCCGGGTTTTCAATTTTTTGCCACCGGCCACCAAAATCGAGGTTCAGAAACCCATTGGGCTGGATGTCCACATAGTTTCCCCCGAAAATCCTGTCGAACACCGGGCTCACAAAAAGTTTCGGAAGCAGGCTTCTGCCACTTACGGCACTTTCACCATCCAGGCCAGCGGATTTGTCCTTCCAATAGGTCTTGATCATTTGTCCCTCCTGATAGTCTTTGAATTCACTAAATGACATGGTACTCATTGGCCTGTAGTTGATATCACCTATTTTTTCATAGATGGTATAATTCATGCCAGTATCAATTTCCACGTCCACATTGAGGCTGGCAGGGTCTTGTAGCAACAATGGAGACCGGCTCGACCTATTGGAAAAGGGATCTCCGAACCTATCCTGCTGTACGTAAGTGGGCCTTTTGGTTGGTGTGTATGGCTGGTTTTTTAACGAATCTACTTTGGTGGTGTCTGCCTTAGTGGTATCCTGACGAAGAATGAATAGACCTGTTCTGTTGGCTGCACTGATGTCCAGCCAGCTTCCAAGAATTAATAGTAAAAAAATGGTTATGTGGAATATGAACCGGGTCAAATGCTATCTCTCTTAAATGGTCAGGCCCTTTTGAGGGCTAATTTAATTAATTCTTCAAGACTTACGTCACCATCGTTTTCCTTCATGATCCGGTCGATGGTCTTTTCGGCTGCCGCTTTGTTTATCCCCAAAGTTGCCAATGCGGATAACGCTTCATTCTTGACTGTATTGCCTTTGGAAAGAGATATGCCAACTGACTTATCCAGCAGGTCTTCTTTGGACATTTTGTCTTTCAACTCCAGGATAATGCGTTGGGCTGTTTTCTGCCCTATCCCCTTCACCCCGGAGATCGTCTTCACGTCCCCATTCACTATTGCCGATTGCAATTCCTCGGCTGAAAGGGAAGACAAAACCATCAGTGCAGTAGAAGGGCCCACGCCAGATATAGAGATTAAATCCAAAAAGCGTTTTTTCTCAGACTCTTCATGAAACCCAAACAGGGTATGGGCATCTTCCTTGATGTGCAGGTAGGTATGTAATTGTGTGTTGGTGGCTTCTTTTAAATGCCCGAATGTATTAAGGGAAATCTTGACTTCATATCCGATTCCGGATACCTCCATCACAAGAAATGTTGGGTCTTTGACAACAATTTCCCCTTTAAGATATGTGATCATTTGTTTTGATTGTGTTGAATGGTTTGGGCATCAACTACGGCGATAGCTGCCATGTTGAAGATATCACGGGCAGAGCTTCCGTTTTGCAAAATGTGTACTGGTTTTTTCATACCCATGAGCACAGGCCCAATGGCTTCACTGCCCCCGATCTCCATCAGCAGGTTGTAGGCTATGTTGGCCGAGGCAAGACCAGGGAATATCAGTGTATTCACGTTTTCGCCAACCAGATCGCTGAAGGGATATACTTTCTCCATCAATTTCTTATTGAGGGCTACATTTGCCTGAATTTCGCCATCAATTTTCAATGCCGGCCATTTTTTCTTGGCCAGTGCTACTGCCTCAGATGCTTTGGATGGAATATCCCCTTTTTGTGATCCAAAATTGGAATAGGAAAGTACGGCAATTTTAGGTTCGAAATCGAAAAACCGAACAGCCCTGGCAGACAAGCCTATGATATCCACCAACTGTGAGGCCGTAGGATTTATGTTCACAGTGGTATCGGCAAGGAAGAAGGTGCCCTTTTTATTTCTAATAATGTACATACCCCCGACTCGCTCTACTTCGTCATCTACCCCAAGGATTTGCAGTGCGGGCCTCAGGCACTTGGCATAATCACTCAACAGGCCAGATATAAGGGCATCTGCTTCGCCGGTCTCGACCATCATCGCCCCATAGTAGTTTCTGTCATGCATCAGTGCCTCTCCTTCGTATAGGGAAATACCCTTGCGCTTTCTCTTTTCGAAAAGGAGCTGTCCATATTCTTTCCTTTTTTCGTCTTTGTAAAAAGGATCAATAATCTCACAACCTTGGATTTCCAACTCATTTTCCTTGATGAGTTTCTCAATTTTATCGGTGTTGCCCAGAAGTATAGGAATAGCAATCCCTTCATCCACTATCATCTGAACAGCTTTGAGGATTCTCAGGTTGTCGGCTTCAGCAAATACGATCCTCCTTGGGTTCTTCTTGGCCCTGCTGATGATCCTGGCAAGAATGCGCTTTTCTGCCCCTACGCGCTCTTCCAGTTCTAATTTGTAGTGTTCCCAGTCGTTGATGTCGAGTTGGGATACCTTGCTGTCCATTGCAGCTTTGGCCACTGCCGGTGAAATAGTGGATATCAACCTTGGGTCCAGAGGCTTTGGTATTAAATATTCCGAGCCGAATTTTATTGGGCTGTTGCCATAGGCCTTGGTCACCAGTTCGGGTACCGGTTGCTTGGCCAGCTCGGCCAGTGCGTTGACTGCAGCCAGCTTCATTTCTTCGTTGATACAGGTAGCGCGCACGTCAAGTGCCCCTCTGAAAATGTATGGGAAGCCCAGGACATTGTTTACCTGATTGGGGTGGTCGCTGCGCCCTGTGGCCATTACTATATCGTCCCTTGTGGACATGGCCAGTTCATAGTCTATTTCGGGAGTGGGGTTGGCCAGTGCAAACACAACAGGCTTATCGGCCATAGATAACAGGTTTTCCTGACTGAGTACATTGCCCATGGAAAGCCCAAGAAAAACATCTGCCCCACGAACGGCCTCATCCAAAGTATGGACATCTCGGGATGTTGCATACCGGGATTTCATATCGTTCAGGTCCTTGCGGTCTTTTGTCAATACCCCCCGGCTATCGAGCATCACGATATTTTCGAGCTTTACTCCCAGTTTCACATACAGGTCTGTACAGGAAATGGCCGCACCACCTGCACCATTGACTACTACCTTTACCTGGTCTATTTTTTTGTCAACTACTATTAGCGCATTCAACAATGCCGCACTGGATATAATGGCCGTGCCGTGTTGGTCGTCATGCATCACCGGGATATTCATTTTTTCCCGCAGCTCCTTCTCTATTTTGAAACTCTCGGGGGCTTTGATGTCTTCCAGGTTTATACCTCCAAAGGTGGGCTCAAGTGCTTTTACTATTTTGATGAATTCATCGGCATCTTCTTCTGCCACTTCGATATCGAATACATCGATACCTGCAAATTTTTTGAACAAAACACCTTTGCCTTCCATCACCGGTTTAGAGGCTTCAGGCCCGATATTGCCCAGCCCCAATACGGCAGTCCCGTTGGAAATTACACCTACCAAATTGCCTTTGGCAGTGTACTTGTACACATCACTTGGATTGTTTGCGATTTCCAGACATGGTTCGGCAACACCCGGTGAATAAGCCAGTGCCAAATCCATTTGTGTGGTCAACGGCTTGGTGGGAGTTACTTCGATTTTACCGGGAATAGGATCAGAATGAAACTTTAGAGCGTCCTTTTTTCTAATTTTTAAACTCATAATATGTCTTTTCGTCGATATAGCCCCAGACCTCTTGCACGATCTGTCTGATATGAATATGGGAAGAAAGATTAGAAATCCTACCAGATTTATTCCTAAAATTTAAAACCTTAAAGATGGGTAAATTTTAGAAAACTTATGACCTAAATAATGCTATTTATTTGCCAGGGAATACCTGCCCGCAATGTAAAAAAGGGGTGGGAAAATTACTTCAATTCCTCTCCAGACCTGAATGTAGATAGAATTACCTCCATTTCCCGCATGTACTCCCTTTTGTCACCAGATGGGGCATAGACATAGCCTTCCAGGTAGTACATTCGCTTTTGGGATTCATCCACAAAAACATAACTGACGAACGCCCCTCCACCAGAAATATCGCTCAATTTCCAAAGCCCTCTGGTTTCTTTGGCGTATTTCCCTTTAAAATTAACTTCCTCTACCTGATGCGGCACGTCCTGTGTGGTCATATATACCTCGGGTTTCTCGACATCCCTCATTTTTTTTGAGGTAATGGACTCACGATATTCAACAGGGTCCTCGAAGGGTTCTTTAGAAACGTATGGGGTATGGTAAACGAATACATCTTTTTCAAATTCCGGATCTAAAAACCGAACCCATACGAAATCTTTCTCATTTTTTGCCAGTTCAAAGCCATGGGGTATCCTCAAAGTAAATCCATGGTCTTTTTCTAAAACGGCTGACATGTTTTTTTCCTCTTTGTTGAACAGGTTTTGCGATATTCGTCCTTTTTCAATGGTCAGGAAATAATTCCTCAATGCCGATCGGTTGGCTTTGATATGCTCTATAAGCTGCTCCTGGTTTTGGCCAAAAAGATGGAGGATTTCCTGTCCACGTGCATATACATCTTTGCTTGAATACCTGAATATTGAGTTGTCCGATTGGATTTTTTTCAGCGATTCTTTGGTCATGTAGTTCCTCATGGCATTGCTCTGGCTGCTACGCTGATCCAGAGTGGTCACAAAAATCATATTCTTTGCAGCTTTCAGGATATCGTTTAATCTAAGGGGGTTGATCTGTCGGATGGTGAAATACGGCTCGTCCTGGGGCAAACCAGGAATAGAATTGGCAAAGGTATTCTTCAGTTCGGTCCCAAGACTGTCCACCCAAAGGGCAGAATCCATCACCACCAAAATTACCCCGTCAGCACCACGGGCAACCGGCAAAAAGGATTTTGCATTTTCTTTTTTTTCAGAAGAACAGGACCAAAGGATCAAAAGGAATAATCCAACAAAAAATAGACAGGTAGAACGATGTGTTTTGTGCATAAGCTTGGGTGCAGGAAAAAGGCATACAAAATGCTTAAACCCTGATTTGGTCAAAAAGTCACAAACTAATGCGTAATTTTTGTCCAGGGTTGATTCTGCTGCTTGTGAGGTTATTAAGTTTTTTCAGTTTTTCTATGCTCAAGTTGTCAAATTTCTTGGAAATACTCCATAGCGAATCGCCATATTTTACAAGATAAGTATTTCCTGCTATTAACTCAGGCTCTGCTGCAGTTGTTTTAGGTGATGATGATGGTAGATTTTGTACCACGTAGTTGGATTTGGTGCTGCCATTGTAATAGGGTAAAACCCAAATATTGAGCCTCTGTCCAACCCTGATCAGGTTGCTGTTCAGATTGTTCCATTTTCTGATGTCGGATACCCTCACGTGATATTGACTTGCAATGGTACCGAGTACATCGCCACTGCGCACCCTATACACCTGTTTGGTTCGTCCAAATGTGCTTCCAGGTGTGTTTCTTGCCAGGTATTCAAGTTCCTTTTTTCCCACTTTAGAGGCAGTGTCCAGCAAAAAAGCCCTGGAACTGTCTATATGTACCTTAAGATCCTGTGGCACTTTTAATGGATACGCTTTTGTTCCTTCAGGAATGGCACCACGAATTATTTGTGGGTTGAGGGTGATCAGGTCTTCAACGCAGAGGTTGAGTTGGTCTGCAAAAGTTTGAAGGTGAAAATAGCTGTTGACATGGATCGTATCGTGCTCTGGGTTGTATTCCATGGCCAACTCGTGCTCTACGAAATTGTGCTCATCCAGGTGGTTGAGGGTATAGAGTACCGCCACAAACTGCGGCAGGTAAGATCTGGTTTCCCTCGGAAGGTACCTGTATATTTCCCAAAAAGATTTTTTGTAGCCAGACCTTCTGATGGCACGTCTCACATTGCCGGGCCCGGTATTGTATGCCGCCAGGGCAAGCTCCCAATCATCGAACATATTGTACAGTTCTTTGAGGTACCTGCAGGCTGCCTGGGTGGCTTTGTATGGATCCATCCGTTCGTCTATATACCAGCTCTGCTGGAGCCTGTACATCTTTCCTGTGGATGGCATAAACTGCCACAATCCTCCAGCACCTACCCTGGAGATGGCATTGGCACGCAATCCTGACTCAACTACCGACAGGTATTTCAACTCATCAGGCATTTCGTTCTCGGCCAATATCTCCTCGAAAATCGGAAAAAAACGATCTCTTTTTTCGATTACACTTTTGGTATATTCCCGGTTTCTGATGGTGAAATAATCTATAAACGCACGGACATTGTTATTGAAATTGAGGGGAATGTCTTGCTGGATACAGGTAAGCCTGTCTTCGATCAAATCGTATGGAGTATCGATTTGTATATCTTCATGCTCCTCGGTTTCCTGCCCGAATAAGTAGGTGCAAGTGAGTAAAACCAAAATGAGGCCGTTCGATATATGTTTAGTCCCTAACACAAAGTCCTTGATTTAATGTTCAACAAATTAAGTGGATTGCATCTGTTTATCAAATGAATCAACGTTAATTTTATGGCCCTAAAATTATATGAAATCCTTCTGTTCCTGCCCCAGAACGGATTAAGTTTGGTGGTTTATAGATTGGATTGTAAAGGCCAATTTCAGGTTTGTCAGACTTTATCTAATAGAATCACTCGAAATTGACCAATTCAACGTAATGGATTAAGATTTTTTAGGATCTTCCTTTATCCCTTCATCAATTTCATTCTTAATGTCTTTGGTAGCATCTTTAAATTCCCTGATACCCTTTCCAAGCCCTTTCGCCAATTCAGGAATTTTCTTAGCCCCAAAAAGAAGTATAATCACTAAAACAATGATTACCAATTCCCAACCTCCCGGCATTCCTATTGCAAATATTGAATCTAACATTTTAAAGTGTGTTTTGTCTAATTATATAATTCGTTACAAAGATAAGCGATTTTCTAGATCATTTACCTGCTGTTTTATTAAACCTTTTCATTTGGTCGGTATAATACCAATGTGCCAAAATACCGAATGCTGCATGTATATGCCGCATGGTGTAGGCCCCAACGGTCGCAAAGCAGGCAGATCACGCCTCCTCATAAACAATGCCAAAAGCCGATCCTGCCATTAAGTCTGCCTGCGAAAACTACAGGTCGTAGCTCAAAATTTGATACAATTGTACAATTTGATGAATATTGGCCAACTTTTACCTAATTTAGGTTTCGATTTCAACTATATTATCATGAATACTTCAATCTTTAAAACCTTCTTTTATTGCCTCGTTATTTTGATTTTGGCCTGTTCCTTTGGCATAGTGCATGTGAAAAGCCCAATAGTAAGTGGTGCCCTTTCCCTGATCGATTCTTTCAACTCCGAGCAGAAGAAGATGGCCATGCTGGACTTTGGGGATGAAGACCGCACCACATGGACCTACCTGCCTGCCCAAAACCGCAGAGGCCTGCCACTAAAAAAAATGCAGCCCAACCAAAAAAAATTGGTGAACGACTTTTTGCGCCTACACCTCAGTGAAATGGGCTATAAGAAAACACAAGATGTGATCGCCCTCGAACAAATACTTTTTGAGCTGGAGGGGTCGAGCAAGCGGGATACGGAGTTGTATTTCCTATCTTTTTTCGGAAACCCACAAAAAGACCACATTTGGGGATGGAGCTTCGAAGGGCACCATGTATCTCTCAATTTTACGGTAATAAATGGCAAAATATCAACATCCCCCAGGTTTTTAGGATCCAACCCTGCAGAGGTAAGGCATGGTAAACAAAAGGGACTTAGGGTATTGAAAAGTGAAGAAGACTTGGGGATGGAATTGATCAACTCTATGAACGAAGATCAAAAATCTATGGCCGTAATCAGCCCAAAAACTTATGGGGAAATTGTTACCGCCAGCGATTCCAAAGTTGATCACTTGGGATCAAAGGGCCTACCGGTCAGCCGTTTTAACCAAAAGCAAAAGGATTTGCTTCAAAAATTACTGGACGTTTATATTTATTACCTAACTGACGAACTGGCCGCAGAACGCAAACAACAAATCGACAAAGCCGGATTGGAAAGCCTTGTATTCGCGTGGGCCGGGAGCTTAAACAAAGGAAGTGCTCACTATTACAGAATACAGGGCGCGGAATTTTTGATAGAATTTGACAACTCTCAAAACAACGCCAACCATGTGCACACCGTATGGCGGGATTTCGACGGGGATTTTGGAAGGGACCTGATCAAAGAGCACTATAAAAATTCAGACCACCATTGATCAATCGAGGCATCCCCGGGTGACGGCAGGTTTCTAAAAGAAGCTATAGTTGACCACCTGATCGAAAAAGCTGAAAATGACAGAGGGCTGTATGAATATACTAAATACAAGTCCAAAAACGGCTCCAACCAAATGAGCGTGGTGGTTGACGTTATCTGCCATTCTTTTACCTTCATAAAAAGAGTAGATCAGGTACATTACACCAAGGATGAACCCGGGAATACAAATAATCCCATAAAGGCAAATGGGATTGGTGGGTAGAAAAAGTATGCTGCTGAACACCACCGCTGATACTCCTCCTGATGCCCCAAGTGAATTGTAGTGTGGTTTGTCTTTGTATTTCACAATGGATGGGATATCCGAAATGGCAATGCCCAGCAAATAAAGTGCTAAGAAATAATATCCTCCGGAAGGGCCTAATAGATGGGCGTACAAGTTTTCTATGAGCTGGCCAAAGAAGAAAAAAGTGAACATATTGAAACCCAGGTGCATCCAGTTGGCGTGTACAAACCCAGATGTGATGATCCTGTAAAACTGACCGTTGCGAGTGACGGCAAAGGGATTCATCATGAGCTTATACTGCAGTTCGGGTTTGTTCCACCCACTCATACTTATGGCTACTGTTGCAATGATGATGATAAGGGTATATGACATGTTTTGTTTTCTATTAATTGGTTATTTATACGATGACGGATGGGGATTTACTTCTCCCTATCTATGATAGACCTGGTAAATGCCTTAAGCTCCTCCAAAGATTCTTCCGGTTCTTTTAGTTGGTCGAGGGTGGCAAAAGCTTTGTCAAAAAACATGTTCATTTTTTCCTCTGTCACTTGCTTAATGCCAATCTCATCGTAAATTTTTCTCACCTTGGCTACTTTTTCCTGGGGGTCAAATTCTTTTTGATGCAGGTTGGCATTCAGGCACTCCTTTTGTTCGGGGGTGGCCATTTCCAAAGCTTTGATCAGCAAGAAGGTTTTTTTATTGGAAATGATGTCACCACCAATTTGTTTCCCAAATTTTTCCTGGTCGCCATACACGTCCAGAAGGTCGTCTTTCAGTTGAAAACCGATACCCATGTGAATGCCGAAGTTTCTGAGCAGGCTTGCTGCACCCTTGTTCATGCCACCTAGTAGCCCTCCCAATTCTAAACTAAACCCAAGCAGAACCGCGGTTTTCAACATGATCATGTTGATATAATCAATCTCTTCAATGCAGGCTTCTGTTTCAAAATTCATGTCAAGTTGCTGGCCTTCGCATACTTCGGTGGCACACCGGTTGAACAGCCTTAGGATGTAGGCAATATCATTGGTTTCAGCTTCCAGCAACAATTCGTAGGCCTGGATCATCATGGTATCTCCAGACAAGATGGCAATGTTGTTGTTCCATTTGGAATGCACTGTGGCTTGTCCTCTGCGCAAAGGCGCATCATCCATGATATCATCATGCACGAGGGTGAAATTGTGGAAAATTTCAACAGCCAGGGCTGGTTTAATGGCCTTGAGCCAGTCGTCCTTTTTTATGCCATAAGCCAGTAGTGTAAGCAAAGGGCGCATTCTTTTGCCACCAATACCCAGCATGTATTGGATAGGTTCGTACAGTTCAGCCGGGTATTCCCCAAACTTCAATTCTTCTATATTTTTATTTAATTCAGAAACTAATGTGTCTATACTCTGGTTCATCTTCATCTTCAACTTCTACAAATTCCAAATCTATTGTGCGACGGTCTATATCCGTCTTGGTTACGATCACAGTTACTTTGTCTCCTAGTGTGATTACCTTTTTATTTCGCTTGCCTACCAGGCAGTAGTTCTTTTCATCATATTCGTAATAGTCGTCATCCATATCGGAAATACGCACCATGCCCTCACACTTGGTCTCCGTTATTTCCACAAAAACGCCCCATTCGGTAATGCCGGACACTATCCCGTCAAATGGTTTGTTTTCCACAGAGGCCATAAATTCCACCTGTTTGTACTTAATGGATGCCCTCTCTGCATCTGCAGCACGCTTTTCCCTTTCCGATGAGTGGTTGCACAACTCACCATACTTTTTGGCTTCCGGGGATTCCTTTTTATCCAGGTAGTGATGGAGCAACCTATGTACCATCACATCGGGGTACCTCCTTATCGGTGAGGTAAAGTGTGTATAATGGGGGAAGGCCAATCCAAAGTGCATTTTGGGATCAGTGGTATATTTTGCCTTGGCCATAGACCGAATGGCAAGGGATTCCAATACGTTCTGTTCGGGCTTGCCCTGTATATCGTCCATCAGGGCATTAAGAGAGCTGGAAATATTGGCAGGTACCATGTTCAGTTTGTGCCCAAACCTCACCGCAAATTTCGAAAACGACTCTAGTTTTTCCGGGTCTGGTGCATCGTGAGTCCGGTAAACAAACGTATCTGCGCCTTTGTGAAGGCCAAATACACTTTCTGCCACGCATTTGTTGGCCAGTAGCATAAACTCCTCCACCAATTTATGGGCGTCTTTGCGCTCCTTAGGCACAATGCCCAGCGGCTTGCCCTTTTCGTCCAGTTTAAATTTTACTTCTACGGTTTCAAAATTGATAGCTCCTTTCTGGAAACGCACTTTTTTGAGCAATTTGGCCAATCCATTCAATGTATTGATTTCTTCCGCCAAATCACCTTCACCGCTTTCTATTCTTTCCTGTGCTTCTTCATAGGTGAAACGCCTGTCGGAATGAATAACTGTCCTGCCAAACCATTGTTTTTTGATTTTGGCATCAGGTGTTACCTCAAATACTGCAGCAAATGTCAACTTGTCTTCGTTTGGCCTGAGGGAGCAAACCCCGTTGGACAGTTTTTCCGGCAACATTGGGATGGTCCTGTCCACCAGGTAAACCGATGTGGCCCTTTCCACAGCTTCTTTGTCCAATATCGATCCTTCTTTTACATAGTGCGAAACGTCTGCAATATGAACACCTATTTCAAAATTGCCGTTTTTCAGCTTTTTGATAGAAATGGCATCATCAAAGTCTTTGGCGTCTTCAGGGTCGATGGTGAATGTAGTAGTGGACCGAAAGTCTTTTCTTTTCTTGATTTCACTGGCTGCAATGGTGTCTGGAATTTTCTCTGCCTCTTCCTCCACGTATCCCGGAAACCTAAACGGAAGGTCAAATTCTGCCATGATGGAATGGATTTCTGCCTCGTTTTCCCCAGCCTTGCCGAGTACTTCTTTTACCTCTCCTATTGGGCTTTTATTGGCTCCCCCATGCCACTCTTTTATCTTCACCACCACTTTGTCGTTGTGCCTGGCCTTACCGATTTTTTCGGGGTAAACGAATACATCCAAATGGATCTTTCTGTTATCGGGCACCACAAAGGCATATCTGGGCATAATTTCAATGCGCCCTACGAGTTCATTTTTTCTGCGTTCGAGTACCTGAACCACTTTGCCTTCAGCCCTGCGCCCATGCCTGGCACCTCCCTTGAGTTGAACTGCCACCGTATCGCCATCTATTGCGGTAGCCAGGTCTTCAGTTTTCACCCAAATATCCTCCTCCGATTCCTCGGATACTACGTATGCAAACCGCTTGTTGACATGGTCCACACGGCCGGTTATACTCTGTGCCTCGGCCTTACTTCTGAAAGTGTTTTTCCTAAGCTTTAGTATTTGGTTGTCATCTGCCATATCCATGACCACATTAAAGGCCATTTCTTTAGACTTCATGTCCCTGATACCTGTTTTGTTGATTACCTGTTTGATGGAAAAGGCCTGACCAGGATTGGTGTCAAAGAGTTGTTTTATTTTTTGATGGATAAATTCCCTTGAAACTTTCTTTTTAGGTTTGAATTTATCCCTTTTGGATTTCTTTTTTGCCATGTTATTTATTGTCGTGCATTATTTGGAAAGGAGTCACGACTGAAATACTAATTTTGAAGTGACAGGATTATCCTGATGTTTGACTATCTGCAGCGTACTGTTGAGTTCTATTATTTCCCCTTGATGTATCACCATCACTCTCTCCGCCACAAATTTAATGACAGAAAAATCATGGGAGATAAAAACGCAAGTTAAGTTTAATTTATTTCTCAATGACAGCATTAGCTTTAGAATATCACTTTTTACAGTGACGTCCAAAGATGAAACCGCCTCATCGAATATAATGAGTTGGGGTTTTGCAGCCAGGGCACGTGCAATACACACCCGTTGTTTTTCACCACCTGAGAGTTTTTCCGGCAGCCTGTCCATCAATTGCGGATCAAGGTTGACCTGCCCAAACAATTCAGCAACCTGGCCTCTATGCACATCCCCTGCATATTTCGACTTGTTGGTTCGCAGCACCTCCCAAACAGCATCTCCCACTTTTTGCATTGGGCTCAGTGCCGGGGCGGGGTTTTGAAACACCATCTGGATATCTCCTTTTGAAAGTTCGCCATTGTGGTATTTTATGGTGCCAGAGTACTGTCTTATCAATCCTGCCAAACACCAGGCAAGGGAAGTTTTTCCACTACCTGATTCACCTAGTATTCCAAGTACTTCCCCCTTCTGTAGTGAAAAACCAACGTTTTTGACCGCATGTTTTTTTTTATTGTAAAAAAGGGAACGCCCACCTGAGGAAGTATAAAAAACATTCAGTCCCTCAACTGTAAGGAAATCTTCCTCTTTTTTTTCACTCTTCGGAGTTTCCTTGCCATCAGAAAGCACCTGATGGCTGTGCAATAACCTGGCGGTGTAATCGTGCTTTGGAGACTTGTCAAAATTCCTGGTTGCTATGTTATCTACTATTTGCCCTTGCGATAAAACCATTATCCTATCAGTGTGCTTCAGTGCCAGGAACAGGTCGTGTGTGATCAACATGACCGACATCCCGTTTGCCTCTACCAAATCTTTCAGATAGGCCAATATGGTATCTTTGGTGCCAACATCTACCGATGAAGTGGGCTCATCTGCAATCAACAGGGCAGGCTTTCTTATGGTAGCCATGATCAGCATCACACGTTGGTTTTGACCGCCGGAAATTTGACCTGGATAGGAGTTGAAAATTCTTTCAGGCTCATTGAAGCCAATTTTGTCCAGCGCTTCCAATACCACGGCTTTGGCTTCCTTTCTACTACACTTGCGATCCAGCAGTAAGGCCTCCATTATTTGGGAGCCACATTTCATAGTAGGGTTAAGAAATATGGTGGCTTCCTGAAAAAGCATGCTGATTTGACTGCCCCTCAAAGGATGAAAGTCTTTGATATCTGCTATTAAGGTTTCCTTCTGATTATAGAAAGTGATGCCATCAAAGGTGGTCTCAGCATCGCCGGGGTTGATGTCCAGAAGGGTTCGGCCAAGGGTGGTTTTCCCTGAGCCGGTTTCTCCTACCACAGCCACAATTTCCCCACGTTTTATCTCCAGCCCAACTCCATTGAGTGCGGTGGCCATTCCTTTTTCCGACTTGTAGCGCACACACAAGTTGTCTATTTTCAGCAATGGAGGTATTCTTTTGGTGTCCATGCAATTAATTCACAAAGTGAATCTGATCCTCAGCCAAGATATCCAAGCCCCTCAACCTGAGAAAAAGCTGCGCAGTGGCCTCCACATCCCTATTGCAATAGGCTGCTATTTTTTCCAGGTTGTTTTCATCGTAATAAACTGAAGACACCATGCTGCCGTCCATATCTTCTTTAGGCGAAGGGATGTCCAGAATGGTGGTGAGTAGCTCCAGCGAGGTAAAACTTTTTCTGTCGCCAAACTTCCACATTTCCAGGGTATCGATGTGGTTGACCTCCCAGGGTTTTTTGCCTGACAATTGGAGAAATCCAGGAATTTTGATGCGGTTGATGACCATACGCCTGGCAAGGTACGGGAAATCAAACTCTTTGCCATTGTGTGCACAGAGCCTTATTTTTTGGTCATCTAGTTTTTTGTAAATGGTTTGGACAAACTCCTCAAGTAGGGCTTTTTCATCGTCATTATAGAGCGACTTTATGCGCAGGTTGAGGTTTCCTTCCGTGTCGTTGTAAAAAAAACCAATGGAAATGACCACCACCTTGCCAAACTCCGAATAGATACCAGCCCTTTCTGCATACAATTCCTTTGCGCTCATCCCCTCATCGTTTTTCAGGTAAATGGATTTTTTTACCCACAATTCCTGCATTTTTTCTGAGAGGGCAGAAAAATCAGGCTTTTCCGACACTGTTTCTATGTCAAGGAAAATTAGATTTTTAAGGAATTTCATATTAAATCTTTGTGTGTGTATCTGCGGGTCCCCGTTTAGGATTTTTCTGCTTTCTTGCTCCAATACCTCACCAGTCCGGCCACACTCATCCATGATGGGTTGGCCGCCTCGTAGAGTTGAATGTCCTGGTCATTTAAGCCCACTGCTTTCAATTGGCTCGCAACATGTTGCATAAACCGGGGCACCATTTCTTCATTGCTCTCACCGGCTTCCCAATGTTGCTTCACCCATGCTGCCCAGTTGTCCAATATGTTCTCCAGATTATTCAGGTGTTGGTCGATATTGGATATACTGTCGTAGTGCGTCAGGTAAAATTCCTTTACTTTCAGCGACCTGAGCAGGCTGATTGAGTTCTTCCAGTCTTCTATATGGATATCGGGTGGTGGGCAGGGAGGCACTACTATCCCATCGTCGATTTTAACACCGGCCACATCCCCGGTGAAAACGGCATCACCCAATTGCCAGGCGATATGATGGCGGGCATGGCCGGGCGTATGCCAGGATTTCATGGTGGTGTCCCCAATTTTCACCTCTTCCTCATGCCCTACTTCAATCAACTGTCCTGCTGGTATTTCTTTCATTTGCCCCCACAGCTCGTCCATTTTTTCCTGATAAATCCTCCTAGCGGATTCCATCAACCGGGAAGGATCTTGCATATTTTTGGCACCAAAGGGGTGCACATATATTTTCGCCCCGTGCTCGGCAAAGACCCATGCCGCCCCGGCATGGTCGAGGTGTATGTGTGTCAGAAATACATGTTTCACGTCCTCCACTTTGTAGCCATGGGCAGCAAGGCCTTTTTCCATTGCCCTGATGGTAGAGTGGGGGCCAGTCTCCACCAATGCCGGCCCTTCAGATGTTTCAATCAGGAATGAAGCAATGGTATGGGACAGGTTGAGGAAATTAAGGTCTAGTACATGTATATTTTTCATCCATCAGCTTTTGGAGTGCTAACAAATATCCATAGTAAAGCAGGCAAAAACAAAAAGATAGCTTCTTTTGATTACCTCTTGCATACTCTTGCAACACTTTTTTCGTTCCTTCGTACTCGTGATAGTATTACTATCATTATGAATAATATTACTTTCTCTTTTTATGTCAGCCATTTCCATAGTCATAGAAAAAAAATACTATAACAAGGACCCCCAATCGTCTGATTTGGGGAAAAACATTGTTTCCACTAGCATAGAACTGATGAACCAGCTCGGCTTTGAGTTGTTTACCTTCAAAAAATTGGCTTCAGCTATTGATTCTACGGAAGCTTCCATCTACAGGTATTTTGATAACAAACACAAACTTTTGGTCTATATCACCACATGGTATTGGGCCTGGGTAGAATACATGATAGATGTAAGCACTCATCATATAAAAGCCAGCGATGAAAAACTCAAAGAGATGATCAAAATCATCTGCCATGCCAGCGAACATATTTCGGATATTGATATGCCTGGAATGCAGCTGTCCCTGCTCAGAAAAGTAGTAGTAAGTGAAGCGGACAAAACCTACTTAACCAAGCAGGTAGATGAAATCAACAACCTGGGCCTTTTCAAAGGGTTCAAAGGGTTGTGCCATAAAGTAGCCCTTGTGGTGAATGATATCAACCCCGCCTATCCATATCCACATGCCCTGGTCAGCACCATCCTGGAAGCTTCTCACCAGCAGGCTTTTTTTGCCCAGCACCTGCCTTCTCTAACTGAAATTTCGATGAAAAAGAAAGAAAGTCTGGAAAGGCAAGTCTATACATTTATAGAAGAGTTTGTATTCAAGCTTATCCGTTAAATTCTTTATACAATATGAACGATACCATCAACCTTGAAAGCATATATTCAGAGAGCACCATCACTCCCTTAAAGAGACTATTTCGGATGCTATCCCTGGATAGAAAAGAGATATTTATCATTTACTCGTATGCTATTTTCAATGGAATAATAAACCTCTCTTTACCGTTGGGTGTGCAGGCCATTATTGGCTTTATCATTAGTGCGGAATACTCTGCTTCGCTGGGATTACTGATTTTCATAGTTGTAATAGGCGTTGCAGTCTCAGGCGTCATTCAACTACTGCAACTTTCGCTTACTGAACTATTACAGAGAAGGATCTTTACCCGGGCTTCATTCGAGTTTGCTTTTCGCATCCCCAGGTTCAAAATGGAATCACTCACCAGTTTTTATCCACCAGAGTTAATGAACCGTTTTTTTGATACGCTCAACGTTCAAAAAGGGCTTTCCAAGGTACTTCTGGATGTCTCCGCTTCTTCATTGCAAATCATTTTTGGATTAATACTTTTATCTGTTTATCACGAGTTTTTCGTTTTCTTCGGCATTATCCTGCTCGGGCTAATCGCACTTATATTTGTCATCACGGGTTCCAGAGGGCTGAAAAGTAGTATTATGGAATCTAAATACAAGTACGAAGTAGCCCACTGGCTTGAAGAGCTGGCGCGGGTGATGGGTACCTTTAAGCTTGCAGGGGAAACTGACTTGCCCATAAAAAAGACTGACTATTATGTAGGCAACTATCTAAAATTCCGAAAGCAACATTTCAACATTCTGATTTTTCAATTTTCCAGCATTGTAGCTTTCAAAACCCTCATTACCGCTGGTGTACTCATTTTGGGAAGTATTCTGGTTATCAATCAGGAAATCAACCTGGGCCAATTTGTCGCATCCGAAATTATTATACTTCTGGTATTGAGTTCGGTCGAAAAACTGATCCTGAGCATGGAAACTGTCTACGATGTGCTCACAGGAATGGAAAAACTAGGGCAGGTGACCGACATTGATATAGAAAAAGACGATGGCTTTGATCTGAACGAAATAGACCAGGACAAAGGACTGTCTATTGAACTTTCAAACCTTACCTACACGTACAAGGGTTCCTTAAAACCCTCTGTGTCTGAAATCAACCTGAAAATAGAGGCTTATGAAAAAGTGTGTATTACTGGGGTAAACCAATCGGGAAAAACAACACTGATATCGCTCATATCAGGCCTTTACAGCGACTATCAGGGATCAATTATGTTCAATGGTATTCCACTTAAGGATATCAGCATTATGAGTTTCAGGTCAGTGATTGGCGACAACCTGGGGCTGCAAGACCTGTTTTATGGTACCTTATCCGAAAACATAACAGTGGGAAAGGAAGGCATAGGCACTCAGGACATAATCTGGGCCATAAACCAGGTTGGACTAACTGATTTTTTCAG
The DNA here is from genome assembly GCA_040222275.1 of Cyclobacteriaceae bacterium. Classification (GTDB taxonomy): domain Bacteria; phylum Bacteroidota; class Bacteroidia; order Cytophagales; family Cyclobacteriaceae; genus CAXBNB01. Next base: position 90,091 of record JAVKDJ010000002.1, read on the forward strand.
GCAACTACCCGATGGACTCAATACGAGGATACTACCGGAAGGACAGGGCCTCTCAACCAGCTTAAAGCAAAAAATAATACTGGCAAGGACCCTGGCGGAAAAACCAAAAATCATTGTGATGGACAACACACTTCAAAACCTGGATTTTGAAGACCGTAAAAAAATCAGTTCGATTTTATGCGACAAGAATGCAAACTGGACCTTGCTGGCCGTATCCAACGATCCACTAATGACAGAGGCATGCGACAAAGTGGTTACCCTGGAGTATGGGAAAATTGTAGATATCAAGCAGAATAAAAAATAAAACAGCCATGTTGAATATTTCCAACAATAATATAAACCGGGATGAAATTCTATCGGGGTGTCATTCTTATCAAGAGGTGATGGTTTCGAAAGCCTCAAATAGGCTAATAATTTTGCTGGGCACGTTGTTTTGCCTGGCATGCATAATCCTCTTTCTGCCCTGGACACAAAACATAAGGGCAAAAGGAAAACTCACTTCGCTGAACCCGCAAAACAGGGAACAGCAAATACACTCTATGATCTCTGGTCGTGTGGAAAAATGGTATGTAAACGAGGGTCAACTTTTGAAAAGGGGGGATACCGTGGTGTACATATCAGAAATGAAACCTGATTACCTGGATCCTTTTTTAATCGAAAAAACAGCGAAACAAGCTGAAGCAAAAAAAGCTTCAGTGGCCTCCTATAAGGAAAAAGCCCATGCCCTCACAAACCAGATAGATGCCCTGAAGAAAAACAAGAAACTGAAGCTATTGCAGGCAGAAAACTACCTGAAACAGGCCGCCCTGAAGGTGACCTCTGATAGTATAGACTATCAAACGGCTGTCGTCAATTTAGAGATTGCCCAAAACCAATTTGAAAGGCAGGAAAACCTCTACAAACAGGGCTTAAAGTCTTTGACCGATTTACAAAAAAGAAAGCAAAAGCTGCAGGAGTCAGTCAACAAGAAAATTGCTATACAGAATAAGTGGCTGGTTAGCCAAAACGAGTACATCAATGCAAGGATAAACCTCAATGCCATTGAAAACGAGTACATGGAAAAAATCGCCAAAGCAGAATCGGACCACATGTCTGCCATATCCAATATACTCCAGGCAGAAGCTGACTACAACAAGCTGTCCATTCAGGAATCCAACTATGTAAAAAGATCGGGATTTTACGCCATCACAGCCCCGCAAGATGGCTATGTCACCAGGGCTTTGGTAGTTGGTATTGGCGAAACCGTAAAGGAGGGCCAGCCTATATTCACTTTTGTGCCGGCGCACTACGATCTGGCAGTGGAAATGTATGTACGTCCTATTGATCTGCCCCTGATAAGGGAAAACGCAAACGTCAGGCTTCAGTTTGATGGATGGCCGGCACTTGTATTCAGCGGGTGGCCGGGACTATCCTTTGGTGCCTACGATGGCAAAATCGTGGCTTATGACAAGGTAGCTGGCCCCAATGGCAATTTTCGCGTATTAGTGGTGCCCGAAGGTGAAGATGCCCGGCCATGGCCTGAATTGTTGCGAATCGGCTCGGGGGCCAATGGGATAGCGCTCCTCAATAGAGTACCGGTGTGGTATGAATTGTGGAGAAACCTCAACGGATTCCCACCGGATTTTTACAAGGAAGAAAATTATGCCCCCAAACCTAAAATGACTAAAAAATGAGACTCTTTTTCTTCTTCAAGTTGCTTTTTTTCGTCAGTTTTTGGAACGTTAACGCTCAGGATAGCACCTCTACGGTACTGCCCTTGGAGCAATACTATTGTATGGTGTATCAAAATCACCCTATAGTAAAACAAGCCACTCTGCTTGTCCAACGGGGTAGGTTAAGCATTCAGGAGGCCAGAGGTGCTTTTGATCCCAAGTTAAACTCCACATTTTATACAAAAGATTTTAATGGCAAGGACTATTATGACCTGTGGAACACCTACCTCAAAGTACCTACTTTGTTGAATGTAGATTTAAAGGCTGGATTTGAAAACAACAGTGGTTTGTACCTCAACCCCGAGCATTCGCTCCCCAACCAGGGCCTTTATTATATGGGCATATCCGTACCATTGGGCCAGGGACTTATGCGAAACCCGCGCAACATAGAATTGAAAAAGAGCAATTTTCATTCAGAACTCACCCGGAATGATGCTCAAATACTGCTAAACAACCTTTTTTTGGATGCCAATCATGCCTATTGGCTGTGGTACGAGCAATACCATATTCGGCAACTGGTGCAGGACAACCTGCGCCTGATCGAGCAAAAATACCAAGGGGTACGGGAATCAGTTATAAATGGTGAGTATGCCGCTATCGATTCGGTAGAAATGTATATTCAGGTACAACAATGGGGCAATGAATTGAAAATGGCTGATATGGCCTTGCAAAACTGCGAACTACTCTTAAGGAATTTTATCTGGAACGACCAGATTGATCTGGGCCAAATGATACCCGAAACCCATGCTGGTAAAGAAGACATAGACCTTGATCAGGTACTTCAATGGGCAATACACAACCATCCCCAACTACAGCAGCTGGAAATTCAAAATACTATATTGGACCTGGATAGGAAGATGCGAAAAGAGCAACTCAAACCTGTATTCAACATCAATTACAACTTGCTGCTGCAAAATGGAAATCGGGACAATGGAGACAATGGTGCCTATGCCAACAACTACAAAGGTGGGTTTGAGTTTGTATTTCCTCTACTGGTAAGAAAAGAAAGGGCCAAACTGAAAGTGGTAACCCTGAAGCAGCAAGAAAACAGCCTGAAACTTGACAATAAGGCACAAGAGACCTTTACCAAAGTAGAACAAAGCTACAACAAGGGCTTTACCCTGGATGAAATGATAAAGGAGCAAGAGCGCATCATCACCAATCAGGTGCGCATGCTACAGGCCGAGCAAATCAAATTTGACAGTGGGGAAAGCTCAGTATTTTTACTCAATAGCAGGGAAAACAAGAAGTTGAAGAGCCAAATAAAACTCATAGAATTAAGAGCCAAATACGGTAGGGCTTTGGGAGAACTTAGCTGGTCGGCTGGTAAACTCTTTCATGATGTGAAAACAAATAATGACATCTAATGCCATGATAAATCATGATGATGTAAAAAAACTATCCAATACCGCTGTGTATTAATCTAACACAATATACTTGCCCGGCTGGTTTCATTTTCATTACCTTTCAACTATGATTCTTGTTTGTGAAGAGCTGCCTCACCGGACAGACCGGCACGAAACGGGGGCGAGGGTTTATAATCTCACAAAATAGGGTTGAACAAATACCTCAACCAATAAATGGAATACAAACTATAAAATAATTGTCTTGCTTTCAGGAGAGTGTGTGCAACATTTTCGAGACTGGTGGATTGAACCGGCTATTTGCCAACAGATGAACACTGTGTTTTCCATTATATAATAATCGCCTTTTCGATTCGTCATACAATATCAAAGTCTTCTCGGGGTGTCATAAGGCAACTTGGCTATACCAAAAGACATTGTGTATTGTAGTTTCCCCAACCTGATCTTTCACCAATGCCCAAATTCCTCTGTTTGGTAAGTATGCTCCTAGTTTTATATGCGACAGCATCGACAGCACAGGGAATTAGCGGTTATATCCAGGATGAGCACAACAACCCCATACCTTACGCAAGTGTTTTTATAAAAGAATTGCAAACCGGTACTTCAAGTGACGCTGAAGGTCGGTATTTTATCAATGGTATCGGAATTGGGTTGTACCACGTCATCTTTTCCTCAGTAGGATACAAAACCGCATCGTATGAAATAACGATCAAGGATAGAAATGTGGTACAGAAAAATGTTTGGCTGGAAACCTCGAAACAAGAACTTGAGGAAGTAGTGGTGAGGGCCAAAAGAAAAGACCCTGCTTACGAAATCATCCAAAAAGTAATAGAGCATAAAAAGAAGCACCTGAAACAATTGAACAGCTCAAGAAGTAAAGTGTATGTCAAGGCTTTCGAAATAGTGGATGTGAAAAAAAAGGTGGATGGCAAACAGGAAATAGTGAGCCTGGAAGGGCAACCTGACGACCCCTTTGAGCAAGAAAGGGAGGAAGGGAAGAAAAAGATGCCAAATATTAATTTGCTCGAAATGAACCTTACCCTGAACTATAAATATCCTTTCAGGTACAAGGAAGAACGCACAGCAGTAAAGTCATACGGTACAAAAGCCGGATTGTATGTACCCCCATTTGACCAGGCCGATTTCAACTTTTATCGCAATCTTCTTGAGGTCAAAAGCCTGACGGAATCCCCAGTGATTTCTCCAATAAGTAAGATGTCTATTTTGTCCTATAAATTTAAACTGGAGCAAGTTGACACGGTGGACCAACAATTAGTGTACAAGATAAAAGTGACCCCTCGTAAAAGTGGCAACTCCACATGTAGTGGCTATTTGTATATCAATGACAGCATTTGGAATATCAACAAGCTTGATTTGTCTTTTCATAAAGGGAGTTTGAAACTATACGACAAATTTCGGATTCAGCAAGCCTACAAACCAGTAGCCGATTCGCTTTGGATACCCTATAGGCAAGAGTTTTCATACGAAACCAAAAATGGAAGGCGTAAAGAGTTCAGGGGAAATACTGTCTATCATTTTTCGGATTTTCAGATCAATTACCAATTTCCTGAGAAGTTTTTTGGAAATGAGGTCGCCATAACGAAGCAGGAGGCCTACAAAAAGGATTCCAGCTACTGGAACAGCACCAGGCCTGAGCCCCTCACGGTGAAAGAGCAGGAAATGATCCATCACAGGGACAGCATCCATGCTGTGCACAACACCATTGAATACAAAGACTCTATTGAGGCCAGGTACAATAAAATCACCCTTGGCGAATTGCTTTTCCATGGTGTTGGGTACAGAAACTATAGAAAACAAAGGCAGTACTATTTTGGTTCTTTGACGAACCTTATCGGTTTTGAAGTAATTGGCGGATTTCGGTTGGGGCCTTACACTTCGTATTGGAAAAGGTGGGAAAGTGGCCGCTCGATTTGGACAGGGGGATCCCTTAACATTGGGCTTAAAAATTCGGACATACAAGGCAACATACGGTCAAGGTTTTTGTATGCACCTATGAAAGTAGGCAGCATTTCGGTAAGCGGTGGGCGCTCTTTTTTCTCAATCAATCCAAATGATGCCTACCTCAACCAGCTGAGGCGATCGAATTATATCCTCAACGACCGGTTTGGTGTCAGCCATAGAAGGGAGTTTTTCAACGGGTTTTATCTCGTCACTGGATTCAATTTCGCCAGACGGATTTCAGCCAGCTCCTTTAACAGCAACACTTTCATAGGGGACATTATTGACGACAAAGAACCTTTGGACTTTCAAGATTATTCTGCCCTTACCACCGAGGTAAGGATTTCTTATACGCCCAAACAGCGTTTCATGACCGAACCCAAGTGGAAAGTAGTCCTGGGCAGCAAATACCCTACTTTCAGTCTTAGCCATTTCAAGGGGTGGAACGGCCCATTTTCCAGCGATGTGGATTTTGATCAGTTAGAGTTTAGCATCAATCAAAAATTAACCCTGGGGATGCTGGGCAACTCAGAATACAAAGCCAGAGCAGGAAAATTCATCAATACCCATACCCTCAGACTGATCGATCAAAAACGGTTCAGGCAGTCAGATCCCTATTTGTATTCCAACCCCCTGGAATCTTTTCAGCTTCTGGATACAGCCCTGATAGCTACCAATCCATATTTTGAGGTACACCATATTCACCATTTTAATGGGGCACTTATCAATAACATTCCCCTTGTGAAAAAGCTTCGGTTTGGAGTGGTAGCAGGGGCTGGCACACTTTGGGTTCAGGAAAGCAATTATCGCCATTCCGAGGTATTTGTAGGAATGGAAAGGGTATTCAAATTTGGGGCCAGACGAAGACTTAGGATTGGCGTATATGGAGTTGCCGCCCAGTCAAATAATTCAAGCCTTAAAACTGACTTTAAAATATCTTTCGACCTAATTGACACCTGGAAAAGGGATTGGAGTTACTGAACAAAGCTCATCAGCGGTTTAATAAAATGGCTGCCCCTGAATAGTGCTCACCCAAAAGTTAGGTTCTTCCTATTTGTCATAATGAAACCTGCACACATCGATCAAAAGTTAATAGTCGCGCATGGGAGACCAATCTGTGATTCAGGTCAAAAAGGTAATTAGTTGTCAAACGGACGTTCACCTTCTTGAACTGTCATCAGTGCCCGGAATTATGGTAGTACCAAGGCATCTCTTCAGGCAGAAGACACCAAGCAATCTGTTGAATTTGCCAACCATGCCTTGCAGCTCCTAAATTAATAGCTTTGCCCTTTACCTCACTTTTTCATTACTTTTACAACTTAATTTACTCCGTTTCTATGCTCTTACTCATTTCACCTGCCAAGTCATTCGATTTCGATTCCCCAGCCCATACGTCCCACAGTTCCGAGCCTGATTTTGTGACAGAATCTACCCGGCTGATCAAAAAGATGGGTACTTTTTCACGCAAAAAAGTGGGAGAGTTGATGAGCATTAGTCCGGAACTTGCCGCCCTCAATGTGGACAGGTACCAAAAGTGGACGCCTACGCCCAAAAGGGAAGATACCAAGCAAGCCGTGCTGGCATTCAATGGGGAAGTTTTCCGTGGGCTGAACGCCAGGGAAATGGATGAAGAAGACCTGCAGTTTGCCCAAAACCACCTCAGGATTCTGTCAGGACTGTACGGGCTGCTCCGACCACTGGATCTCATACAGCCCTATCGCCTGGAAATGGGCACCAGACTAAAATACTATAGCTACAACAACCTGTACCAATTTTGGGGCGATAAGATTACCAAACGCATCAATGCCGATTTAGGCGATGCGGATTGTATTGTAAACCTGGCTTCTACCGAATATTTCAAATCAGTAAATGAGCCAAAGCTCAATCAGAAAGTCATTACACCAATTTTCAAGGACTTTAGCAATGGTGGCTACAAGGTGCTGATGACCTATGCCAAAAATGCCCGGGGAGTGATGGCCAACTACATCATCAAAAACAGAATCACCGAACCGGAATTGATGAAATCATTCAATGGCAATGGCTATGCTTTTGATCCATCCCAGTCTGATGAATCGAATTGGGTATTTACCAGGGGCTAGGCTGATAGACAAAAGAAAACAACCTCCGCTCGTCATTCCATGGCTCATGACGAAGGAATGAGACCAGGTAATCTAGATCAAGTGCATGACTTCCACTGACGAGATTCCCGATCTCCGCTTTGCTTCGTCGGGAATGACGTATAGGGTTGGGTTTTCACTTTCGGTAATAGTTTGCAATCAATCAGGAGGAGATAAGAAGTTATAAACATGCAAATCCAAGGGCTACTACCACCGCCCGTCATTCCACGGCTTGTGACGGAGGAGCAAGACCGGGGAATCTGGTAGAAAAAGGTATTATTGAACTATTGAGATTCCCGATCTCCGTTTCACTGCGTCCGGAATGACGCAGAACAGAGGTGGCTGCTCCAAAATGAAACAACGCTCTCATAACAAAACAAGGTAAACCGCAAAGCCTAAACCCTCAAAGCTACCACTACCGTCCGTCATTCCACGGCCCATGACGAAGGAATGAGACCCGGAATCCTAACCTCCGATAGCATGGCTCTGGAAGTGAATGTAAGAATTGCTTCGAAAATACATACAGCCTTATAACTCAGTTGCAGATTATCCCTATTTTAGCACAAGTCTATCTCCCAAACTAGAAATGTCCAATATGGCCAAATATCAACATCAAAACCTCCAACAACTTGCCTTAGAATTGCTCATGAAAGCAGGGCTCGGAGAAACCCAGGCATCAGATACAGCCCAAACACTCGTGGAAGCCGACCTTATGGGGCATGAAACACACGGCCTGGCACTTTTACCAGCTTATATCGAAAGTGCCCTTGACAGTGGTATGTTACTTTCAGGCAAGGCACAAACCCTGCGCGACACTGGGTCGAGCATAGCGTGGGATGGCAGGTACCTTCCAGGTCCATGGCTGGTTCACAACGCCATAGACCTTGCCCTGGAAAGGGTCAGGCAGTATCCTGTAGTGACAATGACCATCCAAAAAAGTCACCATATAGGTTGTTTGGCTGCATACCCTGAAAAAGTTACCGAAAAAGGGTGCATGTTTTTGCTTTCCTGTTCTGATCCCGTCAATGCTACAGTGGCACCCTTCGGGGGGCTCGAAGGGGTGTACAGTCCCAACCCCCTGGCCATCGGCATACCCACCGAGGGCGAACCAATAATCATAGACATCAGCATGTCCACCACGGCCAATGGCATGATCAACCAGAGCCTGGCCCAGGGCAAAAAACTTCCGCACCCCTGGCTTCAGGACAATAAGGGAGTGGTAACCAATGATCCGGCTACTTTCAAAGAAGATCCACCGTCAACTATCCTGCCATTAGGTGGGCAAGACGCAGGATACAAAGGTTTTGGTTTGGGCCTCCTCATTGAAATGTTAACATCTGGCTTGGCCGGGTATGGGCGTGCAGATAAACCCGACAAATGGGGTGCATCCGTCTTTCTTCAGGTGATTGATCCTGATGGCTTTGGAGGCATAGAAGCTTTTCAAAAGCAGGCTCAGTTCTTGGCAAAGACCTGCTTGTCATCCAGACCAATTGACCCAGATAAACCAGTAAGGCTGCCAGGCAGCCGGGCTATCCAACTGCGAAGGCAGCAGAAAGAGGAAGGTGTAGCGCTCAATCCTGCTATTATTGACTCAGTAAAAAGCTGTTCGGCCAAACTTGGGGTACCAATACCTACCTGGTTGGCCTAAGCACCAGATGTGCAACATTCAACGCTAATAATTGCACACAGGCGGGTAACTCCTAACATTTTGACAAACATTTTAAGAATAGTTTGAGCGCTTTGGTTAAATTGGGTGCCAACTACAACTATACCACTTAAAAATGAAAGAAAGATTTATTGTTGCCCTGGATCAGGGAACAACCAGCTCGCGTGCAGTACTTTTCGATGGAGCAGGCGGGCTGGTTGGGATCGCACAAAAGGAGTTTGATCAGCATTTCCCAAAGCCGGGATGGGTTGAGCACGACCCGACAGATATCTTACAGTCACAACTAGAAGTTTTCGAAGAAGTACTTGGTAAATTCAAGGTGAGCCCTTCGCAGGTAGCGGCCATAGGCATCACCAACCAGCGGGAAACAACTGTGGTTTGGGAAAAGGCCTCAGGAAAACCTGTTTACAATGCAATAGTCTGGCAAGATACCCGTACCTCCGGATTTTGCTCCCAATTAAAAAAAGAAGGATTGTCAGCCCATGTAAAGGAAAAAACAGGGTTGGTGGTAGATTCTTATTTCTCAGGCACCAAAGTCAATTGGATTTTGGAAAATGTAGATGGGGCAAAAGCAAAGGCCCAAAATGGGGAATTGCTTTTTGGCACGGTGGATTCCTGGCTAATATGGAACATGACCGGGGGCAAGTCGCATGTAACTGACTACACAAATGCCTCGCGCACCATGATGTATGACATTGTGGCCCTGGACTGGGATGACAAAATGCTGGACAGGCTTGGGGTACCCACAGAAATGTTGCCAAGTGTTCAGCCATCCGGATCGGAATTTGGGATTTTCAACTTTCAAGGTGCACAAATCCCAATATTGGGAGTAGCCGGAGACCAACAGTCCGCCCTATTTGGGCAAGCTTGCTTTGAAGCCGGAATGGCGAAGAACACATACGGTACTGGCTGCTTTATGTTGATGAATACAGGTACCAAAATCCAGCATTCTGATAACGGGTTGCTCACTACCATAGCCTGGGGCCTGGATGGCCAGGTGCATTATGCCCTGGAAGGCAGTATTTTTATTGCCGGTGCAGCTGTGCAGTGGTTGAGGGATGGTTTGGAGATCATAGATTCAGCCCCGGAATCAGAAGGCCTGGCCATCTCGGCCAAGGGGGACGATCAGGTGTATGTAGTGCCTGCATTTGCCGGGCTTGGTGCCCCATATTGGGATATGTATGCCCGAGGGGCCATTTTCGGGCTCACCAGGGATACAGGCAAAAATCATATCGCCAAGGCTACATTGCAGTCACTTGCATATCAGACCAAAGATGTACTGGATGCTATGCAGGCCGACTCAGGTATTAAACTAAGCGAGCTCAAAGTCGATGGTGGGGCCTGCGCCAACAACTTCCTGATGCAGTTTCAGGCCGATATACTAGGCACTTCTGTCGAACGTCCTGAAGTGATTGAATCAACAGCACTTGGGGCTGCCTACCTGGCAGGCATCACAGCCGGACTTTGGAAAAAGGAAGACATCCTCAACAACAGAAAAATAGATCGAACATTCTCCTCTGAGATATCAGAAGAAAAGCGCAATGAACTCTATCAGGGATGGCAAAAAGCTGTGAAAAGGACTATGGGCTGGGCAGCTGAAGATGATTGATTTTGACAGGTTTTACCAAACACCGAGGATATGGTCAAACTGTTCACAAAACATGTAATAACTTGATGGATATTTAAAAGGCATGCTTTGCAGATGAGCTTTACTAAACCTTGAAGGTTTAGTAAAGCTATAGAGAGCACTTTTTTTAACCAAAGATTTATAATTTAAGAGAGTTTCAGCCGCAATAGTTTATGTCATCAAAATACCACGATATATTTGAAGAAGGTCTTTACTACCATGTTTTTAATAGAACAATAAACAAGGAACTACTGTACCGATCAGACCAAAACTACAATTTCTTCCTAAATCAGTGGAACAAGTATTTTGATAGTTTCTTGTCGGTAATGGCGTACTGCCTGATGCCCAACCATTTTCATTTCTTCGTACGGGTGAACCCTCTGGAAATAGATGATATTAATAAATACCTGGAAGAGAAATTCAAAAGGTTTTTGAGTAGTTATACATTAGCTTTCAACAAGCAGTATCGGAGAAATGGTAGCCTATTTCAAAAAAGATTTAAAAGGATTCATGTTGATAAAAATGATTATTTTACGAAAATCATCCATTATATCCATAACAACCCGGTTCATCATGGGATTACAAATTCTGTTGAAAATTGGAAGTATAATTCCTATCGTGCAATCATATCGAACCAAGCAACCAAAGTATGTAAAAATGATGTGTTGAAATGGTTCGGGGGTGAAAAGGAGTTTGTCAAATTTCATAAAAACTATGCAAATCACATGGAAATCGAAAATTTGATCTGCCATGAATAAAAGCAAGCGTTGGAGCTTTACCAAGCCTTCGAGGTTTGGTAAAGCTTGTACGATAATAAAATCATAACACAGCGAGGCAACCAGTAACCCTCTAAAACTTTACCTTGCGCAAAATTATTAACTATGAGTTTTTCTTCAACAGACCGCCCAAATATCATTGCCACTCTCGAAAAAGATTATTTTGACCTTGTCATTATCGGTGGGGGTATCACAGGGGCAGGAATAGCCCTCGATGCAGCATCAAGGGGTTTAAAAGTGGCACTTATAGAAAAAGGGGATTTTGCCGGTGGCACCAGCAGCAAGTCCACCAAACTGATCCATGGTGGGCTTAGATATCTGAAACAGTTTGAGTTCAACCTGGTACGGGAAGTGGGGAAAGAGCGGGCCATAGTCCACAAGCTTGCCCCTCACCTGGTTCGCCCCGAGAAGATGCTGCTGCCGCTGATCACTAATGGAAACTACGGCAAGATCATTACCTCTGTAGGCCTGATGGTATATGACGTGCTGGCCAATGTAGAAAAAGAGGATCAAAGGAAAATGCTCTCTCGTGAAGAAACGATGAAATTGGAACCCCTGCTTAAAGGTGATGTGGTAGAAGGGGGTGGCCTCTATGCGGAATACCAAACCGATGATTTTCGATTGGTTATAGAAATAATAAAAGCAGCCCTGGACTTCAATGCATTTGCCATCAACTACATGGAAGTGGACGAGATCATGGAAAAAGGTGGGATGGCCCATGGGGTAAAATGTACTGACAGGGTAAGTGGAAAAAAGGTAAAGATATATGGCAACTATGTGGTAAATGCCACGGGCCCCTGGGTGGACATAGTCCGGGGTAAAAGTGAGAAAATACAGGGAAAAAGCCTCCACCTTACCAAAGGAATACATATTGTAGTGGACCACAAGAAGTTGCCTGTGAAACATTCGGTGTACTTCGATGTTTCGGATGGCAGGATGATCTTCGCCATACCGAAAAACGAGGTAACCTATATAGGCACCACCGATACCAACTACGAGGGCGATCCTGCCCAGGTGGCAGTAAACAAAGAGGATGTCAGCTATATAATTGATGCTGTAAACCACATGTTCCCGACAGTGGCCCTACAGGAAAAAGATGTGGTGTCTTCATGGGCCGGCATACGACCTTTGATTGCAGAAGAGGGAAAATCCGCATCGGAAATCTCTCGAAAAGATGAACTCTTTATCGCAAAAAACGGGCTCATTTCCATAGCTGGTGGCAAACTTACAGGGTACCGCCAAATGGCCAACAAGGTGGTAACAGCAGTGTTGGAAATGAAAGAAAAAAAGTCTGGCATTACTATAAAAAGAAAGTGTAAAACCAAAAAAATCCTTCTTCCCGGAAACGGCTTCAAAAATTACAATGCGGTAAACGACTACAAAAAGGAGTTGAAAAAAGGAAATCCTGACCTGAACCCTAAAACCATCAACTATCTGGTGAACCTGTATGGTACCCAGACCAATGACATACTGAACATGGCCAAAGAGATGGAAGAGGGCTCTCAAGACTATAAAATCCTTCATGCAGAAATCAAATATTGCCTGGAAAATGAAATGGTAATGTCTCTGCAGGATTTTTATGTGCGGAGGACCGGCCGCCTGTTTTTCAACATCTCCAGTATTTCGAAGACTAAGAAAGAAATAGCCAATATCATGGCCAAATACCTGCAATGGGACAAACAGCGGATCACTCAGGAACTAGAACAAATAAACGATTTGGTGGCTTCCACCACAAACTTCACCTGACATTTCACATATTTGTAAAACATCATATTTTTACAATAAAATAATATCCAAACATGCAATACAATCTTATTTCCTGGAACCTTAACGGAATCAGGGCGGCTATCAAGAAAGGTTTTTTTGATTCTTTGAAAGAACTCAACCCCGACATCCTGTGTATCCAGGAAACCAAGGCCCGGGACGATCAGATACTGGAAGCCCTCGATGGACTGAATGGCTATCACATTTACATGAATTCTGCCGAAAAAAAGGGCTACTCCGGTACAGCCATATTGTCCAAAACAGAACCAATAAGTGTAACCAATGATGTAGGAATTTCAGAACACGATATGGAAGGAAGGGTGATTGCTGCTGAATACGACAATTTTTTTCTGGTGACTGTATATGTACCCAATTCCAAAAGGGACCTGTCCAGATTGGAGTACCGTTCGCAATGGGATGCAGATTTTTTGAAATACCTAAAATCTCTGGAGAAAACCAAACCCGTGATCGTATGTGGAGACTTTAATGTAGCCCACAAGGAGATAGACCTGGCCAGGCCAAAGCCCAATTACAACAAGGCCGCCGGTTTTACACAGGTGGAAATAGACGGTATGGACAATTTTACGAGCGCAGGGCTTACCGACACCTTCAGGCATTTTCACCCTGACGAAATAGCCTATAGCTGGTGGAGCTACATGGGCAGTGCCAGAGAGAAGAACGTGGGCTGGAGAATCGACTATTTCCTCACCAGTTCATCTTTAAACCCCAAGCTACAGGCGGCAACTATTCACCCGGAGTACATGGAGTCGGATCATTGCCCGGTTGGTTTGAAAATAGGATTTTGAAGTTTTGTTTACTACAAAATCCAGTAGAATCTAAAACACCGACTTGAATACGAAAAATGACATGTTCAATTTAACCTAAACCAAATGAACACTTACTTAGCAGAATTAATCGGGACCGCAGTACTCATCTACTTTGGTTGTGGGGTAAACGCGACCGTTAGCCTCAACAAGTCCTTTGCCCAGGGATCCGGCTGGATTTTAATTTGTCTTGGCTGGGGCATGGCCGTATCTTTTGGGGTATATGCCGTGGGTTCCATCAGTGGGGCACATATCAATCCAGCGGTGACGCTGGGACTGGCTGCAGCGGGTGAATTCCCCTGGTCAGATGTTCCTGGCTATATCATCAGCCAGTTTCTGGGGGCGGTGCTGGGGGCCACACTGGTCTGGTTGCAATATTTACCACATTGGGCCAAAACCGAAGACAAGGGAACCAAGCTTGGTGTCTTTTCGACCGGCCCGGCGGTACCTTCCAGATATGCCAACATTCTCAGCGAGGTGATGGGTACTTTCATACTCGTATTTGGCCTTATGTTCATTGGTGCCAACGAATTTACCCAAGGGCTCAATCCATTGGTCGTAGGTGGGCTGGTATTTGCCATAGGCATGTCCATGGGTGGCTCAACGGGTTATGCCATCAACCCTGCCAGGGATATGGGCCCCAGGATTGCGCATTTTTTGTTGCCCATTGCAGGAAAGGGTACCTCAGATTGGAAATACGCATGGATTCCTGTCATTGGTCCTGCTCTAGGTGGGATTTTAGGGGCCACTGTTTATTTGGCTTTGTTTAGGGCAGAGCTCTCGTCGTATTTTTGGATAGCTTTTGCATTGGTGCTCCTACTGGTGGCTGCAGCTATTGCGGAGCAAAAAAAGAACAACAAATAAAATGAAAAGATCAATTAAGCCATGTGCCATAGTTTTCCTGCTTACAATCCTTACCTTCTCATGCCAACGCAAAGAAACTGATATGGAAAAGACCCTCGATATACAAGGCCACCGTGGGGCAAGGGGCCTGATGCCGGAAAACACTATCCCGGCATTCCTTGAGGCCTTAAAAATAGGCGCCACCACCCTTGAATTGGATTTGGCCGTGACCAAAGACAAAGAACTATTGGTGAGCCACGAACCCTATATCAATGCCACCTACTGCCTGGACAGTTCAGGCAATGAAATTTCGAAAGACCAGGAAAAATCCTTCAACATATACCAAATGTCGTATGAGGAGGTGAAATCTTATGATTGCGGGTCGAAACCCCACGTACACTTCCCCCAGCAGCAAAAGTTCAAGGTGAGGAAGCCGCTACTTAAAAATGTGGTGGAAGCTGTGGATGAGTACCTGAAGTCGTCAGATGGCAAAAAAGTAAATTACAACATTGAAATAAAAAGTTCTCCCTCAGGTGATGACATTTATCACCCTGGCCCTGCTGAATTTTCTGGCCTGGTCTATGATTTCATTCAGGAGCACCTCGACCCGGAACAAGTCAATGTCCAATCTTTCGACTTTCGTATCCTTCAATATTTTCATGAAAAATACCCGGACATCACATTGGCAGTGTTGATTGGTAGCGAGGAAGATATCGACAAAAACCTGGATCAGTTGGGTTTCACTCCCGAAATTTATAGCTGTGCCTATAAATTACTGACAGCAGAAAAAGTAAAATACCTCCAGAAAAAAAACATGCAAGTGATCCCCTGGACCATCAACGATTCCAAAGATATGGAAAGGATAATCGGTTGGGGCGTGGACGGAATTATCACTGATTATCCAGACAGGACCATGGCACTGCTGAAAAAGTAAATTGCCAAAAACCAAGAGACTGTTTCAAAAGTATTTCGTCATTGCGAACGGAGTGAAGCCTGCCTGTCGGACAGACATGACAATCTTATCATACAAAGTGCAATCGAAGATTGAGATCACTTCGCTACGCTCGTGAAGACGGAGTATTGAACTTTTGAAACAGTCTCCCTCTTTTTTCTGGCCAAAAGACCATATTCACCTGAAAAAAATAGCCTCCAAATAGTTGTTGGAATTCGGCGAACGATTTACAATTGCATCCTTGATGGTCAACATACCGTCTAATGTTGCGGGGATTCTTGATCAATCTCATAACTAATTATCAGCTCTCTATGTTTTTAGACATTCCAAATTTTGGTGAGATAAAACGGGCACACCAAAAAATAGACAAGTTTATCTTTAAGACCCCCGTGCTCACTTCCCATTCTATCGACGATATAGTAGGGGCCAATGTATTTCTGAAATGCGAAAACTTCCAAAAGGTAGGTGCATTCAAAATGCGTGGCGCTACCAATGTGATCATGTCTTACCTACCCGAAAAGCGTACCAACGGCTTTGCAACACACTCCTCAGGCAACCATGCCCAGGCTGTAGCCCTCGCTGCAAAACTAGCGGGCACCAAGGCATACATAGTGATGCCGGAAAACGCTTCGGAAGTAAAGAAAAATGCAGTAATAGAATATGGTGCCGAAGTGACCTACTGCGAATCGAACGAAGAAGCCCGGGAGGCTGCCTGCCAGGAAATGCTGGAAAAAACCAACGCTATATTTGTACCACCATTCAACGATAGCAGGATCATTGCAGGGCAGGCTACTGCGGCGAAAGAACTGATTGAAGAGCAGCCAAATCTGGATTATATAGTGACTCCTGTAGGTGGGGGCGGCCTGGCAGCAGGTACAGCGTTGGCGGCACACTATGTGAGCCCTACTACCCAAGTCATATTGGGGGAGCCTGTCAACGTCAATGACACCTATAAGTCATTTAAAAGCGGAAAACTTACCCCCGTAGGCAAGAAAACATCAATAGCTGATGGTTTGCTCGTTTCTGTAGGCGAACTCAACTTCCAAATAATTAAAGAACATGTAACCGATGTGGTCACGGTAAAAGAAGAAGAAATAGTATCTGCTATGAGGCTTATCTGGGAAAGGATGAAAATCATCATCGAGCCCTCCAGTGCTGTGGCGATTGCCACCATTATCAAAGAACGTGATAGGCTGGCTGGAAAAAATGTAGGGGTAATCATTACCGGGGGCAATGTCGATTTGACTGCATTGCCGTTTTGAATTGTCCTCCCAAAACGATTATAAGGAACACCATTGGGGTTTGTTTGAAATGGCGTGCGCTGTGTTAGGTTAACAAATGCCTTAGCTCGAAATCATCCTTTCTATTGCTCCAAAAGGTGATAAGTTCAATGGTATGCTCTGTGAGTTGATAATATAGAGTGATGTGCTTGTTCAGGAAAAATTTATGAATATGCCTTTTCTTATCTATTTCCAAATAGGTAGCAGGGTTTGACTGAACGGCCAGCAGGGATGCTGATAGCCTATCCAAAAAATCACATGCTACTGAAACTCCCCATTTATTTTCCAGGTAATCAAGGGTTTCTTCGATATCCTGCTCGGCCAATTCTGACCAATTTAGAACACGGTTCATCGACTATATTTTCGCCTGAATTTAGTCATTACTTCATTATGGGGTTTCACCTTGCCTTGCTCAATTTGCTGTAACCCTTCCTCGATGGCTGATTTTTCAACATCACTCAATTCATCGAAAAGTTCTTTTTCCTGTTGCTCAAAAATTTCCTTTATCTGAGTCAATACCTTCTCTTTTTGAGTATTAAGGAGTAATCGCATCAATTCAAGCTTTGTTGTCTGTATGTCCATATTCCTGAAATTTACTTTATTCAAAGTTAAAGGTTTCGTATCTATTAGGTGATATTATTTTATGTTCTTCGGGTTTCGAATCCATCCAGTCATGCGACCATGACCTTATTGAAAGGAAATTTTACTCCCCATGACTGAAGTTTGACCTTACATTTCCAGCCTGTAGCCCTTACCGTGGACATTCACTATTTTCAGCCGAGGGTCGGCCTCTAGCTTTTTTCTCAGTTTGGAAATGAATACATCGAGGCTCCTTCCTACCAGTACGCCCTCGTCTTCCCATACTTCTTTTTGAAGCTGGTCACGGCCCAATGTTTCGTTTGGCCGGGAGGCGAGAATCTGCAGAACCTGGGTTTCTTTGGTGGTGAGTGAAATACTTTCACTACCTGACTTCAGTATTCGCTTGTCGGGAAAAAACTGCAACTGGCCGAGCTGCACGCCTGTTGGGTATCCTGCTTCGGATGCACCAGTTGTAGCTTTTTTATTTTTCCTCAACAACAGAAAAAATGAAAAAACACAGGTGAAAAAAGAAACCGTCAGAGGGATATACTTTGCTTTGGCAATTGCCCTTTCCGGCATTGTTATTCTGATGTCATAGCACCCCAGCGGCAGGGACCTTCCTAAACATGGCACCAAATTTCGCTCCTCATCTTCGTAAATTTCGAAAGCATAAACTATTTCTTTTGTAAAACATGAAATCACCTCTGCTACGTATTCCTTCGCCATGTCCTCATCCTTCAGGTTGATTTGAACGATAGAAGCAAGCGTATCAGGCTGTACCGCAATATGGTTTTGAAATTGCACCAAATACGAATGGTCATCCTGCCTTGTCACCGGCAGTACCCTGCTGATCGAATCCCCTACACTAAGCAATACCTGATGCCCAATATTTCGCAGTTTTACTTTCAGGTGCTGATCGTAAAAGCCCGTGGTTTTATCTCCTGTTTGGTCGATAAATTTCCATGAAAGAAAGGTGAAAACTATCAGGGCCAGTATGAACAATGACTTCAATTTCATAGATTAAACTTAACGGATTTGACCCTGATCAGATCATATTTTACATTCATTTTACACTTTTTTACAACTTTGAAAACAACAGAAGGCGTTTGATGGCCTACGTTTGTTTCAAATTAAATCAAGAAAAAATGAAAAAATCAGTAACAATTTGCTCGCTAGTTTTATGTTTAGCCGTAGTTGGTCTGGCCCAAAACCCTATGGCTACCAACCGCAGTTGCAGTGTGGTTTGTTTGGGGGATAGCTGGATTCCCGAATCCTATGACCGAAATGCCAAAAGTACCCTAAACCTCCAGGCCAAAGGGGTCATTTCCGTTCATGAGACAAATGATGTTTCAGACAAAAACGATTACAACAGAAAGGATTTCATAGAGTTTAAGGTGGCCATATTCAAAAGAAAATTTGATTCGATGGTATCATTTTCCGACAGCTCTTTTAGTACCCTTGACGCACAGCAGGTATTGAAAAAATGTGAAAAAGGAGACCAGATCGTCATCATTCTGAAAGACGCTGAAAAGTTTAGTTTGCCACATCACAGGATTGATGTCCTGTGATATCATCATTCCTCCGGGAGTTGGGTGAAGGGTCTATATCACAGATCTGATCTGGTCTTACCGGAGGATTTAAATTCAAACAATTTGTCAGTATCTACAATTTATCGACTCCCTTTTTTGCTTATTCTGTGCTTGTGCGCTTCATGCGGCTATACACCAACCAAATCTTCAATGGTTGGCGATCAGGCCAATAAGCATGCATTGGCGGCA
Organism: Cyclobacteriaceae bacterium; assembly: GCA_040222275.1. Classification (GTDB taxonomy): domain Bacteria; phylum Bacteroidota; class Bacteroidia; order Cytophagales; family Cyclobacteriaceae; genus CAXBNB01. The sequence goes on from JAVKDJ010000002.1 coordinate 109,332, forward strand.
GATGAGCATCTGGGAAACCCTGTTTATTCCAGTTCCGACTTTGGAGGCTCCTGGACGCCAGCAAGCCCGGGCTTGCCATCAAAAGCGCAGGTATCATATATGAAAAGGTTTGGCAATGAGATCATGGTTGGTACAGACAACCATGGCTTGTTCATCAGTAAAAACAATGTAACCAACTGGATCCAGATTGGGGCTTCATTGCCGGCTAAAAAAATTACCGCACTTTATCAATCACATGGGACAATCTTCGTAGGGCTTTTTGAGCATGGTATATTCAGCAATGACGACCTGGGGCTAAACTGGAATCCGCTTAATTACAATTTGCCAAACCTCAGGGTACGGGCGATCATTGAGTTAAATGATGATCTTTTTGTTGGGATAGATGATGGTATTTTCAAACTGGACCGGCAACAAAAATCATGGTCAAATTGTTTCGGGTCCGTTCAGGTAAACAGTTTCCATGAATTTGAGGGAAATATTGTGGCTGCAACGAATAAAGGTGTGCTCCTATCCAGCCAAGGTGGAGAACGGTGGAACTGGATTCACAAAAAAGGAGCTGTGCACAACATAGCAGTCATAGACGGGAAAATAACCTTCCTGTATATTTCAGGAGAAGTATATATGTGCAACGAATGGAGTAGTTGGTATGAGTTAAATTATGCCCCAAAGAAGCTCTCATATCCTTATGAAATGATCGGAGTTGACAACCGATTGCTCATGAGCAACAACTATGGCATACACCGTTCCTCTGACGGAGGAAAGACCTGGCAGCATATTTTCAAAACAGAAGAAATGGCATTTATGGATTTTGTGGTAATTGACCATGTCATCTATGGAGGTACCAAAACCTGGGGCGAATACCGGAGGAAAAGCAAATGATGGTTCAGCCAACTAGTTTGAATTAAGCTAATTGTCGGTTTTGACAATTTGTCCTACCGCATCGGCCACATTAGGCCTGTCCACAATAAAAATGTTTGTATTGTCCAGGGTGATGGTAAAAGGCACACTGATATTGGAGCAGAAAATGTCCACCTCCGACCCATCCTGATTGACCTTGAAAATGCCATTCCCAGCAGCAATATACGTGTTGTTTCCTGTGCTAAAAATATTTCTTGGGTTGGTCAGGCTTCCCTTGATGGTAGATACGGCACCTCCGGTTACGGAAAGCGAAAAAGCCTTCCCATTGTCTGTAATTTCAGTCCAGTAAAGTGTATTGTTGTTGAGTTCCAAATTGGAAAATGCCTGTACTGAGGAGAAACCTGATGCCAGGACAGCTTTGGTACCATCAGCCTTCGAAAAAGCCAACACCTGCGACCCATTACTGCTATCCAACACATAGATATTGTCATCATCCACATGGAGGGCCACAGGCTTTAAGTTCTCCCCCCGGCCAATGTCTTCAACACTGCCCCCGGTTTTGCTTATCTTCCTAATGGCTGACCCGCCTACTTCTTCTCCCCAATACAAAAAATCACCATCCAACACCAACCCGTTCGGAAAAAATACATCAAAATCAGAAGTACTCCCATCCGGCTTTTGAGGTTTGCCTTCTGCTAAAACTTCAACATTGCCCTGGCCGGATTTGAGGGTTCGTTTTACCTGGCCAGTACCACCCGAAATGTCATATTCCAGCCAGTAGATATGTGTGTTGTCGATGGCCAGATTGTTGAGGCCGCCCATACCGTCCACCAAGGCACTAGCGGTATGGCTAGATTTTAAAATCCGGAGGATTGATCCTCCATCCGTTTCGGAATATTGATAGATATAGACCGCTTCTGTATCATTGGCCATGGCGGCCATACCAAATATATTCACAGTATTGGGGAATGACAACATATCCTGTACCACCGCGCATTCTGATTCCGCTGGCATGTCGTCATCAGAAGGCATGCCATTGTCCGCTTCTTTGTCTCCGCAGGATATTAGGGTTGTAAAAAGGGTAAACCAAACCCATATCAATATATTGGATTTGTCAACCATAGCTTCTTTTTCTCCCTATAAAGATAAAAAAGAATGTTCAACATTCAAATCGAAAATTGGTGTGATGGTAAGTAACTACTTTGCTGGTTTGGTGTAGAGACCTGCTTTTACAAGGGGTCATATTTTAGATTTTACTAATTATTTCAACCCTTAGTATGGGTGAAAAGTAAAAAATAAGATCAACTGATTGATCTTATTTTAAGAAAAAAGCTGAAATAAGAAAAATTGTAAGGTCATTTGGTCTTATTTGAGATAGTCCGTGCAGTTTCTTATATGACAATCGGGCAGTGTAATAATTGATGAACTTTCGGGAGCATTGAGTCAAAACGTTCTGTTTTAAAATTTTCTATTTCTAAAGCCAGAACAACGACAGAATATAGCTCCAAACCTTCATAAGTTAACGTATACTATATTTATACAACCTTACCTATATATTCTCTCAGAATATCATTTAGCCTAATTAAAATTGGTTTTAAAATATTGAATTCGTTGCAATTCCATTTTTTATATTCGTAATTTTCAAAAACTTGCATATCCAGTTTAAGTCTCTTCATTTGGTTGCCAAAAGCAATTTCTAAACCAATTAAATTTTCTAGCTCGTCTTTTCTTTCTTTAAGGTGGTTGTAAATATCACTTTTAACCTTATAAGGGTAATTGATTCTTAGATCGATTCGGTAGCAAACCCTTTTTGGTTCAAGAATTAGTTTAAAGTTGTTGATAAAATTATCTAAGCTAACAACAGTACCGTACTTATTTTCATGAAACTTTATTTCTTCTTTATCAAATCCGTTATCAAGGTAAAAGTTTTTTACTGCATCAATAAAGTTTGATTTTTCATCAGCTTCTTTCGCTTTTGACTTTTCTATCGGCATGCTTTTACTTACATCACTTCTGTCAATATATATATCAATAAAATTTCTTAACTCTTTGTATTTGTCCTCTTGTGTAATCAGATAACCAATATCAATTGAGGAAGTATCCGAATACTCGTGAAGGTTCATTGAAGTAACAACTGCATTTTGTTCATTCAAATATATTTTACAGTGTAAATTCTCAATTTCTATTGGCTCTATTCCAATCTCTCTTATTTGCTCAACATTGTTGTCCACATTCTTACGGATATACCATTTTATCTTAATTCCTCTTCGTTTTGCTTTATCAATCCGTTGTGTTAGCTTCTTCCAGTATGCGAATTTATTATAAGGTGAAATTAGAATTACCTCTACTTTGGCTTGATCAATCAAAGTCATAATTTTTCCAGAAATCTCAGCTGGTTGGATGAATTCCATTTTTTATAATTTACATAATCATTTTGAGGATAAGCGAGCAACTCGTCCAAACACTAAAAAAAATTTAAACAAACCACCCTTCCTTTTCCCAAATATATACCCATTCCCCTATTATTTTGGGGCATTACCCGGTTTATTACCCCCTCGATTACTCCCCAGTCCAATACATTAGCTTGTAAAAAATTCAATCTATATGAGCAAACTATCCGGAAAATCAAGACGCGACTTTATCAAGTCCTCTGCTGTGGCTATGGCAGGGGTGATGATCGTACCCCGCCATGTACTGGGCGGTGCAGGCTATACCGCACCGAGCGACCAACTGACCAAAGCCATCATAGGTGTAGGAGGCATGGGCCGGGGGCATATTGGCTATGAAGGCACCAAGCTACTGGCCATTTGCGATGTGGACACCAAACACCTGAAACTGGCACTGGATGCAGCAGGAGGGAACGACATCAGAACCTACTCCGACTACCGTGAGTTGCTGCAGCAGCCGGATATAGACATAGTACACATTGCCACTCCTCCTCACTGGCATGGCCTGATGGCCGCAGAGGCTGCCCGTGCTGGCAAGGATATCTGGTGCGAAAAACCAATGACACGAACCATAGGAGAAGGCAAACGGGTGGTAGAAGAAGTAAACAGGCATGGGCGCATGTTCCGCCTCAATACCTGGTTCAGGTTCAAATCCACCTTTTATGGTCTGGGCACTGATGTAAAGCCCCTGAAAAAAATAGTAGCCAGTGGCGTACTTGGATGGCCACTAAAGGTGACTGTGAGTGGCATTACCGGATACAATTGGAAATTTTACTGGAGTGGCAAGACCAACCTTGCCCCCATGGAAGTGCCCGAAAACCTCGATTATGACAGGTGGCTCGGGCCAGCCCCATACAAACCCTACAACCCGGAAAGGGTACATTCAAAATTCCGTGGCTATTGGGACTATGACGGTGGAGGACTGGGCGATATGGGCCAGCACTACCTCGATCCTGTTCAGTATATCCTGGGCAAGGACAACACCAGTCCGGTGAGGGTGGACGTGGATGCCCCACAGCAGCATGACGATGCGGTTGGTTCCTGGAGAAGGATAGAATTTACCTATGCCGATGGCAACAAGATCATCCTGGATGGCGAAAATAAAGACAAAGATGCCGCCTATATAGAGGGCCCAAATGGAAAAATATTCCGGGGTTTTCAGTCGGACATCAAGGACATCAGGAAACTGGCCGACACCCTGCCAGACCCTGAGCCACAAATCACCACCTTTTCTGATTCTGTACGCACCAGGCAAAAGTTTGCCCTCAACGAAATGAATGGCCATCGTTCCTGTACGATGGTGAATATGGGTGTGATCGCCATCCGCCTCGGCCGTTCGTTAAACTTTGATCCAGAGAAGCAGGAATTTATCGATGACGATGCGGCCAACAGGCTACTCGACCAGCCTATGAGAGGGCCATGGACATTTTAATTTCAAAAATACAATCAAGACAAATGAACAAGGCTTTGACAGCTGTCAGCTGGTATTGCAGGCAAAAACGAGGCATTGTTCCAAATACATAAGCATGAAAACAAAACTCATATATTTTATTTTCTCACTTATCCTAACCTTCCAGGCCATAGCGCAGGACCAGAGAACAGTAGAAACAAAAGTAGCCGATATATTGGCACAGATGCCCACTGATGACCTGATCCACCGCGACAGGTTGATGGGCGAAATGGCAAGCCTGGGCGAAAAAGGCCTGCAAATGTTTACGGACAAAGTAATAGCCCCAGGCACAGGAGACGACACAGCAGTGCGGCTGGCCATCAATGGGCTGGTACGATACGCTGGTGAACGAGGCAATGAAGAAGCCAAAATGGCAACAGAAAATGCGTTGATCAGGGCACTGGACAAGTCCCGGGACAAGGAAGTGAAAGCTTTCTTTCTTTACCAGCTGAAACTTGTAGGGGGAAATAAGTCTGTAACGGCAGGCTCCAACTATTTGCAGGACGAAAGGCTGGGCTCGGATGCAATACTCCTGCTAATGACAGTAGCTTCAAGGGAAGCAGAAAACGAACTGATCAAAGCACTGGCAAGTGCTAATGGGGAAAACCGAATCGCCATTGTAAAGGGTCTGGGGAATCTGAAATCAAAAGCAGCCAACCCGGCTATTACCAAACTACTTGGGACCGGGGATGATGGTTTGCAAAGGGTAGTCCTTTATGCCCTGGCCAATATAGCTGATGCCACATCGGCAAGTCCATTGCTAAATGCCGCAAAAGAGGCAAAATACCTGTATGAGGCTACCAATGCAGTGAGTGCCCTGACCAGGTACGCAGACAGGTTGGGTGAAGACCAAAATCTGGCGCTTTCAGAAAAAATCTGCAAAACCATTCTCAAAAACAGTAAAACGCAGGCCCAGCTGCACAACAAGGCAGCCGCCTATCATATTCTGGTCAGGCACTTCGGTCATGAGATTACCGATGACCTGGTGAAAGCCATTGATAATCCGGACAAAGCCTACCGAAACGCCCTTCTGCTGACCGCTGAAAAAGTGGGTGGAGTGGCTGACACACGGGCATGGATTGAGCGGTCGAAAACATTGGGTCCAGCCGTCCAGTCGGATATCCTGCTGATGCTTGGCCGAAGAAAAGATAAGGTGGCCATTCCATACCTGAAATCTTCCCTCACCAATGGATCGCTTGAAGTGAGGAAGTCTGCAGCCTCTGCCCTCACAACCCTGCTAGGCCGGGAAGCCGAAGGTGATTTGATTGCACTGCTCAATAGGAGCTCCTCTGAGGAAGAACTGATGCATGTTGAAAGCATGCTACTGACTATATCCGATAAAAATCATTTAGGCCCCTATGTGGACCTGCTTGAGGAATCGTCCACTGGGGCACAAACTGTGGCAATCAATGTAATTGCTGCGAAAAGTGGCAATCAATTCTTTGACCAGGTTTTTCCATTCACATCAAGCGGGGATGCGAAATTGAAGGACGCGGCTTTTAAGTCCTTAAAAAAGATTTCCAAAGCGGAAAATGTGAACCAGCTGATGGACTTGTTGCACAGGGTCAATAGTGATTTTGAAATATCAGAAACACAAAAGGCATTGGTAAGTGCTGTAGATGGTATTTCATCTGAAGATGAAAAGTCTAAACCATTTCTCGAAGCGCTAAAAGGGAAGAGCGAAAAAGAAAGGATTGTGGGCATTTTGCCTGAACTGGGTGGTTCGAAAGCCCTAAAGGCCATCAGGGACTTATTTGAGAATGGAAGCTCCCGGGAAAAGGAAGTGGCTTTCGACGCTTTGGTGAACTGGCCAAGTGATGATGCATCTGCCATCCTGTACCAGATATGCAAAACCGATAACGGGACATTTAAAAGTAAAGCTTTCAATGGTTTTGTGAAGCAGGTAGCATCGTCCAAACTTCCTGATGACCAAAAATTACTGCACTTGAGCAACGTAATGCCTTATGCCTCTTCGGACAGTCAAAAGGAAAACGTGATCAAGGCACTTTCCAGGGTCAAGACCTTTCTCAGTTTCATCTATGTTACTGGTTTCTTAGACAACAAAGCACTACAACAAGCTGCTTGTGAAGCTGCCATGAGAATCGCCCTGCCCCTTAACGGTAGAAAAGTAGGATTGTACGGTGATTTGGTAAGGGAAGGGTTGGAAAAAGTAAACACTATCATTAGCGGCCCGGAAAGCCAGTATTATAAAATAGATATTGGGAATTATTTGGAAGCCATGCCCAAGGACAAAGGTTTTGTGTCCATGTTTAACGGCAAAGACCTTAGCGGATGGCAGGGGCTGGTGGGCAATCCGATTTCACGTGGAAAAATGAGTGCCAAAGAGCTGGCCAGCAAACAGGTGGAAGCCAATAAGAAAATGTTCGAAAACTGGGGAGTAAAAGACGGCATGATTGTATTCAGCGGGCATGGTGCCAACTTATGTTCCATGAAGGAATATGGAGATTTTGAAATGATTGTGGACTGGCGCATATCCAAAGACGGAGATAGCGGCATATACCTGAGAGGTACACCACAGGTGCAGATTTGGGATACTTCCAGAACAGATGTTGGTGCGCAGGTAGGTTCTGGTGGTTTGTACAACAATAATCCCCACCGCAGCACTCCTCTGAAAGTTACAGACAATCCGATAAACGAATGGAATACCTTCCGTATCACTATGATTGGGGAAAAGGTGACCGTTTACTCCAATGGACAACTCGTAGTAGATGACGTCACCATGGACAACTACTGGGACAGGAAACAACCCATTTTCCCAACTGGGGCCATAGAACTGCAGGCGCATGGCACAGACCTGGCCTTTAGGAATATTTATGTGCGGGAGATCAAAGCCAGTGAGTACAAACTCTCTGAAGACGAAAAAGCTACAGGATTTGTGTCGTTGTTTAACGGCTCCAACCTTGACGGATGGCAGGGGAACAAAATCGACTACCTGGTAGAAGATGGGGAAATCGTAATCCGTCCCAAGCGTGGTGGACGTGGAAATCTTTTTACCGAAAATGAATACAGTGATTTCAATTTTCGCTTCGAATTTCAACTGACCCCTGGAGCCAACAATGGACTGGGCATAAGGGCTCCTTTGGAAGGTGATGCCGCATACGCGGGAATGGAGCTACAGATACTGGACAATACCGCATCCATCTACAGTGACCTGAAGGAATACCAGTATCACGGCTCTGTGTATGGCGTAATACCCGCCAAAAGGGGCTATTTGAAGCCCGTTGGAGAATGGAATAGCGAAGAAGTAATCGTGCAGGGGTCAAGGGTGAAGGTAATCCTGAATGGCACTGTGATCGTAGATGGAGACATCAAACAAGCTTCGAAAAATGGTACGTTGGACCATAAAAACCACCCTGGGCTGGAAAGGACAAAAGGCTATATCGGATTCCTTGGCCATGGTGATGTGGTGAGGTTTAGAAACCTGAGGATTAAGGATTTGGAGAAATAAACCTGCCTTTGAAATTTAACCCTCCAGGAACTTGAAATTCCTGGAGGGTTATTCTAGTTCAATAGTTTTGAACCATGCACAATTCTCAATACCACGATTTTAGCTGGTTCGTAAATTCTATAGACGATTCTATATTTAACTAGAATCAATTCACGAACATGTTCATTGTTGAACTCAGGCACTACCCTACCAGATTTGGGAAATGTTTCGAGTTGTTCTATTTGTTTAAGAAGTCTTTCAGAGAATTCGCGAGCATACCTCAACGAGTCCAGTGCAATATAATCTGTTATGGAATCCAGATCGTTCCATGCAGAATCGGCTAAAACTATTTGCGCCATTTTTTGTTGATCCGATTTTTGGCTTCATCGAATGACATAACCCTATCTTCTTCGACATCCCTCATTCCTTGCTCTACTTTTTCAATGAATAAGAGTTTGTCCATGAGATCTTCTGTAGAAAATTCATTGGGAAGACTGTCCAGGGTTTCTATAACCTTTGCTCTGTCCATATTACAAATATAAAGAAAACTATTATAGAATATTGGGCGATTACGCCAACTACCCATATATTTCATTCAATATCCCTGCCAAACGGATGCCGGCCTGGAGCAATCGAAGGTTCAGCGTATCGATATTGTCGAAAGTGTATTTGTAGGTCAAAAACTTATCTTCAGGCAGGTTATAAACTTGTTCACGGTAGGATTTGGACTCATTGGCCCAGTCAATCACTGTAGAGTTTTGCCAGCTGGCTATTTGCGCCTCTGATGGGAAATCGATAGCCGTTGCATATTCCGTATAGCTGAGTTGTTGTTCATCGATCATGCCACTGTCCCACACGCGGTGGAGGTTTGAGTTTTGGTACATATATTTCAGCTTTATGTCATTGCCACCCTTGTCCTTTCCGTTTCCTACATGCAGGGGTTGGTGGATATCACCTATCAGGTGAACCAGGCATCTCAGCGCATGCAGCTCTCCTTCATAGGTAAATTTTTTCGTCTTCAATTCCCCAATAAACAGTTCCAGCATTTGGATCACATCCCCCTCTTCAGGTGTGCCGGCTTGCTCATAAGTCAGACTATCTGGGATGGTCGCAAAGTGCCAATAGTACTGAAAATCATAGTTGTCATCAGATTTAATATTGTCCATCCAAAAGCTGGCCATGGCCAAAGACTCATTTCCCAGGACTTTTTGTATGTTCTTACGTGCCTTTTTGGTCATGTGGTTGTAGGCAATTTGCCCCACCACCCGGTGGCCTGTTTTGCCCCAGCAATAGGATTTTTGGGGAAGAATCAGAAACATCGTCAGCAACAGGAATAAAAGCTTTTTCATCTTTGGTGTTTTTTGTTCGTGTAAACATACTAAAGTGAAATAATTAATCCTCGATTATAAGTTTTATGAAAACATGAATAATTGCGTTTAGCCAAAAAACCCAATTCAGGATTTATCCCATTTCTGCCTTCAAAATCCCTGTCATCTTATAAATTTGCAAGCCAAAAAAACCAGCACGTATATGAGCAATCCACTGTTGTCAGCATTTGACACTCCCTTCCAGACGGCACCATTTCACCTGATCAAAAACGAGCATTACCTGCCAGCCATCAAATCGCTGATAGAAAGTACCCGCAAGGAAATAGATCAGATCCTGGATACCACAGATGCTGCCACATTCGAAAATACCATTGAGGCGCTGGAAAGCACCGGACGCAGGTTGGACGAGGTGGCGGAAATATTTTTTAACCTCAACTCGGCAGAAACCAACGATGAGATGCAACAGCTGGCCGTGGAGATTTCCCCAATGCTGACGGAGTTCAACAATGAGATCATGCAAAACGAGCAATTGTTTGGTAGGGTAAAAGCTGTTTATGATCAAAAAGACAAGATAACCCTCAACAATGAGCAGGATATGCTGCTCACCAAAACATACAAAGGATTCATCCGCAGTGGTGCCAACCTCTCGGGCAAAGACAAGGAACGCTTTAAAGAGATTTCTATGGAGTTGTCCAGGCTCACTTTGAAATTCGGGGAAAATGTACTGGCGGAAACCAACAGTTTTGAATTGATACTGGAGGATGAAAAAGACCTGAGTGGCATCCCCACTGGCATAAAAAAACAGGCAGAAATGGCTGCCAAAGAAGCTGGCCATGATGGCAAATGGTTGTTTACGCTGCATGCTCCTAGCTACATACCTTTTGTGGAATATGCTGACAACCGCCAGCTTCGCGAAAAAATGTATCGGGCTTTTGCATCAAAAGCATTCAAAGGAAACGGGTTTGACAATCAGGAGCTTGTGGTGCAAATCGTAAAGCTAAGGGCAGAACTGGCCAAACTGCTGGGTTATGAAACCTATGCCCACTATGTGCTGGAAGAGCGAATGGCTGAAAACCCAACGAAAGTAAATGGGTTTCTAAACGAACTACTTTCCAGGTCCCTGGACAAAGCCAAAGATGAAGTGGCTGAAATAAAAAAATTCATTACCGAACAAGGGGATGATATTGATTTGGAGCGATGGGATTGGGCCTACTACGCACAAAAACTAAAAAAGTCCAAATTTGATTTGAACGATGAAATGTTGCGGCCTTATTTTAAACTGGAACATTGCCTGGATGGGATTTTTACAGTTGCCAGCAAGCTTTTCGGGCTACAGTTTGTAGAAAATTCTGAAATCCCGGTCTATCACAAAGATGTAAAAGCGTATGAGGTATTGGATGAAAACGGGCAACACGTCTCCGTATTTTATGCTGACTTTTTCCCACGAAAGGGCAAAAGGGGAGGTGCCTGGATGACCTCTTTCAGAGGGCAGTGGAAGGATACTACAGACCATCGCCCGGTGATTTCTATTGTGTGCAACTTTACACCTCCCGGGGAAAACAAACCTTCGCTGCTCACTTATGATGAGGTAAATACCCTTTTTCATGAGTTTGGTCATGCCTTGCACGGCATGCTGGCAGATGGACGGTATAAAAGCCTGAGCGGTACTTCTGTATTCTGGGATTTTGTCGAACTGCCTTCTCAAGTGATGGAAAACTGGTTGGAAGAAAAGGAGTGCCTGGATTTGTTTGCCACACATTATGAAACAGACGAACCCATACCGGCGGAGCTGGTGCGAAAAATTAAAGACTCTTCAAAATTCCATGCTGCCTATCAAACCGTACGCCAGCTTACTTTTGGCATGATGGACATGGCCTGGCATTCTATTACAGAAGACATAGCAATAGATGATGTGCTGAGCTTTGAATCAGGTGCTACGTCTAAAACCGAACTTTTTAACAAAGTGACGGGTACATGCCTCAGCACCCAGTTTTCACATATATTTCATGGTGGCTATGGTGCAGGGTACTACAGCTACAAATGGGCGGAAGTGCTGGATGCCGATGCATTTTCCCTTTTCAAGCAAAATGGGATATTCGATCAGGAAACTGCTACCTCATTCAAAGAAAATATCCTGTCAAAAGGAGGAAGTGAGCACCCGATGGTACTTTACAAACGCTTCCGGGGAAAGGAGCCGAGCATAGATGCCCTTCTTGAAAGGAGTGGCCTGGCTTGAAGATAAAAGGTGGAGCTATACCTGCTCCACCAATAACGTTACTACGTAATCCGAAAGTTCAGCACTTTTATCCGACTTGGGCACTGGTGCTACCAATTCTACCAGGGTAATGCGATAATTACCAACAGTTTTTTCAGGCTTTGCATTGTCACCAAGGGAAAATTCCACATCCTGGTCATTCACCTTTAGTGTAATGACCAGTTGGCCCTGCCATACACACTCTACATCTACCGGGCATAGGGAATTGGCATTGACCTGTACAAAGTTCAATCTAAGTTTTTCATTCCTGATATATACCTCCTGATTGTAGGAGATGTTGAATTCCTTGTCCACATCAGCCAGACGAAGGTTGTCCATTCCATCTTCCTTACAAGCGGCTGCACTTAGAATAAAAAAGGCAATAATTGCAACTAAATTGATTGTTGATCGCATGAGCTTAATTAAAATTGATAAAAAATGTGTTTCATATTTCCGACACCCAAACAACCTGAATGGTTGTAAACATTAATTGTAGTCTTTAAAATTTACAATTATTTTTAAATGGGGCGGCAAGATGGGTTGCGTTTGGCGCAAAGTTAATTATTTGGTGGAAATAACGTGGGATTTCAGGTCAAAGGAGAAAATTATTTGTCCTTCTGGCTTTCTTTGCCATCGCTTAGGTTTGAGTACACTTTTTTTAGCACTTCTATTTTTTCCACACTTCCAGCTATGGCGTTGGTTGTAAACATCATAACGCCACTAGACCTGTCTGCCAATCCCCCCTTTAGCACCATTTCAAACTCATCGCTCGAAATTACTTTTGGGTCGTCATAAGCCTGTACAATGGGCCATACTTTCGGATAGGAATTTTGGCCAATATCCAACCTGTTGCAAAACCATTTGATGTTTTCTTCCACCCATTCAGGTTCCCTCTCCATTCTGCCATGATACACCATAGGAGAAAACACATCTACGATTTTACTAAGCTGGTCATAGTCCAAACCCAGAATACGTCTTCGTGCTCCATTAAACTCCTGATCGTTCCAGGGGCAATGATAAAGACCAAGCAGGGCATCTGGTCTTAACTCTTTCAAGATGGTTTTTACTTCATAAGCCCATTCATAGATGACTTTGCAACGCCAGTTCCTCCATTCCAGGTCGTGGTGGTTAAGTATGGTTTTCGCTTTTTCAGTGGTATCATCACCCTTTATCATTATCCCGGTGCTTTCCGAAAACCTTTCCATACAATGATCGCAAAAGCATGTCTCGGGCAAAATAGGTTCCGGCTCCTCGAATTGTGCATGCCAGTGTACATAGTCCATCCACACCCCATCCAGGTCGAACTTTTGAAGCAATTCCCTGAGCTGGTTGAAACGATAACGTCGGAAGCCTGGTTCGGTAGGGCAAACACCCATAAACCACGAGGCAGCCTCCACCCGCTTTCCCTGTGCGTCAATGGCCCAGGACTCAGGATGCTCTTGCACATAATTTTTTCCGTTCAGCGTAGCAAACTCAGCATAAACTTTCGCACCTTCCTCCTTTGCCCTTTTGATCATGTCCTGATTGATTGCCCCGCTGTGTACGAATATGGCGTTGATGCCAAGTTCGTCCAGTGTAAGGCCCTTGTCCCAAAGTGCCTTAGGGCTTCCGTATATCCCCCTGGTTTCGACCCGATTGGCGTTTTGTGCGCAGGATTGCAACGCAAGCCCTACCAAGGCCACAACATAGAAAAGCAGCGTAGGTATTCTTAAGTATGGGTACATCGTTTTTGTATTTCGTAACAGCCTTTTCAAAGGTAGATAGAATTCCTTCAAAAGACCTACCCTCAATACACATGCATTATATGTGTCAGGAAAACCTTAGGACATTTTTTTCCTAAATGTAGTGGAATTGAAGTTGCCAACTAAAATCCAGCGTGGCATCTTCGTAGGTTTCCGGATATTGAAAAATACGAAGCGCGTGAGCTCAAAAATTAAATTATTGATAATATTAGAAACTTTTTTTGCGAATGTTAAAATTATATAATTACATTTGCGCACCATGAAGGTGAATTATACCATACCGGCCCCAATTGTAATGTTTACAGCCACCCCTCTATAAAGGCTGTAAATCCCGTCACAATTACTTACTTTAATTCACTTACATCATGACTAATTTTTACAAATACATACAAAAGCTATACGCTTATTTCAAAATCGCTATCAAGGGTTCAGAAACTGAATTTACCTCTGGAAGCATCAACAAAGCGATATTCCTCCTTTCTGTTCCTATGATCCTGGAGATGGTGATGGAGTCACTGTTCGCCGTAGTAGATGTGTTTTGGGTGTCCAAAGTCAGTACCGATGCTGTAGCCACTGTTGGCCTCACAGAATCGGTATTGATGCTGGTATATTCCATTGCCATTGGTATGAGCATGGCAGCTACCGCGATGGTGGCCCGCAGAATCGGCGAGAAAAACCCCAAAGGGGCAGGACATGCTGCATTTCAGGCTATGCTGATTGCCTTTGTCATTTCCCTATTTATCAGTGGCTTTGGCATCTACTATGCCAGGGATATATTGGTACTGATGGGAGGTTCGCCGGAACTGGTCGAAAAAGGCCATGGCTATACCCAATGGATGCTAGGCGGTAACCTGTGCATCATGTTTATCTTTCTTATCAACGGGATTTTCAGGGGTGCCGGGGATGCCTCCATGGCCATGCGCTCTTTGTGGCTCGCGAATGGACTGAACATTATCCTGGATCCAATATTTATTTTCGGGCTTGGTCCAATTCCGGGGTTCGGGGTAGAAGGTGCAGCAATTGCCACCACCATGGGCAGGTCGATCGGTGTCCTCTACCAACTCAACGGATTGTTCAATGGCAAGCGTATTATAAAACTGACTGTTGAGAACATCCGTATCAGAATGTCCACCATCAAAAAGATATTCAACATTGCGCTTGGCGGCATGGGCCAGTTTTTGATTGAATCCGCCAGTTGGATATTTTTGGTTAGGATCATTTCTGAGTTTGGAAGTTCGGCGTTGGCTGGATATACCATTGCCTTCAGGATCATAGTGTTTACCATACTACCCTCATGGGGCATGGCCAATGCGGCGGCTACACTGGTTGGGCAAAACCTTGGGGCACAAAAACCAGAGCGTGCTGAAGAATCCGTTTGGAAAACAGCACATTTGAATACTGCCTTTTTGGGTATTATCTCGGTGATATTTTTCATCTGGGCCAGGCCGTTTGTAGGAATTTTTGCCCCCGACGAGATAGTGCTGGACTATGGTGTGTTGGCATTGCGCATCATTTGTGTGGGTTATATCACATTTGCGTATGGTATGGTCATCAGCCAGGCATTCAATGGTGCCGGCGATACACGCACCCCCACCTATATGAATATTGCTTTTTTCTGGGTGATACAAATTCCACTGGCCTACTTGCTCGCCCTTCATTTGGAAATGGGGTTTACAGGTGCCATGATCTCTGTGGCCGTGGCATTTGCCCTACATGCCATGGCGTGTATTTATTTTTTCCGCCTGGGCAAATGGAAACTTGTTAAGGTATAATTAATATTGAGCCGAACGGCCACTTCTGGAGCCGTTCGGCATTTTGCTTTTTACCGACATAACCAGCCCTGCCCATTTATCAATAAAATCATTAAACTTGTTTTATGAAAAAAATAAAAGATGATATTGTCAAGTGGGGCATCATAGGAGTGGGGGATGTTTGCGAAGTGAAAAGTGCCCCTGCCATGTACAAAACCACCAACTCCCAAGTGGTAGCAGTAATGAGGAGAAATGCAGAAAAAGCGGCAGATTTTGCCCAGCGTCATGGCGTTCCAAAATGGTACAGTGATGTGAATCAGTTGATAGCTGATCCGGAAGTCAATGCTATTTATATAGCCACACCCCCTCATGTACATACTGACCTGGCGCTTAGAGTCGCCGAATCGGGAAAACCTGCCTATGTGGAAAAACCAATGGCAACTACCTACCAAGAGTGCCAAACCATGACGAAGGCCTTTGAGGAAAAAAACCTCCCATTGTATGTGGCCTACTACAGAAGGGCACTGCCAAATTTTCTGAAGATAAAGGAACTTATTGAGCAAGGGGCAATAGGGACCGTACGCATGGTGCACGTAGAAATGATCAAGCCCCTTGCTCCCGATATCATTACCCATTTAGAGGACAATTGGCGGGTAGATCCGGAAACATCCGGGGGAGGGTACTTCTACGACCTGGCCTCCCACCAATTGGATTATTTGGATTTTCTTTTCGGACCAATACAAGAAGCCAAAGGCTTGTCGATCAACCAGGCCGGAACCTATCCGGCTGACGACATCACGATAGGGTCATTTGTATTTCCAAATAATGTATTAGGCAGTGGCAATTGGTGTTTTACAGCTGGCAATTCGATAGACCGGGAAATAACAACCATCACAGGCAGCAAGGGGCACATTTCCTACAGCACTTTTGAAAATTCGACTGTTCACCTATTTTCGGATGAGTCCGGTGAACAACAGTTCAATTTCGAACCACCTGCCCATATTCAGCAGCCACTGATAGAGCAAATTGTGGCAGACTTGCTAGGCAAAGGCAGCAGCCCAAGCACAGGGGAGTCAGCTGCAAGGACCAATCAGGTGATGGAGGCCATTACGGGTTGATATTGGTAAAATCTAAATTGTAGATATTCTTGATAAGGAATATTTTACAGTGGTATTTACAGAATTGTTGGGAACAATAATCAAAATGGGATTAACAACTGAGATATTAAGATTTTTTTTCATTGACATTGAAAATAATACTGAGCCGACTAGGCCTAAAACCATTGGAGAGTTTGTCCAGCAACCCCAATATTTCGAAACAGTAAATATGATTGAGGTTTTTCAAATTATTAATAAACTCAAAACTGAAGGGTATATAACTAGCGCAGGACATTTTAATAAGATAGATTCTAACCCGCTGACAAATGAAGCTCTTCTTTCTTTGAACTTTGATGAAGGGGTTGCAAACTATGGCTCATATGATTTTATAACTGAAGGTTTCAGGTCAATAGCCAATTATTTCAAGAATGCTGTGCGTCCAGTAATAATAAAAAAAGGGGATAAGAGTTTGGATATTGGAACCTCATTCCTACTTGGAAACCAACATACATTGGTAACTGCAAGACATGTAGTTGAAGACGCTGAATTAATTCAGATTCCCGATATTAATAATGGCTTTATCCAAGCAAATAAGATTATTTTTCCCAAGAATGAAAAAATTGATTTGGCCATTATTCTTGCTGCCAATCATGCGTTCAAAGAAACTCCAGTATTTAACGTATCCAATGGTGAAATCCTAGAAAATGTTTTGACCATAGGTTATCCTCCAATATCTGGTTTTGATGCCATGCAACTATATGAAGTTTCATCAATAAATAATGCCTTTAAATTCTCAAAGGGTCAAATAGTCGGTAAGGATAAATCGTATTTTGATGATATTGAATACACTTTAATTAATGCAAAAGTTAAAGGAGGAAATAGTGGTAGCCCAGTCATCAACAAAAAGGGAAATGTTGTAGGTGTTGTGGTTCAAATACCGATGGACTCGGATGATTCTACTCAACTTGATAGGCTTGGTTATGGTGTAGTAACTCCAAAGTCTGAAATAATGAAACTTTTAGTAAGTCCTGATAGTAGTCCTGAATTAATTGAATATGAGGTTGAGAATCTAGAAAATGGATTTAGAATTAAAAAATAAAGTGTCCAACAATATGCAAAAATGCATTTTACACTAAATGTAAATCCAACCACAACCATGCAAAGAAGAAAAGCAATACAAACATTAGCCTCAACACCTCTATTACTCGGAGCTACTTCTTTTGACACAAAGGACTACAAGGATCAAAAAACAGCAAATCTCAAAACAAGCCTCAACGCCTATTCATTCAACAAATGGCTGAAGTCAGGGAAAATGTCGCTAGACGACTTACTCCAGTTTAGTTCAAATGCAGGGTTTGATGCGATTGATTTGACGGGATATTATTTGCAGGGGTACCCGCAAGCCCCGGCAGACGATTACATTTTCGAAGTAAAAAGAAAGGCGCATAAATTAGGTTTGGATATCAGTGGTACCGGTGTGAGGAATGACTTTACCCAGGCAGATAGGGGTATGAGAAACCAAAGCATCCGACATGTAATGGAATGGGTAGATGTGGCCGCCAAACTTGGCGCTCCTGTGCTTCGTGTTTTTGCCGGGCGTACTGAAACCACTGGAGATGAAAGGAATGGGATGTTAGATTGGGTTATTGAAGGATTTAAGGAATGTACGCAATATGCGCAAACCCGCGGGGTAATCGTTGCAGTTCAAAACCACAACCACTTTATCAAAACACCAGAACAAACCCTGGAAATACTCGAAGCAGTCAATTCCGATTGGTTTGGGTTGGTATTGGATACCGGGAGCTATCGGCAGGGTGATCTGTATGCCAATCTCGAAAAAATGGCACCTTATGCCGTAAATTGGCAGGTGAAAGAGCTGGTAACCAACAACGGTAAAGAGGAGGATATCGATCTGGACAGGTTGGTTCGGATCGTAAGAAACTCAGGTTACAAGGGATATCTGCCAATTGAGACTTTCGGCGACAGTAAGTTCGAAGAAAGGGTGACCAGTTTTTTGAATAAACTTCAGGAGGCAATGAAAAGTTGATCTTGTTTATATAAAGATCAAAAGGCATATTAATAGAATACTGATGACAGACATAACAGTTGAATAAACCACTTTTCTTTTATCCTCTTTTTTGAATTTAAACCAAATAAAAATCAGCGAACAGTAAAGGCCAAACAAAACTGATTCAGTACTGTCATCAACGTCTTCGATACTGTTTGCATTTACAAATAGTTCGTTTTTTTTATTGTGCAGGCTGTTCCAAATCTCAGCATTTAAAAATGCCCTGAAGAAGGTGAGAAATATCACAGCGACAATAATGAGTATAGAAGAAAAAGTCATAACGGTTCGTTTACAACCTATCCAATACTTTCTTGATCAATGCATCCATCACTTTTTGAGGGTCTTTAGAAAACTTCCCCCGGGCACGGTTGGCGATGATGGCGTTTAAACTGATCATTTCATGGTTCATCATGCGTGCCATGGCGTAGTACCCGGCAGTCTCCATTTCAAAATTGGTGAGCCAAAATTCATCATGGTGAAAGTACATCAAATCCTCAATCAGGTGTGGATACTTTACCGGAACACGGAGCTCCCGACCTTGCGGTCCGTAAAATCCCGGGGCGGTGATGGTATTGCCACTCATCATGTCAAAAGCGAATTGGTCTTTTAGCTCCGAGGACCCCTGAACACAATAGGGCTTAAAAGGCAAATCCAGGTATTCCTTTAGTTTGTTGGAAATAATATTCTCAAAGCCCGTCTGTCTTAGGTTGTAAAAACACATCAATGTGTCCAGGCCAATTCCATAATCCGATACCAGATGGGTACCCAGGCGCACATCTTCCTGCAAACTTCCAGAAGTACCAATACGAATAATTTTCAGCTTTCTGTGCTTCTCTTTTATGGCCCTGGTTTTGAAATCTATATTGGCCAATGCATCAAGCTCGGTCAGGAAAATCTCGACATTGTCCGTACCCATGCCGGTACTCATCACAGTCACATCTTTTCCCTTGTACTTTCCTTTATGGGTAATGAACTCACGCTTGTTCATTTCAAAATCCACGTGATCAAAATGCTGGCTCACCCGAAAAACCCTGCTTGGATCCCCAACAGTAATGATCGTGTCTGAAATGTGTTCGGGTTTGAGGCTCAAATGATAAACACTGCCATCGGGGTTGATGATCAGGTCTGTTTCGGAGATTTGGGGCATAACAAAAGTTTGAAGCATAAAGGTGATATCCATATTTCAAATCGATTGACATGGATATTCCAGCAATACCAATTCACATAACCCACCATCCACGCCACCCGAAACAGGATAGCCGCAACAATATAATTAATTTCTGCTACTTTACCTCTTCAAGCCCCTATATGGGTTGTAGCCGTTCATTTTTGTCTGGTAATAGCCCGTACCATCATAAGGCCGGGTGTCAGGGTTTTTGCTACACTCCTCGGAGCAGCAGCCATTGTAGATTTCTGCGCCCTTTTCCGATAGTGGCATGTGTCGGTTGCAATGTGGATTGGCACAGTTGACCATTCTGTCGCAAGGTTCCTGGGTCACAAAGCATTTTGACACGATGGTAGGGTTCGCCTTGTTTATTTCCGTGGCAATCCTATTGTCAAAAACATAGCACTTCCCTTCAAAATCCTTTCCATCCGTCTCGATACCATATTTGATAATACCCCCGTGCAATTGATATACATTTTCAAAACCCTGTTCGAGCAAATAGGCACTGGCCTTTTCGCATTTAATACCTCCAGTGCAATAGGTGATGACCCTTTTGCCACGGTACTGCTCCAGCTCCTTGATCTTTTCAGGGTACTCACGAAAGTTTTGAATGTCAAGGGTAATGGCATTTTTAAACTTCCCCAGGTTGTGTTCATAATCCGACCGTACATCCAGGATGACTGTTTCCTCGTCATTTTCTTCCAGCACTTTCCTAAACTCGTCTGGTTCGATGTAGGTACCTGTCCCATTGGCGGGATGGATATGTGAGAGGCTTGAATTGACTATTTCCTTTTTCAGCCGGACATGGATTTTTTTAAACGCCGGCTCATCTTCCACGGCGATTTTAAATTCGGTGTGCTTAAACCTGGGGTCGGAGTGCACCTCCTTCATGTATTTTTCACAATCTTCCTTCGATCCTGATACAGTACCATTGAGGCCTTCTGTAGCCACGATGACACGTCCCCTCAGGTTGTTCTCTATACAAAAAAGATGGTGCTGCTCCCTGAACTCTTCAGGGTTTTCTATGTGTGTATAGCAATAATACAGCAGTACGTATTGTTGTTCTTCCATAACATTTGCCCGTTTCAAGCGGGGTGTTAATCTTTTATATAAACCTCAACAGGCAATGAATTCATTGCCATTGTATTTCTAATTTTCTATTTCCATCGCTGGGTTGCCAAAAACAGTTGTGCCTGACCCTACGTCTTTGATCACTACTGATCCTGCCCCTATCCGGGCGTTTTTCCCTATAGTAATGCCTGCAATCAAAACAGCTCCTGATCCAATAAAGGCCCCTTCTTCGATGGTAACGTCAGAGCTTACCACACTGCCAGCCCCTAGCTGTACAAAATCCCCGATTTTGGCATCATGGTCCACTACAGACTTGCTGTGCAAGATACAGTGGTTGGCGATATCTGTACCAGCCCCTACTACTACCCCGCCATTAAAAAAATTGCCATGGCCAATTTTCGCAGATGAAGCAATCACGGCAGAATTGTGGATCGCATTGACAGGCATTACCTTCCTTTTTTTCAGGAGCATTTTGGTCAGGCTTTTTCTCAGGGCATTGTCATCCGAAGCAATAAAAGCTTCACATTTCTTTCCGATCAACTTCAAAAAACCATCATCGGATGTCTTGCCCAATACCTGAACATTGTCTATCTCCGTGTTATGTTTTTTCTTGTCGTCATCCAGAAACCCATACACCACATTTCCATTCGACTCAAAGATTTCAAGTGCGGCCCTTCCCAGCCCATCTGTACCAAATATCAATACCGGATTGTCCATAGTTTTTATTTTGAGGCTGCAAATTTAGTGGAATTTGTAATTTATCGCCAGAAAATTCCTTTTATGACGGGAATTTGTAATCATCATGCTTGCGACCTCCTAGCTGTTCACCACTGACAATCCCTCGGAGCAATTTTTGCAAATGTCTATGGATGAACGGGATTTCAAAATTGATTGCCGGAACCGGTCGTATTTTTCACTATACCAGATGTCTCGAAAGGAGTGGCTGGAAAGGTCGCCCATTACATGGCTGGCATCTTTGTCGAAGCAGCAAGGCACTACCTTTCCGTCCCAGGTCACCACGGCGCTGTGCCACATTTTCCAGCATTGGTTGAGCAATGGATTCTTCAATTCAAACCGACCATCCGAAACTCGACGGTACCTGGAATACTTTTCGTTTTCAGGTATCAATGGGTTTCCATTCTCATAATCATACACCTGGGCTGATTTGAAGTGCACGGCATCTACACCTAATTCATCGGCCAGTTGTTGCACCTCCTCAAGTTGGTGTTCGTTTTGTTTCACCACCAAAAACTGAAACACGACATGAGGGGTAGTACTTTTTAGTTTCTTTTTCCAGCCAATAATATTCCTGGTTCCGTCGATTACTTTGTCCAAATGTCCACCGATCCTGTAAGATTCATACGTTTTCTGGCTGGTGCCATCGATGGAAATAATTAAACGATCCAAGCCGGACTCTACAGTTTTACGTGCATTCTCACTGTCAAGATAATGGGCGTTGGTAGAGGTGGCCGTATATATTTTTTGGTTAGAAGCATGGTTGACCATTTCAATAAAGCCGGGATGAAGAAACGGCTCCCCCTGAAAGTAAAAAGTCAGGTAGATCAGATGGTCTTTCATCTGATTGATTTTTTCTTTAAAAAAACCAACATCCAGCATGCCTGTGGGCCTGGTGAATGAGCGCAATCCACTGGGGCATTCCGGGCACCTGAGGTTGCATGAAGTAGTAGGCTCAAACGCCATGCTGAAAGGCAATCCAGGTTTTCTAACCCTTCCGGTATTTTTCGAATAGTAATAAGAACCCAATACCTGCAATGCGTTGACCAGCTTGCGGGCTGTCAGCTTCGACAATAGGTTTGTAGTATCTGGGATTGTAAGGCTCAACGCTGAAAAAATATGTTGAGGTAATTTTAACGGAAGCAAATTTTGATTCAAACAAACAAGCAAGTTAATTTACCAGCTCATTTAACAACCACTCATTATGTATCGATATTTCGTTGCTGTGTTTTTGTTTTTTTCCATCCAGCAAAGCTTCTCTCAGGTGCTCTCCAGCAAGGCCGAAATATCCGTGCTTACGATTGGGCCCACCCAAAAGGAACTGTATTCAGCTTTTGGGCACAGCGGATTTAGGGTGCATGACCCGGCCAACCAGCTCAATAAATTTTACAATTACGGTATTTTCGATTTCAACCAACCCAATTTCTACCTCAATTTTACCAAAGGAAAACTCCTTTACAAATTGGGGGTAGATGACTATGAACTTTACAAAAAATACTACATATATGAAAACCGGTCTATCGTTGAGCAATTTTTAAACCTGAACCAGGAACAGAAGCAGGCTGTATTTGATTTTTTAGAAGAAAACAGTAAACCAGAAAATGCTGAATATTATTACAACTACATTTATGACAACTGCGCCACAAAAATCAGGGATGTACTGAATGAAGCTCTTGGCAATAAAATCCAGTACGATTACTCCTATGCCTCGGAAGGCCTGACCTACAGACAACTGATGGACCTATACCTGGGCATGCAACCCTGGGGCGACCTGGGCATAGACATCTGCCTCGGGAGCGAAATAGACCGGCAAGCAGACGGCCATGGATATATGTACCTTCCGGATTTTATCCAAACCGCCTTCGATAAAGCCAAGATAAGTGATGGAACAGGCTCGAAACCCCTTGTAAAGAGTACGGAAACCGTTTTCAAGGCAAAACCTGCAGAAATAAGAGAATCTTCTATAAAGCCCTTCGTACTGTTTGTCATCATCTTCTTTTTTATTGGGTTGATGACGCATAGGAGCATTAAATATGGAGTGCGGTACAAATGGCTCGATGTAGCACTTTTTGGGATTACCGGTACTTTGGGCCTGTTGCTGCTGCTCTTGTGGTTTGCCACAGACCACCTGTCTGCCTATAATTTCAATTTGATTTGGGCAATGCCACTCAATCTCATAGCGCTGGTT
The DNA here is from genome assembly GCA_040222275.1 of Cyclobacteriaceae bacterium. GTDB lineage: Bacteria > Bacteroidota > Bacteroidia > Cytophagales > Cyclobacteriaceae > CAXBNB01. The sequence goes on from JAVKDJ010000002.1 coordinate 132,934, forward strand.
TTTCTGTTCAACGAAAACCGATCCACAACATGGAAATACTATTACCTCGGCTATGGCCTGGTTATGTTGTTGTTTATAGTTTTTAGGGAATTGTTGCCCCAGCAATTGCATTTGGCCCTGGTACCCCTCGTACTTGGGTTGGCCATACGGTCGTTTTACCTGTATTTTGATATGAGGAGGAAAGAAAGGGGCGACCGGTATATACTATAGGCCGGTCAATTCCCAACACAGTTTTGTTGGAAATTGTTTACTTGAAGATGACGAGCTGCCACCGAAAAGCCCACTTCCATTGTAGTGAATAGCGTGTGATCCCTGCTCGATCAAGGATGGAGATAATTTCTTTTCGTTTAAAAGACCTGGCCACAGAAAGCACCGAGTCATACCTGACCATCTCAGATTTTGACAGGGCCCGTATCACCCATTTCGTAAAATAGTAGGATATGTGGTGCCTGTGCAGGTCGTTGATCACTATGCCGACCTTCGATTGTTCCATGAACTGACGCAGCAGGCCGGCCAATTCATCGCTGGTAAAATGATGGACAAACAAACTACAATGCACCACATCAAACTCTAATTTCTTAAACTCCGGACTAAAGATGTTCAGATCATAGTATTTGATGTTTTCAAAGGCATCCGAGTTTTGGCGGGCATATTCTATAATGGCCGGATTGGCATCAATTCCGGAAAAGCTTAATTCATACCCGTTTTGTCTGGCCCATTCCGTCAAATACATCATTACATCCCCTCCTCCACACCCTAAATCAGCTATATGAAATTTCGTGCCTTCTGCCTGAGACAACAGCTTCTTTAGCCCATATTTAGAAACCTGATTGCCTCCAAGCAGTGTATTGATCTTGTCAAGTTCTATGAGGGTCTGTTGGATTACTTCCCCAGATTTGGAAAAATCGTCCATTATCTCACTATCAGAAGACCGGGATGTGAGGTCGATCATGGTCAGGAAACTTTGAGGAGCATGCTCTCCAGGGTGAGCCCCGGCCCAAAGGCCAATCCTAGGATATTCGAACCTTTATCTTCTGCTTTTAGGCGATCGAAAATGGCCTTTAAAACGAACAAAATGGTTGGGGAAGACATATTGCCATGGTTTTTTAAAATGTCGTAGGCCAGCTCGTTTTTTTCCCTGCAAATGCCCAGTTCCAGCTCGATCACTTCCAGTATCCGCTTGCCTCCAGGATGAATTGCGAAATAATCTATGTCCCCTAACCCCGAACCCATTTCCCCTACGAGGTTGTCAATAAGCGACCTTATACCCTTTTTGATCAACTCAGGCACATAAGATGACAGGGTCATCTCAAACCCGAAATCACCAATGCCCCAGGTCATGTCCTGATCGCCTTCAGTCAGCAGGTCGCAATGGAATTTTTCAATTTTCAGGTTAACCTGTGCACAAGGCTGGCCTTGCACCACTATAGCGGCAGCACCATCCCCAAACAAAGCGTTGGCCAGCAGGGTGTCCGTATTGGTGCTTTTCTGAAAGTGCAGGCTACATAGTTCTACGCAAACTATCAGCACCTTTGCCTGATTGTGGGCCGTGCAAATGTCCTGGGCCATTTTCATGGCGTTGAAGGCCGCATAGCAGCCCATAAAGTTGATCGATGTTCTTTTGATGGATCGGGACAACCCCAGGGACTTCACCAAGTCAAGGTCCAGACCGGGGGCATACATGCCGGTACAACTCACGGTAATGAGGTGGGTAAAACTTTTTGGCTCTTCATTTCCTATACATTCCCTGATCGCTTCCAAAGAAAGGTCCAGGGCTTCATGTTTATAAATATGCATCCGCCGCGACACTCCAGGAAATGGCTCTAATGATTCGTTGTTGGGAAAAAACTCAAAATCGCCCAAAGTTTTGGTATAATCTTCCAAAACCGTATGTCGGTAGCTGATGCCGGATGCCCGAAACAATATTTCTGTTTCTTTACTTTTTTCATCATCAAGGCTCAGGTTGTCTGAAATAAACCTGGCTATTTCTTTCTGGGAAATCCGATGCTTCGGTAAGGCGGTCCCGAATGATGTAATGTAAGCACTCATAATTTGGTCACCCTAAAGTACGCATTCGAACCTTAATTATTCAAGGAAAGCCCAAAAATCGACCCATCAAAAATGGTTAATTTACTGGTACCATCTTTTTAAAAAGCGGGGCATGTTTTCACTTTAGCCCATACGATAAATAATTCCTGTAAGTGGAACCTGTGATACATCAAATTTGTATTATTGTGCTTATGACAAGGTCCACCCTGCTACACCTAAGGATTCCGTTTTCTTTTTACCTTCTGCCTGTTTTCCTATTTGCTTTTTCGGTATCAGCAGATTTCAACCTTGTAAATTTCGTATTGGTAGCTATGGCATTGCACCTGTGCCTTTACCCAGCCAGCAATGGCTACAATTCTTATTTTGACAAAGACGAACAAAGTATTGGCGGCCTGGAACACCCCCCGCAGGTATCCAATGAATTGTATTGGTATGCCTTGTTGTTTGACCTGGTAGCCGTTGTTCTTGGTGCTTTCGTAAACTGGAACTTTGTGGCTATGCTCATAGTGTATGGGTTGGTATCCAAAGCCTATAGCCATCCTTCGATCAGGCTGAAGAAAATGGCCTATACCGGATGGTTCATAGCAGGGTTGTTTCAGGGATATTTCACATTCATTATGGCCTATATCGGAATAAATGATATCGACTTTTCCACTGCTTTTCAGCCAGGAATACAACTGCCAGCCGTGCTGAGCTCCCTGCTACTGTGGGGAAGCTATCCTATGACCCAAATATACCAGCACGGGGAAGATATAGGGCGCGGTGACATCACCCTCAGCGTTAAATTGGGCATCCGGGGAACTTTCCATTTTACATCGGGAGCCTTTTTTATAGCTACAATTGGCTTTTTATACTACTACAGAGCGTTTTATTCCTTGTACCATGCAGGGGCATATTTACTTTTCCTAACTCCCGTTTTGGTTTATTTTGCCTCATGGTACCTCAAATCAGGCAGCCAACCAGGCGAGGTTAACCATGCAAATACTATGAAACTGAATTTTATTTCGGCCCTTATGCTGAATTTATTCTTTTTTGGCTTCTACTTTTTGAAGTAGTATTCGATTTAGTAAAAAATAATTATAATTTTGCAGTCAAGAGTTCGGGGTGTAGCGCAGTCCGGTTAGCGCATCACGTTAGGGACGTGGGGGCCGCTGGTTCGAATCCAGTCACTCCGACAGCAAGCAGTAGAGTCGAAAGGTTTTACTGCTTTTTTTATGCCCAGTTTTTGGTCCCACATTCGAAGCGTGACCGTTGGCTGAATGTGGGGTATGTCCTGCGGCAGTCCAATCAACCGATTTTCGCTCCGAATACTACTCTTTCGGGAAAACTGAACGCAATATTTGATATTTAAGCCCTTGATATAATGAGGTGAATTGAATAACTTTATATGACGCACCTAATTTATTGATATGGGAACCATTTTAACTCTTGAGAATGTTGCCATCAAGTATGGGCTCTATACGTTCATAGGGCTTGTGGCATTTTTTTTATTCATGAAATTCGCCGGTCTGTTTCAAATTACCGAACTGAGGGGCTTAAACTTTTTTATCATGGTTGCCGGTATCTGGAAGGCCCTTACCTATTATAAGCTAAACAGCCGGACCCACCTTTCTTATCTGGAAGGCCTTGGCCTGGGAACCCTTACCGGCATGGTAGCCGTCATCCCATTTGCGGCGTTCATCATGTCATACCTTTTGGTAGATAAGCAGTTTATGGCCATGTTGATCGAAAGGGAGCCCTTTGGTGAGTACCTCAATCCATACAATGTTTCTGTTTTGATAGCGTTGGAGGGTATATTTTCTGGTGCCATGGTAGCCTTCGGAATGATGCAATACCTGAAAAAGAAACAAATCAATGCCTGATGCACTGATGACCTGAAGAAAGGAACTTAGTATTTTAAGTCGGGTTGATTCCACCCAAACCACAAGAGAACGAAAATCCACGACAATGGAAAAGGTAGCAAGCCGAAAATCCTTGCTGCCTTTTTTGTTGGCACGATCAAGACATTCCTTATATTTCCCTTTAAAACCGATAGAGCTGGCGGTGCTATATCCTAACCTGAAGCCACATACTATATTATGGCCAAACAAACGAATTTATCAAAAAAGGATGCCCGTCGGCTAATTTTAAGCTGTCAGGGATTTCAGAATGCGCTTACTAACCCAATGGATATAATCCAGCGATTGGGCTATATTCAGATTGACACCATTTCAGTAATTGAGCGCGCCCATCACCATGTGTTTTTCACGCGTCAGCCGCAGTACCAAACCACAAATCTTGATCGCCTTTTGGCTGACAGGCAAGTTTTCGAATATTGGGCACACGCAGCAGCTTATTTGCCCATGTCTGATTTCAGGTTTAGCCTTTTGAGCAAGGGTGAATTCTCCAATGGTAAAAGACACTGGTTTGAGAAAGACAAGAAAATCATGCGGCATGTCTTGAAAAGAATTAAAGAAGAAGGCCCTTTACAGTCCAGGGACTTTGCCAACCCAACAGACAAAAGACACCCCTGGTACGAATGGAAACCTGCTAAAATGGCCCTGACAGAATTGTTCATGGAAGGGAAACTGATGGTAGCCGGGAGGCAGGGTTTTCAGAAGGTATTTGACCTGACAGAAAGGGTTTTACCTGATGGGGTAGATTTGACCAAACCAACAAAAACAGAATTTTGCAAATATCTGATACAGCGAAGTGTGCAGGCTCAAGGCGTGGTAGCATCCAGAGATATTACATACCTGAGGAGTGGATTGCAGCCTACTATGGACAATGTGCTGAAGCGGATGGCAAATCTAGGAGAGCTCATCAGGGTGGAGGTAGAAGGGATGGATGGTCAGCTTTATTCCTTTTCCGAAATTTTGAGCCAGTTAAAATCTACTGAAACCAATCCTGAGGTTCACCTCCTTTCCCCGTTTGATAACCTGATAATCCAGCGAAAGCGGGTGAAAGAATTTTTCGGATTTGATTATCAGATAGAATGTTATGTCCCGGAAAAAAAGCGTAAATATGGCTATTTCTGCCTGCCGATACTCTATGGCGAACGGTTTGTTGGCCGCTTTGATCCAAAAGCTGACCGAAAAACCAAAACATTTTATGTCCAAGGGCTCTGGTACGAGCCATCCTTCACACCATCCGATGATTTCTTTGCAAAATTTTCAAAGAAAATTCTGGAATTGGCCAGGTTTTGTGGCTGTGATGAAGTCCGGTTTGATCGTAAGGTTCCAGGGAATGTTCTCGTGCAACTGAAAGAATTTATACATTAGTTGAAATATTTTGAACAGTATTTGAACCGTATAAGGTTACCTTAGCAAGGACTATACTAAACTAAATTATGCAAATCAAAGAATCACCCAAGGAATATGATGTCATCATCGTAGGATCTGGAGCTGGTGGCGGCATGGCTACAAAAATCCTTTCAGAAGCAGGATTGGATGTGGCGGTCGTAGAAGCTGGCCCCTATTTTGACCCGGCTGACCCGGATCAACGCACCCAACTCAAATGGCCATGGGAATCACCCCGAAGGGGAGCCGGTACAGTTCGCCCATTTGGCGATTTTGACAGTGCCTATGGCGGATGGGACATAGATGGCGAGCCATACACCACTGTTGGCGACACAAAATTTGAATGGTTTCGATCTAGAATGCTTGGTGGACGCACCAACCACTGGGGGCGTATATCCCTGCGGTTTGGCCCTGATGATTTTAAGCGAAAAAATATCGATGGCCTGGGTGACAATTGGCCAATAGGCTATGAAGATGTGAAGCCCTACTACGACAAAGTGGACAAACTTATCGGTGTATATGGCAGCAAGGAAAACATACACAACGAGCCAGATGGTTTCTTTTTACCAGCTCCAAAGCCGCGTCTTCATGAGTTGTATTATATCAAAGGAGCCAGAAAGGCGAATGTCCCGGTAATTCCATCACGTTTGTCCATCCTGACCAAGAGAATCAACAACGAAAGGGGGGTTTGTTTCTTTTGCCGTCAGTGCAACCGCGGATGCTCGGTGTATGCCGATTTTTCAGCTGGAACATGCCTGATCTTTCCAGCACAAAAATCTGGTGGTCAGATAGATCTATTTGTGAATGCAATGGTGCGTGAAGTCACCACCAATGAAGAAGGCAGGGCCACAGGGGTATCGTACATCAGCAAGGATGACCGCAAAGAATACAAACTTAAAGGCAGGATAGTGATATTGGCCGCTTCTGCATGTAGTTCGGCCCGAATACTGATGAATTCAAAAAGTAAGCAACACCCCAATGGTCTGGGAAACAGTAGTGGTGTAGTGGGCAAGTACCTCCACGATTCCACAGGCGCAAGCAGGTCTGCCTTCGTGCCGGAATTGATGAACCGCAAAACCTACAATGAAGATGGCACTGGCGGTATGCACGTATATACACCCTGGTGGCTGGACAATAAAAAGCTTGATTTTGCCAGAGGGTACCACATGGAAATTTGGGGTGGACTGGGCATGCCTTCCTACGGTTTTGGTTTTGGGGCTACAGAATTCAATAAATTCTTTGGTGGTGCTGTTGGTGGATATGGCCCTAAACTCAGGGATGAGGTAAAGAAATACTATGGTTCGGTCATGGGCATCTCCGGCAGGGGTGAATGCATCGCCAGGGAAGACAATTATTGTGAAATTGACCCCAATGTAGTAGATGAATTTGGAATACCTGTGTTGAGGTTCAATTATACCTGGTCGGATCATGAAAGGCTACAGGCCAAGCACATGCACGAAACCTTCGAGGAAATATTTGATGGCATAGGTGCTACACCATTAGGTGATAAGCCCGGCAAGGACAGGGATTATGGCCTATTAAAACCGGGTGAGATCATACATGAAGTGGGCACTACCCGTATGGGCAATGACCCGAAAAAATCGGTGGTAAATGAATACGAACAACTCCATGACGCCAACAATGTATTTGTGGTTGATGGTGGGCCATTCGTTTCCCAGGCGGACAAGAACCCTACCTGGACAATTCTGGCGCTCTCATGGAGAACATCAGACTATATCATAGACCAACTCAAGAAAAAGAATATTTAAACAACTAAGCAATAAGAAAATGGATCGAAGAGACTCTTTAAAATCATTGCTGGTAGGCTCACTGGCTGGTGGGTTACTTATTAATGGCTGTGCCCCCGGGAAGGAAGCCCCTGAAGTGCAAGAAAAACCTGAAGAAAAAGCCTATGGCCGTACGCCAAAGGAAAAAGAATATGACCAAAAACTTAAGTCAGAAGTCTTTTTCTCTGAACATGAGTTGGCTACTGTGGCCGTCTTATGCGACCTAATCCTGCCGGCCAACGAAGAATTTGGTTCTGCAACAGATGCGGGGGTTCCAGAGTTCATAGAATTTATGGCCAAAGACTTGCCGAGGCACCAATTGCCAATAAGGGGCGGGCTGATGTGGCTGGACAATAGATCAAACAAAAAATTCAACCTTGAGTTTAAGTCCTGCCCGGAAGATCAACAAAAAAACATTCTCGATGAGATAGCTTATCCGGAGCAAGCCAGCCCGGAAGTGGATCAAGGTGTAAAATTCTTTTCACTCATGAGGGACCTTACCTTGTCCGGTTATTACACCACACAAATGGGTATCCAGGACTTAGGGTATAAGGGCAACACGCCAAATGTATGGGATGGCGTACCCGAAGATGTGCTGAAAGAACATGGGATGAAATATGATGATGAATGGCTGGCCAAGTGCCTGGATCCTGACACGAGGAACGATGTAGCCCAGTGGGACGAGGAGGGCAATTTGATCAGTTGATAGCAGACCTAAATTTAGAATTCAAGCAATCTCCGGTGGTAATTGATCTGCCCTAGGTGATAGTTTAAATGCCCGGATAAGTGTATAAGGAATGAAATGTTAGACGAAGGTTGGTCAAATACTTTTATCGGGTATTGCCGTGCCATTGAACTTTCATCAAACTTAGCGAGTGTATCAGCAATTGCCTGTTTTGTAGTTTCTATTTCGGCAATTATCTGAACCCTTGGTACATTCTTGAGATTGAACTCATCGTCCCTGTGCCTGATGTAGCCCGATTGGCCAAGGGTAGCCCCAATAAAATGCTGGAGGTTACCACAAAGGTGTAAGGCAAGGTTGCCGGCACTATTGTTTATTTCTCCGGACACTTTCCAAAGGTTTTTTTCATCTTCATAACCCTCAATTTCCCTTTTCAGCCGATCAAGATCGCGGATCAGCAAGTCATGTATTGACCGAATAGTCTCGTTCATTGATTTCGGATATTATGCAGGAGTATTGATATAGTTCAAAAACTCCTTCTTGGTGTTTTCTTCACTAAATTTTCCGCTAAAATGGGCCGTACCTGTTTTGCTGTTGGTATCGCCTACCCCCCTGGATGACACACACATGTGGTTGGCATCAATCACCACCCCTACGTCTTCGGTCTCCAGAATAGATTTCAACTCATTGGCGATTTGTACGGTCATCCTTTCCTGTACTTGTGGCCGCTTGGCAAAATACTGTACAATCCTGTTGATCTTAGAAAGCCCGATCACCTTGCCGCTCGATATATAGGCCACATGGGCTTTGCCATATATTGGCACAAAGTGGTGCTCGCAATGGGAATAGAACGTAATATCCTTTTCCACCAGCATCTGATCATACCCAAACTTGTTGGCAAAGAGCCGTGCACGAGGTTTGTTTTTAGGGTCTAGTCCGCTAAATACTTCCTCCACATACATTTTGGCCACCCGCATCGGGGTGCCCTTTAGGCTGTCATCGTCCAGGTCCAGCCCCAGTACCAACATGATCTCTTTGAAGTGCTTGGCAATAAGTTCTTTTTTCAACTCATTGTCCATATGAAAGGCATCTTCTCTCAAAGGGGTATCAAAAGAGGACACTACATGATCATCCCCATAATCCTCCAACTCTACTTCAGGGCCCTGTCGGGTATTCAACAAAGTTTCTTTTTGTTTCATATAACTTTACTTTAAGGTCAAAGCGCACATCGATCTGATCTCTTAGAATTTTGTAAATAACTATAACTATATTTTCGGCTGTAGGGTTCAAATTTTTGAATTCTTCTACATCAAGGTTTAGGTTTTTGTGGTCAAACCTGTCAATGACGTGCTCCCTTATCATATCGCTTAGTACCTTCATGTCATAAACGTATCCGGTTTCCGGATCAATCTCACCCGTTAGCTGTACTATGATTTCGTAGTTGTGCCCATGAAAATTTGGGTTGTTGCACTTCCCAAAAACGCGATCATTTTTTTCATCGCTCCAGTTGGGGTTGTAGAGCCGGTGAGCCGCGTTAAACTGCTCTTTTCTGAATACAGATACTCTCATGGTGCAATGTTAGCCCTTTCTACTCAAAATAGCACAAAACCATTCGAAGGCAGTAGGTTTGGTCTTTTTCAAAAAAATTTCAAACTGGAAAAAATATTGAATTTTTGTATTGCACATTAATATAATAGCAGCTAATATTGCATTCCAATTTCAAAAGCCGTTTGAAATGGACTTAAAATTCCTCCTTAGCTCAGTTGGTTAGAGCATCTGACTGTTAATCAGAGGGTCCTTGGTTCGAGCCCAAGAGGAGGAGCACATAAGACACCAAAAAAGACCAAAACCCCTTAAAATTCATTTTGAGGGGTTTTTTGTTTTATGAGAATTAGGGTTTTGACTATTGATAATTAATTTGTTGAACCCAATTCGGTATCCTATTGTTTTTGAAATGGTATCCCTTTTTTATTTAGATATTGACTCTCTACATTCGGCAAGCTCATTTTCCTGCCTTTCATAATTCTTTGTCAATATTTCTATTGTCTTAAGGTGTGTTTTTATCTCAGTGTTTTTTGATTGGCACTCCACGCATGGGTTAGCTTCCTTGGTCTGTAAATTGAAGCTATTTGATTCAATTAACATCTCTCCTTTTCCAACTAATAACCAGCGCAGGTTCAAAAATTCAAACTTGTTTGCAATATCTGTCAAAATACCAAAGCTGGGCTTTGAGTTAATGTCTCTTTTTAGCCTATAAAGTTTCTCAGGACTTTTGTAGTTTAATTCCTTTGCTAAATCGTTGGCATTTTTAATGCCTTGATAATGAGAGAAAAACATTAACCGATCATAAAAACTCATTAAGTTATTCATACTTATTTGTATTAAATGCAATATTATTTGTATTTTTACAGGCGTAAATTCAAACGAATAAGTAAATATATCGCCATTTGAACTTTTTTTAAATATCTTTTTTACTAAAAAAATTCTATATGAAAAATTTAAGTATTCTATTTTATCACTACAGGTCAAAAGTTAACAGCAAGGGGTTAGCCCCTATTTACCTACGAATCACTATCAATGGTAAACAAGCACAAGCATCAACTGGTTGTTCTATCGAATTGACCCTTTGGGATTCCTCTAAGGGAAAAGTGAAGGGCCGAAATCCAAGTGCTACATTTATTAATAACAAACTGGATAATTTCCGCTCAGAGATCAATGATATTGTGTACAAATTGGAGAAAGAACAAAAAGTAGTTTCCTCAAAGCGAGTAATATCTATCCTCAAAGGCGAAGACAAGGAAAATATGTCTTTACTTGAACTGTTCAACTATCAAATCGATAGAATGAAAAACTTACCAGGAAAGTATGAACAATCGACAATAGAGAAATTTGCAATTGTGCAAAAAAGAGTAGAGCTTTTTTTATCAGAACACATGTCCCAGGAGGATATTTTCCTATCAGAGCTAAAGCGAGGTTTTATCAAAGATTACGAATATTTTGCCAGTCAGAAGCTTCAACAAATTACAATTAATAAGGAAATACAAAGAATCAAACAAATACTGTACGTTGCTGAAGAAAACGACTGGATAGTTAAAAACCCCTTTCGTGGTTACAAGCCTTCCCAGGCCAAGACTAAAATAGTTTTCCTTCAACCTGATGAACTGGATAGGATAGAGAACAAAGTATTTGATCTTGATAGACTTGATCTAATACGGGATTTCTTTGTCTTCTCATGTTATACTGGATTGGGTTACGCTGAAGCTGCAAATCTTACGCCTAATGATTTAACATTACCAGTAGATGGATTCCGGTGGATTGATTCTACCAGAATAAAAACTGACAGGCAATTCAAGGTGCCAATTCTACCTAAAGCGGAAAAAATAATAAATAAATATAGTAGTCATCCCTTAGTTGTAAACAGGGGTACCGTATTACCCATCTATTCTAATCAAAAGGTAAACTCTTACTTGAAGGAAATTGCCGACCTCTGCAGAGTATCCAAGAATCTTACTCACCATGTAGCCAGAAAAACTTTTGCCAGTACTGTGTTGCTTTTAAATGATGTTCCTATGGATATTGTTTCAAAAGCCCTTGGACATTCAAACACCGCCACCACTCAAAAGTACTATGCCCAAATTATGGATCAAGGAATGAGTAGGCACTTTACGAAACTTAGGGATACTTTATCACAAACTGATAATCCAATAAATCTTAAACCCATAAAAAATAACGATTAATGAATGTAAATGAACTTATTACAAAATCCGACTTAGTAGATTTTGAAAAGAGGATTGTAGAAAAAATGCAATTCATTACTTCTTCTACTGGATCACTCAAAAAGCAGTGGCTCAGGTCAAAGGAAGTGCAAGAAATGTTAGGCATTTCCGCTTCCAGCCTACAGAATATGAGAATCAAGGGAAGTCTTCCTTTTTCCAAAATTAATGGGACAATATTCTACGATTATGGAGACATCATGGGTACACTTGAAAGTAATAAAATGTGTAGTCTCAATTAGAGACTATGCACTTTATAATTTTTCGTAAACGTCCCCTATAAACAAACCCATATACAAAAACACCCCCATCCTCAAAGTTTTGGGAAGATACCCCCGGGACCTTTTTTGAGGTTTAATAAAATCCAATAGTATTTTTTAGAAATATCACACGAAAAAAGTGTCTATGCCTAACCCGCCTATTTCTCCGTAATTTCACCCCTTACCTTATCCTAACCTAGTTCCATTTATAGCACTTCTGCTTTTACAAGCTAATGGCACTCCTAAAATCACCGTTTAGACTTAATGTTTTACTCACCAGAGGGTCTTAGGAAACACATTTTAAGCCCTGGTTACCCGTCTGATATAAAGAATTCAACTAATGTTACACACTATCCATTTATGGGAATTTTACTTATCTAACATTATGTTTAGAATTTGTGAAATAGAATCTTACGAATAATTACCCACAACAACATTTTCCATAAAATTCATATCTATGTTAATTTTCCTTGAATGATATTTTGCTTTAAACTATGACGATTTGTTTGTTTGGGCGAAATAGCTCTCCTTAGCCTTGATAGCATAATTTATAAATGTCTTTGATAGTTACGTTGTTATTGCGATATTTATTTTTAGCTAATCACCTTCACTTTGGAAATATAATTATTTACAGTTTTAAGGAGTTTTTTTAACTGAGAGATAGATTCTGTGAACTAAAATTAATTTCAATAATCAGGATCATCTTGTAAGGCACAGCATTTTACACTAAATAATATGAGTTACTACTGTTCAGTTTGCAATGAAGAAATTACCAAAAAAGAAAATGATTACTCCTACAAAAAATTGAAGAGACCACTTTGCCGTACACATCAGATAGATACCAATGGACAGAAAAGCCCAAATCTGGAAACACCGATAAATAAATCAAAAAATGATCGGGTCAACCAGTGGGTTGAAAATGTAATTAAAGGGCGAATAGCAGAGACAATTGTTGAAGAATTATTTAAAGAACTGGGCTTTCAGGTTTACAAATATGGCATGGAAAATTCCATTCCAGGAATAGCTGAACTATTGCGCGGGGTAAAAGATGAAGTGGCTATGAGCATTAAGAAAATGCCGGATTTTGTAATATTCAAGGATAAGAAAGCCCATTTTCTTGAAGTAAAGTTCAAAAAAGATGAAAAGTACACCATAGACCATATAGATAAAAATGGCGACTATCCATTCCATAATGCACTTATTCTGGTTGTTTCAAAAAAGCACATTAAATGTATTTCCTATCAAGAACTTGCTGATGGAAAAGAAATCACACCAAAATGCCGCAATTACCTTGGGAATCGAAAAGAATTTGATACCGACAGGGATACTATAATAGAATACTGTAAATACGCACTACAGTTTTTTGAAACAGTAGATTAAGGAAATAATCAATGACCGACAAATTAAAACTAGAACAACAACTCTGGAAGATAGCAGATACGCTCCGGGGCAAGATGGATGCAGATGATTTCAGAGACTATATACTAGGCTTTATCTTCTACAAGTACCTAAGCACGAAGATGCACAATTATGCAAATTTGATCCTACAACCGGACAATCTCTTATATGAAGACATCAAAGAGGATACCGAACAAGGCCAGGAATACCTTAAAGCCATAAAGGAAGAAGCCATAGATACCCTTGGGTACTTCTTACTTCCTTCTGAACTATTCAGCGAACTAGCACGGAGAGGCAATGCCGAAGGCAAAAGCAAGTTCATCCTGGATGATCTCACTAAGGTACTGAACCATATTGAGCAAAGCACGATGGGTACTGAGAGTGAAGAAGAGTTTAGCCACCTGTTCGAAGATCTGGATTTGACCAGTAGCAAGCTGGGCAAGAGTGAAACGCAGAAAAACGAACTGATTGTTAAGGTACTGTCTCACCTCGATGAGATCGACTTCAGAATAGAAGACACCAAGTCCGATGTACTTGGTGATGCTTACGAATACCTGATTGGTAAGTTCGCCAGTGGAGCTGGTAAGAAAGCCGGGGAATTTTACACGCCACAGCAAGTAAGTAAAGTACTGGCGAAAATAGTGACTACCAATAAAGAGAAACTAAAAAGCGTCTATGACCCTACCTGTGGGTCAGGGTCGCTGCTACTGCGTGTAGCAAAGGAAGTAAAAGAAGTCAGCAGATTTTACGGACAGGAGAGCAACCCTACCACCTACAACTTGTGCCGTATGAACATGATCATGCATGATGTACACTACCGCAAGTTTGATGTAAAGAATGAAGATACACTAGAGCATCCACAGCATGTAGAGGAACGATTCGAGGCGATAGTCGCCAATCCTCCCTTCTCTGCTAATTGGAGCGCTAGTCCGCTGTTTATGAGTGATGATAGGTTTTCTCCCTATGGAAAACTAGCACCAAGCAGCAAGGCAGACTTTGCCTTTGTGCAACACATGGTACATCAGCTCGATGAGCAGGGCACGATGGCTTGTGTGCTTCCCCATGGTGTACTCTTCCGTGGAGGAGCCGAAGGACACATTCGTAAATACCTGATCGAGGACAAAAACTATCTGGATGCTGTGATCGGGCTTCCGGCCAATATCTTCTATGGTACCAGTATCCCGACTTGTATCCTGGTTCTCAAGAAACAACGAGCAGCCAATGACAACATCCTATTCATAGATGCGAGCCAGCACTTCGAAAAGGTAAAAACGCAAAACATGCTACGTGAGGAAGATATCAACAAACTGGTAGAGACTTTCAGAGAAAGAAAAGCAGATGACAAATACAGTCATGTCGCCCTGCTGGACGAAGTAAAAGAAAACGACTACAACCTCAACATCCCTCGTTATGTGGACACATTCGAGGAAGAAGAACCCGTGGACTTGACGGCTGTCGCTAATGAATTAAAATCACTGAACAAGGACATGCTCTCTACCGATAAGACCATCGCAGACTACTGCAAACAACTAGGCATAGAAACCCCTTTTTGATATGGAAGCCGTGGTAAATACAAAAGAAGCCTGTGGGATTCCAAAACTAAGGTTTAAGGAATTTGAGATTGATTCTAAATCGTACAAAAAGCACTCGTTCGTTGATGTTTTTTCATTTTCCTGTGGAAAAAATATAAAGCAAAATGAAGCATCTCCATTGTTTGAAACGCCCTGTGTTAGATATGGAGAGTTGTATCATATGTACAATGAGGTGATTTATAAAGTCATTAATAGAACAAACCTTGATAAATCAGACCTTCGGTTAAGTCATGGAGATGAAATACTTCTACCTTCCGCAGGCGAAGACCCTCTAGATATTGGTTCGGCTTCAGCCTTACCATTCAAAAATGTTGCAATCGGAAGAACAATTAATATTTTGAGTCCATTGTCCGATGATAAAT
Source organism: Cyclobacteriaceae bacterium (assembly GCA_040222275.1). Classification (GTDB taxonomy): domain Bacteria; phylum Bacteroidota; class Bacteroidia; order Cytophagales; family Cyclobacteriaceae; genus CAXBNB01. The sequence continues at coordinate 148,115 of JAVKDJ010000002.1, forward strand.
ATGTTCAAAATTATGCGGCATATTATATCAACTTTAGGCTTAGAAAAAAGATTTCTACACTAGCCAAAGGCTCGAGTATTAGTAACGTGTATAATTCTGATTTGAAAAAATTAGAAATAGTTCTTCCCACCCTCCCCGAACAACAAAAAATCGCTTCGTTTTTGACAGCCGTAGATGAGAAGATCCAGCAGCTCACCCGCAAGAAGACCCTCCTAGAGCAATACAAAAAAGGCGTCATGCAAAAGCTCTTTGCTCAGGAGATCCGCTTTAAAGATGACGAGGGTAGCGACTATCCGGAATGGGAGGAGAAGAAGTTGGGGGATATTGGGAAAATAAGAATGTGCAAGAGAATCTTTAGTCATGAAACATCTGAAACAGGAGATATTCCATTTTACAAAATAGGAACCTTTGGCAAGGTACCAGATGCATTTATATCTAATGAGCAATATCTCAATTACAAAGAGAAATTCTCATTTCCCAAAATTGGAGATATATTAATGTCCGCCTCTGGCACCTTAGGAAGGACTGTTATTTATGATGGTAGTCCTGCCTATTTTCAAGATTCTAATATTGTATGGATTGAGAATAATGAAGAATTAACAACAAACTCGTTTTTATATTATATCTATCAAATAGTTAAGTATGATTCTGAGGGCGGAACTATTCAAAGACTTTATAATAACATAATTAGCAGTGCGAAATTTGTGTGTCCATCTCTTCAAGAACAACAAAAAATAGCTGCTTACCTCAGCAGCTTAGACCAAAAAATCGAATCCGTAAACCATCAAATCACCCATACGCAGACCTTCAAGAAGGGCCTGCTTCAGGGGATGTTTGTGTAAAATAGCGTAGTATGAATGACCAACCAATAAAAGCATTAGTAAACAATATTTTACTTTTTTGGATCCTAAATCCAAAAATAACGTATACATTTGTGGTAACAGTACGCACCACGCTACCCGTCAGATCAGCGTCCCAGGGTGCGTCTTTTGCTTTTATAGCCCTCTCATTTATCATAAATCAGAAATTCTACTCGATATGATTTATGACAAACTAGCCATCACCATTGATCAACAGATAGCAAAACTCCAGAAAAGGGGAATGCTGATTGGCAATATTCCGCTCGCCAGAAAATATTTGTCACATATCAGTTATTATAGACTCGTTGGCTATTGGTACCCAATGTATGCTGACAAAGAAACGCACCAATTCAAACCCGATAGTCGGTTTGAAGATGCTGTTTCATTGTACAATTTTGATCATGATCTTCGGATGTTGCTCTTTGATGTTATTGAAAAGATTGAGATCAGCCTCAGGACAAAGCTCATCTACCATTTGTCTCATGAATTTGATCCTTGGTGGTTTGAAAAGCATGACATATTTATTAACACCAGACAACTGGTCAGTACCCTATTCAAGATTCAAGAAGAGGTGGAGCGATCCAAAGACATTTTTATCAAGGAGCATCATAAAAAATACAAGGATGATGGACGGTTTCCCCCTGCATGGAAAACTTTGGAAATGACTTCATTGGGTAGCCTATCCAAGCTCTATGGCAATTTGAAAAACAACATAAAGTCAAAGGATGCGATTGCGCAGGAATTTGGAGCAGTGAATCATACCTATTTACCTAGTTGGCTTCAGTCCATCGCTCAGATTCGAAACTATTGCGCACATCATAGTCGATTGTGGAACAAGAACCTCCCTGGTAATCCAAAGTTACTTTCCAAGCCTCCAAACGCATGGGTAGAAGATGTACCAAGACAATTTCAAAAGCTATATGTGCACATGTGCCTCATGAAATATCTGTTAAATGTGATTCAACCCAACAACACATTTACAAAAAGACTCAAAGCATTAATGAAATCGTATCCTACTGTTGATCCGAATGCACTAGGGATAAAGGAAAATTGGTACAATGAACCCCTTTGGAAATGAGTCACCAACCAGAAGCCATATTAGAAAACAACCATGTCAAGCAATTGACTGGTTCGGGCTATGGACTAGTAATCATCCATGAAGAGGAAGAATGATGAACACCCAAGAAGATAATATATCTGGTGTAATAACACTCCTTGAAAGCACAAGGCTTATTTTAAGTCATCAAAGAAAAATTGAAGAACTACGTGGTGAAAAATTTAATGTGTTCTCCATACTTAGAATGGAAAGTAAAGAAAATGCTACACATTCTGCTTTTTTAGGTGAATTACTAAATCCCAAAGGATCACACCTGCAAGGTGATATCTTCTTACGACATTTCATGAATGTGATTGGACTAAACGAGTTTGATACAAGCCGTGCGAAATTAAAATTGGAAAAGTGGATAGGCAAAAGAGATGACGAGATGAAAACAGGTGGCAGGGTAGATATTTTTATTTCCTCAAATAAACAGATTGTTTCAATAGAGAATAAAATAAATGCCAGAGATCAAAATGCACAAATTGAACGGTACTGCAATTACAATGAGCTGGAGAAGGAACATCATGTTTATTATTTGACTCTTGATGGTAAGGTGGCTTCCCAAGTAGGTGCCAGTAATCTCAAAGTTGGGACTGCATATCACCTTCTATCCTATAAAGAAGATATTATTCATTGGCTAGATTTATGTTTGAAGGAAGCCGCCGATTTACCCGTTCTTAGAGAAAGCATAAAACAATACAGGTCTCTGATTAAAAAACTGACATATACAATGGATAAAGACAGTGAACAAAAACTAATCAATGCTATGCTGAAAAATTACCAAGCCTCTGATTATATAGCTGGTAACTTCGTTCGGGCAAGGAGAAGTATAGGCCATGAGTTACAAAAAATTGTATTTGACAAGTTAATTCAGACGTTTGATAAAGGCGACTTTGTAGTCGCCTTGGGAAATACTGATCACATGTACATGCAAATATGGATTACCCCAAAAGTTGATGAAGAAAAAAAATACTGCTTTGGAATTGAGTCTTTTAGTGGAGAAGGTCATGGAAATGGTTTGTTGTTTATTGGAATACATGACAAAAATGGTGCTCCTGGAAAGAAGGTTTTCGGTGACCAAATAAATAATTGGTGGCCACATCATCAAAGGCTAACGATGGAAAACGATGATATCTTTTTGAGCAATTCTGAAGTTCTGACCAAATTGAATAACAACCCCGAATATAAAAACAAACTAGCCGATTCCATAGTCAACCAATCCGTAGAATTCATCTCTAATAATGAGGCGTATTTAAAAAAATAATTGAAATCATGCCCCACCAACCAGAAGCCATATTAGAAAACAACCTTGTCAAGCAATTGACTGGTTTGGGTTATGGTCAGGTGATGATCCATGATGAGGAGACACTGTTGACTAATCTAAAAAGTCAGATGGAAGCATTCAATCATGTAACGTTTTCTGACAAAGAGTTTGGTGCCATCCTTAACCATCTTGGTAAAGGCAATGTATTTGAAAAAGCTAAAACCCTACGCGATCGCTTTCAATTTACCAGGGATGATGGGGAAAGTGTCTATGTACGATTCTTTGATAACGAAGACTGGAGTAAAAACATATACCAGGTAACTAATCAGGTCGCCCAGGAAGGACGTTTTAAGAATCGATATGATGTTACCATTCTTGTCAATGGCCTACCCTTGGTACAGATAGAATTGAAACGAAGAGGGTTAGAACTAAAGGAAGCCTTCAATCAGATTAATCGTTACCAACGACACTCCTTCTGGGCCAATCATGGATTATTTCAGTACGTACAGCTCTTTGTAATAAGCAATGGAGTAAACACGAAATACTACGCTAACAACAGGAACCAATCATTCAAGCAAACTTTCTATTGGGCAGATCAAACCAATAAAAATATTACTGAGCTCAGTGCTTTTACTCTAACATTCTTGAATACAAATCACTTGAGTCATATGATTGCTCAATATGTAGTAAATAGTGAAGCACAGAAGATAATGATGGTACTGAGGCCATATCAGTTTCATGCTGCGGAGGCTATAGTTAGACAGGTTCATAGCAATAGCGAGAATGGCTATATCTGGCATACAACTGGATCAGGCAAGACTTTGACCTCATTCAAGGCAAGTCAGATCATTATGGACATACCTGAGGTGCATAAGGTAGTGTTTGTGGTGGATCGCAAAGACCTGGACTACCAGACGATGAAGGAATTCAACAGTTTCAAAAAGGACAGTGTAGATGTAACCGATAATACCCGTTCGTTAGTAAGTCAATTCAGGGACGATACCAAACTAATACTTACAACCATCCAGAAGTTGAACAATGCTGTTTCTAAAAAAAGATATGAGGCGGGGATGGATCATCTTCGTGACAAGCGGATTGTTTTCATTTTCGATGAATGTCACAGAAGCCAGTTTGGAGATACGCACAAGTCAATTATCAGGTTTTTCAGAAATAGTCAGCTAATTGGATTTACAGGGACTCCCATTTTTGCTGATAATGCTTCAAAAAATGATTTGGGTAAAAGAACCACTAAAGATTTATTTGGGGAATGCCTACATAAATATGTAATCACAGATGCTATAAGGGATCAAAATGTACTGAAGTTTGGAATTGAGTATGTAGGTAAATACCGACAGAAGAGCAACACATACATAGACATTGAAGTTGAGGATATTGACAAAAAGGAGGTACTTGATTCCCCACAAAGATTAGAGAAGATTGTTGATTACATCATTGCCTATCACGACCTAAAAACACATCGCAAGGAGTACTCTGCAATCTTTGCTGTCAGCAGCATTGCTAACCTAATCAGCTACTACGAAATATTCCAAAAGAAAAAGGAGGCAGGAGAACACAATCTGAGAGTAGCAACAATTTTTACATATGGTGCTAATGAAGAGGACCAGGACGCAGCAGGTTACTTGCCTGATGACCTTCCTATGGCGGCAGAACCAGTAGCTGAATATAAATCCAGCCATACAAAGGACAAGCTAGAAAATTTCATACTTGAGTACAATGCCATGTATGACACAAGCTTTTCCGCAAAGGATAATCAGCAGTTTGAGAATTACTTCAAAGACATTTCAAAGCGCATGAAAGAGCGGGAGAAAGTTAGCTTTCAAGATAAAGACAGGTTGGATATTGTACTGGTGGTAAATATGCTATTAACGGGTTTTGATGCTAAAAAAATCAACACACTCTATGTAGACAAGAACTTAAAGCATCACGGCCTAATACAGGCCTTCTCACGTACCAACAGGATATTGAACGAGCAGAAGTCTCAAGGGAATATTCTGAGCTTTAGAAACCTTAAAAAAGCCACTGATGATGCGATCGCTTTGTTTTCAAATAAGGATGCAATAGAAGCAATCCTGCTGCCCGAATATGGAGTAATTGCAAAGAAGTTTGATGAAGCTTATGAAAGACTCATGGCTATTGCACCTACTATCGCTAGCGTAGATGACTTTCTTAGTGAAGAAGAAGAAATGGCTTTTGTGCAAGCTTTCCGGGCGTTGATCAGAGCCAAAAATGTATTAGGGGCATTCACTGATTTCAGTTGGGATGATCTCCCAATGGATGAGCAAGCTTATGAAGACTACAAAAGCAAGTACCTTGACCTTTACGAAAAGGTTAAAAGTGATCATCAAAAAGAAAAAGCTTCCATTCTGGAAGACATTGATTTTGAATTGGAGCTAATCCACAGGGATGAAATAAATGTCGCCTATATCCTCAAACTCCTTGCAGGTCTAAAGCAATCAACTGGCAAGGAAGAGGCTAAACAGAAGAAAGCAATCATTGATATGCTCACCGGAGAAATTACACTCCGAAGCAAGCGGGAACTTATTGAGAAATTTATAGAAGAGAATCTCCCTAACATAAAAGATGTAGACAATATCCCCGACGAATTTGAGAAGTTCTGGACGGATCAAAAAGTACTTGCCTTAGGTAAACTCTGTGAGGAAGAGCATCTGGATAAGAAGCAATTCCAAGCTTTAATAGATGCATATATCTATAGCGAACAGGAGCCTCTCAGAGATGATGTTTTCAGGTGCCTGGACAATCGACCTAGTGTACTACAAGCACGCACCATAGGTGAACGCATCATCAATAAGATGAAAGAATTTGTTGATGTATTTGTGAGGGATATGGTGGGGTGATGTCAACAATGACATATTCTTATTATTGTATATTATTTTTTCTTCACCTTGTCTTACTCTTCATTCCTGGCTGTTTTAATGAGGTTCTTTATAGAATCTTTCAAATTCATCAATCATGTCAGCTGCAGCATTCAGCATTTGCATTTGTGACCAAGGATTGAATTTGCCTGGATTCAAGTTTACATATTCCCAAATACGAGTATATGCCTCAGAAATAATTTTTGCAATGTCACCCTCTTTCGTTACAAATGAATGAAATTTTTTATATCTTAGGAAACCTACCTTTTTTACATCAGTAACAAAATCTCCATTTCTTGTTGATTGTATGACTATTCTAAAATTAGGAGCTAATACATTAATATTCCATGTTGTTCCTCCAAATTCATTAACATCTACTTGTCTTGATATTCCTTCAACTATAGCCATAATTACGTTTACGTTTGTTATAGGATAAAAATACTTAAATAAGTAATTAATCCAAATTATAACCATTTGATTAACGTTCATGCATAGTTCACTATTACTTAATGAAATTCTTGTCTTTTCTTTAGTTCTTTAGAATTTATTTGGGCAGCACCTTCCCGCTGTTCACACTCGCTAACCTTACTTTAGGCCATTTCGAGCTCAAACAATGTTTCCATCGGGGCTGCATATGGAATCGAATATTTCGTATTTCTAAGCTTCAGAAAAGTGCAAAACTTAAAATAATTGATCCCTTTTTGGGAAGTGCTGACGCCTCAAGTAACCGGAAGTTTGTAATTACTCTTTTGTTAAAAAAATTCGTAAATATGACTTGAATACTTACATACACATATTTGATCACCTATAGGTGAACAAAGGGGAAAACGCCCAGGGGTTGACTGGTTGAAATTTACTAAACCTTGGATGAATGATTATCCCCATTCCACCACATTCGCTTTACTCCACTCCACGAGTTCCGATCCGTGAAAGCTTATGAGGTTCCATTCCGCTCAAGGATCACAAGTCTCATGGTTTGAGTTTCCTGGCCTACGCAACCAAACCCACCCATGACGTATCACTCAAACCACGATCCAGGAGATCCATTTGCCAACCACCCTAATACCTCAAGCATTATGAGAGCTCCCTATGGGTCGCTGAATGAGGTAGGTAGCAGCCCTAAACTTTAGCAGGAATATCGGAGTGCTGTTCTGAGGCAAGTGGCTCTGTTCCCGCTCTAGGCTTACGCAAAATCCACTCAGCACCACAAGCCCCTTCACTGCACGGCGCTTCCCGTGAATGTCACAACCGCCCATTGCTTTACCCTTCTGACATTAACTCAGCGCCCACTTTAGTCCGCACCTGCCGTTCCCTCCTGCTGACCGTGTGCCGTTCAGGTACCAAGTATCCCAAAATGAAAAAAGAAAATCTTCCCCTCCTTAAACCGCTCCACAAGTAAAAGGATACCGTGATTTTATTGATGATAACATTTGCACTCCATGGGGAGAGCATGAGTAGGTATCACCATATCCTTTTACTTGCTTCACTATTTAACAACCGCAAATGCCGATTTGCTTTTATCATTTTCGGCAAACCTGCCCTCTACACACAGAGCAGCAGGGAAGTGCGGCAGGCCGCTGGATACGGCGGAGGAAGTCGAATCTGCTGCATTCACGATAAGAACATTTGAAGTATCCATAGGCTTTAAGGTGCGGAAGAAAGAAGCTTAGATCATCATGCCGCCCTTAATCAATATTGTACTTTAAACTAACCGGGTGAATCGGTTGGCTCATTTTTTTGAATCACAAAATCCAATCACAAGTACTCAAAAGAAATGATAAGGCTAATGGTTTTTACTCTTCAAAAAAACGTCAGTTCATCAAACTACCCAAAACCGAATCGACTTGACACATCAATATTAATTAAGTTATCCATTGCTACCCCATACCTTTTCTGGAAGTGGATAGGACACCATTTATAGGATTAAAAATCTATTAAATTATGAGAAAAGTATTATTTGTTGTTCTAGTAAGTTGGTCATCATGTTTATCTGCACAAAGTACAGGGGAGGTGAAAAATTATATTGAAGACTTGGTATTGAATTATCAGCCTAGTGATTATAATTATGGTATTGGCTATGCAGATGAGGTGCACAAGGAGTTCATAGAAGAATTCATGCCAATTAGTAACATTCCCAACTCTAAATCATTATTGCTTTTTGAGAGATGTTCTAATAATTTCAATTTGTGCAGGATCAACATGCTGGACTTAAAAGGAATCAGACGTATTCTTGTTTTAGACGAAGAGGACTACATCTCAGTTAGGTTCATTCTTAGGGAGGGTTATATCTCCAAAGAGTACGTAAAAGCCCTGGATGATACTTGGGAGGAAGATGAAGATTCTAATTTTCCACCTATGATCTTATTGAATAAGGGCAATATAGGAGAAGCTAAAAAACTGAAAAAGGCTTTCGTATATCTGATTAAAGAATTTGGGGGAATTGTGGAGAGGGATTTTTTTTAATCACATAATTGAAATCTGCACACAAATTTTCCACAATTTTAAGGGATTATTATATTGTTAAAAATAATGTCGCATTTTTGCGGAAAATTTGTGTGCACCAATATGTCTATAACCTTACCCCCTATTCCCTTAGTTATATATAATGAGTTCAAATCTTTTCCTGATACGTCAATTGAAATATTCTCGTTTGATGATCCAATTTTCCAAGGAGGTGTTTATTCAAATCAAGAAGATTTAATAAATACCATAAAGGAATATAGAGAATTTATATTCCAAAAGTTGAGGGATGATTCTTCAATCAAACTGAAACTAACTAAGATTAACAAAAGAAATGCTAATACAATTTTTCCAAAAAATAAGGAATATTTCCGAATAGCATTATATCACCAAAATTCTCATCCGTTCTGGACTTTTTTTAAAAAAACGCACACACTTTTGGCCTTCAACCAAAGTCAAAAAGTATTCGAAAGTTATCTCAAGTATCTAATTGGGGTAAGCCTCCATAGTATCCTAGCATCATCCATTTATGATGATATTTCCGAACTAATCGACAACCCATGTCCAACCGAAGATACAACGAGCAGCGAACCAAATAGATTTTCACAATTGATCAATCTTATAAAAGCGAAAGGTAACCCCGGTTCATTGATGAAAGATTTACGTGAAATTAATAATCTGTTAAAAGAACTTGATTTCAAAAGCAAAAGATATAATCGAAAAGAAAGTGCGGTTATATTCGTTCATACTCGTTACTATGAGCATAATCAATCATTATTTCGCCTAGGCATAACGATACTTAAAGAAGCCCTTCTATTTTGGTCAAGAAAAAATTCAAAAGAGAATAATCAAAAGAATCGCAAAGAGAAAGACAGAATAAGGAACAAAAAGAAGTACAATAAAGCTAATGATCGGAGAAACTATAAAAAAGAAATCCTTGACAAATTAGAAAATTTCCCAAAAATGACTAATAAGGATATTGCAAAAACTTTAAAAATTCACAGAAACACGGTAAGTAAATATCGTAAATCAATCTAGATCAGTAGCTTCTTCGGTATCTTATATCGATTTTACAATCATTCATGCTGATTATCAGAAGTTTATATTATTGGTTGCTCCCCAAGAGGAGGAGCACATAAGACACCAAAAAAGACCAAAACCCCTTAAAATTCATTTTTGAGGGGTTTTTTGTTTTATGTATCGGATGGTTTAGAAAACACTCCAAACCATAACTGGCCAAAACCCGGATCATAGATGGCTTAAACCACAATGAGCACTACAAAAGACACCCATCGGGTTCGCTAAAAACCTGCTGTATCCCGCTCCAAAAGCTTCGGTCTCCTCCAAATATTCATATTTTCTACAGATTTGGGTCCTAGCATTGAAATAAAAAAACCATGGATGCAAAATTTGACGTTTTTATTGATCATTGGCATCAGATTGCCGTTATCTGGTCTCAGATAGCCCTGGCCTTTGCCGGGTTGATTATAGGTTACTATCTGCTAATGCTCACCACTCGGAGTACCCACGCAGAAAAGTACAAATTCGTAAGCTTGAACGAAGTAAAATACCTCTGGTACACGGCATTGAGCCTCACGATCAGTTTCACATTTTTTCTGAATGGTATGCTGGTACAAAGGCACCACACCACCCAAAACTTCGACCTGACCATAAAAACCATCCTGTCGTTGGGGATTGGTTTTCTGGTAGGATACGTCTGCAACGTTTACCTCAACGTATATTATCCATTTAAGCTGGACAAAAAACTATCTGCCCTGAGGTTCAAGAAAAGGATTTCTCCCAAAACAAACAAGGAAATGCGCCTGCTGAACGAAGACGAAGAGGATGTGCACCTTTCAGACAAAATGATCGCGGAAGAAAATGCCTTTGCCTATGACTATGACGTATGGATAGACGAAGAATCGGGATACAAGCTGATCGAAAAATACGAGGGCAACCTGCATGCGTTGATATGCGATAAGTGCCGGTTCAGGACGCTAAAGGAGTTCAAAGAGGAAGTAGAAACCCAACCTACTTCAGATGATCCGGGTTCGATCAGAAAACATTATAAGTGTTCGTATTGTGGCCATCTGGAAGAAAAAGTATCTAAAGTAGCCCCATTATCAACCAATTGAAGCGTCCTGTCGGTCCATTCATTTTAGCTGCATACGTGCTATCTTTATGCTATGAATATTCTCGTAGTTGAAGATGAGCACCACCTGGCCGAATCCATCGTCAAATATTTGTCGAAAGAAGGATATCACTGTGAATGGGTGGATAATTTTGGGAAAGCCACAGAGAAAGTCCATCTTTATACCTATGACTGCATTCTGGTGGACATCACCTTGCCGGATGGTAATGGCATTCAGATAATAGAACGACTCAAGAAGGTAAAATCCCAATCGGGTATTATTATCATTTCGGCCAGAAATTCACTTGAAGATAAGATCAAAGGCCTGGACATTGGTGCCGACGATTATTTGACAAAACCATTTGACCTGTCAGAATTGAACGCACGGATCAAATCCCTGATAAGGCGCAGAAATTTTGATGGCAACAATGAAATCATATTCAAAGAAATCGAAATCCTACCTCAAGAGAGGACGGTAAGCATCCATGGGCACCAGATAAAACTTACCAAAAAAGAATACGACCTCTTGCTGTATTTCGTATCCAATCCCAACAGGGTAATAACCAAAGAATCCATTGCCGAGCACCTGTGGGGAGACCACATGGACATGGCCGATTCTTTTGATTTTATATACGCCCACCTAAAAAACCTTCGAAAAAAAATCCTGGAAAAAGGCGGGGGAGACTACATACAAACCGTTTACGGAGTAGGCTATAAATTCACCAGGTTTTGAAGCTACTCACACTCACAAACAGGTACTATATGGTATCCATATTACCCATACTTGTCATGGGTGGTTTCATTTCCTATACCATACTCAAAGGAATAATCAACAGGGAGTTTAACGAAAAACTATTTGCGGAAAAGCAGCAGTTTATCCATGAATGGCATACCTACGACAATCTCAGGGAAACACTCTACCTCAATGTAGGAGACAAAATCGAGGTAAGGGCAGTAAGTCACGATCCCAAAATAAAATCGGTGCTGTCTGATACCACCATGTACGATGCGTTTGAAAAAAGGCTCCTGCCCTACAGGCAACTAAAATTTTCGGACAAGCTACATGGCAAATACTACATCATCACCATTACCAAATCGATGCTTCCGACAGAAGAGCTCGTACGTGGTGTTGGGGAAATCATCCTTATTTTAATTGCAGGCCTGGTATTTAGCCTTTGGCTGGTAAGCCGTAAAATTTCCAAAAAAATATGGACACCTTTCAATGAAACCATTTCTTCCCTGAAAAATTACCAGATTTCGTCTTCTACTGACTTCCATTTTGCACAAACCGCAATAGACGAATTTACCGAGCTCAATCGCGTGCTCACACAAATGATCAACAAAAGCAAGAGCGACTATGTAAACCTGAAAGAGTTTACCGAAAACGCTTCCCACGAAATTCAAACACCACTGGCGATCATCAAATCAAAGGCCGAGCTACTACTACAGGAGGGAAACCTGAAGCAATCTGACCTAGAAGATGTGGCAAAAATCTATGAAGCTGCCAACCGCCTGTCCAGGCTGAAACAAGGGCTTTCTATGCTGGCTAAAATCGAGAACAACCAGTTTGAAGAAGTAGAGGCAATAGACATGGCCGCTTTCATCAGTAAATACCTGGAAAACCTTGAGGAACTCATAGAAATCAAAAGACTGACTGTCAATAAGTTGTTTCATAGCAAACCGGTTTTGATACTGAACAATACCCTGGCTTATGTACTTATTAACAATCTTTTGAACAATGCCATCAAACACAATTTGGAAGAAGGGTGCATTACTATAACCCTCAACAACGATGAATTGATCATAGAAAACAGTGGAAGGGCCTTTGGGGGAGACCCTGAAAAACTATTTCAACGATTCAAACGCAAAGGCACTGTCACTGATTCATCCGGTTTGGGCTTGTCCCTGGTAAAGAAGATATGCGACATATATTCCATGGCCATCAGCTACACCATCCAGGGTGAAACCCATAGAATTGCCCTCCGTTTTTGAGTGATAGGCAGTACCTTGTTGAAATCAGGGAATTGTCGTTGTAGAAGTTATAAAAATTCTCCCGTTTTCAAGCAAATAATTGTAGCTTCGCGTGTCGTTTAGGGCGAATACGTTAACTAATCAATGAAAATGAGAAAATTCACTATTCTTACGATCCTCATAATTTTGGGGTTTGCCGAAGTAAAATCACAGGACAAGATCACTGATCACAACAACAACATTTGGTTTCTTGTGCACGGGAATTATTACCTGTCTGAAAAATTTGGCCTTGATTCCGAGGCACACCTTAGGTTGGCCGACATGGGCGGGCAAAAACAACAAATGCTGCTAAGGCCGTCTATATATTACAAACTCACCGACCAGGTGAGGTTCTATTTCGGATATACTTACATCAATACCTACCCTTATGGCACCCAGCCGGTTGCGGCACGCACGCCGGAAAACAATTTGTGGGCCCAGGCCACTATCAACCATAATGTGGGCAAACTGGGTCTGTCGCACAGGTATAGGCTCGAAAAAAGATGGATTGGAAAACTGGCCCCAACTGCCAATGGATACGAAGTGCAGGGCAGGTCGCAAAAAAACCGGCTGAGGTACAGGCTCACACTGAAATATACACTACCCAACCAGGAAAAATTTTATGTGGCTGCTTTTGACGAAATATTCATCAACTATGGCAAAGACACACGGGTCAACTTCTTTGATCAAAACTGGATTTACAGCGGGTTGGGATACAATTTAAGTGAGGGCACCTCCCTGGAGCTGGCCTATCAATGGCAGCTCATCGAAAAAGCAGACGGTATCAGCGAAGAATCAAACAATACCCTGGTATTGTCGCTGCATTACAACCTGCCCCTGGGTAAGAACGGTAAAGAGTAGGCCGGTGATCCTGCCAGACCACCCTCTCATATTTATCCATACCAACTTGTAATTCCCGGTTGGAGCTTTGTTTGTAAAGGGAAAAACGATGTGCTAGATTTATCCTTTTAAAACCAGGAAAACCCATGGTGGTTTCTACAATGTCATTACTTACAAACAACATGCTCATGCCTGATCTATACAACCTGGCCCCAACTCTTAAATTCCTCGCCCAAATTGACAAACACAACAACAGAGAGTGGTTTGGACAGCACAAAGACGAATATCAGGAGAACCACCAACAGATTGTGCTTTTTGCTGATGCGCTTCTCGCCGAAATGCAAAAGCATGACCAGATAGAAACCCCTACTGGTAAAAGGAGCCTGTTTAGGATATATAGGGATGTGCGCTTCTCGAAAAACAAGCTGCCGTATAAAAACAATATGAGTGGGGGGTTCAGACGGGCTACCAAATTTTTGCGGGGGGGCTACTATTTTCAGATACAGCCGGGAAATACCTTCGTTGAAGGAGGTTTTTGGGGACCCAACCCACAAGACCTGATGCACATCCGAAAACAAATCGCACAGGATCCTGACCTATTGATGGAAATTCTTTCAGATCCTACCTTCCAAAAAACTTTCGGAGGACTAAAGGGAGAAAAAGTAAAAACAAGCCCGAGGGGTTTTTCCAAAGATGATCCTGCAATCGGCTTGTTGCGCCACAAGCAGTTTTTGCTCACACACCATTTTTCTGATCAGGAAGTATTATCTGATGGTTTTCACTTGCAAATGGCCAGTGTATTCCAGTCTATGAGACCCTTTTTTGATTTGATGACAGACCTGCTCATCACCGACCTCAATGGAGTGGAGAGGGAGGATCTATAGATTGCCATGTCCTGCGGTTTGACATATTCCCATAAGATAAAAAAACAGTTGAAAAACTAAGCCAAAAAATACCTAATCATTACTCCAACCCCTAGCTTTGCACCCCGTAAGTAAAGGTGGTAATACAACATAAATTATGGCTATTAGCAATACCAATGAGGAATTGATGCGGATTCCCCATTCAGAAAAACCTCGCATAGTTGTTATCGGTGGTGGATTTGGAGGCATCAAATTCATCAAGAAAATAGATACCACCAAATACCAGGTGGTACTACTCGACCGCTACAATTACCACACCTTCCAGCCTTTGCTTTATCAGGTGGCAACAGCAGGCCTGGAACCCGATTCAATAGCTGGGCCCTTGCGAAAAATACTGAGCAAAAAGAAGGACTTTTTCTTCAGGGTAGCCAATGTTACCCATGTGGATGTCAGTCAAAATCTGGTTCATTCGAGTATAGGGTCTGTGCGCTATGACCACCTGATTTTGGCTTGTGGATCTATAACCAATTATTTTGGCAACAAGGATTTTGAGGAAAAGAGTTTTCCCGTAAAACAGGTGCCACATGCCCTGAACCTAAGAAGCCAAATCCTCCAAAATTTCGAAAAAGCCGTCATCAAAACAGACCCGGAGGAAGTACAAAGCCTGATGAACTATGTAGTGGTTGGTGGTGGCCCTACTGGTGTGGAAATTTCCGGTGCGCTTGGGGAACTAAAGATGCATGTACTGCCCAAAGACTACAAAGAACTGAACCTGGACAAAATGCAGATCTACCTGATAGAAGGCAGGGACAAGCTGCTGGGTGGCATGTCGGAAAAGTCGGGGGTAAAAGCCTATCAGTATTTAAAAAGGTTTGATGTCAATGTACTGATAGGTAAAATAGTAAAGGCCTATGATGGAAAGACGGTAACACTGAATGATGGCATGCAGATACCTGCCCAAACCCTGGTATGGGCGGCTGGTGTACAGGGCAATATCATCGAAGGCATCAAAGCTGAACTGTCCAGGGATAGGAGGTACTTCGTGGACCGGCACAACAAAATACAAGGGCATGAAAACATCTATGCCATAGGGGATATGGCCTTTATGGCCTCTGAAGATGCACCTGGTGGACACCCCATGTTGGCACCAGTTGCCATGCAGCAGGGCGCACTACTTGCTCAAAATTTCGCCCGGATGGAAGCAAACAAACCACTGAAAGCTTTCAGCTACGTGGATAAAGGCAGTATGGCTACTGTGGGTAGAAATAAGGCTGTGGCTGAATTGAGGGGAGGACTCAAGTTTGGAGGATTGTTTGCCTGGATGCTGTGGATGTTTGTGCACCTGTTTTTGATTGTGGAATTCCGCAATAAGATTGTCATTTTTGGCAACTGGATATGGAACTACTTCACTTACGACCGTGGTACGCGTCTGATCATAAGGCCGTTTAAGTGGGCCAAGCCGTCAACTAAAAAGCCCCATTCGAAAGAAGAAGTGGCCGTTGAAATAAACACTCCCGTACAATAGCGGGCCATTGTTTATCTTTGACAGTTCATTTCGTAGCTAGCTGAATGTCGAAAATCAAGATTTACTGGTTATGCCAGATTGGGGGTTGGTCACTGTTTGGTTTTGCCAATATTTTCACCTATTACATCCAAAGAAACACGCTCGACCATACCGATATCCTGGGGGAGCTTCTACAAATTATTTTTTACATTGGTTCCACGCATTTTCTGCGACACCTCATCAAAAAAGGAAATTGGGTAACCATTTCGCCTCTAAAGCTAATCCCAATGGCTTTGTTAGCCGACTTGGTTTTGGGTCTGGCCAATTATTTGTTCCTATTGGCACTTTTCTTTGTTTTTGGTGCACTCATCCCTACTGTAGAGCTCAAATCCATCAATATATTTCTAGGCATATTGGGCCCTACCACTATGTACTTTTTGTGGTCGCTGCTTTACTTTAGTTTTCATTATTTCTACCAATACAACCAGTCTTTGAAATATGAAGCAGTGATCAATGAAATTGAGCTACAACACCTCAAAACTCAGCTCAATCCTCATTTTATATTCAATGCCCTCAACAGTATCCGCGGGTTGGTGGATGAAAATCCGGCTAAATCCAAATCGGCTATCACACATTTGTCCAATATTTTAAGGAATTCCTTGCTCATGGATAAAAAGAAATTCATAGATTTCGAGGAGGAAATGGCCATAGTGAAAGACTATCTCGAACTGGAATCAATCCGATATGAAGAAAGACTCAGGGTTTCCTATGACATCAGCCAACAAACCAAAGGCATAAAGGTGCCACCTATGATGATGCAAACCCTGGTGGAAAATGGTATAAAGCATGGTATATCCCATCTGAAAGAAGGTGGGGAAATAAAAATATATGCCGGTATCAACCACAACCAGTTGGTGATCAATATCAGAAATAGCGGACAGTATGTCAACGGAAAAAAACCAGAGGGCGGCTATGGGTTGATCAACACTCAAAAGCGACTGGAGCTGATTTATGGCAACTCCGCACAAATGACCATTGCAAATGAAAGTGACAAAATGGTACTGACAGAAATAAAAATACCAATCCAGGTAGAAAAACCTCCGGCACAGAACCTGCCAAAAACCGGATAATATAGCTTCCTTTGGCAGTAATGTTATCAAAAATAAAAACCAAAAATGAAGACCCTAATTGTTGACGATGAACGCCTTGCCCGCAAAGAGTTGAATTCGATATTGGCTGAATTTACCGAAATAGAAGTAATTGGTGAAGCTGTGAATGCCGATGATGCGTACGAAAAAATAAACCAGCTCAATCCCGACCTAATATTCCTTGACATTCAAATGCCTGGAAAAACAGGGTTTGAATTGCTGGAAAGCCTGGAAAAAGTACCAAAGGTGATTTTTACCACTGCCTACGACCAGTTTGCGTTAAAAGCCTTTGACTACAATGCCCTGGATTACCTGCTTAAGCCAATCGATTCGGAGAGGTTGGCCAATGCAATTGCCAAATTGAAAGAAGAAAAACCCGGTACCATTAACCAGGAAGTACAGCAACCCCACAAACTTATGCCATCGGACCAGGTCTTTGTAAAAGACGGTGAAAAGTGCTGGTTTGTAAAGCTGGAGAACATCCGCCTCTTTGAGTCTGATGGCAACTATATAAAAGTGTATTTCGAGACCTTCCGGCCGATGATCCACAAATCCCTCAATGCCCTGGATGAAAAACTGGACGACCGCTCATTTTTCCGTGCCAGTAGAAAGCACATCATCAACCTGGGTTGGGTCGATACCATAGAGCCATGGTTCAACGGTGGCCTCATGGTCCAACTAAAAGGAGGAGAAAGGGTAGAAGTAAGCAGAAGGCAAGCTTCGCGTTTCAAAGAAAAAATGAGCCTCTAATGTTCTCTCTAAGAATGGGAAAACCCCGCACCTGTGGACAAAGACTTCAGTTCAATAATCTAAACAGGCTCAATTCGCTGTTAGCTGTTGGCCTTTAGCAAGTAGTCCGTATTCATTCAAAGGACTTAAGCAGAGGCTCAATCTACCGGTTTTTAAGCACCAAGTAATTTGGTTCCAGGTCAAATCATTCGTGAATTGACAGCAATGGAATGTGGATATCCATGGCGATCGTTTTGGTCACACTCCCCTTAATTATTCGATCCAACAATCCGTGCTTTCTTGGGTACATCGTCAGCATATCCAGCTGGTGGGTTTCTATAAACTCAAATATCCCATGTGTGATTTTCTTGTCCTCAACACAATGAAACGAATGTGCAACACCATTTAGGTAATCCGATATCTTCTGGCTTTGCAGGCTTTTGACAGACGACATATCGTCAAGGCTTCTCGCTACATAAAACACCTGGACTTCCGCATTGGCCATTTGGGCAAAGTACAACAAAGGCTCTAGCCTGTTGATGTCGTCAATTTCACCTAAATCAGTGGCATAACCTATTTTGGCCAGGTTCAGCGAAGAAATATTTTCAGGAACCAACAAAACGGGCACGCTGGCACTGCGGACTACCTCGGCACTTGTTCCCCCTATCAATTTTTCAAGGGTACTGTGGTTTCCTTTTGTTCCCATCACGATAAAGTCAATTGACTTATCGTCAATGCAGGTACGGACTGCCTCGGATACTATAGATATGAGTGTATGCGTCTGGTGGCTGACTTCATTGAGCTGCTCAAACTCTTTTTTGAGCTGCTCAAATTCATGGGCCGCCCTTTTTTCGTAATCTTCGAATACAGGCTCCACCATAACATGCCCACCGGTAACATCTACCTGTGGGGCCGGGATATGGATGGCGTTCACCAGGTGCAGCGTTGAGTTGTGCTTTTTGGCCAGGTCAATGCCTATTTTAAGGGCGTTTTTGGAGCAATTTGAAAAATCTACGGGCACTAAAATGTTTTTTAATTGCATGGCTTTATCAATACGGTTAACGGTGTTTACGTATTAAGCCTGCCTCTTGATTTGCATTGGGCAGAGAACAGTTCATTCCCGTAGTGCATTCGATGGATTGGAAGTGGCCGAAGTGATGGAATGATAGCTCACTGTGACAAAGGCAATCAGGAGGGTGAGCAATGTAGACAACAAGAATGAAATGGGGCTCATTTCCATTCTAAAAGCGAATTCTTCAAGCCATTGCCCCATAATAACATAAGCAACCGGAAAGGCGATCAACACTGCAGCCAAAACAAGTTTTAGAAACTCAAAAGACATCATCAGTACAATGCCTGATACACTGGCTCCTACTACTTTTCTGATCCCTATTTCCTTGCGGCGGCTTTCAGCGGTGAAAGAAGCCAAACCAAAAAGCCCCAGGCACGATATCATAATAGTGAAAATGGCAAAAACACCAAATACTTCTCCTCGTTTTTGATCAGCCTCATATTGTTCATTAAAGTCCTGCTCGATAAAATTGTACTCGAATGGCCGGTTGCTTATAATCTCCGACCAGGATTTTTCCATAAACTTTATAGTACCAGATATATCTTCCGGTTTCAACCGTACCAGCATGTTGTCATTTTCAACAGTGTTGCGCACCACCACTGGCAGGATAGGTTCTTTCAAGGCCCTTAAATGAAAATCCTTGATTACACCCACCACATGCATGCTTTTCATTTCCAGGTTTTCATTCACAATTACCCCAAATTTCTTCCCAATGGGATTTTCCCAACCCATGTGTTTTACCATTTCTTCATTGACAATGACAGATTGAGAGGTATCAAGTTGTACATTTCTTGAAAAATTTCTTCCCGAAACCAGGGGAATTTCCAGCGTATTCAGGTATTCATTGTCGATGTAAATGGTCTGAAATACTTTTTCGATCATCATACCGTCTTCTGATTCTACCGAAATACCGTTCATGCTCAAATTATTTCCCCCTGGGGTTGACCGGCCAGAACCAATCGCCTCGATATTAGGGTAAGCCAGCATAGCATTTTTAAGCACTTCATATTTTTGGGTGGCCTGAGGACCATTCAGGGCAATCCTCAACACCCGGTCCTTGTTGAAGCCAAGCTCCTTGTTTTTGAGGTATTGGAGTTGATCGAATACCACCCAGGTACTGATCACCATGACCAGAGAGATGGAGAACTGGGTGATTACCAGAATTTTTCGGAGTTGGGCATTTCCCCGCTTACCGGAGTATTTGCCCTTCAGTACCTCCGAGGGGTCAAAATTTGCCAGAAAAAATGACGGATAGCTGCCACCAACTAACCCAACCAATACCACAATGCCTAGAAGCACCAGAACCACAATTGGGTTGGTTAAAAAATCCAGGGACAGGTTTTTGCCTGTTAGCTCGTTGAAACTGGGGATCAGAAAAAACACCAGGATAGAACTGATCACAACAGCCAGCAGCGTGATGACGATCGACTCAGACATAAACTGCCCGATCAATTGCAGCTTGTAAGAACCCATAGCTTTGCGAATACCCACTTCTCTGGACCTATTGGCAGATCTTGCGGTGGCCAGGTTCATATAGTTGATGCTGGCGATGATCAACATAAAAACAGAGATTGCCCCAAAAATATATATATAGTAAATATCCCCGGTTGGCTCTATTTCCCCTTCCAGTTTCGAATGCAGGTGGATGGATGAAAGGGGTTGCAGGATAAAATTGGCCTGTGCATTAAATTGCTCAAATAAGGGTCGTATGTGGCGCTCATTCACCACTTCAAAATTCTTTTGAAAGAGATCAATATTATAGGATTTGGGCAGCAGAATGTAGGTGTAATCATTCAGGTTTCCCCATTCTATTTGTCCCATCCGGGGTAGGGAACTGTAGGAGATAAGCCCATTGGGGTGGATGTGTGAGTTTGATTCCGGATCCTGCATCACCCCGGTGACCCTGCGTGGTGTTTCATCACCGCCGGTTTTCAATGTCTTGCCAATTGGGTTTTCGTTGGCAAAATATTTAAGGGCCAGAGTCTCGGAGATTACAATGGAGTTTGGCTCTACCAAACAGGTCTTTCTGTCTCCATTTATGAGGTTGAAATCAAAAAAATCGAAGAATGTCGAGTCAACGGTGTATATTTTATCTTCATAAAACTTGTTTTGGCCGGACATCACCAATAGCTCCCCATTATTTTTTATCCGGAGAAAAGACTCCACTTCAGAATAGTCATTATGGAGCGTAGGCCCCATAGGAGGCATGGATGTGGCCAGGGTCAGTTCAGTATCCAGGGTTTTGATATGTGAAACAACCCGGTATATCCGGTCAGAATTTTTGTGTTGACTATCGTAGCTGAGTTCATCCAGTATGAAAAGCAACAGCAAAAGGCTGCAAACTATCCCAATTGAAAGGCCGATGATGTTAATGCCGGCGTATGTGGGGTACCGGATGATGTTCCTCAGGGCAACTTTGATGTAATTTTTTATCATTTTTTGTTGTTTGGCCGGGTAAGCCACAAAGAGGATGCCCAAAGGTTCAATAGGCTGTAAATCATTTACTTACGAATAATACTGTGTGGCCAAGTGTGTGATAAATGGTCAGAATAGCGTTCGTTAATGAACAATATGGCCATAAGCCTGCATCAGACAAAAAAGAGTACGTCCCTGGCAAATTTTATGATCCATGTGATGGTGTATGACCAGAACAACCCACTGATCCACATGTATTTAAATATTCTTTCTTTTTTGCAGCCCATGGCATTAGCAGCAATGGTACCTCCAATAGGAGTCAACAAAATGGGGGTTAGGAATGCAATGCCCAATATTCCATATCTTCTCCATATCCTGACGAACCGCCGGTTTCTTTTGGTAAAAATTTTTCTCTTACTTGATTTGAAAACACGATCGGTAAAATTTTTGATCCTGGGGCCAAAAAAGGTAAAAACATAAACGCTTGTCATGGTGCCAAGTAGGGTAAGCGTACCTGTGATAAAAACATTGAACCCATAGGCGACACCCAGTGTGGGTCCAAAAATGAATTTCAATGAGCTGGTGGAATAAACAATAAGATATTTTAAAACTTCGTCTAGCATGCTTCAAATTGATTAGCAATTAATTAACTCAAAAGTATGGAATAGGTTGCTATCATCGACCAATAATACGGTCTTCATTTGAGATTTCCGATCTCTGCTTTGCTTCGCCGGGTATGACGTAGAGGAGGGGGTTGCGTTGTTGGCATTGAACAGTCGTTTTGAGGACAAGAGAAAAGCTCGATTTAAAACCCTCATGCAGCCACCACCATCGCCCGTCATTCCATGCCATGCGACGAAAGTACAAGACCTGGGAATCTGCTGAAAGTAGGTAGTTTGTGATGTTGAGATTCCCGATCTCCGCTTTGCTTCGTTGGGAATGACAATGAAGAGGGGAAGCTGCTCTAATAAGGAACAATGCTCACTTAATGAAGTAAGTGAAGCGCAAGACCGAAACCCCAAAGGCTACCACCACCGCCCGTCATTCCACGGCTTAGCGACGGAGGAGCAAGACCGGGGAATCTGCTGAAAGTAGGTAGTTTTTGATGTTGAGATTCCCGATATCCGTTTCACTGCGTCGGGAATGACGATGAAGAGGGGAAGCTGCTCCAATACGGAACAATGCTCGCTTAATGAAGTAAGGTGAAGCGCAAGACCGAAACCCCAAAGGCTACCACCACCGCCCGTCATTCTATGGCTTGTGATGAAGGAGCAAGTCCGGAGAGTCTAGTAATCCATTTCGTTAGGTTTTTTTCCAACCAATCAATTTTCCTAAAATACTTTGTTTGTCCGATTGAAAACACACCTTTGCACTTTCAATTCAGAAATCGCCAAAATGAAAAACCCAGATATACAACTGATCAAAACCATGTGCGGAATATTTGCACCTTCAGGGGATGAGGTGTTGATGAAGGAGTTTATTTTAAAATATGTGAAAACCAATCGCAAAAAATGGAAAAACCAACCAGAAATCATCCACGGCGAAAGTTTTCAGGATTGTGTCATATTGAAATTTGGCAAGCCAAGAACAGCGATATTTGCCCACATGGATTCCATCGGGTTTACGGTAAGGTATGACAACCAATTGGTACCGATCGGTGGGCCTGATATCGAGCCAGGGTACGAACTTGTAGGGCAGGATTCACTCAGCGAGGTTGAGTGCACCCTAGATGTAGATGATGAGCACCGCTTGTTTTACAAATTTGGCAGGACGATTGACCGGGGCACTGACCTGGTGTTCAAAGAAGATTTCAGGGAAACAAAAAACAGCATCAGGTCATGCTACCTCGACAACAGGCTGGGTGTATTCAATGCCCTCAAAGTAGCAGAGACTTTAGATGATGGTTTGATCGTTTTTTCCTGTAGGGAAGAACATGGAGGCGGGGCAGTGCCGTTTTTGGCCAGGTACATGTATGAAGAACTGCGTGTATCACAGGCTCTGATCTCCGACATTACCTGGGTAACCGATGGAGTGTTGCCCGGGCAGGGGGTCGTGGTTTCCATGCGGGACAGTGGGTTGCCCAGAAAGGCATATCTGAGGAAGATTATCGGGCTGGCCGAAAAATCACGTGTAAATTATCAACTGGAGGTAGAAGGGTCTGGTGGTAGTGATGCCCGGGAATTGCAATCGTCACCTTATCCAATCGACTGGTGTTTTATTGGTGCAGCGGAAGAAAATGTGCACTCACCAAATGAAAAAGTGCACAAAGATGATATTGGATCGATGGTTGAGTTGTATAAATTCCTGATGAAAGAACTCTAAACCATCTAGTTTGATAAGGTGTTATTAACCCGGTAGGTATTGTTTGTGATTTTGAAAATTTGTGTTTCCCTCAAAAACCCACCCCTAGCCCCTCCAAGGAGGGGAATATGACACTGCAATCATCAAAAATTATCACATTTAAAAGCCGTCGTGTTAAGATGGCCATTAGGGCCAAAACAATCGCACTTAAAAAAATTCGATTATAATTGCCTGTACATGCAGGTATTAAATAAATGAGCCAATCACACCTATGATAAAAATCGGAGACAAAAATTTTCATGTTTTTTTATCCAAAGAAGAGATTAATTCTATGGTCCGGGATTTGGCATTAAGAATAAACCAAGATTATCGAGGAAAGGATCCACTGCTGATCAGCGTGCTCAACGGATCTTTCATTTTTTCTGCCGACCTAATCAGGCAACTGGATTTTGACCCTCAAATTTCATTTACAAAACTGGCCTCCTACCAGGGTACATCAAGCACTGGCAATGTGGACGAATTGATAGGCCTGAACCAGGAAACTGAGGGCCGTCATATACTCATATTGGAAGATATTGTGGACACAGGCAATACTCTTGAAAAACTGGTTGGCATGCTCAAAAAGAAAAAAGCAGCATCTATCGAAACCGTCGCTCTCTTGTTTAAATCCCAGGTATATAAAAAAGACATACCCGTTAAATATTATGGCAAGGACATACCCAACAAATTTGTGGTGGGGTATGGGTTGGACTACAATGAAAGAGGCCGGTCATTGGACGAAATTTATCAAATTGGCGAGCGCTAAATTTTGTGCCTGGGATTTTGGGGTTTTAACCAAATATAGTGGGCAGCAAATCTCAAGGGAGATTTTTCGAATTAGGCTCTCATAGAAAATTAAAATGAAGTAAGAAACCGCCCTCTGATTGTTCATCAAGGAGGGAGGGTGATAAATTGGTGAGCGGATGAGCGGAGTGGCCTTGAGCGTTAAATTTATCATGATTTTTGCCTACTTTTCATCTAGGAAAAGTAGGTGCCCCTCCGGCATTAGGAGGAAAGTCGTATAGAAAACTTGGTTTTCAAATCTGGTATTTGGCCAGGTAGGCGCTGGAAGGATAAAAACCATCACTCACTATAAACGATTTTGTTATATTTGCCCCCTTTTAAAGACTTAAACTTATGCTAAATATCGTATTGTTCGGGCCTCCGGGTGCCGGTAAAGGAACCCAAAGTGAAAAGATTATCGACAAATACAATTTGGAGCATCTTTCTACAGGTGATCTTTTCAGAAAACATCTCGGTGAGGGTACCGAATTGGGCAAGCTGGCCCAAAGCTATATGGATGATGGCAACCTCGTGCCCGATGAAGTGGTGATTGGAATGGTCAAAGAAAAAATAGCCACGACCATCGACCCAAAGGGCTTTATTTTTGATGGTTTTCCCAGAACAGTAAACCAGGCCATAGCCCTGGATGATGTGCTGAATGAATTTGAAACTTCTGTAAGTGGAATGGTAGCCCTGGATGTGCCAGACGATGAGTTGCGCACCAGGCTTATGGAACGTGGCAAAACCTCAGGAAGGGCGGATGATCAAAACCTCGACAAGATCAACAACCGCATCAATGTATATAAAGAAGAAACCATTCCAGTAGCCAATTACTTTGAAAAACAGGGAAAGCTATCGACCATTCATGGGGTGGGAAGTATTGATGGTATCTTCAATGAGATAAGGAAAGTAATCGATTCTTATTGATCACAAAGCGATTATTAAAGTTCTAAACATTTCGGATGTCCTCATCAAATTTTATTGATTATGTAAAATTCTGTTCCCGATCGGGAAACGGTGGGGCAGGTTCTGTGCATTTCAGGCGAGAGAAGCATGTACCCAAAGGGGGACCTGACGGTGGCAATGGAGGAAGGGGTGGACACATCATTCTTCGTGGCAACTCGCAACTTTGGACTTTACTCCATCTAAAATACCGGAAACATATATTTGCTGACAATGGCAATCCCGGTGAGGGAGGTAGGCGTACGGGAGCAGATGGGGAAGATATTATCCTTGAAGTACCCGTCGGCACAGTCGCCAAGGATGCTGAAACGGGCAAAAAAAAGGTTGAAATTCTCGCGGATGGGGAAGAAGTGATCCTGACCCAAGGGGGGCGTGGTGGCCTGGGTAACGAAAATTTCAAGACGGCAACCCAGCAAACACCCCGGTACGCACAGCCGGGAGAGGAGGGCCTGGAAGAATGGATAGTATTGGAACTCAAGTTACTGGCCGATGTGGGACTGGTTGGTTTTCCCAATGCCGGAAAATCTACCTTGCTTTCCGTATTGTCGGCAGCAAAGCCGGAAATTGCGGATTATCCTTTTACCACCCTCGTGCCAAATTTAGGGGTAGTGGCCTATCGGGACCATAAGTCCTTTGTGATGGCCGACATTCCTGGTATCATAGAAGGGGCTTCTGAGGGCAAGGGGCTTGGCATCCGTTTTCTCAGGCATATTGAGCGAAATTCCATGCTGCTTTTTATGATCCCGGCCGACTCAGAAGACATTCGGGCGGAATTCAAAATACTATTGGGAGAGTTGCAAAAATATAACCCTGAGTTGTTGGACAAAGAGCGGCTACTGGCCATTACCAAGTCTGACATGCTGGACGAAGAGTTGATTGAGGAAATGAAAGAAGAAGTGCCGGAAGGCATCAAAACTATTTTCATCTCCAGTGTAGCTCAAAAAGGCTTGGATCCCCTGAAAGATGAGATTTGGGCGTGTTTGAATGCGTAGTTTTGGGCATAACGTCTATTAGATTTCCTTGAGTTCACATTAGCTTAGCCTATTTAATTCTAATCAAAAGATCCATGGCCAAAGTAAAATCTTCCTTTTTCTGCCAGAATTGCGGCGCTCAATCACCCAAATGGATTGGCAAATGCCCATCGTGCAACGAATGGAATACCTATGTAGAGGAGATAGTAGGGGCAAAAGACAAACCTTCAGGCCAATGGCGGAACAATTCCGAACCCACACGCACAGCAAAACCTGTGAGGTTAAATGAAATCCAACAGGAAAAAATGGAGCGCACGGTTGCCAGTGACAAGGAACTGAACCGCGTGCTTGGTGGGGGGATAGTTCCTGGCTCTATGGTCCTGATTGGTGGGGAGCCTGGTATCGGAAAGTCAACATTGCTGTTGCAATTGGCGCTGAGCCAAAGTAACCTAAAAGTGCTCTACGTCTCCGGGGAGGAAAGCCCACAGCAAATCAAAATGAGGGCTGACCGGATGGCCGCTACTTCGGAGAATTGTTTTCTATTGGCCGAAACAGGGCTGCAAAATATTTTTTTACAGATCAATCAACTCAAGCCAGACTTGTTGATCATAGATTCTATACAAACCCTGCACACCTCAAAAATAGAGTCCTCCGCCGGGAGCGTAAGCCAGGTGCGGGAATGCACGGCTGATTTATTACAATTTGCCAAAGAAACCAACACCCCGGTATTTCTAATTGGCCATATCACCAAAGAAGGCTCACTGGCAGGGCCCAAGGTGCTGGAACACATGGTAGATACCGTTTTGCAGTTTGAAGGTGACAGGCACCTGGCATACCGCATTCTACGCACCACGAAAAACCGTTTTGGTTCTACCTCCGAGCTGGGCATATATGAAATGCAAAGCAACGGCATGCGTGAAGTGTCCAACCCTTCTGAGATCCTGATTTCCCAAAAAGAAACCCAGATCAGTGGGGTATCTATTGGTGCATCGATCGAAGGGAACCGCCCGCTGTTGATCGAGACCCAGGCATTGGTTAGCCTGGCCGCTTACGGCACTCCCCAGCGCAGCTCGACAGGCTATGATGCCAAAAGATTGAACATGTTGCTGGCGGTATTGGAAAAGCGGGGGGGATTGAAACTAGGCACCCGCGACATCTTCCTCAATATTGCAGGGGGATTGAAAATAGATGATCCGGCTTTGGACCTGGCCATTTGTGTAGCCATAGTTTCTTCTTATGAAGACAAGCCCATTGATCATAAGGTATGTTTTGCAGGTGAAATAGGTTTGGGTGGGGAAGTAAGGGCAGTCAACCGGATTGAAAACAGGATTTCGGAAGCTGAAAAATTAGGGTTTACTGAAATTCATGTTTCCACCTACAATCTTAAAGGCATTGACCTGAGTAAATACAAGATCAAGGTTATCCCATCTGCTATGATATCGGATGTGTTTAAAAAGTTGGCGGAATGATCGCTTCTTCTGGTTACCTTGTATTGGTTGTCCAATTTCCACTTCCAATGTTTTAAGAGATTCTTCACTCCCTCCCCTGTCGCCAAGCGAGAGCTTCATATGACAATGATGACAGTAGTTCTTTGCTCAAAAGCCACATTAACTCATGAAAGTTGCTGGTGGTTCGATACTTACTTCATCGTCAGCTTTTGTCATCTTGAGCGGAGCGCCCGCCTGCCGGCGAGGCAGGAAAGATTCAATAAAGGTTCCTGCTTAACTGAGGTTCAGAGGGAGAAGTCCCCTGTTATCACCAATACCCTATCACCAATCGCGTTTCAATGTGACAAGTATAGTTGCTAGCAGTATCAATTCCCCTCCGTCGGAGGGCTAGGGTGGGTTTTTTAAAAAATACTTTTCGAACTTCAATCCGGTGGTAAACCAACTTCACTGCTGGGATAAGTGGATATCTCACTGCGTTCGATATGACGTGCTAATAATATTGAGGAGACCTTTAATAGGCTTGGTCTGGATAGCATCTGCACAAGGGATTTCCGTCACTTCGAAACGAGGAACGAGGAACGAGCGAGAAGTCCCTTGGTAATCAAATACTTCTGTAGGTAAATCAGCCTCACAGCATAATCTTAGGGGATATCTCCCGTTGGTCGATATGACGTGCGGGACATGGGTTTTTGGTGCATTAGATACTTGGCTTCCATTTGTAAACTTATCGATCATACTATAAAATCATAAATTATTCTGCATTATTGAGTGGGATTTCAATAGGGGCATCTAAGTTTGCAGTGTTTTAAATTTGTGTTAAAATCCCGAAATAAATGAAATTACTCGGAGCTGTATTTTTATCCATCCTTATTGGTTCTGGGGCTATTGCCCAAAACATTGCGTCAGATAGTGTAAAGGAAGAGAAGAACCTAAAACTGTCCATAGGTTCACTACTATCTACAGGAAGTGATGCTCCTTTCTGGATACAGGGCAACAACTCCCAAAGGCTTACGACCGATCCCAATGCCTTGTTTATAGAAGCATCGGGTGTACAACCGCTTTTTGCCAAAAATAGGTTCAGCCTTGACCTTGGCTTTGACCTTATAGCCCGGCAAAGTAATGAAACCACAGGTGATATCATTCAGGGATATGTGCAAGCCAACCTGGGAAAAATAGCTTTCTTTGCAGGGCGTAAAGAAGAAATTTTTGGGGTAAGGGACACCCTACTTACAGTGGGTCCATTCGTCAATGGCAACAATTCCCTGCCCATTCCGAAAATCGCATTGTACTCAAAAGATTGGATTGACATTCCGTTCACCAAGCAGTATTTCCAGTTTCAATTTTACTATGCGCACGGCTGGTTCGAAAAGGACAGGGCGGTTATTAGCCCATTCCTACACCAGAAATATTTATACCTGCGCTTATCCAACGAATCTCTTCCCTTCTCCCTTTTCGCAGGCCTCACCCACCAGGTACAGTGGGGGGGGACTATACGGTCTAGTGGGAAAAAATTGCCATCCAGCTTAAATGATTATCGCAGAATTTTTTTCGGAAAATCCGGAACGGATGAAAGCATGAGGAGTGACTTTCTAAATGCCCTGGGAAACCATCTTGGAAATTACGACTTAGGGTTTACCCTGGAATTGGGGCAATGGGATCTTTTGAGTTATTTGAATTTATTATATGAAGACCATTCAGGCCTGCAGGTCAAGAATTTTGCTGATGGAAAATTGGGAATCAGTGTTTCCAGGGAAAAAGGGTATCTTTTTGAAGGTTTTTTATTTGAAATTTTTGACACCACTGATCAAAATGGAAATAAATATGACAGTGATGGAAATTTTTATTTCGAACCAGATAATTTTTTTAACAACGGTATATATAGAGCTGGCTGGTCTTACCTAAATCAATCTGTTGGAAATGCAATGTTCCTAATCCCTGACCGAAACGAATATGGTGTATTCAGAGTTAAGAGTGCCATAAATGGGTTTAATACAGGAATTAGGGGATCAATTTATGGATCAGCTTATACCCTAAAATATAATAAGTATAGAAACCAGGGTAACTTGTTTGAAAATACACTTAAAAATATAGATTTTGAAAACTTGATCCTGTCCAACTTGAATTTCTCACTGAACAGGAACTTAAAATCGAACCTATTTATGAGAGGAATCCTCAACTACCAATGGGGAAATTTTGTCGAAGATGGAATCGGTTTGTTTTTCTCGGTTACCAAGAAATTCTAATCCAGCACTTCAAACCTGGATTCTTTGCTTTTGAACTCTGGGACAATTCTTTTCATGACACGTACCATTTCCGTCTCCTTCCCATCTTTCAGTAGCATCTCCAGGGAAAGCACCATATAATTTACCTGTTCATAATCGTTTTCCCGGACATTGGCGATCAATATTTTAGGGTGGTAGGTAGGTTTGGTATCTTCTGTATCTGCCAGTACTTCTTCGTAGAGCTTTTCCCCAGGTCTTAGGCCTGTGAACTCAATTTCAATGTCCCTCCCTAATTTCAATCCTGCCAATTGGATCATTTTGGTAGCTAAATCATATATTTTAATGGATGACCCCATATCGAAAATAAATATTTCCCCACCTTTGCCCATTGCACCGGCTTCCAACACCAAAGAACATGCCTCAGGAATTGTCATGAAAAACCTTGTAATCTCAGGATGGGTTACTTTTACCGGCCCTCCCATTTGAATCTGCTTCCTGAATAAAGGAATAACAGAACCATTTGACCCAAGCACGTTACCAAATCGTGTTGTGATAAATTCGCAGTGGCAATCATTTGAATCGTTCAAACTTTGTATATAGGTTTCCGCTATCCTTTTGGTAGCACCCATAATATTGGTGGGATTGACAGCTTTATCAGTGGATATAAAAACAAATTTATTGACACCATATTTAACTGAAAGGTCAGCAAGGGTCTTGGTGCCCAAAACATTTGTGGTGACCGCTTCAAATGGTTGATTTTCCATTAAAGGCACATGTTTGTACGCTGCAGCATGAAAAACTATATCCGGCCTATGCTTCTTAAAAACATTCTCAATAGATAAAGTACAATTGATGTTGCAAATTGAAAAACTCAGGTGGTCTATTTGCTTGTATTTATTGATCAAATCCTGTTCTAAATCATACAAACTACTTTCTGCCTGATCCACGAGCACCAACTTGAGTACTCCACACTTGATCAATTGATTGCATATTTCCGACCCTATGGAACCCGCTGAACCAGTCACCATTACAATCTTGCCAGAGAACTGATCTATGGCATTTTCAGAGGCCATTTCGATCGGCTTTCTACCAAGTAAATCATCAATTTTTACTTCCTGTATTTGCTTAACGCTCAGGTTGCCTTTCACCCATCTATCCACACCAGGTACCTCTCTTACCGTAATGGAGAGTTTTAAACATTCCTCTATAATCCATCTTTTTTTGGTAGGTTCAATGTCCTGGATGGCAATAATGAGCTCTTTTACATCGTCTTTGTTAATAATGTCGCTAAGGCTTCCTTCTGGTACCAACACAGGTTTTCCATGAACCGTGGAGTTCATCAGTTTTTTGTTGTCATCCAAAAAGGCCTTGACTTCATATCCCGCTTCAGAGTTTTCCTGCAACATTTGTGCAGTTGTTCGGCCTGAAAGTCCTGCACCGTAAATCACAACAGGTTTTTTTGGAATGTAAGACCCAATACTGTATGTAAATAATTCTTTTACTACGAATCGATAACCCAACAATATTGATGTATTCAAAAAAGCTGAAATGACCAAAATAGAATAAGGTATGAAATAGGTCTGAAGCAAGGTGTAGGATAAAAAAGTATGCAACGACAACAAAGAAGTAGCCATTGTTACTGATTTAATGATATTGAGGGCATCCCTTTTATGAGTGAACCTGATTATACCGGTATGGGTTTTAAAGAAGAGGATGGCCAGAAAATACGTGCCCAATAAAATAATCAGGGTATCGGGTTCAAAATAAATATCAAGGCCAGTGGTAGAAAAATTAAACCTAAGAAGGACAGATACCAGATAGCCAAGAAACACAATGGAGATATCCAGTGAAATAATTACCCACCTGGGCAATATGTTTATCTTGGAGAGAATATATTTCATTTGAGACATGAAGCAATAAGTTTAAGTCAGGTTTGGTTAAGACACTGGAACCTTATAAAAGGTTTAAACGATTAGCTGGGTGTTAGACAATTTTCGCTCCAAAAACATCAACTTTATTAAGTACAAAAAAATTGTGCAATAATTATATTTTGTGCAAAAATACAACATTTATCCTAAAGAGTGAATAAAAATATTGATGCGTCTGTTATTTTCCATGTTTCTTGCAAAACACAAATGCTTAGGATTGAATATGCAAAGGGCTACCTGATACCTGCACCCGAATTACCCAATAAACCGTTATCAATATCGAGGATATTGAAAGAATCAAAATTAAGTCTGGAATTAACATATAATTGTAATTCAAAATGACAATGAAATTGACACCTATCTGCCCACAAGCATAAAAGGTTGATACCGATAGGTGCGAGTAGCCCTTTTCATTCACCAGAACCTGATAGAGGTGGCTTCTGTGTGCTTCAAATATATTCTCCTTCTTCAAAAGTCTAATAAGTATAGTAAAACCTGAATCCACTAAATAAACGCTGACAAAAAGAATGCTTTCATATGTTTCTGTTTTTATGGTTAAGCTTGTTAATAAATAAATAATTAATGCCCCAACCGTGATACTTCCTATATCTCCGGAAAAGCACTTTGCTTTTTTCCTTACATTGTAGAAGCCAAAAACCAATAAACTTGCATATAGCGGCTGAAACATTTGAGAACTATCAGATCCTAAAATAACTTGATATGTATGAATACTGCCCAAAACTGCAAGACTGTATAGAGCAGTAATACCGTTAATCCCATCCATGAAATTATATGCATTAAGGAACCCTGTTGCAATAAACATTATCAATACGATGATCCAAAAAGGATAGGAAAATACATTTAAATCAATCAACACAAGAGCAATAGATAGTATCTGAACAGGAAACCTCACCTTGCTTGGGAGCCCTTTCAAGTCATCAATGAAACTAACTATAGCTAATAGTGTTATCCCAGAAAACAGAAAAGCTGAAAACTCCTGACTTAAGAAAAGCTCGTAAAAGAAATATGCCAGGTAAAAAAGTATCCCCCCCCCACGAATCGTGATTTCTTTATGCGAACTACGGTGATTGGGTTTGTCAATTATATTGAATTTCTCTGCAACAAAAAAATACACATTTATTGCAGAAAACATCACTACAAAAACTATGGATAGTAATATCATAAAGGAAAATTATCGATAACTTTTTTGGGATTCCAGCCTAAATCCTCTGATGCTCTTTTACTACTAAATGTTAACTCATTCGTCATTTTATTAATTACATCAGAATTAAACCTTGATACATCTAATATGTCCCCTATAATTCCGATATATTTAGCTAAAAATAAAGGAATAGAAAAGGGTAAGTTTTTTCCTAGCAACTTACAAATAACTTCTTCTAACTCTCTAAAGCTAAAGTCGTTTCTGTCAGAGAGATTATAGATTCCTGACTTATCAAAGTTTACTGATAGCAGCTCAGCAACATCCTCGGCAAGTACTGCACTTCTTTTAGCTTTTCCCTTGTTGATAGAAACATACCTTCCTTTTTTGATCCCCTGAATCATTTTAGCAAGGTTTCCTGGAGGTTTGTCTCCTACTACTAAAGGAAGTCTAAGTATGAGAATAGAAACTTCATGCTCATCTCCCCACTCTTGAAGCCAATTTTCGGCCTCAATTTTACTAAGAGCATAATCTGAACTCCCAGATAAAGGATAAGTCTCATCGATCAACTCACCTTTTTCAAGTCCATAAACAGCTACAGAGCTAATAAAAACAACCCATTTCGGTTTTTTTTCTTTGAATGAGTTAAATAAATTCTTAGTTCCTAAAACATTAACCTTGGAAAACTCTGATTTTGCTGAGCCTGAGATTTGATGAGCTAATCCCGCAACATGCACAACTCCATCAAATGAATGACTTGAAAAGTCTGGAGATTGCTTGCTTAGATCACAGATGAAATCCCCTTTAGACCTAGATAGATTGTATACATTGTGGTACTTTTCTAATTCGTTATTTATTACACTTCCTAGAAAACCATTTCCCCCTGTTAACAAAATATTCATAGTAACTTCTTCAGTGCCTCAAGCATTTTGTCAGATAAAATCTGCTTATCAAAATATTCAACTGCGGTACTTAGGCATCTATTACGAAGATCACTATATGCCGTAGTACCTTCCATTTCAACGAGTTTTTGCAATAACTCTGCTAGCTCATATTCACTATCTGCTTTAACAGTAAAGCCAACTCGATGTGCTTTTACAAACTCATCCATCCACCCGTCTGTATTTTGAATTACAGGAACTCCAGCTGCAAGAGATTCAAAAAATTTATTCGGAGAAGACGTACCAAGCAGTTTAATTCCCTTAAGTGGAATGAGAGACGCTATGCTTCCTTGGATAACACCTATTAACTCTTCCTTAGGCATCAAATCCTTTAAAATTAGGTTTTTTAAGCCTTTTTTCAATACTTCTTCTTGTAACTCTGCTTTCAATTGTCCATCACCAACAAGCACAATATTTATTTCACTCTTTTTTTCCTCAAGTAACTGCGCCGTTCGAAGCAACCACATACAGTTATTTACTTCACCAATATTTCCTGTATATACAAAATACTTTCCTAAGGTGTCTTGCCATGGTAAGGCACCTCTTTTTCTTGAAAAAAGATCAATATTGGCACCATTAGTTACGTCAATTACATTATGATGAAAATACTTATCTTCAATCCATTTTTTTATACCCGGCGATAAGCCGACTATTAAAGATGCATTGTCATAACATTTTTTTTCGAACCAATAAGCAATGTTCTTTATAACATTATTTTTTATTACACCGAGTTCAATAGCACCATCAGGCCATAAATCTCTAACTTCAAAAACAAAAGGACGGTTTCTAATAAACTTAGCAATTAGACCAGGTATTCCAACAGTTATCGGTCCCGACGAGGAAATGACTAAATCACATTTTATGGAAACAGCGTAATAACACGAAACTATTGAGTACAAAATAAAGGTCCATATCCTCCTTAATATAGATTGCTTATTATCAATATTTATATTGATAACCTTTACTTTTATTCCATTGTACTCTTGCTCCTCAATAAACTTATCAGATCGTAAATCTGATTTAGAATAAATACTAGAAACAACCGTTACCTCGTGTCCCTTTTTGACCCATTCGGATGCAAACTCATATACTCTAGTACCCCAAGAACCTTTGGGCGTAGAAAAATATTGATAGAAGTATAGAATTTTCACAATAGAACCTCTTTTACTATATGTTCGACAATTCTTTTAGCTGCACAGCCATCCCATAATTCAGGAATACTCCCTTTTTTCCATTTACCAGAAATAATTCTTTGCATGTTTGGCCGTATATTTTTGGGATCTGTTCCAATTAGTTCATTTGTTCCCACACTGATTGTCTCTGGTCGCTCAGTATTATCATGAATTGTTAAGCAAGGTATTCCCATGACTGTAGTCTCTTCTGTAATTCCTCCTGAATCAGTAACTACAGCCATTGACTCTTTAACTAGATAATTAAATTCTAAATACCCTAAAGGATCTATAAAATTTAAATTAGCATGCGAAATGCCTGCTTTTTCTAAAATTTGTTTAGTTCGGGGATGAACAGGAAATATCAAAGGGTAGGTCTCACTTGCCTCTCCAATTTCATTTACTAATTCTGCCAGCTTATGCTCTTCATCCACGTTTGCCGGTCTATGCAGCGTCATCACAATATATTTTCCTGCAATCAGATTGAGCTTATCCCATATTTCAGGCTTCTTCAATCGATCAATGTTTTTCAACAAGGTATCAATCATAGTATTTCCCACAAACTTTATACTTTCCGATTTGACACCTAGCTTTTCTAGGTTTTTGTTTGCAACTGAAGAGGTTGTATAAAAATAATCTGTAATACTATCAGTAACCATCCGATTTATTTCTTCAGGCATTGTTAAATCAAAAGAACGAATACCTGCTTCCACATGAGCCACTTTAATATTCAGTTTTTTAGCAGCAATAGAACATGCCATGGTAGAAGTAACATCGCCAACTACAAGGGTTAAGTCACATGGTTTATCAAGCAACAAGCGCTCGTATCTAACCATAATCTTTGCTGTTTGCTCAGCTTGAGTGCCAGAACCAGACTCTAAATTAATATCAGGGTCAGGGATATTTAATTCCTCAAAAAAACTTCCTGACATTTTTTTATCATAATGCTGACCAGTGTGTACTAATCGATAGTGTATATCTATTCCTTTTAATTGTGCACCCTTTATTTCATGAATAATAGGAGCAATTTTCATGAAATTTGGCCTTGCTCCTGCGATTATATCAATTAGCATTTTGAATTATAATTTGTGATAAACTACTTGGCTCTAAACAAACTCTTGTTGCTTCTTTAAGTTTATTAAAACCTGCCGCAAACATATACCTTTTTAAAGTTAATTTCTGATAGTTATTAAACACCATACTTATCCCTCCTGCTGTTAATACATTTCCATTTAGAGTTACTTTAACATCAGGATGAAAGTGTAAATTCATTTTTGCATCAAGAAAGTTACCCGATTTAGACTCTAAGCGATCTTGAATCGAAAACTTATCACTTTCTTTTTCCAGCTTTCTTCGCACGCATATTCCATACCTTTTATATCCGTTATGTTCTGCTTCAACCTGTGTATCATTATCAATATGCAGCTTCAAGTTAGCTCTTTTGGCAACTCTAAACCCCCCCCAAACCTGAGAGGAGTTTTGCCCATTTATTGTAATACAGTTATGTGATAATGTTGATCTTTCTAACTGCCTTCGTTCATTCTTTTCATATGTGGAAATTCCGGTATCGACAATAACTGGTCGTCCATCATTAAAAAGCACAAAATTTAATTCATCTGCATGTGCATGGCCAGGCTGGTATGCAGGGCTTATTTTCCCAACATTAAAAAATATGCTTATGCTTTTGTTATCTATTCTCCTGTATCCGGATTCTTTTAAACGGATATTTTTTGTGTTTATATTTAATATGTTTGCATATTCCTTTAGAAAAATGCTAGAGGGTGCTACCATAGGTGCTGAATCTTGGAACATTGGTATATTATTACCCACCGTCATTTGGCTTAGCCATCCCAACATTAAAGACACCTTATCTACTAAGAGCCCAAGCAGCTCCTGATTTTTCCAAACATTATTTTTTACAAGGTTACAACAATCCAGCAATCGATATAAAACAATCTTGTGATACATTGGAGACCGCTCAAAGTGCGCTCCATCCGGTAATATTTGTTCTATGAGTTCTTTTTGGAGTATCGTTTTAGCTTTCTGATAAAAGAATTCATTTTTAAAATAGTATGCCCCAAACAATAATGAAATCCCGTTTTCCAACAAATGGTTTGCAAGTAGATGATATTCAATACTTAAACTAAGTACTTTGTAATGAGTAAACAAGACCTTATTATATTCTTCGCTGCTGACTTGTTCTTTACAAAAAAATTTGATCCAATTGATACCTCGTAGAGAAATAGGGTAAGGTTCTATACCATCTTTAAGATTATAATTCTGATCACAATATGATTGAATCAAACCTAAACCCGTTTCTTCATTGATGTCTGAAAACAAAAACTCAAAATAATTGAGGTTATAGGCCCAAAGTTTTCCATACTCAGAATAGTTCCAGTCGACTACCGGATCTTCAAAAGATACTTTCCTATTGAGAAATGAAAATTCAGTACTCCCTTCTTTATTTAAGACCGTAGTTGATGAAGGGCAAAAATAAATTGGCTCAAAATTCAATAAATGGCACTCTTCATTTTCAAAC
Organism: Cyclobacteriaceae bacterium; assembly: GCA_040222275.1. GTDB lineage: Bacteria > Bacteroidota > Bacteroidia > Cytophagales > Cyclobacteriaceae > CAXBNB01. The sequence continues at coordinate 185,867 of JAVKDJ010000002.1, forward strand.
TCATGATCTAATAGATCTTTGCTTTTGAAAGCCTTTTTAAGCTTATAACAAAACTGATAGTAGACCTGAACCGGTTTCAGCTCTTTAACACTATAAAATAGGTAAGTAAGCTTTCTATACATTAACCCAAGAGTTAGTTTTCAAACTCTCAAGTGCTAAAATACTTGCTCGACTTACATTTAATACTTCATCAAAGGGAACAATAGGGTCACCTCCTTTAAGAGCAAAAGACCCCAATCTTTTGAATTGCTCAAAGTGTCCCTTATCCTGTTTGGTCTTTATTGTTTTAAAGTTTTTAGCTCCATACCCATGAGTAGTTCGAAAATTGTCACATACAAATGTTCTCTCTTGACAATATACCTCAATACGCTCCTTTGAATATGACTTAGATCCATTTGAAAAATAGTTAACTGTGGCATTTGATCCGTTTTCAAACTTCAATAGTATGGAAGCATTATCTGTATTCTCCTCCGGATTTTGCCCCAATGCATTCATGCAAATTGACTTTACTTTACTTCCCGTTAAATAGACCAACAAATCTATATAGTGACATGCCTCACCAATAATACGGCCTCCTCCTACTTCCATATCATGTACCCAAACATCGGAAGGAATAAAACCCGCATTCATTGTAGCTACAATATTAACAGATCCCACATTACCACCAAGTGATTTTTTTATAGCCTGTATATGTGGTGAAAATCGTCTATTGAACCCTACTACTACAGACTTTTTTACTTCTGCTACTTTATATTCAATTTCATTAATATCTTGTATATTAAGTGCTAACGGCTTTTCAACAAAAACATGTTTACCTGCCTCCAAACAATCTAAAGTCATTTTAGCATGAGAATCGTGCCGTGTTGTAATCATTACCAAATCAACCTCTTCGTCTTTAAGTATTTCATGATATTCACTGGTAGCATATCTTATGTTAAATTTATTTGCCAATGTTTTGGCATTTAAGCCACCTGAACTAGCTATGTACTTTGTTGAAATTTTATTCTTTTTTAGTGCCGGAAGAATAATTGCATTCGTGAAATTGCCTGCTCCAATTATACCAATCTTACCCGAAGATGTTTTGGTAGAAGCTACAATCACTTTTCTATTCGTTACATCATTCGTATTTGAATAATTTATTATAGATGCTATTGCTTTACTTTTACCTATATTATCATATACCTTGCGGTAATGCTCTAGCTCTAGTTCTTCAGTAATTAATGGTTTCACATCTAATCTACCATTTGCAATCGCACTAAGCACAGTTTCAAAATTTCTTCTTTCAGTCCAACGAACAAATGGCAGTGGATAATCTTGTCCTTTTTGCTCATAATTCTCATCGTATCTACCTGGGCCATAAGAACAAGACACCTGAAATGTCAACTCTTTTTCATAAAAATCTGCCCTTGATATATTCAACCCGATAACCCCTACTAAAACAATGCGCCCTCTTTTTCTACTCATTTTGGCTGCATTTGAAATAATATCGTTGCTCTTATTCGAAGCTGTAATAATCACACCATCAGCTCCTATATTATTTGTAAATTCTTCTACACATTTAACCTGATCCACTTCAGTAGATAAATCGACAGCATATATACCTTTAGCCTGTGCTAATCGAACCTTTTCCTTGTCAAAATCGAACCCAATAACATCACAGCCATTAGCCTTTAACAACTCTGCGGTAATCAAGCCAATTAACCCCAACCCAATTACCGCTATTTTCTCTCCCATGGTAGGCTTTACCAGACGTATGCCTTGTAAGGCAATCGATCCTATTACCGTAAATGACGCTTCTTCGTTGGAAACATTCTCAGGAATTTTAGCTACAAGATTTTTAGGGACGCATACCACCTCAGCATGAGGCCCATTAGATGCTACTCTATCTCCGACTTTAAATTCATTAACTCCATGACCTATGGCAATCACTTCACCAACATTACAATATCCTAATGGCAATGGTTGATTTAGCTTACTAAAAACTGCTTCCAAAGTAGGCATTAAGCCATCTGTTTTGATCTTATCCAAAACCATCTTTACCTTGTCAGGTTGTTGACGAGCCTTCTCTATCAAATTCGCCTTACCAAATTCAACTAGCATTCTTTCAGTTCCAAGAGACACTAATGTCTGCTTTGTCTGAATAAGCACCGCTCCCTTTTTTACAATAGGAGCAGGTACCTCTTCTAAGATCGTTTCACCAGATTTAAGGTCTTGTATTATTTGTTTCATTAATTTCTTTAGTAGTTGTACTAATTAAATTGAAAGTAAATCTCTCTATGGTCTATTTTCTTATTATTAACAAATAGAATCCAATTCAAAAACTTCATCAATGTATAAGTTTTCAACCCTCTCTTTTTAAAAGAAAAGATGGTTGAATCGAAAATCTGTCAATACTGAAAAGTAATTACAGGAGAATATAATAGTTCACTATTATTTGAGCAACATCTTCTTTAAAAAAACCTTTCTAAGGTAATTCTGATATAGGTAATATCAAATTCTTTGTAGATGTTCTACAATACGCCTTGCGGCATTTCCATCCCAAAGATCAGGAATTCCACCCTTCTTCCAACCTCCAGCTTTTAATTTAATCATAGCAGGTGCTATGTTTTTTGGATCCGTACCTAAAAGTTCGTTAGAACCCACAGTAATCGTTTCAGGTCTTTCTGTATTATCCCGAATTGTCATACAAGGTACGCCCATTACTGTTGTTTCCTCTGTTATACCACCTGAGTCTGTAATTACGGCTAATGCGTTTTTAACCAAATAGTTGAATTCCAAGTATCTCATCGGTTCTGTAAAATTTAGATTTGGATGAGAAATCCCTGCTGCTTCCAACATTTTCTTCGTTCTTGGATGTACGGGAAAGATCAGAGGAATATCGTCAGCATTATCACCTATTTCATGAATGAGTAATGCTAATTTGCTTTCTTCATCTACATTCGCTGGTCGATGCAGTGTTATCACTATATAATTTCCTTTTGATAAGTCGAGCTCTGACCAAAACTCAGGTTTAACGAATCGATCCATATTACTTAGCAGTGTATCAATCATTGTATTGCCAACAAATTTGATCCTGTCGTCTGATATTCCCAAACGTTTCAGGTTTTGATTTGCTCTCTCAGAAGTTGTATAAAAATAATCGGTGATACTATCCGTAACCATCCTGTTTATTTCTTCTGGCATACTGAGGTCAAAAGACCTAATCCCTGCTTCTACATGGGCTACCCTTATATTCAGTTTTTTTGCAGCTATAGAGCAGGCCATCGTCGAAGTTACATCACCAACAACCAAAGTCAAATCGCAAGGTTTATCCAACAATAAACGCTCATATCTGACCATAATCTTAGCAGTCTGTTCTGCTTGAGTACCTGACCCACATTCAAGGTTGATATCAGGATCAGGAATATTCAATTCTTCAAAAAAACTACCAGACATTTTTTTGTCATAGTGCTGACCGGTATGTACCAATCTATAATTTATGCTTACTCCTTTGGATTGAATTTGTACTATTTCATGAATAATAGGGGCTATTTTCATGAAATTTGGCCTTGCTCCGGCTATGATATCAATTAGCATATATTTGAATTTTACCGTTATTTTAGAAAGTTTAACCTTATGTGTACCCAAGGCAACAAAATCTGGCGCAAACTTATAGATTTTGACATTTACTTCATCTATAGCATTAAAAAATAAGAGTTGTACTCACAACTATGCGTTGTTCAAACTACGATGTAAGCAAACTTCATTATGGAAGTTTGCTTTTTCATCAATATTGAGATGATCAAAAATTCAATACACCAAGAACTCTTGTTTTATATATTTTTTCATGCTTATTAAGAATACTCCAGTTGTTGTTGAACGATTTTGGCAAATGGCATCAAGGACGATAGTGCCACAAGTTCTACCATCCTCATAAATTTAAGCCCTACACTTTTTGATTTTCTCCGGTTAAACCTGAAAACATATTCGTCAAGGTATTTTTGGGCATGTTTTGGGCTTATCCTTCCTTGATAGGTGCCTATGGCCACCCTTTTAAACAAAGAAGCAACACGATGGACGCCTGGTGTGACATCTTCCCCACTTATTGAAGCAACCAAGGCCTGGTGGTCAAAGTCCTCATTGGACGAAAGCGGCAAATACCCCTTCCAGCCGTCAGTGACCACTTTGGTGCCCTTTTCTATATTGTCTTCTATGAATGCCTTGAGGTTTTCTGCATCACAGCTGGGGATTTGTTTCATCCTGATGCGGCCCAACTGTGTGCCTTTCTTCTCAACTGCGACAATTACCTTGATTTTGTTCTCACTGCCCCTGCCGGCCTTTCCTTCCTGTTTGCCCCCTAGGTAAAACTCATCCACTTCCACCTCCCCTGACAGCTTTTCCCGGGCAGGGCGAACACTTGCCGAACGCAATTTCTGTAGCCAGGACCAGGCAGTTGGGTAACTTATGCCCAAAAGTTCCTGTAGGTTTTTTGCATTCACACCAGACTTACGGGTAGTATACCACCATATTACCTTAAACCACATCGTCAAAGGCTTTTTGCTCCCATGGAATATAGTCCCACTGGTCAATGAATGTTGGTGTTCGCACTTTTCGCATATTTGCAGGCCCCTCTTGCTATGCCAAAACTTCTCATGGCCACAACTGCTACAAACAAACCCTTGTTCGGCCTTTTTGCCAGCCAAATAATCAAAACATGCCTGTTCAGTGCCAAACAACTTGTCAAATTCAAGCTCTGTCTTCGGAAAATCGTTCAGTATTAAATCCATAATACAATTTAACTGGATTTATCTTAATATGCAAGTATTTTTTTTTAAGACAATAAGAGTTTTTCTTTTTCCTCTCGTGTCGGATAATTTATTAAGACTGCTCTATACTTTCCTTTAAACACAAAAAGACTTCCTGCGCTAGCTCCAATTATTTCGAATTTTGATATTAACAATTCTATGTCTCTGATTGAACCAGCTCCACCCAGTATCGTCAGAGGAACATCGATATGACTCCTTATTTTCTCGGCCAAATCCATATCATAACCATTCATTTTACCATCATTATCGATTGAATTGATTACCAATTCACCTATATTCAATTGGTTCAACGATTCAACTAAAGATAAAAGGTCAACTTTAGCTTTTTTTTGACCGTTATGCGTAAAAATCTCATGCCCTTTTTTAAATAAGCCTTGTTTTTTTTTTACATCTAATACTACAACAACGCTTTGTGACCCTATTGATACAGATAGATCTTTTACGAAAGATAGGTTATCTACGACAGAAGAACTAATTGCAACTTTTTCAGCACCTAACTCTATGATTTTTTTGGCTTGCTCAACAGACGTTACACCTCCACCATAGCAAAAGGGCATTCGACATTCAGCTGCCAAATTCTCTATGAGACTGAAATCTGGTGATCTTTGTTCAACAGTTGCATCAATATCCAATACGAAAAGTTCATCAACTTCTTTTTCGTTAAAAATCTTTACCGCATTTAGAGGGTCTCCGACATATTTATGATTTTTGAAATTGACCGTTTTGTATAAACCTTTGTTATGAATCAAAAGGCACGGAATAATTCTTGGTCGAAGCATATTCTTATAATTTTGCAAAATTTAAAAGTAACTTAGTCCCATTTTGATGACTTTTTTCTGGGTGAAACTGCATACCATAAATATTCTCACGATTGATAGCAGATGCAAACTTTAAACCATAAGAAGAAAAGGCCAAAACGTCTTTTTCATCAATGCAATCATAGTAATAGGAATGTACGAAATAAAAACCTATATCCAAATCAAGATTCTTTGCAATGGCAGACTCCCGCGTCAAATTAATAGAATTCCATCCTAAATGTGGCAATTTCGTGTCGTATGGAATAAACTCTTTATCGAACTTTTTTACCGAGCCAGGAATCCAACCCAATCCATCCAAAACTCCTTCTTCACTATGATTAGACATAATTTGCATTCCAACGCAAATCCCTAGTATAGGAAGTTTTTTTATGAGAACTAGCTCATTCAACGGTTCAATAAAGCCTGATTCTTTCAACATTCCCATAGTTTCATCGAATGCTCCTACCCCCGGCAAAATCAATTTAGTAATCTCTGAAGAAAACCCCTCTCTCTTCTCTACAACCTTGTATGCTATATTACATCGATCAAATATATTGCCTATCGCCCTTATGTTTCCCGAACCATAATTTACAATTGCGATCATAAAACTTGTTATTTAACGTTTAACTTTTATTGGATAGGATTACCATATTTCTAATTTTCTTTGATAATTCCTCAGCTTCTGATGTATATATATAAACTTTTTCTGGAAGACTTGAGAGATTGTCCTTCCAAGCTAAATAATCAGCTTCTGATATTGAGCAAATTTCATCAATCACTTGTTCAATATCAGTATGTCGAATGACTTTACCAATGGTATATCTCTTAACATCTTCTGCAAAAGAAGCTCCTTCTCTTGCAAAAACAGGTCGATTATAATAGCACCCTTCAAAAAATCTGTTAGGTCTACCCCACCTTAGGTTCCAGTCATTTGGTCCAATACTACTATAACAGGCCCATATCATATCAACCTGATTATACAGTTTAGGCAAATCTTTAGGCGAACTATATTCACCCAGAAAACGCATGTTATCTAATTTTGAGACTTGCTCTTCAAGATTTTTAGGGCTTACTGGTCGTCCTGCGAAGACCACTTCATAGGTCTCCGGATAACGAACACAAAGTTCCTTTAACACCAGCCATGACCACTCATCTCTAAGCAAACCAAAATAGCCAATCCTCATACGCTTCTTTGAATTCTGGTGCACAATTATATTTCTCCCATCAAAATCATCTAATTTAGATTTCATTCCAAAGGTTCGCTCAAGTTTGTTTTCAATTAACATGGCATCTGTTTTTACTTTCAGTCGAGTACGATAATACTCAGCTAAAAAACCTGAAGAAATAACTACGAGTAGTTTTAATCGATTGACTAAAACAGATTCTAGTTTTCTCACCAAAAATCCAACTACTTTCTTTGATAGTTGCAAAGAAGTAATATCACCAATCTCCATAATGACTGGGCGCTTAATTCCTATAGCAGCAACGAATGCAGCAGCAGCCATATCAGGGCCAAATGCATATACAACATCAAATTTTTTTATTGAACTACGGATTTTTGGTAGTGCTTTCACTATTCTGAAAAACCTCAAAAAGTATTGTCCATTATGTATTTTACCAAGGCTTTCAATATTACAATTTGGTAATCTACCTTTATGATACTCTCTTTCAAAGGACATTACCTTCACATTAAATCCCTGTTCTTTTAACATATCAACTCTTTTCGAGTTACGCGGTTGACCTAGTACTTGAAATAAAAACAGTACCTTTATGCTTTTTTCCAATTTGTGAGTTATCTAAACCGTTGTTGATCTAATTATGAATAATTGGCAACTCTTCTTTTCAAGACATTCTCGGTAAAGCGTTGAATTTTTTTAAGAAACTGTTGTTTAGCCAAATTATTGGGGAACTCTGTATAATCTCGAGACCGATCTGAGATAAATTGATCGAATTCAGTTCGGTCGACATCAAGTTTTCGGCAAAAATAGGTGATATCATTATCCAATTCCTCTGGATCATACAATGGTTCCTTTAATTGCTCAAGAGCTGCATCTCTTGAAATTTGACCACTGACAATTAAACTAGATAGATGAGGTAACCTCTTATCATAACCAAATTTAACAGGCTGATAATAATTTTGGAATAGCTTGGTAAATACAGACTCTCCATGTTTTCGTCCATAATTCTTCCATCCAATTTTATCTTTCATTTCGTTTATTGCATCGTTTTTAATATACGGCACAAAATTCAAAGGACGAATAGTTTTCATTCCTTTAATGAAAGGATACCATATATAGTAATCAAACATACTAATGGTCTGATATGATTTAAGCTTAATTTTTCCGAATTTCTTTTGAATAGCATGAAGATTTGTAGCATCCATTGCGCTACCTTGCCAGGCCTGAGGAAAAATACCTTCGGTTGCAATATTTCCTCCCGTTAGTATATGCTTAATATTATTTTTGGTAGCGAAATGATAAATTGTTGCAAATATGGCATGATCCTGAGGAACATCTTGATTAGCTACACCGGCTTTTAAATAAGCTACCTGCAAATCTCTCATTTCATCCCATTGGACGACATGAGTGAACAGTTCATATCCACAATAGTCAATTACACGATTAATGTTTGCAACAGCCATTTCGCTGTTCCATCCTGTATCAACATGAACAACCAATGGTCTGAGTCCCCATTCCTTGATCTTCAGTGCGAGATAACAGCTATCAACACCTCCACTAAGACCAATTATACAATCATATTCCTTCCCTTTACCTTCTTTTTTCAGGTTCGCTATAATACCCTCAAGTTTCGCTTTTCCTATTTCATTAGGAAGATAACGTTTGCTGGTTACTTGCTCATATTCAATACAATGGTTGCATACACCGTTTTCATCAAAAACAATTTCCGGATCTGAGGTATCCATCACACATTGTGTACATTGCTGATAATTCTTTGTATTATTTCCCATATTAACTATATCCCTTCAATATTTTTATAAATTCTCATTAATCGTTCAAAAAACACATCCCGCCCGAAGCGAGATATACAATCTTCACGAATATTTCGCTTATCAAACTTTTGCAAGTTTTTTGATATATTTTCGATAGCGTTTGCCAGTGCATCACTATCATTAGGGCTAACTAAAATTCCATTTCCTTCATTTACAATATCTTCTGGTCCTCCACTCAGTGTAGAAATTATCGGTTTACCTAATGCTAAAGCTTCTATCAGAACTACTCCAAACGTTTCAACAATGCTTGGTAACACAAAAACATCACATTTGATGATCTGATCTATCACCTCCTTTCTCTTCAAATGACCCAAAAACAACACTTGAGATGATATACCTAAACTTATACTCTTTTCTTCAAGCTCCTTTCTTAGTGGACCAGAACCTCCAATTATTAATTCAAAACGTTGATTCCCTTTAAACTTTGTAGAGAAGGCCTCTAGAAGACAAGTATGGTTCTTGTTGCTATCTAAGCTCCCGATACTCAAAAAAACTACTTTTTCATTATTCTCAATAATTGGTTGATAATTGATACTTCCCTCTATAAATTCTTTTTCCAAGACATTGTATATAGGTACAGCATTTTCAACCAGTTTACCAAAATATCTATTCAGGCTTTTTTTCAAACCAGTACTAACAACTGTAATACGATCAGTTTGCTCTAAAACCGATTTGCAAACATTTAGTTGTTCTTTAGGAATGAGGTTTCTTTCATACAAAGAACTATGTTCTGTAACCACATATGGAACCCCATATTGTCGCTTTATTTCCAGTGCTGCAGCACCTGCGTACAAACAGTTATGTGCATGTAAAACATCTGGAATTCCATTTTTCCTTATGTATTCTTTGTATAATCTCACATATAACTTAATAAGATAATTAGAAAAGAACTTTACCGACAACCTAGCAGGCATAAACGTTTTGCTATATTTTCTATAAATTCGGATTCCATCGTTTAACTCGTACCTTAAATAAGGATAATCGAATGAATCCATAATCTTTACAAAACCTGCTGACAAAACTCCAACCTTACAGCCAAAATCATCTAATAACCTGGCATGATGATATTGAAATATTCCTGCTAGCGGTGCTTTGGGCGTTAAAAAATGTTCTGAGGGTATTATGAGAACGTGCATTAAATCGATCTTAGTTTAATAGAATTTATGAAAGCAAGTGCCAGCCCAAAAAACATCCACTGTGGTCTAAATGCTATCAAAGAACTTGAGCTTACACTGGCAATGGAAAAACCTACCATTCCAACGAGTATCCATTCACAAATTATTCTCTCCTTCAAACTTAAATCACTCTTTCTCCAAAACGACCACAGTTTAAGTACAATAGACATATAGGTAAGCAGATACCCCACAAAAATGACAAAGCCATAATTTGCTAAATTTTCAAAAAACCAATTGTGAACATTTCTTGTCTCTCCCACAAAATATTTCCTACTGTTTTCCATCCAATATTCAACGTTTCCGGCCCCAACTCCGAAACCAAATGTATCAAGTGAAAAGAATACACAATTTTTTATGAGGTTTTGCCTCACTTCCATCCCGGTATCCTCATCTGAACCCAATGTAAGTAAGGCATCCATATCAGACACCATATTAGTTACAGATTCCGTCATCTCTTCTGTAAATACACTTACTAATATTAGCCCCAAAAATATAACAATACTCAGAAATATCATTTTTTGTTTTTTACCCATACAAAACATTAACCAAAATGTTACCATCAGGCCTAAAGCGATATAATTAGATCGTGAGGTAGTAAAGAGTAGCATGACCAAACCAAAGCCTAATATTATAATCAGCAATGCCTTGTTCAGCCACTTTTTAAAATATCTAATCCCAACTAATAGCATAGGAAAAGAAAGTGTCAAAAGAGTCGCATAGTCATTCTGGTTTCTAAAAACAGTTGTTGGTGCAAACTTATAGAACTCCTTGCCCTTATCTACTTCATTTAATCCCGAAACACTAAGGTGATTTCCTGTTATAATTTCCCATACTCCTAAAGGAATCAATAAAACAAATACCATCAACCATATATAGTATACTTTAATAAGGTCATTTATATTCGTCAGATAATAAACAATAAAGAAAATAAGAGAAATATTTATGAATAAAAATATCACGTGCTTGATTGCCACGTCCTTTTCAATACTCCATGTAATCGTTAAAAATGCATACAAAAACCAAAATATCATAAACGATAATGAGTTCTTTACTCGAATTGACGATAATAAAACTATTCCTTTAGTTTGATAAAGAAATACTATCCATAAAACCAATAAAAGTAATCTATAAGGAAATAGATGAATTGGTCCAACTGCAAATGATAAAAGCGCGGAACCAAAAAAAGCTGATATTATTGCCAAAAACAGTAAGTAATGATTAAATACAGCTGTTTTGATTCTCATATTATTTTGAGGTTTAATGAATACCCAATTACAAGTTCAACAAAATTGTAGTTTCTAATACCTCAGCTTTTATTCTAGATTCCCAGCTCCAAAATTCTTTTTTCGCTGTTTTCATTGCACCATTTGCAAGTTCTTTTGCATACGATTTATCCTTGATCACAAGACTCATCATTTCTGGTATTTTATAAAGTTCATCATTAGGTATTAAAATACCATTGTAACCATCAACAACAAGCTCCTTAGTAGCACCAACATCAATCGTGATAATGGGCATACCTGTCATCATAGCTTCCATAATTGGATTACCTAAATTCGACAGATCATAAAATGACAAAAATGCATCAGTCGCTACGAGATAATTCTTTACTTGCTGTTGTTCAATGGCACCCAAAAAAACTATTTTATCAGATATCCCCAATTTTTGGGACAAATCAATTAACTTTCTCAATTCAGGCCCATCTCCAATAATTATTAGTTTTGATTTAGGATATTGATTTAAAACTTTAGAAAAACCTTCAATTGCTAAATTGACACGCTTCCACCCTACTAATCTGCTAACCGTTATAAACACAAACTCATCTTTCAGATTTTCTTTACTCCGAATTTCCGATCTTTTTGATTTTTTGTTAATTTCAATTTTGTCTACGCCATTTCTCCAAAAAAATATTTTTTTACTTTGATTCCCCAAGCGATGAAGAACTTCCAATCCTTGGGTTCCATCATTGGTCATATAGCATATATCTGCATCCGTACTAAGAGCTGAAAAATGAGGCCTTTTTCTCATTCTGTTGAATAAAGTATTTTCAATATTAGCCAAGACTGTACCCTGAAATCTAGTAACCAATGGCATTTTATATTTCTTTGACACTTTCTTGGCCGCCTTTACACCTTCAACTTCATAACCATAAATAACGAATCTCTCGCCTGAATTTTGTGATATTACCTGCCTTGCTTTACTCTCGAAAAAAGCCGTCATCATTCTCGTTTTCCAGAATTTAGCAAAAACGGATAAAATTCGTACTGACGAGTTAATTAAACCATCTAGCCTTATGAAGGAAGTTTCTATTACATGAATTCTTTTTTTCAAATCTATCGGAATCCCTCCTCCAGAAGTTATAATCCAAACATTCCAACCATACTTCAAATATCCGTTTACCGTGTGATAAAATGCCTTGCCTCCTTTTCCTGAGTCGAGGGACCACAAATGTAAGTTCGTAACAATTATTATATTTTTGTTTATCATATCAATCCGCCATGGCTTCACATATTCTATCATAAATTTTTTGACCAGCCTCACCATTCCCATAGAGATCCGAACTAAAAGAAAGTTTAGTCTTAGAATTAGCTATTTCATGGTAATTAGTCACTATGTTATGTACATTTGCGCCACACAGCATGTTGTAGCCATGATCAATAAGTTCTACCCACTCGGTCTCATCCCTTGCCACAAGGCAATGTTTTTTGAAGAAAAAAGCCTCTTTCTGTAAACCACCACTATCCGTAATAACCATTTCGGCATTGGATAACAAATAAATCATCTCAAAATAGCTTATCGGATCAGTTATGGTAATATTACTCTTTGCAAAGTCATACTTGAGGCGATCTAAACACGACCTGGTTCTTGGATGCATAGGCAAAACAACAGGAGTTGATAGTGAGATCTCCTCCAACGCTTCAAATATTTGATTTAGTCTACGCACATCATCAGTATTCTCTCCTCTATGAATAGTACTAACAACAAATCTACCAGGCAAATCAACCCTCGGTTTCTGTGCTTTTTTGGAATAATAGAATGCAGCATCCAGCATTACGTCTCCAGAATTATACACACGACAATCCAAATTTGGATACCCTTCATTTTCCAAATTTTTTACAGCGGAATTGGTTGGACAAAACAAAAGGTCGCTTATCCTATCAGTAAGGATTCTATTTACTTCTTCAGGCATTTTTATGTTGTTGGATCTCAAACCGGCTTCTATGTGAGCCACCTTAATGTGCATTTTTTTGGCTGCTAAAGCTCCTGCCAATGTTGAGTTTGTATCTCCATATACTACAACACAGTCCGGTTTTTCCTTAAGTAATACCTCCTCAATTTTTTCTAGCATCTGACCGGTCATGGCTCCATGACTTAAACCATTGATGTTCAAGTTATAATCAGGATGAGGGATGTCCATTTCTTCAAAAAAAACATCAGACATATTATGGTCAAAATGCTGCCCTGTATGCACAATTACTTCTTGCACATCCTCCTTATTGGCAATTACTCGACTTAAAACCGCTGCTTTAATAAATTGAGGTCGTGCACCAATCACAGTTAATATTTTCTTCATAAACTTTTATTATAAAGTGAGTTACTTAATAATAAAACAAACTAAGCTAACGGACACTTAAGATGTTTTTTTAATTTTTAACAGTATGAATATTTCCTTCAGTTCATTAAGCTGAATCAGCCTTGTACAGAATATTATTATAGGAACCAGGATTAAACCTATTACTTGAGAAATGATCCGCCAATAGCTATCCATAGTAATGGTTTGAAATGACAAAACCAAGATTGCAACCAAGCCTATAGCTCCAATAACCTCTATCCATTTGTGTGGCACCGGATAGAGTCTTTGGCTAATCATCATGTATACTGAGAATACCACCAGATAATTAAGCATAGTTGCCAGTGCAGCTCCGGATATTCCAAAATATGGTATGAGAAGCCAATTCAGAAGGACATTCAAACCTGCTCCACCTACATTGATCCACAAGATATATTTCGTTTTTTTTTTGATTGCTAATCCAGGTGCAAAGATGTACATTTGAGCCAAAAGAATGGCAGGTACCAAATAGATAATCACCTGGTCAGCCTTATAAAAACTTGCTGTGGTTATCAAAACCAATATTTCTTTCGCAAATAGTGACAAAACAGCAAATGCTATAAGCGTAAATGAGATAAAGAATCGAAAAATCCTTGCAAATTCGTAAGGTGTATCTGAGCGTTCATGATTTGCATAAATCAAGGGAGTCACTGCCCCCTGAAAGCCTGCAAGTACTAAACCGATAACAGTAGCCAAACGAAAACCTATACCGTATACACCGACTTCATCCACGCTTAAAAAATGATCTATCATCAAACGATCAATATAGGTACTTAAAAACACTGCTATTCCGGAAGGCACCAGGGGTAAAGAAAATTTTAGCATTTTCTTCAAACTCGACATGTCGATGTGAAAATGCAGTCGATTTCTCAGAAGAAATAGACCTATGGTAATACCTGTAAAATTCCCAATGGCCTGACCATAAATAAGTCCAACTAGTCCATGATCCAACAAATAAGTAAAGGTAAAAGATAATCCTGAAGTAACTAACAAAACTATTATACTTATCAGCGCATAAGTTTTACTCTGTAGTTCCCATCTAAATTGACTGTGTATGAGGTATAGTACACCATTGGTTACAATTCCAATAGTACCTACCCTAAACTCTGTAGTCAATTCTCCCCTACCCATTACCAATGTAGATAATGGCCCTGACCAAAGCAGTGCAAATACAGCAAAAAGACCATAACATATACACGCAAACCAAAGGGCGGAGGAAAAGTAAGTGATTTTTTGCACCGGATCCTTTTCCCCGGCAAAATATCTGGCAATACCCTGAGAAACTTCTAAAGCCACTGTTAATTTGACCAGCGTTGTAAAAGCTGCCAATAAATCCAACGATCCATAATCTGCTGGTGTCAAAACTCTTGTGTAAAACGGAATCAAAATAAATGAAATTCCCCTGGACAAAAACGTAGGGATGGCGTAAATAGCACCGTCTTTCAAAAAAGCCTTAAGCATCTTTCAAATCGCTTTGTGCAAATTGGACAAATGCAGATTCCAGTTTTTTGTTGTGGTTTAACTGTAAAGAATCTACTCCATATGTCTGGATCATTTTTAATACCCGCTCCTTGGTCACACAGGCAGGCTGACCAACGCCATACAGATAGGTTACTTCCTTCGGATCAAGCCACCAATCATTTGATATTTCCCCTTCTACAATTTGAATATAACGTTTCGCTACTTCAATTGACACCCATTTATGATGAACAAATTCCTTAGCAGATTGACCCAGTTCCTTCCGTAAGCTTGTATTAACAATTAGCGTCTCAATTGCTTCGGTAATGCCATCCGGATGACATAAATAAGATGGTGGAAACATGTCATCCTTAATGAAACTCTTAAGCTCTTCAAGCTGGTAGCCACCAACTATAGCGGGCTTACCATACCAGGCTGCTTCCGTTGCAAAACTAGCCAATGGTGTATCAGAATAAAGTTGGTCAACAACAAAATCACATTTTTTTAATTCATTTATTACCTCGGCGTTTGGCCTTCCGATCAACTCTATAAACTCGATATCATAGCCTTGATCTTTAAGTTGGGTTATGCTTGTACGAATAATATCAGACCCTTTCAAGGCAGGATGGGAAGGAGAATGCAGAATTCTAATTCTATTTGTAGTAGACACAAGGATTTGTTTATCATCACTTGCCCCTTTTATTGGAACTCCCAATGCAAACCAATTAATAAATCTTTTAGTTGAAAACTGAGAAGAACTATATGGCGCCCCTACTAAATACGAACAATAACGCTCTAAATATGTTATTTGTCTTGAATACTTTTCTGATAGGTCTTTGAGCATTGAGAGTGAAGGCTGACGCGTTCCGTCCGGAGATTGAAAGGCCCCATTTACATAAGGAGGTCTTAACTCTGAACCGTGACCAACGTTCATTATTATTTTCTTATTAAAAAATCTGATGATGGGCAAATCTCTATTCTTGCGAAACAAGGATGATCCATAAGTAAAAATGAAAACATCATATCTGAACAAAGCTGTAATAAAAAACACCAGATGAATCACTCTTCCTACAAAACCCAAAACAATTCTTCTAGCAAGATTACCGGATTTTAGATTCTCTCGATAAACATAAAAACTCTTAAGAGTCCTCAACAACCAAAAGTTAGAAACAGGAAGGTCATAACCAAACTTATGAGATTTGTAACTTAAAAAATCGCAACTATATCCTAATTCTTTAAATCCCTGCGTTAATCTGCTATAGTAACCTGCTACTTCCTGCGGACCTATAAACACTCTCATTTTAAAATCTATTTCCTCTAACGAACTTAAGGCCATATTTCAACAACAACTATTACTAATTACCAAGATCATACTCCATTAAACCTCTCAGTACAGTTCTATTTATCCAACATGATTCATTTGCTAATGGTACCTCTTCGAAAAGCAAACTATTAACAAGAAGCTCCGGTTCATTAAAGCCAACAAGAGCCCTTAGGTTTGTTGTCCCAGAAAATCGAGGATTAATCTCGAAAATGTAAACTTTTTCATTCCAAACTCGACATTGCATATTAATCGTACTAGTAGGCTTCAGCAATTCAACTAACTTGGCAACTGTTTTACTTATTAATGTGTTTGAAACAAATTTACCCTGTGATATCCCCGTACTTATTCCAAGAGTATTCCCAAGGCTTTGATCTTCAGTTCTGTTCAGGACTTTCTGTTTAATGCTCATTCCCAAAGACAAATCCCTTTTCAATATTATATGATTAACATATCCGTGATTTGGTGTCGACAGAATACCAACAGTATACTCTTCATTAATGTTACCGACATATTTTTGTATTATGAAACCTTGTGTAGAACCTAGATATCGAGTAATACCTTCAAGTTCAATTTGATCTTGAACTATGAAAACGTTTGAAGACCCACTTCCCGAAACTGGCTTGATGACATAGGGATAGTTATCTAAGCGAGATAAACTGTTGGCATCAATAAGATTGAATGTTTCGCAATACGAAAACTCATTATTTACAAGAAATTCATTAAACCCTACTTTATCTTGACATAACCTAATTAAACTCGCATCATTTATTGGCACATGAATATTGGCCTCATCAAATAGTCTCTTATTTTTAACTATCGTACGTAATTCTGGTTCAGAACCCGGAAATAAAATATCAATACCATACTTGTTGCAGTAAGTAAGTAATGTATTAATATAACCTGATTCACCAGCCTTTGGCATTAAAACAAAAATGTCACTAATAGACCTAGCAATTGTATTTGCCTTTGTATCAGAGCCTACAATAAAATAATCATTCTTGCCGCTTCTCAGCGCTTTAATAATCTGTTCGCCGATTGCTCCACCACCAGCCCCAGTCACAAAAACATTAATCATAGAGTGTATATTTATAAGTAAGTGGCTCTGTTCTATTCATCAACTTTAACACCTCATTTGGAGTATTAGCGGAGTATTTACTTAATACCTTTGTTACATTCGTGGACATTCTGCATAATTCAATCTTATTTGAGTCACTATCAAATAGAACAAAACCAAACAATGAGCCATTATCTCTGGGCATCCCAATTGAACCGACATTGCAAAACACTTTTCCATTAATTTCCTTTATAAACTGGCGATGAGTATGTCCCATAAAGATTATGTCGTTTGGTACATTGGAGAATTTACTCAAATCGCTATCTGGATAAACATATTCATGTACATCTAAAGGTGAACCATGACAAAATAACACTGATGAATTCATCGTAACCTCCAACTTGGAGGTTAAAGAGGACAAAAAAGAAATATGTTTGTACGAATTAAAAATTAACTCGCTGTAGTTATATTGCTTCTTCTTCTCACCAGAAATTTCATGACTACTAGTGTACATTAAATCATGATTACCTTGTATGCAAATAACATTTCGTTCAATTATAGCATCGATTACCTCAAGTGTATCAGGATAATAGTTACAAACATCTCCCAAGCAAACGTATTGATCAACTTTTAGAAACTGAGCGCATTCAAAAAAATCCTGCAGATTAACAAGGTTACCGTGAACATCCGAAAATATTGCATACGTCATTTCAAGCTAAACTTTTCCAGAGTATTCTAATCCCTTCATCCAGTCCAATTTTAGGGTTCCAATCTAGTTCCCTTCTTGCCTTTTCAATTGAATAAGAGGCCAAATAGCCCTCTTGATTATCAGACAAACCCGATGTATGAATAGCACTTCCTTGACCCGTTATTTTCACAATTTTTTCAGCTAAGCTTTTCATACTTATTGGTTGCCCATTAGATATATTATAAGCACCACTCGGAATGCAACCCTTGGAAATCATGTTATTTAAAAACTGTGCTATATCCATAGTGTTTGTAAAATCTTGGCATCTAGAACCTGATCCGTGAATTAATATTGTATCTCCCCGAACAGCTTGTTTTAAAAATTTCATTAGTACTGTCTCTTTCATACCCATACCATATGGAGCGTTAATTCTCAAAATAAGTCCGTGGTTCAGTTGCTCTTTTATAATTTTTTCTGCCTCAACTTTCTGTTTAGCATACCAACTAGTCGGACATAATTGTTGACTTTCATTGATCTCTTTTTGGTTATCCAAATAACCATAGACTATAGTCCCTGACATATAAACTAATTGACAATTCAATAGGCCCACACATTTGAACACATTTTGATCAATTTGTTCATTTTCAATAAATGTTTGCTCTCTATCCCCTTTCTCAATTGAAGGGACACTAGCTGCACAATGAATAATTATGTCTGGGCGAATCTGCAAAATTTGATCAATACAAGATCTATCAGAAAGATCAACATTCACGAATTCCAATGATCTACTCTCATTTTTATCGATCCACATATCATTTCTAGCAACAGCAAATACTTGAAAATTTTTGCTCAACACATCAACAATAGCCGATCCAATTAAACCAGAAGCTCCTGTAATCAATATTCTTTTCAGTCCCAAATACATGTATGAAGATCTAACTGTTGATTAAGAATATTCTAAACGTATTTCTTTAGCCATTCAGCCATATTTCTTATACCCTCTTCTAAATCAACCTTTGCCTTAAAGCCAAGAATTTCTTCTGTTTTTTCCACGCTTGGAATTCTAATGGCAATATCTGCTGAAAGTGGTGGGCGGAAGATTATTTCAGACTTTGAGTTTAAAACTCTACATACGGTTTGAGCCAAACCAAGAATAGTAATCACAGCTCTCGCATTTCCTAAATTGAAGCTTTCGCCAATAGCTTTAGGATCCTCTATACATCTGATTAAACAATCCACAAAATCATCAACATAACACCAGGCTCTTATTTGCGCGCCATCCCCATCTATAAAAATGTCTTCATTGTTGAGTGCTCTCTTGATGAAAATCTGCATTGCTCCTTCTCCGGTTTGCCCTGGACCGTAGACATTAAATGGTCTAACGGTGACAGTCGGTAATTTATATTGACTATAATAGGCATGGGCCAAATGTTCTCCAGCGAGTTTGGAAACTGCATAGGTCCATCTAGCCTCACCGGCAGAACCAGCAACAGTGGAGTCCTGTTCAGTAGATTTAAAGGCCATAGAACCAAAAACCTCTGATGTTGAAAAATCAACAAAACGGTCTGCAACACCATTCACTCTTGCCGCTTCTAAAACGTTAGATGTACCGATCATATTTACACGCATAGTTTTGACAGGATCTTTAATCACAGTATCAATACCTGCTATCCCTGCTGCATGAACCACGATATCTGCCCCTTTCATACTCTGTTCAACCAGGTCATAATCCAATACATCACCTTTTACAATTTTAATATTGCAATGATTAGATAAACCGCTATCACTTAATGTGTCACGATGAAAATTATCATAAACAATTATGTTATTCTTTTCTATGTAGTGTTTAATTAAAGTATTGGCAATAAATCCAGCACCCCCTGTTATGAATATTATTTTATTTTCTATCATCCTATTTATAATCTATTTACATTTTCGATAATTACTGTAACTTCCTGATCTGTCAATTTCTCATAGATAGGCAAAGCCAATCCCGTTTCATAGGCTCTTAAAGCATTAGGAAAATCTATACGACAGTTATAGCCATATTTGTTTTTATAGTATGACTGTTCAGGAATACATTGTGCCCCATAGTTAGTACCAATACCATCCTTTCTTAATCTTTCTATAACCTCCTTTTGAACAAGTGGTTCCCTTAACATAACATGGAATGTTTGCCAGTTAGGAGTTTTATTTTTAGGAATAAAGGGCAATTGTATCTTCTCGTTTCGTATTTCTTCAAAATAACGAGAAGCGATATGATTTCTTTTTTTTAACGCTTCAGTAGATCTATTGAGTTGACTAATCAACATCGCTGCTTGAAAATCTGTCATTCGGCAATTGTATCCTGCCATGATAAAATCCATCCTACTGGTATTTTCAGAATCGATTCCATGATTTCTCAATGCCCGTAACTTAGAAGCAAGCAATTCTTCATTAGTAACGACAACCCCTCCTTCACCAGAAGTTATTGCTTTTCTAGGGTGAAAAGAAAAAGATCCTGCTATACCGACCGTTCCAGCAAATTGGCTTTCATCTTTAGCACCTAATGCGCACGCTGCATCTTCAACAACAAATAAATTGTGTTTTTCAGACAAGTCCATTAAAGGTGTTGTATCAACCATAAGGCCAAATTCATGTACCGGAATGATAGCTTTGGTTCTACTACCAATACTTTCTTCCACGGCCTGCACATTGATATTAAAAGTCTCTACATCGATATCAACAAAGATTGGTTTAGCACCTACGTTTTCTACGACATTGGCTGTAGCCACATAAGAAAAAGCAGGTACGATCACCTCATCTCCAGAACCAACTCCAAGTGCCAATAAAATCAATTGCAATGTTGATGTTCCGCTATTCATTGCAATGCAGTGGTCTACATGTAAATATTCAGCAATTGCTTTTTCCAATTGATCAACTTTCTTACCTTGAACCAAATTTCCTGACTGCAAAACCGTAATTACATTTTCGATATCTTCAGATCTTATATCGGGAGAAGCAAGGGGAATGAAATCATTAATTATTGGAATATTTACATTTTTTTCAAACATCTTCGACATTTACTCTATCCCAACTCGTACGGACATGCAGCATAAAATGCTTAGCCGCCACAAAACCAATCGATAAAATCAAACCAATCAGAGAATAGCTAAATAATATCATCACACGACTTGGTTCAGACTTTCTAGGTGGTATTGTCACAGGTTCAATCACAGTAAAAATTGGCGTATCCTTACTAACCTGAAATCGTGCTTGTTCCAACTGTTTTGCCAGTTCAGAATAAACATTAAATGCAAAACTATATTCCGATTCTAGATTAAGCAATTCACTTCTTATTAGTTCCGATGAAATATTTTTGTTTCTATCACGAAATTTCGCTAACTCAACTTTCATGCTTTCAAACTCTACCTTTTTTTGATTGTACCTCTTTTCAATAAAAGTCAACTGCTCTTGAGCATTTTGAACTTTATATCTCATAATCTCTTTCTGCAAAAGACTTTCAGCGTTTTTCGCCATTTGCGCCGCTAAAACGGGGTCCTGCATTTTAAACCGAAGAGTTACATATCCAGCACGTTTATCCAACACGACACTTAACTGAACACCAATTCTTTCAAAATGAACGAATTCTGTTTCCGAAATCCTTATTAAGTCCTCTGAACCAGATACGCCTTTATCATTGTCATTTTTAGTCAACACACCTTTCAATCCTGACAATATCACTCCTGGTAGCCCAATAGTATATTTCTTTGCGATTCCCAACAAACCTATCTTCACATGATCCTCATAGTATTCAGCATAACTTATTTCGTTTTTAAATCCAGTTGGCTTTAAAGGTGATTTTATCAAGGCTTTTTTAAAAGATATTGAGGACACTATTTTTGGATACAAACTAGGAGGTATTTGACCATTGTTACCCATTCCTGCCAAATCAATACCCGCCAAGGCAGCTAGACCACCAATACCTCCTGAACCGCTACTTTTATCACTTGTTTGTGGAATAAACGATGATTTCGCAGTATATTGATTTGAGGTTAAAATTCCGATCACTAACCCTACGAACAAAAAAATGAGGCTAATCCTGATAATAAGTCTCTTATTAAGCCAAAAGAGTTTTAATATAGCTAGCAAATCTATTTCATCAGATTCATTTTTTTTCATTTCTGATAGTCTTTTATGATTTATATGAAACTATACTATACTCAAGCTAATAATGCAACTATTTATGTGATAATAAATTTACTGCTCGACAAAAAAATTAGCAATAGCATCTATGATTAAATCTTGCTGTTCTACAGGCATCTCAGTATGAATTGGAAATGAGACAACTCGTTTGCACAAATCTTCAGTTAAAGGCAAGTCTCCCTCCTTGTACCCATAGTCAGTGTAAGCCTTTTGCAAATGATTAGGAACAGGGTAGTAAACCATCGAAGGAATACCCTGAGAAGCCAAATAATCCCTCAATAAATCCCTTTTTTGGGCATGCCTAAGCTTAACTGTATATTGATGAAACACATGGGACGTAAAACTTGAGCGTTTCGGAATAGCTATTTCTGAACTCTCTCCAAATGCCTTATCGTATTTATCGGCAACAGTCTGCCGTGCTACACAATAATCATCCAGGTATTTCAACTTAATTTTTAAAACGGCTGCTTGTAGAGAATCAAGCCTCGAATTAATTCCTATTGAATCATGATAATACTTCTTTATCTGCCCGTGATTAGCGATCATTCTCATTTTCTTTGCCAAGTCATCGTCATTGGTCATAATTGCACCACCATCACCAAAACACCCCAAATTTTTAGATGGAAAAAATGATGTAGTTCCAATATTTCCTAAAGTTCCAGCTTTTTTCGTGTTTCCATCCTCTATGGTATAATTTGCTCCAATAGCTTGTGCGGTATCTTCTATTACCATTAAGTTGTGCTTTTGGGCTATTTCAATTAATGGTTTAATATTACTACACTGACCATACAGGTGAACTGGAATGATTGCAGCTGTTTTATCATTTATTTTGTCCTGAACATCCTCAATGTTAATATTAAAGGTATCAGGATATACTTCAACAAAAACAGGCCTATAACCTAAAAGTGCAATTACCTCAACTGTGGCTACATAAGTGAATGAGGGAACGAGAATTTCTGCCCCTTTGTTTAAATTGCAACTCATCAGTGCTATCTGTAGAGCGTCTGTTCCATTTGCACATGGTATCACATGTTTGACACCCAAGTAATGCTCAAATGCCGTCTGAAAATCCTTAACGCTTGGGCCGTTAATGAACGAAGCTGTATTCAGCACCTTCAGCATTTCGGACTGAATTTCGTTTTCTATGTTTTTGTATTGGCTCACCAAATCGACCATATGTATGGTTCCCATAGTCGTTATTTTTTGTCAAATGGATGGTTTACCAATTTGTATTTTGCCAGAGGATGGTACTCGCCATTCAAACCAATTGGCTCGGCATGTCTTATATTGTGAACTATTTCGATTGCTTGCCTAGTATCGTCAATACCAAATCCATTGCCATTCAAGATATTTTCATAAGAAACGGTATGTAAATCAGTAAATCCTCCACTGAACTCAAGCTCTTCTCCCTCTATAGTAATAGCCCTATAAGTTCTTTGTCCCTTTTCTTTCACACTAGGGGGTAAAACATCCTCATTTATTGATAGAAACCATCTAATATTTGCTCTTTCAAGCTCTAAGAAACCAGCAGCTCTATCATGAGTATGCAAATGTACTTTATTTGATTTAACCTTTCCAAAAACCCAACTTAACATATCATAGAAATGAACACCAATGTTAGTAGCAATACCTCCCGATTTTTGTAAGTTCCCTTTCCATGAAGTGTAATACCACCCCCCTCTTGAGGTAAGGTAGGTCAAATCCACATCATATTTTTTGTTGGAAGGCTCTTTATCTATCTTCTCTTTCAGAGCGATAATACTAGGATGAACTCTAAGCTGTAGAATATTCCAAATCCGTCTACCCGTTGATTTTTCAACATTGCCCAGAGCATCAATATTCCAAGGATTTAAGACCAAGGGTTTCTCACATATAGCATCCGCTCCAACCCTCAATGCCATTCTGATATGAGCATCGTGAAGATAATTTGGAGTACAAATACTTGCATAATCCAATCCAACTCCATTTTCTTGTTTTAATTTTTCAATGTGTCTATCGAATCGTTCGAATTCGATAAAGAAATCCGCATTAGGAAAATAAGAGTCCATAATTCCAACACTATCAAAGTTGTCAAGTGCGGCAATTAAATTATTGTTAGTATCTCTTATTGCTTTCATGTGGCGAGGAGCAATATATCCCGCAGCACCAATTAGGGCAAAACTTTTCATTTTATCCATTCAACAAAATTATTTTCATTCAATTTATATTCTTGTTTTGATTCTGGACATATCGCCTTTTTCGTAGAATCAAAAATTAACTTATGACCATATTGACTCATCCAGCCAACAAACCTTCCAGGGTTCCCAATAAACAGTGCATAATCAGGAATATCTTTAGTCACTACTGCTCCTGCTCCTACAAACGCGTATTCCCCTATTGTACAACCACATATTACAGTAGCATTCGCTCCAATTGATGCTCCTTTCTTAACTAAAGTATTTAAATAATCTCCCCTACGGTCTACTCCACTTCTAGGGTTTAGCACATTAGTAAATACCATTGATGGGCCTAAAAACACATCATCTTCACAAATCACCCCGCTATAGACACTAACATTGTTTTGAATCTTTACATTATTTCCAAGTTTAACTCCTGGACTAATTACTACATTTTGTCCTATGTTACATTTTTCCCCTATCACGCTATTACTCATAATATGACTAAAGTGCCATATTTTTGTGCCACTGCCAATCTGGCATTCATCATCTACATATGAAGACTCATGTACGAAATAATTCATTACAAAGAAATTTAGGTTACAAACGAGAGGTAATAGTTCTTCTATTCAAAAATGATTTAACATCGTAAACAGGCTTGTTTTTGTTATCAAAAAAATCAACCTTATCAAAAGCATCATGTGCAACTGCTAAAATAACCCCCTCGTAATTATCTGCCTTAAGTTCTGAGATTAATTCAATCCCGTACTCTTCCTTTACTTCCGCTCGATCTGCCCAAGGATCGTACACATCTACTTCTGCACCAAACTCCTTCAATTCTCCAATGATATCAATCACTCTGGAATTTCTTATATCCGGGCAATTTTCTTTAAAAGTAATGCCTAAAACTAAGACTTGCGCTCCATTAACTCGAGTTCCATTTTTGATAAGCAACTTCACAAATTCTTTGGCAATGTAGCTTCCCATACTATTATTCAAACGTCTTCCAGCTAAGATAATCTCAGGGTGATATCCCACTTCTTCTGCCTTCTGTGCCAAATAATAAGGATCTACTCCAATGCAGTGTCCTCCAACAAGACCAGGTCTGAACGGAAGAAAGTTCCACTTGGTTCCTGCTGCTTCTAGCACATCCATCGTATCAATACCTAAGCGATTGAAAATCATTGCTAACTCGTTCACGAAAGCAATGTTGATATCACGCTGAGAATTTTCGATAACTTTTGCAGCTTCAGCCACTTTAATACTAGCAGCTTTAAATGTGCCCGCAGTAATTACTGTTTTATATAATTGATCAACTTCTTCAGCTATATCAGGTGTCGAACCCGAAGTAACTTTAAGGATTTTGGCAACTGTGTGCTCTTTATCACCTGGATTAATTCGCTCTGGTGAGTAACCACAAAAGAAGTCCTTGTTAAACTTTAGCCCAGAATCTGCTTCTAAAACCGGAACACAATCCTCTTCTGTTGCCCCGGGATAAACTGTTGACTCATAGACAACAATATTTCCCTTAGACAAGACACACCCTACAGTCTCTGACGCTTTTATTAACGGAGTTAAATCCGGCTTATTATTTTTATCAATTGGTGTTGGTACTGTAACGATATAAACATTAGAATCTCGAATATCCTCAATTTCAGAGCTACACTTCAAACCTTTATCTTGGTCATTAAAATTATCTACAATTACTTTCTTTAGTTCCTCATTAGATATTTCAAGTGTACTATCTTTATTCTCATTCAGCTCTTTTACTCTAGAACTATTAATATCGAACCCAACTACTGGGTAGTATTTTGCAAATTCAACCGCCAGCGGTAGGCCTACATACCCCAAGCCTATTATAGATATCTTATATTCTTTCATTCTTTTTCTTAATTACCTAGTCTATCTATCAATAAAGTCAAAGTACTCAGAGTAGTTGTAATAGCCAAAATCTCCTGAATACTTAACCTGTTTCTTGTGGGTCTTTTCGGAATTACTATTTCCGAGCCCGGCATTATTTCCGGGTAATTCTTAAACCACAAAATCCTTTTCGTTTTAGCCGCAGTGCCATTGGGATAAATCACAAAAGACTTGGCTATGCGCCCATTGTCGTTGATACCACCTGAAGCCGAAATATAATCTTTAAACGACAATTCGTCCTCATATTTTATGGTAAGGGGATATAAAATTTCTCCCTTTACCCTTACCGTCTCCAGTTGGCGAGGAATGCTGAGTACATCACCCTCCTGCAGCCTGAGGTCGTATTTTGACCTTGGGTTGGCCAGGATTTTTTGCAGGTCTATTCCCACTGTTTCAAATTGTTTGATTTCCAACTCGTCAACCAAGGTGTCTTTTTCCTGAAACTGTTCCAATGCTTCTCTCTTCTGAGCGATGGCCGCTTTGTTGTCGGCCTGGCCTGCATTATAAAATTCTGTCCTACGAACAAGTAGTGCCCCTTTGGGATAACCATAAGCAGTAATGCCACCCGCACGAGCAATAAGGTCGGAAATACGTTCGTCACGAATTTTGAGGGCATAACTTCCAGGATATTTTACCTCACCTTCTACCTCTACAGTAATCTGCTCGGTAAAACCTGGTGACTGCCTGATGGTCACAATATCAAAAGGTTCTAAAACAAAAGTAGAAGCTTCATCAGAAATACCCATTCCCGGGCTAATGGCAAACTCAAAAGTTTCGGAAACTGCCGCTGACACCTGTTCCATTTTTTCGGGTCTTCTCGCTACTTCAATCACTTTTTCAGAAGCCGACTCTTTCAACCCTCCAGATAGGATGATAAGGTCTTCCACGGTCATATTAGAGATAAACGGGAAAACCCCAGGTTTAATTACCTCTCCCTTTATGGTCAGCGTTTTGTCTTCGGACAAGTCAAAAATGGAACTTATTTTTATAAGGTCTTCTTTCTGCAATGGAATATCTTCAATGCTTCCGCTAAGCAAGTCGCTCACTTTAAAGGACAGGTTGGTGATACTAAAATCCTCATTGAGACGGATGATCAAAGCCCTTTCGGTAAAGGCATCCCCACGCAAACCTTCCGCTGATGAAATAAGTTGCTTGGCCGTCAAGCCTTTTTTTAGTTCATATTCGCCAGGCATATTTACCGCCCCCTCTATGCGCACCCTGTTGGTAAATCGATCCAGTATCTTATGCACTAAAATCTGGTCCCCATTTTTCAGTGCCGTAGTACCGAAATCAGAGGCAGACACGGTAACCACTTCTTTTTCTTTGTCCCCATTTCTCTTGATCCGAAGGCTGGAGGAATAAGCAAACTCTGTAAATCCACCACTGAAATCAATAAGAGCACCCAGGTCTTCTCCCTCCACCAATTCGTAAATGGCAGGCCTTTTCACTTCTCCCTGGATGGTCACCCTGTTGTTGTAAGCCTTGACCAATACCACATCCTGGTCTTCGAGCTTTAGGTTAGCCGAGAGCTTGCCTCTCAACAAGTAGTCATACACATCAAGTTTCCCCACCACTTTGTTGTTTCGTATGAGTTCAATATTCCTCATCGAACCGCTTTTTGAAGGGCCCCCTGCGTAATAGAGTGCATTGAAAATGGTGGAAAAGGATGACAGGGTATAGGTACCTGGTTGCTCTACTTCGCCAATCACATTTACCTTCACGCTGCGAATATTTCCAAGAGTAAGCTGAAAGAAGGTATTGGGGCCCTGATCACCTCGTGGAAGTAAGCCGGCATATATTTTCGTCAAGCGGCTTTTTACTTTCGCATTGGCTTGCTCCACAGTCATGCCGTTCACATAGATGGGGCCAAGGTTGCTGATTTTCACTGAGCCTTCCGGGCTCACTGTAAGGGCGTAGGATTGCTCTGAAGCACCCCACACATCAATAATGATCTCATCCCCAGGGCCTATCTGGTAATTTCTTGGGGTAGGTGTATTGAGGCTTGGTTCAAAATTGAGCTCCTGATTGTTGAAGATGTCTGCCCCGAATATTTTAAGTTCTTCCTTGCCCAAAAGTTCTTTTAAAAGGGCTGTGGAATCAACAGTCACCAAGTTTTCAAAAATATCCATACCCATGTCAACCTGCGGCAGGGCCTGGTTTTCTTCCCTCATTCGACTGATGCCGTCAGAAGTAGCCTGATTTTTTCCAGTCCCCATGCCCAATGTATTGATCCTGTTTCTCAACTTTTGAATCTGGCTGTCTGACATTCCTCGTTGTTTGGCAAGAATGAGCAACTGCTGCTCGGTGAGCCCGCTGGATTGCGCTTTTTTGAGGTATTCGGCAATCTGTTCATCCGACATGTCATCCACATTCACCTTGCTAAGATCCGATACGGATGAAGGGTTTTGGGCCTGGACGAAATTGGAAGAAAAAATTGCGAATGCAATTAGAAACAGGAGTTTTTTCAGCATCATTAATTAGAAATTCGGTCGAAATTCTACCCGATTTTTAAAACGAGTGCAAATATAGGGTTATTTATTTTGAAACATCAATGATTCAGAACAATGAAGTGTGGATTGAGCAGATTTTTTTTGTTGTACTCCAAAGGCGCATCCTGACCTTGCTTGAGGACTTTGGCGCCTGATTCTTCTGTTATTATTTGTGCAGCAGCGGTATCCCACTCCATGGTAGGGGCAAACCGCGGATAAACATCGGCATTGCCTTCAGCTATCACTGTAAATTTCAATGAACTGCCCATGGATACGGTCTCGGGTTGGTCGAGCGAATCCAAAAATACCTGAGTGTCTTCATTTAAGTGTGAACGGGAGGCCACTACTTTCAAGCCTTTTTGACTGAGGTCAATTTGGTTTGATTGGAGTCGGGAAGTTTTTCCTTCGCTTTGGAGATAGGCACCTTCATTTTGAACGGCCCAGTAGAGTTTTTGTGTGACAGGCACATACACCACACCCGCTATAGACCGCCCGTCTTTAATCAGGGCAATGTTCACGGTAAATTCACCATTTCTCTTGATGAACTCCTTGGTACCATCAAGCGGATCGACCATCCAGAACAGCTCCCAATTTTTTCGTTCGTCATAAGGGATATCCTTGCCTTCCTCGCTGAGAATGGGTAAGCCGGTTTTCTCCAAAAACGAAACAATTACGTTGTGGGCATTTTTATCGGCCTGCGTAAGGGGGGAGTCGTCCCCCTTTTTTTCAACATTAAAGTCGTCACTGTTGTAGACTTCTAATATCGCCTTTCCAGCTTCAATTGAGGCGGTTTTGGCGATTTTAAGTAATTGTTGGTAATTACCCGCCCCTAACCCCTCCAAGGAGGGGAATTCGTAATTCGGGGCTTCTTCGTTCAATGTTTCGGTTGGTTTATTTGGGACAATAATTTCGCTCGGATTTAAATCCTTTGGTGATAAAACACCAGATGTTTGGCCTTGCTTTGGGGCAACTCCCCTCCCTGTCCGTCCGACAGGCGGGCTTGGAGGGGTGGGGGTGGGTTTTTCTTCCATATTTTTTTCTATCCAATATTGTATTGTCCTAAGTACGTTTGACATTTCCTTTTTTACCTCAAGGTCATCGAACCTAAGGAACCTTACACCAAGGTTTTCAAGAATGTTTTGCCTTTTGACATCTGCTTTATATACTTCTTCGTTATCATGACTTGCCCCGTCAATCTCAATTGCCAACATTAGTTCTTTACAGTAAAAATCAACGATGAAATTATTAATGGGTCTTTGTCTGTCAAAATCAAATCCCAGCATTTTTTTCTGTTTCAATTGATCCCAAATCAGCACCTCAGACAGGGTCATGTTTTTTCGAAGTTGTTTTGCCAGTTCTTTGAGCTTTGGGTTGTAAGGTATGATTTTTCTTTTGGACATACTAAAACCCTGTTAATCGTGCTCAACCAGCTCAGCCTTACTCATTTCAACCAAATTGCTTCTTTGAATCATCCTTAATAATAGGTCTAAATTTGACTTGAATATCTTCATTAAATGACTATTGGTGATATTTCCCGTTTTTATCATTATCAATTTGGCAGGTTGGCCTTTTACCATGTATGTTTCCAGGAAATCTGCATCTTTTGAAATCACTACTCTATTTTCGGCATTAGATATTTCTATTGTTTCCTGATCAGTAGTGTTGTTCTTATTAGGCAGTTCTAGTGTGTGAACAGAATCATGCCCTTGTTCATTAATAAATTCCGATAGACTTTTTGGAAGCTGTGCATCAACAATAAACTTCATGATGCTATTTGATGGATGCTTTTTACTTGCGATAGTTTAGAAGCATACTGCAAACAAGCAAGGAAATCTTCGCGTTCCAGGTCAGGGTAGTCAACCATGAGTTCTTCAATCGACATTCCGGAAGCCATCAGTTCAAGAATGGTTTCAACAGGGTACCTAAGTCCGCGAACCACTGCTTTGCCATGACATATTTCTTTGTCAATGGTTATTCTGTCTATCAGATTTTCCATGTACTTTACCACATAGTTTACGACAAAGATAATTAATCCCATTTTCTGTCATATCCAATTTTCAACTTATTTGGATAAACATTTTTATTAAAAGCAGGGATTATCCTTATCAAATAATCATTCCCGCTGCTACGGTTTCATTGGTGCCTTCATCTACCAGGATCAGGCTACCGGTTACCCTGTTTTTAGCGTATGAATCTGCCAATAATGGTTTGGTCGTCCTCAGTTGCATTTTACAAATATCGTTGGCAGATATGTTTTTGTCTTCCACATTTCTATGAAGCGTGCTGATGTCCAGCTTATAACTAATCTCTTTGATCATGGCCTTTACTTCTGAGGTGGTATGCCTCAGAATGTACTTGCCCCTAGGCTTTGGTCCGTTGGGGTTTAGCCAACAGATCATTGCTTCAATATCCTGAATCGCATTGGGTTTATTGTTCGTCCTTACGATCATGTCACCTCGCCCAACATCAATTTCATCTTCGAGTTGGATGGTAACGGACATAGGGGCAAAAGCTTCATCAATTGATCCATCGTAGGTATCAATAGACTTAATTGTAGAGCTAAACCCGGACGGCATAACCGTCACTTCATCACCAGCCCTAAATACACCGCTGGCAATCCTACCTGCGTATCCCCTAAAGTCATGGAATTTGTCATTCTTGGGACGGATGACTGTCTGAACCGGGAAACGGCAGTCGATATGGTTGTGATCGCTACCTATATGGATGTTTTCTAAAGTGTACAGCAGGGTTGAGCCACCATACCAGGGCATGTTTTCGCTTCGGTTGACCACATTGTCACCGTTCAGGGCAGAAATGGGTATAAAACGCACATCTTTCACTTCCAGCTTTGATGCAAATGCCTCGTAATCCTCCTTGATGTCTTCAAAAACCTCTTCACTGTGGTCCACCAAATCCATCTTGTTTACACAAACGATAACATGAGGTATTTTCAATAGTGATGCAATTATGGAATGCCTTCTGGTTTGTTCGATCACTCCTTTTCTGGCATCTACCAGCAGTAAGGCACAGTTGGCTGTAGATGCACCGGTTACCATGTTTCTGGTATATTGAATATGGCCCGGGGTATCCGCTATGATAAATTTCCTTTTGGGTGTAGCAAAATACCTGTAGGCTACATCTATGGTAATCCCCTGTTCCCTTTCGTCTTTTAGCCCGTCAGTCAATAGGGCTAAGTCGGTATGCTCAAGTCCCTTTCTTTCACTTGATAAAGCAACTTGCTCCAGCTGATCTGCAAAAATTGATTTGGAGTCGTACAGCAACCTGCCTATCAAAGTACTTTTACCATCATCTACACTACCTGCTGTAGTGAACCGAAGGAGCTCCATGTTGAGGTAGCCTTTGTTGTCGTGTTTTTCTATGTGCTTTTGTTGCTCTGTCATTTTAGTAGCTTATTAAATTCTTTTTCAGCCAATTCTGAACATTAACCATTGACTATTAACTATAACTTCTTTATTGTTTTGCGTAATGCATTTAGTTGCTTACTTATTTCATCAACTTTTATCAGAAGTGTGGAAAAATTCTCCTCCTGAACATACTTTAACTTCTTCGAAATAATCAACTGTGTCTTTAATTCAAAAGATGAACCTATAGCAATTTCGATAAATCTTGAAAATTCTTTTTCAGAAGATCGACCAGCTCCTTCTGCAATATTAGAGGCAATAGACACGGATGACCTTCTCATTTGGGATATTAAACCAAACTTCTCATCTTCCGGAAAACCCTTTGTCATTTTGTAAATGGATACTGAAAATTCTACCGAATCAACCCAAACCTGATATTTTGTATAATCCCGCATTGAAGAAAGTCAAAAGTAGATGTTTAAGGTTAATGGTTAGAGTTAATAGTTATTGCCTATTAAAAATACCCCTGCTTCTTCCTGTCTTCCATGGAGGTTTCGGAGCGCTTGTCGTCTTCCCTGTTTCCTCTTTCTGTTTGTCTGGCTGAAGCTACTTCCGCTACTATCTTTTCTAAAGTATCTGCATCGGATTCATCGCCTCCGGTGATGGTAATATCCCCCAAAGTCCTGAAGCGAATTTTCTTGGTTACGACTTCCTCATCTTCTCCCAACTGGATAAACTCCGAAAGCGGTAGCCAGGTGTTGTTTCTCCTTATAACTTGCCTTTCGTGGGCAAAATACAATGAAGGCAAAGCAATATTTTCAGATAAAATGTATTGCCAAACATCCATTTCCGTCCAATTGCTCAGCGGGAAAACCCTGAAATTTTCCCCATGATGGCACCTGCCGTTAAAAATGTTCCAAAGTTCTGGTCGCTGGTTTTTAGGGTCCCATTGCCCGAATTCATCCCTATGGGAAAAGAACCTCTCCTTAGCCCTGGCCTTTTCTTCATCCCTCCTTGCCCCTCCAATACAAGCATCGAACTGATGTTCTTCGATAGTATCCAAAAGAGTGACCGTCTGAATGGCATTTCTAGTGGCATTTTTTCCTTTTTCTTCTGTAGCGGCTCCTTCGTCAATAGATTTTTGCACTGAGCCAACAATCAATTTGACACCAAGCTCCTCCACATAAGCATTCCTAAATTCCATTGTTTCAGGGAAATTGTGTCCTGTGTCCACATGTACGAATGGAAATGGTATTTTAGAAGGAAAGAAAGCTTTTCGTGCCAGGTGGGCCACACAAATGGAGTCTTTACCTCCCGAAAACAGAATCGCCGGATTTTCGAATTGGGCGAAAACTTCTCTTAGTACATAAATCGCTTCTGCTTCAAGCTCCTTAATATGTGTAAGATTATAATTACTCATTTATATTAATTTTTTCTTTAACAATTTTATAAATGGCCTCCACACCATCTGCTATGGATACTTTATGTGATTCCACAAGTACATCAGGGTTGGTTGGCTTTTCGAAAGGGGAATCTATCCCGGTAAAGTTTTTTATTTCCCCCCTTCTGGCTTTGGCATATAGTCCTTTAACATCCCGTTTTTCGCATTCTTCCAAAGGGCAATCTACAAATACCTCAAGGTAATTGTCCGATCCTACCAGCTGTCTTACCTTCTCCCTTTCTTCTGCAAATGGAGTAATGAAAGCCGTGAGCACCACTGTGCCGGCATCTACAAAAAGTTTGGATACCTCAGCAATCCTCCTGATGTTTTCTTTTCTACTCTCATCAGAAAAATCCAGGTCTTTATTGAGGCCGCTTCGGATATTGTCTCCATCCAAAATGTAGGTGTTCAACCCATCGGCAAATAGCTTTTCTTCCAGGGCACTGGCCAAGGTAGATTTTCCAGATCCGGACATACCAACAAACCAAATGAGCAGGGGCTTGTAGCCCAACTTTTTGATGCGATCGGCCTGAACTATGGCGTGGCTATGTGGAATGATATTTTCTGTCATGTCGTAACGTTGTTCTTTTCCCTATTGTCCAGGCCCAGGTTGATGCGATACCATGCCTCTTCATGCCCGTAATAAAATATCATTTTCAGCACAGACTCTATCAAGGCTATGTAGGTGGCTTTTTCCATGGCATTGTCATGACCTTCGAATAACAAAAGTGCCAACCCAAAAGTAGTTCCCGAGGCAAGCACACGCCAGGTAATGGCTTTGGCAACATGCCTCATTTTATGGTTCATCCTGGTACTCAGCCTGAACCAGACCCGCTCGTGCAAATAATAAATCAATATTTTAATAGACGTCTCTGCTGCCGCCAACCATGATGCCGTGACAACCTCAGCCCTTCCGAAAAAAATCAAGGTCAATGTAAAAGTGGTTCCTGTGGCAATCACCCGCCAGGTTATACTTTTTGCAATATGCCGAACTCTACTATCCATATAGTTGCTTTGACTCGTAAATGACCCCATCCGATTCATTCATTTTTGAATGGAGCCGGCAAAATTGAAAAATATAATTCTAACGAACAAGGAATTTACCCTTTTTAGTCTATCGGATTAGTAGATTATGTGAAAAAAGCTGGTTCTAAGGGACTTATAGTGGGTAGCCTTGAACCCATTTGCCTCGTACTCAATTCAACAGGTTACTTGGAGTAACCTGTTGAATTACAGCTCCCGCCAAAAAACCATCAGAACCGGGTGAAAGACAAATTGAAATTGCGTTTACTGTACGCTACCTGTACACTTCGCCAACTTGCAGATGAGGTGGGAGAGTCTTTCCCGAATGCTAGGACTGGTGGTTTGATTTGTATTGGTAGTCCTTGTTAAGCTTCAGCTGATGGTTTTGAGCCATCCATTTTCATTCGATAAGGAGTAAGTATTTTAACTATTATAAGGACAACTACAATGGTCAAGCCAATCGAAATCAAAAAATTTTCTTTCCCGCTGGTAACTTCTGACAATTTGGAAGCCTCTTTTCCTACCCAAACGAAAAACAAAGTTCGGGGGAGCATACCCAGCAAACCGCCCCAAAAAAAATGCTTTACTTTTATCCCTGAGGCCGACAGCACCACGTTCATGATGGCGAAAGGAAAAGCCGGGGACAACCGGGATAAAAAGGTAAGGCCAAACTGGTTTTTGTGCAACCGGTCCATGATGCCCACCGACTTTGGGTATTTTTTTCTGATCAAATTAATAAAACCTTCATCCAGCCGTGCTGCCAAAAAGTATCCAATCAAGGAGGCCACCTGATAGGAAACTACCATGGGCAATATTCCTTTGAATCCCAGGAAAAACCCTGAAATTAAAGCCATGAAAGTGGTAGGTGTAATGGCCAGCGCCATAGTAAATATGGCCAGTGTGAAGAAAAATGTCCATTGGATGGTGGTGAAATCAGCAAGGAAGGCTTCATGTCTGATGATAAATACCGAAATGGAGGCTGATGAAATCAGGGGAACAGCCCCCATCCATATCATAAGCATGTAAAATCCCGTGTGCTTTTTGCTGTCCATTGCCTTTCAAAAGGGCTAAGTTGTAGAGGGTAAAAGAATTGTGCAACCTGAGGGCACATTATATAAGAATTTGATCAGAAGAAATTATCTTACCCTTACGTGTTGTTTAAGGCGCTATAAACCTATTTCGTTTTTTGGCAAGCATTTTGAAACAATTTTTTTTTATGAGTGTATATATAGGTCAGTTCAATGACAATTGAATTTGCCATATCTGGTGGTCCAAATTCCTTTTCATCAAGCTGTTCTTTTAGATCACCTCATGGTAAGGTATTGGGTACTTAATATATATGATGCATCTATCAAGCAATAAAAGTTAACCGGGTATTATGGGGCTTTTAAAATCTACACTGGCAAATTGTCTTTTGACCGCATTTTTTATCGGCCTATGCTTTGTACCTGCGCGCTCCCAGCAAATCGGTTTTGACTTTCCTTTTGGCGTGGATAAGGTGGAGATTCCTTTCGAACGCTATAATAACCTCATTGTGATTCCCGTCACAATCAATAATTCCCTCACCCTCAAGTTTATTCTGGATACCGGGGTACAATTCGCTATATTGACTGAAAAAGCTTTTGGCGAGTTTTTGGAGTTGAGCTATGACCGGAGATTGGTTATTCAAGGGCCTGGGGCAATAGATTCTGTAAGTGCACAAGTGGCCACCAAGGTGGAAATGAGGCTTCCAGGTGGCGTGGTGTCCGGTGTTAACCAGTCTTTGTTGGTACTGGAAAAAGACTACCTACACCTGAGGAAAAACCTGGGGGCAGATGTTTATGGCATTATCGGATATGATATATTCAGCCGCTTTGTGGTGGAATTCAACTATGACAGCAAAATGATTGTATTGCACGAACCAAGAAGATTCAGGCCAAAGAAGTACCACAAAAGGGTGCCCATGCAAATAGTGAATACCAAACCCTACATTTCCGCAAAACTTACTTTCGATGATGGCACCCAGGACCAAATGAACCTGATGGTGGATACCGGTGCAAGCCATGCCCTGTTGTTGGACGATGATTCTGAAAGTATCATTCTGCCATCAAAAACACTCAAGACGGTAATTGGCCGTGGATTGGGTGGTGATATCAATGGGTTGCTGGGCAGGGTGCACAGCCTACAGATCAACAAGTTCGTTTTTAAGGATCCCATAGCTTCCTTTCCTGCCGAGGGACACTACTCTACTTCTATGAAAAGGGGAAGCCGGCACGGCACCATCGGAGGTGAGATTTTGACCCGCTTTCATCCCATATTTGACTACCTCCGCGGTGTGCTATACCTTAGGAAAAGCAGAGAGTATTTTAAAGATTTCGAACACGACATGAGCGGTTTGGATATAGTAGCCAGTGGCTCCAAGCTAGATCAAATAAAAGTAATAGGTGTGAGGAAAGGGTCTCCTGCAGCGTTGGCAGGGATTCAAGTGAATGACGTGATCACCAATATCAACGGCATGAACACCCAGGAAATGGAATTCGCCATGGTGACCACTTCACTTAGGCACAAACCCGGTAAAAAAGTAAACCTCAAATTGAGGCGTGGTATCGAAATGATCAAAACATCGTTCAGGCTGGAGCGAATGATATAGCCATCACCTCCTGACAACCAAATATCCGACACTTTTTTGCCGCAAAGCACACCGCTCGTCGTGGGCTTGAAAACCAGCTTTTACTGAGCTACCGATGACGTAATTTAGTAGGGTGTTGATTATAATCAGTTTAACATGTTTATATTCCCATTAGATTAAGTTAAAGTCTGAAGCAACAAACCGCCCCGGTCTGTGTCCTCACAGACCGAAACAATGTGGTTTGCCATGTCTGAGGACATCTGCCTGTCGTCAGACATGGCAAACCACGGCGGGGGCAGTTTGTGCAACCCACACTATGGCATAAAGGTCATCCCATTTTGTGTGTGTGGCTTGACCAAAAATTAGGTCTTGCATGGACACTGAAGATTAACTTCATATTATAGTGCCTATCCTTCTTTCAAATCACTAAATTTAGGTTCGAATAAAAAGTGGTTTGAATGTGCTAAAACAATTATATTTTTCCTTTCCCATCCAGCTGATAGTAAGGCACCTGAAAAAAAATCAATTGATTATAGGCAGCTGGGTGCTTATTACCCTGGTGGTGACCCAAAATTTTGGAAAAGTTTATGGTATCCCCAGCTTGTTTTTAGATCCGGAATACCTGGGTCAGATCGGTTTTTTGAGTTTCTTTTTTGTCGGGATCACTTTTGGGGCTTTCATCGCTTCTTTTCATATCACATGCTATATACTTTACAGCTCCCACTACTCTTTTATTGGCATCCTGCAAAAACCATTCAGCAAATTTTCCATCAACAATAGCCTTATCCCGCTGATTGTGCTCTTGGTGTATGTGATCGCCATTGTGCGCTTTCAAATCCACAACCAGTACTCCAACGCACTGGATATCATTGCCATGGTTTTTGGCCTCTTGTCCGGGGTGGCCTTTATAATGGTGCTGCTTTACCTATATTTTAGTTGGACCAACAAAGACATCTTCAAATACCTGACTGGCGAGGTGGACAAGACACTGAAGAAAAACAAACTCCACCGACAGAAAGCCCTGGACAATCTCAAAGAAAGTAAAAAAAGGGCCCATCAGGTAGAAAGTTATCTCGACCTGAAACTGAAGGTAAGGTCCACTCAAAACCTATTCTACTTTTACAACAAAGATGCCGTACTCAAAGTATTTGACCAAAACCATTTCAATTCGGTCGTCATTGAATCGGTCATCATTGGCCTCATACTACTGCTGCGTTTCTTTATGGATATTCCGTATTTTCAAATACCCGCTGCGGCCAGTGTGCTACTTGTGCTCACCATATTCGTGATGGTCACCGGGGCTATTTCCTATTGGTTTCGGCAATGGTCGATTGCTGTTACCCTGGCCTTGTTTTTTATAGTCAATGGACTGATGAAATCCGGGGTGCTGAATGCAGAATATGAGGCTCCTGGCTTGGATTACAACAAGGAAAAAGTGGACTATTCGGTTGAAAATTTAAAAAAACAGAACTCTGCCCAAAACATAGCCACGGACAAAAAGCATACCGTGAAAATATTGGAGAACTGGAAATCCAAGTGGCCGTCTGAACAAAAGCCCAAGATGGTCTTTTTATGTACCAGTGGTGGTGGGCAAAGGGCCGCCCTTTGGACATTCAATTCCATGCTTCATGCCGACAGCATCCTCGAAGGCCAGCTTATGAAACACACCATGCTGATGACGGGGGCATCCGGTGGTGCCATAGGATCGGCCTACTTCCGGGAAATGAAAATGAGAAATGAAACGATCGATAAAACTTCGGCCCTCGAAAACATTTCCAGGGACAACCTAAACCCCATCATATTCAGCCTGGTGGTGAACGACCTCATCCTTAGAAACCAGTTTTACACCTACGAAGGAAACCAATACTTGAAGGACCGGGGCTATGCGTTCGAAAAGCAACTGAACAAAAACACTGGTTTTGTACTGGATAAGAAAATTACGGACTACAAACAAGCTGAGTATAAATCTGAGGTTCCAATGATGATATTGGGACCCACTATCTCCCTCGACGGGAGAAAGCTTTACATTTCGGCCCAGCCCATTACTTATATGAACATTTCGCCTGGGGACTTCAGGGAAAATATCCTATACAAAAAAAGCAGTATCGACTTTTTGCAATTCTTCAATAACCAGAACGCCGAAAATGTAAGCATCCTGACAGCACTGAGGATGAACGCATCTTTCCCATACGTCACCCCGAACGTGAAATTGCCGAGCGAACCAGCCATCGAAATAATGGATGCAGGAGTAGCCGACAATTACGGAATATCTGATGCCTTAAAATTTCTTTTCAATTTTAAAGACTGGATTG
Source organism: Cyclobacteriaceae bacterium (assembly GCA_040222275.1). Classification (GTDB taxonomy): domain Bacteria; phylum Bacteroidota; class Bacteroidia; order Cytophagales; family Cyclobacteriaceae; genus CAXBNB01. The sequence goes on from JAVKDJ010000002.1 coordinate 225,284, forward strand.
CCCAAAATACATCAGGTGTAGTCATCCTCTCCATACGCGACACCACAAAAGACGCACCCATTCAGGAGAGAAGCCACCTATCGATTCTAGAAAGGATTTCAGTACCCATCAGCAGTGTGTACAACAACCTGGGCAATTATCAGGACATCAACAACGACTACAAGTTGGTATTTGCCGATGAATGGTTCGATGGTGAAATAGACCTGGTAGGAATCGAGTACAACACCAACAGTATTTTCGACCAAAATGCATTCAATAACCGGGCACAGGAAATCTGGCAGAAAGAACTCGAACGGGCTTCCCTCAGCTGGCACCTGACCAAAAAAGAGAAGATGAACATCATTGACAACATCAACCAACCCTCCAATCAGCAGGCACTGAAGCGGTTGAAAATCCTGATTGAAAATTGAACTCCTTTTTAGCGAAAATCCTCAATTATTTTTTGTTCATTTCCGTCTAAAGAATGGAATATGTTTTAATGCTAAGGTGAATGGCACTTTTTTGACATCAAACGTGCTGGTCTCATTGAGCGAAAATTGCAAACATTGGGTACTTTTGTGTGGTTAAATATAGAATGCTATGAGCCAGGGAACTGTGAAACCATACCAACCAAAAAACCACATCAGGATAGTAACTGCGGCCTCACTATTCGATGGGCACGATGCGGCTATCAATATCATGCGCCGGATCATCCAAGCCACTGGGGTAGAGGTTATCCACCTTGGCCACAATAGGTCTGTGGATGAAATAGTGAACTGTGCTATACAGGAAGATGCCCATGCCATAGCCATCACCTCCTACCAGGGAGGCCATGTGGAGTATTTTAAATACATGTATGATTTGCTACAGCAAAATGACCGGGCCAATATCAAAATATTTGGGGGTGGGGGTGGAACAATATTACCGGAGGAAATCCAGGAACTGCACAACTACGGCATAGCACGCATTTACTCCCCCGATGATGGCCGGGCCATGGGCTTGCAGGGGATGATCAATGACATGGTAAAAGCCAGCGACTTTCCCCTGGGGGAAACGCTGGACGGAGAGGCCGACCATCTGGAAAAAAAAGATGCCAAGGCGATTGCGCGCCTTATTTCAGCTACCGAAAATTTTCCTGAAAACTCTGCCTCTATACTCGCCGGTTTGAACAATGGATCATCGGTGGGTTCAAATGCACCGGTCCTCGGGATAACAGGAACCGGCGGGTCGGGCAAATCCTCCCTGGTAGATGAACTGGTCAGGAGGTTTTTGGTCGATTTTGAGCAGCAACCCGATGGCAAACCTGGTAAAAGCATTGCCATCATTTCTGTGGATCCTTCAAAGAGAAAAACGGGAGGGGCATTGCTTGGGGATAGAATTCGGATGAATTCGATCAATAGCCCAAGGGTCTATATGCGTTCCCTGGCCACCAGGCAGTCCAATCTCGCCTTGTCCAAATATGTACAGGAAGCCGTTAATATTGTAAAATCTGCCGGTTTTGACCTTATCATTCTGGAGACTTCTGGTATCGGTCAGTCGGATACAGAGATCATCGAACATTCCGATCTGTCTTTGTATGTGATGACCCCCGAATACGGGGCAGCAACCCAGTTGGAAAAAATTGATATGCTCGATTTTGCGGACATCATAGCCCTCAACAAATTTGACAAAAGAGGAGCTTTGGACGCCCTTAGGGACGTAAAAAAGCAATACAAACGCAACCACCAGCTTTGGGAAACTACTGATGACAGCCTGCCGGTATTTGGCACCATCGCCTCCCAATTTAACGATCCGGGCATGAATACCCTATACCGGGCCATCATGGACAAACTGGATGTCATTTCTGGCCATCAGCTCAAATCAAGCTTTCAACCTACAGGTGAAACTTCGGAGAAGATTTACATTATCCCACCGAAACGTACGAGATATCTTTCTGAAATCTCAGATAATATAAGGGAGTATGACCAATGGGTAGAAAAACAAAAAGACATAGCCCAAAACCTTTACAGCATCCAAAAAACCAAAGGCCTGGTAGAAACCGAAGAATTAAAACAACACCTTGATTCGCTCTACAACGAAAAGTCATTGGATCTCGACCCCCGAAACCTGAAAATAATAGAAAACTGGAAAACGAAATTATCTGATTATAGTGCCGATGATTTTGTTTACCACGTACGGGGCAAAGAAGTACATGTAAAGCTGCAATCCGAATCGCTTTCCCATACCAAAATACCCAAAGTATCCCTACCCAAATACGAAGCGTGGGGCGATCTGCTCAAATGGTCGTTGCAGGAAAATGTGCCTGGCGAATTTCCATATACGGCTGGCGTATTCCCTTTCAAACGGCAAGGCGAAGACCCTACCCGGATGTTTGCAGGAGAAGGTGGCCCGGAGCGTACCAACCGGAGGTTTCACTATGTGTCTAAAGGACTGCCTGCCGCCCGTCTCTCCACAGCTTTCGATTCTGTCACTTTATATGGTGAAGATCCGGATTTCCGGCCCGATATATATGGTAAAATAGGAAACTCTGGGGTGAACATTTGCTGCCTCGATGATGCCAAAAAACTCTACTCTGGCTTTGACCTGTGCCAGCCCACCACTTCGGTATCGATGACTATAAACGGCCCTGCAGCCACCATCTGCGCATTTTTTATGAATGCGGCTATAGACCAGCAATGCGAGTTGTATATCAGGGAAAAAGGACTTGAAGATGAAGTAGAAAAGAAAATCAGTTCCATATATTCGGCCAAAGGCACTAAACGCCCCAAGTATGTAGGCGAATTGCCAGAAGGAAACAACGGGCTCGGTTTGATGCTGTTGGGCGTTACAGGCGATATGGTGTTGCCTGCCGATGTGTACCAACAGATAAAGTCCGACACACTCTCCAAAGTGAGGGGAACCGTGCAAGCTGATATACTTAAAGAAGACCAGGCACAAAATACCTGTATCTTTTCTACCGAATTTTCCCTGCGGGTAATGGGGGATGTGCAGCAGTATTTCATCGACCAAAAAATAAGAAACTTCTATTCTGTGTCCATTTCCGGTTACCATATAGCAGAAGCCGGGGCAAACCCCATTACACAACTGGCATTGACACTCTCGAATGGCTTTACTTTTGTAGAATATTATGTCTCCAGGGGTATGAATATAGATGACTTTGCCCCAAACCTGTCTTTCTTTTTTTCCAACGGGATAGACCCGGAGTACGCCGTGATCGGACGGGTAGCCAGAAGAATTTGGGCCAAGGCTATGAAACTGAAATATGGTGCCAACGAGCGGTCACAAAAACTGAAATACCACATTCAGACGAGCGGGCGCTCACTGCACGCCCAGGAGATAGATTTCAACGACATCAGGACCACACTTCAGGCCCTTTATGCCATTTATGACAACTGCAACTCACTGCATACCAATGCCTATGATGAGGCCATTACCACTCCTACTGAAGATTCGGTACGCAGGGCCATGGCCATTCAACTGATCATCAACAAAGAGCTGGGCCTGGCGAAAAACGAAAATCCACTACAAGGATCGTTTGTCATAGAAGAACTGACCGATCTGGTAGAGGAGGCAGTCCTCCTGGAATTTGACAGGATCACGGAAAGGGGTGGGGTTTTGGGAGCCATGGAAACCATGTACCAGCGCACCAAAATACAGGAAGAAAGCCTGTACTATGAGACACTTAAGCATTCCGGGGATTTCCCAATTATTGGTGTGAATACATTTTTATCGTCCAAAGGCTCTCCTACTATTATACCAGGAGAGGTGATCCGTGCCACCAAAGATGAAAAGGAACACCAGATAGAGTTGCTCGAAAACCTCCACAAAACCAATGAGGAAAAATCCGGGCAAATGCTCAAAAAGCTTCAGGATACCGCTATTCGCAATGAAAATATATTTGAAGAATTGATGGAAACGGTAAAGTATTGCTCGTTGGGCCAGGTGACACACGCCCTGTTTGAAGTAGGCGGGCAGTACAGGAGAAACATGTAATCGGCTGAATTTGTATGGTGTGCTTTCCGACATCCGGATTTTAGCTTATCTTCATGGCTTCAAAATTTAAAAACAAGGATGAAAGTATTTTTGGTTGATGACCATGCCATCATGCTGGACGGATTGCGTGCACTGCTGGAAACAGATGAGGAAATGCAAATAGTAGGTACAGCGGGCACTGTTGGCCAGGCTATGGATTTTTTGAAGATGCACCATGTGGACGTAGTAGTGACTGACTACAACCTGCCCGATGACGATGGCCTCTCCCTGGTGAGGAAAGTGAAGAGGTTATGGCCGGAAATGAAGATTTTGGTGCTGAGCATGCACAGCGAACCCCACCTGGTGAAGGAAATATTGAAAGAGGGTATTGACGGTTATGTGCTGAAGAAAGATTCGAAAGATGAATTGATAGATGCACTGTACTCGGTGAAAAAAGGAAACCTCTTTGTGAGCAATGAAATCAACAGCATGTTGGTGCGCAACCTCCACCAACCCAACGAACAAAAACTGCTGACCGAAAGGGAAAGGGAGATCCTTAAACTGATCGCCAAAGAATTTACCAACAAAATGATAGCGGAAGAACTGTTCATCAGCGAAAGAACAGTAGAAACCCATCGTAAAAACATTTTCAGAAAAACCAAAACTGGCTCACTCGTGGGCCTTATCAAATTTGCCTATGCCAATAACCTGATTTAACTCGCTTTTATCCAGTTTCAAAACCTACCTCCCATCAAGTGCATTAGGAGAAAAATAATATTTAGACTGTAATAATTATTGGGATGAGGACACTAATTTGTGAAACTGTCAGCTCAACCTAAACATTTCTACATTGGAGATACTTGACATCAAGGGAATCAGCAAGGCTTATGGGGACCATATAGCGCTCAGAAATATTGACCTGAAAATTCCCAAAAACAGCATTTTCGGCCTGTTGGGTCCTAATGGGGCGGGTAAAACCACCCTGATAAGGATTATTACGAACATTATAATGCCCGACTCGGGTGAAGTAATATTCAATGGGGTGCGGCTTGAGCCGGAACATGTGAGGGCTATGGGATACCTGCCAGAAGAAAGGGGCCTTTATAAAAAAATGAAGGTAGCCGAGCAGTTGGTGTATCTGGCCCGGCTTAAGGGCATGTCCAAGGCCGATGCAGTGAAAATAATCAAAGAATGGTTTGAAAAACTTGATATCTCCTCGTGGTACCACAAAAACGTGGAGGACTTATCAAAAGGTATGCAGCAAAAGGTGCAGTTCATCGCTACAGTCATGCATAAGCCAGAACTGATCATATTGGACGAACCGTTTTCAGGGTTCGATCCGGTAAATGCCAACCTGATCAAAGATGAGATACTACAACTTAAAAAAGAAGGAGCAACTATTATTTTCAGTACCCACCGCATGGAATCCGTAGAAGAGCTGTGCGATCATATCTGCCTGATCAATGACTCATCGATAGTCCTCAATGGCCCCAAAAAAGAGATCAGAAATCAATTTCGCACCAATACTTTTGTGGTAGAGCACATAGGGCTGTTAAATTTTTCATTGAACGGTTACGAATGCCTATCGTCATTGGAAGTTGGTGATCAGGTAGTAAGGTCTGAAATTCAAATTCCCGCAGGACACTCCCTCAACAACCTCCTTGGAAGCCTTTCTGAGAAAGTGGAGATAGTTTCTGCCAATGAAAAAATTCCATCGATCAACGACATTTTTATTTCACAAGTAAGCAAAGGCAACAATGGGTAAAATTGGGTTAATCATCGCACGCGAATATCTAAGTAGAGTAAGGAAAAAGTCGTTCATCATTATGACCATCCTTGGCCCATTGTTGTTTGCCGGTATTGCCATCGTGCCCACCTGGCTGGCCACACGAGAAAGCACAGATGAAAAAATCATCCTCGTACTGGACGAATCAGGCTATTTCGATGGGAAGATCAAAGACGAACCTTCGGTCAAATTCCGAATGGTGTACAAACCACTGGAAGAGGCCAAAGTAGATTTGAGAAACAACCAGGGCAATTTGCTGCTGTACATTCCCAAGTTAGACCTCAACAATAAGGCAGAGGTTGCTTTCTATTCTTTCAACAACCCCGGTTTTGGATTGAAAAACACCATTGAACGAAAAATCCGCAACGAACTCGAAAGCATAAAGCTGTTGAATTCCGGCATCAAACAAGAGCAATTGGACCAGCTGAAGGCCAGGGTAGAAATCAGCACTTTTAACCTTTCTGACAAAGGGGGGGAAAATGAGAGCAGCTCGGAAGCTTCATCAGCCATTGGCTATATCAGCGCATTCTTGATTTACTTCTTCATTTTCTTCTACGGAGCGCAGATCATGAGGGGAGTGATAGAGGAAAAAACCAGCCGGGTGATAGAGGTGATCATCTCGTCGGTGAAACCATTCCAGCTGATGATGGGCAAGATTGTGGGAGTGGGTGCCGTTGGGCTTACACAGTTTTTGCTATGGGTAGCCCTGTCTTCAGGCATTGTGACAGCAGGGTCGGCTATACTCCTTGCCGATGTTGACAAAGAAAAACTGGAAACCCTGGCCCAGGAGCAGCCCATCAAAGCACCAGCAAAAGCAGAAACCGGCAATGAAATTTTGGATGCCTTGCAAAAGGTGAATTTTCCCCTGGTAATAGGCTGCTTTATATTCTATTTTCTGGGAGGTTATTTGCTATACGGGTCGTTATTTGCCGCAGTAGGATCGGCCGTAGATAGTGATGCCGATTCGCAACAGTTTATGCTGCCCATTACCATACCCCTCATTTTTTCTATGGTCATCATTGCCGCCATTTTGAAGGAGCCACATGGCTCGCTGGCTTTCTGGACTTCAGTTATACCTTTTACATCACCTGTAGTCATGATGATGCGTATCCCATTTGATGTGCCTGCATGGCAAATCGCCCTATCAATGGTTTCTGTGGTGGCAGGGTTTTTAGCTACTACCTGGTTTGCCGGCAGGATTTACCGTATTGGCATTTTCATGCATGGCACGAAGGTAAATTACAAAACCCTTGCTCGGTGGTTTATGATGAAAACGTGATATGGAAAAAAATTGCCCCCAAAATTTAACCTTGAGGGCAAACAAGTATTTCGTCAGAAATATTCGTTATCCTAGCCACAGGCAACATTATCCAAATTTTCATCCCAGCAGAAGAAATCTGAGCTTTGGTATTTGGCCGGGTCCTTTATGCGCCCGTTCTTATTTTCCTTGTGCCACTCTATGTTGATCGTATTGTCGGTGGATTTGTTGTAGATAGTATAAATCCGGTTGTAGTCCGTTCCGTCAGTTATTTCGAATGAAATGAAGCCACCATTGTTGTCATCACCAGGAATCACATTGGTGTACTTGATGCTCTTGGTGGTGCCGTCACTGTTTTTTGTCCAGTCTATCTGTAGGGCAGGATTGCTGTCATCAGGGTCGGCATTCAGCGTCCACGTGCCACTTGTCCCTGAAATATCTGAAAACCCTGTGTACCAAACGAAATCCTCAAAGTCGCCGGATTTGGAGATCAGCATTTTCCAATCCACACCGCTGGCAGACACCCTCGCTTCCAGCCGGGCCGAGTAGCTATTATTGGCCCCATCGAAATCATATTCCCATACCCAGGCTTTCAGGTCTATGTCATATCTGGGTGTTTGGTTAAAGGCAGCCTTGAAAGATACGACAGGAATAATGGTGTATGCAGTGGCTATTGTGCTCCAAAAACCTACTATTACCGCTGATCGGCCCCAATAATTGTCATCCGTCAAGACCCTTCCTCCCGACTTGCTGTCGGTGATGGAGAAGTCCATTTCAAAAGTGGAAGTGGGAAATTCCGGTAGATTATCCGGTATATCTTCCGCATCGTCTTTGCAAGAAATCAGCAAAGATGCAGCCAGTAGAATGCATGCTAATTTTTTCATAACCAAATTTTGTTTTTTATTTTAAGTTTTTGTGAATTTACGAAGCAAGCGTGGTGCAATACCCCCTTTTCTCCCGGATGTTGTTCCTTCCAATTTTCAGTTGATCGGTATAGAATTTGAGCCGGGTGGATTCAAATGGGAGCGGCTCTATTTTTTCTATCCTTGAATTTTTGTCATTGATAAAAACCTCAACGTAGTGGTTGGCATATAAGTATAAATTGATCTTATATTTATAGTATCTGATGTCGATGACAAAAGAGCCTTCGAGGTACAATTCCCTTATTTGTTCCGCAAGCGATAGGTTTAAAAATGACTTCATCGTTTCTTCCCTCAATAATTTTCCAAAATGAAGTTACTAAAAATCGAGAAAATCCCTAAGGCTCTTATCAAAAATTGCATCGTGTTTGTCGTTGAGAATTTCTGCCAAGTGGTTGTGGTATTCCTTGAATGTCGGTAAATCATTGTGCCTGCCACCATGAATGGGAATAAGCCTGGTGGTAAGCGGGGCTTCCTTCCTGAGCCGCACACTAGACCTGTAGGGGATCAGTCTGTCTTTGGTGCCATGAATGATATAAATAGGGCACCTCACATATTTCACCCAGATGTCTGTTCGAATATGAAACTTCAAAATCATGGAAAGGGGAAGGAAAAACAACCAGCGGCTGGTCAGTTGGGAAAAGCTGTAATAAGGCGCATCTAAAATGAGCATCCGGGGCTTGTTTTTGGAGGCTAATTTGGCCGCAAAGCCTGATCCGAGCGAACGTCCGTAGATTATGATTTGCCCTTCGGGGTACCAACCCCGAACCTGGTTATAAATATACTGGCTGTCGCGGTACATGGCCTGCTCCTGCCTTTTGCCGGTACTCTTGCCAAAGCCACGGTAGTCTATGATGAGGACCTCATAGTCATTGCGGGTAAAGTCACGGGCATACTTGCTCCAGCCTTTTATGCTCCTGGTATTGCCATGGAAATAGATCACGATCCCGTTTGGGTTGTTTACTTTGAAACGTAGGCCATTTATCCTTACCCCTTCTTCCACGTCAAAAAAATGTTCCTCAAAAGGCTCATCATATTTGTATTCAAAATCTTCGGGTAGTTTCTCTGGATGGAACATGAAATACTCCTGAACGAAGTAGGCCACTACAGACAGCAGCAAATAGATTCCCAAACCGATTAGTATGTATGTCCACACGATTTCCTAAAATAGCGAATGTTTGTGGTATTTGGAATAGATAAGAAAAATGACATACGGTGGTGTTCGTTTTAGCTTTACTTTTTGGGAGTCAATTTAGCCATTGTACGCTATTCCCAACGAAGCAAAGGGGAAGCCCGGAATCTCATCAACCCAATTCTACCAGCTTCCTCCAGATTCCCCGGTCTTGCTCCTCCGTCTTAAGCCGTGGAATGACGGACGGCAGGGGTAGCTCTGAGGGTTTAGGTCTTACCGTTTACCTTGTTTTGTTATGAGAACGTTGCTTCATTTTGGAGCAGCCATCTCCCTTCTACGTCATTCCCGACGAAGCAAAGCGGAGATCGGGAATCTCATCAATACACCTAATTCCACCAGATTCCCCGGTCTTGCTCCTTCGTCACAAGCCGTGGAATGACGGACGGTGGTGGTAGCTTTGAGGGTTTCGGTTTTGCGGTTTCCCTTGTTTTGTTGTGAGAGCGTTGCTTCATTTTGGAGCAGCCACCTCCCTTCTACGTCATTCCCGACGAAGCAAAGCGGAGATCGGGAATCTCATCAATCCAATGCTACCTGCTTCCTCCAGATTCCCCGGTCTTGCTCCTCCGTCGCAAGCCGTGGAATGACGGACGGTGGTGGTAGCTTTGGGTTTAGGTCTTGCCGTTTACCTTGTTTTGTTGTGAGAGCGTTGCTTCATTTTGGAGCAGCCACCCCTATTCTACGTCATTCCCGACGAAGCAAAGCGGAGATCGGGAATCCCAGACATTCAAATTATATTTGATCTATGCGAGCAAAAGGAGGCTATACCTACATTGTATCAAACAAGCACAGAACAGTACTCTATATTGGTGTTACCAATAATCTGTACAGTAGAGTTTATGAGCATAAAAGTGGAGATGGGTCTGGGTTCACCAAAAAATACAAATGCACAGATTTGGTCTATTATGAGTACCATGCCGACATTGAATCTGCAATTCATAGAGAAAAGAGGCTTAAAAAATGGAACAGATCCTGGAAAAATGATCTGATTACTGAATTTAACCCCAACTGGAAAGACCTATTTAATGATCTGGAAGATATGCAATGAGTGATGAAGTAGATTCCCCGGTCTTGCTCCTCTGTCGCTAAGCCGTGGAATGACGAGCGACAGTGGTAGCATTGAGGACTTAGTTTTTGCGGTTTACCTTGCTTCATTAGGAGAGTATTGCTTCTTATTGGAGCAGCCACCTCTTTTATACGTCATTCCCGACGAAGCAAAGCGGAGATCAGGAATCTCATCAATCTAATGCTACCAGCTTCCTCCAGATTCCCTGGTCTTGCTCCTTTGTCGCAAGCCATGGAATGACGGACGGTGGTGGTAGCTTTGAGGGTTTAGGTCTTGCCGTTTACCTTGTTTTGTTGTGAGAGTATTGCTTCATTTTGGAGCAGCCACCTCTATTTTACGTCATTCCCGACGAAGCAAAGCGGAGACCGGGAATCTCAACAACCCAATGCTACCTGCTTCCCCCAGATTCCCCGGTCTTGCTCCTTCGTCACAAGCCGTGGAATGAAGGACGGTAGTGGTAGCCCTTGGATTTGCATGTTTATATCTTCTTATCTCCTCTTGATTGATTGAAAACTAATAGCGAAAATGAAAACCCAACCCTACACGTCATTCCCGACGAAGCGAAGCGGAGATCGGGAATCTCACCAACCCACCTGCTTCCTCCAGATTCCCCGGTCTTGCTCCTTCGTCACAAGCCGTGGAATGACGGACGGTGGTGGTAGCTTTGAGGGCTTAGGTTTTGCGGTTTCCCTTGTTTTGTTGTGAGAGCGTTGCTTCATTTTGGAGCAGCCACCTCCCTTCTACGTCATTCCCGACGAAGCGAAGCGGAGATCGGGAATCTCATCAATCCAATGCTACCTGCTTCCTCCAGATTCCCCGGTCTCATTCCTGCGTCATGAGCCGTGGAATGACGGGCGAAAGTGGTAGCTTTGAGGGTTTAGGTTTTGCCGTTTACCTTGTTTTGTTATGAGAGTGTTGCTTCATTTTGGAGCAGCCACCTCTATTCTACGTCATTCCCGACGAAGCAAAGCGGAGATCGGGAATCTCGCTCAAAGAAGTGCATAACTATAACAACAGAACACCTACCCCCAACAAATAATAAAAGGAAAACTTCCTTCCATTTTGATTCTGATTTTTTCCTGTTACATTTGGCCTCACTTTAGGGGTGCCCACGTTTCGTGGCTGAGATGATACCCTCAATACCTGATACTGTGTAATGCAGTCGAAGGGAAAAGTTTCCGCGCATACTACGTGGCTCCTAAGGTTAAATTCATTCCAATGAAAATTAAACTTAACAACAAGGAGCTCACCATTCCATCGGATTCTACAAAACTGGATTTTTTGTTGCAAGGCCAGCAGCTCTACCGCGAGCAGGGCATTGCCGTGGCTGTCAACGATGAAATTCTACCCAAATCCACCTGGAACGAGTATTCTGTAAAAGAAAACGATAACATTCTAATCATCACTGCCACACAGGGCGGTTAACAGCAGAAATATGGCAAAAGAAGATCAAATCCCTTCGAAGGAAAAAATTACAAGAGACCCGTTCCCCAATTCGAAAAAGGTATATGTGCCCGGAAAAATCCACGATATAAAAGTGGGCATGAGAGAGATTAGCCTCAACAAGACAGTGCTGAAATTTAATCCTTCAGCACCCGCCGAGGACAATCCTCCGGTCACAGTTTACGATACCAGCGGGCCGTACACCGATCCCCAAATAGATATTGATGTACGAAAAGGCCTCATGAAATTACGGGAACCCTGGATAGACCAACGAGGTGATGTGGAACAACTGGGTGGTATTTCTTCCAATTATGGACAGCAGCGGCTTCAGGATACCACCCTGGACGACCTGCGCTTTGAAAACCTCGCCCAACCCAAAAAAGCGAAAAAGGGTGCGAATGTTACGCAACTTCATTACGCCAAAAAAGGGGTCATCACCCCGGAAATGGAATACATCGCCATCAGGGAAAATCAAAAGATTGAAGCCTGGGGACATCTCAATGAGCAACATGCTGGAGAAAGCTTTGGTGCCAATACCCCAAAGGGTAAAATCACTCCCGAATTTGTCAGGGATGAGGTAGCGGCAGGCAGGGCCATCATACCCAACAACATCAACCACCCTGAAACCGAACCCATGATTATTGGCAGGAACTTTCTGGTGAAAATCAACGCCAATATTGGAAACTCAGCCGTAAGTTCCTCCATTGAAGAAGAGGTAGAAAAGGCGGTTTGGGCTTGCCACTGGGGTGCCGACACCATCATGGACCTCTCCACTGGAAAAAACATCCATGAAACCAGGGAATGGATATTGAGGAATTCGCCTGTGCCGATTGGCACTGTGCCCATTTACCAGGCCCTGGAAAAAGTAAATGGCAAAGCAGAAGACCTTACCTGGGAAATTTTTAAAGATACCCTGATAGAACAAGCCGAGCAGGGGGTGGACTACTTCACAATACATGCCGGGGTACTGCTGCGGTACATCCCTATGACTGCCAAACGGGTGACCGGGATTGTCTCACGCGGGGGCTCTATCATGGCCAAATGGTGCCTTGCCCATCACAAAGAAAGTTTCCTTTACACGCATTTTGAACAAATATGTGAAATCATGAAAGCCTATGATGTGGCCTTCTCCCTCGGGGATGGCTTACGTCCGGGATCGCTGGCAGACGCCAATGACCAGGCCCAGTTTGCCGAGTTGGAAACATTGGGCGAACTGACCAAGATAGCTTGGAAACATGATGTACAGGTGATGATAGAAGGGCCAGGGCATGTACCCATGCACATGATCAAGGAAAACATGGACAAACAACTCAAGGAATGTGAGGAGGCTCCATTTTATACACTTGGACCCCTCACCACAGATATTGCCCCTGGTTATGACCACATTACCTCAGGCATAGGTGCGGCCATGATCGGTTGGTACGGATGTGCCATGCTTTGTTACGTCACTCCAAAAGAACACCTTGGTTTACCAAATAAAAAGGATGTCAAGGATGGTGTGATTACCTATAAAATTGCTGCCCATGCCGCTGACCTGGCCAAGGGGCACCCCGGAGCACAATATCGGGACAATGCCCTCTCCAAAGCCAGGTTCGAATTTAGGTGGGAAGATCAATTCAACCTTTCGCTCGATCCCGATACCGCACGCGAATTTCATGATGAAACTTTGCCAGCAGAGGGGGCTAAAGTGGCTCACTTTTGCTCGATGTGCGGACCAAACTTCTGTTCGATGAAAATCACGCAGGATGTCCGTGAATTTGCTGCCGAACAAGAAATATCCGAAGAGGACGCTTTGAAGAAGGGTATGGAAGAAAAAGCGAAAGAATTTGCCAACAAAGGAAGTGAAATCTATCTGGAACAATAATCCTTGGAAATCCTCGCCATTACCCCGGAAGATTGGGAGGCCGGTGAACTGGAGACTTGCAACCTGCTCTTGTCTGCTGGCCTCAGCAGGTTGCATATACGAAAACCTAATTGGCGCCCTGAAAAAATCAGGGCATATATCGAAAAACTGGATGCCCGTTTTTTCCATCAAATATCTATTCATGGTGAATTTGAAATCGCCCGGCAGATGAAACTAGGTGGAATTCACTGGAAAAATGGTCAACATGCGAAAGCCTTCAAAGGGATTTCTTCTAAATCGTGCCATTCACTGGAGGTATTGATGAAAGAAAAAGCAAACCTCGACTATGCTTTTTTAAGCCCGGTTTTCGATAGTATTTCCAAAAAGGGCTACAACAGTACCGTGGATTTGGAATCATTCTCCAGGCATACAGCTGGCTTCACAAAGTTTCCTATCTATGCCCTCGGTGGTGTTCAACCATCCAATTTGGCATTGCTGGGTGAAGCGGGCTTCAAAGGAGGCGTACTGATGGGTGCCATCTGGCAACAGGAAAAAACAGTTGAACGATTGAAAGTATTCGAAAAATGCAGGCGGGTAGCAACAAAATAGTATTGACAATCGCAGGGTTTGACCCATGCGGTGGTGCAGGAATTCTGGCTGATGTGCAAACCATACAACAACTTGGTGCACAAGGTATGGCCGTTGTTTCTGCGCTCACTTACCAGAATGAGGACGGTTTTTATGGTATTGAATGGAAAAATTTTGAATCCATAAAAGCTCAACTAGACCCAATTATAAATCGCTACCCGTTTGACACAGTAAAAATTGGCATAGTTCAAAGTATGGATATACTGAATCAGACTATTGATTTGCTCCAGGAAAAAAATAAGGATGTCAATATAATTTGGGATCCGGTATTGAAATCATCTTCCGGCTTTGATTTTAGCCTATGCCCAGACAAACAGAATTTGAAGGAAGTATTGGGAAAAATCTACCTTATAACCCCCAACAAGCTGGAATTCGACCACCTAACCAGGATACTACCGCATGAAGAATGGAGTACCAACTGCTTGCTAAAAGGTGGCCACAATAGCAGCAATGACGTTACCGACTTGCTAATGACTAGCTCTCAAACGAAAAATATCGAGGCTAAGCGCATAGAAGGCAGGGACAAACACGGTACAGGATGTGTGCTTTCATCTGCTTTAGCCACTTACATCAGTCAGGGGACGGATTTGGAAACGGCTTGTCGGAAGGCCAAACGATACATCGAAAAATTTTTAATGACAGGAAAAGAAAAGTTGGGACGACATTTCGAAGTAAAAATATGATTGCAAAACTCCACTATATATCCCAGGAAACCGGTGAAAAAGGCCATCTGGAAAACATCGATGAGGCCTGTGCTGCCGGTGTAAATTGGGTGCAATTGCGGGTGAAGGACAAGCCAGTAGAGGAAATAGAAAGAATGGCCCTTGGTGCCAGGGCTATATGCGAACTTTATGGAACCCGTTTGATCATCAACGACCATGTGGAAATCGCCAGGAGCATCGGTGCTGATGGAGTACATCTCGGCAAGGAAGATATCGCCCCTGATGAAGCCAGGAAAATACTTGGCCAGGATGCCATTATCGGTGGCACGGCCAATAGCCTCGATGATATCCGGGAGTTGATAAAAGCCGGGGTGGATTATATAGGCCTTGGGCCGTACAGGTTTACATCCACTAAACAAAAACTGAGCCCTGTTTTGGGCCTTGAAGGTTATAAGCATTTGATGTCGGAATTGACAAAAATGCAGATACAAATACCTGTCGTGGCTATTGGTGGCATTCAGGTTTCTGATATCCCGCCGATACTGAACACCGGTATCTACGGTGTTGCGGTTGCCTCATTGATCAATAATGCTCCGAACAAAAAAGAAATTACCCTACAGATTTTGAACAGATTGAAAAATGGAAAATCTTAAAATAGGAAATCAAGTTTTTGGCTCACGCCTGTTTACCGGAACAGGTAAATTTAAAAACAACCAGGAGATGAAAGCGTCTTTGGAAGCTTCCGGGTCTGAACTGGTAACAGTGGCACTTAAGCGGGTTGATGCCAAAGACAACAACGACCAATTGCTCAATAGTTTAAGCCACGAGCGCATCCGATTGCTACCCAATACCTCCGGTGTGCGCAATGCGCGGGAGGCTGTTTTTGCTGCCCAACTGGCAAGGGAAGCACTGGAAACCAACCTGATTAAACTGGAAATTCACCCTGATCCCAAATACCTGATGCCCGATCCGGTGGAAACCCTCAAAGCAACTGAAGAGCTTTCAAAACTCGGCTTTATAGTGATGCCCTACATCCATGCAGACCCTGTGCTCTGCAAGCGCCTGGAAGAAGTGGGTACAGCTGCGGTAATGCCCCTTGGCTCTCCCATTGGTAGCAACAAAGGATTGAAAACCATCGATTTTTTGGAAATCATAATAGAACAAGCCAATGTACCTGTAGTAGTAGATGCAGGAATAGGGGCACCATCTGATGCTTCCAAGGCTATGGAGATAGGGGCAGATGCTGTGTTGGTCAATACAGCCATAGCCGTTTCGCAAAATCCTGTGAAAATGGCCGAAGCATTCAAACTGGCCGTTGAAGCCGGGCGCATGGCTTTTGAGGCCCGGTTGGCTTCCCCGGTGCACCATGCCATTTCCACCAGTCCACTAACCTCTTTTTTAGATGAATAGTTTTCGGCAGATCTTCGACCGCTACCATTGGGACACAATTAAAACGGCCATATATGGTATGAAGCCGGCGGATGTAGAATCGGCCCTACACAAAACCGATCGCAGTATTCAGGATTTCATGGCCCTTGTTTCCCCAGCGGCAGCATCTTATTTGGAGCCAATGGCACAGATGAGCCACCAACTCACCCTCCAGAGGTTTGGCAAAACAATTCAGTTGTTTGCCCCCTTATACCTTTCCAATGAATGCCAAAACATTTGTACCTATTGTGGCTTCAGCCTGGACAACAAACTGAAAAGGAAGACACTGAACGATATAGAAATAATGAAAGAGGCCAAGGCCCTGGCAGGGTTTGGCTTTCAGCATGTGCTATTGGTAACAGGTGAGGCCAATCAAACCGTAGGCGTTGACTACATTGAAAATGCCATTCGGCTACTAAGGCCAAAGTTTGCCAACATAAGCATGGAAGTACAACCCATGGACTTGCCCGATTATCAACAACTGATCAGGGCAGGCCTGAATACCGTGCTGGTCTATCAGGAAACCTACCACCAGGCCGACTATAAAAAGCACCACCCCAAGGGGAAAAAATCAAATTTTGATTATCGGCTGGAAACCCCTGATCGATTAGGGCAAGCAGGCATTCATAAAATCGGGTTGGGTGCCCTCATTGGCCTGGAAGACTGGCGTGTAGATAGTTTTTTTGTGGCGTTGCACCTGGACTATCTGGAGCGCCAATATTGGCAAACCAAATATTCCATTTCTTTTCCGCGGCTGAGGCCATTCTCCGGAGGACTGGAACCAAAAGTAGCCATGAACGACAAGGAATTGGTACAATTGATTTGTGCTTATCGGTTGTTCAATTCAGAGGTAGAGCTGTCCCTGTCCACCCGGGAAACCGAGACTTTTCGCAACCATGCCTTCAAGCTGGGCATCACCAGCATGAGCGCCGGGTCCAAGACCAACCCCGGTGGTTATACAGTTGACCCACAATCGTTGGAGCAATTTGAAATATCGGACGAACGATCCCCTAAACAGATTTGCGACATACTCGCCCAAAAGGGTTACGAGGCTGTTTGGAAAGACTGGGATGCGGTGCTCGAGGGGGTGAACTAATCGGGAACAGAACCGGACCAGATCATCCCTGTGTCCGTACACCAATCAGCCAATTCGAATGTTTACCGTGAAAG
Source organism: Cyclobacteriaceae bacterium (assembly GCA_040222275.1). GTDB lineage: Bacteria > Bacteroidota > Bacteroidia > Cytophagales > Cyclobacteriaceae > CAXBNB01. The sequence goes on from JAVKDJ010000002.1 coordinate 242,648, forward strand.
GTGAATACCTTGTCGCCGATCTTTAGCTCTTCGTACTCGGTTTTTTGCACTGGAAATGTGCCATATTCTGTGGTAATCCTATAGCTTTTCGAACCACTCCGGTTATAGGTGTGTTTATCTTTCAGATGGGAAACCGCGGCTGTTTTTATGCCTTCCTTTTTGTCTTTCTTGTATTTCTGAAAACACTTTATCGCCCATTTTAGAAAAAGACCCATGACCCCAAGGAACAATAGGACCGCCAGCATGAAATATGGATTGAAAAGAGACGCAAAGGAAAAGGCCAGGACAAAAACCGTCAAAATAAATAGGACAAAAAGGTTGGTCGCTACTTTGGAATTTCTGGTTCGCCTCAGGGCCTTGAGGTCGTCATCCCTAAGGGGATATTCCTTTGTGAATACGGCATCCCTTTCGGCTTTCTGTGCGCGCAAAACATCCATCGCCGACAATGGCTTTGGCTGCTCAGGTGTGTTTGTTTCCTTTTTGTTGAGGTATATTACAGCCAGGGATTTATTGGAGTATTTCGCATAATGCAATTCTATCTGATCCCCGACAGACACTTTGTGGTAGTGGTGGTGTTGCACATACACTTTTTTATCACCAAAAAACAGCATATACTTTGGCCGGCTTTTTCCTTTGCGGCCACTGTTTCTCGATTGGAAGATTTCCTTGTTAGTGACTTCCCCTGTCATCAGCAGTTTTTGGCCGCTTTTCAAATCCCGAAGGGCGCCTATGGCAATAAAAGCCACAATGCCAAAAAATAAAAGGCCGAAGGCCAGGACAATATAAGTTGTGGCATCATCTGTCCTTATATCAACCTGCATGGCAATAATGGTGAAAATTATACCTGAAAAAACTGCAAAAACCCCGGCACCTATTAGGTTTTTTCTCACTTCAGATTTATCAGATGGGGTGAGGGCTTCATATCGTTCCTGATATTCCATGGTCGTAACAATGTAGATGATAAAGCCAAATTAGGTAGAATAACAGGTTGATAGAATACCCTGGTTTGGGTATTTGGAGATGATACATCTCGCATTGTACTCATGTTCAATTAGCAAGGAAACCTACCTCCGATTGGCCAGCCACACCCCACTAAGCACTATGGCCATCCCGATGAATTGGTAGAGGTTGATATTTTCCCCGTCCCAGATTCCCCACATGAGTGCAACCAAAGGGATGAGGTAGGTGACCGAACTGGCAAATACCGGGCTGGATACCTGGATCAACCGGTTGAATAAAACCAGGGCTCCAGCTGTGCCTATTACCCCCAGTACAGATATGTAAAAAAAAGCCGTTATAAAATCTGGCTCCAGACTGATCTTTTGTACCAAATCGGTAAAGCCGAAAAGATAGACGAAGCAAAAAGGACTGGTCATAAACAAGGATACAGCGGTGATGTGGAGGGCACGGATGTCTGGGGTGTATTGTTTGATCAGGTTGATATTGGTGCCATACAACACGGTGGCCAGGACCACAAAAAAGGCGTAATAGTTTATCCCGGAAATGTCGAACCCTGATGCACCAAGTAGTAGAATAACAGTACCGGAAAAACCCAGCAATATCCCAACCGTATTGATCCATTTTACTTTGTGCCGAAAGAAGAGGACACCTATTACTATAACAAAAATGGGTGTGATGGCATTGATGACTCCTGTAATGGAACTTTCGAGGCGTGTCTGCGCAATGGCAAAAAGAAAAGCTGGAATAAAACTACCATTCATTCCCAGGATGAACAATATCGGAAGTTTTGAAGTGGGTAGCTTTGGAATAGCCCGAACAGCTACCGGCATCAATGCCAAAAATGCCATGGTAATCCTAAGGGCTCCCAATTCCCCTGGGGTAAATACCTGTAGGCTCTTTTTGATCAATATGAAGGAAGTGCCCCATATCAGGGCTATAGATACAAGCAATATCCAGGCAAGTGGCTTGCCAGCCATTACCTTCTTATTCAACAGGGGATCACGTTTACCTGGGCAAATACTTCTTCTATTTCATCAAGTACTGCTACTGTTTCCTCATAGGTAGGTGCTTCCACCAGGCGTGTACGGAACGGTTTGAAATTAGGAATGCCTCTGAAATAGTTGGTATAATGCCTCCTCATTTCAAATATCCCCTTTTTGTCGCCTTTCCACTTCACCGAAAACTCCAGATGCTTTTTCGTTACCTCCACACGTTCTTTGAGTTCTGGTGGGGGTAGCTTCAGGCCGGTTGCCAGGTATTCCTTTATTTCATTGAAAATCCACGGATAGCCAATAGCTGCCCTCCCAATCATTATGCCATCTACACCAAATTTGTTTTTGTATTCCTCGGCCTTTTCCGGTGAATCTATGTCGCCATTGCCAAATATGGGGATCTCAATTCCAGGATGGTTTTTTACTTCGGCAATATAGCTCCAGTCGGCTTCCCCTTTATACATCTGTTGCCGGGTACGGCCATGGATGGTCAGCGCCTGGATGCCCACATCCTGTAGCCTTTGGGCCACCTCTATTATTTTGATCGTGCTGTCGTCCCAGCCCAGCCTTGTTTTTACGGTCACAGGCTTGTTCACACGTTTTACGATTTCAGCGGTCATAGCCTGCATCTTGGGCAGATCCAGGAGAATACCAGCACCGGCCCCTTTACAGGCCACCTTTTTCACCGGACACCCGTAGTTGATATCAACAACCTCAGGATTGGCAGCTTCGGCTACAGCCGCCGCTTCCCTCATCGAGTCTATTTTATCCCCAAAAATCTGGATGCCAATCGGACGCTCATAATCGTAGATGTCAAGCTTCTCCACGCTTTTGGTGGCATCACGTATGAGCCCCTCGGCGGAAATAAACTCCGTGTACATCATATCCGCCCCATTTGCTTTGCAGACCGCACGAAACGGGGGGTCGCTCACGTCCTCCATGGGAGCGAGCAACAGTGGAAATTCACCTAATTCAAGATCGCCAATTTTTACCATTCTTTATGACTTATCCGAGTGATGGGTATATTTTTGCTGCAAATTTACGTCAATTATGATCAATTCATCGCAATCTGAAAGAAATCCATGGACATCCCTGCTGATCATCGTCCTGCTTTCTTTTGGAATGGCGTTGGTTTCACCCGTTTTGTTTTCTTATTTGGCGGCCATTATTTCGGGGGCTGACTATAGCGACATCACCGCTGCTTTCAGTCAACCCGATTCGTTTCCACACCTCAAAGAAGCCCTGCTCTCTGTCCAGTTTTTTACCTCTCTGTCTGCCTTCGTTCTGGTGCCATTGTATTTTGTATGGAGGTATGAAAACAGCCAGTTTGACCGCTATTTCCAATGGAACAACATCAACCCTTCGGCAATAGCAGCCACAGGCTTTTTGGTGCTGGCTTTTATGGTAGTCAACAGTATTTTTATAGAATGGAACATGAACGTTCAGTTTCCGGAAGGCATCAACGAAATAGCCAGGGAAATGGAGGACAGGGGAAAACTGCTGACCGATTTTTTTACCAATTTCGACAGTGTGCCCTATTTCATTTTTTCATTGATCGTGATCGCTGTAGTACCAGCCGTTGGGGAGGAACTCCTCTTCAGGGGGGTGATCCAAAGGCAAATTTTGAGGATCAGTGGCAATGCCCATATAGCCGTATGGTTGGCAGCTATCTTTTTTAGCGCCTTTCACTTTCAGTTTTTTGGTTTTGTACCCAGAATGCTGCTGGGCGCACTTTTTGGCTACCTGTTTGTCTATTCCGGCAATCTATTTTATCCCATTATCGCCCATTTTGTGAACAACGGGTTTACGCTGGCCATGATTTATATGCACCAAAATGAGTGGGTATCATACGACATAGAAAATACTGAATCTGTACCCTTGGAATCTGTTGCAATATTCGCTATTATAGGGGCTGTGCTTTTTGTCTTTTTTTATAAACAAATGAATCCTGAAAGCAAACCGGCTGATGAGTAAATGGCAAAAAGTATTTTCCGACAGGCAGGAATACCGCGCGGAAATAGTAAAAGCAGTATTGGAAGATAATGGGCTCAAACCGGTACTCGTAAACAAAAAAGACTCTACCTATCACCTTGGCCAATTCGAAGTTCACGTGGAAGCAAACGATGTTTTGATGGCCTTAAAAATCATAAAGGATGACATCAAACTCGGATAAGAAATTCTCAGAATTAGCCAAAAGGCTATTTACAGGGATTATTGGCTCATTTTTAATGATTTGGATAGTGGCGTCAAGCGAATGGGGCTTCTTTGCCATTTTTCTGGCCTGCACACTAATCACACAGCTAGAGTTTTACAAACTGATCATAAAGGGGGGCTATATTCCCCTAAAAACCTATGGGGCCATTGTCGGTGCTGTCCTGTTTATTTTGGCATTTTTTATAGAGTCTGGCAAGCTCAAAGGTGAATGGCTGTTTATATTATTTCCATTGACATCTGTGATCTACTTTATCAAGCTCTACAAGAAAGGTGAAATGTACCCATTTCGCAACATCGCCTTCACTTTTTTGGGTATTGTATATGTGGCGCTTCCGTTTTCACTGCTCGGTGCAGCGGCTTATACGCTGGGGGAATACAACCCCAAAATCATCATTGGCATATTCCTGATCCTATGGGCCAGCGATACCGGGGCATATTTCGCTGGTACTTTATTTGGTAAAAGAAAGCTATTTGAACGCGTGTCGCCAAAAAAATCCTGGGAAGGAAGCCTGGGAGGTGCCATCCTTTCCATTGCATTTGCCATAGGCATTTCTTACTTTTTCGTGGAATTGCAACCCTGGAAGTGGATTGTAATCTCTATACTCACCATTGTGGGGGGGACTTATGGGGATTTGGTTGAATCACTATTTAAAAGAAGCATGCAAATCAAGGATTCGGGAACGAAACTTCCCGGACATGGTGGTTTTCTGGACAGGTTCGACGGACTGTTGCTGGCTATCCCTTTTATTGTTATCTTTTTGAAGTTTTTTGCAAAACATTAAATTTTTAATCATAAAATACAAACACCATGGCTACAATTACACTCAAAGGAAATACCATCCACACCATTGGCGAGTTGCCTGCAGTTGGGACCAAAGCACCGGATTTTGAATTGGTGAAATCCGATCTATCCAGGTCATCACTAGGCGACTACTCGGGTTCGAGGGTGATCCTCAATATCTTCCCAAGTATCGACACTGGTACCTGTGCTACTTCAGTGCGCAAATTCAACCAGGAAGCATCATCGCTTCAAAACACCAAAGTATTGTGTATCTCACGGGATTTGCCGTTTGCCCATGGGCGATTTTGCGGAGCGGAAGGCATTGAAAATGTAACGACACTTTCTGATTTTGTGGATGGTTCTTTTGGTAAAGCCTATAACCTTACTTTTGCCGATGGTCCCCTGGCCGGACTGGACTCCCGGGCGGTGGTGGTACTGGACCAAAACCACAACATCTTATATACCGAACAGGTAGCAGAAACCACAGCAGAGCCCAACTACGAGGCAGCCATTGCTGCTTTGGGTTGAGTTGTACCAATTTTATCCCCTCCGGATTTTTAAATTCCGGGGTGGATAATTTTTATTCCCCTACAACAACCCCCTCGCTTTTATCTCCAAATACTTGTTTATGGTATCCAGGGTAAGGCTTTCCGGACGGGTAAGTACTGACTGGATGCCATGCCGTAGCAGTTCTCTGCGGATCACCCTTTTTTCCATATCAAATTTTTGGGCAATCGACAGGTGGTAAATGTCCTGGACACTTTTGGCCTCACTATCCAGTAGCTTTCTCAACTCTGTATTTTCAAAAAACACCACAAGCAACACATGGGATTTGTTGAGTTTTTTGAAGATTGGCAACTGGTGCTCCAGGGAAGAATAAGATTCGAAATTGGTATATAAGATCAACAAACTCCTGTGTGATAGCCTGCTGCGAATCGAGGTGTATAAGTCGTAATAGTTTGGCTCGGCAAAATTGGAAGTTTCTTTATAGAGAAATTCTAGTATACTTTTGAGTTGTGTCATTTTCGAATCCGCCTTCAAAAAAGTAGATACATTCTTTTCAAAGGTGATGAGACCAGCTTTGTCAGATCGCTTCAGAATGACATTGCTCAATGCTAAGGAAGTATTGACCGCATGGTCGAAGAGGGACAGCCCATTGAAAGGCATGTACATGGTGCGGCCCTTGTTGATGATAGAATACACAGGCCTGGATTTTTCCTCCTGATAGACATTGACCATCAGGTCATTTTTTCTGGCAGTGGCCTTCCAGTTTATGCGCCTGAAATCATCTCCAATATTGTATTCTTTTATCTCCTCAAATTCTGTGTTTTGTCCGGCGCGTCTTACTTTTCGTATCCCCGGCATCAGGTGGGATTTAGAAAAAAGCATCAAATCTGCCTTTTTCATTTCTGCTATCGAGGGATACACCTTCACCACCTGTCCACCTTCCAGCTGGTACCTGCGGGAAGACAACCCAAAGGCAGTACTTACAAAAACATTGATGTTGCCAAAGTGGTACTCACCCCGCTGTGTTGGTTTCAGCACATAATTCAATGACTTGCTTTCCCCTGAGGGCAAACTGAGCACGAATCGCAGGTTTCTCATTTGAAACTGTACCGGGGCTTCTTCGATAATTTCAGCATCCACTTTGAAGGAATACCTGCTTTCGAGGTAAACCCCAACTTCATTGTCTGCACCATTCGAAAACATGTCGCTACATACCCTTCTTCCTACAATGGAGTTTCCAGATGAATACAATAAAAATATATCCAGGACCAGCAACACCAACAATACGACCATTAACGCACCGGCAGCAAAAACTAACCCCGGCCATACAAAACCCATGACCATTAGCACGATCAGGGCCATGGCGATTTGGAAAAAGCGCTTGCTGATGAAAAGGTTCCTAAAGAATGCAACCATTATCTGGGGACTTCTACCTGATTGAGTATCCTTGAAATGACCTCATCGGTGGTCATCCCTTCCATTTCACTCTCAGGAGAGAGGATCACCCTATGCCTCAAGGCTGGCAGCACCACAGACTGTATATCTTCTGGAGTCACAAAATCCCTTCCTGCCATCACTGCTTTTACTTTGGCAGTACTGAGCACCGCTATGGAAGCCCTGGGTGAAGCACCCAAATAAAGGTCGGCCGACTGGCGGGTCTTCTGTACCAGTTCGGCTATATATTTCATCAGTTTATCTTCCACAATTACGTTTTTGACAGTTTGCCTGAGGCTAACGATATCCGCAGTATCGAGTACGGCCTCTGTGGGCTTTCCATCACTATTGGGCTTGTGGTGATGGTTCAAGATGTCGATTTCTTCTTCCAGGTTAGGGTAGTCAACCAATATCTTGAACAAAAACCTATCGAGTTGGGCTTCAGGCAGCCTGTAGGTACCTTCTTGCTCTATAGGGTTTTGGGTGGCAAGCGCAAAAAACAACTGCCCCATGTCGTTGGTAGTACCATCCACGGTCACCTGCCGTTCTTCCATCACCTCGAAGAGGGCTGCCTGTGTTTTTGCTGGAGCCCGGTTGATTTCATCTATCAGCAGTACATTGGTGAAAACGGGCCCTTTTTTAAACTCAAACTCATTCACCTTCATGTTGTAAACACTGGTGCCCAGTACGTCGGAAGGCATCAGGTCTGGGGTAAACTGTATGCGCCCAAAATCCGCTTTGATCATTCGTGCCATGGTTTTGGCCGAGAGTGTTTTGGCTATTCCGGGCACACCTTCGAGCAGCACATGCCCATCTGCCACCAGGCAAATGATCAGTTGCTCAATTAACTCGGCCTGACCGACAATTGTCCTGGATATGCCGGCTGCTAGTTGGTCAATTTTATTTTTGATGTCAGCCAGGTCGGTCCTGCTGGCAAATTCGTTGGTTTCTTCTGTCTCCATTCTTTATTTGTTATAAAACTGGTATAAGTCTTTATTAAATTCTACAAGTGTCTGCTCAGAAATAGCAGGGGCCTTTTCTATAAACATGGCTTGCTCCATCAGCCGGTTTACAAGAGACTCTTCTTTGCCCGACCTGGCCGCTATTGTTGCCACGGTATCCGGAGCATCGCCTACGTGGATATTCATTTTTAGCGCAAGGTATTCTTTGAAATAATTGAGCTGGTTGAGTGCGGAAGCCCGGTGGTTCCCTGTGTTGAGGTATAGATTCCCCACCGTTTGAATGAATTGGACCGTCTGATTGACCGGAGCTTTTATCTGCGGAATTACCCTTTGTTTTCTTTTGGCTTCAAAAACCATATAAAGTATGATCAGCAACAAAGTAGCATACAGTGCATACCTTAAAGGTGGGTATTCCAATACCACTCGGAACGGACTGGAAGAATCGATTTTCCCAACCTGATAGTACTCGGTCCAATGTAACCCTTCAGGCGGCAGGGTCGACAGTATTGCGGAAACTGCCTTGTGGTTGTCCCCATACAGCAAAAAATGATTGGTGAAAATGATCGGTGTAGTATTGATCACAAATGTGCCCTTTCCAAAACCGAATGAAATAGTAGTGGGCTTTCCCGCATCGTTGGTAGTTATTACTTTACTTGCAGCCGGATATTCTTCTACAAACCAAATCAGCTCTTTTTTGGAGTACCTATAATGTTCACCACCCTGCTCAAACAGTGAGGAGTCTTGTCTGTCCGTAACATCATCAAACTCATATTTTTGCCTGGCCAGCACCACCCCAAGGGTGTCAGACAGAGTACCGGGTATTCTGTGGGCACTGATCAAAGCAGAGCCTCCTCGCCCTACATGGGCCAGCAGGCTGTCCTGGCTTTGTGCATCAGGGCGAAAGTCTTCACTGATGCTCATCAAGCTGTTGGGCACCCCGGCTTCTTTCATTATCTCAAAATAAGTGAGGTTTGACTGCTCTACCTGTTGATCGGGAAATATATCCCCCACCAACTGCCCAAGGGCGTAGGCCCCATAGGGGTTTTTGTCGAACCGTGAAAATGTTTTGGTCCATGAAACCTGTTTGGTGGACAATACATCCAGCAGCAGTACCAGCAGCACAATGCCCAAAAGGCAGTAGTATATTAAATTTCCCTTTTTCAAACTGATCCCCTTTTTATCATGTTCAGTTTCTCCGACATCCTTTCACAGTGCGCCAGCTGCGCGGTATAGTTGCCATACCATATATAGTCAAACAGCGACACCATCTCTACAAATGGGGCCGAGATGTCCCTGCCATTCAGTTCCTTTATGTAGTTGGCATTGGTTTTTCTGATATGGTATTCTATGGCACCTGCTTCAGACAGGTGCTGCAAGGCATGCAGGTAGTAGTAGCGGATGGCCAGGGTATAGTTTTTCTTTTGCAGTGCTTCGCTTATCAGCTGGGGGAAATCCTGGTGCTGAATGTCCTCTTCCTCTATGCTGTACCGCACCTGATCGATTTTTTTCTTGCTGCGAAATAAGGAGATTTGACCATCTGCCCCGGTAATTTTTATGATTAGAAAAACCAGTGCGGAAATGACCAATCCATAAAATATCAGCTTGAAAACAATGGGATCGATGTTGATGTTGAAATACTTGTTTAAAAACTCCCCGAAGGACTTCAGCATATCGGTCAGCCAAAGCCCGAAGGCCTCCAGCCAGCTGTTGTTTTCTACCAGCCTGTTTTCATAATCCATGTCCAACTGGTCGCGCAGGGTTTCCACCTTTTCCGGGTCGAAATTTCGGACTGAAGGTGGCTCAGCACTGGTTTCTGATACCTGGAGTATCAAAAACAAGACGACCATTGAAAAAAGCCACTGAAAAATTTTAGACATTACTTTTCTGTTTCGAAAAATGGACAAGTGAAAATAAACGACAAGGCTTATTCAGTTGGCAAGCTATCTATTTCCTGCATCAACCCAAATGATTCATTCTTCTCTCTCAGGTTGAAGTATTGAAAGCAAACTGCCACCGAGCCAATGGTGTAGGTGAGGTACGCCCCCAGGGTACCAATGGCCGTAATGCCCATGGTCAACAGGAGGTCGGTATTGCTCATTGGGGCGAATACCTGCTCCTGATCGAAGGATGAAAACATTTGCTTGAAATACACCCCAATCTGTGGTGCCATAAAAAGCCCGGCTATAGCCATCTGGATAAAATAAATGATCAACAGAAAACCAAAAGTGCTCCACCATTTGCCTTTGATCAATGTCAAACTCCGGGACATGCTTTCAAAAGCATTTTTATCTTCAAAAAACAATATGGGGAAGGCCAGCGAAAATCCAATCATGACATAGAACCCCGGGATGACGAATAAAAAGAAACCAATCACCAGGGCGATACAATACAGAATGATAATGCCAAACAACATCCCACTGTCCCTGAACAAGGTTGGCAGCATGTCTTTGAAAGTAATGGAAGAGGGTGGCATGGTTTGATAGAGAAAAATATACCTGAATATGATGGCCGGGAAGGTGGCCATGATGATGACAGATAATGCCGTAGCGAGTGTATAGGTAGTTCCCATAGCCCCCATCATCCCAAAGGGACTCTGCGATTGGGTGATGTCGGAAGCCATTTCCATCATGTTTTGTTGCTGGATCACGTTGAGCACGGCTGCTATCAGGATGAGTGGCCCCTCTACCATGATCAGCGTTTTAAATAGTGGCTTGAAGTTTTCCTTGAGGAAGTCGAAAGTCACATTGACCTTTTCCCCAAAACTTCTTTGTTGAAAAAATTTAATTTTTGGCTGATAGGCTTCCATTGGTATGAACGATTTTTGGATAGAAGATAAAGTAATATAACACGAATGCCAGCGATGTGGCAATGATAAAAAGTTTTAAGGCAATGGGCATCTCTGTGAGCCGGGTAACGAACGATTCCAGAAAACCCGCCATGATAAAAAGCGGCACCAGGCCAATCACTATTTTCATTCCCTTTTTTGCCCCGGCCCGAAATGAATCCAGGCGTGAAAAACTCCGGGGAAAAAGGATGCTGTTGCCTATGACCAGACCGGCCGCTCCAGCGATCACTATGGAAGAAATCTCCAGCGTACCATGGATCCAGATGGTGAGGGCCGAAGTGAGCAACAAGCCCTTGGTATAGAAAAAGTACTGAAAGGCCCCTAGCATGATGCCGTTGGTCATGAGCATGAACGCCGTACCGAATGAGGCCAATATACCCATAGCGAAAACAAAAAATGACACCCGGATGTTGTTGAGCGTAATGCCGAAAAACATATCTACCTGCCTGGCATCTTTGTAAACTGCCATGGGGTCATTGTTGCTAATATTGGCCTCAGTCATGTTGATGTAGCCATCCCCCATGATGAGGCGGGCGAAGTTTTCATCATGTGCGGACGAGAAAGCCCCTACCAGCATGGCTATGGAGAATATCAGAAATGAATAGGCCATTTCCTTTCTGCTGCTATAAATAATCAATGGCAACTCTTTTTTCCAGAAGGTAATCAGGCGCTTTTTATTTTCTTTCTTATTTTTATACACCAACTGGTGAATCCGGGAGGCCAATTCGTTGAGGTAAGCGTGCGTCTTGGAATTGGGAAAGTAGGTTTTGGCAAATGACAGGTCGTCCGTGAGCCTCACAAAATGACTGGTCAGTTTATCTGGCAGGATTTGGTGGTGATGGTCAAGGTCCGATTCTATTTCAATCCATTTTTCCCTGTTGATTTTAATAAAAAGCGCTTCCTTCATTTATAGATTGGAAAATTTGTAGATGGTAACATAAATCTATTTATTTCTGCCTATAATTTTACCCTTATCAAAATAAAAACATGTCGGAGTTAGGAATTTATACCGCACAAAATGTCACCATTGATTATAAGCTCGCTGGCCTGGGCGACAGGATAGCGGCTTTTATAATTGATAGCTTCATCATGATGGCCTATTCCATTGGCATTAGCCTGGCCATAAACGGGTTGGGCAACCTTGGCTTCTTTCAGTACATCGTTTACCTGCCGGTCTTGATGTACCACCTGCTGTTCGAGATATTCATGAACGGACAAAGCCCCGGCAAGCGGCAAATGAAAATCCAGGTGAAAATGGCCGATGGGTCAGTTCCGGGCATAGGTTCGCACCTGCTCCGGTGGTTGATTTCGCCGGTCGATTTTTTGATGTCAGGAGGATTTGCCATGCTCAGCATCATACTCACCTCCAAAAGCCAGCGACTGGGCGACCTGGCCGCAGGCACAGTAGTGGCCAAAACAAAAGTGCTGGATGAGTTTCACAAAGATTTCCTCAGAAGGGACATTGTCGAAGATTATGAACCTAAGTTTCCATTAGTGAAGTATAAAATCAACCAAAAAGACATTGACCTGATCAAGGAATCGCTGAAAGTCCGCATAGAAAATACCACCCACGAACCATCCGAAAAGATACGCTCGCAGATAGAAGCCAGGCTGGAGCTGACCAGCGAACTGACAACAGTGGCGTTCCTGCATACCATCATCAAAGACTTTGAGTACTATCAAAGGTAGGGGGGTGATATTTATGCGAGTTCTTTGGAGTTATCGTCACTCACTCAGCTCTTTTGGAAGAAGCTGGGGTCTCTTAGCTTATTTTCTCAAAAGTAAGGAATAAGCTTAATAAAAAGCTAAAATAATACGGACTCGTTTCAACAGATGGATGAATTAATAAACGTATTGGAAGAAATAGAATGCTTCCAAAATAGAAATTTAAAGAACATTGCCCCCAGTCTGAATGTTTGACAAAATATATCAAGTTTTATTTTGTCAAGTTAAATTTTATCAAGATATTTATCCTCATATGCTATCACTTGGTGAATATATACGCGAATTAAGAGAAGAGGCGGAATGGCCTCAGAGGAAACTCGCCTATGAGCTTGATATCGATGTTTCCGTTCTCAGTAGAATTGAAAATGAAAATAAATTCCCAAAAAAGAGAGTTTCAGAAATCATAAAGAAGATTTCGCAACTTTTTGAAAAATCGGAAGAAGAACTCAAAAAGATGTATCTAAGTGATGAAATATCTGAAATGCTTCTTTATGAAAATAAGTATGGGGAAATTTTGAAAGTCTCCGAGGCAAAAGTTCAATACAGCCGTCAAAAAAAATCTGTACAATCAAATCTCAATTTTAAATGAAAGCAATTGACCTTTACAGTGGAATCGGAGGATGGACACTTGGATTAAAAATGGCCGGAATTGAAGTGATCTCCTCATATGAATGGTGGAAGGATGCAAACCAAACACATAACAAAAATTTTGGCACCAACCATAAGGAAAGAGATATAAGGAAATTAGATTTAAAAACAGATTTACCTGATCCTTCGGAGGTTGACTTTGTTGTAGGAAGTCCTCCTTGCACTCAATTTTCTTATGCAAATAGAGGTGGTAATGGAGATTTAGCGGATGGATTAGTTGATATCCACAAATTCCTAAAGGTAGTTGATTACTTAAAGCCTAAATATTGGGCAATGGAAAATGTTCCAAGAGTGGCCGGTATTATAAGATCAGAAATCCAGGAAGGTGGAAGTTTAAATGAATTCTACCACCTATTTGATGGCGAATTTGGAACCATTGAAGTCTATGATTCAAGTGATTTCGGGGTTGCTCAGAATAGAAAGAGAATGATTGCTGGTAGGTTTCCAAGAGAACTTTTTGAATCGTATCGCAAAACTACTCCATTACGACATCTCAGAGACGTTGTTGAGGCTCTGTCAAGTAAGGAAGTCATAGATCCAATTTATGGTCATAAATTATCAAACCTTACAGATCATATTGAAGAGTCGTCACTAACCACTGAAGAAGAAAGAATAAACAGGGATGCCAAATCTTATCACCCAGTTTACAACAAAATGTCTTTCCCAGACCGACTTGACAGGCCGTCACGAACCGTTACAGCGCTTTGCACAAGGGTGTCGAGAGAAAGCATTGTAATTCCAGCAAAAAATGGTTTTAGAAGGTTGACAGTAAGAGAGAGGGGTTGCATTCAATCATTCCCCGCTGACTACCAATTCTATAGTAATTCTTATGGTGGAAAATTGAAAATGATTGGTAATGCTGTCCCTCCATTACTTACATATTATTTAGCTCAAAGTATGCTTGAGACTCCTATTGAAAAAATTCAACCTCCTAGAAGCGAAAATAAGATTGTAAATAATTCGGGTGATCTACCGAAATTTATTGAGCCGGATTTACAAGGGAGTAGATTTCCGTGGAGTCGGTCTTTTTGGTTAGCAATTCCAGGATTGAGGTTTGGAAGTGGGGTTCGTTTTGAATTAAGAAATGTAAGTAATAAGGAAATAGAAAGAACCTTCTGGTGGGTCAATTTTCATTATGGTAACTCAAAAAAAATCAAGCAACTAACTCTTGATAAAGATAGGTTTAATAATGTTTGGGAATCTCTTTTGTTACTTGATATCAACCTTGAAAAAGAGATAAAGAATTATGTGAGTTTTATAAAAGGAGTTGACGTAGAGGGGCTTCAAAAAAATTGGACAAATAAGGATAGAAGCAAGAATGGCCCGATTGAATTGGTAGATAATATTGGTATAATCTCTGATCGATTGATTGAAGAACTAAAGAAACTTGATTTAGTTAAACGTGGCAAACTTACGGAGCTAACAGAATTTATGCTTCGTAACGGAAATGGCGAACTAGATAACAAGAAGCTAGTAGATTTCCCAGAGATCATCATTACAGGAATTTTAATTGGTTCTATTTTTAACGTTCTAATGACTGGAGAAGAAATTAATTTATCCTTGGTCACAGCGTAGTAATTATGAAAATAGGAGCAATGTATTCCCATTTAAATGGGTTCGAATGGATTCAATATCATCAAAGGGAGTTGTGGGATGAAATGATGTCAGTTATTGATGAAATAGATGCTGAGGAATTCAGAACTAAGGTTAGCAAGGAGAAAACAATGAAGGGTAAAAAGCTCTTCAGTCCAATAGATTTTAATAAAAAATTTGAACAAGAACTTGAAATTTTAGGATGGTCCGAAAGCAGGACATCTTATTGGGTAACTGATGATTATGATCTAATAACCAAAACTCTTCACCTGCCAGCGGAAGATCAGAAAGCACTAATCGAAAAGGAGGGAAAGACAGCAATTCGTTCATATAATCAAACAGATTTCATGAAAAACAGAATTGCAATTGAAGTACAATTCGGAAAATACAGTTTTATAGCATACGATCTTTTCGTGAAGCACTTGGCATTTTATGTTGGTAATTCCATCGAGGTTGGAATTGAAGTTCTTCCAATGAAATCAATGCAAGCTGAGATGTCATCAGGTCCAGGTTATTATGAAGGTGCTCTGTATGATTTAGCTCGGCAAGGTCGCGGGGTTCCAGCCGTTCCTCTTGTTATAATTGGTATAGAGCCATGATATTATGTGGAATACATTCTTCGTCCAGCCAGGTAGGAATGCAACAGTATGACTCCAGGCTTGAGCGTCACAAAACACAAACCAAAGAAACAAAACACACAAGCCTACCACCACATCCAGGGAGACTGCCATTTCACCATTGATCCGCAATGGTGGGCTACTTATGATGTGCAGCGCAGAAGCAATGACCACAAGCCCTGAATCCAAAAACGGGGGATTGTAGTTTTCGCTCTCGGCGCTATGGTTGGTGTTGGACAAGTATTCACCACTCTCAAATCAATTCCTTCCCAAAATTTTTTTCATAAAATTAATTGCATGTGCAACTAAATTTTTGGCCTGCCGTTTGGTTGCAGAGTCAACAAACGCGACCAACGTGAAACAATCTCTCATCGATCTCGATAAAACCCTTCTCCCATGGCTGGGAAGGACCATGAAGGGGATAGACCTTTTTATCGCTGATTTTTTTCATGAACGGGGCATAGAACTAACTAAAGTCCAGCTCATCTTACTCCGGGTACTAGAAAAAAACGATGGCCAGCCACAACAGAACCTGGCCTTTATTACCAATAGGGACAAGGCCTCCCTCACCAGGCTGGTCAACACGATGGAAAACAAAAATCTGGTAACCCGGGTTCAATCAAAAGAGGACAAAAGAATCAACCGCATCTACATCACAGACCTTGGGCGGGAATCGCTGAAAAATGCCTTGCCAATCATCGGGGAAGCGATCAAAACCATACAGCACGACATCAGTGTGGAAGAAATAGAACAAACCAAAAGGGTGCTAAGAAAAATAAGTAACAACATAAATGCAGAAGAGCTCACGGCTCCATTGAACAATTAATCTTTATGAAAAACTACATTACAATTATTTTGGGGGTACTGTTAATAGGAGGGGGCCTTTTTGCGGCCAAGACAGTAGTGGACAGCAATCAAAAACCAAAACCGGTGGAAAAAAAAGTGGTGCAGTCGGTTTTTGTAAAAACTGTAAAAAACGGCGACATTCCGATCAGCATATATGAAAGTGGCCGGCTGATGGCCAAAAACAGGATGGAAGTGTACTCAGAAGTGCAAGGGGTAATGGAAGCGACCAGGAAAGAGTTTAAGCCCGGCTCACGGTACAAAAAGGGAGAGACCATGGTACGCGTACGGAGCAACGACTACTACGCCAACCTCCAGGCCCAAAAGAGTGTGCTACAAAACCTGATCGCGAGCATAATACCAGACCTGAGGCTGGATTATCCTGATGCTTATAAGAAGTGGGAGAAGTACCTCCAAAACTTTGACATGGACAAACCCATCGCAGATTTGCCCAAAACAACCTCCGACAAGGAAAAGTATTTCGTCACGGGCAAAAACATCTATACCACCTACTACAATACCAAAAACCTGGAAATCATTCTCCAAAAATACAACCTCACCGCTCCGTTTGACGGTATCCTTACCGATGCAGTGGTAAACCCTGGTACTGTGGTGAGGCAGGGCCAAAGGCTTGGTGAGTTTATTGACCCCACGGTTTATGAACTGGCCGTTTCAGTGGCCAAGTCTATTTTGCCATCTCTTTCGGTTGGCAAACAAGTAGAAGTGAGCGACTCTAAAGACAAGATGAAAACCTGGCAGGGCACCATCGCCAGGATAAACGGAAAGGTGGATGCCACTACCCAGACCGTCCAGGTATTCATCGACCTTAGGGGCAAAGACCTAAAGGAAGGTATGTACCTCCAGGCCAAGATAGATGGAGAAGCAAAATCCAATGCCATGGAAATTTCAAGAAACCTGATCATAGACGAATCCAATGTATATGTGGTAAAAGATGGGGCGCTGGAGCTGGCACCCATCAGAATACTGCACGAAAATCAAAAGACCGTGATCATAGCAGGGTTGAAGGATGGCATGCAGATGGTCTCTAAGGTCGTACCCAATTCCTTTTCAGGTATGGCCGTCTCAATCATAAATGGATAAGCCGGGATGAAAAACATAATCGCACATTTTATCAAATATCCGGTATCGGTCAATGTGGTGATACTGGGATTTTTTGTCTTCGGTATTATTGGGATGAAATCCCTCAAATCGTCTTTCTTTCCCCTCAATGAATCGAGGGTTGTCAACATAAGCGTGACCTACCCGGGGGCTTCCCCGCAGGAAATGGAAGAAGGCATTGTCCTGAAAATAGAAGACAATATCAGGGGCCTTATCGGAATCGACCGTTTTACCTCCACTTCCAGTGAAAACTCGGCCAATGTCAGGGTTGAAATACTCAAGGGCTTTGATATTGATGCCGTGCTTGCCGACATCAAGAACGCAGTGGACAAAGTGCCTTCTTTTCCGGTAGGCATGGAGCCGCCGGTTATCTCAAAAGACATTTTTCGTACGGAAGCCATCAGCTTTGTAGTGAGTGGTGAAAACGTGCCACTACTTTCCCTCAAAGGCATTGCCCGGGAAGTGGAAACAGACCTGAGGGCCATAGATGGCATATCGCAGGTGGAAGTATCCGGATATCCGGATGAGGAAATAGAAATCGCGGTGAACGAAGACAAGCTCAGAGCCTATGACCTCACCTTTCAGGAAGTAGCCAACGCCGTATCCTCTACCAATATCCTGGTAACAGGCGGATCCATCAAAACAGCACATGAAGAATACCTGATCCGCGTAAATAACCGGGTCTATCATGGTAGCGAGCTGGACTATATCGTAGTGAAAGCCGATGAATCCGGCAACACGGTAAGGCTCAGGGATATTGCCACCGTACGTGACCGGTGGTCAGAAAACCCCAACCGCTCCTATTTCAATGGCAAGCCCTCTGTGCGCATCCAGGTGAATACCACCAATTCGGAAGACCTGATTACGGTGGCGGATAAGACAAAAGAGTACATCGACACTTACAATGCCACGCACGACAATGTACAGCTCAGCATTACCCGTGATGCCTCCATAGTCATCGTGCAACGGACAGAACTGCTCATCAAAAATGGTATCCAGGGAATGATCCTGGTGTTGTTTTTCCTGGCACTCTTTCTAAAACCCAGGCTTGCTTTTTGGGTTGCTTTTGGCCTCCCCATTTCCTTTTTGGGTATGTTCATTTTTGCCGGCCAGTTGGGTGTCACCATCAACGTACTGTCGCTATTCGGTATGATCATCGTTATCGGTATTCTCGTGGATGATGGCATTGTGATCGCTGAAAATATTTACCATCACCATGAAAAAGGCAAAAGCCCGGTAAGGGCGGCCATTGATGGCACCATGGAAGTACTGCCGGCTATTACGTCTGCCATCCTTACCACCCTGGTGGCCTTTTCTACCTTCTTTTTTCTTGATGGCCGCATCGGTGAGTTTTTTAGTGAAGTGGCCGTCATCGTCATCCTTACACTGGGCGTATCGCTCATTGAGGCGCTTATAATCCTACCTGCGCACGTAGCGCATTCCAAGGCCATCACCAGCAACCAAAAATCCTATTGGTTCAACAACTATGCGGACAAGCTGATGAACTGGATGCGTGACAAGCTATATGCCCCGTTTTTAAGGTTTTTTATCAAAAATAAATTTCTGGGGTTTGCCATACCTATTACCCTGCTGGTGCTGACATTGGGGGCCATAGGTGGTGGTTTGATACGGTTCACTTTTTTTCCAAATATTGCAAGCGACCGGGTGGCCATCACGCTGAACATGCCACAGGGAACCCATGAGTCAGTGACAGATTCTATCATTTCTGAGATAGAAAAAGCCACCTGGGAAGTCAATGAAGATTTTACCAAAAGACAACAGGGCAACAAGAGTGTGGTTGAAAACATCACCAAACGAATTGGCCCGGGTACCTCGGTGGCATCTCTGTTCATCAACCTACTACCAGGTGAAGAGCGGGACTTTCCATCTTTTGTGATCGCTACGGCCATCAACGACAAGGTGGGCAGCATACCCCAGGCCGAAAGTGTGGAATTCGGGTCTGGTAGCAACTTTGGTGGAAGCCCTATTTCTATATCACTGCTGAGCAATGACATTGAAGAACTGAAAGCCGCTAAAATCCACCTCAAAAATTACCTGTTGAAAAACCCGCTTTTAAAAGACATCAGCGACAATGACCCTGCCGGCATCAAGGAGATAAAAATTACCTTGAAGGAAAACGCCTATGCCATGGGGTTCCAGCTCAACAATGTGATCAGCCAGGTTCGAAGTGGGTTTTTCGGCAACCAGGCACAGAGGTTTCAAAGAAGGCGGGATGAAATAAGGGTGTGGGTGCGGTACGAAAAACAGGAGCGATCATCCCTGAAGGACCTGGACGATATGAGGATTGTGAGCCCCACGGGTGAGCGGGTGCCACTCAAAGAAATCGCCGACTATGAAATTCAGCGTGGGGAGATATCCATCAACCACCTGGATGGAAAAAGGGAAATCAGAATAGATGGGGACCTGAAAGACCCCAACAACAGTGCTACTGAAATAATGACTGAGGTGAAAACAGAGATGTTGCCGATAATGAAAGAGCAATACCCAAAAGTAACTGCCATATTCGAAGGCCAAAACAGGGAAGCCAACAAAACGACGGACTCTGCCGGAGCAGTTCTGCCCATCATCGTCTTTCTCATCTTTGTGATCATTGCGTTTACCTTCAGATCGTTTAGCCAGCCGCTGTTGCTGCTTTTGATGGTGCCTTTCAGCCTTATAGGTGTTGCCTGGGGGCATTGGGTGCATGGCTTCTCCATCAATGTGCTATCATTTCTCGGCATTATTGCCCTCATAGGCATAGTGGTAAACGATGGGCTCGTGTTGATCAGTAAATTCAATGGCTATCTGAAACAAGGGATGGCATACGACGAGGCGCTGTATGCTGCCGGAAAATCAAGGTTTAGGGCCATCTTCCTCACCACCATTACTACCGTTGCAGGGCTTACACCGCTTATTTTCGAGACGAGCCGTCAGGCCCAGTTCCTTATTCCCATGGCCATATCCATCGCTTATGGAATTATGCTGGCCACTATTCTCACGCTGGTCATGCTTCCTTTGATGCTTTCCACTGGAAACAATATAAAGGTACACTGGCAATGGTTGGTAACAGGAAAAAAACCAACGCGGGAAGAAGTGGAACGCGCCATTATCGAACAAAAAATAGAACAGCAAGAAGTAATAGCCTGATTGGAAAATTGGGTTTTTTGAAAAAAATAAAAGAAAGAGGATGAAGTTAAAAGTAGCGATACTAGCAATAGTAATGTTGAACGCCAATTGGTTATCTGCCCAGGAACTGTTGAAAAAGGAGGATGCCATAGCCATTGCTTTAGAGCACAATTTTGACATCCGTGAAGCGGGCAACAACAAACACATTGCACGAAACAATACGGATATTAAGAATAGCGGCTACCTGCCCAGCCTTTCGGCATCAGGAAGCACCAATTTTTCGACCACCAATTCTGAAAACGTAACCAATGCAGGTGAAGTGTTGGCTGTATCCGGAGTGCAAACGGAACGGTATAGTGCGTCTGTAGGACTGAACTATGTGGTGTATAATGGGCAAACCAGAAAGTACAATTTTAAAAAGCTACAGGAAAATCTGAACCTCAGCGAACTTCAGGCACGGGCCATTATAGAGAATGTGATCCTGGATATTTTTGATGTGTATTATGAAGTGGCGCGGCTGACACAAAATGAACTGAACCAAAAAGAAAGCCTTGACATATCCAGAAAGAGGTGGAAAAGGGCCAAGTACAGTTTCGACTATGGCCAAAACACACAGCTGGATGTATTGAACGCCGAGGTGGACTACAACAACGACAGCATCAACTACCTGAACATCCGGCAGCAATTGGCCAATGAAAAACGCAACCTCAACCTTTTGCTGGGCCGAGATGTCAACATTCCTTTTGATGTAGATACCTCATTGACCTATCAGGAAGGCCTTTCGTTGGAGTCCGTTTTGCAAAACTCCCTGGCCGGCAATGTGAATATCCTCCAGCAGCAGGGCAATTATCGGAGCGCAGAATATGATGTGAAAATCAGCAATGGCTCCAATTTGCCAACCATCGGGCTCACCTCTTCCTATGGCTGGAACCAAAACAATCTGGGAAAAACGTCATTCTTTGATTCCCAAAACCAAAAGTCATTTAACTATGGTGCCACCTTGAGCTGGAATATCTTTGATGGTGGGCAAACGAACATCCGCAAGCAAAACAGCCGCATCATGCTGGAAAACCAAAGAATAGGAATGGACAGGCTCAAACTCAACCTCGACAGGGATGTGAACAACGCCTGGTCGATCTATGAAACAGCGCGGTTTATTTTGAAGGTAGAAGAAAAAAACCTGGCCACCAACGAACGCAATTTCGACCGAACTTCGGAGCAACAGGCACTGGGCCAGGTAACTTCCATAGAGTTTCGGCAGGCACAGCTGAATCTCCTCAATGCGAAGCTCAACTACAACCAGGCCCGGTTCAACGCCAAAAATGCTGAACTAGACCTGCTCCAATTGAGTGGCGACCTTATGGAAGCTGAGTATTAAACTGAACCTGGGTTTTTACCTTACCCAATTCACCTTGTCTTCCACGGGCTTACGCCTGCCTTCCGGCCAGTTGGTTTTTGGGATGCCGAGGTACAAAAAACCCAGCAGTTTGTCGTTTTCCTCCAGGCCAAAAAATGGCTTGGATTCTTCCATATAGGTGATGCCTCCAGACCCCCAGTAGCAGCCTATGCCATAAGCTGTGGCAGTGAGGTACATATTTTGTACAGCACAGGCAACAGAAGCTATTTCTTCTATTTCGGGTATTTTGCCCAAGTCGCTCCGCTTCATGCCAATGGATATGATGTGGGAGGCGAGCAGGGGTTTGCTGGCGAGTTTGAGGTATTTCGATTCGTCGAAAGAGCCATTTTCCAGGGCCTTTTTCTTATACAGCCCCGATTGAAATTCTGCCAGCTTTTTTAAGCCTTCACCGGCAAATATCGTAAACCTCCACGGCTCGGTTAGGGCATGGGTAGGTGCCCAATTGGCATTTTCGATAATGTTTTCTATGATCTCATCGTCGATAGTCTCCCCGGAATACATATTGGGATAGATCGACCTCCGGTTGCTTATCAAACGGTTTACTTCCTGGATATCAAATGTTTTCATTTAGTTTTTTATAAAATAATGGTTTTTACCCCGGACTAGCCCCTCACAAAGGATTCAGTTTTTGTCATAAAGAAATGGACGGCTTTTAACTGCACGATAAAAGCCGCCCGTTGCAAAAGCCCCTTTTACCTGGCTATGATAAATTTGGTAGTGCTGATGCTAAGTTCATCCTCATTGGTATCAACAAAATTCAAAATGTATAGTCCGTTTTGGATATCAGAAATGTCCAAATCGGTCTGTTGGTTGAAGCCGTGGCTTATCTCTTGCATAAGCAGCACATTTCCTGCCAAATCTACCACCCTTGCCTGAATTCCCGAAGTTCTAAGTTTGTCATATTGTATGGTCAGCTTGTTCGTTGCTGGGTTTGGATATACGTTCAAATCGCCGAAATACTTTTCATGCACGCTCAGCACGTTTACCTGGTCTACTTCGATTACCCCATTGGGGGTAATGGTAGCCGACACAGCAAAAGTGTTTTCCTTCCTGATGTCGCTATCTATCACGAATTCTGTAAAGGAATTAGGGTCCATCGGAATACCCGGAAATTCTATGTTGAACCTGTACGTTCCTGGTATCAGCTCCCCAAACTGGAACTCGCCCTGATCATTGGTTTCCACATAAGCGTACAAGTCAAATATATCGTGCTCGTCATTGCCTCTTCCCGAGCCCCTTCTACGGCGAAGGGCACAGCCTTTACCTTTTACCCTTCTACGCCCCAGCGTTCTGCCATCATCAAGTCCGTCATCCTCTTCCAGTGTTCCCGAAAAAGTGCCGTCCCCGAAGTTGCCAGGATCGGGCACAGGGATGTTGGTAATGTTGATGTTCAATTTTCCTTTTTTGTCGCGTAGTGAAAGCGTATCTGCCGCCAGCCAGGCAAACTGGCTCACGTAATAAGTTTGGATATACTTGGTAGGGTCTGACCTCACCCCAATAATGTAGTCTCCGAGCGGTACGCCTTTTATGATGTAGCCATCCAGTCCTACTTTAAAAATCGGCTCCCCTGTTTCATCATTGACCAACGAATCATACCGGGTACCAAGGTCGCGAATGGCCATCATGCCAATGTCCCCTTCCGTCACCTCTTCACCATTGCTATCCAGCACCTTTCCTTGCAGGTCCACTGTACCGATTATCACCTCTTCATTACTCAGCAGGGTAAGTCCGGGTACTTTTGGATTGGTGATTCGGCACCTGTAAGTTCCCATGTTATCAAACCTGAGGTTTTCCAGCACAATCACCGTTTCATTGGCCCCAGCTTCATCATTGAAGCCACCTGCCGGGCCATACAACACATAGGCCTTTCTTTCCCATTGGTACTGGTTGCTGTCCCCACCTATGTTCACCGACACAGGATAATCCGTGCCTGCTTTTACCTTAACCGGAGGCACTGGTGGCCCAAACGGGTTTTGGGTACCTATGGTAATCTTGTCTAAAATGGATTCATTCCTTTCAAAATCATCAAACTCCAGTTTGTTGGAAGATACATTCACACTTTCAAGGGTTTTTAATGTGGTCATGTTTGGAAGGCCGGTAATCGCATTTCCCGAAAAATCTATAGTTGTGAGGTGGGTAATTTCTACTATAGACTTTGGCAATTCATTGACCATCCCCCTGTTTGGCAGATTTACCTGCGTTATCCTGTTGCCTTCATCTACCACCCCGGTCCAATCCCCAACTGGGGTAACATTGTCCCTTCGCCAACCCCTCACTGTTCCTGTCCAGTTTTCACCACCCATTGCATCGTAGATGGAGAGCAAGGCCAGGCTATCCCGTTCAAGGGAAGAAACTCTTAAAAATACCGGTCTCGTTTTCAAAACAAGGCCCGGATAGGCAGCATTTGTCACCTCCGTATGGTATGCCCCATCGTGTATTTTATAGATCAGGAAAGGAAGTGGAACTATTCCAAGGTTCGAATCCACTCCACCGGGAACCTCCTCGCCATCCTTGAACCATTGGTACTGATTGCCGGTACCTCCCACAAGCCTGTTCAGCTCTACACTAGAAGTACTTTCGGCTATAACGATGGTATCCTCAAGCAACAGGTTCTGTGGATTGAAATTATAAATGTTGCCATTGACAATATCAGGAATAACATCCAATGCGGCAAAATCCAATTGGTTTAGTGTCACATCGACTGAAGTAAGAGCCCCGGCCCCCATGGTAGATAAGTCTGCCACACCCACCAGATTGTTGTCGCCAAGGTTGATAGTGGCCAACTGCCCAAGCCCACTGGAAATATCCGGGAATTGGCCAGTAAGGTTGTTGCCAGACAAGTCAATGGCTGTTATCCTACCATTTTCAAAGGTAATCCCAAACCAGTCTTTTACCTTACCAGTCAGCCATTGGTCCTTGTTCGTCCAGTTGTCACCAGCTGTAGCTGTATAAATTGTAGATACCAACACAGAATCCGACTTCAACTCCTGGGAAATGGGAAGCTTAACGGCAATGGTGTTGCTGACCGGTGAGGTATAATCCGGTCCAATGTTTGCCCTTACCCTGTAATAGTATTTGACGCCATGGTACAGCCCGGTAACTTCAGAAGAAAGCCCCGTCACACTCAGGTTTTGATAGCCTGGAACGAATGAATCAAATTTGCTACTTGTGGACACATCCAGGAAATAGCCAGTGGCATTGGGATAGGCACTCCAATTGGCAGTGAAACCAAACGAACCTATCTGGCTGGCTGAAATGGCCACTGGCACTATGACAGAAAACAACCCGTTGCTGGCATCCTGCAATTCGCTATCCTGAAGCCTCACCCTTACTAAGTAGGTATTGGTTGGCTTGTGTTGGGTTCCATCTACAAACCAATCGAAAGTACCAGCCAGATCGGAAACTGTGCCAGTAGTAAGCTCTTTCCACAACAAACCTCCGTTGGATGAATATTCTATTACCAATTCATCGCTTCCCAAAAGCCCGCTCGTACTGAATGAAACCGTGAAATTCCTGTTCTGATCTATTTGCTCTCCGCCATTCGGATCAAGTACTGTGATCGTTTTTTCTTCAATAATATCAAAGACTGCATCACTCTGGTCCTGCAGTACATTGGCAGTATTGACCACCCTGATCAGGTATGAGTTGCCCTGGGCGTAGGTCGCATCATCCACGAGCCATTCGAATGACCCATTGAAATTACCCACTGTGTTGCTCGTTATAGGGTTCCAGTTTGTACCGTCGGTTGACCACTCCAAATCAAGCACTTCGGTGGCCGCCAGACCAGATGAGGTAAACCTTATGTCAAACAGGCTGTTTTGTTCAATTTGTTCCCCACCATTAGGATTGAGAAGACCTAACGACAAAGACACTGGTGCCACTACCTCGAATGAAGTGAGGGTTTCGGTAGAAACCAGACCATTGCTGGTTTGTACCCTTACTTTATAGTCGGTTCCTACTCCAAAATTGGCGGCATCAACAAACCAGATGTAATCGTTTTCCAACTCACCGGATGTTGCGGTGGCCAGGTTGGTCCAATTGCCACCCCCGTTGGTTGAGTAATCAATATTGATGGTTTCCGACCCGCTAAAATTGACTTCTTCCCAGGTGATCAACTGGGTACTGTTTTGTTCCACCTGTTCACCACCAGTCAATGAAGTGAGGTTCAATTGAAGCACTTTTTCTTCTATGATCTCGAATACTGTATCACTCTCATCTTCTACATTGCCACTGACAGTGCGCACCCGCACCCT
Source organism: Cyclobacteriaceae bacterium (assembly GCA_040222275.1). Taxonomy (GTDB): domain Bacteria; phylum Bacteroidota; class Bacteroidia; order Cytophagales; family Cyclobacteriaceae; genus CAXBNB01. The sequence continues at coordinate 268,684 of JAVKDJ010000002.1, forward strand.
ATACCGGTGATGTACCAAAAATACGGTGGGATCTACAAACCAGTTAAATTTTCCATTCAGTTGGCCAACAGGGGCAATGGCAAGGTTTGACCAGTTGAAACCATCTGTAGAATATTCCAGCACAATATCTTCATCGTCATCCAGCCCGAAGGTATTGAAAAGCACCTCTACGGTAGAATTTTGTTCGATCAGTTCTCCGCCATTTGGAGACACAATACTGAAACCTGTCTGACCGGAGGAAATGATTTCGAAGAAGTTGTCGCTCACATCAGACACACTGCTATCTGCCGTCCTTATCCTCACCTTGTTGCTCACACCCGTGCTGTACAACGCCCCATCGACGAACCAATTGAAGCTGCCATTGAGGTTGTCAACAGTTCCCGTGGTGAGCATATCCCACCCGGAAAAACCTCCATCTACGGAATACTCAATGACTATCGATTCCGAACCAGACAAACCGATCGTACTCCAGGAAATTTCATAGGTACTGTTAAGTTCTACCTGTTCTGAAATGTTGGGTGTGGCCACCGTAATCCCCGGTTGGACTATTGGTGCCACCACATCAAATACCCCCGACTGGCCAAACACTGTTTCGGAGGCAGTGTCTATAATTCTCAATTGGTATGTGCTGCCCGCAGGGAATACAAAATCATCCACGAACCACTGGTAGTTACCCGCAAATGCTGTAACCGTTTTCGTTGCAATAGGTGTCCAGTTGGTGCCATTGGTTGTGTAATCCAACCTCAGTTGTGTATCCCCACTAAAACCTGTAGTAGAAAACTTCACATTGAAATTTTTGTTTTGTTGAATTTGCTCACCACCCACAGGGGCATTCATGGTCAGTGTTGGGGTGACAGGTGCCACTATCTGAAAGCTGGTGTTGCTGCGGTCGATTACGGTAAAGTCTGTAGTGCGCACCCTCACCTGGTAATTGGCACCTATGGCGTACAAGGCACCATCTACAAACCAATTGAAAGACCCGTTGAATTCATTGACTGTACCGGAACCAATGTTGCGCCAGGTCGATCCTGAAGAATATTCTATAACGAGCGTTTCCGACCCTATAAAATTGGTAGTATTCCATGAAATCAGTTGTGTACTGTTTTGCTCAATACTCTCTCCACCATTGGGTGCAACAACCAGAATGGATCTTATTACCTCAGGCACTATCTGGAAATTTTGGTTGCTGACATCCTGGGCAGCCGCACTGGAATTTCGTACCCGTATTTTATATGTATTGCCTGTTGGAAAATTGGCAGGGTTGACAAACCATTGATACGACCCGTTGAAGCTTAATACCGTGCCTTGTGCGATCAATGACCAATTGTCAGAGAGCCCCCCGTCTGAGGCATATTCAATGACCAGTGTTTCCGAGCCGTTGAAGTTTTCTGAAGACCATGAAATGGTATATGTAGAGTTTCTTTGGATTTTCTCATGGCCATTTGGTTTGATCACAGTAACCTTAGGCTGGGCAGGAATGACGGTGAAAATTCCTGCGCTCTGATCCTGGATAGCCCCACCTTGCGTCCTTACCCTGACTTTGTAGTTGCTTCCAACTACATATTTGGCAGGATCAACAAACCAACTGTAGTTGCCCTCAAATTGCCCCACCAGTCCGCTGGTAATGCCAGACCATGTGGTGCCACCATTGGCCGAGTATTCAATGAAGATGGACTGGGTCCTCGGGATACCTGTGGTAATGAATGAAATCAATCGGGTAGTTTTTTGCTCAATTATTTCACCCCCAACCGGAGACAGTATCTCTATTGTAGAAGCTGCCGGAGTTGTTATTTCAAATGATGGACTGGCAGAAACCAACGAGTTGTTGGAAGTCCTCACCCTAATTCGATATTGGCTGCCTGTAGGATAAATCTCATTGTCCACAAACCAGTTGAACTGTCCGTTTAGGCTTTGAACCGTGCCCGTTTTAATCACGAACCATTCCAATCCTCCATTTTGAGAGTATTCAAGGAATAAGTTTTCTGTTCCAATGAAGTTATTAGCATTCCAGCTGATGTTGTAGGTGCTGTTCTGCTCGATTGAGACCGTGCCGGCGTTAGGTGTTTGCAGGCTCAATGATGGTGGTACCGGCGCACCGATTGTAAAGTTGTTGGCACTTTCTGCTACCGTACCACTGTTGGCGGTCCTTACCCTGATACGATTGTTTGCGCCTTGTGGAAAATCATTCTCACTAATAAACCAGGCATATTTTCCTCCAAAAGAAGCCACCGACCCGCTGGATAAAACAGAATAGTTGGCCCCAGCATTGGATGAAAATTCAACAACGAGAATTTCACTGGCCAGGAAATTTGATGTGCTCCAATTGATGGTATAGGTACTGTTTTGGAAAACCGTGATCCCTGTATTCGTAGGGTTGGTTAATGTTAATACTTTGGGTGAAGAAGTTATTTCGAATGTTCCGGGTCCCTCGCCGATTGTTGTACTATCCTCTGTACGTACCCTGATTTTGTAGTTGTTTCCTGCCACCTGTGCTGCACTGGTCACCCATGCGAAACTTCCATTAAAGCCACTCACAGTATTGGTTGATAAAGCCGTCCACGAAGTACCACCGTTTGCGGAATATTCCACTACCAAATTGGGGTTGCCGGTAAAGTTTGTAGCAGTGAATGTCAGGTTGATGGTACTGCCTTGCTCGAAACTGGCACCCCCCGTAGGGCTGGTTACAGTCAGTTCCGGGCTTCCCGCAGGTATGATACTAAAGGAAGGGCCTGCATTTACAAATAGGTTTTTATTGGCATCACCCAACCCAAAGTCACCGGCCAGCGGCTGGGCCAAATTGAATGTGGCGTTCGCGGCATTTACTGCTATATCGGCCGTCAACCAATAGTATGCACTTGCGTCCCTGGCAATTTCCTGAATGAACTCAATAGACACCTGATTGGCTACTACATTGGCATAACCAACTCCAGACCCCACCTGGGTTGCTGTATTGAAATCATTTATGGTATTGCTGAACAATTTGAAACCAGTAGCTGCAAAATCCGCATTTTGTGCATTTCCCTGGAACCTGAAATTAATTCCTGCCACCTGGGCATCTGATGCTGACACGTCAAACCTCATCTGGGCGATAATATTTCCATTGCTGCCAGCCACCAGGTTCTTGCCAGATATTGGCAGTGTGGAAATATTCACTGTAGGATCAGGAATGATGACTTCAAATGTAGTAACACTTTCGGATGACGTACTGAAGTTGTCCGTGCGAACCCTGATTTTGTAGCTGCTTCCCGGCGGGAAATTAAATTCATCCACAAACCAATTGTATGTGCCATTGAACAGGGCCGATGAGTTGCTTGCCAGAGGGCTCCAGATAGCACCTTCATTGGCAGAATATTCTACCACAATGGTTTCATTTCCTTCGAAATTGTCCGATGACCATGTGATAGGGAAATTGGCGTTTTGTACCACCTGCTCACCACCCACAGGTGAAGTCAAAGTGATCAGTTGATCTCCTGCCTCCTGTATGTCAAATGTAGCCCCCTGATCGACCTGCAAAGATTTCTCCGCTACCTCAAATCCAAAATCGTTTTCAACCGGAGGCCCTATGTTGAAGCTGGATGTAGCTGCTGCAAGGTCAATATCAGCGGTGATCCAATAGTACCGGGTAGTACCTGCGGTTATCGTTCCACTTAGGGCAAAGCCAAAAGTATTTGCGGCTACACTGCCATAAGATGCCGAACCAATCTCAGTAGCTGTTCCAAAATCGTTGGCACTGTTTTCAAATAACTTAAAGCCATTAGCCGCAAACTCTGTAGCGGTAGCATCCCCCTCCACAACAAACTGAACCCCGGTAGGTGTTGCATCCGATACCGACACTTCATAGCTGTACTGGTAAATAATCTGATTATTGGTACCGGCAGCCAGCGTAGTGCCAGGAACCTGAATACTGGCAATGGCCACAACAGGATCCCCCTGAAGTATTTCAAACGTTGCATCGCTCGCATCAACCAGGCCATTGGCATCATTTCTTACCCTAATCATGTATTCGGTACCCACACCATAAGTTCCAGCGTCGAGCAACAGGCCAAATTCTCCCTGAAGTTCATCTACAGTACCAGAACCAATTTCCGTCCAGTTGGCCCCATTGTCTGGAGAATAGTCAATAGCAATGGTTTCAGTTCCGTCGAGGTTGGTTGTGGTGAAAGTAATGGTCAGATCAGTATTTTGCTGCAGTTGTTCCCCGCCATTTGGTGCTGAGAGTTCCAAAGTGGGCAGTGGAGCAGCATTGAGTGTGAAAGTACTACCTGCTGCCAGCCCGCCATCAATTCTGTTGCTGGGTTCCAAAATGCCGAAATTATTCACCAAAGGAAGGTCAACACTGAAAAATGAATCCTGGGTGGCATCTATAGATATGTCGACAGTGGCATAGAAGTAGATGGTACCAGCGGGCAAGGGGTCTGTAAACAACCAGCCGATTGCCGTAGTAGGGATCAAAGTGCCATCTCCAAAATCACCGGTAGCCAGTAAACTGGCATTGGCAATATCATCTTCGACTGTATTGATCAACAAGTCAAAACCATTCACCACAAAATCTGTATTGGCAAAATCACCTATTATTTCAAGGAAAAGACCCTCAGGTGTTATTTCAGCACTATTAGTAAAAGTGAATTTATAAATAAGGTTATCCTGTGTACCAGCATCGAGGCTTGCATTCGCCAATGGCAATGTGGCGATGGTTACATCAGGTCCTAATACCAACGGATCACCCAATCCAGGGCCAGCAACCCAGTCGTTGACTATCTCCATATTGGTTAAAGTACCCGTATGTCCATTGGTCGGGTCGATCGTTGTACTATTGCTCGGGCCCTCATCAAAAGGGAAATAAGCAACAAGGCCAGTCTCGTTACCATTCAGGCGGTTGTCCTTAGTGTCGTTAAGTTCTGTCGCTGAGCGCTCGATGTTCCAAACCCTGATTTCGTCCAACAAACCAGTATATACCTCAAATGCCCCACCAGGCTGGCTACCTATACCCAATTGTGATCCCAAAAAGTCCCCTGCAAATGTGCCTGTTGCCACTTGTGAGCCATCAATATAAAGCCTGGCTTCATCAGATGTATCATTGAAAGTGGCAGCAATGTGTGTCCATTGGTTTTTAGGAAATGGATTGGCGTCCGTGGCTATACCCAAAAGTGAGAGGTTTCCGTCTTCAATGCCCAACCAGGGGTCATTATTGTTAAATTCGATAATGGTTTCGAAAAAATTGCTGCCATTGCCTGTGTAATATACCCAGGCCTCCAGGGTAAAATCCTGCGCCGGTGCATCCAGGGTAGGTACATTGATGAAGTCATCTACGCCATCAAAGTCCAGTGCATAATTATCCGGCTCACCCAATGGTGCGCCCAGGGTTGGTCCTTGTACCCAATCTACGGATTCTTCCATATTGGTGAGGCTGCCATTATTGTTGGAAGGACTGATGTCGCTCAATTGGGTGCTGTTGGTACCATCATTGAAGTTGTACGCAGCAATCAGCCCTGCTTCATTGCCATACAATTCCCTGTCATGGTTGTCCAAAATTTCCTGTGCTGTTCTGGCTGTATTCCAAATCCTGGCCTCATCTATTTTACCATCCAGGTGGTTGACATTTGCATATGAAGACCTGCCAACGAATACCTGGGCGGTGGTTGATTCTAATTCGGTAGCGGCAGACATATCGCCAAAGAAGGTTGCCGGAGTGACCAAGACTCCATTGATGTAAATTTTCGCCCTATCGTTTGGAACTGGTTGGGTGCCATCGAACACCACTGCGATATGTGTCCAGGCTTCTACTGGCACTACGCCTGCAGCAGATTGTGGGCCCCTCGTAGTAGAGGCAGCAATATTGGCAAATACAGCCCCATCCCCGAAAATCTGAATATTGAAATTATTCCTACCGAATAAATCACCAGCGGTATTTGCATCACGATAAACCCATGCCTCGATGGTAGCATTCGTGAGACCATTAAGTGACGGCAGGTCTGGCGCCACTACATATTCATCCACCCCATCAAAGTCGAGCGCAAAATTGGTGATGACCAACTCTTCCAATATGGCAAAAACGGGACTGAACCCTTCTGTAGCTCCCGAGCTTATGCGAACCACCGCATTGGGGCCAACGTGCGCCGGGTTAGTAGGCGTCCATTCATAGGTTCCATTGAACGATGAAGACAATCCGTCATTGATAAATTCGCTGAATGAACTTCCTCCATCCACTGAAAGATCGATATTGATGACATCAGATGGATCAATACCATCTTCCTCCCAAGAAATGGTATAGGGTTGGTTTAAATATACTTCGTCATCAAGTACAGGGGCAGTAACAATAATGCTGGCTGGAATATTGCCCGTGCCCTGAATGCTAAAGTTGTAGGGGTTTTCGTCTGCGTCATTGCTAAACACTAAAACTTCAGAGGTTCTTAACCCATCCGTTTGTGCATCAAATTGGATCGAAAAGGTGGAGGTTTCTCCTGGGATGATTGTCGCATCAGGTTGTAAGGTAACGGTGAAGTCGGTATCGCCAGAAGCACTTACCGCATCCACACCCAAAATCAAATCCCCTGTGCCGTTGTTCTTGATGGTAAATGTTTTTGTGACCGGAGCACCGGCTACATCAGCAACACCAAAATCCGTATCATCAAGGGTTGCCGGGGTGTTGTCCCCATCCAATATTTCAAATCCGAGACCGGTAATTTCTATTTCAGGATTACCGAGAGTGGTAAAGAAAGCCGGGTTTCCTGCGGCATCAGCGATATTGTACACTTCCAGGCCTGCCGGTCCATTTAGTTCCATTACTGCCACGGTATATTGTGTTCCCAGGGTCAGGCCTGTAATGCTGGTGCTGTTTCCAAAACCATTGTACACCACAAACCAATCCGTATCTGCCTGGTCACCTAGCCCAAACCCTGAATCAGGTTGGTAATAAGTGTTGTCAACCGGAGCGGCAAAACTTCCGGAACCTTCAAATACAGCCACAATCCTACGGTCCCCGTTCCCATTGGTCCAGGTGATGTCTGCTGTAGTTTCAGTAATGTTGGTGACATTTACGGCGGTGGCCTGGGTGACGGGGGCAGATGGGGCAATGTTTAGCGCGTCAGATGCGACCCAGTTTGAAATAGTACCATTTAGGGCAAAACCCTGAAGAAACCCATTAAAATTATTGCTGGACAGATCAGGAAGTTGGCTGCCAAGAGCGCTGTTGTCAGCCTCCGGCACTCCTTTGTTGAAATCATAGGATGCTACCAGGCCGGTAGCCGATGATAGTGATGGAGCAGTAAAATTCATACGGATAGTGGCTTCATCAAGAGGAGTACTATAAACCCTGAATTCATCAAAAATACCTCGATAGAAATTTTCAAATCCACTACCATTCCAATTTGCACCTATGGTCCAAAAATCCGTATTCTGCGGAATTGGCACCCCGGTAGTGGTGGTAACCAACACGCCATCCTGATACAATGAAGCTGTGCCATCGGCCTCAACGGACAATGCAAAATGGTGCCATTCGCCATCATTCAAGCCGAAACCTGAATTGATTGTCTGTGAGAAAATAATTTGAAAAAAATCGTTGTTAGGAATGTAGCTCATTTTCAAAATGTCGCTACCAAATTCACCATCAATGGAAAACACATCATGCGTTCCGCCGCTTCCAACTGTGGGTTGCGTCCAGAATTCGATCGTAAACCCAGCCGAATAATCTGTATTTTGTACAGCGCTAATGTCCACATAGTTATCTACGCCATCAAACGAAAGGGCGTTTTCTATAGGGTCCTGATAAATGAAAACATCGAAAGCGGGGTTACTAGTGCTGGCGTAGTTGGCCACAACTATATCTGTTTTTCCGTCATTGTTGAAATCTCCTTCGTCGAGGCTCATGCCCTGTCCAGCGCTTGTCGTAAATGTTTCCGGGGCGGCAAAGCCTCCTGCCCCATCACCAATTAATACTGATAGCTCAGTGGAACTGGCGCTGGCTGCCAGGTCCAGGTTGCCATCCCCATCAAAATCCCCAACGATAGTAAATTTGGGGAAATCCAATCCAAGAGGATGGCTGCTGCTATTTAGTGTAAAATCTCCGGTACCATTATTGAGATGAACTCTGATCGTAGCATTAGATGTATTAATCGGCATTGCCACATCCACAAATCCGTCATTATCAAAATCACCAGCTACCAGGCCTGACTTGGTTCCTGTAGATGAAACCGATACTTCCGAACCAAATGTTCCATCACCAACCCCTGGTACATAGGTAAACTGGCTACTATTTGCCACCCCTATATCCAACAGCCCGTCAGCGTTATAATCTGCAACAGCCAATTGGGAGCCGGCCGACCCGCCAGCACCATAATCTGTTCCGGTTCCCATTCCAGCCGAGCCATCATTTAAGAAAACTGTAACCACCCCTCCACTTCTGGAGAGCACAACATCTACATACCCATCCTGATTGAAATCGCCTGTAGCTACGTCATTATGGGAAGTATATCCTGCGTAATTTGTGGCAGAGAATGTACCATCCCCATTTCCAAGCACAATATCAAATGAATTGTCCCTATCGCCAACTATAAAGTCGAGGTTGCCATCGTTATTGAAATCCGCAGCAGCCGCATGTTTAGTAAAAATATTGCTCATGGAAACAGCACTTTGGGTAAAACCACCCAGGCCATCACCAGCCATTAGCTGTACTTTACTAAATGAGCCCGTCTGGTCATCCTGAACGGCCAGGAAGTCGAGGTTGCCGTCATTGTTGAAATCCCCAACTACTGCATCCTGCCCGGCCCTATTGCCCAAATCGTAGTTGGTAACATTGTAGGAACTATTCGAAATTACGCCACCTGCAAATGTTACATGAAAGGGAGTGTCGAACACACCCTGCAAGCCGGTTTGCAGGTTGGTAACAGAAACATGGGAATAGGATTTCAGTGCATTGGGCAAGTCCACCGTGATCTGGGTGGCATTGGCTGCTGAAACGGTTGCCAGGTTTCCTCCCACCATTACCCTGTTATTCGCCATGTCACTTCCAAAATTCGAACCGTCTATAGTCAGGGTTATCCCTGAATTGCCAGATGTTGGGGTGATAGAGCTGATTAGAGGGTGGATAAGGGGGACCGCCGAGATAGTAAAAGACGCATCACTTAAATCTGCAAATGCCTGGGCCTGGTGTTCAACCTGAATCCGGTTCAAGGTACCAGGAGTGTTGGGAACTGTCCAGGTATATGACCCATTAAAATTACTGGACTGGTCGCCAATAAAAGTAGCAGGGTTTGCCCCATCTTCTGTGCTTAGCCTCAGGAGGATTAAATCTGATGGGTCAACCCCTACTTCTTCCCATGTTATCTCAAAAGTTTGCCCAACAGTAAGGTCTTCCCCTCCATTTGGAGCGGTTATCGTTATGGAAGGCGGTGTACTATCGAACGTGCCATTGTCGCTGGCAATCGATCCGATGTTGCCCCCACCATCGGTAAGGGTCACATCAAGGGTCAATGTACCGTCTGACAAACCAGTAAGGTTGATTGGACCAAAGCTTTCAGGGGCAGAGGCTACAGTGCCACTTCCGTTCACAGGTGTGCCTCCACCACTGCTGGTAATCGTGTAATTATAGGTAGAGCCAATTTCACCAGACAACAGGTCAAAATTCAATTCCTGGTTGGGGCCATCAATATTGGTGATGCTTACTGTATAGCCCGTTGGGGCGACTTCATCATTTAGTGAAGCGGAATTACCTGTCTGGGTGACATCCATAGTATTTCCAGCTTCATCAAAAATGCTACTGCCATTGAATGGATCTATAGTGATCGTCTCATTTCCGTCCGGAGTACCTGTAAAGGTCAGTGTAAAGGTGGCCTGCGCACTGCCGGCTGTATGGCTGACACTACTGCTATTCAATGTGGCCACTCCGCCGGAAACCGAAACGTTGAAATCCGAATCTACTAAATCACCAGTACCATTCGCATTGGCATAAACGCCCTCGGTAAAGTCCACCGTGATGCTGCTATTGTCTGAAGCAAGGGTTACAAAGTCTATCAAAGGCAGTGTACCATCATAAACCAATGAAAGCTGATTGGAAGCCAGGTTTCCATTGCTGTTTGAGTCAAACACCACCCCGGCCAGCATTTCCACTGTCACAGCGCCATCCCCCGAAGGTGTAATATCGGCAGTAAACACAATATTATCCGAAGTATTCACATTACTCACAGTTGCATTGGACACTGTAATGTCGTCACTGAAGAAAGACCCTACGGATTCGGAAAAAGTTAGGGTCACCTCAAATGGTGTCACATTGGTTGGGTTGGGTTCCAATGTAGAAACCACTACTGTTGGAGGTGCATTGAAGGATGTTGAAAATTCGGATATTCCATTGGTGGCATGTGTCACCGTGGCTACATACGTTTTGGTATCATCAACAGCTGATACATGTGACCATGTCCCTCCTGAAGCTGTAACGGTAGCGACGTGTACCGCCCCCTGATTATCGTCGCAGCTTTCATCTATTTGATAGATATTGATGTCACCATCATCGGTTGATGTACCGGATATTTCACCTGTAGTAATGGTTGTGATGACGGGTGCAGCTACAGTAGCTGGGCTACCAAATGTTATGGCCGCATTGGTATTGCAAAAGAAGGAATTATTTATCCGGACAATATTGCCATTGTCTGTGCTCAGTCCACTGAAGAAAATACCGTCTGTACCATTATTGGCAATAATATTATTATCGATTTCCACATTTGTGGTGGTACTGCCTACGAAAATGCCTGATTCAAAATTTCCGAAGGCCGTTGTGCCATTGCCCTCCACGCCAATTTTATTGCCCTGTATCAAGACCTGGCTCACGCCATTGGCCAGCTCAATACCATCATCACCTGTACCATCGCCATTGCCCGATATTATATTGTTCGTGATAAAAATACGGTCATCGGTATTGGTGATGCCATCGGCATTGTCCAATCTTACTCCTGCATCATTGTTTTTAGGATCCCCGGTTCCGGTAGAAGTACCATCTGAGAAAACACCTATCTTGTTGTTGTCTATAAAAAGGTTTGATGAACCTGAGGCCACCACTATGCCATAACTTCCTGATGAAGCAATCACGTTCCCGGTGATTGTATTGCCAGACCCCCCTCCTCCGTCAAAGTTAATTCCTGAGCCAAAGTTTCGAATGGCAGTCTGTCCATTGGCGGTTACACCTATGAGGTTGTTGATAATATTGATTGAGTTTGGGTTTGTTGTACCAATGTAAATTGCATCGGCACTCAAATCTATCATCACATTGTTTTGGATCGTCACACCGACAGCTCCATCATTCAAAAATATACCTCCACTTGATTCGGTCGCCGACAATTCAGACAAGCCATCTTCTTTTGCACCAAAAAGATTCGAGTCAACAACAACATCGAAAACATCACTTCCAATGGATACCCCATTGATATTGCCCCCAATCACATTGGCCTGACCGGTACCTGATCCTCCTATGTCTATCAGGTTGCTCATGGTCGCAACCCTGATACCAGCACTACCATTTTTAATGGCAGCATTTCCAGCAGTATTGGTGCCTATTTTGTTTCCAAAAACATCAATGTTGTTGGATGAACTTACAATAAAGATTCCATGACTGCTACTGATGTCGTTCCCAGAGATCAAGTTGCCTTCCCCCGCAGTGGCATCCCCTCCAATGGTTATGTTTGATGATCCGGAAATGGCAATACCGTGCTGTTGGGTGGATGCCAAACCAGATCTGGCGCTACCATCAGGTGTGGTTCCAATTCTATTGGACTGGATGGTGCCTCCTGTTGCGCCGACTACATAAATTCCACTGTTCGAATTGTTGTGGATTATATTTCCTTTGTTGGGTGCGCCAATGGTCACATTATCGGCCACTACTTTAATAGCACCATTTTGATTTACGGTACTGCCATCATCGAAATCAGAAAGTACCAACCCATAGATTTCTACATTGGGGGCATTGACAAACAGTCCATTTTGATCTGATGCAGACGGTGTAGAGCCATCAATCACCACCATATTGGCCTCATCCCCGAATGCCCAATCATGCTGGGTAGTACCATCTATGATCATTGTAGAAGTAATATCAGGAAGGTCTGTGGCAATATTGATCACATTTCCCGTACCTGGTATGTCGAAGGTTATGGTTTCCCCAGAGCTCGCATTGGCATCAATAATAGCCTGGCGAAGTGAACCGGGACCCGAATCGTTGGTGTTGTAAACGACATAGGTGCCAAGAGTCGATGGGGTATAGGTAGCCCCTGAGAAGTCCCCGTCGATATTATTGGCACTTCGGTCAACCAGCTTCGTTCCGGTATTTTCATCGAAAGAATAGTAGGCCACCAGGTCAGTTTCATTGAAGTTTGGCAGTGAGCCATCGGGAGCCTGATATCTGTCAGTAAAATCAGTTTTGAGTTTTTTCCAAATTTTGATTTCATCTACCAATCCCTGAAGAGGTTGACTGCCACCCACCAGGTTTCCAATGGTTACCTGATCGGTTTGGGATGCGGCTGTGCCTGTATAGCTTGCAGAGGCTTCTTCCTCCCCATCCACATATAAGGTTACCGTTTTTGTAGCATAGTCAAAAGTGGCTGCCAGGTGGTGCCATTTTCCATTGTTCACCGGAGATGTACCAATCGCAATGGCATTGGTAGAACCATTAATGACTGCATAGGCCAGACCAGAATTTCCTCCGTAGTTCACCCCAACTGACCAATACTGGGTGGCACCATCGGACTTCACTATCATTCTGGAAAAATTCGTAGTGGTGCTGGTATTGATCCAACCTTCCACTGTAATAGCATTTCCTTGAAAATCCGGATTATCCCCCAATGAAACGACCTGGGTTCCTGTAACATTAAGCGCATGACCAGGATAAGGTTCTGTGGTCGCAAACTCTACTTGGGAGTAGGTGATGCCCGATGCATTTTGAGCCCCAATGCGGTAGAAGTATGGCTGGCTTGTGCCCGCATTAAATGTGGCGGTAGTGGCATCAGCGGCTATGGAGCCATTTATCTCCACAGGAGTGGTAAAAGCGTAATCATCGGCACGTTCCAGCACATAATTGTCCTCCCCTGCCACATCGGTCCATTCAAAAGTAATTTCAGTATCGGATGTGGCATAGGCGATCAGGTTTTGTGGAGCCTGGGGCGCCATAGCACCTGAAGCCACCCAACTACCAGAAGGATCTACAGGAAATCCTGAGAGCGTACCATCGTTTTGGTTTTGGCTTCTGTCGGGCAGGGAGCTTACATTTCCAGATTGATCAAAGCGGTAATAAGCGACAAGGTTATCGTTAGAAGCATCAGATATATCGAGTGTACCGAACATGTTTGGCGCAATCTCAGTCGCAAAATCCCTGGTGTCATCCCAAATCCGAACTTCATCCAGTTGGCCGTTGAAATTGCTGCCGGTGGCAAATGAATATCCACCTATTCCCAGACTATTGGAAGAGGCCGAAGCTGAAAATGAACCAAACGAACCAAGGCTCGTCTCTACACCATCTTTGAATATGGACAAACTTGTACCATTGCCTACTATAGCTATATGGTGCCAATTGGTGTCGTCTATGAAAGCACCCGGGGTAACGGCATTGATCACATATAAACCAGATGCTCCACGGACTACAGCTATTCTCATCGAACCAGTAGCCTCACCAGTGTTGCTAAGGTTTACAAAAAAACCATGCTGGGTAGTGGTATTGGCAGTGGCCAGTACCGTTTGGTTTAGAATAGAAGGGTCGTTCGTTTTCATCCAAAATTCAAGGGAGAATACCCCTGTTTGCTGGATAAAATCGGCTGTCAGGGAATTGACGGAAATCTTATCATCCGTACCATCAAAATCCAGGGCATTGCCTGGTGCCAGGATGCTTCCTGCAAACCTCACATTGGAAATGCCCGAACCGCTGGATTCCCCCAGTGCCTCCACTCTATAAAAATACCCTGTATTGTTGGCAAGCGTGTTGTCAATGAATGTTTCAATATTGGCTGCAACCTCATACTCTACTACATTTTCTGTAGCATCAAAATCCGTAGAACGGGTAATCCTGAAGTTGACTTCATTGCTGGAATTGTCTGTCCAGGAAAGGGTAACCTGGTTGGTTCCGGTTTCGCTGGCCACAAGGTTTGAGGGTGCCAATGGTGCCATAGCGCCAGACCCTACCCAGTTGGATGTAGAACCGGAAAGCAAGAACCCGCTTGCCCCTGCGTCTCCCGAACCATCAGTCAGTGTACCGTCATTGTTGTTTTTGCTTCTGTCAGGAAGGTGCACAATGGCTGGTGTAGTGTTGTCTCCATCTGCAGCTCCCTGATCGAAACGGTAATAAGCAATTAGATCGTCTTCATCACCTGTAAGGGTACTGAACCTGTCTGAAAAGTCCGTTTTCTCTATTCCCCAATACCGAACTTCGTCCAGTTGCCCCTGATAATATTGCATTGTTCCGGCGTTGGAACCAAACCTGGCTATGGCCGGGGTTATGGTCAAGGTTTCGGCATAACTCGAAGACAGCACACCATCAACATAAATACGGGTTGTGGTACCATCACTTGTCGCCGCAACATGATGCCAAGCCCCATCGGCAATGGAAACGTCCGTTTCATCATCGATGGTATTGTTTGCTGAGCTTCCATCAAAAATTGCATACAGTTTTCCACCAGTTGAAAAACCATTGATGTAAACTGCCCCTCCCATGGCCACAATTTGTTGAATGCTGGTTTTTGCCGGATCGGGCTTTGCCCAAAACTCAATAGTGGCTGCTGCCGGAACATCATTAATGGTTGTTGTTTCTACGTAATCATTGGTTCCATCGAAATCCAAAGCATTGCCAATGCCATTTTCGAGGCTGCCCCATTTCACATTGGAATTGTCAGACTCGCCTGTGGCACTCACGGCCCTTACACGATAGAAGTAGCCGGTTTCAGTTTCAAAATCATCGTCAGTGTAGGTAGTTACATTGGCATTGAGCTCGAAAGTAACATCAGTAGTGCCAAAAAGTGGGTCGGTTGACCTTTCCAGAATGAAGTTACTTTCTGTAGAACTATTATCGGTCCAATGCAATACTACGTTGGTTCCGTCACTGCCTTCTGTATAAAGGTTGGTAGGGGTAGCCGGAGCTTGGGCCTTGGAGGCCACCCAGTTGGGTACCGTGTTTGTACCTCCGCTTCCGCTCCAGGTACCGTCATTTGTTCCCAGGCTCCTATCCGGCAGGCGTGTGTCTGATGGATTGACCTGATCAAATTTGTAGTAAGCCACGAGATTGTTTTCGTTTCCTACGAGGGGGTTGAACATGGCAGATTGTATGGTCAATTCATCCAGGGCAGTATCAAAAATCCTAGCTTCGTCCAAAGCACCCTGAAAAAAATCACTTACCCCCACTCCAGGAGAACCTTGATCAAAACCACCACCAATTAGATTAATGCTTGTTTTCGACTGTGAAGTGGCGTTATAAGACAATACCCCGGAACTTTCATTTGTTCCATCTACATATATGGCATAATTGCCTGTCGCCTGATCGTGACTTACCGCGATATGGTGCCATTTTCCATCATTAATCGCTGTAGTCCCTTGTCTTATCAGCCAGGTGGTATTGTCATTGTCCACCCGTTTAAAAGTGGCCAATCCATTTTCTATTCCAAAACCCAACCACACGTCATTAGAAATGTCCCCAAAAATATTGAGTGCGGCATTGCCGTCGTAAGCAGAAGCGGCATTGATAGATGTAGTATTTATCCATACACTTAAAGTAAACCCGTTTGGTAGGGAAACAGCAGGGGTATTTATAATATCGTCTGTGCCATCATAGTCCAGTGCATTTCCAGCCGAATTTTCTTTGAAATACATGTACTCCGGGTTGCTTTGTGTCGTACCTGTGGCATTCACCGCATCTACACGGTAATAATACGGTTGCTCACTGGAGATACCTATGTCAGTGAAAGAGGTGGTGTTGGCCGGAAGGGTGGCAAAAACTGTAGGCGTGCTGTTGAATTCATACACATCATCCCTTACTACCTGATAGTTTGTTTCGTCTGTGGCATTGTCCTGCCAGGTTAGAGTTACTTCAAAATCTTGATTAACCTGGGTAAAAAGGTTGGTTGCCGCGTCTGGTGCTGCCCCCGAATTCATTGCCCCGGATGCCAACCAGTTTGAGAAGCCAGGGTCGGCACTGTCGTCCAGAGTGAAACCGATCAGCACCCCATTGTTATTGTTTGTGCTTCTATCAGGCAAAGTTGTAAATTGGGTGTTGTTGTCCGTGCCGGTATCTTTACCCTGATCGAATTGGTAATAGGCGATCAGGTTGGTTTCAGTTGCCGGGTTGGAAAAGTTTTTGTACCGGTGATCCAGGATATCCTGCTGGGTACGTTCTACATCCCATACCCGCAATTCATCCATTTGCCCGTTGAACCAAAATGCATCTGTATCGCCCCCTAATTGGATTTTTTCATTGTCATAAAAGGGTGTTCCTACCGCAGAAGAAGTGGCGGCCTGTGGCTGACCATCAATGTAAAATACCGTATTGCCCGAAGTAAAGGTGACTGCAAGATGATACCACTGGTCCTGGTTCAAAGGTGAGTCGCTAACCAGCTGTATATCCCATGACGCATTGTCATCCAGGGCTATCAACGCCTCGACATTGCCATCTGCTGTTGTCTTAATGACATATCCTGCAATTTCTGCACTGGATTGCCGTCCGGATATTAGAGTCATTTCGGCTGTGGCTTTGATTTTGAGCCAAAGTTCAATAGTAAAATCTCCGGTTGGCTTTAGTTCACCCGGGCTGCCCAGTTCTACTATATCATCAATGCCATCAAAATCCAGGGCATTACCAGGTGGAGTGAGTGTTGATCCAAATTTAAAATTTGAGAAGCCAGTGAAAGCACCCCCGGGCCTTTCGGCCTGCACCCTGTAAAACAGTTGGGTGTCCGGTGAAATATTGTCCTCTAATGAGGTCTCGTTGGGGCTGGGGTTGAATGTTGCAAAAATAGACCCAAAATCGGCAGTTGTGGAGGATTCTATTTTAAAGCTTGTTTCATCCAGGGTGTTGTCTGTCCAATTCAACTGAAGTTTAGAAGTGGAAACTTCGGTAATTTGAAGGGGCGTTGGTGCCACTGCACCAGAGGTAACTGCATTGGCATCAAAAGTGACGCCCCCGTTGAGTGTGCCATGATTGCCGCCAGTCTGGCTATGGTCTGGGAGGAGTGTACCAGTGGATTGGTCGAAAGTATAATAGGCTGCCAGTTTGCTTTCATCGCCTCCCAGCCTTTCGTTCATCCTGTCCCGGATATCCGACACTGTCCTGGCCTCTGACCAGATGCGGATTTCATCCATTTGGCCATCAAAAAATGAGCTCAATGATGGGCCCGAAGATTCGACCACTCCAATTTTCAGGTCGGGTTCATTTGGTGGTGTATAGTTGGGGTTTGAGGTAGTAGTTTGCGAACCAACGGATATTCCATTAACAAAAAGTTCCAGGGTAGATCCATTATATACGCCTGCATAATGAACCCAGGTGTTGAGTGGTGCGGTGTACTCAGGGGAAAATAAAAGAACTGATGGAATGTTATCTGCATGGCCTAAAATCAATTTGTAAACACCTGCATCATTTTGATATCCGAAAACATAGCCATTAGGCTGGGTGTCCAGTTGGCCTTTTTGTACAAAAATATAACCTGCGCTTATAGCTGGTTGAACATCCATCTTCACCCATGCTTCAAATGTATATTGGGCTACTTCCAAGTTAGAATTGGTAGGTACCCTTATATAATCATCAACCCCATCAAAATCAAGTGCATTGCCTGGGTGGTTATAAGTGGAGGCATAGCCTACATCGGAATACGCACTACTGCCAGAACTATTGACAGCACGTACCTGATACCTGTACGATTTGTTGGCCAATGCCGAATTGTCAGTATATTCGATCACATTGCCCGAAACCGTCGCTATGGTGGCGAAGCTGCCTCCTACCTCAGAACGCTGGATTTCAAAACCATTTTCATCGTTGGCATTGTCCGTCCAGGACAGATAAACCTTAGTCTGGTTCAGGTTTACTGCAAATAAACCGCTTGGAATTCCAGGAGGATTGGTCACTCCCGAAGGAACGTTGGTTGAATAAACAGCTTCTATAATACTACCATCAAGGGGAGATGTGGTTTGGTCTTTTAATGTGGTTCCCGTCCCCTCATTGAAATCAAAATAAGAAACCAGGCCGGATTCGTTTCCGGTCAGTTCTATTTCATAATCAGCAAGAATTTCTGTTGCCGTTCTTGCCACATTCCAGACCCTTACCTCATCAATAAAACCGTCCCAATAAGCAGTATTATTGCCTGAGCCTATTGTCATAGGTACGGCAGCATTGGTTATTGTTACCGGAATACCCGTACCATCATAGTCCAAAGTTTGCTCAACCCCATTCAAGAAGTATTTTAATTTATCCGAATTGATAGCACCGGCACCATCATAGACCATTGTAATATGGTACCAGTTGCCAGGCACAAGGCTCGCCGGGCCGATCCCATAACTTCCTGAACCAATATAGAATATGGGAGACCAATTGCCGCCAGATGGTGTATGCGAGTTGATTTGCCATTCCATTGTGCCCCCATCATGCCTCGCAGCTATTACTTTGCTAATTACATCGGAATCCTTATTTACCCAGGCCGAAACAGTAAATTTATCTGTGAAATCGAACCTTGCATCGTCAGCAATTGTCACTTCATCATTCGTCCCGTCAAAATCCAGCGAATAGTTGGTGTAGTTTTCTTGTAGGGCACCTGATGCGGTCCAGTTCGATGTAGTTCCAGTTAGGGCAAAGTTGGTCAACGTGCCATTATTTTGGTTTTTGCTTCTATCGGGAAGCAGGTCAACCGCAGGAGTGGTGTTGTCCGAGTCAGCTATTCCCTGATCGAATTTATAATAGGCCACCAGGTTGTCTTCAGAGCCGCTCAGGGTGTTGAACATGTTGTTTTGGATTTCCGTTTCGATCCTGGCAGCATTCCAAATTCTTAATTCATCTATTTGACCTTCGAAACTTAAACCTCCGGAAGCCTGTGTTGCTCCAATGGTAATTGGTTGTGTTAAATCTGCTAGTGGGTTTCCAGCTGAACTTGTATTATCCTCCAATACTCCATTTTTATACAAATTCATCTCTCCGGTAGCACCATTATAGGTACCAGCAATATGGACCCAACCATCTGAAGAAGTCAAACGTGGCATACTCAGGACTGTAAATGCCAAAGAAGAGTTTTGTATGAAGAACCGGAAATTAGAACCATTATGATCAAATGCGTACTGCTGTGCACCAATACCATTCGAACTATTGACTAAATACTCATCCCCTGAATCCGAATTAGCATTGACCCAAAATTCAATAGTAAATTCATTACCTGAGGTTGAGAAATTAAGGTCAGAAGAATTCGGAACAACCACCACATCATCCGTTCCATCAAAATCCAGTGTATTGTGTGGAGGAGCTAATATTGATGCAAATTTTTCGTTGCTGTAACCCGAATAGCCCAATGTATTGAGGGCGCGCACCCTATACCAGTAGCTGTTGCCTACGGATACCCCCTTATCCAGATACGCAGCTTCATCCTTGGCCACAGTGGCTATTTCTGTATAAGAGGCACCCCCATCGTCAGAGCGTTCTATTTTATAGGATGTTTCATTGGGGGCATTGTCTGTCCAGCCTAGTTCAATTTCTGTATCAGATACCTCCTTTGCAAACAGGCCTGTTGGGCTGGGTGGTGTAGTTTCCTGCAAAGCACCGGACACCACCCAATCGGTATCGTCCATGTTGACAGTGGTACCATCAAAATTGTTTGTGGTTAAATCAGGCAGGTTTGTCCCGGTTGTTTCATTGAATTGGTAATAGGCCACCAATCCGGATTCATTTCCATTTAGCTGATTGTATAGGTTTGATTGTATTTCGTTTTCTGGTCTGGCCAAACTCCAAACACGCACTTCATCGATTTGTCCTTGCCAATTCTCACTTCCTGTAAATTGTGCACCTATCCGAAAATCTGAATTGGTGAGGTTTGGTATGGGAGACCCAAAGTCTCCTTTTTCGACTCCATCCACATACAGTTTAGTAGTGGAACTTGTCTTTACAACTGCGAAATGATGCCATGCACCATCGTCCGGATAGGCGATTCCAGTATCACCTCCGCCCCAGGTATCGCCTGCCCGAATGGTACCTACATTACTATGGCCAATATAGAAATTTCCCCCACCCTGACTCAATATTTCCTTATAGGCGTTGCTGGCGCCAGTATATTTGGCCCAAACCTCTACCGTAAAATCACCAGCATCGGGTATTACATTGGCACCAGTCGTTACCACGTCATTGACCCCATCGAAATCCAGGGCATTTCCTGCATCAGCCAGTATGGAGGCACCATCAAACTCCAGCGCCCCCATATCGACAGCACCATCTTGCACCCGCGCATCGCCGTTGAAATCAAAGGGCAGGTTTTCACCGGTATCGGCATCCCCGTCCAGATCTCCTGTATCTTGTGGTAGTGCAGAGAGTTGCCCACCATTAATGGCGCCCGACCCGGATTGCACTGAAAAATCCAGTTCGTTTTCATCTGTGAAGAGCGGATCGGCAGAAGTACCATTGGGTCCAATGGCACCAGTTGATATCAGATTGTAGTCGAAGGTGGTGGAGCCCAAATCCTGAACATCAGCGTCGGTATCTGCTGAGTTGTCCCAAAAAATGTTGTTTTTTACTACACCTCCGGAGTTGGAGGAAATGTATATGCCTCCTCCGTTGGTTGCATTGTTGCCATAGATGGTATTGTTGATAATAGAAGGGGTGCTGGTGGCATTGAGGTAGAAGGCCCCACCGCTTGCATCTACACTATTGAATACAAAAATACTGTTGGCAAATACTGCCGAGGAACCGGTAGAATTTGCAAAAATGGCCCCTCCATCATTTGCCAGGTTGTTTTCGAAAAAACAATTGTACATTTTCATTGAGCCCTGGGTTTCCAAAGCCCCACCTTTTCCTGCTGTCCTGTTTTCCCTGAAAGTATTGTTTACGAATAGATTGTTGCCGGTAAAAGTCCAAACCCCACCACCTTCGTTGGTAGAGGAATTGAGGTAAAAAGTACAGTTGCGAACTTCAATAGTACTGAAGGCAATTAACCCGCCACCGTTGGTACCCTGGGAAACCCCACCATCATTGGCATTTCCTCCACTTATGGTCAACCCATCCATAACAAAACCCGTGCTATTGGTCACATACACTACATGCAGGGCATTATCTGCCCTGGAAGGTGCAGCCGGGTCATTGTCCTCGCCATCATCGCCCAAAAGGTCACCACTCAGTATTGTGGCATTGGCTTTGGGGTCGCGCTCGCCAAGGGTAGATTCATTTCCTAAAAAGCCCCCGTACAATTTCAGGTCGTTTTGTCCGTCTATTGTAAAATAGATTTCCCTGTCTGCATCGCTGGCGGTATAGGTGCCCTTGGCGATCCATATTTCTACGTCATCACCGGCAATGGCCAGGGCCACTTCCAGGTCGTTGAAGGCATTGCTCCAGGAGGTGCCATCTGCGACCCCACCCGCATTTTTGTTTACATATAGTACCGAGCTATTTACTACATTTAACTGACCAATGGTAAAATAACCATCCGATATGTTCGACACATGGCCAGAAAATGACACCACGTTACCATTGATCTCGCCATCCACTCCGATGAGCTGATATTGTGAAGACATATTGGGCCGGTACAGGAGTCCGTATTTGCCGGAAGGCGAACCGCCAACCCCGGCAGCATCAAAATCAAACGAGAAGGTAGCCATGCCTCCATTGCTGTTCACATCTGTCAGGTCGATCAACCAATCGCGCTCCCATCGGCTGGTCACCACATTTGTATTGATGTTAGTAGTGGCTGCACCTTCAGTAGAAGTTGAGGTATAAGAGAATAAAATTTCATCCCCATCATCTTGTAGAAAATCGATATTTGTGATAGTGAGCCCATCATTTGAGGCTGTGGATACAGTACCCCCGGATTCCTTGGCAATGGTGGCCAGGTTATTGTCGTAGTTGCCTGTTTCAGCCACCCAGTTGGAAGAAGTGCCGGTGAGGGCAAACCCGGAAAGGGTGCCATCGTTGGCATTGCCTGATATGTCCGTGAGGGATGTAATGCCGGTATTGTCCCCGCCAGGAGCCCCGATATCAAAGTTATAAGAAGCAACCAAACCAGTACCAGAAGCCAACGCTTTGTCTATGTTGTTTACAATATCTGCCTGGGTACGGGCAACACTCCAGATACGGACATTGTCCATAGAACCATCAAAGTAGGAGAAAGCCCCAGCCCTTCCCGGTACAAATCCAAGATAGGCATCAGAAACAGCATCGGCGGGATCACCTGCCAATGTCGCTGATGCTTCTTCTGTGCCATTTACAAAAATCCTCCCCGTTCCGTTGTTAAATGTTGCAGCAATATGTGTCCATTCATTGATGGATACTACATCACTTGTGGTTACTACTAGCGTATTGCTTATATTGTAGTATAGGTTGAGCTCCACCGCACCACTGTTGGATATGGCTACCAGTTTGTCTTCAGTACCAGAAACCAATTTTTCATAAAGGATTACCCTATTTGTACCAAAATTGTCGAGGTACACCCAACACTCAAAAGTAAATGTGTTGTCAACATTGAAACCTGAAGAATTTCCCAGATTGACAACATCATCCGCACCGTCAAAATTCAAGGCATTCTCTGGTCCTGCTGTCAAAGTGAAGTTAATCGAATACGTACGGGCCAATGTGGAAGATGAATAGGAAGAGTTGAGTAAAATATTGGTGCTATTGGCCACAATATAATCGTCCCCAAACGAATCAAATTCTACTACCCCGGCATTTCCACTAGCAGCTGGCCCATTTTTCCAGCCTACCTTATAGTTGGCATTTTCTATAATGTCTGTCCCCTCAACCAAACCAAAAGAATAAGAATGGACACCAGTTACTGTGGGGGTTTGTGTAGTACCTATCCCCCGAACAATCATGTTACTACCTGATATTTCAACTATAATCGGCGTAATAGCACGATTAGGGTTGGCAGTGTAAAATTCATAGGACACTACTTTTGAGCTCACATGGGGTGCAAGATCAGTAGGGTCGGCATAAAGGAGGTCAGTAGCAGCATCCGCGCCATCCCGGTCTATTGCCGCCGGGCCTATTGTCTGGGCAAAGGTGACAGAATAAGAAAAAAACAAAGCTATAGCTGCTAAGGTGGTTAGTGGTTTGGTAGAAATATTCATAGCTTCAGATTAGTGGCTAACTTTAATCGACTAAAATATCCGCTTTTCAAGAATAATAGCATACCCTCCTATAGGTATTTATTAACTATTCAAGAATTTTTTGGACGAACGTTCAATATAGTTGATTCACAAAACAATAACCCTATCCTGTCCGTGTACGGAACTATTTTTTTCGACAAACCCTGCCTGGCCTTCGATGTATAGATCAAATCAAGTATTTCCAGATTGGACTTATTTCCTATCTTTATCTTTGGATAAGTTATATATAGATACACGACAAACCATACATTCTTTGTAAGCCTCCATAAAAGCCAATCAAATTACCAAATGACTTTGATATGAAATCAACTAAAAACCTGACCCTGCTGACCCTGCTTCTGCTCTCCTTCCCATCTTTTGCACAATATGATTTTGGCAGCAAAGAGCTAAAAAAAATCTACTTCAAACTCGAAAAAGCATACGACGACTATGACTATGAGACCATACTGGATTATGAAGACAAAGTGCTGGAGCTGGTGGAACCTAAGCGGGATACACTAACCGCGTTGATTTATTCTTTCCTGGCAGAAGCTTATCTGGACTATGATTACCAACCGGAAAAATGTCTGGATTATTATCAAAAAGAATATGACCTTCGGCTACAAATACAGGGAGACGACAATGAGCTGATCAAAAATACGGCCTACAACATGGCCCTGATCATGGATGAGGTGGGCAAATATGAATCTGCCGAAATACTCTTGCTTGACTTGATGGAAAAGGATAAAAAGTCATTTGGCACCAAAAGCAGTGAATATATCAATACTTCGTTGAAACTTGGACAGCATTATCAATACACCAG
This sequence comes from Cyclobacteriaceae bacterium, assembly GCA_040222275.1. GTDB lineage: Bacteria > Bacteroidota > Bacteroidia > Cytophagales > Cyclobacteriaceae > CAXBNB01. Next base: position 292,775 of record JAVKDJ010000002.1, read on the forward strand.
AAGGTACACCGATTTTAAAAAAGGGCTAAAACTCTACAAATCGCTTTTTAGGTCGATCGATGAAGACAACCCCCAATACGGTGAATTGCTAAATGGGATAGCAGGGATTTACGAAGACCTGGGATCCTATGAAGCTTCAGAAAAAAACTACCTCGCGGCATTGGATGCATTTGAGGCCAGTGGGCAATATGCCTCGCTCAACATGGTCACCAATCTGAGCAGCCTTGCCCTGATGTATGAAAAAACCGGACGACTACCAGAGGCTGAAGAGGCCTACACGGAAGCCCTGTCCATCCTTAACAGACTACCCGGGGACAATGAAGATTATTTCCAAACCATCTTCAACAACCTGGGGGGCACCTACTACCTACTGGGCAAATATGCTGATGCCGACCGTGAGCTTGAAAAAGCCATGCTCATCGCAGAAGATTTTTATGGAAAAGATTCTGATATCTATGCCATAGCGCTTTCGTCTCAGGCCGATTCCTATTTTTTTCAAAAGCGATATGATGAGGCTGGGTCAAAATTTAAAGAAGCCCGGGACATTTTTATAGAAACCCAAGGCGAGGATTCTTACGATGCAGCGTTGATGTCTTACAACCTGGCAAGGGTTTTTAGGGAAAAACGGCAATTTGACAAAGCTCTGGAATACAACAAACAAGCGTCCGAAAAACTAAAAAACATCATCGGTGATGAGGACGATGAATATGTGCGGTCGTTGATGAACATGGGCAACACGTACAACACCATCCACAACTACAGTGATGCAGCCAAATACTATGATATGGCGTTGAAAATCAGGAAAAAGAACCTCGGCACGAACCACCCGAGATATGCCGAAACCACCCAAAAGCTGGCGTTGCTGAACTGGGCCATGGACAACAAGGAAGAAGCGATCGATTTTTACAAGGAAACGTTCGAAAACTACTTCGCACAAATTGAGGCTTATTTTCCTACCATGACCGAAGAGGAAAAAGCCAAGTTTTACAATTCGAAGGTAAAAGTGACTTTTGAGCAATTCAACTCCTATGCTTTCGACAAAGGTATAGATGACAAATCGCTCTGGGGCGACATGTACAATTATCAACTGGCCACCAAAGGATTGATCATGTATGCTACAGGAAAAGTCCGGGCCAGTATCATGGACAGTGGGGATTCGGTTTTAATTGAAAAATACAATACATGGATCAGCCAAAAGGAACAGCTGTCAAAATTGTTCAGTTCGGTGAAGGATGATATTTTCTCCAGAAACTTCAAAATTGACTCCATCACACGGGCAGCTGACAAACTGGAGAAGGAGATAAGTGTCCAATCTAAGGCATTTGCCAATACCTATACCCAAAACCGTGTGACCTGGCAGCAAGTTCAGCAAAAACTCAAACCTGGCGAGGCTGCCGTAGAAATGATCAGGTTCAGGAGTTTCACACCCGATTCTGCCGGCTATTTTACAGATGAAATCTTTTATGCGGGATTGGTCCTCACTCCTGAAACTATGGAACACCCGGAGCTGGTTGTACTGAGGAATGGCAAAATGATGGAACACCGGTTCCTGGCCAATTATCGCAACGCCATCAAATATAAAGTGGAAGAAAACCATTCATACCGACTTTTTTGGCGGCCGATCGCCAATAAGCTGCAGGGCATTAAAAAAGTATATTTTTCACCAGATGGTATCTACAACCAAATCAGTATCAATACCCTTCAAAACCCGGCCACCAAAAAATATACACTCGATGAACTGGAGATAAAAGTAGTGACCAATACCAAGGACCTTGTGGCATTTGCTCCTACGCAGGGTGCCAACCCTTCCGGTGGAAAAGCACACCTCTTTGGATTTCCCAACTATAATATGGGGCATATAGAAAGACAAAACAGCCAGGAAGATAAATTGTCGGAAATGGATGGGGAAAAGACAGGGCTCAACCCAGCCTCTGAAAGAAGTGCCCGCGGTTCCAGGGCTACCAGGGGTGGTGGCATACGGGGAGGTATTTCCAGAGGATTGAGGGGAAATTTGCAACGCTATATCAATAGCAACGACCTGCTGGCCATGTTACCGGGCACAAAAAAAGAAATTGAAAATATTTCGGACCAATATGAAATCAACGGTAAGCCACCATCAGCGTTGTTCGGTGACAATGCCATTGAAGATTCGGTCAAAAACCTTAATAGCCCGCAAACCCTGCATATAGCCACACATGGGTTTTTTCTTGAAAACCAGGAACCTGAAGAAGGGGTGGAAATAGACAAGTATGTAGAAAACCCGCTGCTGCGATCCGGGCTGATACTGGCAGGAGCCAACAGTTTTTTACAAACAGGGAGCATTTCCGATCAGTTTTCCGATGGCCAGGATGGCATCCTTACGGCCTATGAAGCGATGAACCTCAACCTGGACCAAACCGATCTTGTAGTACTTTCAGCATGTGAAACCGGCCTTGGCGAAATCAGCAATGGGGAGGGTGTTTACGGGCTACAGCGGTCGTTTCAGATAGCTGGTGCCAAAAGCATCATTATGAGTATGTGGACGGTAGATGATGCCGCCACGCAGGAATTGATGACCAACTTCTATAGCGAGTGGCTCCAAACCGGAGATAAAAACAAGTCCTTCATCAATGCCCAAAAGAAACTGAAAGAAAAGTGGAAGGAACCCTACTACTGGGGGGCTTTTGTGATGGTGGGGTTTTAATTTAACGAAACCAACTCAGGGGCGCCATTCACTTGAACAGGCAATTCAATTTTGTCCAATTGGCTCATTACCTCTTTGGTCACAGAGTCAAATTGAACCCTGACAGCATCAACTATCGGATTGGCAGAAGGCAAATCCACTTTCAGCGCATCTACCTGCACCCCATTTTTCCAAAATCGGTAGCATAGGTGTGGGCCATTGGCCAGGCCGGTACTACCCACAAACCCTATGGTCTGACCCTGCTTTACCTTCACGCCTCTTCTGATTCCAGAGGCGATTTTAGACATGTGCAAATACTGTGTAGAAATATTTTCGTTGTGTTTGATCTTCACGTAGTTGCCGTTGTACTTATGATAGCGGGCTTCCAGCACCAGGCCATCACCCACTGTTCGGATCGGTGTACCTACAGGTGCAGCATAGTCGGTACCCAGATGGGCTTTGTACCTTTTTTGGACAGGATGAAACCGCCTGCCAGAATACCTAGAGCTGATGCGTGTAAAATTGAGAGGGGCTTTGAGTAAACTACGCCTCAGGCTTTTTCCGTTTGGTTCGAAATAATCTATCCCGCTACCCTGATCAAATGCTACAGCATAGTAGGGCTCACTGAGGTGTTGAAAATACGACCCGGTTATCCCATTTATGCCGACAGCCTCGCCATCTACCAGTTTTTCTGTATAAATTATCTTGTAGTTATCGCCTTTTTGAATACCAAAAAAATCTACCTGCCAGGCAAATACGTCCACCACCATATCGACCAGTTCAGGAGTGCCGCCCGATTCTATCATCGTTTCGTAAAATGAAGATGAAATAACGCCACTAAGGGATTTTTCAACCAGCTCGATAGGCTTTTCTGCCTTGTGGATGTTTACAGAATCGCTGAAATTATAAACTACATATTCTATAGGGTTGGGCCGGTATATAAAATGTGTGCCATATTTCAGGCTATCCTTTTTATACAAAATACTGTAATCCTTGCCAGACACCAGCTTTCTTACATCAAAAACTTCTTTTGATTTGATCGCAATCTGATGGATGATCTCATAAGACACGTTGAAGGGTGTTAAGATATCAGCCAGGTTCTGGTTTCTTCGGATTTTTCCCTCAAACACTTCCAGGGAATCAACTATGATGTCAAAATATTTTTTGGGAGGTACCACAAGCACAGAATCCTTAACCTCTTTTTTGGCTACTTCTGCAATTGCCTCAGTTTGTTTTTTCTGCTGACAGGAATAAAAAAGGAGAAAAAGTACCAATAGAGGGGAGTAAAGTAACAGAACTCCCCGCTTTGATCTATTTGATATGGTACTTTGGTTTGCCATATATAGGTTTAAACTCCAAATGCGGCCTTCACCTTATCGACATAATCGAGTTTTTCCCAGGTAAAGGTCTCTACTTCCTTGGTTACTGTTTCACCATTGCCACCATCAAATGAGAACGTTTTAATTTCAGGACTCCTTCCCATGTGCCCATAGGCTGCAGTTTCAGAGTAAATAGGTTCCATCAGTTTCAGTCTTTTGATCAATGCTGCCGGCCTCATGTCAAAGATTTCCTCAATTTTGGAAGCTATCTGGCCGTCAGTCAGGTCAACATTGGCAGTGCCGTATGTGTTTACGTAAATGCCCATTGGTTCGGCTACACCTATTGCGTAAGACACCTGAACCAAAATTTCGTCCGCTATGCCAGCCGCTACCATATTCTTGGCGATGTGTCTTGTTGCATAGGCTGCCGACCTATCTACTTTTGATGGGTCCTTGCCAGAGAAAGCACCACCGCCATGGGCTCCTTTTCCACCATAGGTATCTACTATAATTTTACGTCCGGTAAGGCCGGTATCCCCATGAGGGCCGCCGATTACGAATTTGCCGGTTGGGTTGATGTGGAATTTTATCTGGTCATTGAAAAGGGCTTGCAGTTCAGGCTCCAGTTGAGACTTTACCCTTGGTATCAATATGTTGATGATATCGCTCTTGATTTTGGCCAACATGGCTTTTTCTTCATCAAAATCATCGTGTTGGGTAGATATTACGATCGCCTCAATCCTCTGAGGTTTGTTGTCATCGCTGTATTCGATAGTGACCTGCGACTTGGCATCAGGCCGGAGGTAGTTGATTTCTGAATTCTCCCTTCTAAGTGCCGCCAATTCGATCAACAATTTATGCGATAAATCAAGGGCAAGCGGCATGTAATTTTTGGTTTCGCTGGTCGCATAGCCAAACATCATTCCCTGATCTCCGGCACCTTGTTCATCCTCCGTTTCGCGCTCCACTCCCTGATTGATGTCAGGAGACTGTTCATGGATAGCTGAAATCACCCCGCAGGAATTACCATCAAATTGGTATTCCCCTTTGGTATATCCGATTTTGTTGATTACATCCCTGGCGATCTTCTGAACATCCAGGTAAGCTGTAGATTTTACCTCGCCGCTCAAGACGGTCAGCCCTGTGGTGACCAATGTCTCACAGGCTACTTTAGAAGTAGGATCGAAAGCTAAAAAATGGTCGATCAGGGCATCTGATATCTGATCTGCTACTTTGTCCGGATGTCCTTCCGAAACTGATTCTGATGTAAACAAATATGGCATTTGTATTCGATTAATTTTAAGCGGGCAAATTTATACTTTATTGTGAACTAAAAACAATCTCAGCAGTATAATGCAAAAATTGCCGGAATTTTATGAAGGTCGGGCAGGTTGGCCGACTTCCATTGCCTGATTGTTTTTGTCTTCACCATTTCCTTTTTACCGGTTATATCGCGGGCTATACACAGGCGGGAATCCGGCCTGCAAGTGGAAAGTAAATCATCTGCCAACGACTTGTTGCGGTATGGTGTATCCATGAAAATCTGGGTTTGCATGTTGCGGTAGGCATCAGCTTCCATACTTTTGATCTTCTGAAGCCTGGATGTTTTGTCAAACGGCAAGTAACCATGAAAAGCGAAAGACTGCCCATTGAAACCGGAAGACATGAGGGCCATCAAAATGGAAGAAGGCCCAACCAAGGGTACTACCTGAATGTCGTGACGATGGGCAAACTCCACCGCCAGGGCTCCAGGGTCGGCAATGCCCGGGCAGCCTGCCTCCGATATTACACCTATGCAAACCCCATCAAACAAACCCTGCATCAATTCCTGAAGTTGCCTACCAGTGGTATTTTTATCCAATACCTCAAACCGCAAATCCTCGATGGTTTTGTTCAGACCTAAACTACTGATGTACCTTCTGGACGAACGCAGGTTTTCTACGAGAAAATAGTCAAGCTCCTGTATAGCCGATTTCACATGGGGAGGTATTACCTCGTTTTGGGTATCTTCGGATATAATGGTAGGGATGAGGAATAGTTTGCCTTTTGCCATATTCTCACGAACTTAAAAAATGGCTGGTTAATTGAAAAAACTTATCCGGGTTGTCGGCATGTAGCCAATGACCAGAGTCGGGGATGGAAGTAAACTCAGCTTGTGGAAAAATTTCATGAATATCTTCCTTGTCCTCATCGAGAATGTAGTTTGATTGGCCTCCATAAATGAACAGAGTAGGCAATTCTATAGGGAGATAGTAGTCCAGCGGCTTACCTACTTCCTCTATATTGGCGCTGATCCCCCCCAGGTTCATTTTCCAATCAAAGCCTTCGGGCGTCCTTTTCAGGTTTTTGAGCAAAAAACTCCGGGTACCAAAATCTTGGATGTCCTTTAACAACAATTCCTCCGCCTCTTCCCTGCTCTGCAACGTTTTTACGGGCATACTTTTCAGTGCTTTAATGATTGTTTCATGATGTACAGGGTAATATTTAGGCCCAATATCCGCCACTATCAGTTTGTGCACTTTTTCGGGATGAAAGGCCGTGTACTGCATCACTGTCTTGCCCCCCATGGAGTGCCCAAGGAGTATAGGATTTTCCAGGTTCATGTGTTCAATCAACGCATCCAAATCTTGCGCCATAAGGGTGTAGTCAAACTCCCCATCGTGGAATGATTTGCCATGATTTCGCTGGTCCACCAATATTACCTGATACTTTTCAGCATAGCGTTTGCCAAGCGTCAGCCAGTTATCAAGCGAGCCAAACAGTCCGTGCAATATGATCAGGGGCTGACCTTCCCCAATCGATTTGTAGTTCAATAAATTACTCAATCTGCCAATTGTCTTAAGTACATTTGAATGGTATTTTCCAAACCATAGTATAACGCATCGCATACCAGCGCATGGCCTATGGAAACTTCGGCCAAATGCGGTATCTGCCCTTGAAAATACCTTAGATTGTCCAGGTCCAAATCATGGCCGGCATTGAGGCCCAAGCCAAGTTCATGTGCGAAAATAGCAGCTTCCTTATAAGGAGCAATTGCTTTTTCCTTACTCCTGAGGTATTGTGTAGCGTACTGCTCTGTGTATAGCTCTATTCGGTCAGCTCCCAGGTCGGGCACCTGGCTAATCTGGCTGGCTACCGGGTCCATAAACAGTGAAGCCCTTACGCCTGTAGCTTTAATACGTGCCACCACATCGCGGAGAAAGCCTTTGTTGTTGATCACATCCCAACCTGCGCTGGAGGTAAGCACATCGGGCCCATCAGGTACCAAAGTGGCCTGGGCAGGCTTCACCTCCTCTATGATTTTGAGAAACCGCTCATCGGGATATCCCTCAATGTTGAACTCTGTGGTCACGACCTCCTTCAGGTCATAAACATCCTTTGTTGTGATGTGACGTTCGTCGGGCCTGGGGTGGATGGTAATACCCTGTGCACCAAAGCGCTCACAGTCCTGAACTACCTGCACCAGATTAGGGTTGTTGCCACCACGTGCGTTTCTGATCGTGGCTATCTTGTTTACATTTACACTTAGTCGGGTCATTTCATGGATTGATTTTCCTTCCAGCAAATGTAGGTCATCTGTTGAAATTTAACGTTTGCCTGTGTAGAAAGACTCAATAGACCGCAATTCAATTTTGCTTTTTTTAAATCCATAAGCAAAGACACAGACAGGAAACCAAAGGTAATTCCCCCCAAAAACAAGCCCAGTGTTTTTCCTGATTGGTAGAAATTAGTGATCGAAAGTTTATCATCGGTGATAAGAAAGAAAACAAATAGGCTAATTTGTATGATGGCACAACATAAAACAATGAAAATAAGGTGTGCCTTTTCCTTAAGACTTTTCATTTTCACTTTTTTTCAAATAAATACCCACAGCATAAGTGCCCATTGAGAGCAGAAAACCCACATGCACCACGAACATCGAAATAGATGGCCCATACACCATCAACCGATAAGAGAAAGCAATGACATTTAAGCTGAGTAAGGAATAGGCAATGGTTAAGTTTCTTTGTTTCGGTTTGCTGGTCATTGTTACAATGCTATTATAAAATATACTTGACTATTTCTGTTCCACCTAATCTTCCGAGGTTCAGATCTTTACCTTAGAAGCCAGTTGTTTCTTGCAACACTTCACAAGCCCTCCCACTGGCCATTATTCTTCCTTTCTCAAGTACGAAAACCTTGTCAGATTTTTGCGCTGTATCAATATCATGGGTAGCCATCAGGATTGCAGTTTTAGGTTTTATCCGCTGAATAAGCTCAAAAGAGAAATGCCTATATTCTTGTCCCATAGCAGAAAAAGCCTCATCCAGAAGTAGCAATTCAGGGTCCTTAACCAGTGCTCTGGCCAATGCTATTAGCTTTACCTGACCTCCGGACATATTCACCCCCTCTTCTCCTACAATTGTCTGAAATCCATTCGGAAACTTGTTGATATAAGGGTCAAAACCTAATAAACTACATTTTTCTACCAAGCTTTGTGGATCCACTTCATACTCTCCCATGGATATGTTGTCCAAAACCGTTCCACTGAACAACTTCACGTGCTGAGGAACAACTCCTATCTTACCCCTAAGGCTAGGCAGGCCCATATCCTTAATGTTATGACCATTGAAAAGAATACTGCCCTCATCTAGCTCATAAAATCGCTGAACTAGTTGAAACAAAGTGCTCTTTCCCCCTCCACTTTCACCTATTAAAGCGACCCACTCTCCTCGTTTTAGTTCTATTGATATATCTTGAAGCAACGATGAAGTACCAGGAAAAGAAAAGGTAAGCTTTTTTATAGAAAGTACTTGAAGTTCTTCAAAGAAGGAATTGTCATTTTCACATATCACTTCCGGATCCAGCTCTGCAAATTCATACATCCGGTTAAAGGCCACCTGTGCCTCCTTCAATTGTATATTGGCCATGAATATTTTGATCAAAGAGGGAATAATACCTGAAGATACTGACAAGAGCGCGACCATTTCCCCCACTAACAGGTCGCCGTTAACAACTGAATACGACAAGTATCCAATCAATATCATAGTAAAGAGTGTACCACACAATTCATTGATAAAGCCATATTTTGTTCCAATTTTCCCTAGAACAAATGCTTTTTCCTGAAAATTACCATATATCGCAGAAGTATTTTTTGCAAAAAAATGCTCTTTGTTAAAAGATTTAATTGCTTCTATCCCCTGTATGGTATCCACATAATTGCTCTCGTTGTGAGCATAGGCATTCAGTACTTCCCTTTGGGATGATTGAAGCAATTTACCATACCTTAAACCCAGGATGCTAAAAGCCCCAATGGCGATCAATACGGCCAGTCCAAGCCACAAATCATAGTTGAACATAAAAACACATGAAACCACAACCAACAGTAGATCTATCATGAGGCTACCCGCGATAAGGCTGACTGTCCTTTGTATCCTGGCCGTATCATTCATTCTAGCTATCAGGTCGCCGGTTTTTCTGTGATCAAAAAATGTCTTGGGTAGTTTTAGAAGGATTTTGTAAAACTTATCAATAATACGAATATTGAAGTCTTTACTGTGCTGAACAAGCATACTGCCTCGTATATATTGCATAAAACCACGAAACAGTAGTAGCACTGTCAATAGCGCAATACCAACCATCAATTTGTTGATGTCCTTTTCAGGCAATATTTCATCAATTAACTTTTGAGAATAGAGAGCGGTTGATAAACCTAAAGCCGTAATAAGCAAGCCTATGATAGCTACCACGGAGAGTAAACTGACATCCTCCCTGACCAAATCCGTAATCCATTTTAATTCCTGCCGGTTGCTCTCTGAGGTATCGTCAAAATTTGGTAAAGGCTTCAGGCTTAGAAGGGCTTGGGACCGCCAGCATGTCTGTAGCTCTTCTTCGCTCATTAGCCTAACTCCTTCTTCTGCGGGATCACCTACAACAAAAAAACCATTGTCATAGCAAAAAACCACGATGTAATGTTGAAGGTATTTATTCTTGACCGTATGCAAAATAATCGGGTAGTACAATGACTTAATGGCCTCTATGTCCGATTCGTACCCCTTAGCGTCAAAACCAAGATGTGGTGCTGCCTGATACAAACCCAGCATCGTGGTGCCTTTTTTCGTGGTGCCGCTTTTATTGCGCAAATTTTCCAATGCAGGTCTTTTTCCATAATACTTTAACACCATGGCCATACAGGCCACCCCACAATCGGACTGATCCATTTGCTTGATAAAATACCGGGAATATTTCCTAAGTGACTGTTTCATGATAAGAGACATAGTTTCAGTCGAATACTTTTAGAATTGCCGAAACACTTGTACGTCCATTAAAAGATTCTAGAAGTTTTCCACTCGCATCATATACTAAAATTAATGGAACCGATGTTGAACCAAATGCAGGAATAACATGGTCATTTTTAATTCTGGCAAAATGTACGTTTTCTGAAAGCAATTTATATTTATCCCGAAACGCCTCTATCTCTTCTACAGATTCGGTTGACACCATCACAATTTGGATCTGCATTAGTCTTTCTAAATTGGCATTTATATCTATCGCCTCATTTTGACAAAAGTCACATGTGCTATTAAAAAAAATAATAATACATGGAATCTTATTCGCAAGCTCAGGAAATCGAAAAGGCCGACCATCAAGATCATATATATGATCAAAGGAGAGCGTCTCAAGGTTTTGTTTTATTTCATGCTTAAGCAAAAGCTTGTTATAGGTAGCATACATCAGAAGCACAACAATAGCCAGCAAAAGAAAACCTAATAGTTTTTTCACCCACTTGCGTTTCATCAGCTAAAATTCAGGGACAGAAACACTACCAGTGTAATCCAAAACACCAGCGCCGGAATATATGATCGAACCACCAGCAACAGGGATTTGCTAAACCCGGTTTTGAAGGCCAAGGATATACCTGCGGCCAATACAAACCAGTAACCAAACTCAAAAATATTTAGTGCCTGCAGAGGGTATAAATACCATGGCTCAATCGGAACATCAAAAAATATATTTTGAAGGGAAAGCGGATAAAAACTTACGTATTGTTCCAGTGTGAAGTCAATTTGGATAAATGTAAACCACAAAAACTTTATGAAAACCGGCAATAAAAAAATAACCTCGGCTATCATAGCTATTTGAAACAGCTTTTTAAAGGAATACATGAGGTCGAAGAAAAATACCCCAATATACAGTGTGGTCGCAATCAAGGTAAATTTTAAGGCATAAAATACCGGAATAAACAAGTAGCCCAGCCATTCCCAGGAGTTTTGGAATTCGATAAGTCTGTTAAGTTCATTTAGGCTTAATTCGTTGCTATAATTTGCCAGCAAAAAATCATCACTGAGCAGTGATGTTTTAACAATAAACCCCAATGTGAAAGAACATGCACAAAGCAAGAAAAAAATCAAACGCTTGTCAATGTCAGACAGTAGATTGTAAATAATTTCATTCATTTAATAGAAATTAACACCCAGTATTTATTGCTTAATTAAACTGCACAGAGAAGTAGCAACTTATCATTTTGGCAAAAAACACGGTGAAAACTTGCTGAGTCCAGAATTAGGAATTACTTCATAAGTAGAACAATTGTAAAGCAACCCACTATGGTATAACTGGAGTGAAGTAAAAATTTTAGCAAAAAAAACCAGTACACCAATCAAAACTTGGGCACCATTCATCAAGCTGTTTTTTTTATGATGCGTGAAAAAATGTTTCTGTTTTCAGAATAAAAACCGATAGCAATGAGCAACTTTTTGTCATGAATAACTTTAATCATTTAGATTTTTTGTATTGTCCCCCTGTCTAAGGCAATTGTCTTGTCAAAAAAACTCAACTCCTGAAGAGAATCATGGCTGGTAATTACAATAGTCAACCCCTTTTCTTGGCAAAGCTTTTTTAACAAATCCTTTAATTCTTTTCTTGCGTTTGGGTCAAGATGAGCCATTGGCTCATCAAGGATTAATATTTTAGGGTCACCAATAAGCGCCCCTGCTATTCCAATTTTTTGTCTATTTCCTTTCGAAAAATTTATGATTTGCTTATCCTGCCCGAGAATTTCGTCTGCAAAAAAAGGAGCCATGAATGAAATGAAATCAGCATAACTTTTTAGACTTCCCAACTTAAGTCTAAAAATTAGTTCAAAGTATTCTTCAGGGGTTAAGAAGTCAATTAAAAAATCATCATCTAGATACGCTCCAACTTTTTTTTTTAAATTTTTTTCGGATTTGTTATTATGTCCATCTATCAAGACTTCTCCAGCAGTTGCGTTATCTAAATCCAGTATGATTCTTAAAAGAGTGCTCTTTCCTGACCCATTTCTACCTACTATTCCATGAATTAAACCACTATCGAAAAACAAATCTGGAATTTGTAATATACAATCTGTGTCTATATTTTTTACTAATGCTCTAATTTCTATCACCCTCTTTATTTTTAGATGTTTCTAAACCCTTTATACATTAAATGCTTTCTTGTTTCAAAAATATTTTTAACGAATGCAATTTGCTTCTTTCTGAAAAAAAGTAAAATGAATCCAATGAACCCCAACACATACACACCTTCCACCACTTGACCTCCTAAATAAAAAGGGAAATAAATTAATAGGGGGAGCAACGAGCAGAAGAACAACAAAATAAAAGTATTTAGTGTTGTTCCTTCATAATTCATGAACGCTCCCTTATTCAACTTTATAGGTTTAGTATTCCTCAACGAAATTAAAATCACAAGCATCGGGAGAGAACCCAGTTGGAATAACCAAATACCAAAATAATAGTAATTTGACCCCTGCCACATAACTATGGGAATTAAACAGATACCATTTAACACCATTAGAAAATCGAATAACTTGAATTTGGTAGAAATATAATTATCAGTATAAATGTTGTGCAAAATGAATCCGAAATATCCACTTTCCCATGAAAAAAGATATTGGCCGTATTGCAGGAATATGATAATTGAAAGGTATGAGAATATAACAAAATCAACAATTCCTATAGAATTGGGATCATTATCCAAGGTTATTCCAAGTAAGATGAGTAAAGAAATAGAACTTAAAGTATAAGTTAGAGGCCTTTTATTTCTCAAAATCAATTTGATATCTAAGTCAAGTAAATGTTGAAAGAAATCAATTTTTCCAATTGTAATTTTTGATTTTGTCAAATTACTACCTTTTAGAATCAAAAACTTCTGCTTCGAATAACAAAAAACAATCGCATAAACGAACAAAGTAACAATTAGCCCAATGATTATGACAAAATCATTAGATGTAACTCCTATGACCTCAATAAAATTTATAGGTACATGAGTTATTAAAGGTAGTAGTACAATAGATACGCCTATCACTAGTGGCCTAAGAAACGGACTATTCGAAATGTGAATAAACAGAATCATCCAATTTAGACATAAAACAATCATTAACAGTAGTGCTATGTAAAGGGTGGGATTCTGAGTTTTTACAAAAAGTACTGGAACGAATAACATTATTGGAATAAGAGAAAAAATGTTAATCGAATTTACCATCAAAGTGAAATGAACAAGGCTCGATCTATGAAAAACCAGTGAATTAAAATTAAGGGTTTCAAGTTTGATCCTCTGAAAAAAAAGCCTAAGCATAACATCTAATACAATATACGCACTTATAAAATAGTTAAGAAATTCGTTACTTATAGTTTTTGGAATAGCTAATCCTATAAATGTAAAAACTAAAAGTATATGAGTGAATGAAAAAACGGATAATACGGCTGACACCATATCTCGCTTTAAGGTTCTTAAAAAGAAAATTTTATTTAACTGGAATAATAATGTTATTTCACTCATACTGAAATTTCTTCAATGAACCTGGCCACCATTAGAATAAATGAATCAACCAGGTTCGGATTCTGAAATTAGCTAGTACTACTAGACTTATATTGTATTTGATTTCTACTTCCTGATCCCGAGCAATCGCTAATGTGGTTTACAAATGTCAGTGCACCTGCCAATCCAGTAATTATTCCCACTGGCCCTGTAAAGGCACTAGCCAGTGCCACTCCCAATCCAATCATTGCATCGTTACAACCAGAACTACCCCAACCTTCCCAATATGAGCCACTTAGTTTGCTCATTTGTTCAATACTTAACTCTTTCATAATTTAAAAATTTTGTTGAAAAATGAATTGAGCAACAAGGATAGCAATCACCACTCCGGTAAAACTGGAGTGGTGATATTTTCTTTAGAGTAAATAAGGTAAATGCCTTATAGCCCACTAGTATGTCTCCATCCCGATTAACTTTTGTTATCTCTTTTCTCATTTACCCAAGCCTCAATCGCAATCAAAGTAAACGAGACAATCATAGAAACTTGTACAAAAATTGCCATGCCATCATATTCATAATTCGAATAAATTCGATGCATATTGTGTCCTATAAGGGCAAGCACAACAACAATCAAAAGAATAGATCTTTTCATAGTCTTTAATTCTTCAACCGAAGAAAAACTATTAGGTTTTCCGGTGAAAGTAAACTTGCTAAAAGTCCCACGGTACTCTGTTCTAAGACATAACGGACATCCCTTCATAAAACTATTTTTTTATAGAGGTAAATGCCTATAACTCAATACCCCTCGTCCTTTAGCCTTTGCTGCACTTTTGCGCTTATTTCCATACCCCACTGCTGGCCTATCTGCATGGACTCCATCATAACCTGGGGCGTCTTTGTAGTCAGGCTCTTGCCCAGGGGGCTTTCATAAAATTCGATCAGCCCTTTCACTTCCTCCTGGGTAAAATGCTTTTTGTATATAGGCACCATTTTTTGGTTCAACTCTGTCAGATCTGCTTTTAAGTCCAGTTTGAGCAAGGCCCAGAAGTCTGCCGGTGCACTTGAATTCATTGCCCTAAATTGTCCAATCATTTGGTTGATCATAGGCTCCATTACTTGCTTCGATCCGTTTACATTTAACAACTTCATAATATCTTCATCAAAATCGCTATCCTGAGCAGTGGTGTAAAAAGACAAAGCCATCATAGTGGCAAACATTAATAGTTTGGTTTTCATACTTGTTTTGGTTTATTGGTTAAAAAATTTTGGAAGGCATCAATATATTGATAAAATTTTTCGTGTTATGATATGGGCTCAATCCCATGCCGCCTATGGATTCCTCCATTTCTTTTTCCCGAAGTGGCCTACCGAATATTTTCACTTCAATGCCAGCATCTCCTTCATATCGGTAAGAATTACAAGTGTGTGAAAATATGATTGGCAACCCCAGGCTTCTCAGCTCCTTCAATATTTCGTACAGTCTGCTTTCGGATATTTGCAGCCTACTGGCAAATTGAGAGGGGTTTCCGGTGGCTCCTCTTCTGATCAAGTCATTGATTCGCTCGAGCCGGTGGATGAACTTTACTACGGACATTACTCTGATAAACTTGGTTTTGTTCTAAATCCTGTAGCTGGTGGAAAGTCAAACTTTAGAACTACATAGATATTAAAGTAAAAAATTAAATCAAAATTATTGGCGTTATTAATGCAGCCATAAAAACTGTTTTTTGTATTCAAAATGAGTGGCTACAGCAACATAGTGTCCAAGCTTTTAAGGCCGGTTTTCATCCTGGATTTCCTTCTATTCACAAAATGATTGAGGCTCTTTAAAGTTTCTGTTTAAATTCGCTCATTGAAGAACCAATGAATGAAATTAAACTTTTAAGTTATGAGCTTGAAACTACAAATTGATGCAGATATAAAAGCAGCGATGCTGGCCAAGGAAAAAGATAAACTTCGTGCCCTTAGAGCTATAAAGTCGATGATCCTTCTGGCAGAAACAGAAAAAGGTGGTGGTGATGGCCTGAGCCAGGATGTAGAGATGAAATTGCTGACCAAGGCGGCCAAGCAAAGAAAGGATTCACACGATCTTTTTGTGGAACAAGGCAGGGACGACCTGGCCAAAATAGAGAAAGATGAACTCGATATAATCAGCGCCTACTTGCCCAAGCAACTCTCTGAAGATGAGATTAAATCTGAACTGGAAAAAATCATAGCACAGGTAGGGGCTTCAGGCCCACAGGACATGGGAAAAGTAATGGGGACTGCTACCAAAGCCCTGGCAGGAAAAGCAGATGGCAAAACAATCTCCGCATTGGTAAAATCACTGCTGTCGTAATTTTTGGCAGACTAAAATTCTTCACTTTCGACATTTTTCTGTCCACAGAAAATATATTGTTTTGAACACAATTGACATTATCGTATTGGTATTTTTTGGAATTGGGGCATACTCAGGGTTCAAAAAAGGCTTCATTCTGGAAATAATTTCACTGGCCGCTTTTTTCATTGCCATCATTGGGGGCATCAAATTGCTGGATGTGGGAGTGGAGTTTCTATCCCGATACATCGAAGGCTATGACGGCATCTTGCCTGTTATCGTCTTTACAATTATTTTCATTGGCCTGCTGGTCCTTCTCAACTGGCTGGGCAAGTTGCTAAAAAAAGTGCTGGACATGACCCTGTTTGGAAGTATAGATGATGTGGTAGGCGCATTGCTTGGTATTGTAAAATGGGCATTGATCCTGAGCATTTTCCTTTGGGTATTTGGGTCTTTTGGAGGGAAACTGGATCCTGACTTAACCTCAGGCTCCATATTTTACGAACCGGTATCTACATTTGCCCCCAAGCTCTTCGGAATGATTTCATCCATTTTTCCATTCATCGAAGAGTTTTTTAACAATTCCCGCGAATTCATTCAGGAAAAAGAATTTACGGCATAAGCATTTGCTTTTCGAATAATATCATTATTTTAATCGTTTAATAAACCAGCACACAATATAGAGGTATGTTACAAGCTAAAGGAATGAAGGAAGAACAGGGCTTCAAATTCATTGATCAGGGGTCGGGGCAAATATTGCTGCTGCTTCATGGTCTCTTTGGGGCACTCAGCAATTGGGAAGGAGTGGTGAACAAATTCTCAGGAAACCACAGGATCATCATTCCGATGCTGCCCATATATGAATTGCCGGTGAGGCAGGCCGGGCTCGAAAAATTAATAGAATTTCTTGAGTCATTCATCGATCACATGAAATTGGAAAATTTCGATATTATGGGGAATTCCCTGGGCGGGCACATGGCCTTGATGTACACATTGAAGCACCCGGAGAACGTTAACCGGATGATCCTGACGGGAAGTTCGGGCCTGTTCGAAAATGCCATGGGTGGTTCTTTTCCCAGGCGTGGGAGTTATGATTATATCAAGGAAAGGGTGCAATATACTTTCTACGATCCCGAAACGGCCACTGAAGAATATATTCAGGAAGTATTTGAAACCACCAAAGACATCCCAAAATGTTTGAGGATTGTAAGCATAGCCAAATCAGCCCAGCGAAATAATCTGGCGAAAGAGCTGCACAAAATCAAAGCAGAAACGTTATTGATATGGGGCCTGAATGATACCATTACCCCACCCATAGTAGCGCATGATTTCAACCGCATGATCAGCAATTCCGAATTGCGGTTTATTGACAAGTGCTGCCATGCACCGATGATGGAGCACCCTCAACTTTTTAATGAGATTTTGGAAGAATTTTTAAATAAAAAAGTGGCATGACAGCCAAAGACCTTATCAACTATACCATCCCGCCACTAAAGCTTTCCGACAGCATCGAGAAAGCCCAGCAGTGGATGCGCGAGTTCCATACAAGGGAATTCCCGGTAGTTGATGAAGGCAATTACTATGGCATATTCAGTGAGGCCATGATTTTTGACCAAAAAAACATCAGCCCAACTATCGCTGGTTATCAACTCAAAGGCATAGGTGTGCATGTGTCACCTGAAGAACATTATTATGATATTCTGAAAAGATCGTATGCAGAAAACCTCAACCTAATTGCCGTGGTGAATGGCAGTAATCAGTACGTCGGGGTTATTTCTATCCAGGATGTGGTGGAAGCGTTTTCAAAAATGTCTTCAATAAGAAGCCCGGGGACGATTATAGTCATTCCTATGAAACAAATCGACTATTCACTTACTGAAATCTCCAGGATTATTGAATCGGAATATGGCAAAATATTAAGCAGTTTTATAGAAAACCATCCCGATGATCCTTCTATGATCCGGCTGACCATCAAACTCAATGTAGAAAACGCCAAAAATATCATTTCAGCACTGGAGAGGTTTGGGTTTATGATCTCGTCCATCTTCGGCAGGGAGGATGAAGATGAAGTGGAAAAAGAGCGCCTCGATACCCTGATGAAGTATTTGAAAATCTGAGCCACCCGTCATATCAAATATTTAGTTAAATGATATACCCCAAAAAATGAGGATAGCAATACACGGCCGGAAGATAAACAAAGAAAGCTATCCTTTTGTACAGGCAATATTTGAGGAACTGGCAAAGAGAAACGTTGACATCATAGTATCCAAAGCCTTTGTTGCCCAAAGCAATAGCTCCGGGCTCAATTTCGGCGACTTCCCAATTTATGAGGATGCCGGGCATATTAAAAACGTGGATTATTTTTTCAGCCTTGGGGGAGATGGTACATTGCTGGAAACAGTAACCCATGTTGGAGCCTTCGAAATCCCCATTTTAGGAATAAATTTGGGTAGGTTAGGGTTTCTCGCAACTATTTCAAAAACCAACATCCAGGATGCCCTTGGTTTGTTCTTCGAAAAAAAATTCACCTTTGATGAAAGGATATTGATACACCTGGAAAGTGAAAATGGTGTTTTCGAAAACAATAATTTTGCCCTCAATGAAGTAGCGGTACTGAAGCGCGATACCTCATCCATGATAGCTGTCAACTGCCACATCAATGGTGAATATGTGAATACCTATTGGGCAGACGGTCTAATGGTATCAACCCCCACAGGCTCCACTGGTTACTCTCTGAGCTGTGGTGGTCCGCTAGTATTGCCACAATCCGACAATTTTATCATCACACCCATCAGCCCACACAACCTGAATGTCCGTCCTTTGATCGTATCAGGTTCGAGTGTTATTACCCTTGAGATTGATGGTGATGGCAGAAAATTCCTGACCTCACTAGACTCCCGGTCCTATACCCTCAACAATAAAGTAAAGTTGACCCTCAGAAGGGAGAGTTTCAAGGCAAGATTGATTAAACTGGAAGGCTACCATTTTTTCGATACCCTAAGGACTAAACTTAACTGGGGACTAGACATCAGAAACTAAATTATTCCTGCATTTTTTATAACTAATACAATTTAATTACTTTTGTATCACTACTTTGCTATAGCTATGGATTGATTTAAAAAGTGTAGTGCTATGTTTGGTGTACTAAAATGAAAAAATACATATCCATTTTATTGGTATTGCTTGTGGCTTTTTCTGTTGACCTTTTCGGCCAGAAAAGAAAGTATGGTATGAGTAGTAGTAAAAAGCAAACTGCTTATCGTGGTGGCAAGGTCAATCATGGTGGTATTGGCATCAAACGATACTCAACTGTTGGTTTCAGTATCAACGCCATGAACTACTTCGGCGACATCACACCAACACCATCCAGGTTCAGTACGGACGTAGCGTTTACCAAGCCAGGTGTAGGTATCACCTATTCCAGGGTGTTTCACCCGGCAGGGGTTTGGCGTGTTGGCTTAAACTATGGTACCTTGACCGGTGATGATTTTAATGCCGACCCCAGCGCACCACCCAGCCAGTACCTTTATCTTCGGAACTTGCATTTCAAAAATACAATTATCGAATTGTCATGGGGAATAGAATTCAACCTTATCCCAAACAATGGCGGTGCGAACAACAGGTTTCCATTGAACCCGTATTTGTTTTTGGGTATAGCAGCATTCAAGCACAACCCACAGGCCATAGCTCCGGAGTTTGACCTTTCCGGCAATCGGCTACCCGAAGCGGGACAGTGGGTAGATCTACAACCATTGGGCACTGAAGGGCAAAATTTTGCGGGGGGAAAACCATACAGCCTGATACAATTGGCCATTCCGGTAGGTCTTGGCGTAAAAGTGAGGTTGCCCAATAATTTTGATGCACATTTCGAATTGGGTTTCCGCCAGTTGTTTACAGACTATCTTGACGATGTGAGCGGAAGATATCCCAATCTTGCAGATTTTGGTGATGACAACCTGGCCAGGGCCATGGCCGAAAGATCGCACGAGACAACAGCAGTGCTGGCAGGGCTACCTCGGGAGCCCGAACTGGTAGATCTAAACACCTGGTCTTTTACCAACTCTGAAACAGGGGCTACCGAATCCTATTTTGTTGGCCGCAACTTTGGTTATGACAATGAAACAGGCATTGGAGGTGTTAGGGGCGGCTCCAAACAAAAAGACCTTTACCTCATTACGCAGATGCGCTTAGTGTATATTTTTGGACAGGTGTCCAGAAAGAAAGCCAAATTCAGATAATAATTCGCACTTTATCTTGTTTACAAGTTATGTTAAAACTTATCAAGTGGCCGATTCTATCGGCCATTATTTTATGCTCTTTTGGCCTCAATGCCCAACTGATTGAGTTCGGAGGTGGAATTGGTGCAACCAGCTACGCCGGGGATTTGTCGAGGGGAATAAAAATGGCGAATCAGAATGTTGGTTTCCAATTTCATTACAGAATGAACCTGAGCAAAATTGTAAGCACTAAGTTTAGCACCACTTTTGGAAAATTGTCAGCATCCGATGATTCGCCAATAGACCCGGCAGCCGACCTCCGTCAGGCTTCATTCAGCAGGTCCATCATGGAAGGGGCCGCTGTATTCGAATATCACTTTCTCGACTACAAAAACGAAAAGTCTCACGTGAGGTGGTCTCCATACGTATTTGCGGGGTTTGGTTTTTTTAAAATATTTGGGGTGGATCCGGAAGTCGATGAATTCAGCAACATTCAACCAGTGCTGCCATTTGGGCTAGGGTTTAAACACCTGGTGGGCAAAAGGTTCAGTATAGACCTGGAGCTGGGCGCACGAAAAATATTCTTCGATACAATCGACGGTGTATCTGATGGTGACATTTTTGACAAGAACTATCAATACGGAAACCCAAACGACCAGGATTGGTATCATTATGCAGGCATTTCATTGAGCTATATTTTATACAATATCCCCTGCTTATACAAGTACATTCCCAATAAGTCAATATATAATTAAACTTATTATTCCATATCACTGAAAAAATACTCAACTTTGTGCCTTGTTTTTTGGCCGAGGGCCAATAAGAAGGCATGAAAGAGAAGATTGATCCGCTAAAAATACCCCATCACATAGCTGTAATAATGGATGGAAACGGGAGGTGGGCCAAAAGCCGGGGAGCTTCCAGGATATTTGGCCACAAAAATGCCATCAAGGCCGTCAGGGAGACGACCGAGTGCAGTGCGGAGCTTGGGGTAAAATTCCTTACACTTTATGCTTTTTCTACCGAAAACTGGAACAGGCCCAAGAGTGAAGTGGATGGCCTGATGTCGTTGCTGGTATCTACTATTAAGAAGGAAATACCGACCCTGATGAAAAACAACGTCAGGTTGCAACCAATTGGCAACATATCGCATTTACCACAAGAAGCCCAAATCAATCTTGAAGAGGGAATCAAACAAACCTCAGGCAATACCGGGATGACTTTGATATTGGCCTTGAACTATAGTGGGAGACAAGAAATTTGCAACGGAGTGCTGTCTTTGGTTTCAGATATAGAAAACAATAAGATCAGGAAGGATGATATTTCGGAAGCCCTGATCTCGCAATATTTATACACCAGGGATATTCCTGATCCTGAATTAATGATCCGCACAAGCGGTGAAAACAGGGTCAGTAATTTTTTACTTTGGCAGATGGCTTATACGGAGTTTTATTTCACAGATACCCTGTGGCCAGACTTCAGAAAAGAACATCTGTACGAGGCAATTGTTGACTATCAGGCCAGGGAACGACGGTTTGGCCAAACCAGTGAACAGTTGTTAAAATAATTGAAAAAGTAATAACTACAGAATGCGCTTAAAAATTACATTTTTAGTATCTGCATTGATATTTTCAACTCTATCTTTTGCGCAAATACGATATGGTGCCAAGCAGCCCTCATCTGACAACATCAGCATGAGCTACTCCAATCCCCAGGTCTATGAAATTGCGGAAATCAAAATTGAAGGTTCGGAATTTTTGGATTCTAATGCCCTTACCTCCATATCAGGACTGAAAGTTGGTGACAAAATCAAAATACCTGGTGACAATATAAGTGGTGCCATCAGAAAACTGTGGAAACAGGGACTAATCGGTGATATTAAAATCTATGCTTCGAAAGTAGAAAACGGTAAAGTGTTCCTAACAATCGAATTGGCCGAAAGGCCAAGGCTGAGCAAGTTTAATTTCACGGGCATCACCAAAAGCCAGGAATCTGAAATAAGGGAAAAGATCAACCTTATCCGTGGACGTGTAATGACAGATGCCATTATAAAAAATGCGGAACTGACGGTAAAAAAATATTTTGCTGAAAAGGGCTATCTAAATACTACTGTGGATATCACCTATGTGAAAGATACTATTCTCAGCAACAATGTTATCCTGGAAGTTGGAGTGGACAAAAAGAGAAAGGTAAAAGTGCACGACATCAATTTTTACGGAGATGAAAACTTTTCGGCATCCAGGTTGAAAAAGAAGTTGAAAAATACCGGTGAAAGGGTGAGGCTCAAACTGCTCAGCGCTCTCATTTCAAAAACAATCCAATTCATCAAGAGTGGGGAGCAAAAAAGGCCGTTGGTGGATTCCTCAGCCCTGGTTTCCCGTGATGGTTTCAAAAGCTTTCTCAACAGCAACGTAAAGCTGAATTTCTTCAAATCTTCGAAGTTTGTAAAAGCAAAATATGAGGAAGACAAGGAAAGCCTTATCTCCTTTTACAACTCAAAAGGATATCGCGATGCTGAAATTGTCTCCGACACATCATACAGGTATGATGACAAGTCCATTGATATCGATTTTCATGTAAACCCTGGCATCAAATATTACTTCAGGGATATCATGTGGAAAGGCAACTATGTATATG
Source organism: Cyclobacteriaceae bacterium (assembly GCA_040222275.1). GTDB lineage: Bacteria > Bacteroidota > Bacteroidia > Cytophagales > Cyclobacteriaceae > CAXBNB01. Next base: position 315,704 of record JAVKDJ010000002.1, read on the forward strand.
AAGATGAATACCTCGACAGGATATTGGCCATAGAAAAGGGGGATGTGTATGATTTGGAGTTGCTGGACAAGAAACTACAGTTCAACCCGAATGGCCTGGACGTAAGCTCCCAATACCTCGACAATGGTTATTTGTTTTCGAACATTACGCCCGTTGAGGTAAAAATAGAAGGAGATTCTGTAGATATTGAGATGAGGGTATTTGAAGGGGCCAAAGCCAAAATAAACAAGGTATATGTAACTGGTAATGACAGGACCAATGACCATGTGATCATGCGGGAAATCAGGACATTGCCCGGCCAGTATTTTAGCCGCGCAGAGTTGATACGTACACAGCGTGAACTCTCACAGCTGGGATATTTCGACCCTGAGCAGGTATCCCCTAATCCCATTCCAAACCCGGCAGATGAAACAGTAGATATAGAATGGTCGCTGGTAGAACGACCAAGTGATCAGATCGAATTGTCCGGTGGCTGGGGAGGTACTTTTGGTTTTGTTGGAACTTTAGGGCTTATATTTAATAACTTCTCGCTTAGGAATATTCCCAACTTCGACAAATGGCGACCCCTGCCTGTAGGAGATGGGCAAAAGCTCTCCCTCCGCTTTCAAGCGAATGGCCGCCAGTTCCAGAGCTATTCTACAAGCTTCTCAGAGCCCTGGTTGGGTGGTAAAAAACCCAACTCATTTGGGGTAAGCTTCAATTATTCCGTTCAGCGCTCTATCAACTTCATTACGGATGAGACCCTGGGATCATTGAAAGTATTGGGTGCCACAGTCAGTCTGGGGCGCAGGGTGAAGTGGCCGGATGATTACTTTACAGTAAGCAATTCCGTGTCGTACCTCAACTACGACCTGTTCAACTTTGGGCAGTCGCTGGGTTTCAGCTCGGGTGTTGCAAACAACTTTACCTTCAATACCACCATAGCAAGAAATAGTATCGACAACCCAATGTTCCCACGAGGCGGTTCGTCCGTATCATTGAACATTGCCCTTACACCTCCTTTTTCATTGTTTAGGGACATCAATTATGAAACAGCCCCAAATGTGGAAAAGTACAAATGGGTGGAATATCACAAATGGATGTTTGATGCAAAATATTACCTGAAACTTGTTGGCAACCTGGTATTGGAGTCCAGAGGCCACATCGGGGTAATTGGCCAGTACACCAACAAAGCCGGAATTGGGCCTTTTGAAAGATTCCAATTGGGAGGTGATGGCCTCACCGGAACCAACTTCCTGCTTGGCAATGAGGTAATCGGACTGAGGGGATACCCAAACAACTCCATAGTGCCTAATGACGACTCGGGAACTCCCAACGACCGCAGCGATGATATTCGCGGGGGAACGATATTCAACAAATATGTAATGGAGCTAAGGTACCCCGTATCACTCAACCCTTCGGCCACCATATATGTACTTGCTTTTGCCGAGGCAGGAAACAACTGGAACAAATTTAGCGACTTCAATCCCAACGTATTGAAAAAATCAGTTGGTTTTGGGGCAAGGATATTCATGCCTGCATTCGGATTGTTAGGATTAGACTGGGGATACGGCTATGATGACGACCCTTCTACCGGACAAAGAAGCGGGGCTCAGTTCCACTTCTCCATTGGGCAATTATTGAGGTAATAAACAATAAGTATCAAATTAAAACGATTATATAGGCAGCAATTGAGTAATTTTAACGGGACAAGCCCCTATCGATCATCCAATACGCAAGTAAGTACGCCTGGTCCAAACGGGAAAAGCCCCTCAAAGCAATAAATCCTTTTACAATCATGAGAACAAAATATATCCTGCTAAAAGTATTATCTCTGTGCTTGTTTCTTTTCGTTTTCGATTTAAATGATACATTTGCACAAAAATTTGGATATGTTGATACCGACTATGTGCTGAACAAAATGCCTGAGTATCAAAAGGCTAAAGAAGAAATCAGCAAAGTGTCCTTGTTGTGGGAAGAAGAAATCCAGACCATGTACAAGGAAATACAGGAAATGGAGTCGGCACTGCAAGCAGAAGAAATCCTGCTGACCAAGGAGATGAAAGACGAAAGGTCAGTAGAAATAAGTGAAAAATGGGATGAAGTGAAGCAATACCAAAAAAAGGTATTTGGTTTTGAAGGCTTGTTTTTCCTAAAGAAAAAAGAACTGATAAAGCCGGTTCAGGACAAGGTGTTTGAGGCAGTAGAAAAAGTAGCTAAAAACCACCGCCTTAGTATTGTATTTGACAAGTCCGGCGACCTGGTAATGATATACACAGACCCAATACACGATTACACCGATTATGTTTTGGAGGAATTGAATTTAGGTGATAAAAACGATGTAATAAGTAATAACTAATTGAATTAAACCATGAAAATCAAATCATTAAGTTTTGTTTTTGTATTTACACTATTGGCTTGTTATTCACAGGCTCAAGAGTTTAAAATAGGATACACAAACGTTGAATATATTTTGAGCTTGATGCCAGAACTAAAAGGTGTAGAAGCAGAATACAAAGCATTCGAAACACAGCTTCAAAATCAAATCGAAGCAAAAGGAAAAGAACTGCAAACCAAAATACAGGAGTATCAGTCAAGTGCGCAAACCATGACTGAGTTGGTAAGGGCCGATAAAGAAGCAGAATTGCAAGGGTTGCAGACCCGTTTTCAAAACTTCCAGCAAGAAGCACAAAAGTCCGCTTCAAAAAAGCAGAGCGAACTATTTGCGCCATTGTTTGACAAAATTGGAAAAGCCATCAAAGAAGTTCAGGCTGAAAGTGGCTATGCCATGATTTTGAGCACAGGTACCCAGGGTCTGGACGTGGTACTGGCGGCAGATGAAAAATATGATGTAAATGACCTCATATTCAAAAAACTGGGGATCAACCCTCCGGCTGCCCAAAAATAATCACCTACAAAACTATTCAACGAACCCGCTTTCAGCGGGTTTTTTTGTTTCTACCTGTCCAAAAATTAGGCCTATCGCCTAATGGCACAATTCACCTAAGGATTTGTCATTTCACTATTTAGTAATTTGCCAGATTGATTACATTTGTTAAAAAGACAGGCAATTTAAGTCTGGTTAAAGTTTGTTCAATTAGCCATAAGGAAAATCAACGAATATGAAATTTGGGACTAAAGCAATACATGCGGGGGTTCAACCTGACCCAACTACCGGGGCAATTATGACCCCTATCTACCAAACCTCCACTTATGCCCAGCCCTCTCCAGGCAAGCACAAGGGATACGAATATTCCAGGTCCCAAAACCCTACAAGGACAGCCTTGCAAAACAACCTGGCCGCTTTGGAAAATGGAAAACATGGCCTTTGTTTTTCATCTGGTGTTGCTGCCTCTGATGCCGTGTTGAAACTTCTAAACCCGGGAGACGAAGTGCTGTGCTGCAACGATCTTTATGGCGGCACCTATCGATTGTTCACTGAGGTGTTTCAAAAATTTGGCATCAAATTCAATTTTGTGGAAATGCGCGACCTCAACAGGATTTCCAAGCATTTTAACAAAAAAACCAAAATGGTGTGGGTAGAAACGCCCACCAACCCTATGATGAACATCATAGACATCAAGGGACTAGCAGGTGTAGCACGCGACTGGAATGCACTTTTTGTGGTTGACAGTACTTTCGCTACGCCATACCTGCAAAACCCCCTCAACCTTGGAGCAGATATCGTCATGCATTCGGTTACCAAATACCTTTCCGGGCATTCCGATGTGGTAATGGGCGCACTAATGCTCAACAAAGACAGCCTGCAGGAGCGGTTGGCATTTATTCAAAATGCCAGTGGGGCCGTTCCGGGACCTATGGATTGTTTTCTGGTACTCAGGGGGCTGAAAACATTGCACATAAGGATGCAGCGACATTGTGAAAATGGCCGCCGGATAGCTTTCTTCCTTAAATCACACCCAAAAGTAGAGAAAGTGTATTGGCCGGGTTTTGACGAGCACCCCAATCATGAAATAGCAAAGAAACAAATGCGGGATTTTGGGGGCATGCTTTCCTTTGAATTGATAGAAGATAGTATCGATGACGCCATCTCTTTACTTGAAAAATTCAAATTATTTACTTTGGCCGAATCCCTTGGTGGGGTAGAGTCACTCTCTGGTCACCCAGCCAGCATGACACACGCCAGCATTCCAAGGGAAGAAAGGCTCAAATCCGGGTTGAAAGATTCGTTGATCAGGTTAAGCGTGGGAATTGAGGATGTTGAAGACCTGATTGAGGATTTGGAAAAATCCCTGGGTCAATAAGCCATCCTAATAACTGAAAACAAACATTTTACTTGTCGCTGGTTTCCATCATGTGGTGATCCTTGTTCTTTGGTTTAGGCACCTCATTTTCATAAAACTCATCAAGTTCTTCAAAGTAGAGTTCCTGATAAACCTTATTGCGTAAGCGGTTTTCGATAGGTTTGTGGTTGTTGGATTTAAATTTCTTGATGGACTGTAAATATTTGTTGATATGCGGCCAGGCACTTTTATAGTTTGGCAGGCCCAATTCCTGGTATATCCTTTGTATTTCCTTCTCCGGGGCTTCAAGCAATTCCTGATAGCTCAGTTCCACCAAATTACCTTCGGGAATCAAATGGCGTTCGTTCAGGTATTTTTCTACCACCTTTTTATAATTGCCCATAATCATCTCATCGATTTCAGTAGTAGAAACCATCTGGAGGTATTGGGTGCTCACCATGGTATCGAACAAATGGCGGGTAGATTGAAAAACATCCATTGGATCGCGTTGGATGAAAATGAATTTGGCATTTGGGAATAATTCCAGAAGTTCTTTCACCCGGCTCGTATTATGCGGGTTTTTTAAAACCAACCTTTTTTCATCGTTAAAAAAAGAAATGTTTTTCAGGCATTTTACATAATCCCTTTGCCATGCCTTTTTTTCACGGGCGTTGATCCCATCAAATAGGTTGTATTTATTGAAATATGATTGGTTCTTTGGAAAATGCCAGGAATGCATCCCCGACCTTACTGACATGGTACAAAACGGTTGTTCTTCTTCAGCTGGTTTGTTGAGGTCGATCGAGGTATTGTCCTGAGGTCGGGTAGGAGGAACCAATGGGCTCAATACCCACTTGAGCCAGGTTCGGCTCAAAAGGGCCACATTAAACAAAAAAGCCTGATAGTTGCTCAAAGTACCAAACTGCGGGTCCTGGTGCAGGATGTAATGTAAATGGGTAGTTCCGCTCCGCCAGTGTCCAAGCACGAAAATCGGAGGTTTTTCATTCATATCAATACGGTCGATCTTTTTGCTGTATAGCCATGATTGAATAAACTGAAGTGGGTAAACCAAAACTGTAATTATGGAAATAAGCACTGACTTATGCCAGTAGTTTTCATCTGGTTTGTTTTTTCTCAGAAGAGAAAACCAGGTACGCGGCTTGGCAAAAAATAGTTGATGTCCCTGAACTTTATTATTCTTATTGCTCATAGTGTACATGCAAAGTAAACGAACATATGGCTAACTGGTTCAATAAAATCAAAATAATGAAGGAAGACGACAGATAGATTCCAAAGAAAAAGACTATTCGTCATGTTGAACCCAAAACACCGCCGTACTATTGTCTATGTTCACATTATTTGCGTAATATTAGAGCAGCAAATATTCAGCACTATGCCCCAAGGAAGCGATTGGTACTACAGCCAACACGAACCCGAAAGAGAAAGAAACAACAAATTTCTGGGTTTTCTTATTTTAGTCGGTTTTATATTGATCTGTATTTTTTCCCTCACCTTCATCGCCGAGTATTTTGGAAAAGGGTAAAACCTTCTACAATATCTATTTTCTGGTTAATTTCGGACATGGTTGATGTCGCAATTATTGGTGGGGGGCTCGCTGGCCTGATCAATGCCATTTTATTGGCACGAGGCGGCCTGTCGGTGCTATTAGTTGAAAAGAAAAGCTACCCATTCCACCGCGTATGTGGAGAATATATATCCAACGAAGTGGTACCGTTTCTATCAAGAAACAGGCTATTCCCAGCACATATAGACGTATCGGATATCAAAAAATTCCTCCTGACATCAACCAGTGGCAAACAAGCGCACCTTGACCTTGACCTTGGAGGGTTCGGTATCAGCCGCTACGAGTTTGATCATTTTCTATATCAAAAAGCGCTAGAAGCGGGTGTGGAATGTATGACAAATACCACCGTGGAAGACGTGAAGTTCACAGATAATCATTTTGTAATCAATACCGGCGCAAGCGAAGTTTTCAGCAAATTGGTAATTGGTGCCCACGGAAAGCGCTCAAGGATTGATAAAAAGCTGAACCGGGGTTTTATCCATTCCAAATCCCCCTATCTGGCCGTAAAATATCACATCAAAACCGATTTTCCCCACGATACCATTGCCCTGCACAATTTTGATGGTGGGTATTGTGGCATCAGCAAAGTAGAAAACGAAACGTACAACCTCTGCTACCTGAGCCACAGGCGCAACATGAAAAAACATAAGGCAATCGGTGAAATGGAAGAAACCATTCTATTCAAAAATCCATTTCTCAAAAACATTTTCGAGCATTCCGATTTCGTTTTCGAACGACCACTGGTGATCAACGAAATTTCTTTCGAAAACAAACTACCCGTAGAAAACCACATGTTGATGTGTGGTGACGCTGCTGGAATGGTCACCCCTTTGTGCGGAAACGGCATGGCCATGGCTATACATTCAGCCAGCATTTTGTCGCAGATTATCCTGCAACACAAGAAGATGGATGGTTTTGTACTGGAAAAAATAGAAAGCACATACCAGAAGAGCTGGGAGCACTACTTCTCATTTCGTATGTGGGCTGGCAGAAGGATACAAACACTGTTCGGCTCTGTACCAGCTTCAGGATTGGCAGTGGCCATGGCCAATCTAAAACCTATTGGCCGCTCTTTGGTTAGTCTTACCCATGGCAAGGAGTTTTAAGAAACTCTCATTACTTTTGCCCAAAATTTAATCACAAGGAATGTTTGATAAGGTAGAAAAATTTAAAGCGGAACTCGAAGCGATCAAGATCCAGACCAAGGACGAGTTGGAACAGTTCAGGATGAAATTCATCAGTAAAAAGAGTGTAGTGACCGAACTGTTCAATGACTTTAAAAATGTACCGAATGAGCAAAAAAAACAATTTGGGGTTGCCCTCAATGAACTCAAAGAACTGGCACAGGTCAAATTGAAAGAATTGTCGTCCACACTGGAAAACCAACAAGGTGCTGGTGCAGACAAAAGTGTGCCCGACCTGACACTGCCGGGAATACCCAACGAACTGGGTAGCATACACCCCATCACCCTTACCCGAAACAAAATCATCGAGATTTTTGAAAGGATGGGGTTCAATGTGGCCGACGGGCCTGAAATCGAAGAAGATTTTTACAATTTCACAGCGCTAAATTTTCCTGAAAACCACCCGGCAAGGGAAATGCAGGATACTTTCTTTATCGAAAAGAACCCTGACAAAGTATTGAGGACGCATACATCCAATGTGCAAATTCGGCTCATGGAAAACCAAAAGCCGCCATTCCGCTCAATCATGCCTGGTCGTGTATATCGCAATGAGGCCATTTCGGCCAGGGCCCACTGCTTTTTCCATCAAGTAGAAGGGCTTTATGTAGATAAAAACGTTGGATTTAAGGACCTCAAACAAACCGTTTACCATTTTGCCAAGGAAATGTTTGGCAAAGATACCAAGATCAGGTTCCGTCCATCCTACTTTCCATTTACCGAACCAAGTGCAGAAATAGACATCAGCTGTTTTATCTGCCAGGGAAAAGGTTGCAATGTGTGCAAGTACACCAACTGGGTGGAGATAGCTGGTTCTGGCATGGTGGATCCCAACGTACTGGAAAACTGTGGGATTGATCCCGAAGAATATACCGGATTTGCTTTTGGAATGGGCATAGAGAGAATCGCCATGCTCAAATACCAGATCGATGACCTCAGGCTATTTTCAGAAAACGATGTGCGGTTCCTAAGGCAATTTCAAGGAAGCTTTTGATAGAGCGTTAGTCCTCTTCCAGGATATCAATGTCCTTGATAAACACTTTTTTCGATATGGCCTGGCCGGTTTTGGTGGTTGCCAGGCCTCCCATGGCCGTTTCTTTGTAGCGGTCTTCCATGCTCTGGCCTACTTCGCCCATTGCATCAGCGCATTCATCTACAGGTATTACGGCATCCATACCAGCCAGGGCTATTTGGGCCGATGAATTGGCAATAGCAGCCGCGCTCGCATTGCGCACTACACATGGCACTTCCACCAGTCCTGCTACAGGATCGCAAACCAGCCCCAACATGCATTGGATGGTAACTGCTATAGCATTGAACACCTGATCTATACTTCCGCCCAGGCAATAAACGATGGCTCCAGCTGCCATAGCCGCTGCACTGCCTGTCTCTGCCTGGCACCCGCCTACTGCGCCGGATATTGAGGCTTTTTGTTCCAATATCAAAGCAATGCCAGCCCCAACCAATAGTGCTTCATGTATTTTTTTGTCTTCTATCTTGTGGATTTCCTGCAGTGTAACCAGCACACCCGGCAAAATGCCAGAGGCTCCTGCAGTGGGTGCTGCCACTATGCGGCCCATACATGAATTTACTTCTTTGGCAGCCAGCGCCCTGGATACAAGCTTCTGGAACTCCGGGGATAAGACCGTATGCTTGCTATTGAATACCTTTTTTGCCCCATTGTTGATCATGCCCGAGCTGGAAACCATATCTTCTGACAGCCCAGTGGCCACCGCTTCTTTCATCACCGCGTAGGCTTTTTCCAAGCCTTGCCAGATTGCGTCCTCACAGGTTCCTTTTTGTTCCGTTTCGTATTGCAAGACCGGGACAAAAAGGGATGCATTTTGCTTTGTGCAATATTCCTTCCAACCAACGAAACTTTCGAATAGGAATGACATGTCGTTTATTTAGTTAAAATTCGATCAATCGAGGTAATCATATCTTCAATGTAAATCCGAAATGACCCTTCACTATGCTTCATACGTACTTTACATCTGATAAGATTGAATCCTTGATTTGAGCCTTTAGGGAATCTTTGGTTACCAAATCTATTCGAATGCCCAACTGTTCCTCCAAAAAAGTGCTAATATCAAAAAATTTCCAGCCAATATTATGATCGATTTCTACAAGGATATCCAAATCTGATCCTTCAGATTGATCATTTTTTGCATATGACCCAAAGTATCCAATTTTTTTAACCAGATATTTAGACTTCAAAATTGGTTTGAGTGATCGTAAGCGGTTTTCTATTTCACAAGAATCCATCATATACCAAATTTAGCAATTACTACCCTTCTAGTCCACCAAAGGTGGATATAATTAGAATTCGGCATTGCCGGGAGTACGTGGAAACGGAATGACATCACGGATATTGGTCATGCCGGTTACAAACTGGATCATGCGTTCAAAACCAAGGCCATAGCCACTGTGAGCTGCCGTTCCAAACTTTCGCGTATCCAGATACCACCAAAGTTCATCTTTCGGCACATTCATTTCTTCCATTCTCGCAACAAGCCTGTCGTAGCGCTCTTCACGCTGGGATCCCCCCACAATTTCTCCGATACCTGGAAACAATATGTCCATGGCCGCAACTGTTTTGTCATCATCATTTTGACGCATGTAGAATGCCTTGATGTCTTTTGGGTAATCGGATAAGATTACAGGTTTTTTGAAGTGTTTTTCGACCAGATACCTCTCATGCTCCGATTGTAAGTCGGCACCCCAGCCATCAATTAAATACTGAAACTTCTTCTTTTTATTAGGTTTGGAATTGCGAAGGATGTCTATCGCCTCTGTATAAGTAATCCTCACAAAATCATTTTCCACCACAAATTTGAGCCTATCCAGCAGGCACATTTCATTTCTCTCATCGGCCTTCTTCATTTTGTCCTCGTCCAATTCACGTTTGTTGAGAAATTCCAAATCATCGGCACAGTTTGCCAGGGCATAAGAAACGATGTATTTGAGCATTTCCTCGGCCAGGTCCATGTTGTCTTCAAGGTCGGCAAAGGCCACTTCCGGCTCAATCATCCAAAACTCGGCAAGGTGCCTTGTGGTGTTGGAGTTTTCTGCCCGAAATGTGGGCCCAAAAGTATAGATTTCGCCAAGGGCCATTGCAGCCAACTCCCCCTCTAGCTGTCCTGAAACAGTAAGGTTTGCTTCTTTGTCAAAAAAGTCCTTTTTGAAATCTACAGCTCCGTCTTCTGTTTTAGGAACATTGTCCAGGTTGAGTGTGGTCACATGAAAGGTTTCGCCGGCACCTTCAGCATCCGAGCCGGTAATGATTGGGGTATGTATATTTAAAAAACCCTTGTCGTTGAAGAATTTATGCACAGCAAAAATCATGGCATGCCTGATCCTGTAGATCGCGCCAAATGTATTCGTCCTTGGGCGCAAATAAGCAATTTCGCGCAGGAACTCCATCGAGTGTTTCTTGGGCTGAAGCGGATACTTTTCAGGATCGGCTGTACCAAGCACTTCCAGTTTTTCCACGTGCATTTCCACACTCTGGCCAGCACCTTGCGACTCCACGATTGACCCCTCTGCTGCAATGCAAGCACCGGTACTTACTAGTTTCAGCACCTCCTCACCAATTGCCGCCGGGTCAGCCACTACCTGTAGGTTATGGATAGTGGAGCCATCATTCAAGGCAATAAATGCCACATTTTTGTTTTGCCTTTTAGTACGTACCCATCCTTTTACAATTGCGTTACCTGATTTTCCGGTTGTCAGGACTTCCTTGATCTTTGTGCGTTTTTCGGTGCTCACTTTTTTAGATATTTTAATTCTCAGGGTCGAAAAAAACCAATTTGAATGACCCCTCCAGCAACCATAAGTTTATGGTTAGTTGTAAAGCGCAAAAAAACACCTTTTAGCTTCTTAATCAAAGCAAGAACGTGTAATTCCATTGCAGGAGCCTAAAACCGAATGTCCCGCAGGCCATAACCCACCAATTTCGTTAGAAGTGCCAGGTCTTGGTGAAAAGTCGAGGAACCCCCGAAAATTTTAATGAAACAATGGGAGAACAGAAAAAATTCTAACAACTTGCGCTGAAAATTGAGAAAAGAACAACCATGAAAAAATACGACATATACGGAATTGGCAATGCCCTGGTGGACCTGGTGTTTGAAGTTGATGAGCAGTTTTTGTCTGATCATAAAGTGGAGAAAGGCCTGATGACGCTGGTGGAAGAAGACAGGCAAAATGAGTTGATCAATGCCATCAACATCGATGAAAATATGATGAAAGGTGGGGGGTCGGCAGCCAATACGGTGGTAGCTGCAAGCCAGTTTGGGAGCAAGTGCTACTATTCTTGCAAAGTATCCAACGATCGTTTTGGCCAATTTTACCTAAAAGACCTTGAAAATAATGCGGTGGATACCAAGCTTACCAATGAAACCGCACCCAATGGCATTACCGGCAAATGCCTGGTAATGACCACACCAGATGCAGAAAGGACGATGAATACATTTCTTGGCATCACGGCGGATTTTTCTGTAAGTGAAATTGACGAAAATGCTATTAAAAACTCTGAGTACATCTATTCCGAAGGCTATCTTGTTCCATCTCCTTCTGGAAAAGAAGCGATGATCCGTGCGAAGGAAATAGCCCAGGCCAATTGTGTGAAAACCGCTTTGTCTTTTTCTGATCCCAGTATGGTCAAATATTTTAAAAATGAAATGACCGAGGTAGTCGGGGACGGTGTTGACCTGCTATTTTGCAATGAAGAAGAAGCCCTTTTATTTACAGGAAAAGAAACGCTGTTGGAAGCCAGGGAAGCTTTGAAAAAAGTAGCCAAAAGATTCGCAATCACCCTTGGTGAAAACGGTGCTACTATTTTCGATGGCGATACCTTTATCGACATAGAGCCTTACAAAGTAGAGGCAATAGACACCAATGGAGCCGGTGATATGTTCGCAGGGGCATTTCTCCATGCCATTACACAAGGCCACAGCTACGCAGAAGCCGGTAAACTGGCCAGTTTGGCATCTTCAAAAATTGTGTCCCAATTTGGGCCCAGGCTGGAATGGGCCCAGGCCAAAGAAATCAAACATCATTTGGTGGGGTCGTAATCCTGGCTCACCATGGGGCCGAGGTTTTTGCCACCCAATAAATGCAGGTGGATGTGAAAAACCGACTGCCCCGCATCTTCATTCGTATTGAATGCCAGTCGGTAGCCGGTTTGTGCTATTCCGTTTGATTTGGCGAGCTGTTTTGCGAGTAAGACCATCCTTCCCACAACCAGGGTATCTTCCCCTATGAGGTCGTTAATAGTTGGGATTGGTTTTTTGGGCACAATGAGCAAATGCACAGGGGCTTGTTTTCTTAGTGGGACAAACGCGATCAAATCATCGTCCTCATATTCAATAGTGGCAGGTAGCTCCCTGTTGATGATTTTGGTAAAAGGAGACTCCTTACGCAACTTTTCTTCTTTATCTGATTGATACGAATTGGTCTGGGCCTCTACAGAAATATTCTGTATGAGGAATAATAAGGAGCAAACCAGGGTTTTATACATTATACGATACATTGAGTGTCCCATTCAAAGTGTTAATCTGCCAATGTTAAGGAATTATTTCTGTTTGAAATAATTGAAAGCACGCCTTTGCCCTATTCCGATATATTTGCAATAGACACTTAATCAATTCTTATATGAGAAGCACATTAGCAGTAATATTTGCCTTGGGCCATTTTATCACTTATGCCCAAAAAGAAATCACGATTGAAGACATTTACTCGAAAGGGACGTTTTATCAGGAGAACCTCGGCAACCTCAATTGGATGAATGATGGACAATTCTATACTGCCCTTGTCTCCAATGAAATTGTGAAATATGATGTAGCAGGGGGTAACAAAGTAGCTACACTCGTGAATGGAAATAGCCTGAACATACGAATCGATGGCTATGAATTCAGCAGTGATGAGCAAAAAATTATCTTACTGACTGATAAAAAGGGTATTTTCAGAAGGTCTTACACCGGAGAATACTACATCTATAGTTTCGCAGACAAAAATTTGAAAAAAGTGTCATCGGGAGGCCGCCAATCTTATGTGAGTTTCTCGCCGGACAATTCGAAAGTAGCGTTTGTGCGTGACAATGATTTATTCTATGTGGACCTGAAAGACATGAAGGAATATGCCATTACCGAAGATGGCAAAGACGGGATTGTTATAAATGGTAGCTCCGACTGGGTGTATGAGGAAGAGTTGAGGTTAACTAAAGCATTTGATTGGTCGCCAGATGGCAAGCGGCTTGCTTTTATCAGATTTGATGAATCGCAGGTACCGGAATACAATTTGCAATACTGGGATTCAGGGGCCAAATACCCCAGAGACTACCGCTACAAGTATCCAAAGACCGGGGAAAAAAACTCAAATGTTTCCGTACATATCCATGAGCTTGCCACAAGAAAAACAATTAGGGTAGATCTGGGTGATGAATCCGATTTTTACATTCCAAAAATCCAGTGGACCAAGAATGCCAACCTGCTATCTGTGATGCAACTCAGCAGGCTTCAGAATAAATTGAATGTTTTTCATGCAGACGCCCGCACTGGCAAGTCGCTGTTGATTTTTTACGAAAGGGCAGAAAAATACCTCAATGTATATGATGCCCACGATTTGATTTATCTCAACAACAAACAGCAGTTTATATTTTCGGCTACCGAAAGGGACAATTACAAACATTTTTACCTGCACAATATTGACGGTCAGCGTATCGGGCAAATCACCAGGGGGAATTGGGAGGTTGATGAGTTTATAGGCGTGGACCAATCGAAAAAAACACCAGTCCTATATTACACTTCCACGGAAGATTCATCACTCGAGAGGCATGTGTATAAAATCGATATCAATGGCAAGGGAAAAACCAAATTGAGCCTGTCACCAGGAATGAACAGGGTAGATATGAGTAAAGATTTCAAGTACTACATCATGTTCAACGAATCTTCTCAAAGACCAAAGAGTGTCAACCTGATGTCTTCCAGGGGAAACAAATTGGTCGATACACTTATCAACAATGCCGAGATGAAACAGCTGGCAGGGCAGTACGATTTGCGACCCAAAGAATTTTTTACCTTCGATGCAGCTGATGGCACACCATTGAATGGCTACTACCTAAGGCCGGCCGAATTTGACAGCACAAGACAATACCCCGTGTTGATGTATCAATACAGTGGTCCCGGATCGCAACAAGTACTGAACGAATGGGATGGTGGCCATTATTATTGGCACCAAATGCTCACCCAAAAAGGATATGTGATTGCAGTAGTGGATCCACGCGGTACAGGGGGAAGAGGGGAAGAGTTCAAAAAACAAACCTTTCGGCAGATGGGCAACTTGGAAACCCGGGATCTGATAGCCGCAGCGGAGTATATAGGTTCCCAACCTTTTTTCGACAAAGACAGGATCGGCATTTGGGGGTGGAGCTATGGAGGGTATGCCTCATCTGTCGCTATGATGCGCGGTGAGGGGACATTCAAAGCATGCATTTCCGTTGCACCCTTTTCATGGGAGCACTACGATACTGTGTATTCGGAGCGGTACATGCAGCGCCCCGAAGACAACCGAGAAGGTTATGAAGAAAGCTCATTACTCACCCATGCACACAAATTAAAAGGTAACTACCTGCTCGTGCATGGCACTGGTGACGACAATGTACATTATCAGGTATCGATGAACCTGGTGAACAAATTGGTGGAAGAGGGTAAACAATTTCAAACATTCTATTATCCGGACAAAGCCCATGGTATTGGTGGCAGCAAAACCAGGATGCACCTGTTCACCATGATGACCGATTTTATACTTGAAAAGCTATAGGTACATAATGATTTAAGTATCACACTTTGAAAAGAAAAGCCCTGGTTGTGTACAATCCTGCTTCCGGCAAACACCGGTGGCAAGGCATACTCGCAAGTTTATTGCCACAGCTACAGCGATCGGGCATTAGTTACGAGCGATTCGAAACGGCCATCAACACCAAGGTCATACCTTTGGACTATTCTTTTACAGACATAATTGTGATAGGTGGCGATGGTACTATTAACCTGGCTTTGAACGCAATCAGGGGCCAATATCCTGTTGTGTTCAACCTGATACCGGCGGGAACGGGCAATGATTTTGTAAAAAACCTAGCTATTGGCCATAGCCTTGAAGAGCAGATTGACACTATTTGCAATGGCCAGGTAGTGAGTGTAGATGTGGGCCGGTGCAATGACAGATTGTTCGTAAATGGTGTTGGGCTTGGCTTTGATGGACAGATTGTAGCGGATATGCTCCACCGAAAAATTTGGTTGACCGGGCACGCCAGGTATTACTACCATGTGCTCAGCATTCTTGCCACTTTCAAGCCGGTTAAACTGGACTATCAAGTTGCCGGGGAAATTTTTTCAAAAAATACTCTTCTGCTGCTGATAGCCAATGGCTCAACTTTTGGTGGCGGGTTCAAGTTAGCCCCGGATGGCAGTTTAACTGATGGCCACCTCGATTTGTGCCACATTGGAGATGTCTCCCCACTGAAAAGGTTTCTCCATTTGCCAAAACTTGAAAAGGGAACACATGGCCAACTTGAAGAAGTGGGTTTTGATAAAATCAAAAAAATCTCAATATCGAAAAACCCGGCCATTATCGCACATATAGATGGAGAATACCTTGGCAATCCTCCCTTCGAAATAGAGGTATTGCCAGGCCGGTTGAAATTAAGGGTCAAAAATTCGGCTTGACTTTATTGGGTTTTCAGGTAGCTCATTCTGCTGTTCTATTCCTTTAACGCCTTGTCCAGCAACTCGAGCAATTCACCTTTTCCCTCCAAGTTTCCTTTAAGGATTTTTACCAGATACCCTGGCACCTCATCTCCATCCTGCAATTTGTTTCTAACATCCTCGAGCATTTCAAGCATTTCGCTATTGGATGACAGGTCTCCATCTGTTTTGACCTTTTCTATCAACTCATCAATATCTGAGGTGTCAGGGATGTAAACTATCTCTTCCACAATATCACCTGGCTTGGGCTCATAGGCCTGCGGTACACATGCGTTGTACAAGTCTATGATCTCTGTGAGGTTTTTCTTGGTGTACTCACCTTCCTGAATTTTTGCACTCAGGCTTTCACAGTCTTCCAAAAACTCCGACAGTTGTTTTCTAAACCCTAGGTTTGGTACTACTTTTTGCCGTCCATCCTTTGTGATCAGTATGGAGCCTTGAAACATCTGGGCCGATTGCTGGTCGGCTGGAGAATATCTGTACAGGCTCATAAAACCTTCCTGCACCAATTTGATAAACTGGTACCTGCCTTCAATTTTAGCTACATGATAGGTTTCCCCGTTTTTATAAAGCAGGGAAACCCGGTACGAAGCATGGGATTCTTTCTTTTTTTTCACCTTGATCACAAGGTTGTGACCAGTGAGTGGGTTATCTACAATATTCATTTTTCCCCTGAGGGTATCCCCTTTGATCAATACCGCAAAATCCTCATCCTGGGATAGCACCTGAAATGCACAGCCGAAAAGCACTAAAAATATGTAAGTAAATTTTTTCATGGGCCTAAAATAATGAATGTAGGGAATTTAAGCTTGTTCCATTTTCTGCAAAAAAATATATTTTTCTCAATTTTGTTGAAAATGAAAACAGCAAAATTAAAATATATTGAAAATCATCTAATAATTTATGCAGTCTGTTGAATGAAACTAGGAAATTCTTTCCGAATAAAAAAATTGGAAGTTACTTTGCAAACTGCCTTAAACTGCGGCAGGTTGTAAACAAACTAAAACCAAAAAGTAATATACAGTATGTGTGGAATTGTGGGAGTATTTGATCTGAAAAGTGATTCTCAACAACTGAGGCCTCAGGTACTCGAAATGTCGAAAAAAATTCGTCACCGCGGGCCGGACTGGTCGGGAATTTTCTGTAGTGATAAGGCCATTTTGGCCCATGAGCGATTGACCATCGTGGACCCAAAATCTGGTGGTCAGCCCTTGTACAGCAAAGACCGTCAGTTGGTATTGGCTGCTAATGGTGAAATTTATAATCACCAGGACCTTCGGAAGAGGCTGAATGGCGACTATGAGTTTCAAACACAGTCGGATTGTGAAGTCATACTGGCACTATACAATAAGTTTGGCATTGATTTCATTGACGAAATGAATGGGATTTTTGCTTTCGCCCTCTACGATCAAAAGAATGACAGCTACCTGATCGCACGTGACCACATGGGCATCATTCCATTGTACATGGGCTGGGATAAGGATGACAACTTCTACGTATCGTCAGAACTGAAAGCCCTTGAAGGGGTTTGTCCAAGAATAGAGGAGTTTCCTCCCGGACAATATTGGTACAGCGGCCATGGTGAGCTGCGCACCTGGTACAAAAGGGAATGGACAAGTTTTGATAATGTAAAAGACAATGAGACAGATGTAGTGAGGTTGCGCAGGGCACTTGAGGATGCCGTCCACAGACAGTTGATGTCGGATGTACCATACGGTGTGCTATTGTCTGGTGGGCTAGATTCTTCCATTGTTTCGGCAGTGGCCAAAAAGTTTGCCGCACTGCGGATAGAAACGCAGGATTCCAAGGAAGCATGGTGGCCGCAATTGCATTCTTTTGCAGTTGGGCTGGAAGGATCTCCTGACCTGGCGGCAGCACAAAAGGTGGCTGACCACATTGGAACTGTCCATCACGAAATATTATTTTCAATTCAGGAAGGCCTGGATGCCATCAAGGATGTGATCTATCACCTTGAAACCTATGATGTGACCACCGTGAGGGCATCTACACCGATGTACTTGCTGGCGAGGGTCATCAAATCTATGGGCATCAAAATGGTGTTGTCCGGAGAAGGTGCCGATGAGATTTTTGGCGGGTACCTATATTTCCACAAGGCTCCCAACGCCAAGGAATTTCATGAAGAAACTATACGTAAGCTTGACAAACTCCACCTGTATGATTGCCTAAGGGCCAACAAGTCTTTGGCTGCCTGGGGTATTGAGGGCCGTGTGCCATTTCTGGACAAAGAGTTTATGGATGTTGCCATGACGATCAACCCAGAAGACAAAATGGCCAAAAACGGCAGAATGGAAAAATGGATTTTGAGAAAAGCCTTTGAAGACTATCTGCCAGAAAGCGTAGCTTGGAGACAAAAAGAACAATTTTCAGATGGCGTGGGCTATAGCTGGATAGATACTTTGAAAGAGGTGGTTGCCAATGAAGTTTCTGAGGAGCAATTGGCAAAAGCAGCCGAAAAGTATCCCGTGAACCCACCTCAAAGCAAAGAGGAGTATTACTACAGGTCGATTTTTGAAGGTCATTTTCCATCAGAGTCTGCTGCCAAAACAGTACCTTCGGTAAAGTCGGTGGCTTGCAGCACAGCAGAAGCGCTGGCCTGGGATGAATCGTTTAAGAACATGAACGACCCTTCCGGTAGGGCAGTAAAAACTGTACATTCGGATAGTTATCAATAATTGACAAAACCATAAAAAGAAAAGCCCCATTTGGATAATCAAATGGGGCTTTTTTGTGCTTTAGAACCTTTGCTGTATCCTAAGCGGCAGGTTCCAAGGTTGCAATATCTGAAATTACTATTTCCTTTCTTGTGTATGAAATGAGACCGTTTGATTTAAGGTCATTCAAAATAGAAGTGACTGTTTGTCGGCACGTGCTTATTATTTCGGCAATGTCGTTGTGGGTCAGGTAATTTTTGATCACGATGGAATCACCATCCTGCAAGCCTTCTTCCATAGCCCAAAACTTGAAAAAATATACCAAGCGTGATTTCACATCTTTAAACACCAGATGGCTGTACCTTATTTGTGATTTTTTCAGTTTGTCGCTAATTGATGCCGAGAGGTTCAGGGCCAGACGCGGGATCGATGTGCAGAGCCTATCGAAATCACTGCAATCAATATAGAAATAGACCACCTCATTGGTCAGGGCCTGGGCATATTCATAGTTTATGCCTTCATTGGTTCCAAAGTTGCCAAAGATGCCTCCCTCTTTTTCAACTTCTCTGATCAGGGAATTACCCATCCTGTCCATTTCGGCTATTTTCACCTTTCCTTTAATGAGAAAATAGAATTTTGGGGTTTGGTTTTCAGACAACCTGATGAGATCTGATTTCCTTTTGCGGGTAAATTTGGTATGCCTCAAAACCTCATAAAGCTGGTCTTTTGTGAGACCATCGAATGTTTTGTGGTCTCTTAAATACAAGTAATTAATGTCGTTGTACATGGTCGTTGGGTTTAATTTCCAAAAATTGTCTTGTTTCATACAATTACTGAAAGTATTTACCCCAAATAAACCTTGAAGTTGTCACGAAAAGTTCACATTTGATTCAACTTTTTGATACAGATACAATCCCATAGCACTGAGCAACCAGTGAAAGCATATAATGTGGCCCTGTAGATGGGGGTGGCCCGGCTCAAAAAACCAGGATTGGAAGCAGGATTACTGCTTTTCGGAAACCATGTCCTTTTTCAGGCCCTCAATCAACCCGGAGAATTCGCCGAGGGTCGCTTTTTTGAATTCGTCAGCCATTTTGAAAATACGATCCTTGTCAATATTAAAACGAACCTTTTCTTCTGAGAGCTTTTGCTGGGCACGACAGAACAGCTGTCTGCAGTTTTCAGTTTTTTTGCCCAATACATCATGCAGGTCAGAATAATCAAAATTGAAAATTCCTTTGAGCACAAACACTGCGCGCTCAGTGGGGGGTAGTTTTTTAAACAATTGGGTAAGTGCATGCGCCACTTCGTGCTTCACATCTATATTGTTCAAGTCAGGGTAAATACTGAATAAGCCTGTTGATGTGTTTAGGTTTTCCAAAAACTCCTCCTTCTTTTGCTTAAAAGAATCGAGATAGTTCAGGCAAGAATTGGTTACAGACTTTATAAGATAAGCTTTTACATTCACGATTTTCTTATGGTCTATTTTCAACCAATTGAGAAATGTATCTTGTACCATATCCTCGGCCACAGCTGAGCAGCCCACGAGCTTATAAGCTATGGAGCATAATATGGGGCGATATAGCGAGATTTCTGCCTGACTCATTACCTTAATGGGTTGCAAAGTTAACTATTTTAACTTTTTCTATAAAATACAGTTGTGTCAAATTGCATTTAGGCTATCGCGATTGTTCTCGACTAACCCATTGTCATTATATTCTGATAAAAAATACAAAAACAAACAGTGCCAGGAACAGGAGAAGCCAGACAAAGTTTTAAGTGCCCTACACAATAAATGTGGCTATTTTCTATTTAGTTTATAACAGGTGTATATATTTTTAATTTTTAGTCAATTTTAACGACCCATAAAATAGTAAATATTAAGGATAAGAATTATTCATTTATTATTATTGCAACAGTCAATTTGAATTGTTAAAAATTGTAATTACTTTAGGAGATTAGAATAAAATTTGAATATGTTATGAAAAAATTCGTTCGTCTATTAAATGGTGCTGCGCTCTATTTGGTTGTTGCAGCCGTCATTTCAGCTTGCTCCCTCATGGGGGGAAGTAGCGGTCGTCCAACCAGCGTTAGTCCAGGTGAATACAGCACTGCTACTGGCATTGAATACAATGATGAAGATGGAGGTTTCCAGGTAAATGATTTCAGAGGCCAACCAGAGGGTCCCAATCTAAGGTTTATCGAAGGTGGTAGAACTGTATTGGGTTCATTCGAAGAAGACATTCTTAATTCTCGTGACAATGTAGAAAGGGCCGTTACTGTGGCTTCATTTTACATGGATGAAACGGAAGTTGCCAACATCCACTGGTTAGAATACCTTCACTATGTACGACTAGACTCTTCTAAAGAATTTTACGAATCTGCTCTTCCCGATACTACCGTGTGGGCAAGGGACCTTGCATACAATGATCCTTACGTGGATCATTATTTAAGGTACCCTGGTTTCAGGTTTTTCCCTGTAGTAGGGGTTTCCTGGTTGCAAGCCCAAGACTATTGCAACTGGAGAACCATAACAGTAAACCTAAAGTTGGCTGAAGATGCCGAGTTGGAAGACTATTCAGTGGCAGAAGGTGGAGGAAACCAAAGGATTCCATTGGAAACCGGAGTGGTATTGCCCAACTACAGACTCCCAACAGAGGCTGAATGGGAATATGCAGCTCAGGCGCTTATCGGAACTCAATGGTTGGATGAAAACCAAACCCACAGAAGACTGTATCCCTGGGATGGCCATGCACTTAGAAATCCTTATGGTAAAAAAATTGGTACTTTTTTAGCCAACTTTAAAAGGGGTCGCGGAGATTATGCTGGTATAGCAGGTAAGCTCAACGATGGTGCCATGATCACCACATACATTTATGATTACCCGCCTAATGATTTCGGATTGTACAATATGGCAGGTAATGTAAACGAATGGGTGCAAGATGTGTACCGCCCTCTGTCCTTTCAGGATTTTGATGACCTCAACCCGGTACGTAGAGATGGTTTCCTCGATGAGGAAGATGGCTA
Source organism: Cyclobacteriaceae bacterium (assembly GCA_040222275.1). Lineage (GTDB taxonomy): Bacteria > Bacteroidota > Bacteroidia > Cytophagales > Cyclobacteriaceae > CAXBNB01. Next base: position 337,151 of record JAVKDJ010000002.1, read on the forward strand.
TGATGCTTCAAACTTCAACTCTCTAATAACAGATAGGGTGCGGGTATTCAAAGGTGGTTCATGGGCGGATGTCGCTTACTGGATGTCGCCTGGTACAAGAAGATACTTGGAAGAGGATTCTTCTACTTCAACTATCGGATTCAGGTGTGCCATGATTAGGGCAGGAACTAACTACTAAAAAATATTAAAAGCTCATATTGGAAAGTCCCGATTTTGTCGGGACTTTTTTTATTGCTGGCCCGTAGCAATACATGCTACGGAAATATGGCTGGCACCCCCTTCGTTTAAAATTGCTGCCGCCGACTCTATGGTAGCCCCGGTGGTAATGACATCATCAATCAGCAATATATGTTTCTGATCAGCCGCTCCATTGCCGTTTTGTTCGAAAATACTATCAACATTTAACCAACGGTCCGTTTTGCTCTTTTTGGTTTGTGTCGCTGTATCTTTTTTTCTTTTAATTATGCTGTTTTCAACGGGAATCCCCAAAGTGTCACCAAGGCCGTTTGCAATCAACTCGCTTTGGTTATATCCTCTCCGCTTTAGTTTAGCCTGGTGCAAGGGGATTGGTACAATCATATCAATATCCAAAGCATCTGTTGTTTTCTTGATATGGTGCCCAAACCATTCTCCCATGGCAACAGCCAGTTTTTCCTGGCCATTGTATTTCACCTGATGTAACAGTTTTTGAGCTATCCCCCTGCGGCCAAATTTCAAATAAGCAAATACCGTGTGTAGGTTGTGTATGGTTGGAAGCCTCTTCTTTATCGGACTGGATGAATCTGAATGGAATTCGGTGGTTGGCAAATTGAGTTTACATGAAAGGCAAAGGTATTCTTCCTTAGAAATAAGCGTTCTGTTGCACCCGATGCACGTTCTTGGGTAAAACAAGGAAATAAAATCGGTCAATATCCTGTTCATTCAGGCAGCCTGGAATATCTTTGAATTTGATTATAATTTATAAAATACTGGACAATAATCAATAGTAATAAAAAATTTCTTGAAAACGGCTATCACCAGGCACATTCATCGAGATGCCGCCTGCCGGGAGGGGCAGTTTCGCTGGTTTCATTTCGATCCCGAGATCGAAAACAGAAATGACAATTTATAGGCACGCGCGGGAACAATACAGAGGAATACTTTCGATTAAAACTACTCATGATAAAAAAAGACCTTGAACTTGAAAAAAAATGGCAGGGAGTACTTGAATATTTAAAGGGACTCATTGGCAAAAAACCCGTAGATCTAAATGGTGTGCTTTTTCTTATCGGGGTTCAGGAGCTGGGATCAGGTTTTGCTAATTTTTCGAAGGAAGAAAAGCAGGACCTAATGCATATTGGTATTTGTAAAGTGCTCAGCCTTTCGGGGTTCTATGAATTAGAGGGACAGGACAAGGATGGTTGGCCCCATTGGAAAGTAAAGAAGCAATTGCCTCATTTTGATATTTTAGAGCAGGAAAAGTTGCTAAAAATTCATGTCATAGAATACTTTGAAACTGAGTATGGGTTATGATAAAGGAGAAAAGTGGTCGGTTTTCTAAATTTGCCCAAATTGCATACTATTATATTTTCCTTTTAAACACTATCCCCTTTGTGCTAGGTCTTGTGGCCCTTGTTTCATGTGAAACTAAAAACAACAAACAAGCAGAGGGAACCGAATACTTGGAAAAGAACCTTAGGGTAAGTTTAACAGAAAATATTAAAACCCTGAACCCGTTAAAGTTTTCCAATAAGTCTGAAATATTTCTGGGTAAGCAACTGTATGAAGGCCTGTACACCAGAAATACGGCTGGGAATGTAATACCAGAGTTGCTACAGGGTGCTGAACTGGATACCATCAGCAAAAAATATACATTCACACTTAAAAAAGGCCAGAAATTTAGTAATGGGGATGTTGTCACTTCAAAAGACATTTATCAGTGCTTCGGGACTATTTTTGGTGAAGCGAATGTTAATCCAGCGGTTGAAAGGTTTAGAAACAATGTTGTTGGGTTCGCCAAATGGTGGACGAACCGAAATGAGGCTACTTCGAGTCAGCTACCTTCTGGTTTTCAGTTAGTTGATGATTATTCTGTGTCCCTGTCTGTACTGAAGATAGATGAGACTCTGGTAGAAACGCTTGCAGCAACAACTTTTCTCATTTATAAAGAGCTGGAAGGAAATAAATTCATAGGTAGTGGGCCTTTTGAAATCGAATATGCGAATGACGATATTTCATACAATTTAAAGAGAAATCCATTTTATGCAGTAGAGACCAACGATGCACTGATTGATGGTATCAACATCCGGTTTATAAAAAACCCAAATGCTGCTTTGGATGAGTTTATCAATGGTTCATTGGATGTGTTAAGCTACAAAGCTTCAGACCCCACAAATGTGCAAATAGAAAAAGCTGTAGCTAACAATTACGACTATAAAGATTACGTTCAACAGTACAGTGGATCTATGCGCTATATGTTGTTTCATAATTTTAGTAATCGCAACGATATCATGAAAACTGTTTTCAACCTGAATCAAAAAAACACCGACCATCGTTTTGTCGGTTTTTTGGAAAAGACAAAGTGGAAATACGATACCATTAATTTTGAGTTTTTCGACAAGCTCAGCCAGATTGAGCCGGACACAACTAAAATTGGACCGATTCCGGTAATAAATAAGAGCCAGTATGACAATAATGAATTATTGAATTGGTTAACTCCACAAGGGGGTTACGAACTATTCCAAATGGCTTCAATGTCCAATATTGACCCAAATGCTGAATATATCGTAATAGATGAAACCAGAATGGAGCGGCTACAGACGTCATCTTATGGGGAAGTACTGAAATATTTGGCTAAAACTTTACCTAATCAAAAACCAAATCTCGGATTAACCGTGATTGGATACGAACATGATTTGATTATTTTCGATGAAAGGTTCAGTGGATTTACGAAATTTGGTGATTGGTCATTGGATATTAAAAACTTAACTTACACCAAACCTAGATTAATAGAGTAAAACACAAACATTTGGCAAAAGACAATTCCATATTAAAACTTAAACTAAGTGAGTACAAAAAAAAGTACTACCTAAACCAATTGCTACGTGGATCGATATTCTTCCTTGCCATCATATTGTCCATGTACCTGGTTTCCACCACAGCTGATTTTGGCTTAAAGCCAGGAACGACAGGGCGGGGTTTCATTTTTTTTAGCTTTCTTTCAGTACTTATAGTTGCCTTTGCGTGGTTAATTGCCCGGCCAGTGTCGAAAATCCTTTCTCATAAAAACCAAATTAGTGATGAGGAAGCAGCCATTCAAATTGGACAACTTTTTCCTGACCTAAGTGATAAGTTGCTGAATACCATTCAGTTAACTAAAATCAGTAGCCAAACGAACTCATTGGTCGCTGCGAGCATAGACAAGAGGATTGAGGAAATTTCTGTATTTCAGTTTGCCACAGGAATCAAGTATGGCACCAATAAGAAATATGTCAAATATGTGGCCTATCCTTCTTTAATTTTGTTGGTCATACTTCTGTTTGTTCCCCAGTTTCTCACAGAAAGCACCGTGCGCCTGATACGGTTCGACCAGGAGTTCAGCCCTGCTTCCTATTTCACCATAAATCCCATAACCACTAATAATATTGCTTTCAAAAACGAAAATTATACTGTACAATTCAAAATAGAAGGCACCATTGTCCCTGACAAAATTTACCTTAGGTCCAATAACAGGAAAATAAAGTTGACTCGAAACAACGAGCTCATCGAATATACTTTTAAGAAAGTTCAGGATGACTTTAACTTTAGCATTGAAGCCACAGATTATAATTCCCAGCCCTATCTGGTAAAAGTCTATGCACGTCCTGATATTAAAAATTTCAATGTACAATTAGATTATCCGGCTTATACATCAAAGGAGAGCGAATCATTCTCCAATTCAGGCAACCTCAATATACCAGAAGGTACTAAAGTCAACTGGCTCATCAATACTATTTCTTCCGACTCAGTGTATTTTTCTTTTGCTCCGGAATATAAACCTATACCTACAGAATATACTGACAATCAATTATTTAGCTATGGTTCCAGGTTTTTCAACAATCAGGACTATACGATCAATCTCGAAAATAAATTCAGTTCCAACAAGGATGAAATCAAGTACCATATTGAAGTGGATAAAGACAAATTTCCATCTTTGTCTTTAGACATACATCAGGATACAACACTCTATAGTTTTTTATATCTGGGAGGAAACATTGCCGACGACTATGGAATTTCGAGGCTTGAGTTGGTATATAATATAAAAAACGACAGAAGCGATACTCAAAATCAAGTTCGAAGTATTCCATTGGGAAACCGGAATAAAACACAGAATTTTTTCTATCAGTGGATGTTGGATAGTCTCAAGCTCAGCGACAAGGACAAACTCGAATATTATGTCAGGGTATGGGACAATGACGGTATCAACGGGCCAAAATTCACTCGGTCCACTTTGTACAGTTTGAAGTTGCCTAATAAAAAAGAAATCGGGGAGAATCTCGATAGACAGGCAGAAGGCGCAAAGAACAAAATCAGCGAAACGCTGAAAGAAACAGAAGAGCTGAAGAAGCAAATTGAAGACATTCAGGACAAACTCAAGAGCAAAAAGAACCTCGACTGGCAGGATAAAAAGCAACTTCAGGAATTGCTCAAACAAAAGGAAAAGCTTCAAAAGCAACTAGAGGAGTTGAGCAAACAAAACAAATCACATGCTGAGAAAAAGGATCGATTCTTTAAGCAAAGCGATGAATTGAAACAAAAGGTGCAGCAACTTCAAAAATTGATGGATGATTTGTTGGATGAAGAAACCAAAAAATTGTACGATGAGCTAAAGAAACTGCTGGAAGAACAGAAGGGTATTGACGAAGTACAGGAAATGATGGACAAGATCCAGAATAAAGAAAACAATATCGAAAAGGAAATTGAACGCACATTGGAGCTTTTCAAGAAAATGCAGTTCGATTACAAAATGGAAGACATTGTCAATGACCTCAACGAGCTGGAGAAAGAACAAAAAGACCTGGCCGAAGAAACCAGCGAAAAATCAAACGATCTTGAAAAACTTGGTGAAGAACAAGAACAGCTCAATGAAGATTTTAAAGACATCCAGAAAGAAATGGATGAACTTAAACAACTAAACAATGAGCTCAAAAACCCTGAAGACCTGGAAGACACCTCAGAAGAGGAACAGGAAATAAGTGAGGAGCAGCAAAATAGTTCTGAAGAACTGGACAACAAGCAGCGGAAAAAAGCTTCAGAGTCGCAAAAGAAAGCCGGGGAAAAAGTGGAAGGCCTTCGCAAGAAAATGGAAGAAATGCAGAGCAATATGGAAATGGTAATGCTCGAAGAAAACATTGAAAACCTAAAGGACATTGTAGATAACCTGGTAAAAGTATCCTTTGACCAGGAAAGTATCATGGAAGAGTTTAGAGGGGTAAACCAAAGTGATCCCCGCTATGTAGTGCTTTCACAAAAGCAACTCAAACTTAGGGACGACTCCAGGATCATCGAAGACAGCCTTCAGTCGCTTGCATCAAGGGTATTTCAAATTGCGTCGTTTGTCACACGCGAACTTGATGCGATGAATGACCACATAGAAGCCAGCCTACAAGCCCTCAAAGATAGAAAATTGCCCTCGGCCATCAGCAATCAGCAATTTTCAATGACATCTATAAACAACCTTGCACTCCTACTGGACGATGTACTTCAGCAAATGCAACAGCAAATGTCTGACGCTATGGGCAAGCCACAAAAGGGCAAAAAAGGACAAAAACAGCAAATGCCAGGATTGTCCGAACTACAACGACAACTCAATGAAAAAATAGAAAACCTCAAAAAGGGTGGAAAATCCGGCAGGCAATTGTCTGAAGAATTGGCTAAACTGGCAGCCCAGCAGGAAATGATCCGGCAACAGCTGCAGGAAATGGAAGAAATGCTCAACCAGGAAAACAAGGGTGGTGGAAATGGAGCCAAAGATGCCATTAAGAAAATGGAGCAAACAGAAATGGATTTGGTCAACAAAAACATTACACGGCAAACCATTGAACGACAAAAAGATATCCTGACCCGGCTACTACAAGCAGAAGAAGCCATGAGGGAAAGGGAGTTGGATAAAGAAAGGGAGTCGGAAAAGGCCGAGGAACTCAACCGGGAACTTCCCCCTCAATTCGAAGAATACCTGAAAGCCAAGGAAAAAGAAGTAGAACTGCTCAAGACTATACCTTTGAAATTAAACCCTTACTACAAAGAAGAAGTAAACAAATATTTTAAAAGGTTAAGTGAACAATAATATATTTGCGCTTAGAAAAATAAAACAGATACCATTTGCTATGGATGCCATTAAAATTCAGATTCCTTCATTAACAGAAAACATTAGAATTGTCGAAAGCTTCATTGACAATGCAAAGGAAAAGTTCAATTTTAATGACGACATCTACGGCAACATCATGATAGCGGTGACCGAATCTGTAAACAACGCCATAGTACATGGCAACTCCTCCGACAAGAGCAAGAACGTTTCCCTATCACTTCAATTAAACGACAATTCCCTCACTTTTACAGTAGAGGACCAAGGCAAGGGGTTTGACTACAACAACCTTGACGACCCCACAGCACCAGAAAACCTTGAAAAAATAGGGGGAAGGGGAATTTTTCTAATGAAAAACTTATCTGATGAAGTCTCTTTCCACGATGAAGGAAAAAAGGTTCAACTTTCTTTCTACTTAGATTAATGCCCTCTGTACAGTTTTTTTACGAAGACACAGCCTTTTCACTTCTTTCCCCTGATTCAATCAATACCTGGATATCCAACTGCATACAGCAGGAGGGGTTTACACTACAAGCCTTAAACTTTATCTTCTGTTCGGACGAATACCTACATAAGATAAATGTGGAGTATCTCGATCACGACTACTACACTGATATAATTACATTCGACAATTCCGAAGAAGGTGATCAAATTGAGGGGGATATATTCATTAGCGTAGAAAGGATACAAGACAACTCCGAAGAACATACCGTATCGTTCATGGAAGAACTTCATCGTGTCATAATACACGGGGTACTTCACCTTACAGGATACAACGACAAATCGGATTCGGAGAAAAAGGAGATGCGTGAAAAAGAAAATGCTTATTTATCTTTGCTCCAATTTTAACGTTCCACGTGAAACACTAGAAACCTTGTTATGTGCTCGAACTGCTGTTCCACGTGAAACATATTTTTTTAACAACTGTTAATACCCAATATCACAAAATAGAAGATAAGAATGTTTCCGACATACGATGTAATAGTAGTAGGTGCCGGACATGCCGGATGTGAGGCAGCAGCAGCAGCAGCCAATATGGGCTCAAGCGTTTTGCTCATCACTATGAACATGAATACAATAGCCCAGATGTCATGCAATCCAGCCATGGGAGGTGTGGCAAAAGGACAAATAGTAAGGGAAATTGACGCCCTTGGAGGGTATTCAGGTATTGTGTCCGATAAATCTATGATACAGTTCCGCATGCTCAACAAATCTAAAGGGCCAGCCATGTGGAGTCCACGTACGCAAAACGACAGAATGCGCTTTGCCGAAGAGTGGAGACTTATGCTGGAACAAACCCCGAATGTTGACTTTTGGCAAGAAATGGTTACTGGACTGGTCGTTAAAGATGGCCGTGTAACGGGTGTTGTAACAGGTATGGGAATTGAAATCCCGGCCAAATCAGTAGTACTCACCAATGGCACCTTCCTCAATGGGCTTATACATATAGGTGAAAAACGGTTTGGTGGTGGAAGAACAGGTGAAAAGGCCGCCACCGGTATTACCGAACAACTCATCAACCTGGGCTTTGAAGCTGGTAGGATGAAAACAGGTACACCTCCCAGGGTAGATGGCAGGTCCCTCGACTACAGTCAAATGGAAGAACAGCATGGAGATGAAACTCCCGAAAAGTTCTCGTTTTCAGATACAATGCCCTTGAAACAGCAAAAAAGCTGTTTTATTACCTATACCAATGATGCCGTACATGAAATACTGAAAACCGGATTTGAACAATCTCCGATGTTTACAGGCAGAATAAAAGGACTCGGGCCCAGGTATTGCCCTTCTATAGAAGACAAAATCAACCGCTTTGCCGATAGAAACAGGCATCAAATCTTTGTGGAGCCAGAAGGATGGAATACCATAGAAATATATGTTAACGGTTTTTCTACCTCTTTACCGGAAGACGTGCAAGACAAAGCCATAAGAAATATTCCAGGTTTTCAGAATGTGAAAATGTTTCGGCCTGGTTATGCTATAGAGTATGACTATTTTCCACCTACTCAGCTGAAGCCAACGCTGGAAACCAAATTGATAGACAATTTATATTTTGCCGGACAGATCAATGGAACCACCGGATATGAGGAAGCCGCATGCCAGGGCCTTATGGCCGGCATAAATGCCCATAGGAAAACCAACGAAGAAACACCCTTTGTACTCAATAGATCAGAAGCTTATATTGGGGTCTTAATAGATGATCTCATCAATAAGGGAACTGAAGAGCCCTACAGAATGTTTACCTCACGTGCAGAGTTCAGAATACTTCTTCGACAAGACAATGCAGATATCAGATTGACGGAAATAGGCCATAAAATAGGACTAGCTTCTGATGAAAGACTAAAAGCCGTACACGAAAAAATAGAGAATACCCAACACGTGATTGATGAATTGAAAAAAATAAAAGTGACACCTAATGAGGTCAATACCCAATTACAGCAATTAGGTACAGCAAACATTAGGGAAAAAACCAGTTTATTGCAGCTACTCAAAAGACCGGAACTAGAAGTGGATCATTTGAAATCATTGCATGCAGAATTCAAAGATTATACATCCAAATACACCGAAGACATACTTCAGCAAGCATCTATCCTAATCAAATACGAAACCTATATAGAGAAAGAAAAAATATTGGCTGACAAATTGGGAGACTTAGACAATAAGAAAATACCATTACAATTCAACTATCACAACATACCTGCCCTTTCGTCTGAAGCGAAAGAAAAACTTACTAATGTGAAACCAGAAAACCTGGGACAGGCCTCTAGAATTAGTGGCGTCAATCCTGCCGATATTTCTGTGTTAATGGTTTATATGGCGAGATAATAAGGTATGTACGAAAAAGTAACTAACTGTCCTGTCTGCAAGACGGCATCATTTCAGAACTTCATTATTTGCAAAGATCACACAGTAAGTGATGAGAGTTTTGCCCTGACAAAATGTGACAACTGTGGTTTCGTATTCACCAACCCCAGACCCGATGCAAATGTCATAGACCGCTACTATCAATCAGAAAACTACATATCACATTCCAACCAAACCCGGAGCATCACTGATGGTATGTACAAGTTAGTTAGGTTATTTACCCTTCGTTCAAAACTAAAAATACTGAATGATCTGGGTACACAAAAAACCTTGTTGGACTATGGATGCGGTACCGGTGATTTTCTCGAACATTGCCAATCCAATGGATGGACAGTAAATGGAGTTGAACCCAGCGAAAAAGCACGAAATATCTCCTTGAACAAAATACCTGCTGGTATAGTGGCTGATATTTCCCAGTTTAGCAAACAAGACTCATTTGACATTATTACCCTTTGGCACGTTCTCGAACATGTCCATTATCTCGATTCCCTCATCAAAAGCCTAAAAGAAAAGCTAAATAAAAATGGTTATATTATAATTGCCCTACCCAATCGTCAATCGTACGATCAGTCGATTTATCAGGAATACTGGGCAGCTTATGATGTACCTAGGCATTTGTATCATTTTGACCAGCATACTTTTAGTAAATTGAGTATGGCACATGATCTGAAATTAGTAAATACCTTACCAATGCCGTTTGATTCCTACTATGTCAGCTTATTGAGTGAAAAATACAAATATGGCAAACAAAACTTCATAAAATCGTTCTTAAATGGTTGGAAATCAAATAGATGGGCCAAAAAAAATAACAATAACTATTCAAGTCTTATTTACATTCTAAAAAAGAAATGAAGCATATCTTTCCATTATTGTTATTAGCCATTATTGCCTACTTATCCTCCTGCGCCAACCAGGGATCACCCAGTGGTGGACCAAGAGATACCATACCACCTACATTTCTATCAGCCAATCCCCCACACAAATCCCTCAACTATAAAAAAAGAGAATTCGAATTCGAATTTGATGAAAGGATCAACGCCGATCAACTAAGAACTAAAATGAACATTACACCTTTTACTGAAAATAGGTTTAAGGTGCTCGTAAAGAAAAACATACTCAACATCGTCTTTGATGATTATTTTGAAGACAGCACAACCTACACATTCAATTTTGCCGATGGGGTAGGAGACATCACAGAAAAAAACCCTGTGATCAACTTCACCTATGCCTTTAGCACTGGTCCCATAATAGACTCCATTTATGTCAATGGCACTGTCCGAGATTTGTACAACAATGAACAATTGAAAGAAATTCTTATTGCCCTCTATTCAATAGAAGATTCACTGAACCTATTCACAGGAAAACCCAGGTACTTTACTCAAACGGATGAGGAAGGCCATTTTCAAATAGAAAATATTAAAACAGGAAAATACCGACTATATGCTTACGAGGATCAGGACAAAAATTTGAAGAACAATCCCCAGAAAGAAAAACATGGTTTCATCGCTGATACCCTTGATCTCTACACTTCAAAAGATTCTTTAAGTCTCACTGTTCAACTGATAGACGCCAGTGAGCCCAAGTTCGTAAGGGCCAAAAACACCGGCCAATATTTCGATGTACTCTACAATAAGTATATGGAAAGCTACGATATAAGGACAATTGATACCATGCGTACCAGATCCATTCCGGCTCATAGCTTCTTCAAAGAAAATACCATTATTAGATTTTACCCTGATGGTTCCATGCCTATTGAAAAAGACAGCCTTCAGGTTCAAATTAATAGCACTGACAGTCTTGGTAACCACTTAACCGATACAGTATTCGTTCAATTCAAATCATCGAAGAGAAAACCTGAAACTTTCAATTTCAGCTACACCCCTGACACCAAATTCAAAATTCAAAACTCCATCAAATTCAAATTGAACTTTTCGAAACCCATTGCACATACCAATTACGACAGCATAACAATAGCCTACGACACCCTGCAAAGCCTTACCATCGTTGATTCTATAGCCACGTGGAACATCAACAAAACAATTCTCACCTTCGAAACCAACCTTGATAAAAACTATATACCCAATCAGATGCTCTTATTGGAGCAAGAACTACTGCTAGAAGATTCTATTGCCAGGGCCAACCAAGACCCTAATGACACAACACTCGCCACCATTCCCCCGGTTCAATTTTCACCTCTGCCCAATCAAATACTGTTTAAAATCAAACCTGCTGCCTTTATCTCCATTGATCAGGACACTTCCGAGGTATCTGAGAGGAAATATGAATTTCTCAAACCAGAAAACACAGGTCAGATAAGTGGTGAAATAGAAACCACTATCCCCAACTTCTCTCTCCAGCTAGTAGATCCAAAGTTCAACGTAATCGCCCAGGTTAGAAACGAAACCCAGTTCAAGTTTACGTACGTCCCACCAGGTAAATACACATTTAGAATGCTTGTAGATTCCAACAATGATGGGAAATGGAACCCTGGCAATATCCTCAAAAATATAGAACCTGAACCTACAGTTTTCTATCCTGAAACCATGGATCTAAAAGCTGGTTGGGAAATCGAACTCTTCAAAACAAATAAACTCGTATTCTGAGTGCTGTGGATAACCTCTACACTTTCTCTTTATCCATGTGAATAACCACCTCATTTGCTGAGCAAAACCTAAAACCTATCCACACCAAACCCAGGTTTTCTTTCCATTCACAATCAACTTCGGTGAAAACTCTGCGTTACTAATATTTATCAACAACAATTCAATACTCACATTATCCACTCAGAGATTCCAACAAATAAATATATTCGTGTGAGTAACCAGTTAACTCATTAAAAATCAATCATTTAAATGAAAAACAAATTGTTTATAACTCAAACTCATACACTACTTAATAACAACAGACCAATGTCCTTTTAATTATCAACATATCTACACCCTTAATAAATAATAATAATTTTATTTAATTATATTTTTAATATTATGTTGTCGCAGAATGTGGAAAAACAGATTGTGCTGCATTCATCTATCAACCCTATCTTTGAGCTCAAATAGGCCATACATGAAACACTTCATTTTTCTAATAACAATACTAGTAGCTGCACATACCTTGTTGGCCCAAAAATCCGATGACATACAGCTGGCCAATGAATATTTCATTAATGGTGATTTTGAAAAAGCAGGGGATTTGTACAAATCACTGGCGGACGACCCAAAAAATATTTCCGTTATCCACAACAACTACCTGAGCTTGTTGTTGGATTCCAAAGATTATAAAACAGCAGAAAAGTACCTGAAAAGAGTAACCAAACTTTTTCCACAAAATGTGTACTACGATATCGACCAGGGTATTTTGCTCAAGCACATTGGAAAACCCCTGGAAGCCGACAAAGTTTTCAACGATGTAATATTAAAAAACAGAGCCAATGAATACCATATCCGATTGGCGGCACAGTATTTTATCAGCAAAAGGTTTTACGAATTTGCGCTACAGGCTTTGTTGGAAAGTAGAAAGCACTCCAAAACAAATGACAAACATGCGTTGGAATTGGCCAATGTGTACAGGTTTATGGGTGAAAAAACCAATATGATAGAGGAGTATTTGATTTTTGCCGGACAGAGACCCAATAACCTTAGCTATATCAAAAACATTTTTCAGAACATACTGAAAGAAGAGGATGACATCCTCAATTTCCAAAGTATCCTGATAGACAAGATCCAAAAAAAGCCTGATGAAACGATGTATGCCGAGTTGCTCATTTGGGTCAACCTACAGCAAAAGAATTTTTATGGTGCATTTATTCAGGCCCGCTCACTCGACAAAAGATTTAAAAAGGGAAGTCAGAAAGTTTTAGAAATTGGAAAAATTGCCCTGCAAAATGACAGCTATGATGATGCCATCAAGATTTTTCAATACGTGGTGGACAATGGCGAAAAGGACAACTATTACCTACAAGCCAGAAGATACATAGTATATGCCAGGGAACAGAAAATTAAGAATATATACCCACTGGATGAAGAAGCACTGAAACAACTTACCCGTGACTATCAACTGTTGGTAGATGAATTGGGTTATAATACCAACACGATGGAAGCATATAGGAGCAAAGCCCTGTTGCATGCTTTCTATCTCGATGAAAAAGATACAGCTGTCGCTATACTCAACAAAATCATAACTATGCCCAGGGTAAATGCCCAATTGAGGTCGAAATGCAAACTGGATCTCGGGGACATATATCTTCTTACCGGAGAACCATGGGAAGCCACATTGCTCTATTCTCAAGTGGAAAAATCCCATAAAGACAGCCAACTTGGCTACACCGCCAAATTGAAAAACGCTCGCCTCAATTATTTCAAAGGCGAATTTGAATTGGCCAAAAGTCATCTCGATATACTCAAATTAGCTACTACAAGGGAAATTGCGAACGATGCATTGTCGCTGAGTTTATTGATCCAAAACAACACCGTATTTGACTCGTCCGATTTTGTAATGCAGGAATTTGCCTCCGTAGAGCTATTACTTTTTCAAAACAAGAAAAAGGAAGCCTATACTGCCTTTTCCGAGATGCTGGAAAAATACCCGAATCACAGCCTGACCGATGAGATTTACTGGAAAATGGCCAATATCAATATGGAGTTGGGTCATTTTACCGATGCACTTACCGAACTCAATCTCATAACGTCCAATTACGGCAAAGATATTTTAGGTGATGATGCCATGTTTCTAAGTGGCAAAATTCACGAAGAAAACCTCAAGGACAAATCAGGTGCACAGGAAATTTACAATCAATTTCTCCTCAAATATCCAGGTAGTGTATTCACAGCTGAAGCCAGAAAACGCTTTAGAAAACTTCGTGGGGATCAGGTTTTTTGAGTGTATAAAATTTCCCCCAATGTTTCAACTCATGCATTGGACTCTTCTCTTGAGCAATTATTTCACCAGATCGGGTCAGGGGAAATAGTTGGGGTACGGCCCGATGTACCGCTGAAAATTAGAGCAAACCTCCAAAATAAAATTTCCGTCTCCGGCATGAACCTGCGTCAAGCGAATGCAAAAGACCAACGACTTTGCCCAGTTGAGGGTTGGTTTCAACAAATTTTTATTTTCTATTTTTAATAATGTTATGCTTGCATAACATTATTTAGTATATTTGGGTATAAACGCATCCGTATGAAAAAGGAAGATACAGTTGACTACCACATAAAATCCGTTTGGCATGCCATTTCCAGAATGTACAATCAAGGTGCATCAGCCCGAGGTATCACTGCCTCCATTGGTTTTGTGCTACTCAATATTGATATGGAAAAAGGCACCCCGGCAACTAAAATTGCCCCCATGTTGGGAATGGAAGCCAGAAGCCTCACCCGAATGTTGAAAACTTTGGAGGATACCGGACTTATCTATAGGGTGCAGGATCAAAAAGACAAAAGGCTTGTTCGCATCCACCTCACAGAAGAAGGACTGGAAAAAAGGCAATTTTCGAGAAAAGCTGTAATTTTCTTCAATCAAAAAATCCGTGAAAAAATACCGGAAGACCAATTAGAAGTTTTTTTCGATGTGATGAATACCATAAACGACACTATAGAAGAACATAAAGTATTAGACCAAATTCAAAATATAGAAAATGTACAGACCCATTAAAAAAGTTGCAGTACTTGGATCCGGAATTATGGGATCACGTATTGCATGCCACTTTGCCAATATCGGAGTGGAAGTATTGCTTCTCGATATAGCACCACGAGAATTAACCGATGATGAAAAACAACAAGGATTGTCACTAGATAATCCAGGAGTAAAAAACAGGATTGTCAACACAGCCTTTCAAACTACGCTGAAACAAAAACCGGCATCCCTGTATAATGACAAGAACGCCAGCTTGATTTCCCTTGGAAATTTTGAAGATGATTTTTCAAAAATTTCAGATTCTGATTGGGTCATTGAGGTGGTAGTGGAAAATTTGGAAATCAAGAAATCCGTTTATGACCGGGTCGAGCAGTTTCGAAAAAAAGGTACCCTGATTACATCCAACACCTCAGGCATACCCATCCACCTCATGGCAGAAGGACGAAGTGACGACTTCAAAAAACATTTTTGCGGTACACACTTTTTTAATCCGCCCCGATACCTGCGCCTTCTTGAAATAATCCCAACACCCGATACAGACCCACAAATAGTGGATTTTCTCATGCACTATGGCGACCTCTTTTTGGGAAAGGAAACAGTACTTTGCAAAGATACCCCGGCCTTTATTGCCAATAGAATCGGAATTTATTCCATCCTTTCTGTGATGCACACAGTAGAAAAAATGGATATGACTGTCAGTGAAGTAGATAAACTGACCGGGCCTATTATTGGCCATGCCAAGTCGGCCACTTTCCGTACCATGGATGTAGTAGGGCTGGATACCACAGTAAATGTAGCCAACAACCTTTATGCTGGTTTGCCAAAAGATGAGTCGAGGGATGGGTTCAAATTACCAGGTATAGTAAAAGAAATGTATGACCGAAAATGGCTCGGTGACAAAACCAAACAAGGCTATTTTAAAAAGACGGTTACCGCTGAAGGCAAAAAGGAAATATTGGAAATCGACCTGAAAACTTATGAATATGGGCCGAGGGCGAAACCAAAGTTTGAATCGCTGGATGCGGTTAAGGATATTGAAAACCTCAAAGAAAGAATATCTATACTTTTCAATTATGACGACAAAGCCGGTGAATTTTACCGTGCTACCTCCTATGACATGTTCAGGTATTGTACCCACAGGATTCCTGAAATAGCCGATGAATTGTTTCGCATAGATCAGGCAGTGGCTTCTGGTTTTGCCTGGGAACTCGGACCATTCGAAACCTGGGATGCACTGGGAGTGAAGGAAACAGCAGCCAAAATGAAGGATATGGGATTTGCCCCTGCTCCCTGGGTTGACGACATGTTGGAAGCCGGCCATGACAGCTTCTACAAATTTGAAAAAGGAAAACGCCTGTACTACGACATACCTACTAAAACCTACAAGGTAATACCTGGAACGGAAGGATTGGTGATATTGGATGCCTACAAAGAAAACAATGTGGTCTGGAAAAACACCGGTGCAACCCTTTATGACGTAGGAGATGGCATCCTCAACCTTGAGTTTCATTCAAAAATGAATTCATTGGGCCAGGAAGTGCTGGAAGGCATCAATACAGGCATCAATACAGCTGAAAAGGATTTTCGAGGGCTGGTTATTGGAAATGAGGGACAAAATTTTTCAGCTGGAGCTAACCTGGCCATGCTTTTCATGTATGCGGGCGATCAGGAATTTGACGAGATCAATATGATGATAGCCCATTTTCAAAATACCATGATGCGCGCCAGGTTTTCGTCAGTGCCGGTGGTAGTGGCTACCTCTGGTATGGCGCTTGGCGGTGGATGTGAGTTATCACTACATTCTGACGCTATACAGGCACACACCGAAACCTATATGGGACTTGTGGAAGTGGGTGTGGGATTGATTCCCGGAGGTGGCGGCACCAAGGAAATGACCCTTCGGGCTTCTGATGCGTACCTTCCCGGAGATCCGGAACTCAATAAACTGCAGGAAAACTTCATGACCATAGCAACTGCCAAGGTCAGTACTTCTGCACATGAGGCCCAAAAAATTGGATTTATCCGACCGACCGACGAGTTTACCCTCAACCGCTCCAGACTCTTGGCTGATGCCAAACAAAAAGCAATAGAATTGGCCGATGCAGGTTATACCCAAAAAACACAGCGCACGGACATCAAAGTACAGGGCCAAACCGGCTTGGCCATGTTCCAGGCAGGTGTAGTAGGGATGAAATATGGCAATTACATCTCCGACCATGATATGAAAATAGCCAGAAAGATTTCCTGGGTAATGAATGGAGGAGACTTGTCGGCGGCTACCCTTGTATCTGAGCAGTACCTGCTGGATTTGGAAAGGGAAGCGTTTCTGAGTTTATGTGGCGAACCCAAAACCCTGGAGCGAATTCACAGTATATTGTTCAAAGGAAAACCTTTGAGAAATTAAATGATTTAATAAAACCAATGGACCAACATCTTCCTGATCACCAGGAAATATTGGTTCACAAACCCATAAATCTAAAACAATGGAAGCATATATAGTAAACGGTTACAGGTCGGCAGTGGGCAAAGCCAAAAAAGGCGGATTTCGATTTACTCGGCCCGACGACCTGGCCGCAGATGTCATCAAACACCTCGTAAACTCTGTTCCGGAACTGGATCCCAAAAGAGTGGATGACCTGATTGTAGGAAATGCCATACCTGAAGCAGAGCAGGGCATGCAGATGGGCAGAATGATATCGCTACTTTCCCTGCCAATGGAAGTGCCCGGTGTAACAGTGAACCGCTATTGTGGGTCCGGATTGGAAACCATAGCCATGGCTACAGCTAAAATTCGGGCTGGTATGGCCGACTGTATCATCGCAGGAGGCACAGAGTCTATGTCGCTGGTACCAATGATGGGCTACAAGACGGCCCTCAACTGGAAAATTGCTGAGGAAAATCCTGAATATTATCTTTCTATGGGCATCACGGCAGAGGAGATAGCGAAGGATTTTGGAATAACACGCGAACAGGCCGATGAGTATTCGGTGGACTCGCACAAAAAAGCCATCTCAGCCATTAGTGCCGGAAAATTCAAAGATGAAATTGTGCCGGTTTCCGTGAAAGAAACTTTCGTAAACCCAGAAGGAAAAAAGGACAGCAGGGAATTTCTCGTGGATACCGATGAAGGGCCCAGACCGGGAACATCTTTGGAAGGTCTCGCCAAACTGAAACCCGCATTCAAAATGGGAGGTATGGTGACGGCAGGCAATTCGTCCCAAACCTCGGACGGTGCAGCATTTGCCCTGGTAATGTCTGAAAGAATGGTGAAAGAATTGAACCTGGAGCCAGTAGCAAGGTTGGTGACTTACACAGCCGCAGGTGTCAACCCGAGAATAATGGGAATAGGCCCGGTGGCTGCCATACCAAAAGCCCTGAACCAGGCTGGCCTCAAGCTCGACGACATAGACCAGATCGAATTGAACGAAGCATTCGCCACACAGGCGCTGGCAGTGATCAAAGAAGCGGGGCTGGATTCTCAAAAGGTAAATGTAAATGGAGGTGCAGTAGCTTTGGGCCACCCCCTTGGATGCACAGGGGCCAAATTATCGATACAGCTTATCAACGAAATGCGCAGGCGCAAACAAAAATATGGAATGGTGACTGCCTGTGTTGGTGGTGGCCAGGGAGTAGCCGGTGTTTATGAGTTTTTGAAATAGAAAAGATTAGGTTAGTAGTTTTCACCATTCCTGCTGCAGCTATGTTTGCGGGAGTGGTTTTTTTTTTGCCCTAGTTGATAAATCCTATTTCCTTCCTTCAGCAAAGAATGACCTTAGGGCTACCCGTTCCTTTTTCCCCAACAAATTGAGCAAGTAATATGATTTGAGATATCCATATCCATATCCATAAAGCTGGATAAATGATGCCACAAGGGCTTTGAATGAAATGACCACAGACTTGGATCGTAGAAGTGAGTCCAGCAATATCAAAACAGAAAAAACCGCCAGTGGGCCCAAAGCCCACAGAGAAATGGTAGCACTTGCCAAACAGAACAAACTTCCCAGAAGAAACAATGTGGGCAACATAAAAACAGGACTGGTTTTATCAGGGTGCCATTTATTAAGCACCACTCTCACTACACCAAATTTATAGACCTGCTTCAGGTATTTGCCAAAATCGATCCTTCGTTTGTGATAGACAAAACATTCCCGGATCAAACCGACTTTATAGCCGCCTTTCATAATTCTATAACTCAGGTCCGGGTCTTCTCCGGGGTGTATATCGCTGAAGCCGCCAGTGTTTTCATATACTTCCCGCGAAAAGCCCATATTGAAACTTCGTGGCTGAAATTTGTCGAGCTGTTTTCTACCACCGCGGATTCCCCCGGTAGTAAAAAATGAAGTCATGGCGTAATTGATGGCTTTTTGTGTATTGGAAAATGACTCATGGGCATTGTCCGGCCCTCCGAAAGCATCCAGCTTCGTAATGCTTAGGAGCTCATCAGCTTTTGACATATAATCAGCAGGTATCACACAGTCCGAATCGAAAAACAAAAAATAATTCCCGCTGGCCTTTTCCATCCCAAAATTCCTACTGTCGCCCGGCCCGGTGTTTTCTTTAAAAAAATACTTCAGGTCAATCTTTTGGCTGTACTTTTCTGCCAGGTGTTTGGACGTTTCGCTCGAGCCATCTTCTACCAGGATCAACTCAAAATCAATGAATTGCTGAACCGCCAGGCTTTCCAGCAATTCTTCAGTTTCATTTGGTCGGTTATATACCGGAACGATGATCGAATATTTTGGCAAGTAATTCTTCTTTTAGGATATAGCCACGAAGATAACGGAAAAAGAAGAAGACAAATAAATCGAAACGATCGTAAGTTAATTCACCTCACAATAGTACACTTTCAAAGGGCTAAATCCATTTTGTTCAATAAACAGCCCATAGGCTATCAATCTATGAAAACCTCCACCAATGAATAACTTGTTTGTCCATTTTAAAGAATATTGTTTTGGATGTGAAACATTAAAATTGTTACACAAATAGATGAATTCGGCCTCTTGAACAGCCTTAGACTTGTCAAAAAAATGGCTTAATTGTGCGTGAGCTTTTTTGGCACAAGGAGAGTTTTCAAAAGTAAATTCATTTGAGAAACGATGTATTACATCATTAAAGGGTTGACCCGAGCTATCAACAACGTTGGTTCTATCCGGATGAATGTGAGAAGGTAGAATTAAATTGTCAATACCCCGTTGATTCAAACGTCCTTTGAAATAATTATGGCTTTCTCGTTCATGTTCAGGAATTCTGTCCAGAGAAAAACCATCAGGCTGTTTTCTGCGTTTTGAATCGGTTTCTTGAAGATGAAAATTCTCAATAAACTCCTGCTTAGGAACTTGCTTTAGTTGATCAAAATATTCTCTCATGGGTCAGTATAACGGCCAACGACCGCCTATCTTCTTTGGTGGTTGATGTCTTCTTTTGTTTCGGCCACAAAATAGAAAAATCTCCGATATTCATCATTACTTTTTCATTTCCTGTGAGGAAATCGGAGATTTTTCGTGACTCATAGAAGATAGACAAGCATCTTTTTGCAGCAATACCCTATGAGAAATCAGGCAATGTCATGCTTTCGTTTCTAATTGGCCTCATTGAATATCTGACAATGTCAGAAGATTGAGCTTATCAATTGCAGTCGTCTGTTTTTTGATTTTTCTGATGACATCTACCGCATTATTTTCAGAAATAAATGTGTGAACGTAAGGAGTGGTAGTCATAATTAGAATATCTAGAATGTCTGATTTTTCTTTTTTTCGATTATCATCTGAATAGAACTTATAAAAAACAGCATGAGCTAAGACATCCAAAGATTTCATTTGTTTCAACTTTTTCTTATCAACTTTTACATTTTTACCGTTCATGAACCGATATTTTAGTTCGTATCTCATGAAAGTTCGAATAAAATCCCCCTTCTTGTTTTTGATAAGATCCTTGTTAATATGATCAAACTCAGGCTTGTCCAAAACGGTTAGAACTTCGTTATAAAAATCAGTTGTGTATCCATCAACGTTTGCAAGTGAATCTTTCACTACAGGTAGTTCTAATAGGATATCAAGTGAGTTCGGGCTAAGTAACCGACCATCGATTCTTATACCTTGAGGACATAGTAGGATTGGATTTACAAAAGGTATATCTCCAGCTATAAAATCGATTTCTTTCGCTCCCAGTGGGAAATATGAAATTACTAATACGCATGGGTAAACCGAGTAGAATTTTTTAAAGTCCCTATAAAGAATTTCGCTTCTGGCTATTTCATATATAGTGTAAGTACTAAAGCAAAGAAGGTATTTTTGAGGAATTGGGTACTTCGCAATAAATTTATGTCTCAGGTCACCTTCCTTACAAATATTACTTATAACGTTGGTGTCAAGATAAATCAACTTATGGTTCTTATATATGCTGTTTAATCCTGTCATTATAAAGTTTGTCCATTACCATTTATCTGAATAAAGCACAACTTAGCATAAACAACATTATGTCGCTTTTTCCATAAAAGGTGTTAAAACAACATACGGAAGTTATTTCCCTTTCAAATATACCCCAATTAATGACTTGTGTTTACAACCTGAATATTTTTCCGTAGTGGAAGCTTTCTTGGATGAGATGTCTCCCTCCGCTCGACATGACAAAGTAGGGTCTTTGTGCCCGCATCTCAGCCAACTTTGTCACCCTGACGAGGGAAGGGTCTCTCTCAACCGTGGCTGTTCGATGAATTCAATTCGTTGAGCAAACAAGAAAGCCTACATTTAACAAGACCTGTAAGGTTTTCAAAACCTTGCAGGTCTGAGCTGTACAGGCCAGTATTGTCACTCTGACGAAGGAAGAGTCTCTTAAGGTAGCTTGATACGCTATATTTATTTAAAAACAGCTAAACCAACATTAATGAAAAGTCATGAGTGGACACTCGCGCCAGCGTAGGCATGAGCAAGAGTACACCAGTTTTCCAATAAGAAAAAGATGTCTCCCTCCGCTCGACATGACAAAGCAGGGTCTTTGTGCCTGCCTCCCGGCCCACCTTGTCACCCTGACGAAGGAAGGGTCTTTCTCTACCGAGGCTGTTCGATGAGTTCAATTCGTTGGGCAAACAAGAAAGCCTTAATTTAGCAAGACCTGTAAGGTTTTCAAAACCTTGCAGGTCTGAGTTGCACAGGCCAGTATTGTCAATAGGACAAAGGAAGAGTCTCTTAAGGTAGCTTGATATACTATTCTGATTCATTTAAAAAACAGCCAAACCAACATTAATGAAAAGTCACGATTGGGGACACTCGCGTCAACGCAGGCATGAGCAAGAATACACCAGTTTTCGAATAAGCGAAAGATGTCTCCCTCCGTTCGACATGACAAAGAAGACTCTTTGTGCCCGCCTCCCACCCCACCTTGTCACCCTGACGAGGGAAGGGTCTCTCTCAACCGTGGCTGTTCGATGAATTCAATTAGGTGAGCAAACAAGAAAGCCTACATTTAACAAGACCTGTAAGGTTTTCAAAACCTTGCAGGTCTGAGCTGCACAGGCCAGTATTGTCACTCTGACGAATGAAGAGTCTCTTAAGGTAGCTTGATATACTATATTGATTCATTTAAAAACAGCCAAAACAACCATTAATGAAAAGTCACGATTGAGGACACTCGCGCCAGCGTAGAAATCCAGTGAACTGCAAAACCTTGGACGAATTAAGGCTTACAGCGATCAACCCATTAATTGGACATCAGGTAAACACAACCTTCCCAACCACTCAAGGCCAGCCATTTCAATAAAGCCTCGATTTTTTGTATCGGTCAAATTTGGAGAAACCTTCCACACGTGGAAAAGTGTTGTCGGAGGTGTCCACATCTGCCGTTTCACCTTTGGGGTCGATGATGATGTTGGTCACTTCTTTGTTTTTGGCAAATACTTTGGTCACAATTTCCTCATTCTTGCGCCAGATTTCAGCAGGTAGTTTTTCTATTTCCTGAGAGCCGTCTATATAGGTCCACTCTATGATGATGGGCATCACCAGGCCGCCGTTGTTTTTGAAGGTTACTTCATAGAAATTCTTGTCGGCGTTCGAATACTTGATGGCCAGGTCGTCCAGTTTGTTTTTAAATTCCCTGTATTCCGGGCTTTGCGTCTTTTTAAATTCGAACACCTCGGCATGAACCGAAAAATTCTTGGCATTGCCATGGTCTCCCTGCATATTCACCGACGAAGCGGAATTGAATTTACTCTCCGGCTTCTGGTTGTCCTGCTCCATGCGGTACCATTTTACTTTGTCCACGGCCAGGTCCACATGGTCGGTGCTGTAAAACCACCCTTTCCAAAACCAGTCCAGATCTACAGCCGAGGCGTCTTCCATCGACCTGAAAAAATCTGCCGGACTGGGGTGCTTAAAAGCCCAGCGTTGTGCATAGCTTTTGAAAGCATGGTCAAACAGTTTGGGGCCCATTACTGTTTCGCGTAAAATATGCAAAGCAGCACTGGGTTTGCTGTAGGCATTGTAGCCAAGTTGCAATACCTGCTCGGGGTTGGTCATGATCGGGCGCATGCTTTCTTTGCTGCCCCTCATATAGGGAACAATGCCCTTTGGTGTACCCCATGACACATGGAAATCGGGGTAGTGTTCGAAAATCGTTTGGTTTTCCAGAAAAGTATCCAGCCCTTCATCCATCCATGCCCATTGTCTTTCATCGGAATTGATGATCATGGGAAAAAAGTTGTGGCCTACTTCGTGGATGATCACATCGATCATGTTTTGTCTGGTATTTTTGGAGTAGTTTCCATTCCTGTCCGGTCGGCCGTAGTTGAAACAAATCATGGGGTATTCCATACCGATAGATGCCGTGTGCACGGATATGGCCACAGGATACGGGTAGTCGATCGTAAATCTCGAATAGGTTTTCAGCGTGTTGGCCACTGCCAGCGTGGATTCTTTTTCCCAGAGCGGGTTTCCCTCTTTCGGGTAGTACGACATAGCTATCGACGTGCTGCTCCCGTGCTGTACGGCCATAGCATCCCAGATAAATTTTCTGGAAGAAGCGAATGCAAAGTCCCGCACATTTTCAGCTTTAAAAAACCAGGTGCTTTTGCCTTCCGTTTTTGATTGCTCAATTGCCCTTGCCTCCTTTTCGGTACGTATGATTACCGGCTTGTCAAAACTTTCCTTCGCGCGATTAAGCCTTTTCAGTTCGGTTTCTGAAAGTACTTCGGTCGGATTTTGGAGTTCACCTGTTGCCGCCACCATGTGGTCATCGGGTACAGTCAGCTTCACCTCGTAGTTGCCAAATGTAAGGGCAAACTCCCCATCCCCGAGAAACTGTTTGTTTTGCCATCCCTCCAGGTCGTTGTAAACCGCCATCCGGGGAAACCACTGCGCAACCGTGTAGATGTAATTATTGTCTTCAGGAAAATACTCATATCCGCTCCTGCCATCTTCCACCATCCTGTCGTTTATTTTGAACGACCAGCCCACTTCAAATGAATAGGCTTCCCCGCTGTGCAATGGGTAAGGCAGGTCGATCCTCATCATGGTCTTATTGATAAAATAGGGCAATGGGTTGCCTTTAGCGTCTTGTATTGAATGAATATTGAAGCCACCGCTGTAGTCCGGGTCACCGGTAAGTGTCACCAATCTTTTTCCAGACATGCTTCGGGACATACTAGAGGAAGAAACCAATTTGGTGTCCGATTTGTCAGACCTGATATTTTGGTCCAGCTGGAGCCAAAGATACGCCAGGTCATCCGGCGACTGGTTGTAGTAGGTAATTGTTTCCCTTCCGCTTATTCTTTGGCCATCATCGTTCAACTCTGCTTCTATGGTGTAGTCTGCCCTCTGTTGCCAGTATTTACTGCCGGGTGCACCGCTGGCCGTTCTGTATTCATTTGCACCGGGCAATTTCGATCCCAACTGCTCAAATTTTCCACCCCAATTGTCTTGTCCCAATGCTAATTTTGGGGCCATCAGTACCAAGACAAACAACAATTTTTTCATACCATAAAATAATTCAGAACGGCAAACTTAAGGCATTCAGACTATTATAGCATGACTTGATGTGACAAAGCATGCCTCAAATGTCTGGATTTGACATATTTTGGTTATTCATATTCGAATAGTACAAAATCATATCTCCTTTTTTCCAGTGTGAATTGATAATGGATTTTTTTGCGGCCTGGTTGTCTGTCAAACAAATTCTTTTCAGCCAGGTAGTACCGGTCGCCTATGCGTTCGTTGGCATATTCGAATATTTCGCCTGTCTGCTTTTCAATATAATAGGTCAGCTGAAACGGGTGGTAGGCCAGTTCCCTGTATTCAACTGTTGTTCCCACCAATGGCAGTTGTTTTTCAGAATACTGCATATCACCATAAAAGAAAAAGGGCGCACCTTGTGTAATCTCCAGCATATTGTCCACATGGTATTTGTAATTGTCCCTGAGTTCATCCTCCAGGCGTAGTGGCATGACGATGAAATTGAACCCTATTCTGGCCAGCACCACAAATAATATAAATATATAAATCCGCTGAGTATGAGATTTTAGGTACAGCCACAAAATGGAGGCAAGTACAAGGAAAAGGCACGAGGCTATCAGCGTGATTTTGGGCACTGTGGATACCGGCTGAACGAAAGGAATTACAGGCATAGCCAGTATTAAAACCCCCATGACGGAAACCAATAGGATATGAACGACCCGGGGCAATTCGTTTCTATTGGCTAAATAGCTATGTACCATGAACCCGAACAATGCACTAAAAAAGGGCACAAACATATAAAGATACCTGTCGCGGGTGCCAGGTGAAATCCAGTATATTATGATATTCGATGTGATAAATAATATGATGTAGTTTATCCACTTGTAGTCTTTCGCTTTTTGCAATAAGGATCTGGTAAAAAAAAGTGGGGCTATGAAGAGCCACGGAGACAGAATATCTATCAGGATAAGTGGAAAGCTGAAGAGGTGTACAATCGATTCTAGAAATGATTTTTCGGCAACAGTTCGGTTGGATGACTCGGAAAGCAAGCGCGATAAAAAAGGCAGGGCATCACTATGTTGGCTGTAGAGGAAAAAGTACCCGCCTACTATAATCACAGCCATTCCCAACCCTACAAAATTCCAGATATTGAACAACTGCCGAAACCTTCGATAATAAATGAAAAATGCGAGCAGCGTAATCCCCTGAAATGCTATAGATGGCAGCCCCTTGGTGAGGATGCCTAGGGCCATTAAGAAATAAGAGGCAAGAAAAAGTGCCCGGTAGTTTTCCTTTTCGAAAAACCAAATGATAGAGACGACTTGCAGATACACCAACAGAGAGTAAAACATATCTATTTCTCCCTGAAAGGAGAAGTAGAAAAGCAAGTCAGTACTGGTGATAAAAAACAGGGCTGCAAAAACGGCTGTCGTCTCACCCAGTTTTTGTCGTACGACTTTGTAATGAATGAATGCCAGCAGCAGGAAGCAAAAAACTGTGGGCAACCTCAGCACCCAGTCTTCATGGGAATTGAATATGTTGAACAAGCCTACCAAAACCCAATTGTACACAGGTGGTTTGTTGTAGTAGTTTTCGCCATTGATAGTAGGCGTCAGGTAGTCGCCGGAATACTCCATTTCCAGCGCCACCGTTCCCCGCCGTGGTTCCTCAAACTTCAGTGGTACATAATCGAGGTGGGAAAAAAGAGCGATCAACAGCGTAACAAAGAAAACCCACCAAAAATATTTCTTCACAAAAGCGTCAAACGGCTTATTCATAGATTGTGCTGGTAGAAGGCCTGGTTTTGAATTGATATTGTGGAAATGTCTATAAGGTTGTTATGCTGCAAAAATCAACTAAACTTTGATAATGGACATAAGTGCCTTGAGGCCTTGTTGGAAAAAATTTAGAACCGCATCATGTTGTTCCCCGGCGGATTGTTTGTCCCGAATGTCCGAAACCCTCAAAACAGCCCCTACCCAATTGTGTTCGTGCCAGAAGCCTCCGGTAGCAGAAATATCCGGCAGCTCTTCCACCGGATAGGGCCAGGGTGAAATATAAAAATAGGGCTCGTCGTAGCTGCTGTCTCCTGGCGACATCCCCAGGTTGATGCTTTTGGAAGTTTCAGGGTCACCTGTATCGGCCAGCGTAATGAGGGATGCGATATCAAAATGGTGGGGCCAACACTTAATCTCAGATGCTCCCTCTATTCCGTCCACAACTTTTTGCAGTACAAGATTGGTATTGTGAAAAAGTGCTTCAAACTCTTTACCAGCAACCTCGCTATCCACCTGAAAGGCTTCCCGCTTGGCAGTGGGGTATTCGGGTATTTCGTACGGAAGCTTCAAACTCAACTGACTGCTGTCCAGGCCGAGCATGTCTATTTGTTCTTCCAGCCAGATCATTACATCTATTTGCTTTTTTCCTTGTAGTGGAAAATGCGAAATGGTATGAAACAGCTCATCGACAAGATATACTGAAAATTCACTCAGGCTAAAAGACGAACGAAAAACCAACTCGCCTGTAATCCACCTGCTGGCCAGCCTTTGAAGTTTGGCATCCCAATCCAGATTGGCGTTCACATCGCCCGAGCTGGCCGGCAAAAATGAGCGTCCCACACAGCCGACATTTTGTATGGCCTGATGAAACTGGTGGCGTGCCTTTATCAATTCGTCTTTATCCGGGAATTCCAGTGTTTTCCAGTTGTCGGTTGTCATTTGATGTCGGTTAGGTTCAGGATAAAATTAAAGCAATTGTTTTACTTTTTTACCTCATTGACAAAATGATGTGGCAACTATTATCCCCGTCGGCTGCCTTGAAAGGCAATGCCTTTTATCGTCCTGAAAATGGACAAGGCCGTAGAGTCAGTCAGCCCGGAGATAAAATCCGTGACCAGCAAAATACTTTCATAGACGGAATGTTCTTTTTCCTCCAGTTTATATTTTGAATAGTCGGGCAACAGCCTGTAGATGCTCTCGTGGCGGTGCGAATGTTTTTCCTGACCATGAAATTTTAGGAAAACCGCCTCTACGAAAGCTTCCAGCAACCCACTGATCACCTCAAAACCTGCAGCTTCTTTTTCCAGTACCTGTCTGGATCGGTAGATTTTTTCTACTGAAAAACGGCTAATGGCCTTTAAAGCACTGGTAGCTGGTATCTGATTCGTAAGGGCTGCATCGAAATCGCCCGAAAGGATGTCTTTTTCGTTTTCTAAAAAAGCCTCTGTCACCTGCTGTACCAATACCTGAATGGCCACTGCCCTGAGCACTCCTATTTTTTCCTGATTTCCCGGGATAGCCTTTAGCTTTTCGGGCTGAAACCGCTCCTGCAATATATTGGCCAGAAAGGATTCTGCTTCCTGGTAAGATACAATACCCAACCCAAAGCCGTCTTCAAGGTCGATGATGTTGTAGCAAATGTCATCGGCTGCTTCCACCAAAAATGCCAGGGGGTGGCGGCACCACGTATTGTCAGCATTCGACAGCTGCCTTAGCTGGAGTGTGGAGGCCAGGTTTTCGAATTCACTTTTTTCACTTTGGAAAAAGCCATATTTTTTCTGGCTTTTTCTATTGGCTTCCTGGGTAGAAACCAAAGAGGGCCTTGGATACTTGGTAAATGCACCCAAAGTAGCCTTGGTAATGTTCAGCCCCTGAAGGTTGTTTCGGATCAGCAACCGAAAGCCCTGTGCATTGCCTTCAAAGCGGGTGAGGTCATTCCACTCAGCTTCTGATACTTCATTTTTTATTTTGATGCTTTTGGGGTTGTTTTTAAAAAAATCCGAAATCGCCTCTTCACCGGAATGGCCAAACGGAGGATTGCCTACATCATGCGCCAGCGCAGCTGCACCGGTAATAGCCCCAAAATCATACGGGGTGATATGCTCCAAATCCGGGTTTTGGGATATGAGTGCTGCACCTACATTTTTTCCCAGCGACCTGCCAACACTGGATACTTCCAGGCTGTGTGTGAGCCTGGTATGCACAAAATCCATTTCCGGCAAAGGGAATACCTGCGTTTTGTCCTGAAGCCGGCGAAATGGCTGGGAAAAAATAATCCTGTCAAAATCAACTTCAAACTCACTTCTAATGGGGCTAACGTCCTTTTTCTTCTTGTCCCCAAAACGTTCCTGGGAAAGCAGTTCCTTCCACGTCATAATTGTCTGTTTACCGTTGTGGCTGCTGCCTGGGCACCTGCCAGGACGTTGATTTCGGTAATGCAAACATTTGAGGGTCTTTCCAGGATGAAACGAACCACATCGGCAATATCTTTTGCCTGAAGGGGGTCGAACCCATTGTACACTTTTCCCGCTTTTTCCTTATCACCCTTGAACCTGACGTCAGAAAATTCTGTATTTACCAGGCCTGGGTTCACGGTGGTCACACGCACATTGTGGGCGTTCAGGTCCAACCTCATGCCATAGCTGGCAGCATCCACACCAAACTTGGAAGCACAATAGACATTGCCATTGGCATACACCTCCTTGCCTGCAATGGAACTGATGTTGATGATGTGACCGGTCTTGCGCTGTACCATCCCCGGGGAAACTGCCCTGGAGACATAAAGTAGTCCCTTGAGGTTGGAATCAATCATGGTGTCCCAATCGGCCACATCCCCTTCATGTATAGGGCTTAGGCCATGGGCGTTTCCTGCGTTGTTCACAAGTACGTCAATTGCTTTCCAGTTTTCAGGCAGGCTGGTAATGGCTTTTTTTACATCCTCGTTGTTTCCCACGTCAAAAGAAAGGGTAGTAATTTCAGTTTTGGTTTCGAGCTCTTTTTGAAGGGCATCCAGCCTTTCTTTTCTCCTTCCGCAGATAATCAGTGAATAGTTATCGGCCAGTTCCTGTGCAATTGCTTTTCCAATACCTGATGTGGCACCTGTTACCAAGGCTATTTTCTTCATTTTCTCAATGTTTTGATTCAAAAATTCTAAATTAAATAAAACGGGCAACTATGAATAAGGCAGAATGGACAATTGAAAAAAATTAGCACGTTTTTTGTGAATTTGAGCATAAATCAAAATCAAATGAGAAAATCGCCCTGAGGAAAACCAGTTTTCGAAGGTGGTTTCTGTTCAATTCCTATTCTTGAATCATTCAGAATAGTATGTTCCATCCTAACCCCAAGCAGATGAAAGTACAACAATTTATTTTGATTTGTTGCCTGATAATTACACAAACACTACAGGCACAAAAATCCGAAGAGAACATTTTTAACCACAACATTATTTTCAAAGATGCCTTTACCAACAAGGATTTCAAAGAGGCCCTGCAAGAGCTCGACTGGCTCATCTTGCATGATACCAATCCTGATGAAAATGTTTATATCAAAGGAGTTGTGGTGCTAGAAGAACAAATGAAATTGGCAACAGAAAAGGCTCTGCTGGACAAACTTCAACTACAGGCGATTGGCCTGTATCAGCAGCGGTTTGAACGATTTGGAAAGCCACCCAAAGTGAAAAACCTTGAACTGACCAAAACTTATAAATACTGGATAACAAGACCTGAAAAATACCGCGACCTTGTCAGGGCATTCAGCACAAATGTCGAAGCTTTCCCAGAGATGGTTTCCAACCCAAACCTCCTTGCATTCATGGACATCATGCGAAGGAGTAAGAAAATGAAAACAGGCTTGACAGATGAGGAGATCATCGCACAATATGATAATATATCGTCAATGATAGAATCGAGAACGGCCATTACGGACGATTCGGATCTGTATATGAGTAAAATTGATGCCATATTCACCGACTTGGTGGACCTGGATTGTGACTACATTGAGGAGAAGTATGGTAGTCAGCTCCGAGATGATATGGAGTCGGTAAATTCGGCAAAGCTCTACTTGAAGCTTGCACTAAAATCAGGGTGCAAAGAAAGTGACAAGTTTGGCCTGGCTCTCGACTATGTCAACAAGTACGACCCAACCCTGAAACTGATATTGTACAAAGCCAAACTGGCCTTGTCCCAACAGGACCATGAGGTTGCCGAAAAACATTTTGGCCTGGCCCTGGGGTACGATATGGATGCCAATACCAGATCCGACATATTTCTATACCTGGCCAAACTTTATACCCTAAAAGAGCAAAAGCCGAATGCGTTGGATTTTGCCAAAAAGGCCATCGAAACTAACGGAAGCAAGGAGGCCCATTCAATCATAGGAAACTTATATTTATCAAGCTTTTCCGAATGTGCAGAAGGAAAAAACATTGTGCAGAGGAGGGCCGTTTTCATTGCCGCATACAATCAATTCAAACTGGCCAATGACCTGGAAAATATGGAGATAGCCAAAGCATCGTTTCCCTCTGGTGAAGAGATTCATTCAAACCTCTACCTGGTTGGCGACAAAATAGAAGTGGATTGTTGGTTTAGGGAAATTGTGACCCTTGATAAAAGGAGTAATTGAACGGAGGGTTTTACTCCTCCGTTGTATTGGTTCGATAGATAATTTTTCTGGCATCTGCTTCGCGCAATTTTTCCTGGATATCTGCGACCAGCCCCATATCAATGGTCATGTCGGCTTTGAGCAATACAATCATCTGGTCCTGATAATTTTCCGGCAATGTCGCTTTCGACATGCTGACCCATTGTGGAATGTCGATGATCTCAAGGTATCGCTTTCCGTCAGATATTCTTGGCGTCTGTCCGATATTCCCCATTTTGGGTAACCCCACGGTCAACTCCTTTATCAGGAATTTTTTATCAGGCCTGACAATATTGTGGGCATTCGGGTTTTCGTATTCCAACAATTGCTCATTGGGTTTGATTGTGGCGCTCACCATGAAAAAGAACAACAGCAAAAAAATAATGTCAGGCAGGGCCGAGGTAGATATTTCGGCTTTTCTGGTTGGCTTTTTACTATAGGTTTTCATTTGTCAAAGGGTTGGTTCGGCTATCGATATATTCATGGGTATATCCTTTTTGGATTTTAAGTACAGCATATACTGTTTAGGGTCGTTTTGCTTCAGGTTTAGAAACTCCTCTTTTGTCAGCCCTATGTTTTCTGCATAAATTTCGTAATAAGCTCCTTTCAACTCATCGAGCACCTCTATAAACGTAGCGTATTTTGTGCCTCTGTTTGTTTTCAATGAAACAGTCGCCTTTTTCGGGTTTTCTGATAAGTGTCCCTTTTTTCCGTTGTTCAGTACGAATGCTTTTACTTCATCCTTTAGCCCCGAGGTGTTTTTCCTGTATTCACCTTCCACCAGGATTTCCTGACGGGAATTGATGAGCACTTTGAACAGGTTTCTCTTTTCGATTTGGGTACTGGTGGAGTTGTTTTCCTTTTTCTGCGGCAAATGCAGGTCGAGCCCCTGCTCTTGCAGCAAAGTGGTAGCCACAAGAAAAAATATAAGGAGCAAAAAAGCGATATCTGCCATCGAACCTGTATTAACTTCCTGATTGGCTTTTTGTTTTCTGATTTTCATAAGACCGCTTTATGACCTACAATCCGATGATGACTGAAAAGTCACAAAGAGCAAGAAGCTCCTGTCTGAAATGCACAAATCATATGCTTAGTTGTACAAACTATATTTATAGTTTGTACAACAGTATATTTAGTTTTATGTTTGTTGACATGAAACCAATGACGAGCAAAGAAGAAGAAATAATGCAGGTAATATGGAAGCTTGAAAAAGCCTTCGTCAAAGAGATTATTGAAGAATTACCTGAGCCAAAGCCACATTACAATACTGTATCTACTTTGGTGAGAAACCTGGAAGAAAAAGGTTTGCTCCTTTATGATGCCTTTGGAAACAGCCATCGGTATTATGCAGCTATTTCTCAGGATTTGTTCAGAAAGAAAAAGCTCAAAGACCTAATGGGAGGATATTTTGACAATTCGTTCAAAAACCTGGTTGCGTTTTTTACCAATGAAGAGCCTTTGTCACAAGAAGAGCTAACCGAACTATCAGAGCTGATTAACAAAGGCCTGGATAAACCTAAATAAAATGGAATATTTAATCGAATCAACTGTTTGCCTGGGTGTATTGACATTGTTTTATTGGCTATTGGCCAAAAACCTGACGTTCCATAAGATGAACAGATATTTGTTAGGCGCAGTTTTTATACTGACTTTGGTCTTGCCGGTGGTTCAATACGACCTCCCTTTTAATCCCATCAAGCATTTATCCTTCGATTATTTCAATGCTCAAAGTCCTACGGCAAATGAAGGGGGTGATTTCTTTATAGAGGCAGAAGTATCTAATACTTTTGAAACAGCATCAGGTGAACCGACAAAAATTGATCCTGGGGAAAGCCAACCATCCTGGTATTCCAACTACAGTATGTGGGACTATGCTGTTTTGGTATATTTGATAGGCTTGTTTATGTTTTTTACCCGATTTGCCATCCAATGGATTTCGCTGTTTAGGTTCTTTTCCTCAACTCAAAAAATAGAAGGGAAGAACAGTGCCACTTTTTACACTTCCACATCAGAGGTGCCACCTTTTTGTTTTTTCAATAAAATAGTCATCCCTTCCAGCTTTTTGACGCATCCCGAGTTGGATCTTATCCTATCCCATGAAAAAGTACATCAAAGCAATGGACATACTTATGATATTTTCATTGCCGAAATGGTCAAAGTGGTGCATTGGTTCAACCCTTTTGCCTGGTTGTATAACCGGTTGGTAAAAGAAAATTTGGAGTACCTGACCGATAGTCATATTGTGCGAACCGGGCATAGCAAACGGGAATATCAAACCTGCCTGGTGAATACGACTATCAATCTACAACCAGTGCCATTAACCAATTCTTTCGCAAGTTCATTGATCAAAAAACGAATAATCATGATGAATAAAAAGCAAAACAGAAAAGTCGCCCTGGCGCGATATGCGCTGATCTTGATACCAATTTTTGTGTTAACTTCTTTTTTTAATGCTGGTTCAAAACAAGAAACCACCTCTGAAATATGGGAAGATCCGATCGAAAATTTTGAGGAATATCATTTTATAGTCGGACCAAAAGCAACGGTGGAAGAATTGACACAGCTAAAAGAGGATTTGGCAGAACAGTTTCAGGTGAAACTGGTTTTTGACGAACTAAAGTTCAACGACCGCAACGAAATTAGGGCTCTTATTGCTACTTTTTACTCCAACGGCTTAGGTAAACTAAGTATAAATGCAGGTAATGAGAAAAACGGCAGGCCCATCAATCCCTTTTATTTTAAAAAGACCAATGAAGAAGTAGGAGTGGGTAGGCTACATAGAGAACCGGCTACAGAGATTTTAACTAAAGAATTTCAGAAAAAAGCGAAAGTCTATTTATGCGGAATTACCAAGGACGACTTTGAAACACTTGAAATGCTATATTCACCATCGAACGAGGCAGATGGGATCAAATATACCTTTTTTATTGACGACACTTCTTCTGAAAAGTTAACGGATGAAAACCTTTTTCCTCTAAATCCACTGCATATTCAAAAAATTAGGGAGAGCTTATCAACGGATTCCGACGGAAATAAAAGGATGAATGTTTACATCAGCTTGAAACCCGAAGAAAAAAGAAGCCTTCCGTTTGATAAATACCCAGGGAGTTGGAAAAAGTACAAATCATCGGTCGTATATAATCAACTTAATGAAGTTACCATGAAAAACTTTCGTGGGCAAATAGCAAAACTTCCATTCACGGCAAAATATTATGTGGATGGTTTGCCTACATCAAGTGATGTGCTGGATGAATATGAAAACCTTGAAAAAGTTGAAATGGAAACTTATTATGTATCACCTAAAAGCAATATACCTCCTGTAACTCAACTTACAGAAGTAAGGGTTAGTACTAAAATGATAGATGAATAGTTGAAAATTCAATCAATACTGGAAATGAACATTAGTGGAGCGTTTGCATGGTTTTATGAATTTGATCTGGTGTGTCACCCAACTCAAATTTAACAAACCATGCTACAACTGCAGCTGATAGAATTTGATAGCCGGCAACCAAATAAGTGCCGGAGAGGAGAGAACCATCCATGCCAAACCAACTCCCATTCCACCAAATAATAGACAAACCAAACAAGCTTTTTAAGCTTTCTGTCCAAATGGCTGATACCTTTCTATCCATGAGAGTGGTGAACGAAAAAATGGAAAGGAACAGAAAGCACCCATACAAATAAAGGTTTGTGAGATTCAAATCGGGCAAAACGACAAGCATGTGCAGCATCAATAGCAGTGTAACTACAAACTGGAACCAGGACCAGGTTTGCAACCATGTGGAAGCTTTCGTATCATACTTCACCTGCGCATAGGGGTTTTCTATAATAGAAACTGGATATTTTGACCTCACATCCTCCGGCCTCCAGCCTGTAGGCTTAAACCAAATC
Organism: Cyclobacteriaceae bacterium; assembly: GCA_040222275.1. GTDB lineage: Bacteria > Bacteroidota > Bacteroidia > Cytophagales > Cyclobacteriaceae > CAXBNB01. The sequence goes on from JAVKDJ010000002.1 coordinate 372,211, forward strand.
CGCAGCTTGTCCCAATAGCTTGTTGTTCTCCAGGCATCTTTTATCAGCAGCCAGAGGTGTTGGAAGTTTATCAGGATGGGGTTCCAGGTTTGCGCAGGCTTCTTCGTGCCATATACACAAGGCACGTCTTCCAGCTCTTCCTGGTAGGTGCCAAACAGCCTGTCCCAGACTATGAATATCTGCGACAGGTTTTTGTCCAGGTATTCTTTGTTGATGGCATGGTGCACACGGTGGATGGATGGCGTCACCAAAATGTACTCAAGCACCCCAAGTTTGGGTATATATCGGGTATGGTACCAAAACTGTAGAAACAAGTGGATCGGTGAAATGGTAGCGATTACCTCAGGAGGCAGCCCGATCAATGCGGCTGGGATCAGGAAAATGGCATAGATGGACAATACGTCTGAAATAGATTGCCTCAGGGCACATGGCAAGTTGAATTCTTCCGAACTATGGTGGATGACGTGGTAATTCCAGAAATAATTCATATAATGTGAAAGCCTGTGCATGCAGTAGCCTGCAAAATCAATGGCGATAAAACTGAGGATATAGACCCATATCGTTCCCTCTACCTGCACGACTTGAAAATGATCTACCATCCAGGAATAACCTATCACGATTACGGTCAGGCCCAATACATTTTTTACTGTATTGGTGATTCCGGAACTAAGGCTTGAGATGGCGTCAAAGCTTCTCAGCTTTTCTTTTTTAACAAACCAGCCGTAAGCAGATTCTATGACCACCAATAGCAAAAAGGCAGGAATGGCAACCAATAAAACTTTGGCGTATGCTTCCATACGGGTAAATGTTGTTGGTACTGCAAGTTAGAATATCATTGGGATTTTAACAACCCACTGTAAACCAGCTGTTAAGGTCAGGTCAAATAGATGCCATCAGTTTCTATCCGGATCAGCCTTTGCTTGTACAAAGCCCCTATGGATTTTTTGAATATTTTTTTGCTCATGCCCAGAGCTTCTTTGATTGCCTCAGGGTTGGATTTATCGTTCAAGGCCATAAAACCACCGTTGAACTTCAGGTTTTCGAGTACTATTTCCGCATTTGGTTCTACATTGTCATAGCCGGGCCGTTCCAGCATGACATCTATTTTTTTGTCAGGGCGTATTTTTTTTACAAAGCCTGAGGTTTTATCCCCGGGTTGTATTTTCCTGAATATTTCATTGTCATAGACAAGGCCTTCATAGAGGTGGTTGATGATAACATTGTACCCAATATCTGTTTTTTTGCAGATCAGGAGTTCCACCTCTTGTCCTTCTTCCAACTCGATATCCAGCTTTTCGGCAAACTCAGTAGTTTTCATTGAGGCCGCAATGCGCTCAGTCCTTGGGTCGTAGTAAACAAAGACGAAAATCCACATGCCGGGTCTTACTGTGCCGGACTGCTCCCTATAGGGCACAAGCAAGTCTTTTTCCAGTCCCCAATCCAGAAAGGCCCCAGTTTGGTTGACATCTTTGACATGCAGATAGGCAAATTCATCAGTTTTGGCGTATGGCTGTAACGTGGTGGCTATTATCCGATCCTCGGAATCTTTGTAGATAAATACGTCCAGTTTGTCCCCAACTTTCAATTCTTCGGGGGCATATTTTTGAGGGAGTAGCACATCATTGTCCTCGCTATCGCCGAGATAAAAGCCAAAGTCCACCTGGCGCAGGACTTCCAGGGTATTGTTTTTGCCAATGTTGATCATTGGCGCAAAGGTAGGCCAATAAATTGGACTTGTCAGTAATGGGACAGGAGGCAAATTAACTAATATGTGCCGTCAATAAGTTTTATTATATTAAATTTGAGGTTGCCACGTTTTAAAAAAGCACAAATGTTCTACACTTCCCCTGTGTGAACAAGAAAAGACACCCATTATGAAGCTAGATAAAGTCAGTTTTGCCAACCACAAGGACGTTGAGTTTATAAAAACAGTACGCCAGAGAGTATCGGAATATTTCAAGACAAAAAACATTTCGAGGTATGGCAATGCCAAAATGGTGGTGAAATCTGCCTTTATGCTTTGTCTGTTCTTTGTGCCTTATTTTCTGATGATGTTTGGGGCAATTACTTCACCACTTGGGATTTACTCCATGTGGTTGCTTATGGGAATGGGTATGGCTGGCATTGGGATGTCCATCATGCATGATGCCAACCATGGGGCTTATTCCAAGAACAAAGTTGTAAATAAACTGATGGGTATATGCTCCGATCTGGTTGGTGCCAGCAGTACCAATTGGAAAATCCAGCACAATGTTTTGCACCACACTTATACCAATGTTGATGGTATGGATGAAGACATAGACCCAAGCGGTGTGATGCGTTTTTCCCCGCATAAAAAATGGCATAGAATTTACCAGCTTCAACATATTTACGCATGGTTTTTTTACGGGATCATGACCCTTTTCTGGGTGACAGCCAAGGATTTCACCTCATTATACAAGTACAGGAAAATGGGACTCAATATCAGCTATGGCAATATGAGCAAGTTGCTGATAGAGTTGATAGCCTGGAAAAAATTCTACTATGGTTATATTATCGTATTGCCTTTGATTTTCCTACCTGTTCCGTGGTGGCAAGTACTTTTGGGTTTTGTGAGCTTACATTTTGTTTGTGGCATTATCCTCTCCTGCATATTTCAGTTGGCTCATGTCATGCCGGATATGGAATATCCCGAAATAGATGAAACCGGATCCCTGGAAAACAACTGGGCCATCCACCAGGTACTCACTACGGCCAATTACTCACCATCCAGCAAAATACTGTCTTGGTTTATTGGAGGGCTAAACTACCAGATCGAGCATCACCTGTTTCCCAATATTTGCCATATCCATTATAAAAACATTTCTAAGATTGTGAAAAAAACGGCTTTGGAATTTAACCTCCCATACCGTTCGCAACCTACATTTGTTTCGGCCCTCTGGAACCATATAAAAATGCTTAAGCGATTGGGTTCATACCAATTGGCAGAAGTGAAGGCATAAACCTAATCCGTCTCCTTAGTTCTCCGGTTTTTTAAAAAAAGAATTGGGTACACCATGCCCAAGCACCAATTCAGTCAGTACTATATTGGTAGTACCCTTTCTGCCCCTTATCTCGTATTCCATGGCCATATTGATACCGGCCTGCGGCCTATAGCTTTTGAAAAAGACCTCTTGATAAATATACTTCTCATTGCCTTGATCCCTTTCCACGGTTTTAAATATTTGAAAGGAGGCAGGGTCTATAAAATAGTCGGTAAAGCGTGTTTCAGCTGAATTGATGCGGATTACATGATAGGGTTCGTCATCACTTATTTGTTCACCGATGTACTCCATTTCCAGGCTGTCCATTTTTGCCAGGTATAGCGGACTGTCAATGCCGGGGTAACCGGATAATTTCGATATTTCAGTTGGCGTCATTTCTTGCGGGTCATTGTTCCCCAACCATGGGGCAATCCGCCAATACCCCTGCCCATCAAAAACATTGACAAACGTTTCACCCTCCCATGTCCCTTCCAACCTCACCTTGTTTGGGCGCTTTCTTGTAATCTGCACTTTGCTTTGTTTTGTAAAACCACTTATTTCTGTGATGTCGAGCTGGGCCGTACGAACCAGAAGCAGCTGATCTTGCCCCCAACTTTCGAGGTGTAGGTCGATGATCGTTTCCAGCTCTTGTGCAGCCAAAAAACAAGGCATGAAGCTTGTAACAATCGTTAGAATAAAAGTGTGGATTTTTTTCATTTTGTCAATCTAGGCTAAAAATACGCTGATTCATGCAATTTGTACAGCCCTGCTCAACGATTTTCTAAATGATGGCGGGGAAACACCTAAAGGGTTTCACAAAACCATCTCAATCTCTCAGAGTATTTGAATAAATGGCTATATTGGAATGGTCTTTGGGAGAAAGGACGAATACTCCAAAGAACAGCTATTTTCAAAAAAAAACAGACAAGATAAACCATCACTCAAATGCGCAATTTTTTTCTGATTCTCCTGGTGCTGACCTCCCTGGCAGCACATGCCCAGGGCGACAAGGCTTTCGAAAAGGCCTTTAAAGCTTATGAAAATGGCAATTATGAAAAAGCCCTGGAGCTATTCAATGAAATGGAAAGGACCCAGGACTCCAATCGCGAATTTTTTCTTTTCCGTGGGATATGTTTTTCTGAAACCGGAAATGACGTCAAGGCAATAGCCGATTACAACAAAGCTTTGGAAATTGACACCAATTATTCAGAAGCTTACAATCAACGGGGATTTTCTTTTTTCTCTCAAGGAAACGATTCTTTGGCCATCAGGGACTTTGACCAGGCTATTTTGCTCAACCCCGATATGGTAGAAACCTATATGAACCGCGGCTCTGCCAAATATGATGCCGGGGACCTGGACGGTGCTTGTGCCGATTGGAAAACGGCCAGCGACAAGGGTCTTGGCATAGTTGAGCAGTTAATTGACCAGTTGTGTAAATAAATTGTGATGCAGTTGTAAAGCGCTGAAATTTGAAACTTTAGCTGGCATGGAAAATATCAGTTTGTGGTACATGGCTCCAACAACCCGCAACTTTGACCTTAAAAACCGAGCGAAGGGCAAAGGTAAAGTTGTTGCTTTCTTCAGGTATTAGAAATGGGTAGATATATTTTCAATAGGCTGGTTATGATCATACCCTTTGCTTTATTGGGTATCATGTTGGTGTTTGTGGTTTTTGAATCTTCGTGGAGGCCTGATCAATCAAGGCTGAGGAATAGCCAGGAATTGTACAATACTGATCCGCTGCTCCTTCAAGAAATAGAATGCCAACAGCGGAGGGAGTTGCACCTCGACTGGCCTGTTTTTTATTTTTCTATCACTCCTTATGCATTGCCAGCAAATTTCAGGGAAATCTGTAGCGCTCAGGACCGTCAGTTGCTGAAAGCCCTATGCCTTCATAATGGAAACACAGAAGGGGCACTCAGTTTTTTGAACTCTTTGAAGAAAGCAAAAAGTAGGGAATACAGCGCACAACTGGAAATGACCGCTGGAATGACTGAAATAGAGGATATCGAAAAGTCCATAGCCGGCCATAATGAGCTTCGAAGTGTACTTGAGTCATATAAAGCCTCTGATAAGTCCTATAGAATATACATTCCTCGTATAGGCTTTAGTTCATCTAAAAACCAGTTCCACGATTGGTTAATCGATATCTCGCGCTTCGATTTCGGAAAGTCGACATTCGATAACCAGGATATTGCCACTAAAGTAAACCGCGCCTTTTCCAATACTGTCGTTTATACTTTGCCATGTGTTTTTATTGTTTTCATATTGGCCATTTACCTCGGCAGGTATTTGTCTGCTAACACGGGGTTGCCAAATTCCATCGTATCTAATTTCCTCTATTTCCTGGATGCCATACCTCCGTTTTGGCTTGCCATCGTGTTGATGCTTGGCGCTGCTTCAGCTGGTTTTGGTTATAGCTCATTGAGTTTTGGTTCAACATCTTATTGGGAAATGGTTTATCAATACAGTTTGCCAATGCTCACACTGGTGTTGACCTTACTTCCGTATGTGACCAAACAGGTGCAGGCATCCATAGAAAAAACTTTGGCACAACCATTTATAAAAACTGCCAGAACGAAGGGATTGGCCGAAAGTGAAGTTTTCAGAAGGCACGTTTTGAGAAATGCTTCGTTACCAGTTGTCACACTTTTATTCGATTACCTGGCTTATGCCTTTGCAGGTGCTTTCGTGATAGAATTGGTTTTTTCCATACCAGGCATTGGCCAGCTGATGGCAGACGCTGTGCTTACCAACGACATACAAGTCATTTCAGCTGTCATTTTATACCTTATCTTCATCAAAATGGCTTTAATGCTGCTGAGCGATGTTGCCAAATATTTTCTCAATCCATCCATAAAATTTTAACGTGAAGGAAAAGGTTAAAAACATATTGGACTATAGCGCGATCACCTACTTAGGCATTGTTTTTATTCTGTGCCTTTTTCCCCACTTTATTCTTGGGTTACTTGGGTTGGATATTGATGTCCATTTAAAAGCAGGCAGTCAATCGCCTGCCTGGAACGTGGCGGAGGTTTTTGGCAGGGACAATCTAGGTAGAAGTATTTTGGCCATGATGATCAACGGTGCAAAATTCTCGCTGGCCATCAGCATTTTTTCAGCGACCCTGGCCACTGTCATTGGTGTTTTTCTCGGGGCATTTTCGGGTTTTTTTGGGGACAATGCCCTGAAAGTTACCCTTGGGAACTCCCTGTTGCTGATATTGCTTGTTCCTATCAATTTTTATTACATAGGCCTGGCAACCAACCTTGATCCCCTTGAAGGAGTGTTATTGGTTTCGGGTTGTCTTCTGCTGTCTTTGTTGGTTTGGTGGCTGATTGACGCTGCATTCAGGAAGCTAAGTATATTTCAACGGAAAATGTCCGTACCAGTGGATTTCGTACAAATGAAGTTTGTAGAAATCCTGTATGCCATTCCTACATATTTTGTGCTGTTGGCTTTGGCCGGCATTTTCAAACCTTCGGTTCAATCACTGGTTGTGATCATTGGCATTACATCCTGGCCAATGACAGCTTTGTTGTTGAGGACAGAAATGCTAAAGATCCGCGAAATGGATTTTGTACATGCCTTGAAACTTGCAGGCGTTCCGTGGTATCGCATCCTTTTCCGCCACGCCATTCCGAATGCCATCAGCCCAGTTGTGGTCGATTTTTTGTTTTTTGCCTCAGGTTTGCTGGTCATCGAATCCACACTTTCATTTATAGGTATTGGCCTGCCAGGTGAGATTATTTCTTGGGGAAAAATACTGGCGAGTTTCAAGCACAATTCAGCAAGTTGGTGGACCGCCCTGTTTCCGGGGATCATTATATTCCTGACAGTCTTATCGTTTCATCGGGTTGGTAGGATGGTTAAGATAAAATATAGCTTTACAAGCCATTAGCCTCAGAGATCAATTCCGCCAGGTCTTTCACTTTTACCTCTTCTTCTTTCTCTTTGTTTTTAACACCATCAGATAGCATAGTCATGCAAAAAGGGCAAGCCGAAGCGATTACATTGGCTCCAGTAGCCAGGGCTTCCTCTGTTCTTTCAATATTGATTTCCTTGTCGCCGTTCTCGGCATCTTTAAACATTTGAGCCCCACCTGCCCCACAACACAATCCCTTCGTCCTACACCGTTTCATCTCTACCAGCTCAGCATCCAGGGTTTCCAATACTGCCCTTGGGGCTTCATATACACCATTGGCACGGCCAAGGTAGCAGGAGTCGTGGTAGGTGATTTTTTTCCCCTTGAACTCACCGCCTCCCTGTAGCACTATTTTGCCTTCATTGATCAGTTCTTGCAGGTACACAGAATGATGGACAACATCATAGTTTCCACCAAGGTCCGGGTATTCATTTTTTAGTGTATTGAAACAATGGGGGCAAGCCGTCACAATCTTTTTAATCTGATAACCATCCAGAAGTTGAATGTTGGACATGGCCTGCATCTGAAATAGAAATTCGTTTCCGGCCCTTCGGGCAGGGTCGCCGGTGCATGCCTCTTCATCTCCCAGTACAGCAAAATCAATCCCGACGTGATTCAAAATTTTGGCAAAAGCAACGGTCACTTTTTTGTAGCGATCGTCAAAAGACCCGGCACAGCCAACCCAAAACAGCACTTCAGGGGTTTTTCCTTCTGCGGCCATTGTGGCCATCGTGGGGCTTTTATAATCAGTATTTTCCATGGGCACTATTTGTTTAAATCTTCTTTCCAGTTGAACCTATCAGACGGTGCAAATTTCCAGGGTGCAAAATTGGTTTCAATATTAGAAAACATAGAATTCCAGGAAGCAGGCGAGCCGGATTCTTCCATGGCAATATACCTTCTCATTTCCAGTATAATGGCCAATGGGTCGATATTTACGGGGCAGGCTTCCGTACACGCATTGCAGCTGGTGCAAGCGTTGATTTCCTCTTTGGTGATATAATCTCCGAGCAAACTTTTGTCCTGTCCCCCGCCTTTTCCTATTTCCTCTATCCTGTCCCTGGTGTCCATCATTATTTTTCTGGGTGAGAGCATTTTTCCGGTTTGATTGGCCGGGCACTCAGCCGTGCAGCGTCCGCACTCTGTGCAGGTATAAGACTCCATCAGGCTTTTCCATGTCAGGTCGGTGGCGTCTTTTGCCCCAAACCTTGAGACTTCCGCCGGGGCAGCACCACTGTCAGTAGCCACACCCAGCATCATTTTTACCTCGTTGGTTACTTCGTCCATGTTTTTTATTTTGCCTTTGGCCCAGAGGTTGGAGTAGTAGGTGTTGGGGAAAGCCATAAATATGTGGAGGTGTTTGGAGTAGGTGATATAGACCGCAAAGCCAAGGATGCCAATAATGTGGAACCACCAGGCACCCCGCTCGATTAGAATAAGAAAGCCGGTTTCATATCCCTCAAATATCGGCTTGATCAATCCACTAAACAAGAAGGTGCCTGTGGCAGTGTACCCTTCTACACCACGGCTTTGAAGCACCAGGTCTGCGGCGTTCATTTTGAGAATCGCACCCATAAGGGCTATTTCTATGATCAGGATAAGATTGGCATCCAAAGCGGGCCAGCCCTTCATTTCGGGGTTTGTAAAACGCCTGACCTTCACCACATTCCTCCTCACCAGAAAAACGATGCAGGAAAACATAACTGCTACAGCAAGGAATTCAAAAAAACTGAGGGCCACTGTATAAAAACCGCCAAGATAAGGTGCGAAAATCCGGTGTGTGCCGGCAAGACCGTCCATTACAAACTCAAGTACTTCTATGTTGATGACCAAAAACCCAACATATATGAGCAAATGAAGGAACGCAGGTAATGGCTTTTTGAACATTTTGCCCTGGCCAAATGCTACGAGCAGCATGGTCTTAAGTCTCTGATCCTTGTTGTCGGAGCGGTCTGTATCTTTTCCAGCTAAAATATTCTGTCTGATTTTGCTGATCCTTTTTGTTAGGAAATAGCCGGCAATGGCGATTACGGCCAGGAAAGTGATTTGTGAAATCCAATTCATATTCTAATCTAGATATTCTTTATCAAATATTAAATAAAAGCTTTGCGTGAAATACTTTTATTTATACTTTTGCACCTCTTTAACGCGGTGATGTAGCTCAGTTGGTAGAGCATCGGACTGAAAATCCGTGAGTCGGTGGTTCGAGCCCACTCATCACCACGAAAAGTTCAAGGCCTTTCTTTAATCAGGAAGGCCTTTTTTATTGACCAAATATAGAGCTTTTTCTATAAAGTATGCATGCATACTAAATTAATTTCCTCTTCTTGCTGAAACTTTGGTTTAGGGCATTTCAATATGTAACGTGCCAGGTATTCAAAATTATCACACCATAAATTTCAACCTCAATGGACCATATAGTAATTTTCCCTCAAGGAATAGAACTATACGGCCTGACTAAAATGGAAATTGACAAGGACAAATACCTGTTGCAACTAAAGACAACCTTTAATTCGTATGCGCCGATATCTGAAGAATCATGGCTCATTATTCAGGCACTGGTGCGCTTTGAGTTTGTAAAGCATGGAGAAATAATACTGAGGGCTGGTCAGACAGCCAGGAATCTCCATTATATCTGCAAGGGCTCGTTGAGGGCATTTATTGGAGATGGCGAGGGAAATGTTTACAACAAGAATATTTTTTTGGAGGGCCAGTTTGCCGGTTCCAAAGTTTCCTATTTACTCAATAAGCCCTCCAACTTTACGCTGGAAGGGATTGAGGATTCCGTTCTTATCAGTATGAATTACAAGAAATACAGGGAAGCTATTGAGTCTTACCAAGACCTTAAAGACTTCTATATCGCCTATCTGGAAAGAAACTGGGTAATAGAAAAGGAGCAGAGGGAAGTTTCGATTGTGATGGAAAATGGGACAACCCGATACCTTCAGCTTCTCTCACAACATCCGGATATTGACAAGAGGATTCCACAGCGGCACATAGCATCCCACCTGGGAATTACCCCCACTCAATTGAGCAGGATTAGAAAAAATTTAAAAAAAAATCCCTGAATCAACATATGTAAATGCACAGGTCATTTTGCCCTCCTACTTTTGGCATGTAATTAAACGTGTGAAAGAAATGAGTATAATAGAAAACTTGAAGTGGCGCTATGCTACAAAAAAATTCGATCCATCAAAAAAAGTATCTGGGACAGATTTAGCAACCTTGAAGCAAGCCATCCAATTGTCGGCCTCTTCTTATGGTTTGCAGCCATACAGGGTGCTGGTTATTGAAGAGAGAGTGCTTAGGGAAAAGCTGAAAGCTGTTTCATGGGATCAGTCCCAGATAGTGGATGCATCACAACTCATCGTATTTTGTAATTACCTTGCTGTAGAAGATTACCACATAGATGATTATATCCGATTGAAAGCCACCGCAGATTCCCAGCCTTTAGAAAGTTTGAAAGGATATGCGAATTTCATGAAAGAAAAAATACAGGAGAAAACTGAGGCTGAAATCTCCCGGTGGTCAACCAATCAAGCCTATTTGGCTTTAGGAAATTTATTGACTGCCTGTTCAGCACTTCAGATTGATGCCTGCCCCATGGAAGGGTTTGAAGCAGATAAATACAATGAGATATTGGGTTTAAATGGAAAAGGCCTGAATGCCTGTGTAGTGGCGGCCATTGGTTATAGGTCTGCATTGGACGATACCCAGTATTCCCAAAAAGTAAGGCAACCCATTGACAGCCTTTTTAGCATTTGAAATTTTCACCTCTGGTATAATGGGTACTGCGACCCTGCAATCCAAATCTATTTGACATGAATCAATTTTTATTATCCGCACTGGCGTTTACAGGAGGTATGTTCCTGGCGGTACAGGGAGGGCTAAATGCCCACCTGGGTGTCTTGCTGAAAAACCCACTTATTGCTTCGGCGGTAGCTTTTTGTAGCAGTACCATATTTGCGGTATTCATTTTACTTTTTAGTGCAAAAAACCTCCCCGGCTTGTCGGAAATCAGGGCAGTCCCGATATATCTATGGTTTACAGGAGGGCTTTTTAGTACATTGGGCATTAGCCTCTATTATTATACCATCCCAAAACTAGGGGTATCGACCATGATTTCCCTTGGCTTGTGTGGGCAACTCATTTTCGCAGTAGTAGCGGGCCACTACGGTTGGTTGGGTTTGCCCACAGAGCCAGTCACAATCAGAAGAACAGCTGGTTTGACCCTTATGATTTCAGGAATATTATTAATCAACTGGAAATGAAACTAGAATCACCTATTATCAAAGCCAATATTCAAAACCTTACATCTCTTTGGCAGGAGGCGGGCCGGGCCTACCAATCGTATTATTCTTTTTCGGGTTTCGATTATTGCCTAATTCAAAATTCGGATTGGCCAAACCGCCTTTGGTTTAATGAACCACTGGATAAAGAAAAGATGGACCTGGCATTCCAAAAGGTTTTGTCAATATCCCCAGGCCTTATCCTACCTCATTGGTACACAAAAGAACAAGGCGTGTCCCCTTGGTTGGATACGTACGGTTTCAGTTTGCTTTTTAACCAAATCGGCATGTCATTGGAGTTGGGAAGCAAATTTCAACGGACGGGAAATTTGGTCATGAAACGGGCTTCATCAAAGCCAGAATGTCAAATTTGGAGTGACCTGTTTAAAGCAGCGTTTGGCTACAGGATCAATCCTGACATTCTTGGTAAAATAGGGCACACAGTTCGTTTTTACCTCGCTTATCATGATGACGTGCCCATAGGAACCGGCATTATACATAATTCGAAGGACATAGCGGGCATCCATGGAGTGGGAGTAATACCTGAGGCCAGGGGCAATGGGTATGCCAGACAAATCATGGGGGCCTTAATCAATGAGGCTATAGATGATGGAAGTGCTCTGGCAACTTTACAGGCATCTGACATGGGTAAAAACCTTTACTTAAAAATGGGCTTCAAAGAGGAATTTATGATTGGCAATTATGTGTTATAAACAACCTTGGATCTATCAGGGAATGCTTGTTTGGAAAGTAGAAAAGAGTAGGCTGTCTCAAAAGTCCAACAACCCCCCCGGTCTGTGTCCTCACAGAGCGAAACAACGTGATTTGCGAGGACGAGCCTTTGGCTCGTATCTGGTTTGATTGATACGAGCCAAAGGCTCGCACCAGCACATTGACACATACTATCGTCATCTCATTTTGTGTGTATGGCTTGACCAAAAATTAGGTCTCGCAAATGAAATACTTTTGAGACAGCCTCCTGTTTCTCTATTTGACCTTAGATATGTGTTCCATGAAGTCCACAACTTTATTCGAATAGCCCCATTCATTGTCGTACCAGGCAATCAGCTTGGCAAAAGTGGGTGATAGCATCATGCTGGCACTGGCATCAAAAATGGATGTTCGGGTATCTCCGAGGAAATCTGAAGATACTACGGCCTCTTCTGTATAGCCCAATATACCTTGAAGATGGCCCTCGGAAGCTTGTTTGAATACCTCCTTCACTTCATCCAGGGAAGTAGGCTTGCTCAGTTTCACCGTAAAATCTACAACAGAAACGTTGGCTACTGGTACCCTAAAGGAAGTACCTGTTACCTTTCCATCTAATTCCGGGATGACCTTGCCAACAGCCTTGGCTGCACCTGTGGTGAATGGAATGATACTTTGATAAGCACTCCTTCCAGCCCGCCAAGACCGTGGGCTTGGTGCATCAACTACTTTTTGCCCGGCAGTAACGGCGTGAACGGTTGTCATCAAACCTTCCTCGATTCCCCAGTTGTCCAAAAGTACTTTGGCCATTGGTGCGAGGCAGTTGGTTGTACAGGATGCGTTGGACATAATTTTTAAATCGGGTGTGTATTCATCTTCGTTCACCCCCATTACGAACATCGGGGTATCGTCTTTGGATGGGCCCGTCATAATTACTTTCCTGGCGCCTGCTGCAAGGTGTCCGCTTGCGGCTTCCTGTGTAAGGAAAATACCCGTGGCTTCCGCCACAAAATCTACCCCTACAGCTGACCAGTTGATGTCGGAAGGGTTTCTCTCGGAAGTTACCCTTATAGTTTTGCCATCTACGATCAGTTTTCCATCAGCCACTTCAATATTGCCAGTAAACTTGCCGTGGGTGGAGTCATACTTCAACAAATAGGCGATGTAGTCTGCATCGAGCACATCATTGATGGCGACTACTTCCAGGTCCTTTCTTTGTTGGGCGGCCCTGAACACCAACCTTCCGATTCTTCCAAAACCGTTAATTCCAATTTTAATCATCTGCTACTTTGTTTATGGTTAATAATATTGTACCAAACAGTACATAATATGTTAAAAATTTTTCTAATCCAATATTTGCAGCTGGAGGCCCACCACTTCTTTAAGGATATCATTACTTCCGTTCATTCTTTTGGTGATGTTCATCCCGTTCCAGATATTGATCAAATACCTGGCAATGAAGCGGGGAGGTTTAGTAGAAGAAATGCGCTTATTCTCCTGAGCTTCTGATATCACCTCCTCAAAAACTTGTTCGAGTTGTTTTAGGTAGTGGGCAGCCAACTCTTTTAGTTCTGCATTGAGGTTTGACATCTCCACAATGGTATTGCCCAAAAAACAGCCGTAATTTTTAAAGTACTCTTCCGTGTTCAACCGCTCATGAAACAGCGATTTGAGCACTTCCACCTTATTGTTGGTTTCGGCGAGCCTGGTACGAATCTTTTGAAGGGATTGTTTTGCCCGGAAATCCAATGTCCTTTTGAATAGCTCTTCCTTGCCGTCTTTGAAATGCAGGTAGAAGCTGCCCTTGCCCATATTCATGGCCTGGAGCAAGTCTTCCGAGGAGGCCGCCGCGTACCCTTTTTCCCAAAAAACATCGCATGCTTTTTGTATAACTTCATCTTCTTTGAATTTTCTTGGTCGTCCGGCCATACGGCAAATATAATAGCTTTTAATTGTTTACCAATTGGTACAATATTAAATACATCATACCTAACGTATGTATGCGATGTGGGTTTAAAAAAATCTGACTTACCTGATTTCGGCCACCTTCACTTTTTCAACTCAAAAACTATCCCAATTGAAAAAACACTACCAGTGTAGATGTTTCTTGGTTTTTGGGGTTGGTTGAGATAGCCAAAGTAATTCAAATCAATGCCCCAATTTTCATTCAATTGATAGAAGATGCCGCCATAAATGGAAGTGAGCTCTGTTCCTTCGCCACGGACGAAACTTACCACCGCATTTTCATTCGAAAGTGTTTGCTGAAGCCTGACCCCTGATTTTACCCAGATTTTTTGAACAGGATTGTATCCCACCTCCAGTCCTTCGATGAGCTGGTCGCTGAGATCTGACGACTCATATTTCGTACGGAAATTGTACCCGCCGTAAAAATTGAAGTAAACAGGTATGGGATGAAGAGAAGTAGAAATGGCCAAAACTGTGTACAGGTTGAATTCTCCATCTCCTGTGGGCAGGTTGATCTGTTCAAAGGCGTTCATTTTGTTTTGAGCAAATTTGTTGCCCTGGGCCAATGGCAGGTCTGGTATCACACTTATGGAGATGGGTATTTTTTTCGACAGGGCATATTTCGCCCCAACCTTTAGGTCTCCGGTACCCCATACATTTTCTGTAGTTTGAAACCCCTGCGTTTTTACAAAAGGCCAGTCCATCAATATGGTGAGGCGGTCGGTAACGCCATACTCCCCATAAAGCCCTAAAGCCTGTTGGCTGAACCTCGCTGTTTTCATGGACCTTCCCGAAAGGTTGTAATAGTTGTCCGCACCAAAATGCAAATAAGATACTTTTGTGAAGAGCTCGCCCCTGCCTTTTGTCCAACCACTTTGGGCGTTGGCCGGAAAAGTAAAAACAAAAAATAATCCACCTAAAATCAGGTGGATTATTCTGTACAAATAAGCATCCATAGCTTTATTGGAGCTGGGCATATCCAAATGGGATATTAGCCGACCCACACCACAAGATCACATGGGTAAACTTGCTTGCTGCAGCTGGTTGCAGCTTAAAGTACTGTTCACCGTTGTTTTTTACACCGGCTATCAACAGCAAATCCGGGTTGCCATTGCCGGGATCTGCCATATAGGTATCTGATGTGGATAGATACACAGTGACTGTGCCAGTTCCCAGGTTTGTCATAAAATTACTACCAAAATGCAGGAACTGTGTCCCGTCTTCATCTGTACCAAGCTCCGCCAAACCTGCGCTTCCGGTATCATTTTGTTCAACAAACGTTCCGCTTTTTGAACTGGTAAAAGTCCCCTGCGGCATGCTTGAATCGATCGTTTCAATAGTAGGTTCGTCTTCCCCGCAGGCCATTATAATCGACCCGGCCAGGATCATCAACATTATTCTTTTCATAATTCAATGTGTTTTTTTGTTCTGATACAAAATAACCCATCAAACATTACAGGAGATTCACAGAGAAGTCACGTTTTGATAAACTTTCAGCGGGCGCTGATATCGTAGGTCACAATTCAGGAATGGCGTAAACGAAACCAATTTTATCAATCACGTATCCATTGAATGGATGATAATGAAACTTTTCTTAACAAGATTTTCAATTAAACACCTCGTGGTACACCTTTTCACTCATGTTGGACCAGGGTACCATTTTTTGCCGGAAGGCATTGAAGTGCCCAAAGACTTTTTTGCTGAGAGGGTCAGTTGCGATCAATTCTTCTATAACTTCTTGGGACAATGACTTTAAAGTTTGAAGCACTTCATCGGAAAATCGTCTGATGTCCACTTTCTCCTCGTCCACCAGTTTTGATAAATAGAGGCTGTTTTTGGCTTCAAATTCTGTTAGCATCCATTGGTTGAGGCGGTAGCAGGCGGTTTTTATGATTTCCTGAAGATCGGTCGGGAGTTCGTTCAATTTGTCTTTGTTGAAAATCATTTCCAATATGGTGCCTGGTTCATGCCATCCTGGATAGTAGTAATATTTGGCCACTTTGTGAAAACCCATTTTATAGTCGTGATAGGGCCCGATCCATTCGGTGGCATCTATTACCCCCCGTTCCAGATTGGTGAACAGCTCACCACCGGCCACCAGCATAGGTGTACCCCCTGCTTTGTTGAGCACTTTGGCCCCCAGGCCGGGTATCCGCATTTTGAGCCCATTGAGGTCTGCCACAGTATTGATTTCCCTATTGTACCAGCCCCCAGCCTGTACCCCGGTATTGCCCCCGGGTACTGCGATAAGGTTGAATGGGGCATATATTTCGTTCCAAAGGTCATTGCCCCCGGCATTGATTACCCAGGCGTTCATTTGCTGGGCATTCATACCAAATGGCACAGACGAAAAAAACTGTGCTGCCGGGATTTTTCCTGCCCAGTAGTACCCGGATCCACTTCCCATTTCTACAGCCCCACTGCTCACAGCATCAAATACTTCCAGTGACGGGATCAATTCCCCACCACCATACACCTCCACCTTCATTCGCCCACCGGACATTGTTTCTATCCATTTGGCTACCAGTTTGCAGCCTTCGCCCAGCACAGGAAAATTGGGCGGCCAAGTGGTGACCATCTTCCACTTGTAAGTATTGTTGAAATTGACATTGATCGATTTTTCTTTTTCTTGCCTGGCGCAGGAAGCCATGACACCAGCACTCCCTGCCAATACTGCAAGGCTACCCTTTTTTAAGAACCCTCTCCTTTTGATATCGCCCATGTTTACAAATCGTTGGTCAGGCAAATTAATCGAATTTCATGTGAATAGAAAATGGGCTTTTTCACCGAAACCGAATGCTAAAATTTTTGTGGACACCTGCCATTTTCTCATTCATTTGATCAATTTCCTGACAGACTTTCACTTTTATTTAAAATCCGGGAAACAAAACAAGACATAATGTCTTGAAAAAGAGATGTTTAACTGTTGGCTGGTTATTTGTTACGGGCTGTGCAGGTCATAAACTAAAACCACAAAACAATGAATTTTAACATATATACCATCAAATCCCAGGAGGTACTGAACAAAGCTACTGAGATAGCCGGTATCAATGGCCAACAGGCCATCGAGCCGGGACATTTGCTAAAGGCTATTTTGCAAACGGACGAAAACGTGACGGGCTTTTTGTTAAAAAAACTTTCCATCAATAAAGAAGCAATTCACGCCAAGGTAGATACAATAATCGAATCCTATCCAAAGGTATCTGGTTCGCAACAACCCTATTTATCCAACGATGCGGCTGCTGCTTTGCAGAAGGCAGAAGCCGCCATTAAGAAATACGGGGATGAATATGTGGCAGTGGAACACCTTCTGATAGGTTTATTGGAAGGAAAGGACAAGGTGGCTGGTTTATTGAAAGAATTGGGTTTCAACAAGAAAGACCTTGAAGAAGCCATTAAAGAATTGAGAGGAGGAAATACGGTGACAGACCAAAATGCCGAATCCAAGTATAGATCTCTGGAACGATATTCCATCAATTTGAACGAGAAAGCCAAAAATGGGAAAATAGATCCGGTGATTGGCCGGGATGAAGAAATAAGGCGTGTATTGCAGATATTGTCCAGAAGGACAAAGAACAACCCCATGTTGGTGGGCGAACCCGGCGTAGGTAAGACTGCCATTGTAGAAGGCATGGCCCAGCGTATCATCGATGGAGATGTACCGGAAAACCTGAAGTCCAAAATATTGATTTCCCTTGACATGGGCCTTTTAGTGGCTGGGGCCAAATATAAAGGCGAGTTTGAAGAACGCCTGAAGTCTGTGATCAAAGAGGTTACGGATTCCAATGGTGAGATTATCCTTTTCATAGATGAGATACACACACTTATAGGTGCCGGTGGCGGTGAAGGTGCCATGGATGCGGCCAACTTGCTGAAACCTGCATTAGCGCGAGGTGAACTCCACGCGATAGGTGCTACCACTTTGAAGGAGTATCAAAAACACATAGAAAAGGACAAGGCACTTGAGCGGCGTTTCCAATCGGTGCTGGTGGATGAACCCGATGTGCAGGATGCCATTTCGATATTGCGTGGCATCAAAGAAAAATATGAAGTACACCATGGGGTGAGGATAAAAGATGATGCGGCAATTGCTGCTGTTGAACTGTCCAACAGGTACATTTCTGATAGATTTTTACCAGACAAGGCGATTGACCTGATGGATGAAGCAGCCTCGAAAATCAGGATAGAAATAGATTCCCTTCCACAGGAACTGGACGAACTTCAGCGAAAGATAATGCAGCTGGAAATAGAACGGGAAGCTATAAGGCGTGAAAAAAATAAAGCCAAAGAATCTCAATTGTCCAAAGACATTTCGGAGCTGTCCGAAAAAAGAGATGACCTAAGAGCCAAATGGGAGAATGAAAAATCGGTGATCCAGGGGATTCAGCATGAAAAAGAAAATATAGAAAAGTATAAAACTGAAGCAGAGCAGGCAGAACGTGCCGGGGACTTTGGCCGTGTGGCAGAAATCCGTTACGGCAAGATCACTGAGAGCGAGAAAAAGTTGGAGGGCTTTCAGAAAAAACTACAAGAAATGCAAGGCGAGAGCACTTTGCTGAAAGAGGAAGTTGATGTTGAGGACATTACTGAAGTAGTAGCTAAATGGACAGGCATACCAGTATCCAAAATGCTGCAAAGTGAAATCGAGAAATTGCTGAACCTTGAAGAAGTATTGAGCCAGAAAATTGCTGGTCAGGAGGAGGCTATACGTGCCATATCTGATGCAGTACGCAGGAGCAGGGCTGGATTGCAGGATCCAAAACGGCCAATTGGATCATTCATTTTCCTTGGAACAACGGGTGTCGGTAAAACGGAGCTGGCAAAAGCCCTGGCAGATTATTTGTTCAATGATGAGAACTCCATGGTCAGGATTGATATGTCTGAATACCAGGAGCGTCATGCCGTCAGCAGGCTGATTGGTGCCCCTCCGGGATATGTTGGTTATGACGAGGGTGGCCAGCTTACTGAAGCAGTGAGGAGAAAACCCTATTCTGTGATTTTGCTGGATGAAATAGAAAAAGCCCACCCGGATGTGTTCAACATACTGCTACAGGTGCTGGATGATGGAAGGTTAACCGACAACAAGGGCCGGGTTGCCAACTTTAAAAATACCATCATCATCATGACCACCAATATTGGATCGGCACTGATTCAGGAGAGGTTTGATAAAATGAATGAAGACAATGCTGATGACATCATCGAAAGCACTAAGAATGAGGTTTTTGATCTTTTGAAAAAGTCGGTAAGGCCGGAATTTTTGAACCGTGTAGATGAGACAATTATGTTTAGGCCACTCTCAAAAGTGGACATCAGAAAGATCGTTGGCATACAATTTAAAATAATTCAGAAGCGATTGGAAGAAACTGGCATAAAAATTGAATCAAGCAAACAAGTGTTGGATTATTTGGGAACACAAGGTTTCGATCCTCAGTTTGGGGCCCGGCCTTTGAAGCGGATAATGCAACGATTGATCCTGAACGAACTGTCAAAAGAGATTTTGGCTGGTAAGATCAACAAAGATGCTGTAGTGGGCATCACTTTGAACGACAATAACGAAATCGAGTTTATCAATCTCGATGACGTAGAGATAATAGGTTAGTTGGTTATGTTTTGAGTTGTCCCTCCGGGTGGTTCCGGAGGGACTTTTTTTTGCATAAAGTTAAAATTCCTACAGCTCAATTTTGAACCAATTTATCTCGGATCAAGCGTAAAGCCTGTGGGGTAATTGTATATTTCTAAGAAAGCTAAATTTAGCAGAACTTAATAATTTTTGTTTTTGATCCGGATTGTTCCTACTCCATCGGCAGGTGCTTTGCAACGCAATAAACACATCCAGAACAAGCGCAAACCTTTTTAGAAAGTAGGATGTCCACAAGGATTCCACCAACGACCACTCAAAGCGTCATGTCGCAATGCAATGGAGACATCTTTACCGAAACAAAGAACTGTCCAATTGGTAAAGATTCCTCCGCTTTGCTGCGGAATGACTTTCCCGAAACTGCTGCAAACCTTCAAACATCTTTTTGAAAGCTAAATTAGACTTTTTCTGGATACCCCACAGAAATTCCGATTGATCCCCAACTTATCTCACCTTAACAATTTTCGGGTTTTTCTTGCTTACAAAAGTTGGCGGGAGGCTTTTGAGAATTTCTTCATGTAGTGCCTGTACGATTTTGTGCTTCAAGAAGCTTTTTTTCACCAGCAGGCTCACCTCCCTCGTAGGCACGGGTGATTGAAACTTCCTCAGTTTGTTTTGGTCATTTTTGTCCAGGTCGAAGGTGACGAGCTCGGGCAGTAGGGTAAACCCTCCTTGCTTGTCCACCAATTTCTTGAGGGTTTCCAACGAACCGCTTTCATATTTTATCCTGCTCAGAAAACTATTCGGTTCTTTCACATTGCAAATGTCCAGTGTCTGATTCCTGAAACAATGTCCTTCGTTTAATATCCACAGCCCATCTGTGGTAAGGGTACCCGGGTTAATATTTTGCTCACCAAACAATTGGTGCCTATGGGATACATACGCAAAAAATTCTTCATGGAATATAGGATACTCCATTAAGCCATCGTCATTAATCGGTGTAACAATCAAGGCAACATCTATCTGATCATTTTTTAACATGGTAACCAGATTAGCACTTACCTGTTCTGTCACCTGAATGTTGACCCGTGGAAATTTTTCTATAAACGATGAGATAAATAAGGGAATCACATAAGGGGCCAAGGTAGGAATAACACCAAGTGTAACATCTCCTGAGACTTCATTCTTCTCATCATCTATTATCTCCTTTATCTTTTTTGACTCGCTGAGGATGTTTCTGGCCTGGGATATTATTTTGGAACCAATAGTAGTAGGTTCCACAGGGTGTTTGTCCCTGTCGAACAAAATAACACCCAGGGAATCCTCCAGTTTTTGGATTTGCATGCTCAAGGTGGGTTGGGTCACAAAGCATTTTTCGGCTGCCAATGCAAAATGCCTGTATGTGTCCAGGGCGATGATATATTCTAGCTGTACTAAAGTCAATGAGAAATATTTTTATCACAAATAAAAACCAAACAAGGGAAGTTTTCCCTGGAACTAAAAAATGAGGCTGTTTCAAAAGTCCAACAAACCGTCATCACGAGCGTAGCGAAGTGATCTCAACCTTGGGTTGCACTCTGTATAATGAGATTGCTTCACTCCGTTCGCAATGACGAAATACTTTTGAGACACCCTCATTTCCCTCTTCTTCTAAAGATGTTTTTAGAACGAGTCCAAAATTTTGAATTCTACCCGTCTATTGTTTTTTCTACCCTCTGCTGTGTCGTTGGTATCTACTGGCTGACTTTCACCATAGCCTACCGAAACCAGCCTGGACTCGGCAATGGAATTTGTTTTGAAATAGTCGTACACTGCTTTAGCCCTTCGCTTGGACAACCCGAGGTTGTAGGTGTCATCTCCCTTGGAATCAGTATGCCCGGATATTTCTATTTTATTTATCTTATCTTCCTGGAGTAGCTTGAGAATTCTTTTCAGTTCTGAGTACGAAGCAGTTTTGAGGTCTGACTTATCAAAATCAAAGAAAATGTTGTTCATAACTATGGCCACACCTGTTTCTATTGGAGTAAGTTCAAGGTTTTGGCGTACTTCAGAAGAATCTTTGAGGTTGATCAGGTCAAGGTTATGGTTCACAGAAAGGTACCCATCCGCTTCCGCAAGGAAGCCGTACCTGGCTCCAATTTTCAGGTTAAATTTATACTCACCAGTTTCAGGGTCAGAATCCACATGGCCGATTTCTTTACCATCAGGTAATCTTTCCACCTTTACCCGAGTACCGATTGGCTCATTGGTTTTAGTATTGAGCACCCGGCCTGTAACGGCAATGAAGGATTTGTCCACTTCTTTTTTCTCTCCTTCTTCATCAACAGGTTCTTCTTCCAAAAAGAACTGATCCATCTGGAATTGGTAGATGTCGATATTTTCGCCAATGTTGCCCTTGGTAAAGTAGGCGTGTGTGCCATTGGTTGGAATATTGAAATATACATCGTCGGTTTCCCCATTGATGCCTGGCCCCAGGTTCTCTGGCACAGACCAGTTTTGCCAGGTATCATCCAGTCTTTTAGATACGTAAATATCTGCGCCACCATATCCGCTAAAACCGCTGGAAGAAAAGTACAATGTTTCTCCATCATGGTCCAGGAAGGGTGAGCTCTCAGTATCTGCAGAGTTGATCATTTGTCCGAGGTTGAGTGGTTCGGACCATTCGCCCTTCCTATCCGAAAATGTGACATACAAATCCCTGTCACCATAAGTATCGTCCCTTTCTGCAGATATGAGTATGGTGTTGTTCTGGTCGTTCATGTAATAGTCAGACTTGTTGGAATAGTTATAGTCGTTTTCAATGATCAGGTTTACCGGCTTCTCAAATTCACCACCAGGTTTTTTCCTGCTCATGGAGACGCCCGCCTGCATGCGGCCTTTTTTGCCGTATTGATTGCCCAGCAACAAAATCATGTCGTCCCCTTCCTGTGTGATGGATGCCACGAAGTTGGGCCCATCATTATTGAGCGGTGGGCCAATGTTTTTGGCAGGTAGCCATTTACCGGTTTTGGGGTCTTTTTCAGAATACCAGATATCTTCATTGTCGTCCATCCCGCCTACATTGCCCGGGTGGTATTGCCTGCTGAAAAACAGGGTATTGCCATCTGGTGACAACAGCGGGCTGTGCTCTGTTGATGAGCTGTTGACTTCCGGCCCCAGTTTTTCTACGTGCAGGTCGGTGGCTACATTTTGTGTGAGGGAGATCAGGATGTTGATGGGAATATTCGATTCTGAAATACCAATGGCGTCAATACTATTGAACCCTTCCACAGCACCACCACTGATATCGACCCTTATATAGGCGATTTCATAATCAGGTTTTTCGAAAAACAGGTTCAGCAGACGGTTTTCCAAAGGGATTTTTCTTGGTGTAAAATCGAATAGAAGGTACTCATTGTCCCTTGCATCATAAGCATAGATCTTTGAGACTGCCCCCGGGTTTTCTGTTTCAGCTATCGCTATTTGCTGGGCTTTAATCCCTTTTTCAAATTTCACTACTATGTAGTCGTCCTTGTCCGGCTTTCTTGGCCTCCAGGCATTAGGACTTTCCCCACTTTTTGGGTACACATTAGGTTTGTGAAGGGCCTGAATTGCCGAGTATTGCAAGGGTCCTGTTTCGGAGGTAACATACATTACCTCTGACGCCCAAAGAACCGTTTCCTGTGCCAATATCGACGAACTGGAAAGCATAAATACAGCAATCAGTATATTTCTAATGTTATTCATAATCCTGTTTTCGTTTTAGTATGAGGGCTGTCTTATCAAATATATTGATTTTAATTCACATGATTTCTATAAAACCAGAATCCATGTATTGGTAATTTCCAGCTGGTCGTTGATGCTTTTTTATCTCTGAGGGCATTTTTATAGTACCTTAAATTCCACCCTTCTGTTTTTACTTCGGTTTTCTTCAGTGTCATTGGCCACCAGTGGCACGGTCTCACCATATCCTTTTGGCACCATTCTACTTCTGTTGATTCCATTGGAAACCAGGTAGTCAAATACGGCATTGGCACGTCTTTGAGACAGGTCGAGGTTATAATTGTCGTCACCCGACGAGTCGGTATGTCCTGATATTTCTATTCTTTCTATTTTATTATCTTCCAGCAGTTTCAAAATCCTGTCCAACTCCGGATAGGAGGCCGTTTGTAGTTCTGCTGCATTTACATTGAAAAAAATGTTGTTGATGACAATGCCTACCCCTTTTTCTATGGGAGTAAGGAGTAAGTCCTGGGTTTTTTCGGCTGATTCTTCTACCATGTTGATGTCAATATTTTCACTTACAGACAGGTATCCGTCAGATTCGGCAAAAAAACCGTACCGGGCCCCTGGCCTTACCCTAAACTGATAGTCACCACTGGCTGAGGACGAAGTGATGCCAATGCTGGCACCATCAGGCAATCTTTCTATGAAAATTTTGGTTTGGATCGGTTCATTGGTTTTGGAGTTCAAGACTTTGCCCTTTACCGTCACCAATACTTCTTCAGGTTCGTCTTTTTCGATTACTTTTTCTTCCTTTTCAGGTTTTAAGTAAAAGTCCTCAACTTTTAATTGGTAGATGTCGGTATTTTTATCAACATCCCCCTTGGAGAGGTAGGCGAATGAACCGGATGATGGAATATTGAAATACAAATCGTCTGATGGTCCGTTTATCGCTTTTCCAAGGTTTTCCGGGGTAGTCCAGTGCGACCACCCATTGCCCAACCTTCTGGTCACAAATATGTCCATTTCCCCATACCCCGGAAATCCGCGGGAAGAAAAGTAAAGAGTGCGGTTGTCTTTGTCTAAAAATGGTGCGGACTCCAGGTCTGCTGAATTGACATCCCGTCCCAGGTTCATGGGCTCGGACCATCCCCTGCCGGGCACCTTGAATGAAGCATAGAGATCACGGTCCCCAAAAGAATCGTCCCTTTCTACCGACATAATGATGACATTGTTCTTTTCGTTGGAATAATAGTCGGCATTGGTAGAGTAGTTATAATCATTTTCGATATCTACATTTTCGGGTGTGTCCCAAATTTGACCGCCTAAACTGCGGCTGATGGAAAGGCCCTGCATCATGCGCCCGTTGCGCCCATACCTGTTGCCAAGAAGCAATAGCATTGCATCGCCTGATTGCATTACGGAAGCCACAAAGTTTGGCCCCTTGTTGTTGAGTGGAGGCCCTATATTTTTGGCCGGGCTCCATTCCCCAGAGCTTTCATCCAGGGTACTGTACCATATGTCTTCCCCATCATCTACTCCCCCCACATTGTCTGGGTGGTACCTTCTACTAAAGTAAAGTGTGCGGCCGTCAGGTGATAGGAGGGGATTGTGCTCTACATAAGAACTGTTGACATTTTTACCCAACTTATCCACTGCCAGGTCCTCGTTTACATAGTCGGTGAGGTTGAGCAATACTTTTATAGGCACATTGGATTCAGATATCCCAATGGCATCTATGCTGTTGTATCCGTCAACCTTGCTGCCTGCTATGTCTATTCTTATATAGGCCACTTTGTAGTGGGTTTTTTCAAAAAACAGGTTCAGGAGCCTGTTTTCTAGCGGCAGTTTTCTTGGCGTAAGCTCGAAAAGCAGGTACTCGGTATCATATTCATCGTACGCATAAACCTTGCTCACCGCTCCTGGGTTTTCTGTTTCAGCTATGGCTATCTGCTGGGCATTTATAAACTCATCAAATTTGACAACAATGAAATCGTCATTGTTAGGTTTTTTAGGCCGCCAGGCATTAGGACTCGAGCCACTGTTGGGATAAATATTGGGTTTGAATAAGGCCTGTGCGGCAGAGTATTGTTGGTTCCCAGCTTCAGAGGTCACATACATGACTTCAGATGCCCATTGCACAGTTTCTTGTGCATGAACGCGCAAACAAAGGAATAAGAAAAAGAAAAGTAAAGGTTTTTTCATATTCGATTTTAAAGGTATGATTATAGAACTTAAAAATATCAGCTGGTATCTACAATATGGTCACTTCTACCCGGCGGTTGGCTTTTTTTGCCTCATCTGTCCTGTCCCTACTCAATGGCTGTGTACCTCCAAAGGCCTTGGTTTTTACCCTGCTTCCCTTTACCCCTTTTTTTATCAGGTAGTCACGCACAGCATCTACCCTTTCCTGGGAAAGCCTCATATTTGCTTCGGCATTTCCCTGGAAGTCAGTATGGCCATCCAGTCTAAACCTCACATCCTTGTGCTCCTGCAACCAATCTGCGAAATCATCAAGTTCCTGATAGGAACTCTGGGAGATGACCGCACGCCCTCTGGTAAATATTAGGTTGTGAAGTGAAATCTTGTCATTATCGGCATTAGGTTTCAATTCAAAATTCTTTTCCATCGTTTTGGAGTTGCCATCTTCACCCACAACTATCTCCTGGGCTACAGGGTCATAGCCAGCGGCATTTACCTTTAGGTTGTAGCTCACGTTTTTGAACATAAACAATTGATAGGTACCATCCTCCACACTACTCGATCCTATGCCCATGTCATCGTAGTACGGTAATTTTTCATAGAACAGTTTAGCCTGGACTGGCTCTTGTGTCTCCACGTTAATTACCTTGCCCACAACCTTTATCAGGGTGTCGCTTTGGTAAAGGGAACCAGATGCCAAACCCCGGACACTACTGCTGACTAGGAATAACAAGAAAAGTAGGCGGAAATTTTCCATTTTCACTAGGTTTTATTGATGATAAGGAAGATCGAAATAATTTGTAATTTAATAATTTATTGTAGAATTAATCCAATGATTTTTTATTGAAAAGCAAATACCCAATATGTAAAATGCCTCCCCATTGCTGCTGAGGTTGGTCATAATAATTCAAACTGAGACTGACCGGCCCGATAAGGCTTTGAAAAACCAAACCGGCTGTACCTGAGAACCTGATATGCCCGTCGGTCTTATAATTTGGCCTTTGGCCAGCGATTCCGTCCAGCGTTTCGGCATGAAAAAGCGAATGCCCTTCGATCCTTAGTTGGAGGCTGGTGGCCAAATGAAAAACGTTTTTCAAGCCGAGGGACAAGAATTTTCTTCCCCTAAAGTTTCCCAGGACGAGGGTTTTGCTGTCCTGTAGGGGGTTGAAGGCGGCCTGGTTCAATATGGTTGATCTTAAAGTTGCCATAGGGGGCTGGTTGGAAAATACGGCAGTACTGCTTAGCCCTAGGCTGAAATATTTGTTGACGGAAAAATATTTTTCCCATTCCAGCCCAAACCGATACCAGTTGCTGCCCGGTTGCTGGTAGGAGCCTAAACCAGATGTATTGCCTGCCTGGTAGGATTCATCGGCCAAAACCATATTTGCATACACATTAAATTTACGCCCGGAATAGGCATACTGGCGAAAATTGAGGGTATTGTTGTACAATTTTAGCTGTAGTTTGGCCCCTTCCAAATCAAAGTTGTCAAGAGTATCGCTGGAAACCAGTATGTTGTTGTTGCTGAACATGTCCTGGTTATCAAAATAGGAAGCATTGAAGTTGAGCTTCATTTTCTTGAAAACAGGGAGCTCAAAATGGATTCCGTAGCTATAGTCTTTGGTGTCCTGAATTTCGGGTTTTGAGCGTTTGGAAAAAATGTCGGTGGTGCTGATGAAGTTCCACCTGTTGTACAAAAACTCAGGCCTGATGGCCAATTCCAGTTTACCGGGTAACTGAACCGTAGATTTAAGATATACCGATTGGTAAAACCTGCCGGTATGCACCCCTATAGAATAATGGGTAAGCACCCTGGTCAACCGCTTAAAATCAAAACCAACGAATAGTTGACTTGTATTGCGTGAAATGAGGCTACCCCCGATTTTTCCCCTGAGCCGGGGGTTTGGGTTGCCCGAGAGTGTGAAAACGTTTTGACCGGAAAAAGTATAGGACGGAAATATGTTTTCAAAATAATCATCTGACACTACCTTGTTGTACCCCTCCTCAATGTTGTTGAATGACAGTGGCCTGGTGTTGTCGAACCGACCGGTGATGTACCGGAACTGGTTCTTTTTAAACCCGTTGATTCGCAGGCTGTCGAAATAGATGTTTTCATTCTTTAGTTTGAAATCCATGCGTTTACTCTCCAATTCTGCTGTGGAAACCCTGCGACCTGTTTTTGATTTTATCTCTTCCATTTTATCCATGGCCGAGTTATAGCCCATTTGTATTATTCTTTTGGCTTCCTTGAAATCCAGCGCATTGATGTCTTCCAGATCAACATCTATGAACACGTCATCTCCACGCAATTCTGCCGAATCCGTTTTGTCCAAAATAGCAAATAGCAGCGACTCAGCAACCAAATTGTTGTCCTTTCTGTATGGATACTCTTTCAATTTTTTTGAAGCCACATTTACACCAATCGTTAGATCCGGATTGAATTCAGATCGTGCAATTTCCACCGGGAAATTGTTATATATCCCTCCGTCAAACAATAACTTGTTGTTAATTTCAACTGGCCGGTAAATAAAAGGAACCGCCATTGAAGCCCTGGCAGCTTCGTACAAATTTCCAGACTTCAGCACGATTTCTTTTTCTGTGAATATTTCAGAAGCTGTAGCCCTATAGGGTATGAACAGCTTGTCAAAATCACCATTGCTTTTTTTGGTAGCAGCGGCCAGTTTTCTGGAGAGCTCCAGGTTGAGGAAGTGGTCTTTGGAAAGGTGGGTGCCGAAGGTGGCCGAAAAACTTGAGTCAATTCGCAGGTTAAGAGACACCCAGGAGGGATCTACACTTTCCCGTTCCTGTAAATACCGATAGTCATTCTTGGGTTTGTTTTTAATCCAGTCCTGTAGGTCATTCGATCTGCCCAACGCCACAATATCGGAGGCACTGAATCCGGCTGCATAGAATGCCCCTACCACGGCCCCCATTGAGGTGCCCACGATGCAGTCTATTGGGATGTTGTTTTCTTCCAATGCCATCAATACCCCTGCATGGGCCAGGCCTTTGGCTCCCCCGCCGCTTAAAACCACGGCCACCTTCTGGGGTACAGCACAGTGGCAGCAACACAAAAACAAGAATACCAATACATTTTTCATAAATTGACCCCCACTCTAACTGTCATTAAAAATATTTTATTCTAATCTCTAAAATGAGGATTTGGGGTATTAAATAATAATTTAGCCGAAAATTTAATCTCAATGGATGTCATAATCAATGGGTTTGTAGATGGCCTGCAGCAAATGACGTGGCTGGAGGCAGTGGCGGTATTGTTTGGTTTACTTTCCGTTTGGTATGCCAAAAAGGAGAACATCCTCGTTTTCCCCACCGGCATAGTGAGTGTGCTGATCTATGTCCACATTTGTTTTGGCGCAAAGCTCTATGCTGATATGGGCATCAATGCCTACTACTTTGTGATGAGCGTATTTGGGTGGTATAAATGGGGCAAAGGAGACACCAAGCAAACCCAGTTGCCGGTGTCTGCCAACAACCCGTCCGAAAACCTGGTCAGCTTGCTGATCCTGGTGGTTTCATACGTTGTGCTAAATTTCGTTTTGATAGAATATACCGATAGCGATGTGCCCCGATGGGACGCCATCACTACAGCATTTGCCTTCACGGCCATGTGGCTGATGGCAAAAAAGAAAATAGAAAATTGGTTGGCGTGGATTATCACAGATCTTATATCTATACCGTTGTATTTCCACAAAGGATATATACTTACCAGTTTTCAGTTTTTGGTTTTTCTAATCCTGGCCATTGCCGGTTACATTTCCTGGAGAAAGACTTTAAGAGCACCGGAGAATGAGCAAATATAAAATAGCGGTAGTAGGACCCGAATCATCAGGGAAATCAGTTTTGGTAAAGGAACTGGCCTCCCATTTCAATGGAGGTTCGGTAGATGAGTTTGCCCGTCATTATCTTGAGGACCTTGACAGGCCATATAATTATGAGGACCTCTTGGCCATTGCCACCAAACAAAAAGAGCTTGAAGAAAAGGCTTTTTCAAAAACCAGGCAATTTTTGTTTTGCGACAGCTCCCTATTGACCATGAAAGTCTGGTGTGATGATAAGTTTGGAAAGTGCCATGAGTGGATAGACGGACATTATGACAAGGAAGGTTTTGACTTGTACCTTTTGTGTAGCCCAGACCTTGATTGGGAACCCGATCCAATGAGGGAAGATGAAATGAGAAGGGACTATTTGTTTCGGGTATATAAGCAACATTTACAGAAAAGTGAGCTACGGTTTAAAGTAGTGAAAGGGCAAGGCAGTGCCAGGCTGAACCTGGCCGTAAATTTTGTGGAAGAACTTATGAATCAACAATGATGATATTTATTGCTGTTCTAATAAAAAGTATATTTACCGAAACTTTTGCAACTGTTGACTGTTGATCACTTTCCTGCTTGCCTTACATGGCAGCAACCAGGAAAAATCAATACCAAAATATTTTATGGCTTCTCAATCCAACGATTCCACCACTTTAGATTTATATGCCAAGCGTTCCAACCTTAAATGGGTAGTGTTGGGTGTTTCTGTGATCATCGGGCTGGCTTCTATATTTTATACCAATGTGTTGGTGGACAAAATTAAAAAAAGGGAAAAACGTCTGATTGAGCAATTTGCCAATGCCCTTGAATATTTTGCCAATGTAGATAACACCAAGGCTGATTACTTTTTTCTATTCGAAGATATCATCGAGGCAAACACGACCATTCCTATTATTATCACCGATGAGCTGGGCACTCCCAGCCTTGAGCTGTATAGAAATATACCAGATGCAACCAATGCCCCCAGCGATAAAGAAAGGAAGAGAATCCTGCGAGATGAACTGGAAGAAATGAAAACCCAAAATGAACCCAGACTAATCATCCTCAAAAACCGCGACACTGGCGAAACCGAAGGCTACCAGTACATTTATTATAAAAACTCGACCTTGCTCCTTCAGCTCAAATACTACCCCATAGCACAACTATCCATCATTGCCATATTTGGACTGATAGCCTACATGGCTTTCAACTACTCCAAAACCGCCGAACAAAACAGGGTGTGGGTGGGGCTGGCCAAGGAAACTGCCCATCAATTGGGCACACCACTATCGTCGCTCATGGCATGGATAGAATATTTCAAAACGGATGATGACCTGAAAGACAAAGACATAGTGGTAGAACTGGAAAAAGATGTGGAGCGGTTGGAAATGATCACATCGAGGTTTTCCAACATAGGTTCCGAACCAATTTTGAAATCTACCAACCTTTATGATGTGATCAGCGAAACGATCGATTATTTGAAAAGGAGGGTATCTACCAAAGTGAGTTTTGAGATAAACAGTTTTCCCAACAAGAATATTTCTGCGGAGATCAACGAGCCACTTTTTAAATGGGTAATTGAAAACCTCTGCAAAAATGCCGTGGATGCCATGGGTGGGGCAGGGCAGCTGTCCATCAAACTCCTACGGGCCAATGAAGGCCAGGCAGTCATAGATATTTCGGACACAGGTAAGGGTATTGCCAAGTCCAAAATTGGCAAGGTATTCCAACCTG
This sequence comes from Cyclobacteriaceae bacterium, assembly GCA_040222275.1. Lineage (GTDB taxonomy): Bacteria > Bacteroidota > Bacteroidia > Cytophagales > Cyclobacteriaceae > CAXBNB01. The sequence goes on from JAVKDJ010000002.1 coordinate 403,131, forward strand.
GCTTTACCACAAAAAAGCGTGGGTGGGGACTGGGCCTTACCCTGGTGAAGCGTATTGTCGAAAATTACCACAAGGGGAAAATATTTGTCAAATCGTCTGATCTCAATAAGGGTACGACCTTTAGGATTTTACTCAGAATAAAGTGAGGTCAAAAAGCCTTGAGTACCTTTGGTTTATATAATTATTGACTTAACTTCGCACCTTGAAAATCATGATCAAAAAAAAGTATTGAAATAAGCGATTGAAAATGGCAAACATTGGTAAAGTCACACAAGTAATTGGTCCGGTAGTAGATGTAAGCTTTGAAGCAGAAGGATCGAAAATCCCGAATATTCTTGATGCGTTATATGTTACAAGACCTGATGGCCAAAAAATAGTGTTGGAATGCCAGCAGCATTTAGGTGAAGACAGGATTCGTACAGTTGCAATGGACAGTACGGAAGGATTGTTGAGGGGAATGGAAGTAGAAGATACGGGAAACCCTATCAAAATGCCCAAGGGCGAAGAAATCAAAGGTAGGCTTTTCAATGTAGTTGGAGAGGCTATTGATGGTATAGGGGAAGTGAGCAATGCTAATGGACTACCTATACACAGACAAGCACCTGCGTTTGACGAACTGTCAACTTCTACAGAAGTACTTTACACCGGAATTAAAGTGATAGACCTGATCGAGCCTTATGTAAAAGGGGGAAAGATTGGTCTGTTTGGTGGTGCCGGTGTTGGTAAAACCGTTTTGATCATGGAATTGATCAACAATATCGCCAAGGCCTATTCAGGGCTTTCAGTTTTTGCAGGTGTAGGCGAAAGGACCAGGGAAGGAAATGACCTTTTGAGGGAGATGATCGAATCTGGCGTAATCAAATACGGCAAGGAATTCGAAGAATCCATGGAAGAAGGAGGATGGGATTTGACAAAAGTAGATAAAAACGAACTGGCCAAATCACAGGCAACTTTGGTGTTTGGACAAATGAACGAGCCTCCTGGTGCAAGGGCAAGGGTGGCGCTTTCAGGATTGACAGTGGCTGAATACTTTAGGGATGGAGATGGAGAAGGACAAGGACGTGACATCCTTTTCTTTATTGATAATATATTTAGGTTTACCCAGGCAGGTTCTGAGGTATCGGCCCTTTTGGGAAGGATGCCATCGGCGGTGGGTTACCAGCCTACACTGGCTACAGAAATGGGAGCCATGCAGGAAAGGATTACTTCTACCAAAAAGGGGTCCATTACATCGGTACAGGCGGTATATGTACCTGCCGATGACCTTACTGACCCTGCTCCTGCTACAACTTTTGCCCACCTTGATGCCACTACGGTACTTTCAAGGAAAATTGCTGAGCTAGGTATTTACCCTGCGGTTGATCCATTGGATTCTACCTCAAGGATTTTGAGCGAAGAAGTAGTTGGAAATGAGCACTACAGTTGTGCACAAAGGGTAATCGAAATATTACAACGATATAAAGAACTTCAGGACATTATTGCCATTTTGGGTATGGACGAACTTTCTGATGAAGACAAGGAAGTAGTACACAGGGCAAGAAGGGTACAAAGGTTTTTGTCACAGCCTTTCCACGTGGCAGAGCAGTTTACTGGCCTTTCAGGTGCACTTGTTGATATCAAAGATACCATCAGGGGCTTCAACGAAATTATGGATGGCAAGCACGATCACCTGCCAGAAGCTGCCTTCAACCTCGTTGGTAGCATAGAGGAGGCCGTGGCGAAAGGTGAAAAACTAATGGCTGAAGCTAAATAATCAGATTTATGTTCTTAGAGATAATTACCCCGGACCAAAAGATTTTTGAAGGAGAGGTGGATGTTGCTACCTTCCCCGGAAGTGAAGGATCGTTTCAGGTAATGAATGACCATGCGCCACTCATCAGTTCGCTGGGCGCGGGGGATTTGAATTACAAATACAAAGAACATGACCATGTGAAAGAAAATGGCCTGAAAGTAGATGGTGGTGTTGTGGAGGTTTTAAACAATCGCGTGCTGGTATTGGTTGAGTCATTGCAGAAATAAGTATTTGTCGAAAAAAATCAATATAAAAAAGCCATCCAACCGGATGGCTTTTTTTGTTTTTGGGCAAAAAACATACCCTACAGTTTATTATTTAACTATATTTTGTCTAACTTTTTCAATTCAATAACAGCTATAGATAAATTATACACCGATGGACAATAAAACAGCCCTTATTGTGGGATCTACAGGTTTGGTAGGCCGACAAATATTGGATGTGCTTTTGGAAAATGATTATTACCACGAAATCTTGATCATTGGAAGAAGGTCTGTGGGTGTTAAGGACAACAGGATCAGGGAAATTATTTTCGAGTTCGATGATTTTGACCAATACAAAGATCAGATCAGTGCCCACGACTACTACTGCAGCATTGGTACCACGATGAAACAAGCCGGTTCGAAAGAGGCTTTTAAAAAGGTGGATTATTCCTATCCCGTACGATTGGCCGAGCATGCGAGGAATGACCCTAAATTCGAGCAGTTTCTAATGGTATCTTCCTATGGTGCCAATGCCAACTCAGCACTTTTTTACAACGAAGTAAAAGGAAAAACCGAAGAAGCATTGAAAGGTATGAGCCTTAAAACCCTGCTCATTTTCCAACCATCCCTGTTGCTGGGTTATAGAAAAGACTTCAGGTTTTTTGAGGAGGCTGCAAAGCTGGTGTCATCCATTCTATCATTTTTTATAATAGGTACACGAATGAGGCTCTGGGCCATCAAAGGTTCGGATGTGGCCAAGTCGATGTTTATCGTTGCGAAAAGGAATATTGGGGACAGTATCCGTGTGTACAAACCGCTTGAAATGATTAAAATTGCAAAATCACACGGGCTGTGATCCCGAATAGGGCGGGCTAACTGGCGTTCTCAAATCAAAAATCAGGTAAATTTTGAAGATTGTAATACAACGGGTCCTTGAATCCCAGGTGACCATTCACGGAAAAACAAAAGGGAAAATAGGCCATGGCCTGATGCTATTACTAGGTATAGAAGAAGCAGATAACGATGAGGACATTACCTGGTTGGTGAACAAAACATTGAATTTGAGGATATTCAATGATGAAAACGGGGTGATGAACAAAAGCCTAATGGATGTGAATGGCGAAGTATTGCTGATCAGCCAGTTTACATTGCACGCAAGTACCAAAAAAGGTAACCGTCCCTCCTATATTTTGGCCGCCAAACCAGAAACGGCCATTCCCATTTATGAAAAATTTATCGCCACTACAGAACATCAGCTTGGGAGAAAAATCCAAACTGGTGAATTTGGTGCTGATATGAAGGTAAGCCTGGTCAATGATGGGCCTGTGACCATAGTGATAGACACCAAGGACAAAAAATAAACCCCAGATATGTCTGAAGAAAACCAAATGACTATAAAAGAAGCCCAGGAAACTGTAGATCAATGGATAAATACCATTGGGGTAAGGTATTTTAACGAATTGACGAACATGGCTATCCTTACAGAGGAAGTAGGCGAACTGGCCCGGATCATTTCTAGAAAATACGGCGAGCAGTCGTTCAAAGAGTCGGACAAAAACCGCGACCTGGGGGACGAGATGGCAGATGTACTTTGGGTGCTAATTTGCCTGGCCAACCAGACGGGTGTTGATTTGACCAAAGCATTAAAAGCCAACATCGAAAAGAAAACCCTACGGGATGCCGACCGGCACAAAGGGAACAAAAAGCTATAGCCTACTATTTTAACTAAACCAATGTATTTGACCGCCTTGGGCTGTGTCTTCCATGCTCCAAATGGTGGATGAAGAAGACACCTGACCTTCCAGTCGTTGTGGTAAATAATGGGCTTAAAAGCCGTTTCTGTCCAACTCAATAAAAGTCAGGAATGTCCAGTTTCTTGGCAATCCTATGCGCAGTGTTGAGCAACCCTACATGACTATAGGCTTGTGGGAAGTTGCCCCACTGACTACCGTCATGTTCGTTTACATCTTCGCTCAACAGGCCAAGATGGTTGCTAAAGCCTTCGAGCTTTTTGAACTCTTCTATTGCTTCATCCAGACGCCCTACGCAGGCCAGCGCTTCCACATACCAAAACCCGCAAATGAGGAAAGTGGTCTCAGGTTCGCCGAAATCGTCCTGATGTTTGTATCGGTAAAAGAGCCCATTGGAGGCTTTTAATTCCTTTTCCAATGCTTTCAAATGATCTTTGGCACGCTGGCTGTTCACGTCGAGATAGTTCATATTGATGAGTTGCAGACAGCTTGCATCCATTCTGTCCACACCTACCGCCTGCGCATATCCTTTTTTCTCCTCCGAATAGCAAGCCTCTATTTTTTCAGCAGCCTGCTCTTTCAGCCTGGTTGCCAACTCCTTCATTTCGTCATTTTTGAGAACTGTGGATATTTTTTCGGCTGCCTTGCTCCCAGCCCAATGAAACAGGTAAGTATAGCAGTGAAACTGTTTGAGGTTTCTGAATTCCCACAATCCGGCATCCGGCTCTTCCATCGTTTTTTCAATCATCCTCAGGGCTTTGAAAATAATTTCTGTGGAATCATAGAGTTCTGTAAAAATGATTCGCATATCAGAGTACAACGGCAGCAACGAAATGAGCACCTGTCCATATACATCATTCTGGATATGGGTATATGCCTGGTTGCCCACCCTCACAGGTTTATTTCCTTTATAGCCTTCCAGACCTGTTTCTATTTCAGTCAGTTTTTTTTGTCCTGATATACCATAGAGCGGTTGGAAGCGGTCCTCTTCAACCGAGATGATGTTCATGATATAATGAAAGTACTGTTCCAGTTCCTCAAAGTGACCTATGTTGTTGAAGGCGTTTAGCGTGTAGTAAGTGTCCCGCATCCAGCAATACCTATAGTCCCAGTTACGGCCAGCACCAGGCGATTCGGGTAGGCTGGTGGTGGTTGCAGCTATGATGGCCCCCGTGTCTTCATACTGGTGTATTTTCAGAATTAATGCCGACCTTATGGCAGCACGCTGGTAAAAGTTGACAATGCTGGCAGTTTTTACCCATTTGCGCCAATAGTTTATCGTTTTGTTCAAAAACCTTTCCGCAGTATCAGTGAGCGCATCCTCCAGGGGGGGGCCATAGGACAAAACGAGATATTTGGTCTCATTGAGTACGAAAGTTTTGTCGTTCATCACATAGTTAAGTGAAATATTAGTGGTGAGGCGCACCTGTGAATCCAAGCCCAGGTACCGGATATGGCTGCTTCCCAGGCTCGTTTCAGGCACGATGTTGCCATAATCCCCAACAGGGTGGCACTTTACATTGATAGAGGAGTATCCTTCGATCGGTTCTATTTTCCTTATCAGCATCAGGGGTTTATAATACCTTTCGTATTGATAAAACCTTGGCGCAAAGTCTGTGACCCGGTACTTGCCTGTTTCACAGGTTATCTCGGTGCATAGCACATTGGTGTTTTCCAGGTAATATTGATTTGACTCAAAGTTTTCATCGGCAGGAAGTGCGGAAAATTCGCCACCTTTTTCATCATCTACCAGACCACCAAAAATGAAACTGCTGTCAAACCTTGGCCAACAGAGCCAGGAGACATTTGTATCTTTTTTGATGTGTGCTGTAAAGGCACAATTACCGATAACCCCGAAATCGTATGTGTGTTTTCCCATCCTTCTCTATTTTAAAAACAGGTTAATATTTTGCGAAAAATATAACAAGTTTGATGTATTATTAATAATCTGTAAATTATTTGAATAAAAACTTATAATCAAAATAATTGACCGACATAATAGGACACGCACCGGATAATTAGAAATATCGAAAGGTGAAGCCCCCTTTTTTGTCAAAATATTAGCAATATGGGGGATATCCCGCATTCAGCTTTATATATTTGCCAAAATTTTAAAAACTGAAATCAACATGAGAAAAAATATAGTTGCAGGCAACTGGAAAATGAACAAAACCCTGAATGAGGGAATAGAACTTGCGAATGAGATTGTGGCGGCTTCCGACAGGGATGCCAATGTTCAGGTAGTATTGGGAACTCCATTCATCCACCTCACAACTGTATCCAAGCTTGTTGAGAACAGTGCAAACATTGAAGTTTCTGCACAAAATTGTAGCGATAAGGCCAGTGGAGCATATACTGGGGAAACTTCTGCCTCTATGGTCAAGTCTTCTGGTGCCAATTATGTGATCATTGGGCATAGCGAGAGAAGGGAATATTTCAAGGAATCAAATCAGGAGTTGGCCGAAAAAGTAAACCAGGCCCTGGAGAACGGACTCACCCCTATTTTTTGCTGCGGAGAGCCGCTTGAGATAAGGGAAGATGGTACTCACTTCGCCCATGTATGCCAACAGCTCACGGAGAGCCTGTTTCACCTTACCCCGGAGCAGTTTTCTAAAATAGTGATAGCCTATGAACCTATCTGGGCAATCGGTACAGGAAAGACGGCAACCTCACAGCAGGCGCAGGAAATGCATGCCTGTCTCCGCAACCATTTATCTGAAAAATATGGCAAGCAGGCAGCTGACAACCTATCTATCCTCTATGGTGGTAGCTGCAAACCAGACAATGCACAGGAATTATTCGCCTGTCCGGATGTAGATGGTGGCCTAATTGGAGGTGCTTCTTTAAAATCGGCAGACTTTTTGGCAATAGTTAATTCATTTTAGAGTTTTACATTTGTCTCAATTTAATACAACATTATGCTAAGGGCTCTTTTTTACATCATTGCGGTATCAGCAATATTTATCAACTCAGGATCCAGTAGAAAACTCTACGATCCTTGTAAAATATTTGGAACTGTATATGTAGAAAAGAACCCACACTATGCCCACTTCAAGGTATATGAAGAAGACAGTGAGGCATTTGCGGATATCCTGGTATTTGAAGAGGAAAACCGGCTTTATGCTGACAAAAAAGGAATCTGGAGTTTCACTGATAAAAAGGAATTTGCCGATTTCTACATTTACTGGGAAGACCAACGGGGCTTGGCCGATTTCTCCGTTTACTTCACTGATTTCGAATCCTTTGCCGGCTGCAACAAATAGCCCTTGTCTTTCATAGAAGTACATATCACCGCAGAAGACCCTTCTGTATCCGAAATCCTTATGGCTGAACTGGGAGAGGTGGGCTTTGATACCTTTGAAGAGTTAGACAATGGGCTCAAAGCATATATCGAAACCGAAAACTTTGACCAGGCTTCTTTGGACGAAATCTGTGGCCGCTATCAGGACAGCTTTGATTTTAACGTTGGTACCAGAACCGTAGAAAAAGAAAACTGGAACAAAAAATGGGAGGAAAACTATGACCCCATAGAGGTGGATGAACGCTGTATCGTTAGGGCTACATTCCACCAGCCTGAAAAAAACTATCCCATAGAAATAGTCATCACGCCAAAGATGTCATTCGGTACAGGCCACCATGCTACCACGTGGCAAATGTTGAAGCTCCAAATGGATGTCGATTTTTCGGGTAAAAAAGTGCTGGACGTAGGCTGTGGCACGGGTGTATTGGCCATAATGGCGGCAAAACTTGGAGCCCGGTCCATTGAAGCCACAGATATCGATGACTGGTGTATAGAAAACAGCACGGAAAATTTTGAGCTGAACGGCCTGCCAAATGTCAGGATTCAAAAGGGGGAGATAGCTGATTTAAAGTTTGACAAGCAATTTGACATCATCCTGGCCAATATCAATAAAAATGTGCTGCTGAATGAAATCGGGCATTACAATAAGCTGTTGGCTGAAAATGGCCTGCTGTTTTTGAGTGGCTTTTATGAAGGTGATGTAGAAGACATTGCTTCCTGTGCCCACCAATATGAATTGCAACGGACTCAATCCTCATCTAAAGACAAATGGGCGGCCCTTGTTTTTAGTAAAAATTGATAGTCGTTTTCCCTTTCCCTAAATTTTAAATTCCTTTGTACTAAATAGAGCCTGAATCTATTCAGGATCATTTGCGAATTCAAATTTGTACAAACAACTAATAACCATGCTAAAGAAGATCAAAACCTGTTTCCTGTTCATTGTCTGTTTTTTGGCCTACTCTTGTTCATCTACACCGGACAAAGTATTCGTTGAAGACGATATAAATATTATTCCCAAGCCTGAAACCGTTATCCTTGGTTCGGGAAATTTTAAATTCAGGAGTTCAACTTATTTGGTAGTTGAATCGGAGATACAGCATGAAGCAGCTGATATACTTGCTGGTTTTTTCCAATCGGCCCAGGAATGGCAAATGAACGTGGTGGAAGAGGAAGCCAAACCGTATTCCAACTACGTCGAATTTGTAACCAAAAACACCCTGGCGTTGGATGCCTATGAGCTCTCTGTCACTGGTGATGGTGTCTCAATTTTCGCCAACTCCCCAGGGGGCTTCCTTTATGGCGTTCAGACCATCCGACAATTGCTGCCAGTAAAAATAGAAAGTAAAAACCTTCCTGAAAATGTGTCGTGGGTGATTCCACAAATAGAAATCAAGGACGAACCGCGCTTTGGTTGGCGAGGGTTGATGCTGGATGTTTCAAGGCATTTTTTCCCAAAAGAATACATCAAAGAAGTAATAGATGGCCTGGCCATGCACAAAATGAACGTGTTGCATTTTCATTTGGTTGATGATCAGGGCTGGAGGATTGAAATCAAAAAATATCCAAAACTGACCGAAGTGGGCGCATGGAGGGTAGATCATGAAGACAAACACTGGAACGCCAGGCCAGCCGCCCAGTCTGGTGAAGAGGCCACTTATGGCGGTTTTTATACCCAGGAAGATATTAAGGAAATAGTAGCCTATGCTGCATCAAAAAATATTGAAGTGGTGCCGGAAATTGAAATGCCGGCACATGTATCCAGTGCTGTGGCTGCTTATCCTGAGCTTTCTTGCAATGAAACCCAGATACAGGTGCCATCTGGTGGCGTTTGGCCCATCACAGATATTTATTGTGCCGGCAAAGACCACACATTCGATTTTCTGGAAAATGTGCTAATTGAAGTAATGGAGCTATTTCCTTCCCAATATATACACATAGGAGGAGATGAAGCTACCAAAACCAACTGGAAGACCTGTGGCCATTGCCAGGCCAGGATGAAAAATGAAGGACTGAAAACAGAAGAAGAACTCCAGAGTTATTTTATTAAAAGGATGGAAAGGTTCATCAGCTCTAAAGGTAGAACACTGATTGGCTGGGACGAAATACTCGAGGGTGGCCTGGCCCCTGGCGCTACTGTGATGAGCTGGCGGGGAGTAAAAGGAGGCCTTGAAGCTGCTGGTGAAGGCCATGATGTGGTCATGACCCCAAATTCACATTGCTACTTCGACCATTATCAGGGCCCGCAGGACCAGGAGCCTTTGGCCATAGGCGGATATTTGCCCCTGAGCAAGGTTTATAAATTTGATCCCGTGGTGGAGGGCATGACACAGGAAGAGGCAAAGCATGTTTTGGGCGGACAGGCCAATCTGTGGTCTGAGTATATTCCTACTACCTCTCATTCCCAGTATATGATATACCCCAGGTTGGCTGCACTGGCAGAAGCCGTTTGGAGCCCGAAAGAAAACAAGGACTGGAATGACTTCTCGAGAAGGATAGAGAGTATGTTTACCAGATATGGGCTCAGGGGCATAAATTATGCAAAAAGCGCATACCTCTTGTCTGCCGACTCGCAGATGGACATGGAAAACAAAACGGTGGGCATTACCCTGAACAATGAATTGCCGAATTCTGACATTCGCTATTCGGTCAATGGTTCTCCGATGCAAAAGTTTGAGCAACCCATTAAATTGACTGAAACGACTACTATTAAGGCGCTCCTGTATAAAAACGACGAACCGGCCGGAAAGGAATTTAACAAAACCATCAAATTTCACCAGGCGGTAGGAAAAAAGCCGGAATTCAAAACAACCTATCATAAAAGTTATCAGGGTACCGGAGACTACAATTTGGTGAATGCACTCAGGGGTACGAAGAATTTTCATGATGGCCAGTGGCAGGCATGGCTGGGCGAGGACATGGAAGCCACCATCGACCTGGGCCAAAGCACAGAAATCAGCAAGGTAATAGTGGGCGCTATGGAAAGCCAGGGACCACAGATCTATTTTCCAACAGACATAGAGGTGTATTTGTCTAAAGATGGTGAAGCCTTCGAACAGGCTGGAAAAATAAACAGGCCTTATGCCCAAAACGCAAGCCCCGAACTGAAGGATTTTGTGGTGGATTTCGAAAAAACCGAAGCAAGCCATGTGAAGGTAAAAGCCATTGGATTAAAGAAGCACCCCCTCAGAGATGGCAGTGTTTGGTTGTTTGTTGATGAGATTTTGGTAGAATAATAGGCAGGCTGATTCCGGAAATTGGCCAATACTCCATTGTGATAAAAGTGTGGAGGAAATATAATCTATGATCGCACAATACAGTTATTACTTTAGTTGGTTGACTTTGGTATTCAGGAAGGCATTGTTAAATCCTGATTTTCTTTTAGAATATAAATATTCGTTTGCCTATCTTTATTCGAATTTGTGTTATTGAATTTGAACTTCCGGTCGAAATATATTTCCGCATTGCTGGTTGCACTGCTTTTCGTATGCAAAAGCCAGGCGCAGTACTTCAGTTTTTCCGAAGAACCGGATGTATTCGTAAACGATGTGGTGGCGGGAATTTCCAGGATAGATACCGAGTCTGCACAGAAAGTTGCCTATGACTTCAGGAATATCTGGTCGTCCAGGCTCTCTTCCGACCAAAAGAACATTATCATAAGCACTGCGCTGAAGATGCGTAAGGAAAGGCTCCAGACAAGGCCCTATTACCAGTATTATTTTAGCCTGATTACCTATGCCGTCACCCAGGCCAACCTTGATAATGACAAGCTCACCAATATTCTGAAAATAACAGAAACAGCTGTAGAAACTTATGGTCATAGAAAATTGGATGACTATCTCAGGAGGATGAGCATGTTTTTCGCCAGGAGCGCCCTTTATACTTCGCGGTTCAATTCCCTCAAGTTTTCAGGAGGGAGCTATAGTTTCGAAATCCTGGGCGCGCCTGTTGGCTTTCTTGATAAAATAGAAGAAGCTGAAAAGCTAGAACAGGAGAATGGTGAGTTGGAAAGTGAGGAGTTATCAGTAGATGATGAAATCTTTTCTGAAGATGACAGCACTAATGACGATGATGGTTGGGGAGATGATGACGGCTGGGGCGATGATGATAGTTGGGGAGACGATGATGGATGGGGAAATGATGACAGCTGGGGCAATAATGATGATAGTTGGGGAAATGAAGACACCTACGAAGAGGTAGAACAAAAACCGGCCTTTCACAGGCCGGAAGTTGCGCTGGTTTCGACCGACAAGGTCTCGGATTATCAGGCCAATGATATAGCACCACCACTTACAGGAGCGGTGATCCACCTGAAGAATGTGGATTTTTTGATGACCACACCCTTTGATACAGTGGAAATAAAGAATACCTCAGGCTCATATATGATCAACGATTTGATGTTTGTTGGCAAAGGTGGAGTTTTTGATTGGCCCAACAGCCTAAAAGGAACGGAAGGCGCAGAAGTGATTCTGAAGGAATATCATTTCAAAACAAGCGTGCCATACATCAAAACCACCAAAGCAAAAATGCGATTTCCCAGGCTTTTTTCCGATTCGCTCGATGGCGCATTTATATTCAGAAGCCACCGGAGAACGCATAACCGCAACAGAAACTACCCATACTTTATTTCCAACTACTCTAAAACAGAGCTGAAATTGCCAGTGGAAAACATGACCTACAAAGGAGGCTTTTCCCTGGTTGGGGACAGGATGTATGGTACCTCTATATCAGAGCACCCTTCCATCATCACGATGGACAATAAGAAAGGGGGCAAATTCAGGACTGAAGCGGTAAAATTCGCTTTCGAAGATTCAGTGATCCGTTCCAACAGGGCTTATCAGGCTATTTTCCATGGGTCAGATTCCATAGTACACCCCGGGGTACAATTTGCTTTCGACACCTCCGACTCGAAACTCACACTCCTCAAGGACAAAGGCGATTTTAAGAATACTTATTACTTTTCTTCTTTCTTTAAAATGGACTTTAAGGCAGACCTCATCCAATGGGACCTCAATGCCGATAGCCTGGATATTTCCATCATGAATGGTCGAAATATTATCCCTGCAGTCTTCGAATCGGAAGAATATTTCAACCCCATAAGATATGATAAGTTAACAGGGCTTTTTGGCTTCCACCCAATAGTGGCAGTGGTGAAATATGCTCGTAAAGTTAACGACTCCAATTTCAATGTGTCGGAATTGATCTACCACTACAACAAAGTAGAGTCAAAACTTCTGAAAGCAGCCATGCTGTACCTCAAACAAAACCAATACATTGAATACAATGAAATTACCGGCGAAATCCATGTACTGAGAAAAGCCTATCACAACATGCTGTCATATAGCAAAAAGAAAGATTATGACAACATGCTCATTTCGTCCCTCTCGCCAGACAAGCCCAATGCTTCGCTCAATTTTGAGACAGAAGAAATGACGGTGAGGGGTGTAAGAAGAATTTTTCTTACCCCTGATATGAAAAACGTGATCACGCCCCAGGATGAGGAAATTACCCTTTTGAAAAACAAAGACATGCGCTTCGATGGTGCGGTGGTTTCAGGAGGGTTCAAATATATAGGCAAAGAGTTTGATTTTGACTACAATGCCTTTTTGATCAATATGGCCCAGGTGGATTCGATCAGAATAGAAGTAGAGATCCACGATTCGCTGAAAACAGCAGACCACCACGAAAAAGTCGCCCTGCACAATCAAATCACCGAAACATCGGGCATACTGTATGTAAACCACCCGAAGAACAAGGCTGGCTTGCGTCATTATGAAAAATACCCATATTTTATATCTGACTCTGATGCAGTAGTTTACTTTGATAGCCCTGAGATACTCGATGGCGCCTATGACCGTACGGTCAAGTTTATGATCCCTCCTTTCGAGGTGGACAGCCTGGCCAGACCAGACCTGACTGGAGTTGGTTTTGAGGGAACTTTCATAGCGGGGGATATTTTGCCAGAGTTCAAAGAAAAACTCGTCATTATGCCGGACAAGTCGTTGGGATTTGTACATGACATTCCAGAGTCGGGATATACACTATATGGTGGTGAAGGGGTCGTTTACAATGAATTGAAGCTCAACTATGAGGGGCTCAGAGTAAACGGAAAGATAGATTATCGCACTACGACAGTAAATTCGGATGATTTTATTTTTTACATGGATTCTGTATCGGCTATTGGCGATCAGGGGGTCATCAGGGAAGGTGCCTACAAAGGGGCATCATACCCTGAGGCAGTTTTGGGGCCGTATAAAATGAAATGGCTGCCAAGAAAAGACAGTATGTACATTGCCAACATTGGGGAGCCCTTTAATTTTTATAAATCTACAGCATCGTTGGACGGAGAAGCCAACATCACCGCCAAAGGGGTGTTTGGTTCGGGGGTACTTCTATCCAGGGGTTCCAGGTCAGAATCCAATGAATTCGAATTCAGTCAATACGCTTATTCAGCCCGCCATGCCAAATTCGAAATACTCACGGATGTACCAGACAAGCCCGCCATGGCTGGAGATGATATTTCCCTGAATTTCGACCTGGTGGAAAACGTGGCGGATGTGCACCCTGAAAAAGAAGGGGTAGCATCGATAAGTTTCCCTTATGCCCAAATGAAGACCTCCATTACCAATGCGATCTGGGACTTGGATGCAGCCAAAATCACTATGACCAAACCTGCGGATGTGGATATAAGGTCTTCCTATTTTTATACAACCAGGGAAGAACTGGATTCATTGGCCTTCAATGCTACAGATGCTATTTATGATATCAACACTTATAAGCTCAACATTAAGGGGATACCATACATTACCGTTGCTGATGCGGAAATTATTCCTGACAACAACGAGACCACTATATTAGAGAATTCGGAGCTACAACAATTTGAAAATGCCCGACTGAAAATTGACACCTTGAACGAGTTTCACTATTTGACTGAAGGCAACATTAAGATAATTTCCAGGAACAAATTTGAAGGAAATGCGATGTACGAGCTGGTCACAGCAGCCCAGGATACTTTTAGTATAAAATTTGAGAGTTTCGACCTGATGGATATTCCCACAGGCAGGAAGGACGAGACCATCACCATGACCGTATCGGGCGGAACCGTGTCGGAAAGTGAAAAAGTACAGATTGCCCCGGGGTTCCTTTTCAAAGGGGAGGCAACAATGTATGCCAATAAAAGGACGCTGGAACTAAATGGTTTGGTTAAACTGGACCTTAAAAGTGAGCCAGACTATGACTATTGGATGCAATATTACAGCTCGGGCGATTCGGCTGAAATGAAGCTGGACATAGCCAATACCAAAACTGAAGATGGCGGCCCGGTAGATGTAGGCTTATTGTATGATAACCTCAACTATCTTGTTTACCCACTTTTTGTGAACCATAAAAACAGACCAGAAGATGAATATATATTTAGGGCTGATGGTTTGCTCACCCACGATTTCGCAAACAATACTTATAAAATAGAACCAGAACTGAAATCATCGGATGAATCTTACGCTGGTCAGACTTTTATCTATGATGACAATAGCAAAAATGTGATATTCGAAGGCAAGCTGGACTTCACTAAGAATGATGACAATTTTTCACTTGAAGCTTCAGGGCTGGGTGTGGGCAGGCCGGATTCGGCGCAATATTTTATAGATGCGTTGCTCATGTTCAATATGAACGTGCACCCAACCATTATTGACGCCTTTACCAGCGATATACTCGATATCATAGAGAGGCTTGGGGCCGATGTAGCGCACGATAACAGCATAGAGCTCATCTACAAGCTGTCTGATATAATCGGCGATGGTGCAGCAAAAAATTATGAAAATAATTCACTAAGGGACTATGTGCCATTGGTAAATGCCTCACCTGCCCTCCAAAAAACTCTTGTGATATCCAATGTGGATTTGAAGTGGAACGACGAACACCGGGGCTGGTACAATACTTCCAAATTTGGTTTGTCAAACATCACCCGTACCGATGTGAATGCTTCCATGTCAGGGTTCCTTGAGATGAGAAAGAATGATACTGGTGGTGATGTGGTCAACCTATTTTTGCAAGTGGCGGAGACCACCTGGTACCACTTTAGCTATGACGACAACAGGCTCTTTATGTATTCGTCCAACGACCTGTTCAATGATGCCGTGGTGAAAAACTCCAATATTGCAAAGGCTGGTTTTGGTCAATTCGTAGTAGCTCTGGGAGATGAACAGGAAACGATGAAATTCATCAATGATTTTAGAAAAAACTATTACGGTCTTGATGACCCCTACAACCTTGAATTTCCGGAAGATATTATTTTAGAACAGACAGAAACTTTTCAGACAATAGAGAAAGTAGAAGAAACCAAAGAGAAAACATCGGAATATACTGAAGAGGAAGAAGAGGATGATGGTTTTTAAAATTTCAATAACACTTAATAATTCACAAACCGAATCAACAATTCCCACTTGAGATTCCAAAAAGAAACTCCATAAATGAAGCCAAAGTATACCTGTATAGCTATAGACGATGATCCGCTGTTTTTGGAAATATTCGAATACATGGCCCAAAAAGTAAAAAGCCTGCACCTGATAAAAACTTATAGCAATTCTGTCGAGGGTGCCATGGGCGCTGTAAAATACAAACCGGATATCCTGTTTCTGGATATAGAGATGCCCTATTTGGATGGGTTTGAAGCCATGGCTGCCCTGGTGCACAGACCAAAAATTGTGATAGTTTCTGCACACCTCAATTATGAGACTGACAACCTCGATTTGGACATAGCCAAGTTTGTGAGCAAACCTATAAAAAGCCCCCAACAGCTTGAAACAATTGTAGAGGAAGTAATGGGAGCCTAATCCCGTTATGTGATTGGGATTTTTACCTTAATCACTACATTTGCACACCTAATTCGACTAACCAAAAACTATGGATACAAAAAAAATAGCACTCAACGACCTACATGAATCGCTCGGTGGCAAGATGGTACCATTTGCTGGTTTCAACATGCCAGTCCGGTACAGTTCAGATATTGAAGAGCACAGATGTGTAAGGGAAAATGTTGGGGTTTTTGATGTTTCGCACATGGGCGAATTCTTGCTGCAGGGCCCGAATGCATTGGACTTGATACAAAGGGTATCCAGTAATGACGCCTCCAAACTGGTGGATGGCCAGGCCCAATATGGCTACTTGCCCAATGAAGATGGTGGAATCGTAGATGATTTCATCACATACAAATTCAATGATGAAAAATATCTGCTGGTCGTTAATGCCTCCAATATAGAAAAAGACTGGAACTGGATCGATCGGTTCAACACCAAAGGGGTGGAAATGACAAACCTGTCGGACAATATGTCGCTCTTTGCCGTGCAGGGCCCAAAGGCTGTTGAAACGCTTCAGAAAATCACAGATGTTGATCTTTCTGAAGTCAAATATTATCACTTTGTAGAAGGCGAGATCGGTGGCGTTAAAGATGTAATTATCTCAGCAACGGGCTACACAGGAGCCGGTGGTTTTGAACTCTATGTACAAAACGAAAAAGCTGAAACATTGTGGGACAAAATATTTGAAGCCGGAGAGGAATTCGGTATCAAGCCGATAGGCCTGGGCGCAAGGGACACCCTTCGCCTGGAGATGGGCTTTTGCCTTTATGGAAACGATATCGACGATACTACTTCGCCTCTGGAAGCTGGGTTGGGTTGGGTGACCAAATTCATCAAAGAATTCACCAACTCAGAAAATCTGCAGAAAGAAAAGGAGCAGGGCGTTAAAAATAAGTTAATCGGTTTTGAGCTTGAAGAAAAAGGTATTCCGAGGGCTGGATATGTCATCGCTGATGGCAATGGCAATGACATAGGCAGGGTGACATCCGGATCCATGTCGCCCATGCTTTCCAAGGGGATAGGACTGGGCTATGTGGCCGTAGGTTTTCATTCGCCCGAAACGGAAATATTCATACAAGTGCGGAACAAAAGCCTCAAAGCCAGGGTAGTCAAACTGCCAATCTATAAAAAGGCATAATGCAACCCAACCAAAGAACGCCGTAAGGCCACTTCCCGATTTTTTTGAAGAACTAAAATGAGAATTTTTTGAATAGAACAATTGACGTTTGCTTTTCGCCTGATTTAATAGACTCTTTCAGTCTTGAAGGGAAAATTGTAGTAGTTGTGGATATCCTTCGGGCCACTTCATGCATGGTTACTGGTATAGCGTCGGGTGTGGAGGGAATAATTCCGGTAGCTACACTTGACGAATGCAGGTCTTATCAAAAAAAGGGCTTGATATGTGCCGCCGAAAGAGGGGGAAAACAGGTAGAGGGTTTTGAGCTGGACAACTCCCCGTTCAGCTACATGGCCCCTGAGCTTGTGGGTAGGCAAATTTGTGCCACCACCACCAACGGAACGCTGGCTATTTCCAAGTCGCTGGCAGCAAATAAGATAATAATTGGTGCATTTCTAAACCTGTCTGCTGTAGCTGCTTATTTAAAGGACCAGCCGAATGATGTCATCATACATTGTGCCGGATGGAAAGGCAAAGTAAATATGGAAGACAGCCTGTATGCTGGTGCCTTGATAGAAAAATTGCGAGCAACCCATGATCTGAATTGTGACGCCCCTCATATGGCCCTAAAGTATTACCAAAGTATTAAGCATGAGTTGCTCCCTGCTGTTCAAGATTCTTCGCATGCTAAAAGGCTTTCAAAAATTGGAATTCAAAAGGACATATCATTTTGCCTGGAAATCGACAGATTTGAGGTAATTCCTGTGTTGGAAGGAAACGTCCTTGTCGCTCTTTGAGGGTTGCCAATATAGAAACTAAGCATTGGCCAGGTTTTTTTCCAAAGCCATATCTGAAGAGGCAATTTTTTCCTTCCTATAATTTTTAAACCGGTGCTCATACACCTGAAGCAGGTCATCGTATGGCCCTCTGGACGAAATGAGCTTGGTTAGGATAGGGGTGATTTCCAGGGCTATAAATAGTATTATAATGAACCAATTAGTGATGAGTATAGCAGGATGTTTTTTACCCAGCCTGTTGAGTGCAGTAAGCTGAAAAGACAACCCTGAAACATTGGGCGTTCCCAGTTGTGCCATGGTACTTTTCTGCTCGCTGTTGAGGTTGGCTATTTCGCTTTTCAATTGTGAAATAGCTAAATCATTGATTTTTCTCAGCTGGTCTAGTTCAGCCTGGACACGAAGGGCATTGGCCTGCTTTATTTGGTAAATCGGGCCGGGATTTATCTTCCCCGAACCACCTGAACCATCGGCTTCTTGTCTTGCTATTTCGAATAATGCATCACGATGTTTTTCCTTTTCTGCTATTTCCTGTTTTGAAAGTTGGATAGCATGGTTCAGGGAATCTACCTGTGATGAAAACCTGGAACGTATGGTTCGTTGCTGCGCTTGGATAATCTCCTCTTTCAAAAAGCTGAGTTCGGTGCTTATTTCCTTTTCAAAAACCTTTAATTCCAGCGGCTTGGAGATGACCAGGGCAATTAATATGGCCAACAAAAACCGGGGTATGGCCTGATAGAGCTCCTTATAGCGCGATGTACTCTTTCTCATACTAGAGACTATGTACCGGTCAAGGTTAAAAATCATCAGCCCCCAGATTAAACCAAATAGAAGAGCATAGAGGTATGATTCGAATACAGTATAAAGCGCATAGCCTGCCGAAATAGCGGCCAGGAGCCCGGTAAAGAAAATGGTGCCCCCAATGCCGACGTATTTCGAATTTTCTGCACTGCACTTACTTAGAATAGATAAAGATACGCCTGAGCAGTAAAGAAAAAATGCCTCAATATTTTTCATTGTATCCTACGAATAGAAAGAGTTAGACTTAGTTGCCAATTATTTTCACATCTGTAAGCAACGTAACCTCATCCGTTAGGTTGTATAAACCAGTTCCTTTTTATGCAAGGTAGTCTTGCAAAAAAATTTCAGGATAGTATTTTAGAAGGCAAAAGGAACAACGCTTTGATAAACGAAAGCACACCCTCAACTGCAAAGCCGAGAACCCTAAACGGAAGTAGGATTAGCCAGATCAGCGGATATAGAAATAAAATAAGGAGTGCAAGAGGCCAGCAAATCACCAAAAGAATGAACCAGAGTAAAATTTTCATATGTTTTAAATTTAGTTTTTTCTACATACGGAGGTTGTTGGATTATTGTTCAAAACTTTTGGTACAACACAAATTGAAAACACAATTGATTTGAATTGGCACAATATTTGGCAAATCATTAAAATATGAAATAACTTTAGATAATGAGATATAAATTATTCATAATACTGCTGTTCGTATCAACTATCTGCCTGGGTCAATCTACTACTGACAATGTAGCCATTGCCCTTAAGACAGGAAGCTCAAAAGAACTTATTAAATATTTTAATACTGTAACCGAATTGAAAGTGGAGGACAAAGGAGCAAACTACAGCAAGGTACAGGCAGAATCTATAATCAGGGATTTTTTTACTAAATATCCGGCACAGAACTTCACATATATCCATAAGGGGTCTTCACCTGAGGGCCTAAAATACAATATTGGACGCTATTCTTTCGATCAGGGAAGCTTTAGGGTCGTGATGCTTTTAAAGCAAGTGCAAAACAGGTATGTCATAGATACCATAAGCTTCAACAAGGAATAACCCAATTATTTTTTTCCACATCTTCAAAATCTCCCTTCAACTTCCGAATCGGCAGTAATGCAAAGCAACTTGGCAGGATTTTGATTACTTAAATTTCTTTATTTGAGTATCAAATTTGAAAGGTCATGCAGATTATTTGGTATAACTCAGAACTCAGAAAGTATCAATTTGGCAATGTTGAAGAATTTAAAACAACACAGTCGAGGTTTAAGAGCCAAAACAGTTTGACAGTTCTTATGGAACTTCCTCAAGGGGATCAAAACCTCGCGAATAAAGTAACAAGAGAATTAAATGTTGAGAACGTTGAACACAATATGACTTTCTAAACGCCATTCTCAAAAATGAACCTTTTTCTCATAGCTAGTTTCTGTAAATTGAAACATAGTGTTAATAAGCAACCCGGTGGTCTTCCACCGGGTTTTTTTTGAACCCCCTTCTTTCAGCAACCTACATCAGGGTGACTTAATAGAAAATACCACTAATTTCCTGCTAATTGTTTTTAATCTATATCTCGTGTATATTAAGGGATAAATGACAGCCAGCTTGTCTTTGAATAAATAATCATGGTTGTGAAATTTTTACAAGCGCGAATAGCTAATTTTGCAATCCAAAAACAACATTATTTGAAATGATTAACTACATAGAACCGGCTCCTATTAAGGATAAGGAAAATCCTTTTGAGTCTATGATGTCCAGGTTTCATATCGCTTCCCAAGCACTTGGGCTGGATGACGAATTGTATGAGGTACTCAAGTCGCCAACGAAGCAGGTAACGGTCAACCTTCCAGTAACCATGGATGATGGGTCTATTAAGGTTTTTGAAGGCCACCGTGTGGTTCACTCCAATATCCTTGGGCCTTCAAAAGGAGGGGTGCGCTATGATATGGGTGTCAACATAGATGAAGTAAAGGCATTGGCTGCATGGATGACCTGGAAATGTGCGGTGGTTGACATTCCTTATGGAGGGGCCAAGGGCGGAATCAAGTGTAATCCACGCGAGATGTCAGCCGGTGAAATTGAAAGATTAACCAGGGCATACACCCAGTCTATGAATGAAATATTTGGCCCGGACCGTGATATCCCGGCACCAGATATGGGTACGGGCCCCAATGAAATGGCCTGGATGATGGATGAATATTCGAAAGCCAGGGGAATGACTGTGAATGCGGTAGTGACCGGAAAACCGCTGGTGCTTGGTGGGTCACTGGGCCGTACCGAAGCTACAGGCCGTGGGGTAATGATCTCTGCTTTGGCTGCTATGGCCAAAATGAACATAAACCCATTTAATGCTACATGTGCTATCCAGGGGTTCGGTAATGTAGGCTCTTGGGCAGCTAAACTGCTCGGGGAAAGGGGAGTAAAAATTGTTGCGATATGTGATGTTTCAGGTGCCTATTACAATAAGGATGGCATAGACATAGAACAGGCCATGAAACATCGCGATCAAAACAAAAGGGAACTCAATGGGTTTCCCGGGGCAGAAAAGATTGACATGCAGGAATTGCTGTTATTGGACGTTGATGTTTTGATACCAGCCGCTATGGAAGATGTGATTACCAAACACAATGCCCATGCGATAAAGGCTAAATTGATTGTTGAGGGTGCCAATGGCCCTACCTCCTACCAGGCCGATTCTATTTTACATGAAAAAGGTGTCATCGCTGTTCCCGACATTTTGGCCAATGCTGGCGGGGTAACCGTTTCATATTTTGAATGGGTGCAAAACAGGCTTGGATATAAGTGGACCCGGGAAAGGGTAAATCGCCGATCGGATCGAATTATGAAAACTGCCTTCAACAATGTTTTTGAAACTTCTAAGGAATATAACGTATCTTTGCGGATCGCAGCATACATAGTGGCTGTGCAGAAAGTTTCACAAACTTATAAATATAGAGGGGGCTTCTAACCTCCCTAAGGACTTGATTATATTGTGTTTATAAATACCAGCGATTTTTTATGACAATACATAAGGAAGGAAGGCTATTGCTTGTAGTTTTGGCCGTTTTGTTCTTTGGTTTAAATTGGGGTGTAGGCTACTATTATCCTGTTGACAGCCTCCTTCAGAACATCATTCTGATTTCTACAGTTGGGTTCTTTTTGTTGATTCTACAATTTTTCAGAAGCCCCAAAGTAGTTACCCATCTCAATGAAAAGCAAGTGATAGCTCCAGCCGATGGCAAAGTGGTGGTCATAGAAGAAGTGGTTGAGGAGGAATATTTCAATTCAAAAAGGAAACAAGTTTCTATTTTCATGTCCCCTGTGAATGTTCATGTAAACAGAAGCCCGGTATCTGGAGTAGTAAAATATTTTAAGTACCACGCTGGCAAATATTTGGTAGCGTGGCACCCCAAATCAAGCACTGAAAACGAGCGCACTACCATGGTGCTTGATCTGGGCAATGGATTGGAAGTATTGGTGCGTCAAATAGCTGGAGCCATGGCGCGTCGCATCAAGTGGTACGTGGATGAAGGGGTGAGGCTTGAACAGGGCAATGAATTTGGTTTCATTAAATTTGGCTCCCGTGTAGATGTGTTTATGCCGGTTGATGCTGAGGTCAAGGTAAACATTGGGGATAAGACCAAAGCCGGAAAAACGATCCTTGCCGAATTACCCTGATTGGCCTACGACAGATTTTTGAGTACTATTAATTCTTTAGGGCTTAGAAAGCGCCATTTTCCCCTAGGCAAATCCTTTTTGGTTAGCGGCCCATACATGGTTCGGTCGAGCTTTACCACTTCGTATCCAAGGTGCTCAAAAATCCTCCTGACAATTCTATTTTTACCCACGTGAATTTCCAGCCCTATCGTTTTCTTGTCAGCGCTGAGTAGGACCACTTCATCCAAAACTACAGCTCCGTCTTCGAGTTGAATGGGTTCCAACAATTTTTCAAAATCCTGTTTTGAAATGGGCTTGTTCAGATCTACCTGATATATTTTTTTGATTTGGTAGGACGGGTGTGTGAGTTTTTCAGTGAGTGTGCCATCATTGGTAAAAAGCAATAAACCAGTAGTATTTCTGTCCAGTCTGCCTACAGGAAAAATTCGTTCCTGGCAGGCTTTTTCCACGAGTTCCATCACAGTTCTACGATCGTGGGTGTCTTCCATAGTGGTAATGAAATCTTTAGGTTTGTTGAGTAATACGTAAACAAACTTTTCGGGCCGGATTAATTTGTTGTTGTATTTTACTTTGTCTCCCCTATTCACTTGAAACCCCATTTCAGTGACTACCACCTCGTTCACCATTACTTGACCGGTTTTTATTAGTTCATCTGCATTTCTCCTGGAGCAAATTCCGGCATTTGCAATGTATTTATTCAAACGCACTGGATAAGATTCTGCCTTGGGTTTTCGCTGATCTTGCTTTTTGGGATTTCTTTTATTTCTTTCCATATTGATGGCGCAAAGGTAGCTCTTTTTTGCATCCCCCTGTTATTAAAAAATTGGCTGCATTGGGTAAACTTAAACCTCCAAAGGTTTCCCTTATCAGTGGTGGAAATAACTTTAACCTAAAAAAGCGCTTTGACAATGCAACCCTTGGAGGGCTTTTACTTTAAATACGTCTGCACCGATTGGCTGCAAGCTCAATTGACAAGTATAAATTAATAGTGTTTTGCGAAAAGGGCTGGTAAAAACTTGATAGGTGTATGTTAACCTAATTCATTGGGAGATATGGCTCATTCTTTATTTTCACCAATCGAATTTTCCACATCTGTAAATTCCTTCGGTGATGGCAGGTCTTTGAGGTCGTTGATACCAAAATAGTCCATAAATACACTGCTGGTACCATATATAGTTGGCCGCCCCACCGTTTCAGCTTTACCCCGAATTTCAATGAGCTCCTTTTCCAGCAACTTGTGCATGGCATAATCACAATTTACACCACGTACCTGCTCAACTTCCGCTTTTGTCACTGGTTGCTTGTAAGCTACAATGGCAAGTGTTTCGAGGGAGGAATTAGACAGCCGTTTTTTAGATTGTTGTTTGAGCAGGATGCTGATACTACTTTGATAGGCAGGCTTGGTGAGGAATTGATAGCCACCTCCGCTACGTATCGGTTCGAAAGAATACTCGTCCTTCTTATATTTTTCTTCGAGCAGCCCTATGGCCTGTTCTATATCTTCTATAGGTACATCGGCTTCAAACATCTCTGTGAGACAATTCTTGAGTTCTTCAGTCCGGATGGGTTTTTGTGAACAAAAGATCAGTGCCTCTATGTGATTGACCAGGTAGTCCAATTAGTTGCCTTGTTTGAGCTTAGAGGCTATTGACATGGTAGTGTGCGGCACAGCCCTTAATCTTTCTTTGCTTATCAATTTCCCGGATTCTGAGCAAATGCCATAGGTACCATTCTTTATCCTAATCAGGGCATTTTCCAGGTTTTTGATGAATTTTTGTTGTCTGGCAGCAAGTTGGTTGAGGCTTTCTTTTTCAGCAGTATCTGCACCGTCCTCAAGCGTTTTTACATTTCCAAAAGTGCTATCAGTTCCTGTATCTCCTGTTTTTGTAATAGACTCTTTGATATACTTCAGTTCGCTGTGGGCCTTTTCCAGCTTTTCCTGAATTAGTGATTCAAATTCTTTGAGCTCTTCACTTGAATATCTGGTCTTTTCTAAGTTTTCCATGGTTTCAAACAGTAATGTGATAGAAATCGCTAAAGTAATCCATGAGGTTCAAAATAAAAATAAATTTTGCTCTCAAATTTTCACCATATTTTATGGCGGTATTCAAATTTCTTTTCATGGCGGCCATTCCTTTGCCTATCGCTTTGACCAGCCATTTGAGGTTTTTTGAAACGAGAAATAGACATGTATTGTTTTCAGAAGGGAAGGAGGCAAATCAAAAGACCAATTGCCGACATTCTATTCATGACCAGGAAATTGGCTACTATTGCCTAGCCAGCCCAGTTTTCACGATCGAGGCTCCTGTACTGAATAGCTTCTGCCAGGTGCTCAATCAGAATATCCTCCTTGCCGGAAAGATCGGCTATGGTTCTGGATACACGAAGAATACGGTCGTATGCCCTGGCCGAAAGCCCGAGTTTTTCCATTGCTGTTTTTAGCAGTTTTTTTCCCGCTTCATTGATTTGGCAGGCTTCTTTGAGTGATTGTGAACTCATCATGGCATTATGATAGACATTGGATTGCCCATTGAACCTTTTGGATTGGATTTCCCTTGCCATCATTACCCTTTCACGAATTTCCGAGCTGCTTTCAGATTTCCTGTCAGCAGTCATTTGATCAAAGGAAACCGGTGTAACTTCCACATGTAGGTCTATTCTGTCTAGTAAAGGACCGCTGACTTTATTTAAATACCTTTGAACAACTCCCGGTGCGCACACGCATTCCTTTTCGGGGTGGTTGTAGTACCCACAAGGACAGGGATTCATGCTGGCGATAAGCATGAAGTTGGCGGGGAAGTCGAGGGAAACCTTTGCACGTGAGATGGTAACTTTTCTCTCCTCTAGTGGCTGACGCATTACTTCCAATACAGTCCTTTTAAACTCCGGCAGTTCATCCAGAAATAGCACTCCATTATTGGCCAGAGATATTTCACCTGGCTGAGGGATACCTCCCCCACCAACCAGGGCTACATCACTAATGGTATGGTGAGGTGAACGAAAGGGCCGGGTTGAAATTAAGGAGGCATTTGGGCCCAATTTTCCAGCTACCGAATGGATCTTGGTCGATTCCAGGGCCTCATTTAGGGTCAATGGCGGCAATATTGAAGGCAATCTTTTGGCCAGCATTGTTTTACCTGCGCCCGGAGGGCCTACCATGATCACGTTATGGCCTCCGGCAGCAGCTATTTCCAATGCACGCTTTATGTTCTCCTGACCCTGTACATTGGCAAAATCGGCTTCATAATCATCCAAATTGTGATAAAACACATCTCGCGTGTCGTATTCTATGGGTTCTATTATTTGGCTTCCATTCAGGTGCTCCACAGCTTCCATTATAGATGCTGCCCCCAAGATCTGTAAATTGTCCACAATGGCAGCTTCGCTGGCATTTTCTTTCGGGAGGATAAATTTTTTAAAACCTTGCTTTCTGGCTTGTATAGCTATGGGCAGGGCGCCTTTAATCGGGCGCAAGTGGCCGTCGAGGGAAAGTTCCCCCATAATAATGTACTCTCCCAGGTTTTCTGAAATGATCTGCCCGGATGCCTCCAATATTCCAATGGCAATGGGTAGGTCGTAAGAAGAGCCTTCCTTTTTAATGTCGGCAGGGGCGAGGTTCACCACCACTTTTTGTCTGGGCATCACAAACCCGTTATGCTTTAAGGCAGATTCTACACGCTGTTCACTTTCCTTTACTGCCGAGTCAGGCAGGCC
The DNA here is from genome assembly GCA_040222275.1 of Cyclobacteriaceae bacterium. Taxonomy (GTDB): domain Bacteria; phylum Bacteroidota; class Bacteroidia; order Cytophagales; family Cyclobacteriaceae; genus CAXBNB01. Next base: position 429,123 of record JAVKDJ010000002.1, read on the forward strand.
TACCATAAAAAATTTGGTGCCAGAGCCGACATTTACTTCTATGGTTATGGTAAAAGCATCGACACCATAAACAGCACTTCCAAAGGTTTTTGCAAGCATCTATTCAAAATTCTTTTCTATCAACAAAATCAATATATGAATAATCTTAATATGCATTTCCTGCACCCGGTCGGCATATCCACTATGGGGGACACATATTTCTATAGTTGAAAGCCCGGATAGGTTACCTCCCTTTCCACCGGTTAGGCCAATTACATCCATTCCTTTATCTTGGGCTGCTTTGGCCGCATTCAGCACGTTTGTAGAATTTCCGCTTGTGCTGATGCACAACAACACATCGTTTTCATTGCCAAGGGCTTCTACCATTCTGGAGAATATGAAGTCAAAACCATAATCATTCCCAACGCAGGAAATATGGCTGGGGTCTGAGAGGGCCATAGCGGCAATGGGTTTTCGGTTTTCACGATATCGTCCTGTCAATTCCTCGGCAAAATGCATGGCGTCACAGTGGGATCCTCCATTCCCACAAGTTAATATTTTGCCCCCCAATCTAATTTTTTGAGTAATTAGAGCAGCGGTGGCCTCTATTTTCATCAAATTTTGGGAATTGGAAATAAAGTCTTCTAATACAGACTTGGCCTGGAGCAATTCAGACCTGATTAGTGGTGTGCTGTTCATTCTTCAATGGCTCCCTCATTTAGCCCATCCTCTGCAGTTTCGGGGCTTTTGGTTTCACTCTTATCGTAAAGTTTTCCTTTCAAGTCGAGTATATCAGCCTCAAGGGTTTTAATTTTTTTGTTCAATGCGAAAATATGGATATTTTCCACAACGATTTCTACAAAAAACAGAATTAACCCAAATGCCCCGAGTTTTAATACAAACCTCAAAAGTCCAGCCCAGGTGTCAATGAAATCCCAGTCCCACTTGAGCACAATGTCTTCATAATTGATGGCAATAAACCCACCAAAACAAAAAAATATGATGTAAAGCAGGTAAAATATGCGTTTGAACTTTTTCATGAGATCAGTTGGTTGTCCTATAAACTTACAAATTAGGAATTTATCGTGTAAAATAGGGACAAAGCCTGGAACAATTTTTCAAAAACCTGAGGAGCTTGTTTCCTTGATCATTTCAAAAGCTGTAACATCATAACCTGGTTTTAGGCTGGAAACTTTGAGGTTGGTAAACTTCTTATTAATTGCAATTTTGTTTCTTGAAAAATACAAAAAGACCATGTTGCATTCTTCATTCAGCATCTCTTGAAAACCCAATAGATAAGATTTTCTTTGAAGTGAATCTTCGGCATAATTGATGCCTTGTATGAGGGAGTCGCTTTTGGCATTGCCAAAACCGGTAAAATTCATACCTCCAGCTTTTGCTGCTGACGTGCCAAATAGCCCGGAGAAATTGTAAGAATAGGGGCTGCCATTAAATGATCCGATCGTAATATCAAAATTTCGTTCTTTCAACATACCTCTGATTGTGCGGTCATCATAGGATATGGATGAAAGCTTGATGCCAATCTTACGCCCTTCATTAATTAAAATTTGAGCTATACCTTCATAAACAGTATTCTGTTTGTGAATGATCGTGAACTCTATGGGTTCCTCATTTTCCGCAGCAACCCATTGATCGTTGATCTTTTTCAGGCCTGCCTGCTTCAGCCAGTCAGCTGTTGCGTCAGGGTCATATTCGATCGGATTGGCCGTGCTATTGTAAAAATAAGACGTGGCAGGGTTTATCGGGCCGATAGTGGCTTGCGCATAACCATTTTCTACGGATTCAATAATATCCTGTTTGTCTATAAGGTGTGCCAAGGCACGCCTGACCATTTTGTTATTTAAAGTTTCCTTGCTGGAATTAAATCCAACGTATGTAAATGAATACTTGACGGGCGAATACAGATTATACCTATCTAGAAATTCATGGTCGTTTTCCAGTTGGACAAACTCACTGGATGGGATATTGTCCATTACATCAATATCCCCGTTTTTCAATGCGTACAACGCCGCTATTGTTTCCGGTATATTAAAATATATGATTTCTTCAGGCCCGGCATGAATGTAGTCAAACTTATCCCTTAAGGTATTTGCCCACCAATTACCGTTTCTTTGCAAAGTGATGCTTTTGCCATTTTCAATACCCGCAACCTGATATGGTCCGGATGAGTGAAAATAACTACCACCATACATAAATCCATCTTCTATAATCGACTGATAGAATGAATTGACCTTATCGTCATTTCGCAATACAGACGGATTACTTTCAATGTCTTCAAAAGAAACATGTTCTAGCAGACCCTTTGGATCAAATTTGGACTTCTGAAGAATTCCAAAATCACAGGTTAGCCTTAAAAGATCATTCTTATTGCCAACCGTCATTAGTGAAAATATTTGGCTACTTACACTATCACGGATCACATTTTTGATGCGACTGTAATAGGATGAAATCCCGATATTTTCATTGAGCGGAAGTTTTAGGGCTTTCAGGGAAAACTCAATATCTTCCGATGTTATAGGTAAGCCATCGTCCCACTTTGCTTCATCCCTAATCCTGTATTCGAACAGGTAGCCAGAGTCTCGTTTGACTATTCTTGGAAGGGATATGGCAACTAACGGTTTTAACTCTCCGTTTTCGTTGCGGATCAATAACTCATTAAAGGTTTTTCTTTGAATGTCATGACCAAGATAGGAACTACTTTTCAAGTAATTGATAGACTGTGGAAAGTGATCTACCCTGATCGCTACGCTATTCCTGTGTTGTTTCTCAGCATCCCGGCATGAAATTAGAACCAGAAATAGACATAGTAATTGTGTCAGATTCAAAGATGAAGGCATTCGCAATCTTAACCATTCTGTTACAATATGTCCTCATAGATAGGATAAATTAATCCCAGCCTTCGTGACCTATCAACTGGTTGTTCCAAATATTGTTATTGTTGTCGGTAAATAGCTTGCTGTTGTATTTTGAAGGTTTTTTTGCTTCAATTTTTGAAACTTTGATCAAGTTGCTTTTTTGAAAAGAATTAAACTTAGGGTTTTCTACTTGAGAAACACTACCGAAATTCAAACCGATACTTAAGAAGAATAATGTGATAAAATGTGCCATAATTACTGTTGTTTATGATTGAAAAATAAATTACGAAACAAGGTTCGGTTATAAATTTCTCTTTTCTTGGGACACTATGGCACCTACAGTAACACGAAAAAAAATTATGAAAAAATTGGAAATTTGCTTAATTTTGATTTTAGATAAACATTATTACTCAAATAAACTATCCCAGCATGAAAGAAATTAATAAATTAGTTGACATAGTAACAACGCGTCTAAAAAATAATTATGGTGTTTTAGATTTAACAGGTGAAACCGAAAACCCAAGTAAAGAACAACAACTATATAACGGCGTATTACAAGGCCTTTATCCAGATGACGAAATTGCTGCCAAACTCATGTACGATTCTGACATCTACGACCAACGATTTAGAATGCTCAAATCGAGGTTACGTCATAAGCTATATGATTATCTTTTCCATGTAGAATTTAACGACAGTAGATTTAATATATCTACTCAGCACAGATTAGAATGTCAGGAGTACATTTATAAAGCTAACATACTTTTCGTTAGTAATGAGTATTCGATGGCAGAAAAACAAATTAATAAAGCGTTTGCCATAGCAGAGGAGGCTGAGTTTACAGACATCTTAATAGATGGCTATGAAATATTGAGACAGATTTATTCCAAGGACTGTAAGCCTACTGATTTTGAAAATACGATAAGTAACCTGGACAGGTTAAGAAAGCTCTACAATACAGAAGAGTATGCCAATGACCTATATTTTAAGAACAGGATGCTTCTTACCAAGTCTGTACATTCAAGAAAATCGAATGTACAAACGACTTTGGACAATGTAGCTATTCTGGAAAAATTATGGAAAGAAACCGGGTCTTTTAACATTTTCGAACATTATTATTTTCTGAGAGGTTGGTATCTCGAATTGGTTGGAGACTATCAAGGCATTGTCAAGCATACTTATCAGGCGGAAAAAGATGTCAACAAGATGAAGGTAAACCCAATGCGTTTTGATATCAGGTTCAACATATATATCAGGACCTTCTCCTATTTGTGCCTGCGGGAGTTTGAAAAAGGGTTCGAATCTGCTGAGGAAGGAATGAAAACCATAGAGCCAACTACCAGAAACTGGTTTGCGCATATGGAGAACTACTTTCTAATGGCGATGCATACCCGGGATTACGATAGGGCTGCAAAAATTTATAATAAGGTAGTCAAAAACTCGAGCCTGAAAAAGGTGAGCAAAAAAGCCTCCGAGAGGTGGAAACTCATGAAAGCTTATTTGAATTTTGCTGCACCGCATTTGCAAATCATCAAACGAGTAACATTCTCTGATTTTTACAACTCGATGGAATATTACAACAAAGACAAGAAGGGGTATAACCTGTCTTTGATCATTCTGGAGTTTATGCATATGATGAACAAAGGAAACTTTGACCTGGCGCTGAACAAGATTGAGGCGATTGAGAAGTATTATTACAGACACTTGAACGAGCCAGGAAAGAATCCACGAGAGAAGCAATTCTTCAAATTGATCAAAGTATTGATTAATTGTGGATATGATGCGACAGAAGCCAGGGTCAACGGCCAAAAGTATGTTGATAAATTAAAAGAAAAGAACCAACACGAGCCGTTCACAGATCCCGAAATTATTCCTTACGAGCATCTATGGGATATTATGTTGACGAACATCGAAAAAAACAAAGAAGTGGTTTCGTTGGCTTAAGTAATATAAGAAGTTGATTATAAAAAAAGGGAGGTGTAAGCACCTCCCTTTTTTTATAATTCATTTTTCTCAAAATACCGACAAAATGAGGTAATCGCACATTTTTCACATTTCGGTTTTCGGGCAAGGCAAATGTAGCGACCATGAAGGATCAACCAGTGGTGGGCCTTTGGTACATGCTCCTCCGGGATGAATTTTACCAGCTGTTTTTCTACTTCTAGCGGTGTACTGGCTTTTTGCGTAACAAGCCCCATCCTTTTTGAAACCCTGAAAACATGTGTATCAACAGCCATAGCTGGCTGATCGTACACTACAGAGGCAATTACATTGGCGGTTTTTCTTCCTACCCCGGGAAGTTTTTGCAATTCTTTTATGTCGGATGGCACCACGTTATTAAAATCCTCAACCAACATTTTGGCCATGCCAATGATATGTTTGGTTTTGTTGTTGGGATAGGAAATACTCTTGATGAATGGAAAAACCTCATCGAAAGAAGCCCTGGCCAGTACCTCGGGGCTTGGAAAAGCTGAAAAGAGGGCAGGGGTTGTCAGGTTCACCCTTTTATCGGTGCACTGCGCACTCAAAATGACCGCTACCAATAGTTGGTATGGGTCATTGTATTCCAATTCGGTCTCTGCGTCGGGATTGTTCTCGCTGAAATAGTCGATAAAACATGCGTACCTTTCTTTTCTTGTCATATTGCCGGGGTTTTTAAAACTCCGGCAATATATTGGAAAAGTAAAAAGATTAAAAGCTACGTACCGTCAGGCAGCAGAATCAATCATTCAAATAATGGAATAATTAAAAATGTTGGCCATGGCTTTCTCAGAGGGAGCCACAATCAGCCGGTTGAGGTCTTCATAAACAGACCTTAACCCATTCAGCTTGTCGTTCAACTCCGAATCGCAAATAAGTGCATTTTCGATTTCGGCATTTTCTAAGTCACTTGTCTCCCCATAAATATAGCGGATCAAGTCATTTTCGGTAAAAAGTTTGGTCATAGGCGATATTTGATTTTTGCATTTTCTTACGCAAATTAATCAAAGCATATCGCATTCGGCCCAGTGCAGTGTTGATACTGACATCTGTGGCTTCTGCTATATCCTGAAAACTCATTTGCATATAATGCCTCATTATTAAAACTTCCTTTTGTGTTTCAGGCAATTCCTGAACCAACTTTTTTAATAACGCATTAGTATCGCTTTTTATTTGAAGTGTCTCAATAGAATCTTCGGCAAATTCCAGGGTATTAAAAACCCTGCTGCCATCTTCCATTACTATAGTGGGGTATCTTTTGTCTTTTCTAAAGTAGTCGATGGCCAGGTTGTGGGCAATTCTTAAAACCCATGGGAGAAATTTACCCTCTTCATTGTACCTTCCGGATTTAATAGTTTTGACCACCTTAATAAAAGTGTCTTGCAGCAAATCCTCTGCTACGTATTTGTCCTTAACTATTAAATAGATTGTAGTAAAAACCCTTGCCTTGTGTCTGGACACAAGTTCTTCAAAAGCCTCTTCGTTACCGCTTTTGTAGTGTGATACCAAACTGCTATCACTAACACCAAAATTATTCATCTGTTTACCTGTTTGTTTAACGTAGAGGTCTATATCATAAAGAAGAAATGGAGTTTAAGTGTGTTACATAATTTTACTGTAATATCAAATGTATAAAAAAAGAATTTGCATTCCAAAATTAATTCCGAATAAAGTCATACTTTTTCTTTCTTATGTCATATTTAGTCCCTAAATGTTGGCTAATAGGTCGCCAAATAGAATTTATTTTTTTAAGATGGAACCGTTTTCTATATTGATTGTTTAGTCTAAGGAGAAACTAATTATTGAACTAATCCCAAAAGAGAGAATGATATGAAAGCAATTTGGAATGGGCAAGTGATCGCCGAAAGCGATGATACTGTAGTGGTTGAGAACAATCACTATTTCCCCAAAAGCTCCGTTAAAAAAGAATTTTTGAAAGACAGTGATTCGCACACTGTTTGTCCGTGGAAGGGAACAGCAAGTTACTTTACCGTTGATGTGGACGGAATGAAGAACCAGGATGCAGCCTGGTACTACCCTGCACCGAGCGAACTGGCCAAAAACATTAAAGATTATATCGCTTTTTGGAAAGGGGTGACTATCGAAAAATAGTGCTAAAAAGAAACGCCCCCTATGATGAGTTCAATTCGACTGTCATGGAAATCTGGCATATAAGAATACCGGACTCCCATATCAAAAAGCAGCGAAAATCGCATCAGGTTGAAGTTGAAGGAGAGTTCGGCACCATAGGAATTTAAGTTAAGGTCGGGCTGGTTTCTTATACTACCCAAACCCTTGTCATAAAACCCATTGAAATATATTCTTTGGACATTGAGCAATGGCCCAATATGAATGTCGGGGTACCAAAGCGGCAATTTATAATTAAGTGAGTAATTGGTAAACTGGCGGAAGGGAAAGTATCCGAACCCACGGGTAAACGTAATTGGGCTATCGAAAAAATAATTCTGTGAATTTTCGTGTTGAAAAGACCCCCTGGCCCTGATGGAATGGTGCCGCGAAATTCCGGGAAAAAACAAGTTTGCTTCTGTGGCGAAAAGACTACCCATATAGTCTCCTCCCAAAGGTGTATGAAAATAATGAACGGCCAATGACTGGCCAAACCTGCTGTGTAAGTCCAATTTACTTCTACGCAGCATGTTGCTGAAACGGATGCCATGCTCTAGCGATTTGAGGTTTCCATTTCCAGGCTGGTCAATTACAATTCTGTCTTCAGGCACATCATATCCGGACACAGATGTAAAAGTTGAGCTGGACGAAAGCGTAAGTTTTCTGAGGTATTTTGAGTTGGTAAGAACCAGTGGAACACGCATTCCTGCTTTGATGCTGGTTTCTTCCCAATTGAATTTTTGACTGGTGCCATTTACAATAAAAGAACTTGACCTGCTACCATCTACTATTGACAAGTCGATGATTGGGTATAGCCCCTGGTAGCTAATGGAACCAAATTTCAACCAATTGCCTTCATCTGAGTCAAACCTTAATCCCGCGCTGATGGTAGTAGTGCTCAGTATGTCTTGCGAATTCAACCCCAAAATCATGGAGTTGTTGGTAGGAATGGCAGACAACCCCCATGAATGTGGCCTGATGGTATGTTTGAGTTTGTTGTACGGGCTAATTTCATAATTTTCTTCCTGTTGATTATCGAGCACATGCGAATGTCCTTCTGCCTGAACCATGGGTTCGGCAAAATTTATGTTTCTGTCTTGTGCCTGAGATAAAGGGGTCCAGTTTTCTGTCTTGAGCTCTATGGATACAGCATCCATACCATCTTTCGTAAATTCGTTGTAAACCAGCAAGGATTCGTTTTTAGCAATAGAAGGATTGTATGCCCCGTATTTTGAATGGGTAACCTGATAAACCTCCTTTGAGTCCATTTTACAAGCATAGATGTTCGCAATACCATTGACGGGGGAATTGTAAAACAGGTATTCGCCAGCTAAAACAGGATGGCCAAAATTTTCCAGTTTGGAAGATAGGACGATTTCTTCACTTCCATTATCAATCTGCTTTAGTACTATATGTTTTGTCTCTTTAGTATTTTTTAGCAATATCAGCGATTTGTCATCCAGCGAAAAAGAGGGCATGGAGTAATAATTGTTGTCCACATTAGGGAAGGTCTTCACGATATCGCCGGATTGAAAATCCAACAGATGGATGTTGTACTGATTTTGAGTTGAATTTTCGATAGCAGCAATCAGTTTCCCATCATGTGATACAGCTGCTGAAACGTATTTACTTTTTTTGGTAATTCTCTTGAATTCCCTGGTAGAAAGGTCGTATGATTTAATGACAGAATATGTCTTTTTGAGCCACCTGGGGTCAAATTCGAATTCGGTCCAGACGATTTTGTTGTTGCCAATGCTGAGAAACCCCGGGTCATTCATTATTCCCGTCACAAAGAGCTCTACTTCATTGCCGGATTCATCGATTTCGACAAACTGGTCGGTATGTGAAAAGCCAGACTTCAGGGCGATTATATTTCCATCGTTATTGAGGTGTGGATAATGATAATCGGTATATACTTTGTTCGCCCTTACATTGAGCCGGGTAAAATCATCGGTATCCACATCTTTAATTTGTTGGTTGTAATGCCGGGACATCTCTGCCAGCATATCAGTGTAATTCTCCGATAAATTTTTGCCTGTTTCTTTTTTTATCGCATTGGAAAAAACGAAAGGTATGTATGGAAAACTAAACGACCGGTTGATGATTTTGTCCCAGATATCAACTCCGTACTTTCGTTTGAAGTAGGTGGTCATAAAAAACCCGGTCCTGTAATGGTTGGGAACAAAATCCCGAAAAGAGCCCAGGTGTTGTTTAGAATAATTGAACCCACCTTTTTCGAGTAGGTTGGTTTTGAATTGCAGGTCAAAATTTGGTGTACGCCCCCTCCCTGTTTTGGTAAAAGAGGTCTCAATCCCGACAGCATCGCCTTCCCAGAACCAATTGGGGGCGGCAATCGCCGATGCAAACCCCAAGCCGTATTCCCCAAAAGCCCAGTACATCAGTTTGTTTATGGGTGTTTGATAAGCTTTTTCGAACTGTACCATGTGACGAAATTCGTGTACCGCTAAAAACTCCAACCAATCGGTATTGCCAAGGAATTTGTAATCCTGTGTGGACGTAGTAAAAAACTCAGATCGCCTGGGGCCAATGGTAACGAAACCGTTGGCTATGGCATTCTGGTTTTGGAGAATTACTGAGAATTTTCTGGGCTTTACTCCCAGCGACTGGCTGGCTGGTGTGTGGATGGTTTCCAGTATGTTGGCCGTCCGGTTGGCTTCCTTTTCGAACCCCGTGGGAAAAATGATGTTGAAATTTTCGGATTTGATTTGGCCCCATTTTGTGGAGGCTGGCAGTGTTTCCAATTCGAGGGATTGGGAAAAACCATTGGCCACTGGCACAAGGCAACATAGCAATAAGGATAAATGTAGGATCGTGGTTTTCATCAATTAAATACCTGTCTGAAAGCTGAAATAAACCGCCGCACATCCCTTTCGTCGTTGTAAACATTGGGGGATACCCTGATGAAATCGCCCCTGAAAGACACGCTCACCCTTTGTGTTTTGAAAGCTTTTTTTAAGGGCTCTAATTTTTCATGGGGGCATTTTATTCCAAAGAGATGTGCAGACCTCTGCTCGGTAGTTTCTACAAACAGTCCCATTTCCTGTATTTCCCCAAGGCAAGCAGCCATCAGGTTGTGACAATAGGATTGTATATTTTCCGGCCCCCATTTTTTGATTTGCTTTAGGGATTCTAAAAACATTGGGGTGAGGATAAAATTGCTATGCTCACCCACTTCATACCTCAGCATACCCGCACGATAGTCATCTTGATATTCAACCAAATTGGCAAAATCCTCACTTTTATTTCTATTGATCCAATTTTCCTCTATTGGTTTTCCATTGTCGAAACTAGGACTGTAGTAGGCTATGCCAATACTATACGGCCCCATCAACCATTTATAGGCAGCACAAATGAGGGCATCCGGCTGAAATTTTTGTATGTCGAAAGGCAGGGCTCCAACAGATTGGGTGCCGTCTATTATTAATTTGGAGCCCACCCCCAGCGTTAGCCTCCTGATTTCCTCCAAGTCAAATAATGTACCATCGGCCCAATGCACGTGTCCAAGGGCTACAGCCACTGTGCTGCTGTCGATGGCAGATTTGATGGCATCATTCCATTTATTGCCACGGTTTTCAACGGAATCCGGCGGAGCGATGATCCTCAATTCCGCTCCTGCATCCTGGCACAGCCGCATCCATGGGTAAATGTTGCTGGGAAACTGATCCCCGGCTACCACGATGTTTTGGCTTTTGGAGATTTTTAGATTGTTGGTAACGTTGGCAATCCCATACGAAACTGAAGGGATCAGCACCATTTTTTGAGGTTCCGGACAATTCACCAATGCTGCAAAAACAGTTCGGATCTTTTCGGTATCATCAAAAAAATCAGATGGGTCAATCTGATGGGGCTTTCTTTTTTTAGAGATGCCAAGCCTACCTGCCCGCTCTACTTTTTTCATCATTGGCGACATGTAGGCACAATTCAGATAGGCATCTTTGCGGCCAAGCATGAATTTTTTTCTTTGACTTTTCATAGACATTCAAATATTTGAAAGTTAGGCCCAAGCATTGTAGTTGTCGAACGCAGAATTTGGAATTAATCCTTATCGGTGAAAATAATAGGAATGTTTGAAATTATTGGGGAAACAGGCCAGATATTGGAGCTTCATTTTAGGTATTAAGCAAGTGTAGGGCACGAAGTAGTATATATGAGTTTTATTTTCTTATTTTTAAATTTAGAACTAAAGCCACTATTCAACTTAATAAGCAAATGAAACAAACCAAAGATTTAAATCAGTACTGGAAAAAAAACCTCAAATACCTGATTATACTGCTATCCGTATGGGCCCTCGTTTCGTTTGGCTTTGGGATTCTATTTGCTGATGCCCTGAACCAGATACGTATTGGAGGATTCAAACTCGGCTTTTGGTTTGCCCAGCAGGGATCAATTTATGTTTTCGTGATCCTGATTTTTGTTTATGTACGGCTCATGAACAAACTGGACAAGGAATACGAAATCAACGAAGACTAACATTTCACTACTTACTATACAAATCAATGGACATTCAAACCTGGACGTATATTATTGTTGGGCTTACTTTTGCCCTATACATTGGAATTGCCATCTGGTCCCGGGCGGGATCAACAAATGAATTTTACGTGGCTGGTGGAGGTGTTTCACCCCTGGCCAATGGCATGGCTACTGCCGCCGATTGGATGTCGGCAGCTTCGTTTATTTCCATGGCGGGCCTCATCTCATTTATGGGCTATGACGGTGCTGTTTACCTGATGGGCTGGACAGGCGGATATGTACTGTTGGCCTTGTTGCTGGCCCCTTACCTCAGGAAATTTGGAAAGTTTACTGTGCCCGATTTCATTGGTGACAGGTATTACTCCGACACAGCCAGGCTAGTAGCAGTGATTTGCGCCATTTTCGTTTCTTTTACTTATGTTGCCGGTCAAATGAGGGGAGTTGGAGTGGTTTTCTCCCGCTTTTTGGAAGTAGATGTCAATGTGGGTGTACTCATTGGGATGATCATTGTTTTCTTTTACGCTGTAATGGGAGGTATGAAGGGCATTACCTATACCCAAGTGGCCCAATACTGTGTGCTTATTTTCGCATTTATGGTGCCAGCCATTTTTATTTCAATTTTGATGACTGGAAATATAATCCCCCAACTAGGTTTTGGTGGAACATTGAGCGATGGTACTTATTTGCTTGATAAGCTGGATGGCCTACACGAGGAGTTGGGTTTTGCTTCCTATACCATTGCCAAGAAAAGTGTCACGGACATATTTTTTATCACAGCAGCACTTATGGTGGGTACAGCAGGCTTGCCCCATGTGATTGTAAGGTTTTTTACTGTGCCCAGTATGAAGGATGCCAGGATATCCGCTGGCTATGCACTTATCCTGATTGCGATATTGTACACTACAGCGCCCGCCGTATCTGCTTTTGCCCGAACCAATCTGATCAACACAGTATCCAACGAAAAATACTCCAACCTTCCCGAATGGTTTGGCAAATGGGAAAAAACAGAATTGATAAAATTTGATGACAAGAATGGAGACGGTAGGGTACAATATGTCGGCGATCCTTCTAAAAATGAACTAACCATTGACAGGGACATCATGGTACTGGCCAACCCCGAAATCGCCAATCTACCCAACTGGGTAATCGCCCTGGTGGCAGCAGGTGGTTTGGCGGCAGCTTTATCTACTGCAGCAGGCTTGCTACTGGTAATCTCTACTTCGATAGCACACGATTTTGTAAAAAAACAACTCAAACCGGACATAAGTGATAAACAGGAACTCCTAATAGCAAGGATAGCCGCTGGTGGTGCTGTTATCATTGCCGGATGGTTTGGGATCAATCCCCCGGGCTTTGTAGCCCAGGTGGTGGCATTCGCATTTGGTTTGGCTGCTGCTTCATTTTTCCCGGCGATTGTCCAGGGTATTTTTACCAAACGAGCCAACAAAGAGGGCGCGATTGCTGGTATGATATGCGGGTTGTTATTTACGGCCGGTTATATTATTTATTTCAAGTTTTTATTTCCGGAACTCAACGTTGCTGAAAATTGGTGGTTTGGAGTGTCTCCCGAAGGAATTGGCACACTGGGAATGTTGCTGAATTTTGTTGTATCCTATGCCGTGTCCTTAGCCACACCAAAACCACCACAGGAAATCATGGAACTGGTAGATAGCATACGGCATCCTAATTAATGATTATTTGAGCTGCAAATTCATTTGGTTGCTTAAGGAAGAGAAGTAAATGGAAAACAAACACCTCATATTCGAAAGCAAGGAAGATGCAGAAAAAGTAGTACCTGTCAATGCTATCCGAAAGATTAAAATTGATGAAAAATTATTTGGGCTGGCCAATACTCCCAGGGGTTTCAAGGTGTTTGACAGATCATGCCCCCATGCTGGTGCGGATTTGTCAACAGGCAGAATAAACTATCTGGGTGAGTTGGTTTGCCCGTTGCATGCCTATACTTTTAGCTTTCTTGATGGTGGCGAGGAAAGGGACAGGTGCCCCCCTATCCGAACTTACGACACAGTCTGGGAAGAAGGGAAGTTATATGTGATAATTGACTAACAATTTTTTGCCTGACAAAGCTTATCAGAGAGCAACATGCTGAAGGGTTCCAATCCAGGTCAATGGTTTTGTTGGTTGAACAAGAAACCAAATGAATTTTTTTAGAAGCGTTGAATGTAGTTGAAAACATGTTATAAGTAGGGACAGAATTGATATATTGTGAAATAGGCAGTATTATGTGACGAGCATGCATCGCGTTTTTCATTTTTTCAATATCAACAACAGGGTCTATTACCACCTGTTGTTTTGGCTGTGCTACTTTCTGTACAGGGTAATGCTGTATGGGGACATCAAAAACACCTATGAAAATGTAGCGTATGTACAGGCTTTGGAGCTTATCCTCAAAGTAGTCTGCGTTTACTTTATTCTCTATTTTCTCAAACCCAGATATTTTAACCGGCGCAGGTACTTTTTCTTTTCGCTCAGTTTCGTAGTGGTGAGTTGTGTGGCCTCCTATTTTCAATTACACGTAATATGGCTATGTGTCAACCTCGGCATATTTGCCGACATACCCCGAGAAGCGGTTTTCACTAGATGGAAGTTTTTCAGTGCTATGGGCCATCTAAATTGGATAATCGTTGTGGCTTTTATCATTAAAGTGGTGAAGGAGGGGTTTGAAAATGCCCAGGTCAATTCAAAGCTCCTCAAGGAAAAACTGGAAGCGGAACTACAATTTCTTAAGTCTCAGGTGAACCCTCATTTTTTTTTCAATACACTGAATAACCTTTACGCCCTGACGGTCAAAAAATCAGACAAGGCTCCTGATGTACTATTGAAATTATCTGAACTCATGTCTTACATGATTTATGATACTGCTCACAAAACCGTCAAACTAGACAAAGAACTGGAGTTTATTGAAAATTACGTAGAACTGGAAAAATTGAGATATGGTGAATACCTGGAAGTAGAAATCACCAAACCGGAAAAAACCTTTGATGTAGAAATTCCCCCATTGTTGTTCCTGCCTTTTATCGAGAATGCCTTCAAACATGGTGTGGCAAAAGGTGGGCAGTCCAATAGGATAATTATTGTATTTGAAATAAAGAACCTGGACCTGAATTTTACCGTGAGGAACAATATAGCAAAATCCTCGAAGATAGAGGATAGTGGTGGTGGAATAGGCCTTTCCAACATAAAAAGGAGGTTGGAGTTGCTTTTCGCAGGGCAACACGACTTGAAAATATCCAATGATGGAGAATATTTTAATGCTGACCTCAATATCAGGGGGGTGTTCAGACCATTGGAACCCTAAAGAAAGAAACCGTTTGAGAAGTGAATAAAAAACATGGAAATTAGCTGTATTGCCATAGACGATGAACCGCTGGCCCTGGAGCTACTCGAGGGCTACATATCAAAAACCAGCCAATTGAAGTTGGTTAAAGGCTTTCGTAACCCGGTGGCGGCTTTCGACTTCCTGATCAATCATCAAATAGACCTTGCCTTTCTCGACATACAAATGCCAGGATTATCCGGGATCGACCTAGCAACTACGCTCAAGGCTACCAAGGTACCCAGGTTCATTTTTACGACAGCCTATAGGGAGTACGCAGTGGAAAGCTACGAGCTGATGGCTATAGATTATTTGGTCAAACCGTTTTCATTTCAGAGGTTTCTTCAATCAGTGGAAAAAGCATCTGCCGCTTTGTGTACGAATCCAATTAAGGAGTCCACCGGATTCATCAACATCAAATCAGAAGGAAAAACTTTCAGGCTAAATTTTGCCGAAATCGAATACGTAGAGAGCTTTAAGGACTTCATCAAAATAAATACCACCGACAAGAGCCTTACCTGCTATCAGCACATTTCCAATTTTTCCGAACAGCTACCTGCCGATCATTTCTTGAGGATCCACAGGTCTTTTATAGTCAATTTAAACAAGGTAGTTTCATTCAATGCGACATACCTCCAAATCAAGGGCGAGGAGTTACCAATTGGCAGAAGCTACAAGGAGGCCGTATTGGCGGTACTTTCCTGATTCATTCCTCTTCTATTCCATGTAATAAACAGGGAAAAAACTACCGTTTGTAGATAGCTGGTATTTTGCGAGTAGTGAATTGAGTTAAACTTTTTAGTTAAGACACAACTAAAAAAGCAGGACTATGATACTGAATAAAACATTTCGCTACCCCCTCTACCTGGCCATTGTATTTTTCTTTTTCACGGGAATCAATTTGGCAAAGGCCCAGCAAAAAGAAGCCGCTCATTATTGGACTATCGAAAACAACATAAAAGACAAATCCTATACGATAGTCAGGTATTACAATGATGAAGATCAGGTTGTCTTTGAAAAAGTGCTCAAAAACAAGTTTATCAAATTGAATAAACGGGATGTCCGAAAGCTCAACAAAGGTCTGAATGCATATAATCAGCAGGTGAAGCAAGATGCTTATCTGGCCAAAAGAAAATAGGTTTTAATTTATATTGCTTCATAATGAGAGACCTGAACCCCGGTAACCCGGGGTTTTTTCTTGACAGCTTTTTTGATTATTCATCGCAAATTTATGTGCTACGCTGTACTTTTGGCGCTTCAAAGTACAATTATGCCACGTCCCAAAAAAGGAATATTTCTGGTCAACCTTGGAACCCCGGATGACCCATCAACAAATTCAGTAAGAAAATACCTCAGGCAATTTTTAATGGATGGCCGGGTAATCGATATACCGTACCTCAACCGATGGATGCTGATCAACCTGATCATTGCCCCCATAAGAGGCCCCAAATCAGCTAAAGAATACCAAAGGCTCTGGGACGAGAGGGGCTCACCCCTCAAATACTATGGGGAAGATTTGGTAAGGCTCGTACAGGATGAGTTGGGTGACGAATATGTAGTGGAACTGGGTATGAGATATCAAAACCCTTCCCTGGAAAAAGGGCTTAATGCTTTCAAAAAGAAAAACGTAGAGAGTATTTTGACTATTCCCCTTTTTCCCCAATATGCCTCAGCCAGCACAGGCTCGGTGATCGAAGAAGTGAATAGAATTGTGAGCCAATGGCAGGTCATTCCCGAATTGAATTATGTGAACAATTTCTTCGATCACGATTTGTTTTTGAAAACAATAGAAGAAAGGGCCCAGGTATTCATGAAGGAAAAGGAATACGACCATTTTGTATTCAGCTATCATGGCCTGCCTGAAAGGCAAATCATCAAGGCGGAAATCAAAGCGTGCAAACTTGGAGACTGCTGCTTCAATTATGGCCCCCACAACAAATATTGCTATCGCGCACAGTGTTTTGAAACTTCCAAACTACTGGCCGAAAGGCTGAATATTCCCAAAGAGAAATATACAGTCTCTTTTCAATCGAGGCTTGGAAAGACACCCTGGATCAAACCATATACAGACTTTCTGATAGACGACCTTGCCAAAGAAGGAAAGAAAAACGTGTTGGCTTTTTCACCTGCATTTATTTCGGATTGCCTGGAAACTACCGTGGAAGTGGGGGAAACCTACCGCGACCAGTTTGTCGAAGCTGGCGGTGAATCGTGGGATTTGGTGGAAAGCCTCAATACACACCCGACTTGGGTGAAATGTATTGTTGATATGGTGAAAAAGAAAGTTTGAGCCTCATGACAGCACAGTTCCCTTGTTGACGATTTCCACCAGGGAATCCACCGCATAATCCACTTCCTGAGTGGTGGTAAGTTTGCTGAATGAAAACCTTATGGCACCACGGTTGGGGTCTGCCCCAATGGCCGTCAGAACATGCGAGCCTATGTTGCTGCCGCTGGCACAGGCACTTCCCCCGGATACGGATATTTTTTTGATGTCAAGGCTAAACAACAGCATATCATTATCATCAGATGCCGGCAGGCCAACATTCAGCACGGTGTACAGGCTCTTGTCCATACTTTCGGACAGGCCATTGAACGAAAGGCGAGGCACACGTTCTTTTAGTGAGTCCATCATGCGAAGCTTGAGCCCTTCTATATGTTTCCTATCCTTGTCCATATCCCTGTAGGCTATTTCCAGGGCCTTGGCCAGGCCTACAATACCGGCTACATTTTCTGTGCCCCCACGCATATTCCGTTCCTGTGCGCCACCATGGATAAGCGGGGCTATTTTATTTCTATGGTTGATGTATAAAAAACCAGTACCCTTTGGGCCATGAAATTTATGGGCAGCCCCAACTATAAAATCCTGTAAGTCGCTGCTCAGGTCATGAATATAGTGGCCCATGGCCTGAACGGTATCGCTATGAAAAATGGCTGAATGGTCCCGGCATAGGCGACCAATGGACTCAATATCGTTGAGGTTGCCAATTTCGTTATTGGCATGCATCAGGCTCACAAGCGAATTGGGGTATTTGCCCAGCAATTTTTCCAGATGTCCCATATCAACCTCGCCCTTTTCATCCACGTCCACATAGCTCACTTCCACAGCTCCCCTCTTTTCCAGGGCCTCCAATGTATGCAGCACTGCATGGTGCTCAATTCGTGAGGTGATCGCATGTTTGATCCCCAGCGTCTCTATAGAAGAACAAATGGCGGTGTTGTCGGCCTCTGTGCCCCCGGAAGTAAAGAATATCTCCGAGGGGGACGTGTTCAACAGGCTGGCAATAGTTTTTCTTGATTTCTCGATAGCAGACCTCATTTCCCGGCCATGCGAATGAATAGAAGATGGATTGCCCACGTGCTCGAGAAAATAGGGAACCATGGCTTCCCATACTTCCTTGTCTATAGGCGTTGAAGCTGCATTGTCAAGATATACGCGCATAAGGATCAATTTGAAAGCTCAAAATTGATCGAAATAAAAGGTATTTGCAATGATTGGGGTCTATAAAGAACTTAACCCGCCTGTACGCTGAAATTTTGGTTCAAGATAGACAAATACAAATGGCTAAATTTTTCATAACACCATTGCCTGAGGTGTTCTAGTTCCTGGTTGGCCAGTTTCTTGATTGCTTTTTTCAATTCTTTTTCAAATAGCTTCCCGTCAAAACTTACTTTTGACAAGATTGTCTTACAATATTCAAGCATGAAAAGTGATTTTGAATTTGGTTTAACATGAATTTGTTAGTAACGAAACTTACGTTAATCAGACTTGTTGTGTTAAATTAACTATAATCTCCTAATTTTGCAATTAATTAGCCAAAACAAGCGTATGCCTTTAAACAGATATTTCATAATTTTTGTTTTATTATTTGGGATATTTAATTGCCAGGCTCAACAACTCAAGGTGGAGCTTGGAAAAGGGGAGATAGCGTTAAACGAACCTTTTACCATCACTTTTACGGTAGAAAACGCCAATTTGAAGGATTACAGCGGTTTTCCCGAAATTGATGGTTTTGTAAAAAGAGGCACTTCCTCCTCATCTTCTACAAATTTTATCAACGGCAAAAGAAGTTATTCTCAAAGTATTACCCAAAACTATATAGCCAGGGCCGAAGGGGTTTATGAATTGAAATCATTTTCAATTAAGGTCAACGGTCAGTTGGTAAAAATTAATGGAAAGAAAATTAAAGTTGGCCCGGCCAAGCAACGGCGCAGGTCTTATGATCCGTTTGGAAGTGATCCATTCGAAGACTTTTTTGGACGCAACAATTCGCCCCAGGAGTTCGTGGATGTGGAGGCAGATGCGTTTCTGGCACTAACAACCGATAAATCCTCTGTTTACCTGGGGGAGGGTTTTACAGTGACCATAGCTTTTTACGTATCAGCCAAAAACAGGGCAGAATTAAGTTTTCACGAACTGGGCACACAACTTCCTGAAATCATAAAGGAAATAAAGCCTTCAAACTGTTGGGAGGAAAATTTTGAAATTGGGAACATAACCGGTGAACCTGTTGAAATCAACGGCCAACGGTATAGTCAGTTTAAAATTTATCAGGCTACCTACTACGCCCTCAATACGGAGACTATTAATTTTCCCGCCGTTGACCTGGAAATGATCAAGTACAAAGTGGCCAAAAATCCTACTTTTTTTGGGCGTAACAGACAGGAAAACATTGAGAAATTTACCTCTAAACCCAAAACGGTAACCATCAAAGAGTTGCCGCCACACCCACTGAAAGAACGTGTGTCGGTTGGTAACTATAAGCTGAAGGAAAGTGTGTCAAGTGACGAACTCCAAACCGGGGAAAGCTTCAACTACTCATTTAACATTACCGGCGAAGGAAATATTTCAGCCATCCATGAACCAGCCTTCCCTTCTGACGACAATTTCGATTTTTATCCACCAAATGTGCGCCAGGACATCAACAAAGGAAATGGAAAAGTAAGGGGAGTCAAGTCCTTTGGTTTTTATGGCATACCCAACGAGCCGGGTATGTTCAATATGGGCGACTATTTTTCCTGGGTATATTTCAATACCGCCAAAGAAGAGTACGATACCTTGAAATCTGAATTGGTGCTTGTGGTATCCGGCGAAAGCAAAAAAAACGAATCTATTTCTTCTACGGATATGGGGTCTTTCTACGACACCATAGAGTTGAAAAACAACAACTTGTTTGCCCTCAATGAAAGCGATTTTTACAAGACTCTTGCCAACATTGGTATTGTTCTGATGTTGGCCCTGGCAGCATTTGTCATATTCAGGAAATAGCCGAAAAGCTGTTTTTTCCTTCTGATTTCCACAAAATTGCCATTGATTGTATAATCTTGCATTTTTAATTTTTACTATCTACCTGTCTTATGGGAAATTCCTTTGGAAATCTGTTTAAAATCACAACATTCGGAGAGTCGCATGGAAAAGCAATCGGTGTGACCATAGACGGCTGCCCTCCGGGTATTGCCATAGATGAGGCATTTATCCAAAGTGAGTTGGAAAGGCGCAAACCCGGCCAGTCTAAAATTACCACCCAAAGAAAAGAGCCTGATACATTCGAGATACTTTCCGGGATTTTTGAAGGAAAATCTACAGGTACCCCAATTGCGATGGTTATCCGCAACAAAGACCAAAAAAGCAAGGACTATTCCCATATTGCAGATTCGTTTCGTCCGTCCCATGCCGATTTTACTTATGATGCCAAATATGGCAACCGCGATTATCGTGGAGGCGGTAGAAGTTCCGCTCGCGAAACAGCAGCCCGTGTAGCTGCCGGGGCAGTGGCGAAGTTGATACTCAAAGAAATTGGCGTAGATATCACTGCTTATGTATCGGGAGTTGGCCAACTCTCGCTGGACAAACCATATACAGCATTGGACTTGTCCCAAACTGAAAACAACATAGTGAGGTGTCCTGATCAGGAACAGGCCGATGCAATGATCCAGCTGATAGATGATACCAGAAAACAGGGTGACACCATTGGAGGTGTTGTGTCGTGTGTAATCAAAGGCACACCGGTGGGACTGGGAGAGCCGGTTTTTGACAAGCTGCATGCTGTATTAGGTGCCGCCATGCTGGGCATCAATGCTGTAAAAGGATTCGAATATGGCAGTGGCTTTGAAGGTACCAAACTGAAAGGCTCGGAACACAACGATGAATTTGTGAACGAAGGGGGTACCATCAAGACTACAACGAACCACTCGGGTGGTATTCAGGGCGGTATCTCAAACGGCGAAGACATTTATTTCAATGTGGCTTTTAAGCCAGTAGCCACCATCATGACCGATCAGGAAAGTGTGGACAAGCATGGCAATGAGGTGACCGTTAAAGGCAAGGGGAGGCATGACCCCTGTGTGGTGCCCCGTGCGGTACCTATTGTGGAGGCCATGGCCGCACTGGTGATAGCCGATTTTTACCTGATCAACAAGATGTATTCCTGATATATCCTTAACTATCCACTATAACGGCAAAGTCTTCTCTCAGAAAATAATGATATTAGTGGGCAATAACTAAAACCCAATTCATGAAAAACCTGCCACTACACGTCAAAATAATTATCGGACTAATCCTTGGAGTAAGTTGGGCGTTTCTGTCCAGTTTCATGGGGTGGAATGCTTTTACAATCAACTGGATCGATCCTTTTGGAGCCATTTTCATCAGGTTGCTTAAGTTTATTGCGGTTCCGTTGGTGCTGTTTTCCATCATTGGTGGTATTTCGGGACTTACCGATGTTTCTAAGCTGGGGCGAATGGGCGGGAAAACCCTCGGTCTGTATCTGGTTACCACGATAGTAGCCGTTATGGTAGGTCTCTTGTTCGTCAATGTCGCCAAACCCGGTCTATCGCTCGATGATGATCAGCGTATAAAAAACCGGTTGGTTTTTGAGAAATGGGCTGGTGAAAACGATGTGGATATCCCCGATGGGAAAAATTTTCTATCCAACCCTCAATACCGCGAACAAGCCAGCAGGCTGGAAATTGACAACCTTTCTGAGGAGGACAAGGAAAGTGTGGCCAAAAAGATGCAGGACGCCAGTTCTACCAAAGAAGCCCCACCATTGCAATTTATTGTGGAGATGATCCCTGAAAATGTGATCTTTTCCATCTCCAACAACCAATTGATGCTTCAGGTAATATTTTTTGCCATATTTTTTGGTATTACCCTGGTGTTGTTACCTGCTGATACCGTGGCACCAGTTACAAATTTTATCCATGCGATCAATCAGGTGTTTTTAAAGATGGTTGATCTGGTGATGAAGGCATCTCCTTTTTTCGTTTTTGCATTATTGGCCGGTGTAATAGCCAAAATGGCCAACACACCTTCTGAGGTATTCGAGATTTTCCTTGGTTTGGGCTCCTATTCTATTACTTTGGCCCTTGGCTTGTTTTTTATGGTTTTTGTGTTTTACCCATTGGTCATTCGGATTTTCGTAAGAAAATTGAGCTACAAGGAATTCTTCAAAAACATTAGCCCGGCCCAGTTTCTGGCATTCTCTACCAGCTCTAGCGCTGCTACCCTTCCCGTTACGATGGAATGTATAGAGGACAACATGGGGGTATCAAAAAATGTCTCCAGTTTCGTGTTGCCTATTGGCGCCACGGTGAATATGGACGGTACCAGCTTGTACCAGGCCGTAGCTGTAGTATTTCTGGCCCAGTTGCACATGGTTGACCTGAATTTTGCCCAGCAAATGACAATAGTGCTAACTGCCACACTGGCATCCATTGGAGCGGCAGCTACACCTAGTGCCGGCCTGGTTATGATGATCATCGTGTTGCAATCCGTAGGCCTCAACCCGGCATGGGTGGCGATCATCTTCCCCGTGGATCGAATATTGGATATGTGCCGTACTGTGGTGAACATAACAGGTGATGCTACTGTGTCCACTATTATAGCCAAATCTGAAGGAGAACTATCGAAATACAATTGATCGAAGGTTATTTCATTTGTACCTCAACAAATGCCTTCCTTATGGGAACACGGAGTTAGGGAATCCGTATTACCTTTGCAGAACATTAACAATAAATAGCGCATGGAAAACCAGACATCAAATATCCCATACAATATATATTTCGAATCAAACCCCAACCCCAATTCACTGAAGTTTGTAGCCAATGCGATGCTACTGCCGGCTGGCGAATACTACGACTTTCAGGACATGGACAGTGCGTCCAACTCAGAACTGGCGCAGGAGTTGTTCACCTATCCGTTTGTCAATGGAGTGTTTTTTATGAGCAACTTCGTAACTGTGTCCAAGGATGCGGAAACAGATTGGGAAGAGGTAAAGGAAGGGTTGAAACAACATATCAAAGATTACCTTGAATCGGGTAAACCAGTGGTAAAAGAACACTTTCAGCCTGAAACCGTTCAGGCAGAGCCTGACTCGGATGTGGTGACCAGCATCAAAAATGTATTGGATGAATACATAAAGCCTGCAGTGGAAAGTGATGGGGGCGCTATAGCGTTTCAATCGTTCGAAGAAGGCACTGTCCGGGTAGTGCTTCAGGGTTCATGCAGTGGTTGCCCGTCATCAACGCTTACCTTAAAAGCCGGTATCGAAAACCTGCTGAAGAGAATGGTTCCCGAGGTGGAGTACGTAGAAGCCGTGAATGGTTAATTTCCGAGTGGTTTTTTTCGAATAAATTCAAGAACCAGCTATCAGGTCCATTTCAAACAATTGGGCCAGATGACCCAGTAGTTTTTCTTCCACTTCGACCATCTCCGGTTTTTCCCGAGTTTGACACGATTTTGATATAACGATCTGATATAGAGTTAATTAAAAAATGGCTTTCGATATACAAATTATCGTAAGTAGTTGGTTATCTGATTTTTAGGAAACAGGTCTGGGAGGGGTTTTTCGGAGACTGCCCCTATGAGTTTTTGACTGGTTTCGGTGTGCTTAGAGCGAAGATAAAAGTACCTTTCGCCCTGTCTGATCAGGCTGAGCTGCATCTGGCCAAGATGGTCACGGATTTTTTGCTCGGACAGTGGGGTATTTCGTTTGGCCAACCTTAGCTGAAGATGGGTGAGTAACGAGTAAGCAATGTAGCATAAGCAGATATGCCCTTGGATGCGTTTGTCGGTCCAATGGAACATCGGGCGGGTTTCCAAATACCCTTTGAAAGTGCGAAAAGAGTGTTCGATCTGATAGAGATGGTGGTAGTGGTCAAGTACTTGTTCATTGCTCACCCCCTTGGCATGGTAGGCTATTGCCAAGAAACCATCGTACTTTTCACTCCGCTTGATTTTTTCAGTATCGATCACATACTTTTCTCCTTCGGTATTTTTTAAAAAGTAATGGTGGGCCTTCTTTTTGAGCCCTGCTGGTTTTTTGAGCAACAGCTCAGCTTTTCGAAGCTTTTCTTCCCGTTCCTTACGGTCTTTTTCAGCCCGCTTTTCACTGTAGGTTGCAATGATCTTACGACCATTGTACTCCAGGACAGTGTAGCGGACTTTGATTGGGTCAGATGAAGTGCTCATCCATTCGTGTCGATAATTATCGAGTTGCAAGAGTGAAGATTGGGTGTTTTTAGGAAGTGTTTTTAGCCGCTCGCCCATGATAAATTCATAACCTTTATCCAGGGTAGTTGCTATGTTGTCGGCGTTGAGCATTCCACGGTCGGCCACCAAAACAATATTATCAATTTGGTACTCTTTTTTCAAACTGGCCACCATCTGCTCATAAGTGTGCCCTTCCCAAAGACCTCCACGATAAAGTTTGTAACCAATGGGCTGTTTGTAGCGGTCGATCAACATGGCAAAGACTACTTGGGTAGTGCCAATCTTGCCGTCTTTGCCAAAGCCTTTTTGACGCAATGTACCTTCTTGTTCTACTTCTGATTCAAAATAGAAAGTGATCACATCATAAAACACCACATCGAGCTGTTGATTGAACAGGTCCCTACCAGTTTGAAAAATCGTTTGTTGGATCAATTCACTATAATCAGCCAGGTAGTCCAGGCTCCTGTAAAGGTGCTGTAGGGAAATTGGGGCCAAGCCCAGGTACTCTTGCTGATGAAAAAAGCTGCTACGCTTACTACAGGGGTCGTTGAGCCGCTCGATAAGCAACAGTAAAACAGCCTCACTTAACGAGTAGCTCAGCTTTTTCTGCTTGGTGATACGATAAAAAATGCGGTGTAGGCCATAGTAATGAATGACCTTTTTATAAACTAGCAAAAAACCATAATTGAAGCGACCCTCTTCGTTGACTGAACCACCAAGTAAATCTTTGAGGTCCCCATCCCCAAGCTCATATAGCCGCTGGCCCATCCGCTTAAGTGATTCGGTAGAAAAACTATCGACGCGCCCCAGGCTATAGAGCGTACGGGTCCGTGGCTTCCCCTGTTGGTCCCGAAAGGACTCCACGATGCGGATATATTCGCCAGATTTCTTTTTGTCGATAATGATACTTGCCATCTGATCTGTTCCTCAATACAAATTGAGAAGATAAATCGGTCAATGTCAAGTGGGTTTTCGATATACAAATTTCTCCAAACGCCCCTAAAAAATACCTATACTCAGTGTATGGCCACTTTTTTGAAAATCACGTGTCAAACTCGGGAGAATGGTTCCCGAGGTGGAGTACGTAGAAGCCGTGAATGGTTAATTTCCGAGTGGTTTTTTTCGAATAAATTCAAGAACCAGCTATCAGGTCCATTTCAAACAATTGGGCCAGAAGACCCAGTAGTTTTTCTTCCACTTCGACCATCTCCGGTTTTTCGCCCAATTCATTTTCCAATGAAGTGACTGCCTTGTCGTCTATGCCACAAGGAATAATATTGCCAAAATAGGACAAATCGGTGTTGACATTGAAGGCAAAGCCGTGCATGGTGACCCATCTGCTGGTTTTTACTCCTAGTGCACAGATTTTGCGTGCGTTGGATGGATTGTCGAAATCTACCCATACGCCGGTCAGGCCATCTATACGCCCACCTAGGATGTTGTAGTCGGCCAGGGTGAGTATCACCGCTTCTTCAAGGTACCTCAGGTACTTGTGGATATCCGTGAAAAAATTGTCAAGGTCCAATATCGGATAGCCTACAATCTGCCCTGGGCCATGATAGGTGATATCGCCACCCCTGTTTATTTTATAGAATGAGGCGTTTTTATCTGAAAGCCCGGATTCATTGAGTAGCAGGTGGTTTTCATCGCCACTTTTCCCTAGCGTATAGACGTGTGGATGTGAACAAAAAATCAGATAATTTGGAGTCTCAATTTGTTGGTTGGTGTCAAGCGAACGGTTCTGAATTTTGATATTGACGGTATCCAGAAAGAGGCGTTCCTGATAGTCCCAACCTTTTTGGTAGTCTATCAAACCGAGGTTGATAAATTTCGTTTTCTTATTAATTTTTGATCCCATATAAAACCTGAAACCGCAAAGGTAGAGTTAAAATTTCAAACTAAATTGCCATTTATGAGGGTACCTTTTCTTTATGCCATAATATTAGCTGTTGCAATTTTCATCTTCTCTTGTGGCGATCTGAACGTGAAAAACCAAACACAAACTGATTATCAATCCATTTTCATAAACATGGATTCGTTGATAAATGAACAGATCGCCAGGCTGGAAGGGAGAAAACTCCGCAAGGAAGTGACGTTGGAAGGCGAGCGTGAGGAGTTGTTGCTGATAAGCGATTCGGTTTCACTGGCTAATGACTTGAATTTTTTTGCCGAGCTGGACATCAGCAAGCCAACTTTTAGAGGTGAATATGATATCAGGGAGAATGGGCCCGTAAAGTCCTACCAGCGAACGGGGAAACTCGGTCCACAGATCATCGAACTCAAAAGGAGTCCATCCAACAGCCTGCTGGCTTTAGAAGGAGAATATACCGAGTCCAACATGCTTTTTAGTTCTTCCAGAAAGTACCTGATGCAATTTGACCAGGAATCCTCCGAGCTTCGGCGATACGAATTTTCCGGGTATCAGAAGCTCCTCTTTCGGGACACTGTATTTTTTTCGGTAATGGCTGAATTTCAATAAACAGAATTGGCCGAAACCCTGCTTGCAATTACAACCTTAATTCAAGTTCAGCTTATCAGCTCGAAAAGTAGCCCTCAAGCTTTTTTCGGAGTTCTTCCCGCGAATCATATTTGGGAGACAATGAAGGCTGGCCCGGCATATTTTCCACGTGGAGGGTTTGAGTAGGGAAGGCAAAGTTGACCCCAAGTTTTTCGGCTAGTTTCACCACTTCTATCAGCACCTCGTGCCTGGCCCTCAGTTCTTCAGACCAAGTGGGTACATCGAAAAATATATAGAACATGATATTGAGTGAAAAATCAGCCATTTCATTAAAATGTACCTCATAGAAGTCTTTGTATGTTTTGGGATGGCGTTTCACGATTTCTTTGAGCCCCTCTACAAATATTTCAATCGCCTCTGCCGGTGTATCATACGTGAGGGCGATTTGTGTGGAAAACCTCCTGTATTTTCTCAAGCCATGGTTGTCTATGGTACTATCTGCCAGGCGTCCATTGGGCACATAGACCACCGAATTTCTAAATGTCCTCACCCGCGTTGATCTGAACCCCACTTCCTCTACAGAGCCATCGATTGTTCCGGATGTGATCCAGTCTCCAATCTGGAAGGGTTTGTCGATAAAAATCATCAGGGATCCGAAGAAGTTTTTGATGGTGTCCTGTGCGGCCAGCGCAAACGCCAGGCCTCCGATAGACAGCCCCGTCAACAAAGGCAGAATGGGGACGTTTAAGTTTTCCAGGATAAAAAGGGCACCAATGATGACGATGAAAGTTTTTAAGGTCTTTCTGAAAAGCGGAACCAGTTGATCATCCAGGGTACTTTCGGTCTTGCTGGCAAGCTTTTGCAAATACAGAGCCAGTATATCGGCCATTTTATAAAAAACAATAATAGCAAACAGGGGAAGCAACGCCCTTAAGATGGGATCAATGTATTTTCCAGAACCTACAGGCAGCTGTAAAACGGGCACCATTACCACCAGTAACAATACCACGAAGAAAAGGCTGATGGGTCGGGCTACCGGCAAAATGTACTTGCTGGCTATTTTTTCATACCCCGAAGAAATCAATACACGAAGTATGAGCCTTTCGAAAACAAGGGTGAATACTTTGTGGATAAGGAAGCTGAGGAAGGTGAGTGTTAAAATCCCAAAAACCTGCCAAATGGCAAGCCCCATAAATTTGGTTGTACCAATTTTTGGAAGGATTTTCAATAGCTTGTCCGTTCCGAATTTGAATAGGCTTTGATGCGCTGTGTTGATAGCTTCTATCGACCTGGAATGAAATTGCCAGAGTCCATCGCGCTGTGTGAGGTAAATGGATGGGTGCCTGGATGTAATAATATACTGCTGCTTGTTGGTGGTAGAATCGGTATAATTTTGATCCTTCGGAACCTCATCCATGTAAATGTAAATTCCTTCACCATCCAACACCTGTTTCAGGTTATTGGCCACTCCTATTCTTTCTTCATCTGTCAGCTCTGATCCGGCAATAACCTTTGCTGACTTAGCCGGGTCATATCCTTCTTCATTGAGATGGTAGAGCAAGGTGTACAAACTATGGTAAGGGGACTGGAGGTTTACCGAATCTGTGCCCACCTGGCCTAAAGATATCAGGGGAATTAAAAAAGCAGCGATCAAAAAGATTTTCTTCATGGTCAATATTTTTTATGATTAAGCTCCCAAAAGGGATTCAATTTAACTTCAGGTTTTGTTGTTTGCTGTCGGGTTCAAATACTTTTAGATCAACGGATCATGCATTTTCCACAAGGCCAATGAACATTACGGAATGGATGCTCCTTTGACAGACAATCCTGGACTAATGTAAAATTATTTTTTACCAACTACAACGGAATGTAGCTTGTCTGTTTGAAAATACGCAATTGCTGTATCCTGTATATCGGCAGGTGTGATGGATTGCAGGGCATCAAAAAATTGATCATAGTAGCTGTAGTCCAGTCTGTGTTGATGGACAGACTTGAATTTTTCCATCACCTGAAAAGGGGAAGATATACTGGACAGGAATGAGCCAGCCATATAATTTCGGACTATTTCCAACTCGCTTGCATCCATTTTGTCGTTTTGCAGTATCTCCATCTCTTTGTGGATCTCGCTTAGTGCATCGTTCGTAGATGCCGCTATTACATCTGCGCTAATCAGCAGGAAAGAATTGTGCTGTAGGAATGCTGGGTAAGAGTGCACTCCATAAGTGTAGCCTTTGTCTTCCCGCAGGTTTTTCATCAACCTGGAACTGAAATATCCCCCGAGGATTTCGTTTAATATCATCAACCTGTAATGATCAGGATGGGATTTGTCTGGAATATGCCAACCCAACCTGATGGATGATTGAACACTTTCCTCCTTTTCTACATATATATCCTGAACACCCTCAATTTCCTTGATAACCTGATTTGCTGATGCTGATGAGCTCAAAGGAATGTCAAAGGCCCGGGTGAGAATGTCCACTTCACTTGCCTCTACCATCCCACTGATTAGAAATTCAGGTGATTGAAAGAAGTTATCTTCGAAGTACCTTGTGATAGCGGATTGCTTGATTTGCCCTACTTCATTTTCCGACAAAGACCTCCCGTAGGGGTGCTGTAGGCCAAAAAGCGCTTCCCGGATTTTTCTTGAGGAAACAAAATTGGTTTTTTCGTTGTTTACTTTCAGCTGCTGAATCTTGTTGGTTTTTAATATTTCCAACTCCTTGGCTTCAAATGAAGGCCTAAAAACTATTTCTGCCAATAACTCAACTACTGGTTCGAAATGTTTTTTGGGAGTATGAACTATGACTGAAGTATTGTCAAAACCGGCGTGGATTTCAATAAAAGCCCCATAAAATTCAAATTGCCCAGCAATTTGATTGGCTGATTTTTCATTACTACCCTCGGGCAGCATTTTCGCCGTGATCCACGACAACCCGGGTAGTGTTTCGTGCCAAATTCCAGATTGAAGGATTATTTCGAGTTTAATCACCGGCTGTTCACCTGCATTGAGAATATAAACAGGACTACCATTGGAAAGGTCGATACGTTCCGGTTTCCTGATACCAGGATTTTTGATTGCCCCAAAAGGAGGGGCAATGGTTCGGTCAAGCATTAATTGGATATAGATTCAGAATCTTCAATCCCTTTGTCGAAATTGAATAAAATTGAAAAACGAATGGTCTCGGCCAGTGGATGGTTCTGTACCGGAGGTATGAGGTAAGAGAAGTCCACTCCGAATTTTTGATACCTGAAGCCCAGCCCTACAGTCAGGTACCTTCTGCCTCCTTTGCTGTCTGCCTCATGGAAATATCCAGCCCGGGCTGCAAACACATCGCGATACCAGTATTCTGCCCCTGCAGAAATGGTGATTTCCCTGAGCTCTTCAGAAAAACCATCAGGAGCATCGCCAAATGATCCAAATATTCCACTCACCAGGTTACGCTCCGGGTCTTTACCGCTGGTGATGTTGCCGCTGGCATCCCTGATCGGAGGGGTAGGAACGAGCAGTTTGTTGAAGTCCAAGGCAAATGTAATGGTGTTATAAGGGTCAAGGCTGGTTTTCACGGCCGAACCCAACCGCAGGTTGGCAGGAATGAAATCAGCATTGCTTTCGTTGCTGTAGGTAACTTTTTGCCCAATGTTGGAAACGTTGGCTCCTAAAGAAACTTCGGTATCCCTTCCACTCAGCATGAATTCTTTGGTATAGTAAAAGCCCAGATCAACAGCCACACTTTTGCCTGACCTGGCGCCATCTGTACCAGAATAGCTGCCCGAAAGGTTGGACCATATATAACGGCCTGATACTCCCACACCTATTTCCTCAGTCAACTTCCTGGAATAGGTTACATCAAATGCGAGTTCCCTTGGGTTTTCCAGTCCCAGGCTGATGCCCTGATCATTGGTTAGTTGTATTTCACCAAGGTCGAAATACCTCAGGGAAGCCCCTATGGTTTGCACCCGGTCGATTTTGTAGAATCCAGACAGATAGGATATCGACATATCATCTACGATTTTTCCCAGCCAGGGGGTATAGGAGGCAGACATGCCATAGTCTTGTTCTATAAATGCCAACTTGCCGTTGTTCCAGTGCGTGGAATTGGCATCAGGCGAGGTAGCTACACCGACATCACCCATACCGGATGCCCTGGAGTCTGGCGCAAAGTTGATAAACGGAACAGCCGTGGTAATTACCCTGCGAGTGGTGTCCTGACCATATAATATGCCGGAGTTTTGGGCCCCTGCCTGTGTTGCACCTAAAAGAGCTATGGATACAACTAGCAGAACATAGTCTAGTTTTTTGATCATGTTTTGAATTTTGAGAGCACAAAGTTAACTAATTAAAAACAACTAATTTTCTATGTGCTTGATTTTTAGCACCGTCCAGGGTGCTACGGATTCTTAGTTTATAAATATAAATTCCATTCTCAAGCATGTTGCCATGAGTATCTTTGCCGTCCCATTTTATGGTGTTGATACCGCTCGAACTATCTTCAAAACGGAAACGACTTTCGGATATTACCCTACCCTGTAAATTTAAAATTTGTAACAACACATCCAACTCATCACCCCCCTTGTTATGCTCGAACGTAAAAGTAACCCCATCGGACGTATTGCCCAAAAAAGGATTGGGATAAGCCGAAACGTTTAACAATTCGCCAGACACTACAAATTCGATCTCTTTTTCAGCAACATTGTTATAAGTGTCATAGACCCTAAATTTTATTCTGTGTAGTCCCGGTTCGAGGCTACTCAGGGGGTAACTTACCCACCCTTCCTTATAAGTGTCCAAAGTAGCTGAATAAAACTCATTCAAAACGATTTCCTCCCCATCATCGAGGGTAATGCCCATATCTTGTCCAAACCCCTGATTGGAAATGTTGATGCCACTTTCATCGAACAATTTGGCCAGGAACAATGGACTGGAACCGGTGGTTTGCCCGGTAACGAAGGTGGAATCGTTCATAAAAAGACTGATTTCCGGCGGAGTGCTGTCTTCAGGGGCATTAGGATCGGACCCACCCACCTTAAGGTCTATATTGGCCCCATTGGCATCTACCGGATTGGTGCCATTGGAGATGGCGTACATACTAATTTTACCTTCACCAAATATGTAGGAAATATTTTTGGGCACAACGAATTCCAAGGCGAAAAAACCATTTTCCACAGATGCATCACCTTTGAACAAGAGGGCATTCCATTGGTCAAACTTTTGGGGAACTGTATTTTCGTCCCCAAGTGTAGAAAACTTGGTGGGCTTGTCATAAATGGCTACAGATACTTTGCCAGTGAAGTTTTCCACCACAGACTTGTCCGACCTCCTCACTTCACCATGTACCCTGATTTTGCCAAGTGCCTTTAGCGTATCAGCCTGATTGGTCACCTTACCATTGACACTAGTGATGGCCAGTTCGTATTTGGGAAAAGCCAACCTCATCGTGGGGTCTCCCAGAAGCGCAAAATTCCTGTTTTTGGCACCCTCCAGGCTATTGTTTTTCGTGTTTTTAATGATGTCGCCCAACCTTGGAAATTCCCCGTTTTCTTTTTGCAGGGCAGCCAAATAGTATGCCTCGTTGAGTATAAAATTGGTATTGGAAAACACGGGCCGGGTGGCGGTAAGCAATGCAATTGCTCCTCCGTTGGGGTTTAGGAGGGTTTTTTCACCACCCGATACACGGTCGGGGTTGTCATAATTGCCAAACTCGCACGTAGCGGTAATAAAGAATGGAAGTCTTGACCTGTTTTTCAGATCCGAAATTTGATTCTCATCAATTATTTTTTCGACCGTCAGCTGTGCTTCATTGCCATGGCCGGTATAGTTGATCATCAACTTGCCTTCCGATATGGCCTTCTCAAATGCCTTTCTGGCAGCAGGGGAAGACTGGCCTGAAGGACTCGATATCTGCTCATAGGCATCAATAAACAACCTGTTTGCGTTGAATTCGCTCCGGGTTTGTTCAACATAAGTGGCCAGGATATTGGCATCCCGTTGGTGTATGTTGTTGTCCCCGTCATCGGCGATGAAGAGCATTTCATTTCGCCATTTTCCAAAGGTACTGGGGCTTGTTTCATACCGGATAATTTTGTCCACTACCTGCTGAGCCTCCAGGGCTGTCTTTACAGGAAGTCGCCCTATGCCTATTTCAAGTGTATGGTCACCGGCTTTATCTTCCAACCATTCCCCCTCATGCTCTTCCATGAAACCAAAATAGTCGTCGGAAGAAAAGTTGTAAAGGGGGTTCAGGGAGTTTCTGGCTTCATATACGGGTACAAAATTTGACTTGGTAATTGTCCGGTCTTTGTAATCGTACGAGCAATCACCAAACAAGAGGGCGAACTTGAGCCGTTCAGGATCCTGGTTATATACATACCTGATATAATCCCTGATGGCCGAAATGTCCTGCATGCCTGAGGAGAATTCGTTGTACACCTGATCAACTGTAACAACATGCACTGAAAACCCGGGAACCATAGATTCACGATGCTCTGCCAACTCCTGTGCCTCAGCAAGAAAATTTTTGTGGGTGATGAAAACTGCATCAGCCGCCGGATGGCCGTGGAGGTTTTGGTTTGAGATTTTTTTGCTAAAAACCGGGCTGGGAAAGTCAGAGCCTATAAAAGCGACAAATTCACTGCTGGGTATGTTCACCCCAAAAGCCACCTTGTCGGCTTGTGCCTCCAACTCCTGTTTCACTACCTGTGTCGGGTTGGAAACATCCCAAACGGATACACCGGCAGGTGCAGATATTTGGAATGTAGAACCTGAGGTACCTGATGTGTTGTAGAAAAGGAGGTTGTTGCCTGTCAGGTTAAGTTGGGATTCTGCCTGTATCACCAGATAGTCGAGGAAGCCGGTAGAAGGCCCGGAAGAGGCAACATTATAGTGCATATCCATAGTCAGCCCCGAACCAGGGTTGTTCAACGCAGAAGCATTGATTTCAAATTCCCCTGATTGAAGGTCTCCTTTTTCAACATAGGTTCTGTTCGGAACCGCATTTATGGCAACATTGCCCAGGGACGCCCCATTGAGGCTTAAATCAAAGGAGGTTTCTTCAAAGGCCTGCGCCATCATTACTGCCAGTACCTTGACCTGAGCATTTGGTAGTATATTTCCTGCATTAAATGTTACACTTTGATCTGGTTGCCCTACAGAAAACAACTCTCCAAACCACATTCTGCCGCCCCTTATGAGATTGGTTTCATCTGTTTCGTGAATGAATACATTTTTATAGGTATCTACTGCTTCAAAATCAGTACCTGCACTGGCCCGGTTTGGTACCCTTAAGCCGTTGTTGTCTTTTATTGTGAGGAAATAAAAAGTGGTATCGCTGTATAAATTTTTTTCGTACTGGAAAAAATCGCTCCCACTTTCATAAGCGATAAAATCAGGGCTATTGCCATAAAAAAGCAAGTAATCATTGTCGTTGAAAACACCGTCTGTTTCACCTTCTACCCAAATGGCATTTTCCAGCAGGTCTGTTGGCCGGGGTGCGGAATTGGCCTGTGGCAACATGCCATTGCCACCATTGCCAAAGATGGCCAGCTTTTCAGGATCCACCATCGAGACGTCTATCCCAAGGTTTTCCAAATAGGCCCGGTCTATTTTGTACAGGCCCTTGCTGGTTACACCAATTTTGTACCATTCACCAGACTCGAGTACTGTGGAATTCACCTGGCCAGGTGCTACTTGGATGTGGAAAAAGAAGAAAACTATGAAAAATATTTTGCCTTTCATCTTGAAAAAACAAAGGGTTCGTTGATTAAAGTTCCAACAAAAAACGATTGGTTCATTGGCATATTGGGATTATTGAAAGATTATGTCTCAAAAATGACCTGTGAAGCTATAAAGTATTGAAGGAAGGTTTTTTATAGGTGTTAAAAAGCGGCCAACATCATTTCACTCCCTTTTTTCCACAAAGGCATTTTGAATCAAAGAAACCAAAATATACAGCACCACTATAAT
Organism: Cyclobacteriaceae bacterium; assembly: GCA_040222275.1. GTDB lineage: Bacteria > Bacteroidota > Bacteroidia > Cytophagales > Cyclobacteriaceae > CAXBNB01. Next base: position 463,821 of record JAVKDJ010000002.1, read on the forward strand.
AGGAATGGCCATAAACTGAAAAATGACCAACAAGCATAGAGAGCTAAACATCAATAGAAGTTTGACTTCATTTCCATTCCATTTAAATTTTTTGAACTTAAAGGCGATAAACCGTATTTCAGAAACCAACAAAAGTGAAAACAACACAGTGACTACAGCAAGGAAGGTGACGTTTTGCAGCAGTGGCAGAAACTTGCCCTCACTGATCAGCAATGGAATAGATGTGAAGAACAAGGCATTCGCCGGGGTGTTTAGGCCGTAAAAGACATTGGATTGCCTATCATCATTGTTGAATTTAGCCAACCTGAGTGCAGAACATACTGCGATGAAAATAGAAACGTATGGCAGTAACTCATGGTCTGAATACTGTTTTAGCAACGAGTACACCAGCAAAGAGGGCACAACCCCAAAAGAAACAAGATCGGCAAGAGAGTCAAGGTCCTTGCCAATAGATGATGCCGTGTCCGTGAGCCGGGCAGAGAAGCCATCGAGAAAATCCACTACACCCGCCAGCCAAACGTAATACGGCACATTCTCGAGCTTTCCTTCAAAGATTTCAATAATCGCCAGACAACCCAGAATCAGGTTGATACTGGTAAAAATATTGGGTATATAACCTTTTCCGCTCATTTATCTGTCCAACCTTTTAATGTGCTCCATTTCTTATGACCAAACCAAGCTAGCGTGTGGTTATAAACTTTGCAAGTACTGATTGATTTATCTTTTGATCAGGGTTTTAGGTGCTGCCCGTAATGGCGCAGAAGGGGTTGGATACCTTTTCTTTGCCAATGGTAGTGGGGCCACCATGACCACAGTACACGGTGGTGCCATCATCGAGCGCAAACATTTTTTCATGTATGCTTTTTATCAACACTTCAAAATTCCCACCTGGCAAGTCCGTTCTTCCGATGCTGCCATCAAATAGCACATCGCCCCCCATACATATCCGCTGTGCCTTGTTCACAAAGGCCACATGGCCAGGTGCATGCCCAGGAACGAAAATCACTTCAAAATCAGAATTCCCGAATTGGATGGTGTCGCCCTCTTCAATGAAGCCATCTGCTTCTGCCTCATGATATTGTGCAAAACCATACGCAGGGGCATACACTTTTACAGATTTCAGGGTTTCTTCATCTTTGGGGTGAATATAGAGCCCTACCCCGTATTTGTCCTTGATATATTGATTGCCTAATACATGGTCGATATGGCAGTGGGTGTTGAGCAGCTTGACAACTTTCAGGTTTTTACTTTCGATAAATTCGGACAGCTCGGCCTGCTCTTCCTTTTCATAACACCCAGGATCAATTACCACGGCTTCTCCAGAATCGTCGTACACCACGTAGGTGTTTTCCATAAAGGGGTTGAAAACAAAATCTTTTATTTCGATCATAATCAATATCTAAAAATGCAAATTTGTATGTTTATTGCTCAATTGCAAATTTAATAGAAAGCCCATTTGTCAATGATATTTGACCATCTCTATAAGAATTGTGTGGGTTTGGTGATAATTCCTAAAATTTTGAAGCTTTGTTAGATTACCTTATAATAGGACACGGATTGGCAGGTGCAGTGCTTAGCCACGAATTGCTCAGTGCTGGAAAGAAGGTGATGGTCCTCAATGACCCATCACTGAATTCAGCTTCCAGGGTGGCGGGTGGACTGTACAACCCCATAACGGGAAGGAAAATGGTGAAAACCTGGAATGCAGATAAAATCTTTCCCGTAATAGAACCTTTTTATTCCTCCCTGGAAGAAAAACTTGGCACCAGGTTTCTTTACAATATAGGCATATACAGGCCGTTTCTTAGTATTGAGGAACAAAACGAATGGCAGGGAAAAGTATCTGATTATGCACCTTATGTTGGGCATATTTTTACTTCTTCGAGGGAAGAATACTGTATCAACGACAAGTTTGGAGGTTTGCATTTGACGAACGCAGGCTATGTGGACACAAGATCCTTACTGTCGGCCAATAAAAAATACCTTTTAGATAAGGGAAGCTACCGCGAGTTGATGTTTAAAGATAGACAGTTGGAGCAGGCCAATGGCAGGATGAAGTATGCCGAACTGGAATTCAACAGACTGATTTTCTGCAATGGGTACAACCATGTTGACAATCCATGGTTTGACTGGCTGCCTTTCAGGCCGGTAAAAGGGGAGATTTTGACAGCAGAATTGGAGATAGAGGCCGATACCATACTCAATCGCGGGATTTTTATTTTGCCTGTACCGGATGGTAAAAGCCGGATAGGCTCAACATACAATTGGAAGGAAATAAACAATGAGCCTTCCGATGCAGGGAGAAAGGAAATAGAAGAGAAGCTAAAAAATTTGTATAACGGAGAATATAGGATAGAAAGTGTGGATGCAGGCATAAGGCCAGCCACCAAAGACCGCAGGCCTTTTATCGGGCTGCACCCGGAAAATCGTCAGGTTGGAATTTTTAATGGCTTTGGCTCAAAGGGTGTTTCATTGATCCCGTATTATGCCAGGAATTTTGTGGATAGCCTTGAGCGCGATGGGGAGTTGGATGAAGAGGTAAATATTTGTCGCTATTTTTCCTTATATTAGATTTACTTTTAGCCCGAACAATGTATAAAGAATTAGTACCACCCAATTGAAAATACCGAAGTTGAATAATTTGAAGTTGAAATTGCTGCTTTTGATCCTGGGATTTGTCGTTTCAGGCACAGTGTCCCTTGCCCAGGAACACCGCAAATCTTTTGGCCAGAACAGGTTACAGTTTAAGAAATTTGATTGGTTCTACTATAGCACTGACAATTTCGATATCCATTACTACAATAATGGTCAGCAGTATGCCAAACTTGCCCTCGAATACCTGGATTCTGAATACGACAAGCTCACAGATATACTTGGCTATGCTCCTTATGCCAAGTCCAAAATTTTTCTCTACAACTCCCCTTCGGATCTGCTCCAAAGTAACATTGGCGTGGATGGTGCTACTTTTACCATTGCCGGCCAGACCAACTTTGTAAAACTACAAGTGGAAATTGCTTATCCGGGCAGTGTTTCAGGCTTCAAAGAAGAATTGCACTACCAGATGACCAAGATGCTGATCGAGGATATGATGTTTGGTGGTAGCCTGGCTGAAATGTTTCAGAGCGCCTATCTGCTGAATTTACCGGAGTGGTTTGTAGATGGGGCATCAAGGTATATTGCCTATGGCTGGACCGTAGAAATGGACGACTATATCCGGGACTATTTCAAAAACTCCAAGAACAAGAAGTTAAGTAAAATAAAAAACCTAGAAGGCGAGCGGGCAGTGATGATTGGCCAGTCGATGTGGAATTTTATTGCATTGAAATATGGCAAGAGCAATATTTCCAACATACTGAACCTCACCCGGATTATCCGCAACGTAGAACACAGTATTGCCAGCACTTTGGGGGTGCCCTTCAACCAGTTTATGTCTGAGTGGATCAGTTACTATAGCAAATCGAACGAAATGGTGGCCAGTGGGTATTTTTCTCCCAATCCGTCCGAGATCATCGAAGGTGAAGGAAGAAAAAAGGTAAACTTCAAGAATGTTAAGTTCAGCCCTGACGGCAAACGGGTGGCGTATTCTGAAAACTTCAATGGCAGGTACAAGCTCAAAATCAAAAACCTTGAAACGGGCGATGAAGAAACAGCCCTCACTACTGGCAACAATGTAATCAACCAACGGGTAGATTTTGACCTGCCCCTGGTGGAATGGATCAGCGATACCAAAATCGGGATGGTACAAAACTGGTATGGGTTCAACTACCTGCTGACATATGACCTGGAAACCAAGCAAAAATTGAGAAAATCGTTGCAAAAGTTTAACCAGATAAAATCAATAAGTTTCCACAGAAATGGTAGGCTGGCTGTGATCAGTGCCGATGTAGAAGCACAAAACGACCTCTACCTCATCAGTTTGTCCAGAAATGCGATCAAAAGACTCACACGTGATCAGTGGGATGATTTCGATCCTAGTTTCGTGCCGGGCACAGATGCAGTAGTATTTAGCTCCAACAGGCCTACCGACTCGCTGGACAGTAAAATGACGAATATTGCAGAAGCCAAGAATATTTTCAACCTCTTCATCTTCGACCTGGACACGACCCAGAAAGTGGTCAAAAGGATAACCAATACCCTAAGCAACGATACAAGGCCTATGGCCCTGGATGATAAAACAATTTTCTTTTTGTCGGACCAAAAAGGCATCAGCAATTTGTACCGTTACGATTTACAAAATCAAATCAACTATCAGGTATCAAACTTTAGCTCCAGCATATTGGATTATGATATAGACCCAAATACCCGGGACATTACCTACCTCATGCTGTACGATGGCAACAAAAGGCTGTTTCACACCAGAAATTTTCTGCTGGACAAAAACTCATTTTCACCCCAGACCCTCCGCAACCAGCTGAATCAAATCGAATTTTTGAGAAAAAGGAGGGAAGAACAGACCATAATCGAAGTAATCGAAGCACCGGAAGAAGTAGAGCCTGATGCTGTAGATGAGTCGGGTCAAAAATTGGTGGACACAGACCACTATGTATTTGAAGAAGACCTGGAAAGTGAAGACCTGATCAATACCGATAATTATGAATTTGAGGACGAGGAGGCAGACACCAAGTCGTTTTCTTTTCTCTCCAACTACCGCAAGGTTCAAAGGGAGCCGACTGTTACCGGGCCCCTGCCGTATGAAACCGCCATTTCGGCCGATAATGTGATCACCTCATTTGTGATCGACCCGATCCGGGGGTTTGGTATTTTATTTGAAACAGAAATGAACGATGTACTCGAAAACCATAAATTTTATGGAGGGTTTTTGTCCATCACCGACCTAAGGAGCGGCGATTTTTTCGCAGAATATCAATACATCAAATACAAGATAGACTTCCACACCAGATTTGATAGGAAATCATTTCTTATAGAAAACAACCTTGGCGACCAGAGCAATGCCCTGTACAATGACGTGGCACAAAAGTACATTTTGAATACCTATACGGTGGGTGCTTCGCTCCCCTTCAGTGTGCACACCAGATTAAAGGTTAGCCCCTTTGTGGCGTTTACTTCGTTTTACAACCTGAATGCAGACTACATTTCTTCCTCTAGTTCACCGGCCGATTTTGCAGACGATTCCAGGCGCGTCTTTACTGGTGTCAAAGCCGAATTGATCTATGACAATGCCCTGGTACATGGCTTGAACTTGTATGAAGGCACCAGGGCGAAAGTGGGTTTTCAGACCTACGGAGGCATTACCGATACCAACAAGAGCTTTAGTAACCTGACAGTGGATATCAGGCACTACCAGAAAATCTACAGGGAATTGATATTTGCCTCGAGGCTTTACTTTGGAAAATCATTCGGAAACAACCCCAAAAAATACCTGCTTGGCGGGCTGGACAACTGGCTGTTCAACAGAACCGATGAAAGCAGCCTTGATTCAGGCATCCTGGACGCCCTAAACCCCGGACAGTCGCTGGAGGTACCCCTTAGTGGCAACAGTCCGCTCAACTTTCACAACGAAAGGGACAACAGTGACGTCCTGTTTGTGGAATATGTTAACCTACGGGGCTTCAATTACAACAGGCTGAATGGAAACAACGTGCTCACATTCAATAGTGAGCTAAGGGTACCGATTGTGAAAATATTCCACAGAGGGTCTATTACTTCCAATTTCCTGAGAAACTTTCAGTTGATAGGGTTCTACGACATAGGCTCTTCATGGACGGGCAGTTCCCCCTTTAGCGAAGAAAATGATGTGGGCATAAAGGTAATCAAGCCCGGGTCCGGCGGTGAAGGCTCCAAGTCCCCCTTTGAAGCCATCATCAAAACATCGAGAAGCCCCTGGCTGGCCAGCTATGGATTTGGCCTCAGGACGGTGATGCTGGGATACTACATGCGGTTTGACTTTGCAAAGCCGATAGAAGACTACCAGGTTGGCCCAATGAAATTTTATCTCACCCTGGGATACGATTTTTAATAAACCTTGCCGTAACAAATTATTTATTGGCATTTTTGTATATGCTAAAATCAATGACTGGCTATGGTATAGGCCAAACGGAAACGGAATTTTATACAGTTCAAGCCGAACTAAAAACGCTCAATTCTAAATTTTTGGACCTTTCCCTCAGACTTCCTAAAGAGTTGTCTGCATTCGAATACCTTTTCCGGGATATACTTTCCAAAGGGCTGGTCAGGGGCAAGGCTACCATTACTTTCGAACTTACCATAAAGGATGGGGCCCACAATTCAGTTTACAATGCCGATTCTTTTCGAAAACTTTTTGAAGAATTAAAATCCGTATCGCGGGGTTATGATGTCAAGGAATCCGACATTTTCAACAACGTACTCAAATTGCCCGAAGTGCTGCAACAATCGGACAACAATACGCAGATAATAGATGAGCGACAAGCCCTGGAATTGGTGAAAAATGTGGTAAGCCGATGCGATGAATTCAGGTTGCAGGAAGGTAAGTCACTGGAAAAAGCCTTGCAGGATAGCATCAAAGCGATTGACACCAGACTGGACCAAATAAGGGAGATTGAACCTGCCAGGACTGAGGCCATGCGCACAAAAATATTGGAAAGCATGCATGAATTGGTGGAAAGTGACAAGGTAGATGAAAACAGGTTTGAACAGGAACTTATCTATTACATCGAAAAACTGGATATCAATGAGGAGCTGGTCAGGTTGAGCAATCACCTGATATATTTTATAGAAACGCTGGCTTTGCCTGAGTCGCAGGGAAAGAAATTGGGTTTTATCAGCCAGGAAATTGGTAGGGAAATCAACACTATCGGTTCGAAAGCCAACGATGCGGCCATTCAAAGACTAGTGGTGGAAATGAAGGATGAATTGGAAAAAATAAAAGAGCAGGTACTGAATGTACTTTGACCTTTGGCTCAGGGTTCATGTTTTCTACTCAAGTATCTTCTCAAATTCAGTATTTATCTTTTCGAAATCAGACTCATCAAAGTTAGGGGAATGCTCCATAGATATGAGGGTTGATTCAATGTCTGCAATAAGTTGATGCTCTTTTTGTAAATACATGGGGCGGGCAAACCTTGTTGACCTTGTCAGGGCGAGCAGGGTAGTCCTAAGAAGGAAAATGGCCTGTTCATGGTTTCCATTTTTTAAGTTCTGCTCTGAAATTTTAAGTTCAGCATAAGCCACCGAATTAAGTGCCTCAAATATTGTCAGGTTCAGGTCCTCTTTGGAGAACTCAGGGGTGTTGATTGCGGCGATCGCACCTGTCAGGTGGCCAATCGAATTTTCCAGGTACGTATTCACCATGCTGTCCCCATAATACTCTATAGACTTCAAAATTTTTATAGCCCTTTTCAGGTCTTCTATACATTCGTATGGTTTGTTGTCCTCAAGGTGTTGTTGAGCCTTTGATAAAAACCTAATAGGTGAAGTGGCAGTCCACTCCCCTATGTGCTTCCTGGCCTTTACCTGGCCGAGATAGGCAATAAGGGATATTGACAGGATGACCCCAACAACACCCCAAACAGCTATATAGTCCAGCGTTCGGTTCATGGTTCAGAACTGGTGGTTGGGGCTCTTGTATGTAAACCTATGGACAAATCCATAGACCTGCTGGAAAGTAAGTCAAGTTTGTCTATATAGTTTTCATTTGCTTTTAAAGCAACGGACAGGCCCTCAATCTGATTAATCAGGCCGTCATCCCGATGCTGTTTGAAGACCCCTGTGTAGGCACGACTAGTAATCAGATGAGCCCTGGCATTATCCAATGATACCAGCCCCTTAGCAAGATTATTTCTTAGTATTTCTGACTTGGCACGTCGGATTTCACCTAGCGCCAGTGTGTGCAGCGACCTGGATAAAACCACATCTAAAAAATCACCGGAAACAAGGTCCTTATCTATAGAATGCTGAAGTAATTCCAATTCATCAATGGACCGGTCGATTTGTGATCGGGAGAAACTGTCCATACCAGTTTCTATCGATTTCATAGACTCAATTGCTTTATTAAGCTGCTCTTTGCTCCGATCGAATTGATCGTTTTTGAAGGCTAACGCTACATTTTGGTAATAATCATCAAGTGTTCCTGTATTACCCTTTTTTACCTTGTAATAACTGAAAACGGAATAAACCAAAACGCAGAGAAGTGACAATCCTATTACAATACCTAGACGATAATAGAATGAGTTGTTTTTATTCATGACCTCTAAATTTTAGTTAAAGCTAGAAACCAATTCTGAATAAAATCTGTGGCCGAATACTGACAACCAAAGAATAATGCTGACTGCTGAAAAGGCAAGCAACCCGGATGTCGTTAAATAACACTTTTGCTTATGATATTGCCCTGAGTGTCACATTCCGTTTCTATCAGGGTTTTTTCCTTTCGAAAGGTGATTTTGTACTTCGGGTTGTTGTGGTACTCGTCCACCAATACATCTACGATAGCATAGCCTTGAGCACCTTGGATAATTTTCATGGCGATATTCCTGGGCAACCTGGCAATGTCTGTTACTTTAAATTGCTTGTGCACTTCTCCATTGGGTTTGAAGAATGTTTGGGCAGATTGGTCGTTGGCTACAAACCTGGCATCATATATCCCTTTATATACGCACCAGCTGATGTTGTATGCTGCCGGGTATAGCCTGAAGAATTTATGATGGATCGCTTTTGGAACACTTTCGCCTGAAATAAGTGTTTTACGCATAGGAAGCCTAAGCGCAGACAACAATATGAACCACAATTTTATCATACCACAGGCTGATTAACAGGTACAATTAACCTGCTGAATCTGAATAAAATCTGTAGCATTAGGCTACATTAATAAATTTTCATGGGTGAATTTGCGATGCTTAAAAGCTGTAATCCCTGGCCGCAATATTTAACCTGATCGAAAGTGAAGAAAACTGGCTTGTAAAATTGTTGATAGGGTTTTCACTGTCCATTTTCCTGTATATATGTTTCAGGTCAACGAACAAATTGTGCTTCAGGCGATAGCTTGCAGTGAAATCAACAAATGTCAGGTTATTGGCAATACCATCGGTGGTATTGTAGCCATAGTCAGTTTCCGGGCGGGGGTTGTCTATTCTGGTGTTGTATGATTTGAGTACGTCCCCTCCGAAGTTCTGGCCTTCCGGGTCAGAACCGGAACTGGCCTTCACTACCTTCCAGGTAAGGAACAACCGGTCCATGGGCTGATATCTGGCAATGAATACCCATTCCTTGAAGTTGGCACCCAGGGGATGTGCCAGGGGTTGCCTGTAGTGGGCGTAGTTGGTAAAAATAGACTCATGCGAGTAGGTAAATGGCCGTGAATAATTGTATTCTGTCTGTAGGTCCAGGTTGGAAATGCGAAAAGCGTTAAAATATTTGCCTCCAAGTTGGTAGGCGTATTTATTCCCCCACCAGCCCCTTCCAGCCCTCAACTCACTAACTATGAGTTCGTCTAGTATAAACTGACCATAGAAAGACACCCCTTTTCTGGCGTTCCATTTAAAATCCAGTCCCAATAGGGCGTTATCCGGGCTGCCGGTTTGTTGTTCAATAGAACTATAGAAAATCACAGGGTTTAGGTAGTTGAATTCGATGGCCGTACCGGTACTGTCGCCACGGTGAAATACCACCGACTCGAATATACCCAGGTTCAGTTTGTTGGATACATTCAGGCTCAGGTGATGGAGTGTCATAAACTTCTTTGGAAATTCTTTGATGCCCAACGATCCGGTACGCGTAAAGGGGGCATCAGCCGTTAACTCCGCAAAAAGATTGGTGTACTGCAACCGCCAGATGTTGGTTTGGATTTTTATAAATGGATAGGGGGACGAATAGTCTGACAATAAAATGGAACGATAACCATTGCCTATAAAATTGCGGTCGTGTCCAAACTGGATACCTATGTGCCTGGTGGCATGGAACTGGATATAGCCCCGGGCTGTGAAAAAATCATGACCATTGTCACCAAACAGCTTCCAAAAACCTTCGTTGGGAACACCACCTATCCTGGCAGAATAGTCCTGCACGTATTTGGCAAACACGGCCTGGTTTTCTGAAAGAAATGTGTAGAAAGAAATTTTATTGTCAATTTTTCCCCTGAGCTCGATACCACGGGAGTTGATATATGGGCTCGAGGCACTTTGGCTGTCCCTTCCTCCACTGAAATATATTACCGGCTTCACATGAAGGTCAAAGTCCCGGCTATCTACATGGACAATATCTGACTTTTTTTTATAAAAATGTTTTAGAAACGGTTTTTTGCTGTTTTCATTTCCATTTTTAAAGTACTCCCAGTTGTCATTTTGCAAATAGGTCAAATTGGCCTGGTCCTTTTCAGACATCTCAATGGCCATGGAATCCAGAAAGCCGGCTATCGATTTTCTACTATAGGGCTTAAACGAAGAATGCATACGATCCTTAGAGAGATCGCCATCCAACACCTGAAAGCGGTCTATTAAATAATAATAGTCGCTATTTAATGGGGCATACGTACTTTGTGGGAATGCCAGGTGGCCAATAATGCAGAAGATGGAGGATATCCACAGGAGTTTGATGCTCATTCTTGGTGCTATAATTGTAAAGGCAAATATTTTGAAATATTTTGGTTTGAACTAACAACCACAACATTCTAAATAAATTTAGTGTTCTTGCACCTTTATTCTGCACAATAGTTTGTGTTTTAATCAATTGTTTCTACTTTTGCACTCCTTTTTAGGAAAATTGAACAGAAAAAACATCAGATACGATGAAAAAAGACATACATCCCGAGTACAAAGAAGTTGTTTTTCACGACACATCAAGTGATTTCAAATTTATCACCAAGTCAACCATGACTTCCAGCGAATCCATCAAGTGGGAAGATGGCAATGAGTACCCATTGATCAAGGTGGAAGTGAGTTCGGCATCACACCCTTTTTACACTGGTAAGAAGCTGTTTGTAGATACTGCCGGTAGGGTTGAAAAATTCAACAAAAGATACAAAAACAAATAATCCATTTCTATTCGGATATAAAGGTCTTCAGGAATTCGATTTCTTGAAGACTTTTTTATTTTTGCCCGATGAATATTTTCCTGCTCGATATGGCTGAAACGAGGTTGCAGCTATTGCCGCTGACATTTACTCGTTCCATTGGTGAATTAAGGGTAGGAATCCTCAAAATAAGCGAAAAGTGGTCGGCCAGACTACAATCTGAGGTATCATACATCACCGAACCTTATTTGGGCAAAGACCAACCTGTAGTACCTTCAGGCCCATTCCTAATTATTAACGCTTCCCTTTGTCCTGATCGTCAGGTTGTAAAAACAATCACCAACTTAAATGAGGGGGAAAAGCTGGAAAAAGATGGCAAGTTTCTGGCTGCAAGAACTGAACATGTACCCACGTACAGCCAGCCTTTGGATGCCAGCCTGAAGCCTGTGGAGTATGTGCCTTCTGTGGAATTGGTAGAAAGGCCATGGGACATCTTCATCAAAAACGGTGACCAGATAAGGTTGGATTTCGAATTGCTAACGCAAGGGAAAAGCTCCAGGCGCATAGAGGATCCTCACACCCGGATATACAACGAAAAGGATATTTTCCTGGAAGAAGGTGCCGAGGTAAAAGCCTGCATATTAAATGCCGATAACGGCCCAATTTATATTGGAAAAAATGCCAGAATCCATGAGGGCGCAATCATAAAAGGCCCTTTTGCCTTGTGCGAATATGGTCAGGTGAATATGGGTGCAAAGATCAGGGGAGACTCTACCTTTGGGCCCCATACGAAAGTTGGTGGCGAGGTAGGCAATTCTGTCATCTTTGGGTATAGCAACAAGGGGCATGAAGGGTATTTGGGCAATTCCGTGATCGGTGAATGGTGCAACCTTGGTGCAGACACCAATACATCCAACCTAAAAAACAACTACACCCCAATAAAAATGTGGGATTTTGGCAAAGAGGCGTTTCACGATACAGGGCTTCAATTTTGCGGCTTGATCATGGGAGACCATTCCAAATGCGGTATCAATACTATGTTCAACACGGGAACAGTAGTTGGAGTGAGTGCCAATATCTTTGGAGCTGGCTATCCCAGAAATGTGATCCCTTCGTTTAGCTGGGGAGGGGCCACTGGTTTTAGCACTTACGAACTGGCCAGGGCAAAACAAACTGCTGCTATAGTGATGAAAAGGAAAACAAGGGAATGGACTGCTACAGAGGAAAAAATATTTGATGAGGTTTTTGAGCGTTCTATCAGCCACAGGGTTTGGGAAAAGGCCGTTGAAGTATGAGGTTTTCGGACATCATAGGGCTCGAAGAAACCAAACAGAAGTTGATCACTGCTGTGAAGGAAAACCATGTGGCACATGCACAGTTGTTTTTTGGAGCGGAAGGCAGTGCCAACCTGGCAATGGCTTTGGCCTTTGCCACTTATATCAACTGCACCGATCCATCAGCGTCGGACTCTTGTGGGGAATGTGCTTCCTGTAAGAAAATTGACAAGTTGGTTCATCCTGATGTACAATTCGTCTTTCCGGTGAGTTCTACCAAGAAAATCACAGGTAAAAATGTGGTCAGCTCCAGCTATTTGAATGAGTGGAGGAGCTTCGCCCTGTCCAATCCCTATCATGGTATAGAGCAATGGTCGGCATCCTATGGTGCTGAAAACAAGCAGGCCAATATATCGAAAGAAGAAAGCCGCAACATCATCAAAAGCCTTTCACTCAAAGCGTTTGAAGCAAAGTACAAGATCATGCTGATCTGGTTGCCGGAATACATGCATGTGAATGCGGCCAACGGGATTTTGAAGATTTTGGAAGAGCCCAGCGAAAGGACGATTTTTTTGTTGGTGACCAATGATTATGAAAAATTGCTCACTACCATACTTTCCAGGTGCCAATTGTTGAAAATCCGGTCTTTTAGCGATGACGAAATAATCGATTACCTCCGGAATGAGAGGCAGGTGGAGGCAGAAAAAGCCAGAAAAATAGCGGCCCTTGCAGAAGGAAACCTAAACAAAGCTTCTACCCTCATACATGAGATAGAAGACGATTCGCACAAAATGTTTCGGGACTGGATGAGGCTGTGCTGGACAAAAAACTTCGCTGAACTCACCTCCATGAACGACATGTTTGCCTCTATGAATAAATCGGCTCAGATGATGCTGTTTGTTTACGGACTCAACATGATGCGGGAGGCCCTAATGGCCAAAATGACGGCTTTGGATGAACTTAAATTGAATCCCGAAGAAAGCTCTTTTGTGGCGAACTTCGGAAAAGCCCTGAGTATGCCGGTATTGGAAAAAATTGCTGGTGAACTAAACAAAGGCCATTACCATCTGAGCAGAAATGCCAGCGCTAAAATACTATTTATGGACATGTCGCTATCGATAGGCAGGCTGATGACAGCTAAATGAGAAGAAAATGAAAGTAAGAATAGGAACGCGAGGCAGCAAACTGGCCCTATGGCAGGCTTATCATGTTCAGGAGTTGTTGGAGAAAAGCGGCGCTGAAACAGAAATAGTTACCATAGATACCAAGGGTGATAAAATCCTTGATGTGAGTATCTCCAAAATTGGCAGCAAGGGTGTATTTACTGAGGAAATAGAGGAGCAACTAGCCTCCGGTGCGATTGACATAGCCGTGCACAGTGCCAAGGACATGCAATCCGAATTGCCCGCTGGCTTTGAGTTGATCGCTTTTGGAGAAAGGGAAAAGGTAAACGATGTGATCATTTCATCGCATGACCTTAGCCTGGAGAGCACCGGCCTCACCATAGGTACCTCTTCTACAAGAAGGATCGCCTTCCTGAAGAAATATTACCCCAATATATCCACAGTGCCCATTCGAGGAAACCTACAGACCCGGATCAGGAAAATGGAGGAAGGGCAGTGCGATGGACTGTTCCTGGCCTACGCAGGGGTAAACAGGATGGGCTACAATGATAAGATCAGCCATGAGTTGAATACCCAAAAGTTTATTCCAGCCGTTGGGCAGGGCAGTATAGCCGTGGAAGTTTTTGAATCACTGGATGCGAAAAAAAGGGAATTGGTAAGAAATTGTGTCAACGATGAGACCTCTGAAATAGCCATCCGTGCAGAAAGGGCCTATTTAAAAAAAATGCAAGGGGGTTGTAGTGTGCCGATTTTTGGGTACGCAAGGGTAGAAAACCAGGAGGTAGTTTTGCATGGGGGTATCATCAGCCTGAATGGGAATGACATAGTTGTGTCAAAAAGCAATGCCCCTGTCTCAAACCCCGAATTGGCAGGAGAGCAACTGGGAGAGTACATCCTCTCCAATGGTGGTGCCACAATTTTGGCAGAGATCAGAAGGGAGCAGGGTAGTTAAGTCTATCTCATATCCATTTGGTATATTATTTTATCAATTGCCTTGCCGTCAGTAGTTAAAACGAGCTCAACAAAGCCATAGTCGTTCTTAAGTTTTGAGGCCAGTGGTTTGTTCGAATTTTTCTCTACCGACAAGTCTCTTTTATGATTCGCCTGGCCTTGCTTTATGATTTTTTCCGGAGATATGCCCGTAGTTAAAACCTGTCCCGCCATTTTAATAAATGCGCGTTCGCCATCAATCACAATTTTGTAGAGTTCGGGCATACCATTCTTATCTATAAATGTAATTTCAAGATCATCATAATAAAACGTCCAGGTTTCGTCAACAACCGATTTTTCGTATGTCTTATCATTGGGTATGCCAAGAGGATCGAGTTGTTCAAAATTTTCTCCTGGTAAAGACAGTTTCCTGAGGCTTATCTTATTATTGAGTTTTAGTGTATGTATCTTCTTTCCTTTTATAAGTATTCGCTCGGCTTTTTGGCCAAAGGCACAGTTGACGACAAGTACAATTGATAGTACAAGGATTGGTACTGAATTCTTCATCATTGTTACAGCTGTTTTTTGCTAGTATTTTGGAAGAATACTTAATAAAAACAATCGAAAAGCAAAGATAACTACCTCAAAATAGTTACTGTTCCTTTCATAAAGCCCTGATCTGATCGTGGCTCATTCAGTTCGATCGTAAAATAATATACTCCGGATTCCAGTTCCTGACCGCTGTTGTTGGTGCCTGTCCAGTCGTTTTGGTAGGCGGTTTTTTCAAATACCGGTTTCCCATACCTGTTGATCACTGTAAAAACGCTATGGCGGTAGTTTTCAATCCCCTCAATTACATAGTGGGGGTTAAAGGCATCACCATTAGGTGAAAATACATTGAATGTATTGATCTTCGGGACGAATGATTCGCAGGATTCGTTGGACCAGGCAAAAGCATCGTTTCCTCCATTTTCAATGGCCTTAATTTTGAAACAGTGGTCAAAACCCTTGTTTTCATAAAGGATGTCCGTGGCATTCCCAGGCATTTCCCCCACCAACACATATTCCCCATCATCAAGTTTTTGCCAGATTTCGTATGCCAGCACGCCATTGTCCCAGTTGAAGTAGTTGTTCCTTTCCATGTTTACCTGCAAGGTGCCAATTGAATCCTTCTCAGTGGTCAGCAGTAGGTTGTTGTGTTCGATAGAAAAAAAATCCTGGTTGCAGACAGTGGTGGTTTTCAGTCTGTATTCAAAGACATTTTCATCGGTTTTCAGGTTTTGATCCAGTATGGCATCTGAGGAAAAGCCTGCAAAAGCCGACCATGCAGTGGCTACCGGTTCAATCAGCCTTTTTTCCATCACAATAGGGTTGGTATAGAATTCGGTTTGTTCATGCTTGCCACGGATTTCCAGGGTCCCGCCAAGGCTCTGGTGATTGGAAACGGATACAACCTCAAGCTCGGGCGCCAAAATTTTCACTTCTTTGGTACCAAGCCCGGTATTTTGACAAATGGTGCCCGTATAGGCGCTGATGTCGAGGGTATAGGTGCCCGGGCATTTATAAAAATGGTTGACGGAAGATTCCCTGTCGATACTGTCAATGCCAACACCATCTCCAAATTTCCATGAAATAAAATTGAAATTTTGATCCCCTGAAAAGTTGTAAGCTATGGGTTCTTCGATTTGATATTCCTCCTTCGCCAGTTGTATAGAAAGGTTTTCATCTGGCTCCCTTTCTATCACTATTAGTAGGGTATCGGATATACCACTGCACACATCGTCCAATGTACTGCCTTCTTCATACCATATTTTAGAGGTTCCCGGACCATCCCATGTTGCAGTCATTTCATGTTGGCCATCGGGGGAAGTAATTTGACCGTTTTCCACTTTCCAGCTGTAGATGGAAGTAGGTGTGGGGTAAGTAGAGTAAAAAACATCTTGTATGTTGCTGGAGCATAAGCTGTCCATTCCTATTGGTGCGCTGGGGTCAAGCTGTATGTTGATTTTTACCGGAAAATCGATGGTATCCCCAAAGCAGCCCAGGGCATTTTGGGTCAGCAACCTCACCCTGGACAGGTCATTGGTATCGCCCCAGTCCACTTTTATGGCTTTAGTGCCTTGCCCGGAAATGAGGTTTCCGCCCTCAACAAACCATTCCCTTGTGTTGCCTGCCAGGTCATCATCTGCCAGGTATTCTACCCCCGGACTAAAAGGGCAAACCGACCTGGGGCCGAGGATGTCAAATTCGGGTTGCAGCACCTGGATTAGTTTCACTGAAGTTTCCTGATCGGCACATCCTGTGGTCGAGCCAGTCACCCCCGTTACTGTTATGAAATAATCACCCCCTTCATCAAAAGTATATTCCACCTGATTCCCGGTTTGTATCTCACCGCGGAAGTTCCACTCAAATTCTGCAAAAGACCTCTTTGAAGAAACCTCAAACGTTACCTTGTCACCCCGGCATACCTGTCCGGTAAACTGCCCGGTGGTTTCGTTGTATGAAGAGACCACCAGGTTGAGGTTGTCCAGACGGGCACCTGTGGCATACCCAAAGGATTCGATCTGGCCATATCCATATACATACGCTGTGAACCCCACAGGGGATTCTATAGTATGGTTGCCAATTGAAACAAAAAGCTGCGCATAAGAATAGGTGGGGTCATCATCGAAAGGGCTGAATTGGTCCTCAATGCTGCCACCATCGAAAGTAAGGTCGGCTACTGCGTCGGTTGGTGTGATGATGTTCGTGAAAAAATTTTGAATCTGCGATACATTTGGCGCATTGTATGTGATTTTTTTCAGGGATTGTTCTATTGGGCTAAGCAGGATCATAAAAGGGTCGGCAAGTTGGTTGTCGCAACTCTGGCTCCTGCTGAACTGTGCTACCTGTATGGGCTTGTCGGCGGTGATCAGCCCTGGGGATGCCAGCAGCCGCAATACTGATTGCCCTTCGTTCAAAATGATGGGGCTTTCGCCTGCTATTTCAACTGTGGTTTGGTCACTGGCCGCCAGGATTTTGAATTCATCCCCCCCAATCCTTGTCCTGTATGGAACGGTAGCAAAATTTTTGCCCCAGGCACCCACGGGAAACATTTGTTCATATAAATGGTCCTGCGCCTGCTGGCAACCTCCTACCCGGGTCCATTCATTGCCGGCAAATGCTGCAAATGGCAGGCAACTGCCCGATGACCGGAGTTTCGTGCCTGTAAGGTCGCCAGCAGCTTGTACCTGCACTACCTGCCCGGAATCCAGGCTGACCGTATAGGTAACGCCCGCACTGTGGCCATCCCGGGTATTTTGTGTAGGGGTAATGTCAATTTTACTATTGTCTTCTACAGCTACTATAAGGAATTCTGAATCTGACCAATTGTTGCCGCCATAATACGAGGTTACATAGTACGTGCGCCCCAGGGCCGGTGTGGGAAGCACCACTGTAGCATCGGCACTGAGCCTTACATTATTTAGCGCATATACACTTACATTATCATTGGCCTGGATATGAATGCCGCGGTTTGCGATATTTCCTGAACCTTCTGCCATGCCCAGGTTGGTGGGCACTGTTACGAGCACTGTAGAATTGTCGTCAACGGAAAACTCCTGGCTCCAATTGGCAAGTGGGAGGGAAACCGTACCGCCTGTTGAATCCACTGCACTGATGTAAATCTGAAGAAAAATCTCCCCATTTTGTTCCCGGTTTTCCATGAAACCCAGCCAAAAGTCTTTGCCTTCTGTGGTGATGTCCTGGGCATTGGTTAAAACTGGAGATGCCCCCAATAAAATCAATAAAAAGGCAAAAAAATTCAGCCTAAATACTTTGCGTTCGAAAGCCATGGTGGTACCAACATTAAGATATGCATTCATCTAAGATGCCTTCCATACCAAAAGGTTTAATGAAAAATTCACGGAATATAAACCAACTTTCTGAGTGATGGCCAACTTTTACAAAATTCTTGGTCAAAATGTCTATAATATTGGCGTTTTTATAATTTTACCACTTTCAAAAATTTTTTATTAAATAAGATATGTTCAAAAAAATTACGTTGTTGGTATTGGGTGCTTGCCTGCTTTTTTCTTGTAAAAAGAATACAGATTATGTGGTAATCATCCACACTACATTTGGGGACATGAAAGCCATTCTCTATGACGAGACACCACTGCATAAAGAAAACTTCCTCAAGCTGGCTGAATCCGGAAGGTACGATAGTACCATATTTCATCGGGTGATCAAAAACTTCATGATTCAGGGCGGTGATATAGATGCCAGGGAAGAAACCAGAAATGACGATAGAATTGATGCAGAATTTGTGGGAAAATTCTTCCATGAAAAAGGGGCACTGTCAGCAGCAAGGCAGGGTGATCAGGTAAATCCGAAAAAAAAATCAAGCTGGTGCCAGTTTTATGTGGTTCATGGAAATACTTTTTCGGAGGATAAACTGGAGCAACTTACTATTGATCAGCGGGCGCTGAACCAGGCCATGAACAAATTGATACAGTACGAAAGCCATGCCGGCCTAAAGGACAAACTGCTTGAGCTTCAAAGGAATGGAGACCAGGCCGGAATGCAACAGCTATTCAACGAAAGTATAGACCTGGCCGAAGAGGAGCTCAATGTTAAGATCAGGAAGAAGAGTTTTAGCCCTGAGCAGGTCAAAGTGTATTCTACAGTTGGAGGTGCCCCTCATCTGGATGGCGACTATACCGTATTTGGAAAAGTTGTAGAAGGCCTTGATGTGGTGGACAAAATTGCCGAACAGGCTACAGGAAGAAGGGACAAGCCTTTGGAGGATATAGTGATCACTATGAGGGTAGAAGAAATGAAGAAAAAGGATATCACCGAGAAGTATGGCTATGTGTATCCGGAGCAATGAAAAATCTATATGGCAATAACAAAAAAGCCTGTTGGATATGTCCGACAGGCTTTTTTGTGAATATCTATAGCCGCTAATAGTTGGCTACACACCTGCAACTGTTGTAGTTGCTTTTTCTTATTTGTACTTCAGAAAGTTCGTCGTGGGATCCATGAATGGATATCATCGGTGCTGTATATTTTTGTTCTTCTCCCATTTGCCAGTAGTTGGAGCTCTTGCCCACATCACTAAAGACACCTGCGACATCCCCAAATCCCCCCATTAGCATGCTGAGGTTGCTGGCACCATCTTTTTTCAACGCTTTTCCTGCTTTGTAAACACCTCCAAATGTTCCTATCACTTCCCCCCATTCTTTTGAAGTGGCGAGGTGCCACCCTTCAGGGCATGCAATTTGCGCATCCGCCCAGTTGTACATCCTTCCGAATGCATCGCAATATGCAGGCTCGTTTTTATAGCAAACGGAGTTTTCCGTTACATAACTTAGATTATCTGCCATCCAGACCCGATGTACGAATATCCCACCCTCCAATGTTATTTTTAGATCAACGGTGTTGTATATTTTTCCATCCCTGGGGTCAGTCATCTTACTCATCTCCTGCCCCACTACATTGAGGGAAAACAAACAAAGCAAAAATATAGTAAAGTTAGTTTTCATATCGCTCGATTTTATTATGGTTAAAAGTTTGATGTCTTGGCATTTTACTATTATCTATCAAATTAATTATTTTTTACAAAAAATCATGCGAATTGCCCTATTATTTATGCTATTATCCAATTCATTTTGTTGATTAGGTCCAATTGGCTAGATTTAAATAAACAAACTAGACTGTAATGGCTAATTCGGAAAGTCACTCTTGGTTCCCCTTGGCTTGTTTTCTCTTTGTTGTAGCCGTGGTTGCCCTGTTTTCCCTCCTAAACTCCAACACCGAAAACACAAGGCCAAAAAAAGAATACATTGAGAGGTCGTACAGATCTAGTGGTTCGGGCAGCCAAGAAGCCATAGAAAGTCAAAACAAATCTGAGGAGAATCAACCCAACGAAGCATTGGATATGCCCGCCGAACCCATTATCGAGTTGGATGACCCAAAAGAAAATAACAGTACCAGTAATGAAGAAAAGACGGACGAAACATACTTTTCGGATTTGGTCGGAAATTACAAAAAGGAAATATTGACAAAACTAGACCGCCCAGAATCCAGAACAGATGTGGTAGTGAGGTACTATACCAAAGAGAAAGACAAAAAGAGAGTGTACGTATTGAGGAAATACGGATTCTATATTCATGAAAGAAGGCCTGCCGAAGCATTCTCCAACTATGCATCAAACGCCCTCTACTATGGGGATGATGTGAGCAATGAAGATATCCAGTTGGTAGCCTACCTCCTGATGCAATCGGGTATTGAGTTGAAAAAGATTGTACCATCCAAACTACATGATGACTGGAAGGCCAATGCAATAGAAATCGGCACAGATTCATTGGCCGCCAACCTAAGCTCCCTGAGCCTTGCGGATCTTCGCCGGGATTGGAAAATAAAGTAGAACGCAAGAGGCCGAATGTCGATTTTTGCAAAGGCCCTGGATTTGACCAGATAAAAACTCCCCATTATTAAAATTGGCATTGCTTATGCTGCTATTCGTTCTGATAGATTCTACTTTTTATTCCGTTTTGTAAAGTATCTTTGAAGCATTATGCTGAAGGTTATTTCCCCGTCTTCTTTTTGGCAGGTTCTGAAATTGTCGAGAACACCAAACCTGATCATTATATTTTTCACACAGTATTGTACCGCCATTTTTCTTACCGGCCCCTATGGCCCCAACTGGTCTGTAATCTTTGAAGCGAAACTGCTTTTGCTCATTTTGAGCACCATCATTATAGCAGCCGCGGGCTATTACATCAACGATTATTATGACATCAAAATCGATATGATCAACAAACCACATAAAGTAATCGTGGGCAATAAACTGGAAAGGCGGCCTGTCCTCATTTGGCATTTGATTTTCAATGCAGTGGGCATACTGTTGGGCACTTATGTTTCGTATTGGATTGGTGCAGTCAATTTATTGGCAGCATTTCTGCTCTGGTTTTACTCCAATCAATTGAAGAGGCTTCCCCTGCTGGGCAACCTGACAGTATCTTTTCTTACAGGCCTGTCGTTGCTGGTTCTGGCCATCTATTTCCGTACCGCCGAGTTTTTGATTTTTGTCTATGCCTTTTTCGCTTTTGGCATCACCCTTATAAGAGAAGTGATCAAAGATATAGAAGACATGAAAGGGGATGAAGCTTTTGGGTGTAAGTCATTGCCCATAGTGCTGGGTATCAGGAAAACCAAATGGGTGCTTTATGTTCTGATTTTGGGATTTACCATTTCTCTATTTTACTTCGCAGGCAGGATGGGTAACGCCGTATTTACCGGCTACTTTTTGGCCCTACTCGTGCCCTCTTTGTTTTTAATTTATAAATTGATACGGGCAGATACGAAACGACACTTTTACCAACTGAGCCAATATTGCAAATTGCTGATGGTAGGTGGGGTTTTGAGTATGATACTGATAAACTAGCAGCAATTGAAGAAAAGAATAGCCATTTTTGCCTCAGGCGGAGGGACAAACGCAGAAAATTTTTTCGAATATTTTAAAAATTCCCCAACAATCGAAATCACGGCATTGTTCAGCAACAACCCGCAGGCCTATGCGCTTCAGCGGGCAAAAAACCACCAAATCGAAAATCAGGTTTTCAATAGAGATCAATTTTATAAATCTGATAAATTGCTGGAACTGCTCCAAGACAGGGAAATTGACTTTATCGTATTGGCTGGCTTTTTGTGGCTGGTGCCCCAATCTTTGGTGGAGGCTTACCCGGACAGGATCATTAACATACACCCGGCACTGCTTCCAAAATACGGGGGAAAGGGTATGTATGGCATGCACGTGCATGAGGCTGTCAAGGGCAATGGCGAAACTGAAAGTGGTATTACTATACATTTGGTGAATGAAGTATATGATGATGGCAAAGTACTTTTCCAACAATCCACCTCATTGACGACAGAAGATTCGCCCGAAAAAATCGCCGAAAAAATCCACGAGCTAGAATACAGGTTTTTCCCGGAAGTGGTCGAATCCTATATTGAAGGATTCCGAAATTAGGCTTGCCTCAGCGAAATCTTTAAAATTCCTTTGTTTGCGGGCAACAAGGCCAAATCTTTCATAGTTTTTAGTGTGTTTTCCCACAAATAAAAAAGTACTTTTGCAGCTTGTTTTACAGGAGCCGATTACTGGTTCCTTTGATTTAGACCAACTGGCCAGAGGCATCCTGGCTTGCAATAAAAGTAACCAATGAAAAAGATAAGTTCGGCCCTAATATCCGTATATCACAAAGACAACTTAGAAGAAATAGTAAAAACCTTACATGCCAATGATGTTCAGCTGATATCAACCGGCGGCACACAGGCATTTATAGAAAACCTGGGTATTCCCGTTGTAGCAGTTGAAACATTGACCGACTACCCATCGATTTTTGGTGGAAGGGTTAAGACCCTCCACCCTAAAGTTTTTGGAGGCATTCTTAATAGAAGGGATAATGAGGGCGATGTAGCGGAAAAGGAAAATTACACCATTCCGGATATAGACCTGGTGATTGTGGATTTGTACCCATTTGAAGAAACGGTTGCTTCAGGGGCAAGTCAGGCCGATATCATCGAAAAGATAGATATTGGGGGAATCTCACTCATTCGCGGGGCAGCAAAAAACTTTAAGGATGTACTGATAGTATCCTCCAGGGAACAGTATGCCGAGACCCTTGATATGTTGCAGGAGCAGGGTTGCGCCACATCTTTGGAGCAAAGACAAAAATTTGCCGGTAAGGCTTTTGACATTTCATCCCATTATGATTCGGCTATCTTCTCTTATTTCAACAGCAATGGCGAAGAACCTTCTGTCAAAATGAGCAAAAGAAATGGAAAAGTTTTGAGGTATGGGGAAAACCCACACCAAAAGGGCAGGTTCTTTGGAGACCTTGACGAGCTTTTTGACCAACTCAATGGCAAAGAGCTTTCTTACAATAATTTGGTGGATGTAGATGCTGCCATATCATTGATCAATGAATTTGAAGGCCAGAATGCATTTGCCATCATCAAGCATACCAATGCATGCGGTGTGGCCACAGCCGGCACCACTTGCGAGGCATATTTGAAGGCGCTTGAAGCAGACAATATCTCTGCTTTTGGTGGTGTACTGGTTTCCAATGCTACTATAGACCTGGAAGCCGCCAATGAGTTGAACAAGCTTTTCTTCGAAATACTTATTGCCCCATCATTTGATGAGGACGCCCTGTCTGTGTTGAAAACCAAGAAGAACAGGATACTCCTGGTAGAAAAGAAAAAGTGTCAGCCGCAAAAACAATTTAAGTCGTTGCTCAATGGAGTAATCGAGCAGGATGTTGACAATATTACGGATGCTGCAGCAGACTTGAAGACGGTTACCAAAATTGCACCGAATCAGGAAGAGGTTGCCGCACTGATATTTGCATCAAAAGTCGCCAAACACACCAAGTCAAATACGATAGTTTTTGCTAAGTCTGACAGGCTTATAGCCAGCGGAACAGGGCAAACCTCAAGGGTAGATTCTTTAAAGCAGGCAGTGGAGAAAGCATCATCTTTTGGTCTAAGCCTGGAAGGAGCGGCCATGGCATCAGATGCGTTTTTCCCATTTCCGGATTGTGTAGAGCTGGCCAATAATGCCGGGGTGAAAACAGTCATTCAGCCCGGTGGCTCAATCAAGGACCAATTGTCAATAGATTATTGCAATGAAAACAACATGTCCATGGTATTTACCGGTACCAGGCATTTTAAGCATTAAAAAGGTTGCACGTCCGATGGGCTGACCCTATCCTGGCACTCAGTTTTTTGGGCTGTCAGGAGCCAATTTGGGAAACCCGCCGGGTTTGGCATTTATATAAAAACAATTTTGTAATTTTCCGCCTGTTCACATTTAAAGGGTATTATACAGCATGGGTTTATTCGATTTTTTCTCAAGTGATATAGCCATTGATCTTGGCACAGCCAACACCTTGATCATTCACAAAGGCCAGGTTGTGGTGGACGAACCATCCATCATTGCAATCGACAAAGCAAAAAACAAAGTACTGGCCATTGGGAATGAAGCCATGCAGATGCATGAAAAAACCCATGACAATATCAAGACCATACGCCCTCTGAAAGACGGTGTTATTGCCGACTTCCAGGCTGCTGAATTTATGATCAGGGGTATGATCAATATGATTGCCGACCACAAAAAGAGGTTTTTCCCGGCATCACATAGAATGATCATCTGTATTCCGTCTGGTATAACCGAAGTAGAAAAAAGGGCAGTGAGGGACTCGGCTGAACACGCCGGGGCAAAAGAGGTATTTATGATATCTGAGCCGATCGCGGCTGCTATTGGTATCGGAATAGAAATCAACAGGCCGGTAGGTAGCATGATCGTAGATATCGGGGGTGGTACTACAGAAATTGCAGTGATTGCCCTCTCTGGTATAGTATGTGATCAATCCATAAGGGTGGCGGGTGACGCGTTCAACAAGGATATTCTCGATTATATGAGGAGGCAACACAACCTGTTGATCGGTGAAAGAACTGCTGAGAAAGTAAAAATAACGATTGGTTCGGCCCTTACGGAATTGGAAGACCCCCCAGAGGATTTTGATATCAGGGGAAGGGATTTGATGACGGGTATCCCGAAAGTAATACAACTGTCATATTCAGAAGTGGCCTTTGCCATTGATAAGTCAGTGTCGAAAATAGAAGAGGCAGTATTGAAAGCCCTGGAAATCGCACCACCTGAATTGTCTGCCGATATTTATGACAATGGTATCTACCTTACGGGTGGAGGGGCATTGTTGCGTGGGCTAGACAAGAGGCTTGCCGCAAAAACCAAACTCCCGATACATGTAGCGGAAGATCCTTTGCTGGCAGTTGTGAAGGGCACAGGGATAGCATTGAAAGACATTGAAAAATATAAAGCAGTACTAATGCAATGATATAAATGCGTCGACTTCTCCAGTTTCTTTTCCGGTACAGAGCGTTTCTATTATTTTTATTTTTGGAGAGTCTTAGTTTTTGGTTGATTGTTGAAAACAACAGCTATCAGGGCGCCAGGTATTTCAATTCAGCCAATGCTTTTACAGGTTCGATAAGCCAGGCCTCCCACGACCTCATTGCATTTTTTAATTTATCAAGACAAAATAAAATACTGGCCGAAGAAAACGCCAGGTTAAAATCAAGGTTGTTGAGCCTGCCAGATAGCCTGGCAGGCGCGGCATTGGCACCTACGGAAATTGACTCTTCTGTTTGGAATTTTGTTCCGGCAAAAGTCATCAACAACTCGGTGTTTTTACAAAACAACCATATTACCCTGGATAAAGGAACCAAAGAGGGTGTTTATAAAGGAATGGGAGTGATCGGCTCTGAAGGGGCAGTTGGCCAGGTGGTTGCCGCATCGGACCATTTTTCTTCCGTGGCTTCTATTTTACATGGTGCACTACTGGTGTCTTCCATGCACGAGCCGTCCGGTTCACTTTGTACCACATCATGGGATGGATTGAATCCTCTGTATGTAAACATTCAATATTTACCGAGGCACCTGTCCTTGTACCAGGGAGATACCATTCTCACATCAGGGTACAATACGTTGTTTCCTCCAGGCACTATGATCGGCACAATAGAAGATGTATCCATTGCAGAAGACGACACTTTTTATAATATTCGGGCAAAATTGTCCACAAACTTTTATCAGCTATCCTATGTTTATTTGGTTGATTTTAAGATGAAGGAGCAGAAGGATTCCCTGGAAAGAGCGCAACAACTAAGATATGAATAAACAAGGGGCATTTGGCACCATATTATTATCCCTGATAATCATTTTTGCGCAGGTTTTTGTCTTCAAAGACCTGGTGCTTTTTGGTGTAGCTTTTTGTTTTTTCTATGTACTGGCGCTCTTGTTAATACCGGTTGAAACAAACCCAATGCTGCAGATAGTGATCGGGTTTGTGATTGGGTTGATCACAGATGCCTTTTATAGTACGCAGGGAGTACACGCATCGGCGGCTACCTTTTTAATGTTCGTGCGCCCTTTTTGGATCAATATCCTCAACCCGGGCACAGGTTATGGTGCCGTTGACCGCATCAACATAAGGACACAAGGGGTGCAGTGGTTTCTTACCTACACTTATCCGTTGATATTGTTGCATTGCCTGATATTATTTTTTGTAGAGGCTTTTGGCTTTGCTAATTTTTTGATCACTTTGTCAAAGGCGTTTTTCAGCTCGCTGTTTACACTGGTGGTAGTGCTGATTATCCAGTATTTGTTTTTGAACAAGGCTAAGTGACTTAAATAAGTTGCTATAAAAAAACAGGGATTAATCCACCTGTTCTGTGATATCAGCATTGTTTTTTTCGTTACTATGGGAGTACTATACCTTTAAGATATATATGATATATGAATGACAGCAGAAAATATATTATCAGGGCTTTGATATTGATAATAGCGGTCATTTTTGCGTCAAAACTTTTTTCCATACAAGTGCTCAACGAAAGCTACAGATTGGCTGCTGAGAGCAATATTGTGCAGGAAATTATCGAATACCCTTACCGCGGCTTGATTTTCGACCGCAACAAAGAGCTACTGGTATATAACGAGCCGAGCTACGACTTGATGGTGGTGCCAAGGGAAGTAGAAAACCTCGACACACTGGCTTTTTGTAGTGCCTTTGGCCTGGAGCGTGAAGATTTTGACAAAAGGATGATAAAGGCCTGGCGCTATTCTAGCATCAAACCATCCCAATTCATCAAGCAAATTCCCAGCGAAGATTTTGCCCGGGTGCAGGACAAGTTGGTTGGTTTTGAAGGCTTCTATGCCACTGCTAGAACGGTGAGGAAATATTCAAATGATGGCTTGGCCAATGTGTTTGGATACATAGGTGAAATAAGCTCGAACCAACTCAAGCGAGACACCAGCAACTACTACCGCTCTGGCGATTATATTGGTATTACCGGTATAGAGTCTTCTTACGAAGAGCAACTGAGGGGGCGCAGGGGTGTGAAATTCAAAATGGTGAATGTGAGGGGTATAGAAAAGGGGCCATTCAAAGGGGGTAGTCTTGATACCCTGGCCATACCAGGGGAGAATATTACCTTGTCAATAGATATTGATTTGCAGATGTATGCCGAGAGGTTGATGAAGGGCAAGATTGGGAGTGTGGTTGCCATCGAGCCATCCACAGGTGAAATTCTGGCTTTTGTGTCTAGCCCAAGCTACAATCCCAACCTGCTTACAGGAAGAAACTTCGGGGAAAATTATGGTAGTATAGCAACAGATAGTCTTCAACCATTGTTTAATCGCCCCCTTATGGCGATGTATCCACCCGGATCGATTTTCAAAATAATCCAGGGCCTGATTGCACTTGAAGAAGGTGTATTGGGGCCAGAGGAAGAAATATATTGCGACAATACGCTCATAGCAGACCATGCGGCCCCCGGATACTACGATGTACAAAAAGCAGTAAAGTATTCTTCCAACAATTTCTTCGTGAAGGTTTTCAAAAGAATAATTAACCGGGATGCAGCAAGCGATGCGAAAAGCCAATTTAATCAAGCTCCTATCGGATTGGGCAGATGGAATGACATGGTGTCCCAATTTGGACTAGGCTCCCCATTGGGAATTGACCTCCCCAATGAGGGGTCGGGATCTATTCCAAGCCCTGAACTGTACGATCAGATCTATAAAGGCAGGGGTACCTGGAAGTTTTCGAATATCTTTTCTTTAAGTATAGGGCAAGGTGAAATATTGATGAACCCCATCCAAATGGCCAATTTGGCCGCCATAATGGCCAACAGGGGGCATTATTATATTCCACACATCGCCAAGGGTATCGGGCAGACCAACTATCTGGATCCGAAATATAAGGAAAGGCATGAGACAAATATAAGCCCTGAACATTTTCCTGTAATTATCAATGGTATGGAGGAGGTGGTGAACGCCACTGCTACCAGGGCCAAAATAAAAGACATTGCCATCTGTGGAAAAACAGGTACAGCGCAAAACCCCCATGGAGAAGACCATTCGGTATTCATGGCGTTTGCCCCAAAGGAGAATCCGCAAATAGCCATTTCAGTTTTTGTGGAAAACGCCGGATGGGGAGGAAGGGCGGCTGCAACCACTGCCAGCTTGCTGATAGAGAAATATATTAGGGGAGAGATTACCCGACCATGGTGGGAGGAATTTGTTTTGAAAGGAGATTTTTTGTATTGAGTAGCAGGGGAAAAATATGGGACAGGATTGATTGGATCACTGTGATACTGTACCTCATTTTGGTATTCTGGGGCTGGTTCAATATTTATGCGGCCGTCTATGATGAAGAACTGGCGGTTTCGATGTTTTCCTTATCCACCAATTCAGGCAAGCAGTTGATTTGGATTGGTACTTCTTTCCTGTTGATACTTGGGGTAATGATGCTGGATTTTAAGTTCTATGATTCTTTCAGCTATGTTTTTTATGCCCTCATGATACTGCTGTTGTTGGCTGTGCTGGGTACCGGGACGATCGTGTCAGGCTCGAAATCCTGGTTTCAGGTCGGGGGCTTCCGTTTGCAGCCTTCGGAGTTCACTAAGTTTGCTACGGCCCTGGCTATAGCCAAGTTTTTGGGTACGGTAAATGTGAAGCTGGACAATGCCAAAAACCAGTTGATTGCGGCAGGGCTGATCGGTGTACCGATTGTCCTGATTATTTTGCAAGGGGATTTGGGTTCGGCCATGGTGTTTGGGGCGTTTGTGTTGGTATATTACCGCGAGGGTTTGTCACCCATCTTGTTTGCCCTTGGGTTGGGGGTTATCGCCTTGTTTATCGTATCCCTTTTAGTGGACCAAACGCTGATTTTTATTGTCACCGGCTCTTTGGCACTTATTTTCATTGGCCTTTCTATCAAGAATTTTAAGAAAATCCTGGTCATCATTGGCATGGCTGTTTTTGTAGTGGGTATGGTCAAGAGTGTGGACTTCATCATGACTGATGTGCTCAAACCACACCAACGCAACAGGGTGGTGTCGCTGTTCAATCCCGATGCAGACCCCCTGGGTGTCGGCTGGAATGTGACCCAATCGAAGATAGCTATCGGCTCGGGAGGTGTTTTTGGCAAGGGTTTTTTAAATGGCACCCAAACCAAGTATGACTTTGTGCCCGAGCAGAGTACGGATTTCATATTCTGCACACTCGGTGAAGAACATGGATGGGTGGGAAGTGTCTTGTTGATTACCTTGTTTAGCATACTTCTTGTCAGGATTTCGATTATCGCCGAGCGGCAAAAGTCGCGGTTTGCCAGGGTGTATGGTTATGGCGTTTTGGCTGTGCTTTTTTTCCATTTTATGGTAAACATCGCCATGACGATTGGCTTGTTTCCTGTGATTGGCATCCCTCTTCCATTCTTCAGCTACGGGGGATCATCCCTTTGGTCATTTACCATTTTGCTGTTTATCCTGCTCAATCTGGATGCTCACCGCATGCAGGTGCTCATGCATTAAAAAACCCAATCCCTTTTCAGGAATTGGGCTTGCAATTATTTTCGTTTAAGCCTACAGGTGCAGCCCGCATTCAGTTTTAGGACTGTTGTTCCACCTGCCAGACCGGCCTTTTCCTGGTACGGTACAGTGCTCGCATCCTATGGAAAAATACCCTTTGGCCACCAGCGGGTGAAAGGGCAGGTTGTGGTCTTTTATGTAAGCTTCCCTTTCTTCCTGGGTAACATCCAGCAACGGGTAAAACTTCACAATGCCATTTCTATCTTCAAAAATATCGAGGGACGACCGGTGGTCGCTTTGCCATTCCATTAGCCCGGATACCCAAATTTTGAAATTTTCCTTGATATCGTTGAGGGGTTCAACTTTATTGATAGAGCAACAGAAATCCGGATCCTTTTTCCACGTTTCTTCCTTGGTGGTAAACTCGTGTTTCCACTCTTCGGCCCGTATGCTTTCCACATTCAATCCATAGAGTTCGGTGAGCTTCTCTTTGTATTCAAGGGTTTCCCTGAAGTGATAGCCCGTGTCTATGAAATAAATTTTTTGCTTTGGGTGGATTTTTGAAAACACCCTGAGCAGGAAAGCAGAAGTGGCAGCAAAAGAGGAAGTCAACATGATGTCCTTTTCATCAAAGTCCTCGTACAGAGCCCTCACACGCTCGTTTACAGAAAGCGAATGGTATTTGTCATTCAGCAATTTGATCTGTTCGGCACGGGTGTCAGGATTGTCAAGGTCAAATGGCGCATTGACCAGTTGATTTTGTGTTTCTGCTTTTTCAGCCTCCATATTCTCTATCAATTAAATTAAATATTGCTTCTCTTACGTAAATTTTTTTAATCGGGTCTATAATTTTTTTAATCAATTGAGAATTAATGTTGTTTGGGTTGTTCAATTGGGGCAATATAATCAAAAAAGGAAAAAGCCCCTGCTGGCAAGTCGAAAGAGGCATCTGTATCTGATGGGATAGACAATTCTTCTGACTTATCTGCACCCGGCATCCACCATCCGTATGTTTTATAGATATAAAACACCGCATGGGACGGGACAGGATTTAGCACCTTTTCCCAAACAATGGGAAGGTTGCCAAGGCTTCAAAGGGCCGCTCCCTCCACCTTTCTTGATAAGTTGACATCTAAAAGAACGAACGGCAAAGCTAGATGAAATATATTTTCAAAGCAAATCAGCGCAGTACCTGCACATACCCACTGTATGCTTTGTTGAACTGTCTATTTTCAAAAGTGTAGAAAAAAACACCAGAAGGTAAACCCTCCGCGCCCCAATTGCCCCTATAGTCCGAACTGGAATAAACTGATTTTCCCTGTCGATTGAAAACATCCAATTTCCAGCCGTTCCCAGACCCTTTTATGAGAAACACATCATTGATGGCATCACCATTTGGCGTAAATACATTGGGGATAGATAGTAGGGATTCACAAAAATCGAATGTTACTTTGATAGAATCCCTATAGGAACAGGCTCCATTGAGTAATGCTACTTTGAACAATCCACTGTCAGATACCTCCAATGTTTCCGTATGGATGGAATCATTCCATATCACCATGGCTTCAGGAAACCGCGCCTCAAGGGTTAAAGTTTCTCCGTAACACAAATTTGTATCAGGCCCCAGGTCTATTTCCGGGATACGATCTACTTCAAGCACTACACTAGACTGGGCCGTACAAGCACCACGCCATACCGTGGCTTCATACCTGCCAGATTCTTCTACAACAAGATTGGGTTGTTGGTGGCCTGTGTTCCATGTAAAGCCGTCTATCTCATCGGGAAGTTTCAGGATTGTGATATCTTCTTCACAAATGCTACGGTCTTCACCAAATGAAAAAGAAAAAGGCTCGTTGATATCTACATGTATAGTGTCCCCCCGGAAACACGAGCCATTACGAGCTTCTACCCAGTAGGTGCCTGAATCCTGTACGGTAAAATTTTCTCCCCCGAAAGAGTTTTGCCACAGATAGTCCAACCCCTTGACATTGCCAACAAGGGTGACTTCCTGTGGAGGTGGTGCGCACAGGCTGACATCACCTATATCTATTTCTGGTAGAGGTTGAATATCCAGGGTTTTGGTATGGATTTCTGTTTCTCCGTTTTTGACAAAAGAAAGTGTGACAGTGTACATCCCTGCCGATGTGTATTCATGGCTTGGATTGAGCTCATTGGAAGTAACCCCATCCCCGAAATCCCAGGAAACTGACGATATCCCCAAAGTAGAGGTAAGGGAAAACAGTGTAGCCTCTCCCAGGCAGGCATGTTCTATGTTGAACGCATGGTATGGCAGATAAAATTTGGGCATATCGACCAGGCCGCTTTGGACCATTTTTCCTCCTAAGTAGATGGCATTGCTCACGAATGAGGATCTTTCCCTTGCTTGGTTGGGTTGCTCTATTAAGCTTACATAGAGACGGCCCTGGGGAAACCTACTGGTAGGGTCTGCATTGGTGACATAAATTTTACCGTCTGGGGCCAATTGAATGGTAGTATAGCAATCGCGCGCCAACTCAAAAACCGAGTCCCGGATTTCAGCGTGGGTTGGCAATGTGAGATCCACCTGATAGATGCCCCGGTTACAGTCGTGGACGGGGGGGAAATCCTGAAACCGGCCTGTGAAATAAAATTTGGAATTGTCCGGTGAAAACTCAACACTCCTATAGACAGTACTTGTGGCTTCCGTTTCTTTAATGGTAACCTTGTAACTTACATGGCCTGAGTTGTTGTCAAAATCAAACAGGTAAACCCCCTTGAAATGTATGGCCATGCCCAGTAGCGTTCCGTCAACAGAAGCCTTTAGTTCTCCTGAGGCATTGCTGTTTCCAGTCCGAAATTTATCAAATTCCTGAAAGGGCCCGGTATGGCTGACGACCGGGGGCTGTATGCCATCGGAGGTTAGCAAATAGGCAAGGAAGTCGTCTTGTTCTCCATGTGCCAACAGCCAAATGTCCCTGCCATTGCTATGCAGTACGGCTTCTAGTTTATGTGCCACGGGTTGCCTGAGTAGGGTGTTTTTTTCCACTACATCTCCCAGGCCCATATTCGCAGATATATCTACAATTGAATAGTGCAGCTCAAGTTCTTGCAGACCAGTGTGGGTGAATATATAGTACAGGTTGTCAGAAAGTGGTCTTTTGACAATTAAAGCTCGTTGAGTAGTTCCAAAGCCTGCCAAACGTAAACTATTAGGCATAACTTGCCCGGTGCGGTCCCAGACTTTGGTGCCTTCAGTATAAAACAGCAGGTTGCCCTCTTTGTCAGAAATACTGGCGCAGCTGGAGAAAATATAATGTATGGATGAGGAAAGGCTGCTAACTCCCCCATTTTCATCGAATTGCAGGCCCGTGCCATCCCCGAATATCCAGTTAAGACCTTCTTTTTGACAAAAGCCATTATAATGGGATATGACCAGTATCATGAATATTTCCAAAACTGTAAAAAATTTTGAAAATCTTAACATTGTTAAAAAATTTAAAATGTATATTTATAGTAAAAAACCTAATTAATATAAGTTATAAAAGTACAAATTTAATGGAGATGGGTCACATAAAATGCCCCGTCTGAATTTTTGGTTGGTAATCCGTTAATAAAAATAGAGGAATCTGGGAATTTTAATCCTTATTACTTTATAAAATATTCTTATCACCTAACACTTACAATTATGCGCAAAATTCTTTTTATTTTGGCTTGGGTTGCCGGTATCTTGGTTTCCCAAGCGCAAGTCATATCCATTGATTCGGATAATGGGTTTATTTGGGATATAAATATAGGAGGAACTGTATATCACCCGAGCACAGATTATACCTATGAAAAGGATAATTTCTTTGATGTCTATTTGATATTTGCCACTACCGGCCAAAAAACCAATCAAACAGTTACTCAAAACCTTGGGTACAATTCTGCCACAAGTGTAACTAAGAGCACATCCCTGACCTTCAACTATGAATTAGGGAAGCCAACTATTCAGATTCTCGAAACGACAGACGCAGCTTACTTTGCACCACTTGATGCATCTACCAATAAATTTAGATTGGGTGTGACAAGATACGCTAACTATGCTAACGAGGTAGTTGGAACCGTGAGGCTTAAAGTTATATATCATAATAACACTGGAGGCCTTAATGGCCCTGTTGTTACAAGAGAAATTACCTGGAACCTAAGGGGTGAAGTTGCCCCACCGCCTACCACCACAGTATATTGGAATATGCCAATCATTTTTCAGTCAAATCCTTCAGCTATTGGTTATTATTCTGTATATAAAAAAGTAGGAACAGGTGGTTGGCAGTATATGTCATCAAACAGCTCCCAAACTTTTTCTTCAGCCACCACTGTTTACTATAAAATTGTCGTGGATGTGGTTTATTACCCAGGGGCATGGGTTGAAGGGGAGATAAATGCAGGATCGGCCTCTTATTCTTCGGATTATGATTACCAGTACGACTATGGAGGACAGGGTGAGATACTCACAATTCAAGGCAGTGTAAATACAAGCGGAAAGGCCAATATTTACTTTACAGGATACATTGACGATTACGGTTATTAAACTCTAGTAATTATGAAAACCAATAGTATTTTATTAGTTGTTCTCTTGGCACTTAATACTGGATATACCCAGGATATTCGGCATAAGTTTGTGGACTTAACAACTATTGATGTACAAACTGCACCAGTCGCAGCATTTATATCATTTGTATCTGAATGTGATACCTTGGTGTATGAGGCCAATGATATTAGGCGCAAAGCCAGGATGGCCAGGGGACACGTCAACAAATACATAAGAAATAATTATTTGTGTCATGAAGTTAAACCTGCTCACATAATTATTCAACCTGAGAACAGTAACATAGTAAATGTTACCGTTAAACAAAAAGGCAATTCATTGTTTTATCAGTATAAATACAGTTGTGAAGACTTCATGAATGCAGATTTTGAGGAGCTTCGAAAGGATTTACTCAACAGCATTGTTAAAACGAATCACTTGGAATCATATTCATCTGGAGTATCAGCAGTTGCCGTGGCTGTTGAAGGCGAAATTCCAGGGCTGGTCTGGGAAACAGACAGGACTTCCGGTTTTGAGATATTGGAAGCTAATATGAACCCTGCGATAGTAAAAATAAAGCATGGGTTTAAAGGCAAAGTTGGAATTACTGCGAGCTCGATGTTAACAGGAACCAAGAATGTGATAGCAAACAAATCCTTATGGATTGGGACACCTGTTTTAGCCATTGGTAATTATTTCAACTCTGAGGGGCCAAACTATCTTTGTCCCGGAAAAATAGAAACTATCTCAGGCTATTCTTCATTCTCATCTTTTGATTCTGTCCAGTGGGAATTTGACAAATCAAAAGTCAAGTTTTTCAGTGCGAAGGTTACAAGCATGGAACTACTATTAGTTGAGGGGGTGAATTATATAGAAATAAGATATAGAGCTCATAATGATTTTGGGTGGAATGATTGGGAGAAAACAAGTTTTTCAGTGTTGGATGAATGTAATGTGGTAAACGATGGTCATTTTATTTTCAACGTTTATCCAAATCCTACAGCAGATCATATATATATCAAGCCAGAGGATAATAGGATCGGAGCAAAATACATGGCGAAGTTTTTTAACAGTCTCGGCGATATGGTTTATGAGCCCAATATAGGAGAAGGGGGTCATGTGGATATTAGTTCTTTGAAACCCGGTAAGTATTTTTTACGAATAGTTTCCAAAATCGGAACTTTTGAACATCAAGTGATAGTTGAATAGTCTTATTTGTAGCTGCCTGGGAGAATCAGTAATGAAAGAGAAAGTCAATCTTTATTGGTTGGTCTTTCTCTTTATAGGCACTCTGTTCGGACTACCTAAACCTCTTAAAAATCACTTTCAGAAGCTCTTTTACCTCATCTGAGTTCATGTCCCATTCGTACTTTTTCGAATAGTTCTGCACGAGTATCTCTACCGAGTCATCAAAAGAGTTGCTGTTTTCTACTTCTTCCAGTGCTGTGTGGTAGGCTTTAGGGTCGCCATTGAACAGGTCGTTCAGGAACATGTACCTTTGGTTTACGCTGATGCTCTTTTGAATTTCAGAAATCTTGCCGCTTTCGTGCACTTCAGCTATTGAGCTGGCCTGTTCCTTTTTCTCAAATTTTTCGTTGAGGATAGTCTTTTCTTCTACAAACTTTTCGTTTACCGTAGTTTGTTTTTCAGCCTTGGCGGGGGCAGTTTTTACTTCTGTCATCGGGGAAAACTGATTGTCCAAATTTTCCTCTTCTGGTTCTTCCTCTTCTTCGTCCCGCTCGATCAGGATGCCACCGTCTTCGCTTTGCACTTCCTGGTCTATTTCTTCCAGCTCATCTTCTTCTATCAGTATTTCGCCTGTTTCTTCCTCTTCTTCATGAGCCTCTACCTCTATCAGGATTTCATCTACGGGCTCGCTTGGCTGGTGGGCTGGTGGGGATGTTTCTTCTTTTTCAAAAATATCCAATGAAAGTACCGAAGAAAATGAAATCGCTTCTGAAGACACATCCTCATCCGATATTTGTTGCTTGCTCATCACAAACTGGACCAGCGTCTTTATCTCATCATTGGTAATTACCTGGTTGCCATCGGCTTCCAGTTTTTCCACCAGTTTGTTGAAAATGTCTTTTCTCAGTTTGATGTATTTGGACAGGCCTTTAAACCCCTGTATCCTGGTGACGTTGGGCAGGTTGGAAAATTCCTTGATATAAAAACCTGATGGATTGTACATCAGGGTAATGGTATCGAGCACAGCCTTCTCCAAAAGCGGTCTGAAAGCCTCTTTTTTGATAGAAATATTTTTAGAAAGCGTATTGATCAGGCCTTTCAGCGCTTCTTTCACATCGGGGTTGGAATAATCGAAAAAAGGGCTTTGAAACTTTTTGGTTTCCTCCTGCCACTGAAGGAACAATACCTTCAATATAAAGAAATTGACTTGCCTTACAGGGGTGAGGTCAAGGATTTGCTGGCCAGTGATTGTATTGTTGGAAGGAAAATGGTTTTCGAGGATTTTTGAAGAAAATGATTTGCTATAACTTTCTGCCGCCTTTTGATTTAATTTGTTGCCAATCATAATATTTACTTGTTTTGTAAAGTTATAAAATATGCCGAAAATCGTCATAGAAAACCTCAATAAGAAGGAGATTTTCAGTGAAAACGAACAAAAATCACTTCTTGATATCCTTCATGAAAATTATGTGGATTGGATGCATGCCTGTGGAGGGAAAGGAAGGTGTACCACGTGCAAGGCCATAATGGTGGAGGGTATTGACAATCTTTCGCCGGTTACATCGGCCGAAAACAAGTACATTGCTTGCGGGAAACTCAAAAGCCATGAACGCCTGGCCTGCCAATGCCAGGTTTGGGGCGATTTGGTCATCAGGGTAGATGAGGCAAATAAATTTATGCATCTAAATTATTCCGAGTAGGCATGTTTGTAGAACCACGGATTGACAAATTTAGGGAAGGTGACGAACCGTTGGGGTGGATAGAGGTAATCTGCGGCTCTATGTTTTCGGGGAAAACAGAAGAACTGATCAGGCGCATGAACCGCGCGGTAATAGCACGCCAAAAAGTAGAAATATTCAAACCAGCTGTGGATACCAGGTACCACGAGTCGAAAGTGGTGTCGCACAACGAAAACTCCATCAGGTCCACTCCTGTACAATTTGCAAACGATATATTGCTGCTGGTAGGCGACAGCCATGTAGTTGGTATAGATGAGGCACAGTTTTTTGACCAAGAAATAGTCAACGTGTCAAGGAAACTGGCCAACAAAGGCAAGCGGGTGATTGTGGCCGGGTTGGACATGGATTTTAAAGGCCAGCCATTTGGGCCCATGCCAGGGTTGATGGCCATTGCCGAATTCGTAACCAAGGTGCATGCAATATGCGTGAAATGTGGAGGTGTGGCTTCCTACTCCTTTCGACTGGCAAATTCAGAAAGCAAAGTGATGCTGGGGGAAAGCGAAACCTATGAGGCCCGTTGTAGAAAATGTTTTTATCAAGACTTTCAAAAAGAGAAATAATTGAATACGAGAGCGATTTTATTCATAGCCCTCTTCCTGGCCAGGGTGGGCCTGGCGCAGGAAAACATCCCTGTGGGGACGTGGCGTTCGCATTTCAACTACGAACGGACCCACCTCGTTGAGTCGGTCAATGGACAAATTTATTGTGCCAATCAGTATGGCCTTTTCTTTTTCGACCCCACTGACAACAGCCTCAACAAATTGTCAAAAATAAATGGCTTGAGCGATATCCGCGTTTCCGCCATGACTTACGACAGTGCCTCCGATATTTTGGCCCTTGGCTATGAAAATGGCAACATCGATATCATCTCGGATGGCCTCATCACAAATATTACGAAGATAAAAAACAGGGACATCAGTGATAGCAAAAGGATCAACCACATTACGTTTAGAAATGGATTGGTTTATATTTCCACCAATTTTGGGATTATAGTTTTGGAGCCCTCCTCGGGCGAAGTAAAAGAAGCCTATCTGAACCTTGGCCCTGAAGGAGAGTCCACGAAAATCAATGGAGTGGCTTTTAACGGCGATAAAATTTATGCTGCCACCAATTCAGGTGTTCTGGAGGGTACCATAGCTTCAAATATAAACTTGCAGGATTTCAACAATTGGGAAAGGTTTGAAGGGTCGGAGGTATATGACACCCGTATTGTTTCGGTGGCGTTGCTTGGTGGAGAAGTTTTGGCTACTGATGGAGATTTTATTTTTTCTTTTGATGGCACAGGTTGGTCAGATACAGGTTACAGTGCCGGTGGCCAGGAGATAATCAAATTAAAGAACCAGGGGGCTGTTGTATTGGTGGTTGTTGACGGTGGGGTTCTGTCAGTGGATCCATCGGGTGCTGTTATAGATTTCAATATTGAAGCCGGAAGTGTGCCAAAAGACGCAGTTGTGACCAACGGAAACATCCTCTGGTATGCCGATTTTAATCAGGGTCTTACCCAATGGACAAACCAGACTGCTACCAGATTGGTGCCCAACGGCATATTTGAGGGGCCTGTGGCTAAACTTCAGCTAGCTGAAGGTCGCATACTTGCCCTTCCCTTTTACATGACTTCCCTTTATCAGCCATTGAACAATGGCCTTGGGTATGCACAGTTTGAGCAGGGTAGCTGGCAGGTTTTTTCCACCGACGACCTGTCGGGTTTGGATGATATCTCTGCCATTACACCGGATCTGGGCCTGGTTGCTTCTTTTGGGGATGGCATCCTTCGCACGCAAGACCAATTGGTTTTTGACGAAACAAACAGCCCGTTGACGAAAACGGGGTTTTCTGGTGATGAAATCCTGGTCTCGGGACTAGCGCAGGACAATGACGGCAATACCTGGGTATCGAATGCGGGCAAAACGCCTTTGCTCAAATTAGATCCGGAAGGAAACTGGGAATCGTTTTCTTTTGGCATCAGTGCCTCAGAGCGCCCTGTAGGTGTTAAAATAAGCAATTTGGGTAACGTGTGGCTGCCCCTGAGCAGTACATTTTCCGGTGGTATATTGGCCTACGGCCCCCGTACCGATGAGAGGCGGTATATTTCTTCCAACGATGGGTTGCCTTCATCCCGGGTTACCGATTTGGAATTTGCGAAAGATGATGAAATATGGATTGGAACTGAAGAGGGATTGGCATTTTTTCCCTTTTCTTTTGGGGTGATAGCCGATCCATCCATCAGGGCAAGTAAGCCTGTTTTTGAGAATAATTTTCTTTTGGATGGCGAGTACATTTCTGCCATAGAAATAGACGGAGGCAATAGAAAGTGGGTGGGTACCAAAGATGGCCTATGGCTTTTTGAAGACAGGGCTGACAAAGTGGTGCACCAGTTCAATGTTGACAATAGTCCATTGCTGTCCAACAATATCCTGGATTTGAAGGTACATCCGGTTTCGGGCGAACTGTTTATCGCAACGGATATGGGCCTGGTGTCATTTAGAAGCGATGCAAGCGAGGGAACAGCATTTCACCAGAAGGTTAAGATTTTCCCTAATCCGGTGTTTCCTGGTTTTAATGGCCTGGTTGGCATCAGTGGTCTTGCCAGTGATGCCATTGTGAAGATTACCAATGTATCTGGCAGGCTTGTGCGGGAGCTGCACGCAGCAGGAGGCTCTACTTCCTGGGATGTGGCCGACTACAACGGCATGCGCGCCCAGTCTGGGGTTTATCTCGTTTTCAGCAGTTCTGAAGACGGTAAGGAAACATTTGTAGGCAAAATAGCTGTAATCAACTGATGCTCCACAAAACCCGAGGCATAGTACTCAACTATCTCAAATACCGGGACACATCGGTGATAGTGAAAATATACACCGAGGAGTTTGGCCTCCAATCTTACATCATCAATGGCATAAGGAGCAAAGCATCAAAAAAAAGCCTTGCCTTGTTGCAGCCACTGTCTCTGCTGGAGTTGGTAGTCTATCGCAAAAAAAACCACAATGGTGGTATTTGCAGGTTGTCTGAATACCGGTCAGCCTTTCCGTTCCAGACCATTCCTTTTGACATCAAGAAATCTGCCATAGTCATTTTTATTTCCGAATGGTTTTCCAAAACTTTGAGCGAAGATGAACCTGACCATTCCGGGCAGTTTTCTTTTTTATTTCAGTCTATTCAGGAATTCGACAGGCTTAAGAACAATTATCAAAACTTCCATTTGCAATTGATGGTAAAATCAGCCGCCTATTTTGGTTTTGGTATCCGGTCTGCCCGGACTTTGCTCGATGACGAGAATATTTCACACGGAGAGATGGCCCAGGCGGCAGAACAGGCCATATTATTTGGGCATTATCCTTACGACCATCAATTCCAATTGGGCAATAAACTGCGGATGGAAGTCATGGATTTGCTTATTCACTACTACCAGCGCCATATTGAAAGCTTTGGGCAAATAAAATCGGTAGCTGTGCTAAAAGATGTTTTTCATACCTAGGATTGTCTTTTTAATACAGCATACATTAATTTAACACCTTGAAAACCAAATATTACATACAAACTGAAATAACAATGAAAAAAGTATTATTAACATTATTGGCTGGGACTTTTTTGTTCGCATCATGCGGAAGTAAAAAAAGTACTCAGGAATCAGCTATGAAAGAGGAAAAACCTGCTGTGGAAAAAGTAGCGAAGGAAGAAAAAGGCGTGTTCTTTAAGCATCCGGCTAATGGGGCGACAGTAGCCAGCCCGGTATTTATAGAAATGGGTGTAAAAGGAATGCAGATCGAGCCTGCTGGCCAGGTAAAAGAAGGTTTTGGCCATCACCATATATTGATCAACCAGACTGGATGGCCGAAAGGGCAGGTGATACCAGCTAGCGACTCAACAATACATTTTGGAAAAGGGCAAACTGATGCGTCACTCGAATTGGAGGCAGGTGAATATACCATAGCGCTGCAATTTGCTGATGGCGTGCACTCGTCTTATGGCGAAGAGATGGCTACTTCCATAAAGATTACTGTAGAATGATTTAATCCTGATTCAGGATTTGTTGCGAATAAAGACTTTGATTCTATCAAGGTCTTTATTTTTTTGGGTGATTTGAGTAAATTGTTCCCCTAACAAACTGAACAACATGAGCGAAAAACTGTATGACGAAATCCCTTCACTGGATTTGGCCGATTTCACAGGCAATGACCCAATAAAGAAAAAGAAATTTGTTGACGACCTGGGCCAGGCATATCACAGCATTGGTTTTGTGGCTATAAAAAACCATGGCCTGACCGATGATCTGGTGGCCAGGCTGTATGAGGTGAACAAAAAGTTTTTTTCTCTCCCGGATGCAGTTAAAAAGAAATATGAAGACCCAGCCAATTTTGGGCAAAGGGGATACATAGGCAAGGGTAAAGAGCATGCCAAAGGCAGGACTACTGCCGACCTGAAAGAGTTTTACCATGTAGGGCAGGAAGTCACAGATGGTGACCCAATCAAGAATGAGTACCCCGACAACATCTGGCCAGACCAGGAGTTGCCAGAGTACAAAAACATTGCCCTGGAGGTGTACCAGACTATCGAGAAAGCCGGGCAACAAATGCTAAAAGCCATTGCTTTGTACCTTGGTTTGGAAGAGGGTTATTTCGATGACAAAGTGCACAACGGCAACAGTATATTGAGGCCGATACACTACTTTCCGATAAACAACCCCGATGAAATCCCTGATGACGCAGTAAGGGCAGCCGAACATGGCGACATCAACCTGATCACTCTCCTGATGGGTGCTAGTGCCGATGGCCTGCAGGTGCTCAGAAAAGATGGCAAATGGATACCCATCACCGCATTGCCAGACCAGCTTGTAGTAAATGTAGGCGATATGCTGGAGCGCCATACCAACAACAAACTGAAATCTACCATACACAGGGTGGTGAACCCACCCAGGGAATTGCTGGGCACGTCCCGCTACTCAATACCTTTTTTCATGCACCCCAGATCTGATATGGATATTTCCTGTCTGGCGGCCTGCATTGATGAAGACCACCCAAAGGCGTATGACGACATTACAGCAGGTGAGTTCCTAAATCAAAGACTTGCCGAAATAGGCCTGAAGAAGTAATGTTTAAAAAGGTAAGGTATTATATATTTTTAAAGGATGTCCTGATCCTTACTATTTCCGCTTTTGGTGGGCCCCAGGCGCATTTTGCCATGTTGCTTGACCTGATGGTGAAAAAGAGGGGGTACCTCAACGAACAGGAGCTCATTGAGCTTCATGCATTATGCCAGATACTTCCAGGCCCTACCTCCACCCAAACGCTGACGGCCATAGGTTTTAAAATCGGGGGGCCTTCGTTGGCTTATCTTACCCTGCTGGTATGGCTTATTCCTGCATTTGTAATTATGACCACAGCGGGGATAGCCATTTCGGTAATCGACAAGAGCGAAATATCCCTTGATTTTACAAAATATGTCCACCCAATCGCAGTGGGTATTGTGGGCTACTCGGCGTTTACCATTATCAAGAAGGTCGTCAAAGGGCCTTTGGCGATATTCCTGATGGTAGCATCGGCTTTTATTTCGCTCTACATCCAGACACCTTATGTGTTCCCTGTATTGTTGATCATTGGTGGGGGGGTAACAGCCTTCAATTTTAAAAAACAACCGGTAGAAGAAAAAGGACAACTTCACATCAAATGGGCTAACTTTTTCCTCTGGGGAGGGGTTTTTCTCTTTGCAGCGGCACTGGGAGGGCTTACCAATTCATTGACCATTCGGATTTTTGAGAATTTTTACAGAAATGGCAGCCTCATTTTTGGAGGCGGACAGGTACTCGTGCCATTGTTGTACACCGAGTTTGTAGAATTTAAGAACTATCTGACCTCTGAGGAGTTTCTGTCAGGGTTTGCCTTGGTACAAGCCATACCAGGCCCAATATTTTCATTCAGCGCATTCGTTGGGGCGATCTCTTTGAAAGAATACGGGCTTTACTCTCAAATAATTGGTGCAGCCATGGCAGCCCTGGGTGTATTCCTGCCAGGTACATTTCTGATTTTCTTTGTTATCAGGTTTTGGGAGGAATTGAAAAAATACAGGATCATAAGGGCGTCAATAGACGGTATCAGTGC
This sequence comes from Cyclobacteriaceae bacterium, assembly GCA_040222275.1. Classification (GTDB taxonomy): domain Bacteria; phylum Bacteroidota; class Bacteroidia; order Cytophagales; family Cyclobacteriaceae; genus CAXBNB01. Next base: position 507,088 of record JAVKDJ010000002.1, read on the forward strand.
TGTAAGTTCGGGCATGATACTGGCAGCTACCTTTTTACTTTTCGCCCCATTACAGGACCAGCCCATCAACTACTTCATAATGCCAGCCACATTTTTGATCCTCGTATTTACCAGAATGAGTACGCCTATTATGATACTTATTGGATTGGCAGCAGGGTTTATTTTGTAGGTATGTTATATAACGGTATTAAGGTTTGTTGATCAGGGGAATCAGGTCTTGCCCTATGTCTTTTCTATAATTCATTTGATCCCATGAGATCTGACCCAATGCCGAATAAGACCCGTTCAGCGCATCTTCAATAGACGAGCCTAGGCCTGTCGCTGCTATTACCCTGCCGCCATTGGTCAATACCTGGCCATTATTTTCTTTTGTGCCAGCGTGGAACACCGTGGCACCATCAGTTTTTTCCAAACCGGAGATCACTTTGCCCTTTTCGTAGGAGCCGGGGTACCCACCAGCCACAGCAACAACAGTGGTAGCGGTCTGATTGGAGGTTTTCAGGTTGAATTTGTTCAGGGTCTTGTTGGCTGTAGCTGTAAACAGCTCTACCAAGTCAGATTCTATCCTTGGCATTATGGCCTGGGTTTCTGGATCACCCATTCGCACATTGTACTCGATTACGAATGGCTCCCCACCAATATTCATCAGGCCTATGAAGATGAAACCCACATAGTCCATGCCTTCCTCTTTTAGCCCCCTCACGGTAGGTTTTATCACTTTTTCATCAACCTTTGAAAGGAATTCGCTACCTGCAAATGGAACCGGGGAAACGGCACCCATACCACCTGTGTTTGACCCGGTATCCTTTTCGCCTATTCTTTTATAATCCTTTGCCTCCGGCAATACCTGATAATTTTCACCATCGGTAAGCACGAAAACAGAGAGTTCAATACCATCCAGGTATTCCTCTATGAGTACTTTTTGGCTGGCTTTTCCAAACTGCCCGTCAAGCATGGTTTTGAGTGCAGTTTTTGCCTCTGCTAACTCTGGGCTTATGATCACTCCCTTGCCTGCTGCCAGACCATCAGCCTTTAGCACGTATGGAGATGGTAGGGTATCAAGGAAAGATAAGCCTTCTTCGAGGTTGTCTTTGGTGACAGTGAGTGCCCTTGCTGTAGGCACGCCATATTTTTGCATGAAAGCCTTGGAAAAATCTTTGCTGCCCTCAAGTCTGGCACCCAGCTGGTCCGGACCGATAAAGGCCAGTTTGTCCAACATGCCCTCACCCTTAAAGTAGTCCCTGATACCAAGTACCAAAGGGGCTTCCGGGCCAACTACCACCATGTCTATTTTGTAGTCTTCTACCAGGCTTTTTACAGCTCCGAAATCGTTGATGTCAACGGCAATGTTTTGGGCAATGCTGGAGGTGCCTGCATTTCCAGGCGCCACATACAAATGGTTTACTTTGTCACTTTGGGCTATTTTCCAGGCCAGCGCATGTTCTCTTCCACCAGAACCTAAAACAAGGATATTCATAAATCGATATTTTGTTAAGTCGGCAAAAATAGGGACTCTTGACTATTCACCTAGGCCAAACTCCGATAAGATTTTCCAAAATGCTTTTTTTCATAGGCAAAATGGCACTATCACATTCCACCTTATCAAAATAGGTAGTGCGCAACAACAGCTAGCCCTGGAGGAATTTTTGGCTGATGGTCAGTTTAGAGGTTAATCCTAAGCCGGATCAATTGGCATACTCCGACATGAATTTGATGCGCATAAGCCGCACTTCATCTTCGGTGTAGTCGTCAAACTCTAATTCGTCCATGGCCACTTCTATATCATCGGTTTTTGCGGTGAGGAAATAGTCGTACAAGTCATCTTGCCGCTCTTCGTCCATGATCTGGTCTATATAGTAATCCAGGTTCAGCTTGGTGCCCGAATAGCAGATATTTTCTATTTCGGTGATGATGTCATCATAAGACACATTTTTTGCTTCTGCTATTTCTTCCAAATCTACTTTTTTATCGATCTGTTGAATGATAAAAATTTTGATTTTCGATTTGTTTACAGCAGACTTGATAACTACTTCGGTAGCAGTTTCTATGTCGTTTTCGTCGATGTAATTCTCGATAAGCTCCAAAAATGGCTTGCCAAACTTCATCACTTTTCCCATACCTACACCATTCACCTGGGCGAGATCCTGTTTGGTGGTAGGGTAGGTGGTGGCCATCTCTTCCAGGGAAGGATCCTGAAAAATCACATAGGGAGGCAGGTTTTTCTGTTTAGCTACTTTTTTTCTAAGTGCCTTGAGCATGTCGAACAGCCCCTCATCGTAAGCTTTGGCCACATTGTTGGAAGAAAAATCATCATCATCACCTCCATCTACAGTATAGTCCTTGTCTTTGGACAATTCTATCGGAAAGGGCTTTTGCATATAGTCTATGCCTTTTTCAGATAATTTTAGCACCCCAAGGTTATCGATATCTTTCTTCAGTAATTCATTGAGCAAGGTCTGTCGCACTACAGACCTCCAGAATACTTCCGTTTCCTCATGGCCTTTTTTGAATACCTCAAGTTTGTTGTGGTCATAGCTTTTGACATACTGGCTTTCCACCCCCCTGATTACGTTCACCAAATGCCCAATGTCGAACCTTTCGTCGGTTTGTTGTGCAGTTTTCAGAACCAGCTCAATATACTTCTGTCCATCAAATTTTGCTTTCGGATGATCGCAATTGTCGCACATGCCCTGGTCGAGACATTCAGACCCGGTATATTCTTCGCCAAAATAGTGCAACAACTGCACCCTTCTGCAAACGGAAGATTCAGCATATGCCGACATTTCTTCCAGAAGCAGCTTGGCGTTTTCCCTTTCGGTTACTGGTTTGTCTTTATTGAATTTTTCAAGTTTTACTATATCGTCCAGGCTATAGAACATAACGCACTTGCCTTCCAGGCCATCCCTTCCGGCCCTTCCGGTCTCCTGGTAGTATCCTTCGAGCGATTTTGGGGTGTCATAATGAATGACAAATCGCACATCCGGCTTGTCTATGCCCATGCCAAAGGCGATGGTGGCCACAATGACATCCACATCTTCATTTAGGAAGTCGTCCTGGTTTTTCATTCGAACTGCAGCGTCCAGCCCAGCATGATAGGGAGCGGCTTTCACATCGTTCACCCGTAGAAATTCCGCTATTTCTACCACCTTCTTCCTGCTCAGGCAGTAGATAATGCCAGATTTACCTTTGTGCTCCTTCACGAATTTGATCAGCTGCTTTTTGACCTGCACTTTAGGACGTACTTCGTAGTATAGATTGCTTCGGTTGAAGGAAGATTTGAATACATCTGCGTCCTCCATATTTAGGTTTTTCTGGATATCCAATTGCACCTTGGGAGTGGCCGTGGCGGTCAATGCAATTATAGGGATATCACCTAACTGGGCTATTATGGACTTTATCCTTCTGTACTCTGGCCTGAAATCGTGTCCCCATTCGGAGATACAGTGAGCCTCGTCTATAGCAGTGAAGGAAATGTTGGCTTCTTTTAAAAACTCAACGTTTTCTTCCTTGGTAAGCGACTCGGGTGCCACATACAGCAATTTCACTTCACCAGCGAGGGTTTCTTCTTTTACCCTCTTGATTTCGGCACGTGAAAGTGTGGAATTCAAAAATTGTGCGTTGATCCCAAAGGCATTCATTTGATCAACCTGGTTTTTCATAAGGGCTATCAATGGGGAGATCACTATGGCAGTGCCATTGCTTATGATGGCAGGTAGTTGGTAGCATAGTGATTTACCAGCACCGGTAGGCATCAAAACGAATGTATTCTTGCCACTTAGTATGTTTTTGATAATATTTTCCTGCGTGCCTCTAAAGCCACTGAAGCCGAAAACCTCTTTTAGTTTGTCTTTTAATTCTTCCTCCTGACTTACAACCATTCTCATAACTAGTTAAAATTCGGATATTGAATATAACAAAAAATAAAAATAAAACTGACTTAATACTCAAATAAACTCTGGCTGTTCAACACTTTATAAAAAAAGTGATATTCACATATTTGAATTGCCCAATTTAGGGCAGTTTCATTCTAACCAAAGAGAATAAATTATTCATTATTTAAGCAGTGGATAACTTAAGTGATCTGGTCAATCCTTCTATATTTGCGCAGCAATAAATACAAAATCTAATGTCGCGAACAATATATGTAGTAATTATGGCTGGTGGTATAGGTAGCCGATTTTGGCCCTATAGCCGCAATTCCCGACCCAAACAATTTATAGATGTATTAGGTACCGGGAGATCCTTACTTCAGATGACTTACGATCGATTCTTAAATATCACCAACAAAGATAATATAATGGTTGTTACCAACGACATATATGGTGATTTGGTAAAGGGTCAATTGCCAGACATATCCGACGATCAGGTACTGCTAGAGCCGAGCAGGCGGAATACAGCACCGTGCATTGCTTATGCGGCATATAAGATCAGAAAGAAAGACCCGAATGCACTGATGGTGGTAACACCCGCAGACCATGCTATATTTAAAGAAAACGCTTTCAATGAAGTGGTATCTACTGCACTGGATGCTGCCAGCCAGGACAGCAAACTGATAACTATTGGTATTGAGCCCAACAAGCCTGAAACCGGCTATGGGTACATTCAATACCTGGAAGATGAAGGAGACAATGCTGTAAAGAAGGTGAAAACTTTTACAGAGAAACCTGACATAGACCTGGCGAGGACATTTCTGGAAAGTGGTGATTTTGTCTGGAATGCCGGCATTTTCGTGTGGTCTGTCCAGACGATTATTTCGGAGTTTGAAAACTGCATGTCTGATATAGCCGAAGTATTCAGTCATGGACAGGATGATTTTTATACTGAAAATGAAACCGAATTCATAAAAAAGGCCTATTCACAAAGTAGAAATATCTCTATAGATTATGGCATCATGGAGAAGGCTTCAAACGTTTTTGTAGTTATGGGTGATTTCCAATGGTCTGACCTTGGCTCCTGGAATTCATTGCACGACCTCAGGGAAAAAGATGAAAACCACAATGTGGTGGAAGCCAATGCTATCATAAGCGATTGTAGCAACAACTACATTAAATCAGATAAAGAGAAGCTTCTGGTATTGCAGGGACTGGACGGTTATTTGGTAGCAGATTTTGAGGATGTCTTATTGATTTGTGAAAAAGACAATGACGCCAAATTCAAGGAATATGTGAATGAGGTAAAAGCTAAAAATGGCGACCGCTACCTCTAGCTTTAGAGATATAATCAGAACAATGGGATGACTATTGCCATGCCCTGTGTATCCATAAAATAGGATGTGCCAATGGATATCTTTCTGAGGTTCCTTTCTTCATTGCGTAAGATGGCAAGGGCACTGAAATACCCCAATAGTGCCCCGGCAAAAACGTCCGTGCCCCAGTGTTTGTTGTCATGTATCCTTGAGAGGCCAGCCAACCCGGCAAGGGAGTAAGCTGTGATACCAACCCATTTTTTATCCTTATATATCCGTGCAAATGTAGTAGCCAATGCAAATGCCGTAGTGGTGTGTCCGGAAGGGAATGCTTTATGACTTCCGCCTATTTTGGGGCCATGCCAGGAATTTTTGCCCAAGTTGGCATTTGGCCGGCTTCTGTGCCCTATGTTTTTGATAGTTTGGGCCAGTACCCCGGAAAGCAAATTAGACTTTAAGGCAAGTAACGACACCTTCTGCATCTTATGGTTGTCGCTTACTAAGCCAGTCAAAAAAGAAGCCCCCAATGCGAGTGAAGTGTAGCTGGTGTTTCCAAACTTTTCAGCAACGGAGGAAAATTTGTTGCTGTTGGTTGTTTTGTTGCGAATTGTCCACGACTGGATGTCGTCATCAAAAACATAAATTCCCGCTCCAATACCAGAAATTAACCCAAGAGTTAGCCAATCTTTACCTTTCCACCTCGCAGGGGCACTGTATAGATAGCCCGCATCAGATAAGTAACTACCAAAGTAATTTCTTTTTGGGGGGGAATGGCTTAAGGTATCTGTGGCACCTAATGCCGGTAGATTGGCGCAGGCCAATAGAAAAGGCATGGCCAACGTCAAAAACAGCGTTTGTTGTCTGGGTCGGTTATTTGAGGTACTCAAAATTCCCGAATTTCGAATCGATCGTAACCCTGGTGTCTTTTGCCTGCTCTACCCTGCCTATTACCTGTGCATCGATACCAAAACTTTCGGATATTGATATCACTTGTTGGGCAATAGCCTCATCGAGGTAAAGTTCCAACCTATGGCCCATATTGAATACCTTGTACATTTCCTTCCAGTCGGTCCCACTTTCTTCATGAATGATTTTGAAAAGCGGAGGCAGCTCGAAAAGGTTGTCTTTGATGATATGAAGGCCATCTACGAAGTGGAGGATTTTTGTTTGCGCTCCTCCGCTACAATGTACTGCACCATGGATTTCGCTGCGTAAGTCACCCAGAATAGCCGCCATTACCGGGGCGTAAGTTCTGGTGGGAGACAGCACCAGCTTTCCTGCATCAAGCGGGCTGTTTTCTACCTTGTCGGTCAAACGGTAGTTGCCCGTAAATGCCAGGTCTTGCGGCAACAAAGGGTCAAAGCACTCCGGGTATTTTTTTATATAATCTTTGTGGAAGACATCATGGCGGGCTGAGGTGAGCCCATTGCTTCCCATACCTCCATTATATTCTTCCTCGTATTTGGCCTGGCCGTAAGAAGACAAGCCAACGATCACATCGCCTGGTTGAATGTTATCATTCGAAATTACATCCTTTCGCTTCATTCTGGCGATAACGGTACTGTCCACCACCACTGTTCTCACCAGATCACCTAGGTCTGCCGTCTCTCCACCGGTCGATTTTATATCCACACCATTGCTGCGAAGCATTTCGAGCACTTCTTCAGTTCCCTCGATGAGGGCTTTGACAACTTCCCCTGGAATTAAATTTTTGTTCCTACCTATTGTTGAAGAGAGTAGTATATTGTCAATGGCTCCCACACAAATCAGGTCGTCCATGTTCATAATCACCGCATCTTGCGCAATGCCTTTCCAAACGGACAAATCTCCCGTTTCCTTCCAGTACATATAGGCCAATGAAGACTTGGTACCAGCCCCATCAGCATGCATGATATTGCACCAATCCTCATCAGCAGCGAGCATATCCGGTACTATTTTGCAAAAAGCGTGTGGGAACAGACCTTTGTCCAGGTTTTTGATGGCATTGTGCACATCTTCTTTTGAGGCAGAAACCCCCCTCAGCATATATCTTTCATCCATTTGAGGTGCAATCGTTTAATTATGGCAAAACTAATAAGATTAATTTACCATCACCTGCCTCGCATGGTTTGTTTCTGCATGAGATGTGCAGTTAAGGGAACCGGTAAAATTGAAACTTCAAAAATATTGAGAAATCATGAAATCGATTGATCCAAAGATAACCGCACCATTCATGTAATTTTCCTCTACTATCTGTCTGGGATTCATTTATATTGTCGTCTAATTTGTATTTTATGAAAAAAATAATCTTACTTCTTGCACTGGGAATATTGGGATGTCAGAGCGCCATTGGGCAAGAAAACTTCCCATACAATGGGGTGAAAGATGACCGGGACAAACCCTATGCCTTTATCAATGCCATGGTCCATACCGACCATGCTACCTTGCTGGATTCAGCCACTTTATTGATAAAAGATGGCAAAGTTGTAAATGTAGGCAAAGACATAAGTATTCCCGGGCACTATTTTGTCATCGACTGTGGTGGAAAGCATATTTATCCTTCGTTTATCGATCTGAATACCAGCTATGGTTTTTCGTGGAAAAGTGAGGGGCAAAAGGCAAGGGCAAGTCAGGTAGTCCCACTTACCCCTGGCGCCTACAATGCCAACGATGCGATCAAATCTTACATCAACGCCTCAGAGCATTTTGTGACCAACAAAAGCCAGGCGGCCGGCTTTAGAAAGTGGGGCTTTGGTACTGTGCTAAGTTATAATCCCGACGGTATTGCCCGAGGCAGCTCCACAGTGGTGCTTTTGGGTGACGAAAATGAAAATGAATCCATCCTTTTGGAAAAAGCAGCGGCCCACTATTCATTTGATAAGGGTACGTCAAAACAATCTTACCCCTCCTCCCTTATGGGGTCGGTGGCACTATTGAGGCAAACTTACATGGATGCCAGATGGTTTAAGCAAGCTACGGAATTTACAGATTTGTCTTTGCAATCCTGGAATACCAGCCAGGGACTGCCCCAGGTGTTTGATGCCGGAAACAAATACGGTATACTCAGAGCGGATAAATTGGGAGATGAATTTGGCGTGCAATACATAATTAATACCAAGGGGGATGAATATCAAAATATTGAGGACGTCAAAAAAACCAATGCCGCTTTGATAGTACCTGTTGTTTTTCCTAAAGCTTATGATGTTGACGATCCCCTTGATGCAGTTCACGTTTCGTTGAAACAAATGAAACATTGGGAACTCGCTCCTCACAACCTGAGAATAATAAACGAAAACAATGTCCAATTTGCTGTGACCTCCAAAGGGCTGAAGCCAAAGGATGATTTTTTGAAAAACCTCAGAAAATCTGTGGATGCAGGTCTGTCAAAGGAAGCAGCGTTGAAATCTTTGACATTGACCCCTGCCAGATTGGTTCGTATAGATAACATTGTTGGAACTTTAAAAGCAGGATATCTGGCCAACTTTATTGTCACGTCCAGCGACATATTTGAGGATAAAGCCACAATTTTGGAAAATTGGGTGAAAGGAAATAAATATGAAGTGAGCGAAGAAAAACCGGAAATAGATGAAGGGATGTACGACCTAAGCATAGGCGACAATACCTTTAAAGTTGAGGCCAAAAAGTCCAAGTTCAAAATAGTAGTAAACGACTCTACAAATATCGGCATCAAACACTCCATTGATAAAAATCTCATAACCATCAATTTCCAGGACAAGGAAACAAAAAAATCCACGAGGCTTTCTGGCTGGAAAATCGATACAGGATGGAAGGGTAGCGGACAGGATTCCACGGGTCAGTGGTTGGATTGGGCCCTGCTTTTTGAAAGTGTGCTGGAAGAGGTAGAAGCAGACACCACTGAGGTCAAAGAAGAGAAAGAAGAAAAAAGCGAGGAATTGGGCAAAGTGATATTCCCTTTTTCTGCTTATGGACAAGAGGTATTGCCGGGGAAACAAACCTTATTGATCAAAAACATAACTGCATGGACGAACGAATCAGAAGGAATTCTCGAAAATGTGGATGTACTTGTACAGGATGGAAAGATTATAAAAATAGGAAAGGGTATAGTCGAAAGCAATGCTTTGGAAATCGACGGCACAGGCAAACACCTAACGCCGGGCATTCTGGACGAACACTCGCATATCGCCTTGTTCAGTGTGAATGATGTGGCTACCAATTCGGGAATGGTGAGAATGAAAGATGTGATCAACCCGGAGGACATCAATATTTACAGGCAATTGGCAGGGGGCGTGACCGCTTCACAGCTATTGCATGGTTCTGCCAATCCCATAGGTGGGCAATCCGCCATTGTGAAGTTGAAATGGGGCAGGTCGGCAGGTGAAATGCTGATTGATGGTGCAGATCCATTTATAAAGTTTGCGTTGGGTGAAAATGTGAAACAGACGAATTGGGGAGATAATCAAAGAACGCGATTTCCCCAGACAAGAATGGGGGTAGAGCAGGTTTACATCAATGCCTTTACAAACGCTTTGGAATATGAAAAAGAATGGAACGCCTACCGCTCCTTAAAAAGTAAGGACAAAGACAAAACGACTGAACCCAGAAGGGATCTGGTGAATGAGGCCATGCTAGAAATAATAAGGAAAAACAGGTTTATCACCTGCCATTCCTACGTGCAATCAGAAATCAATATGCTGATGAAGGTGGCTGAAAAATTCAACTTCAATGTCAACACTTTCACCCACATCCTGGAGGGGTACAAGGTAGCGGATAAAATGAAGGCACATGGAGTGGGGGCCAGCACATTTGCAGATTGGTGGGCATACAAATGGGAAGTGAGGTATGCTATTCCATACAATGCAGCCCTAATGCATAATGAAGGTGTAACAGTGGCTATCAACTCTGATGATGGCGAAATGGGGAGGCGGCTCAATCAGGAGGCTGCCAAGGCAGTGAAATATGGAGGCCTTAGTGAGGAAGACGCCCTGAAATTGGTGACCCTGAACCCGGCCAAACTGCTGCACCTTGATGACAGGGTTGGTAGTATAAAGGCTGGAAAAGATGCGGACCTGGTAATTTGGAACGACCATCCCCTGTCTATATACAGCAAACCGGAAAAGACCATAATAGAGGGCGTAATCTACTATGACATTGAAAAGGATGCTCAATTGAGGGAAAATATTAATGAAGAGCGTCAACGATTGATCGGGAAAATGAAAAACTCAAAATCAAATGGGGAAGCCACCCAATCCCCAAAAAAGGAAAAAATGTATGATTTCCATTGCGATGATATGGAATCCGGCTATTGATTGACAATTTGAAAAGAATATCAGTAATGAAAATAAAAGCACTATTAGTACTCATTTATATAATAGTTGGCCAGGCATCTCTGGCCCAGGTACCCTCTCCAGGAGAGCAACAGGCCAGGCCCATTCTTTTGGTCAATGGCACATTGCACACAGGTAATGGCCTGGTGATCGAAAAGTCGGTGGTGGGTTTTGACAAAGGGGTGATTACAAAGGTGGGCACAGCTTCTGAGCAAGTGGATAACAAGAGCAATTATGAAGTGATTGATGTCTCAGGCAGGCATATTTACCCCGGTTTTATACTTCCCTCTATTGATCTTGGCTTAAATGAAGTAGCCGCTGTGCGCGCTACCCAGGACAAAGCTGAAGCCGGGTCGATCAAACCCAACGTGCGTGCAGCTATTGCCTACAATACCGACTCTGAAATAATCCCAACTCTTCGTTTCAATGGAATACTGACAGCACAAATTGCACCTAAGGGCGGCATTATTCCCGGTGTTTCGTCTGTCATGCAGTTGGATGCCTGGAACTGGGAAGATGCTTTAATAAAAGAAGATGATGGCATCCACCTCAACTGGCCATCAAAACCGGTATTTCGTGATGAACCCAAACCAGAGCAGTTAAAGGGATATAAAAATGCCCTTGAATCATTACGAGCCATCTTTGAGGTGGCTGAGAGCTACTATAAAGAGCCCAAGCCCAAAATGAACTTGAAATTGGAAAGTATGAAGGGCCTCTTTGATGGTTCAAAGCAACTGTTTATCCATGTTTCAAAGGCGAAAGAAATCGTTAGAAGTTTGGATTTTGCGAAAGAATTTGGTGTAAAAAATATGGTATTGGTTGACGCTGTTGAGGTTTTGTTGGTGAAGGAATATGTAAAAGAAAATGATATACCGGTGATCCTGAATGAACTACATGCCATGCCTTCTACAGCCGATGGCGATGTAGATGAAAGTTATAAGTTGCCATATCTTTTACATCAGGAAGGTATTCGCTTTTGTTTGGGGTATAGTAGCGAAGTGATGCGCACCCGAAACCTGCCTTTCCTGGCGGGCACTGCTGTCGCTTATGGACTGGATAAAGAAGAAGCTGTAAAATCGATTACATTGAGTACGGCCCAAATCTTAAAAATTGACGACCGGCTGGGTTCGATTGAATCAGGTAAATATGCCACTTTATTTGTAAGCGAAGGAGATGCTTTGGATATGCGCACCAACAGGCTTACCCATATTTTTATTCAGGGTAGAAAAGTTACCCTTGAAGCCATGCAGCAGGAATTGTATCAAAAGTACAAGACTAAGTATGGGCAAAATTAAATTTGCGGTATTATAGTGTTTTATCTGCTATTCCTTTGGGAAGCACACCCTTTACATCATATATCACATTTTCCGGTGTTTTATAATTTTCCCAGCAGATGTTGATGTAGGCAGAGTGGGCAACAGCCACTATAATGGCGTCATAGTCTGAATTGAATTCTTTTACCAATTCAATGTTATGAGCAGCCTTTACTTCCTGATGATCCGCTTCCGGATCGTGGGCGTGTACCTGGATTTTGTAAGTTTTGAGTTCATTGATAATATCAAAAACTTTTGAGTTTCTAATGTCCGGGCAGTTTTCTTTGAACGTGATGCCCATTACCAATACTTTGGATTTTCCTACATGGATGCCGTTTGCCACCATCAATTTTACTACTTCAGTAGCGATATATTTGCCCATGTTGTCGTTGATCCTGCGACCAGCCAGTATTACTTCCGTTTTATACCCCAAACTGTCAGCTTTATGTGTCAGGTAGTATGGATCCACACCGATACAATGACCTCCTACCAGGCCTGGCCTGAAAGGTAAAAAATTCCATTTGGTGCCTGCTGCTTCCAGTACTTCCAGTGTGTTGAGGTTCATCCTGTCAAAAACGAGGGCAAGCTCATTGACGAAGGCTATGTTGATGTCACGTTGGGCATTTTCTATTACCTTGGATGCTTCAGCTATTCGTATGGAGGAAGCTTTGTGCGTGCCAGCTTTTATGATCGAACTGTAGAAATTATCCACAATAGTTGCAATTTTATCATTGCTTCCGCTTGTCACTTTTTTGATATCCCCAACACGCCGGTTCTTGTCTCCCGGGTTGATGCGCTCCGGCGAGTAACCACAGAAAAAATCGATGTTGTATTTCAACCCACTTTCAGATTCCATGATGGGCACACAATCTTCTTCTGTGCAGCCTGGATATACTGTAGATTCGAATACCACAATATCACCGGATTTTAGGTGGCTTCCTACGGTTTTTGAAGCACTTAATAAAGGCCTGAGGTCTGGCTTGTTGTTAGCATCTATTGGAGTAGGGACCGTTACAATAATAAAATTACAATCAGCCAGGTCCCTGGAATCGTGGGTAAAGGATAGATTAGGGACTGATGCCAGTTCTTTCTTGCTCACCTCTTTGGTCCGGTCGAAACCAGACTGCAATTCCGATAGCCTTTCCGGGTTGATGTCAAAGCCAACAACCTGATATTTTTTGGCAGCCTCAATGGCCAGGGGCAACCCAACATACCCCATTCCGATGATAGCTACCTTGTACTCCATACCTGCTTTTATTTTTTATCAACTACGTTTTTGAAATATTCCAGGGTAGGCTTCAAGCCTTCAGCACGTGAAAATTTTGGGCTCCATCCAAGGATTTCTGTGGCTTTGCTGATATCAGGCCTGCGTTGTTTTGGGTCATCTTCAGGCAGTGGTTTGTAGATGATTTTTGATTTCGTGCCTGTCAAACGGATAATTTCTTCCCCAAATTCCTTGATGGTAATTTCATCCGGGTTACCAATATTCACCGGGTACTGATAGTCACTTAAGAGCAGGCGGTAAATCCCTTCTATCAAATCGTCAACATAACAGAATGATCTGGTTTGTGAACCATCCCCAAAGGCCGTCAGGTCTTCTCCTCTCAAAGCTTGTCCGATGAATGCAGGCAATACCCTGCCATCGTCTAACCTCATCCTGGGACCATAGGTATTAAATATCCTGACAATTCTTGTTTCTAATCCATGGAAGGTATGGTATGCCATGGTAATGGCTTCCTGAAATCTTTTTGCCTCGTCATAAACACCCCTTGGCCCAATAGGGTTTACATTTCCCCAGTAGTCTTCAGTTTGGGGGTGTACCAGTGGGTCGCCGTACACCTCGGAGGTTGACGCAATGAGAATCCTCGCTTTTTTATCCTTCGCCAGACCCAGCAAATTGTGCGTGCCCAGCGAACCTACTTTAAGGGTCTGGATGGGCATTTTAAGGTACTCAATGGGGCTCGCAGGAGATGCGAAATGCAGTATATAATCCAGATTACCAGAGACATGTACAAATTTTGACACGTCATTGTGGTAAAATTCAAAATCTTTTTCCTTGAACAGGTGCTCTATGTTGTTCAAAGATCCGGTCAGGAGATTGTCCATCGCAATGACCCTGTAACCTTCTTTAAGAAACCTGTCGCATAGGTGTGAGCCTAGAAACCCGGCACCACCAGTAATCAATACCCTTTTTTTATCCATTTATTCAAAATTGTTTGGAGTTGAGTCGAGGCTCAACAAGTTTTTATCTTTGTCTGATACAATAATTTCTCTGAAGTCCAATTCCCAGGATATTCCCAGGTTGGAGTCGTTGTAACTAATCCCACTATCATGCTCGGGGGAGTAGGGGTTGTCAATCGCGTAGAAAATTTCGGCTTCATCCGACAATACCAAAAAGCCATGGGCAAACCCTTTAGGGATGTACAATTGGTTCTTCTTTTCCTCATTTAAGATGACAGAATAGCTTTGCCCATAAGTTCTGGAATTTTTCCTGACATCTACTATTACATCCTGTATTTCCCCTTTCACCACTGCCACCAGCTTGGATTGTGCCATCGGGTTCAGTTGATAATGCAAACCCCTCAATACACCCTTTGTCGATCTGGAATAATTGAATTGAACAGTCTTGAATTCAATATTGGTAAGGGCCTTGAACCTTTCCTGATTGAACCATTCGAAAAAAAATCCCCGGTTGTCATGAAACAATTGTGGTTCTAAGTAAAAAGCCCCATCCAGGTCAAGTGGTTTTATCATCATAGCTTCAAGAGGTTTAACAGGTAGTGGCCATATCCACTTTTTTTCAGTGGGTCTGCCAGTGCTCTTAGTTGATCGGCATCAATATATCCCATTTTATAACTTATTTCTTCAATGCAGCCTATTTTCAATCCCTGTCTTTCTTCAATGGCCTGAACGAAAGACCCGGCCTGCATGAGCGAAGCAAAAGTACCGGTATCCAACCAGGCCGTGCCTCTGTCCAGCACTGAAACCTGTAGTTTCCCCTGCTCCATATATCGGCGGTTGACATCAGTGATCTCCAACTCTCCACGTTTACTGGGTTTGAGGTTTTTTGCGATTTCTACCACCTGGTTGTCATAAAAGTACAATCCTGGCACTGCATAGTTCGATTTTGGGTTCTTGGGCTTTTCCTCAATTGAGATGGCTTTTTTGTCCTGATCAAACTCCACCACTCCATATCTTTCAGGATCATTGACATGGTAGGCGAAAACATACCCACCATCCGGGTCATTGCAGGCCTGTAGCTTTTTAGAAAAACCTGAGGCGTAGAATATATTGTCACCAAGGACCAGACAAACTTTTTCTTTTCCTATGAATTGTTCTCCTATTATAAACGCTTGTGCAAGGCCTTCAGGGTTTTCCTGCACTTCGTAAGAGAATGCACAGCCGTATTTTTTCCCATCCCCAAGTAGTTGCTGGAAAAGGGGGAGATCACGAGGAGTTGATATAATCAGGATTTCCCTTATACCAGATAGCATGAGTACAGAAAGGGGATAATAGATCATAGGTTTGTCGAAGACTGGCAGCATCTGCTTGCTCACTACTGATGTCAGCGGATGTAGCCTTGTTCCCGAACCTCCAGCTAATATTATTCCTTTCATAAGCCCAATTTTAGGTCTATTTTTTCAGACATTGTAGTATTTCCTGTACCAATCTACAAATTGACCTATTCCATATTCCAAAGTAGTGTTGGGTTTGTACCCTACATCTTTCATCAGGTCGTCCACATTGGCATAGGTTCTGGGTACATCCCCTTTTTGGATGGGCAAATAATTTTTAATGGCTTTTTTTCCGAGGCAGTTTTCTATGGTTTCTATGAAGTGGGCCAGTTCTACCGGATTGTTGTTGCCTATATTGTATATTTTGTAGGGTGCAAAACTGGATGCCGGATCGGGATTATCGCCCGACCAGTCGGCATTGGGTTTTGCCGGAGATTTTATCAACCTTACAATACCCTCAACAATATCTTCCACATAGGTGAAATCCCTTAACATCTTGCCATTGTTGAATACGTCTATCGGCCTGTCTTCCAGGATTGCTTTGGTAAATAAAAACAAAGCCATATCAGGTCTGCCATAAGGCCCATACGCTGTGAAAAACCTCAGGCCTGTAGTGGGAAGCTTGAAAAGGGCAGAATATGTATGTGCTATCAGCTCGTTGGATTTTTTGGTTGCGGCATACAGCGAAATCGGATGGTCAACATTGTCATGCACGGAAAAAGGCATGCTCGTATTGGCACCATATACCGAGCTGGACGAAGCGAATATCAAGTGGCCTGAATTGTAATGGCGACAGTTTTCTATCAGGTTTACAAAGCCATTCACGTTGGAATCCAGATAAGCTTTCGGGTTTTCCAGGGAATAGCGTACCCCAGCTTGAGCTGCGAGGTTGATTACGGTATCAAACCGGGCAGGATCAAATATTTTTTCCAGTTTATCGGATTCATTCAGGTCCAGTTTGTGAAAATTGAAATTTTCTGTTTTTTCCAGAATACTCAGCCTGTCTTTTTTGAGCTGGACGTCATAATAGTCATTGAGGCTGTCGATACCCGTTACCTGATAACCCAATGAACACAGTTTTTTTGAAAGGTGAAACCCAATAAACCCGGCAGCCCCGGTCACCAAGATATTTCCGCTTTCTGAAGGCATATTTCTAGATAAAATTAAGCTGCAATGCTAAGCCTTATTGGGCATTTATGCAAAGTATAATTTATTGTTAAATCGTTAATTTAAGTGGATAATGCTCTAAATTTGCGGTTCGAAACCATGGTGGTAAAAGAGGTAAAATCGTTGTTCTATAAAGAACTTATGCTGGAATGGAGGCAGAAGTATGCCCTCAATGGCATTTTGCTGTACACATTTTCCACCATTTTCATTTGCTACCTGAGTTTTAATATCAAAAACACAGGCATAAGCCACCTGACCTGGAACGCGTTGTTTTGGATCATCATGTTGTTTTCTGCAACCAGTGCTATAGCGAAGAGTTTTGTTCAGGAGAACCAAAACAGGATGTTGTACTATTATACACTGGCCAGCCCGCAGGCTATTATTTTGTCCAAAATTGTGTACAACATGCTGCTGATGTGGGTGCTTTCGCTACTGGCTATAGTGGTATTTAGTGTTGTATTGGGTTACCCCATTGATGACCATGGGTTGTTCTTTATCAATTTGATATTGGGATCACTTGGGCTTTCGACCACTTTGACCATGATTTCTGGGATAGCTTCGAAGGCAGGAAACAACGGGATTCTCATGGCCATTTTGTCTTTTCCAGTGATTATTCCCGTGATCCTTATGGTTATTAAGATTTCTAAAAATGCTATAGATGGTATCGATCGGGGAGAAAGCCTGGATGAGATCATTACATTATGTGCAATTAATTTAATCGTGGGAACTTTGGCTTATTTATTGTTCCCGTATTTATGGAGAAGCTGATATGAGTGATATAAAAAAATCATGGTGGAAATGGTTGGCAATCGGTTTGGTTGCCTATACCATAGTTGGGGGCATGTTGCTGGAGGTACCAAGGCTGGTTATTTTAAACGAAAGTATCAGAAATCTGTATTTTCATGTAACCATGTGGTTTGGAATGATCGTTTTATTGACAGCCTCAATGGTTTATTCCATCAGATACTTATCTAAGCAGGACATGTCGCTTGATATTAAAGCTGTGGAATTTGCCAATGCCGGGGTATTGTTTGGTTTGCTTGGCATGACTACTGGTATGCTGTGGGCTACCTACACCTGGGGCGAACCCTGGAGTGGAGATCCAAAGCAGAACTCATCGGCTATAGCCTTGCTTATTTATATGGCCTATTTGGTATTGAGAAATTCTCTGAACGATGAACAACAAAGGGCAAGGATATCTGCGGTGTACAACATATTTGCTTTTGCAGCCATGATCCCGTTGCTGTTCATTCTGCCCCGTTTGGCAGATTCTTCTCTGCATCCTGGGAATGGGGGCAATCCCGGGTTCAATTATTACGACCTGGACAATAAACTGAGAATGGTTTTTTATCCGGCTGTGATAGGCTGGACATTGCTGGGGGTATGGGTGGCCTCTTTGCGAGTGAGAATAAAAGAAGTATCCTTAAAACTGATAGATAATAGATGAAGAAGTTATTGATCCTGGCTTGCTTGTTGGTTTCCCTGCAATTGTCGGCCCAAACTGAAAAGTACGAAATCACAGATTCGGATTACTCTAATAAAAAAGTAGAAATGGCCGATGAAATGAGATCAAACGGCAAAATATACGTAGTAGTGGGGGTGATATTCCTCATTTTTGTAGGCATATCGTATTATCTGTATAGAATAGACAAAAAGGTGTCTAAGTTGGAAAAAGAAATCAAAACACCTAAGGAATAATTAAGTTGGAGCTATGAAAAAATCACACATTTTTGGCATAATCATAATAGGAGTGGCCATTATGATCATCGTATCAACAGCCGGGGACGCAAGCACCTATGTGTCATTTGGTGAGGCCAAGGAATTCTCCCAGAATGGGGACGACAAAAAAATACACGTAGTGGGCACATTGAAAAAAGACAATCAGGGAGAGGTTGTGGGATTGCAAACCAGCCCGGATATGTTGTCATTTTCATTTCAAATGATCGACCATGACGGATTGGAGCAGCAAGTAGTATTCAATGAACCCATGCCTGCCGATTTCTTAAGATCGGAACAGGTAGTAGTAGTGGGCTCTTACAATAAAGACCTTTTTGTAGCGAGCAAAATCCTAATGAAATGCCCTTCCAAGTACCAGGATGAAACCGTAGAATTCAGTAGTTAAATGATACATACTTTTGTTGGCAACTTAGGCCACTTTCTAATAATAGCGTCATTCGTTACAGCTTTGGTGGCTACTTATGGCTATGTGAAATCGGTTTATGCCACAGAGCTTACCGAAAAATCTTCCTGGGCAAGATATGCCCGTCTGGTATTTATTGCCCATAGTATATTGGTGGTGGGTATTGTGGGCACCCTTTTTTATATCATCCACAATCACTATTTCGAATACCATTACGCCTATAGCCACACATCCTCGATTCTGCCGGTGTACTATCAAATTTCGAGCTTCTGGGAGGGCCAGGAAGGTTCTTTTCTTCTCTGGATTTTTTGGAACGTTATACTTGGGCTAGTTCTTATCAAAACCAACAAAAACTGGGAAGCCCCGATAATGGCTGTCTTTGCTTTGGTTCAGGGCTTTTTGGTTTCGATGATTTTGGGCTCTGTACTTTTCAACGTTAAGATCGGAAGCTCACCATTTCTTTTGCTCAGGGATGTAATAGATGCTCCAATATTTAAAACAGACCCGAATTTTGTGCCTGCTGATGGTACAGGACTGAACCCATTGTTACAAAATTATTGGATGGTAATACACCCTCCTACCTTGTTTTTGGGGTTTGCTACTACGTTGGTTCCATTCGCATATTGTATTGCCGGGCTCTGGCTGGGAAAATTCAGGGAATGGGTGCGGCCGGCATTGCCCTGGGCTTTATTTTCCGGAGTAGTTCTTGGGGTTGGAATACTGATGGGAGGCTACTGGGCGTACGAAACACTGAATTTCGGCGGCTACTGGAACTGGGATCCTGTGGAAAATGCGGTGTATGTGCCGTGGATCGTATTGATAGCAGCCATCCACACCATGATCGCTTTCAAGAAAAGCAACAACGCTTTGAAGACGGCTATCATCCTGGTGATATCCACATTCATACTTATACTCTACTCTACATTTTTGACCAGAAGTGGTATCCTGGGGGATTCTTCAGTTCACTCTTTTACTGACCTGGGGCTGTCCGGGCAGTTGCTTATTTACCTGCTTGCCTTCATAGGATTATCCGTTTGGTTGGCCGCCAGGTCATGGAAGCACCTACCCTCCGAAAATGAAGAAACTTCCACCTATTCGCGGGAATTTTGGATATTTATGGGAGCGGCCGTATTGTGCCTGATGGGCTTTCAAGTGATCATACCTACTTCAATGCCGGTTTACAATGCCATATTGGAGATTTTTGGCATAGAATCCAATCTGGCACCACCAGTTGATGCCATTGGTTTTTACACCCAATTTCAATTGTGGTTTTCTATCCTCCTCGCAATTTTGTCAGGCACTGGCCAGTTTTTTTGGTGGAAAAAAATGGACAAAAAAGCCCTCAAAGATGAGCTGCTACTTCCAATAGTGATAGCCTTGATAGCTTCTGCTGTTATTATAATGGTAGCTAAAATCACTTTTGTGCCATATATGCTCCTGCTTACTGCCGGGCTATATTCTATTGTAGCCAATGGTAAGATATTGTTTAGGATGCTCAAGTCTAATTATAAGCTATCGGGAGGTGCCATTGCGCATATAGGAATAGCGATGATGCTGATAGGTATATTATTTTCTTCCGGGTATTCTAAAATAATCTCTATCAACAACACCGGCCTGGTATGGCACAAAGACTTTCCCGATGAGATCAATCAAAAAAACCTGCTGCTTTTTTTGAATGAACCGAGGCAAATGGGAGATTATTCCCTCAACTATAAAGGCCTTCGCAAGTTGGTTGAAGGAGTACCGGGTTATGTCAAGTCGCATGAGCTGGAAGCCACTTCAAACCCAACATTGGCAATAGCCAAAAGTGACATTACATTAGGGGATGTAACCTATTACAATTCTGGCGATACTGTGAAAGTCAAAAACCATGAGACCAGCTACTTCGAAATAGACTATCAGAAGGCTAGCGGAAAATCTTTTAAGCTTTACCCCACTGTGCAGATCAATAAGCAAATGGAGATGACTGTTTATTCCCCCGATATTAGCCGTACTGCGGGGATGGACTTGTACACCCACATCAGGACATTTCCAGACCCGGCACAGGAAACAGAGTGGAGTGAGACACAGGAAGAAAGCATCAGGATTGGGGAGACTTTTATAGTCAACGATTTTATAGCAGAGCTAAAGGAAGTAGAAAAAATTGACAGGGTAAGGGGTGTTGAGCTCACCAGGGAAGATGTGGCCGTGAAGGCAGTCATAGATATAAAAGGTAAGGACAAAGTTTACACCATAGAGCCAATATATGTGATCAAAGACAGAATGGCTGGGAGAATTCCTGATATTAGCCATGAACTGGGCATAAAAATGTCGCTGCTGAATATCGACCCAAGGAGCGGGTCTTTCACGTTTGGCGTCAATACTACCCAAAAGGATTGGGTGATACTGGAAGCCGTTGAAAAGCCGCTAATTAATGTATTGTGGATCGGTACACTGATAATGGTTGCCGGATTCATAATGGCCATCCATCGCCGTTATACCGAATTCAGGAAAATGAGGGACAAGGAAGAACTTTAAGATCTAAAATAAGTTTCGGTAGTGGAACAGCCGTCATCGTCCGAAAAGGTAATGGTGAGGTTGTCCCCATCCAGGGTAAAGGCTTGCCTGATGCAGTTGGCATTTGTTTCACAGAAAATTAGATCAGAACCAGATACCGTTGCGGTACCTTCGGAGGTGATGATATTGTCCTCTTCTCGTGAATCGACTTTTACATAAGTTTCATTTTCGTTGATCCTGAGGGAAATGCATGACAAATCGCAAGTGATGGTACCATTATCACCCTCATCCTCACATCCTGTGATGACAATGCTCGACGAACTCCATACACCGACAACCCCATCTTTGGGATCAACGTCATCTTTTTTACAGCCTGAAGCCAATAGTACCAGCAACATAAGTGCGGATAGCGATGAAATGCAACTCTTCATAATTCTACTTTTTATGATTTACTAACTCATGCAAGTTAATAAATATTGTTTTGCCGATTAAACTATGACATGGAGGTTTTGATCGCAAGACACCCTCCGGGATTTGCCTTAATGATATTTGGTCGTGGAAATTTTTATTTGTCCTGTTGAAAGCGGCCCTTCAATGTCATGATCCGATCATAAGATGCCCTGATCCGCTCAGTTGATATTTCACCCGATTCTACAAGTTTTAGGATTGTAGAATGGATTTGGGTAGGCGTCTTCCTTTCACTCTCTTCTACCATGTTGGCGAACATGAGCATGTCCACACCTGCTTCTATCGCCATTTTAATAGATTGCTCAAACCCATAATGATGACTAATGGCGTGCATTTGCATATCATCAGAAAAAACAACGCCATTATATCCCAACACCTTCCTTAGGATGTTGTTGACGATAAAGGGAGAGAGAGTGGCCGGCAATTTGCTTTCATCCAGATGCTCGTTCACAATGTGGGCAGTCATCACTGCATCCACAAGCCCTGAGTCGAGTAAAACCTTGTATGGCATCAGCTCCCTAAACTGCCAATATTGCGACACATCCGCTATGCCCAGGTGGGTGTCTGCATGGGAACTCCCATGTCCTGGGAAATGTTTGAGAACAGTCAATACGCCATGATCCCTATGTGTTTTTACAACCTGGGCAGCCTGTTGTGCCACTTTGTGTTCATCGGCCGAATAGCTCCTGCCCATAGCACCGATCACAGGGTTTTTGGGGTTTACGTTCACATCCACATTGGGGGCAAGGTTTACGTTGATGCCCAGTTCAGACAAGAGGCCAGCCGTTTTGGCCGCATAAAAGGCTGTTGAATCCAGGTTGTTGAGTTCGCCAAGGTCCTGGGCATAGGCTGTTTTGGGGAAGCCATATTTAGGCTTAAGGCGGTTGACCCGCCCACCTTCTTCGTCAATGGTCACAAATAGTGGGACTGCACTTCTGGCCTGCAAAGAATCTATGGTCCTTATCAATTGGTTTTTGGGGCTATTTCTGTTGATGTTTTTTTCAAAAAGCACCACCCCACCCAGATAGCCTTTTTCAATTTCTGCCAAAATCTTTTCTTCATCAGTGATGTAGGAAAAATCGCCTATTCCCGTGATGATCATTTGCCCAATCATAACATCCAAAGAAGGGGTTTCATGGTTCAGGGAATCCGCTAAAATCCGGCCTTCGGATTGGCTTTCATTTTGGCCAAACGATGGAATGAAAAGCAGGCCGGTCATTCCCACGACAAGTAAATGTTTTAAATATTTCATAAGTGATTGAAATCGATTATTCAACGATGGTTTAATTTTCTGCTGGCGAAAAAACCATTCGTTTTCGGTTGCAAGATAAATAGATAATAAGAATTGGATAGCCTGTTGTTTCTGGTCTGTCCTTAAAGTTGCCACCTATGGCCTGTTGGAAGAGGTTTTCATGCTCAAAAAAACAGATCAGGCTGACATCATTTTCAAAATAAAGGGTAATTTTGGCCGCCTAAGCACTAAAGGCAAAATTTGAAACTTAACAAACTACAAACATGAACATACCTGAAGATTTATTATACACCGAAGATCATGAATGGGTAAGAATAGAAGGCGAGGAGGCTACCGTTGGCATCACAGCTTTTGCCCAGGGAGAATTGGGGGATATAGTATATGTAGAAATAGAAACCGAAGGTGAAACCATAGCCAAAGGCGAATTATTCGGAACCATAGAAGCTGTGAAAACGGTATCCGACCTTTTTATGCCCATGTCTGGAGAAGTGAAGGAGTTCAATGAAGAGCTTGAGTCTGAGCCTGAGATTGTTAATTCAGACCCCTATGGTGATGGATGGATGATAAAAATTGCTTTGTCGGACCTTTCAGAGAAGGATTCGCTTATCGATGCAGCTGCCTATAAGGAGTTGATAGGAAAATAACATTGGGTTGATTTCTGTTCAAAAAGTATATTACTCAGCAGTATTGGGATGGTCTTTAGCCATCCTTTTTTTTACACTTTCCCCGGAAGCGCCGGGTTCGGTACCCCTGATTGACCTACCCCATTTTGATAAAGTGGGCCACTTCGGTCTTTTTTTCATCCTGGCAGTGCTGCTGTACCTTGCCTTGAAACCTTTTTCGAAAGTTTTTCGGGTAATATTCTACTTGTCGTATTGTGCCGCCCTGGGAGCAGCTACTGAATACCTGCAAACCCGAATTCCCGAAAGAAATGGCGACTGGTTGGATTTTATGGCAGACATAGCCGGTAGTGTTGTCGGGTTTTTGATAATTTCATACATTAATTTTCGTTATAGGGGTGCGAATTAAATCATACTTACCTATATTTGACGCTGCTATACAAGTAATTAAAATAAAATAAATATTAAATGGAGCCGAAGAAAAACCCGAAGGCGGATTTAGACAAAAAGACAGGAATGTTTTTCAACATTGGACTGGCTATAAGTCTTGCCCTTGTCCTGACAGCATTTGAATGGCGATCATACGATGATGGCGGTTTAGTTGATCTGGGTGAGTTGGATGATGATTTTGAAGATATTATGGAGATTCCTCCTACCGAGCAGCCACCCCCACCCCCACCAAAAATCCAGTTGCCTCAGATTATTGAAATCCCGGATGAGGAAGAAATAGAAGAGGAAATTGAGGTGGATCTGGATGTGGAAATTACTGAAGAAACCGTTATAGAAGATATCGTATTCGAAGAGGCACCTGAAGAAGAAGTAGCCGATGAGATTTTTGATATCGTGGAAGACCAGCCAGCACCTCCGGGTGGAATGGGTGCATTCTACAAGTTCGTAGGTAAGTCAATGAAGTATCCTAACCAGGCAAGAAGGATGGGTATTGAAGGTAGGGTATTCGTTCAGTTCGTTGTGGACAAAGACGGTACACTGACCGACATCAAAGCGGTGAAAGGTATAGGTGCAGGATGTGATGAAGAAGCGGTGAGGGTACTGAAGAGTGCTCCCAAGTGGAAGCCCGGAAAACAAAGGGGCCGTCCGGTAAAAGTGAGGATGATCCTTCCAATTACCTTTAAGTTGAGCTAATCAAACTTTAGATAAAAAATTTAAAACCCCGCTTGTCGGGGTTTTTTTATGCCTTTTTTTCTATTTGGTTATTTCTAAGAAATGGAGGTGCTTTCTCTTGAGCCTTTCAGCCAAACTGACCGAGAATTACAATCCTCAGCTTTAAGGAAAGATTTTGTAAATGTCTTTTCGGAAGTAAGCCTGCGGTCGTACACATCTGGTTTAGTTTGATGTGTGCGTTTAGTTTAGCGGGATGTTTACCTTATCTACTGAACACCGCTACCTGCTTTACAGCCAGCCTACCGATATGCGCAAGAGCTTTGACTCCTTGTCT
>JAVKDJ010000003.1:0-2915 GCA_040222275.1 Cyclobacteriaceae bacterium
ATGAAACCTGGGTTCGCTCTCGCAGATAGGGTAGAGGGTGTCCACAAACTGCTTGATATAGGGGGAATCTTTGTGCTTTTCGTCAGCATCCTCACCCGTAAAGCACATAAGGTGCACAAACTCCTGTATGTCGTGATTGAATTGAAATGACTGATAGACCAGCGTGCCAGGCTCATCGTTTCTGATATTATCTATAAAGTTGCGAATTAGCTTTTCGGCTTGCTGCACATGGCCTTCTTTTACACGAAATTGAACCATTACGTAGAACACAGCAATCTTTTTTGTGGGAAATACTAAATTAGTGAAGCTTGATCAACATATTTGATAGGTTAGCTGGCTGTTTTAGGTGGTAGATGTCGAACGTTTCAGATGCTTGAATTGCTCAGGGGGATAGAACTGGTTTTTTTAAAAAGCGAAAAAAGTAATAAGAGAAAAGCTTCCTTTATTTGGGCTAAACAACGTATACTTTGAGTGCTTCGCATTAGTATTGCATAATTTTAATTAGTTGTCAGCCATAGCCCTTTTAGTTTTTTTTGCACTTAGGTAGTTCCAATAATTGGGTATGAAATATATCGCTTTGCTAATTCTGTTTTTTCTTTTTGTTAATGCCAAAGCGCAGGTGTTGTTGTTTATTGCTCCTGATGGCAAAGGTGACAAATGCTCATTGAAGCGACCTTGTAGCATTGTAGCTGCACAGGAGAGAGTTGCGAGTCTTACTTCTTCCATGACAAGCGACATAATTGTGTACCTGCTGGGAGGAAGGTATGAATTGGATACCACGCTGACTTTTTCAGAACAACATGGAGGCAGTAATGGGTTTTATGTGCGTTACAAAAGGTTTGGCGACCAACCTTCAAGTATCAGTGGCGGTGCGTGCATAGACAATTGGTTGGAAGTGGACGGAGGCATATATAAGGCTTCATATGCAGGGCCAAAGTTTAGGCAACTTTACGTCAATGGTGTCAGGGCTACACGAGCAAGAAGCCCTAATAAGGTCGACGAAAGTAATTTCGGGCCTTACTACTGGTACAGGGGCTGGGAGGCCGATGGTAAAAGAGTGAGAGTAAATGCCTCCGAAATAAAGACATGGAGTGGTATCCAAGACATCGAAATGGTAATTAAACACCATTGGAACCAGGGTAGGTACCGAATTGATCGGTTCCAGACCGAAGGCGGCCAGGCGTGGGTTTATTTCAGAGAACCTGAACTGAGCATAGAGCCCTGGCAAAAGGGATGCTGCCCAGGGTGGGCTGACAGGCAACCATTTCATTTTGAAAACTCTGTTGACCTGCTGGATGCTCCGGGGGAGTGGTTTTTCGACGAAGTATTGGCTGAGGTGTATTACTACCCGTTAGAAGGCGAAACTATGAAAAACGCTTTGGTAGTTGCTCCTGTTCAAAATTTACTACTCAATATTGATGGCGCAAGCTATCTATCATTTGAGGGTTTGATATTCGAACATACAAATTGGGACATGCCAGATGACGCACGAGTCGGTATTCAGGCTGGGGCTCGCCGGGGCTACAGTGCGGGATTCATACCCGGCGGCATTCAGATTGTTCGGTCGAATAATATTCGGTTTGACGGGAATATCGTTCGATTCTTTGGTGGAATGGGGATAGAGTTTTCTCATTCATCCTACAATAATGTTGTTAGAGGTAACCTGATAACAGAGATCGCAAGCAATGGCATACAGGTATATTCTGATGTTGGCAACCCCACTCCTGACACAACTCACGAATGCAAAGGAGACTCTATAGACAATAATTATATTACCAGAGTAGCTCTTGACTATACAGGTGGTGTGGGGATTAATGCGACTTATGTGAACGGTATTGTGATTGAACATAATGAGATTTTTGATCTGCCCTATACGGCGATAAGTATAGGATGGGGGTGGACTGATGCTGTCACAAACCTTAAAAACAATAAAGTGCGATTCAATGATATCCATCATGTGATGCAATTACACGACGATGGCGGTGGCATTTATTCTCTTTCAAAGGCACCTGGCACTGAGTTTTCTTACAACTACATCCACCATATCGATAGAGGTCAGTGGAATGAAGATTGGCCAATGGCTGCCATTTATCTAGACAAAGGTAGTTGTTATTACACGATAGAGCGCAATGTAATTGGAACTGCTCCCAGAGCACTTTCATCATGGAATAAACCAAACTATGGAAATACCTTTCGACAGAACTGGTATTTAAAAGGAGACGAGATTGTCGTAAGAACCGAGGGAAATGTATTCGAGAACAATATTGAAATTGAAGGGGAGAATTGGCCGGGTGAGGCTCTAAAAGTAATTGAGGAGGCCGGGCCGCAGATTATTATGCCTTTATTGCCTACACCTGTCCAAAATAGATAGCAGCCAAAATGTGGACGAAAAAATATTAACTCCTGCCAAGTTCGATCTTACTGAGCCTCCTCAAAATGCTCGCTATTCTTTGGTCGAAGAGTATGGAGGTCTGGGAGAAATTGATTTGTCTTGAACAGTTAAGGGGATAACTTGACAAAATGATATTTACAATTTGAGGAATTGCCAATAATGGCAAATTGAGCAAAGCTAAATATAAGCCTGTTTGACTGACCTTTGCACTCTCCCATTCCCAAAAGCTTCAACCAGTAAAGGCAGTTATTTATTCGCAAACTCCTGATGTTCAAAATAGTTCAAAAATATCTCACCTGAGATAAATAGTCCCGACTCATTTTGGCAAACTGCCCCACTTTTTTATCGCAATATGCCTTACTTCTCCGCCACCAACCCCAGGTGATGAAACCTGGGTTCGCTCTCGCAGATAGGGTAGAGGGTGTCCACAAACTGCTTGATATAGGGGGAATCTTTGTGCTTTTCGTCAGCATCCTCACCCGTAAAGCACATAAGGTGCACAAACTCCTGTATGTCGTGATTG
>JAVKDJ010000004.1:0-16009 GCA_040222275.1 Cyclobacteriaceae bacterium
TTGTGACTCCTTTCTTCCGAACCATACTCGCAGACAGGCACTGGGCACTAATCTAGCCTCGGCCAGTTTGTGCAGTCTGCACTACGCTATAAACGTCACCCCATTTTGTGTGTTTGGTTTGACCAAAAATTAGGTCTCGCAGAGACGATAGCTTAACTTAACGACATTGGGCTCGCACCAGCGTAACATCATTATAGTCAATGCCTTCATTGATTACGTCATCGGTAGGGTAGCATGTAAAAACATTAAACCCTGAGATGATCTCAGGGTTTAATGAACAACTAATTTATTAGTTGATTGATTCAAAAAAAATTTATTTGCCTTGGAAACCTACCACGACTATTTCTTCCATTTGTGGTGTCTCTATTTTGCCAAGTCTTTTTGAATTATAGTTTTGTGCGCTTTCCTTAGGTTTATCAATTTTAAAAGTGATTGGCAAAATCATCCTTACGTTTACAGCCCTACCTCTTTGTTTCCCCGGCTTCCAGTTTGGAGCACCTTCCAGTACCCTTACTGCTTCTTCATCACATCCTGCACCAACACCTTTCACTGTTTTAATTTTTGTCAGATTACCTTCAGAATCCACTACAAACTGTATAAATACCCTACCCTCAATACCTTTTTGCCTGGCTGTGGTGGGATACCGAAGATTATGTGCCACATAAGAGTAAAACTCCTTCATACCACCTACAGGTGCTGGTTGTTCTTCTACAATATCAAATACTTCCTCCCCTTCCAAGCTCATATCTTTGGTAAATTCAGCAATCTTGTGAAAGTTTTCAGTATTTGAAAGGATCAGTCCCAGCTTTGCCCTTTCTTTTACTCCACCAACAAACCTTACCTTATTTTTATTTATACCATTCATTTCCAAGGCCTCCGCTAACCCTTTACCATTTTGATCTTGAGTGTCAAAATCATCAATTTCTACATACACAAATTTTTCATCAGGATGGGCCTTCTTAAGTTTAGTCATTACCATTTGGGCGGATGGAGGCAGCTCAACTACCATTTCAGCTGAATGCACGATTTCCACCAATTCATCATTACAGGCAAAAACAGCAGCAATCAGTCCACAGGCGGCCAATGCTGTTACCGTTTTTACCCAATTGGGTTTTTCTCTCTTTTCATTCATCATATTTATGCGTTTTAAGGTTTGGATTTTAGCGAAGTAATTTCCCACCAATTGCATCTGCCCCACTGTCATTTTTACCAATAGTTGCTGATACTGCGATCTGTCGTAGTGTTCCAGGGTAAGCTCATCTGCTATAAATTCATGGTTCTCTGCCTGTGTTTTCCTCAAAAACCAAACAGCCGGATTGATCCAAAACAATACTTTCAATATTTCCAGCAGCACAATATCTATGCTATGCCATTGCCTGATGTGAACTTGCTCATGCCATATGATTTGATCCCTTTCCATTGTGTTTAGATCACAATTTTGTCCTAAAATCAAGAATTTGAAGAATGAAAAGGTGGGGTAGTTTCCATTGGTTTCGACCAGCACACAGCCCTTGTGCCGATATCGCTTAACGCTTACATGTGACACCATTTGCCAGATGGACCAAAGCTGTTTAAAAAAGAATAAGGTGAAAACCAGGGAAACCAACCCATAACACCAAATCAAATAAGAAGACCAGTGCAATTGCCACACCGGGGCGCTTGAGCCTTCTGCCCCTCCTCCTACAACCAACTCGGGCAAGGTGATGGTAGCCATTCCTTTGGGGAATAGGTTTTGAGCGGTCGCCCCCTGATCAATGCCCAATGAAATGAATGGTAGCAACAAGGCGCACACCATTCCTGTCAGAATAAAAGCCCTCCTCAACTGAAAATTGGGCTGGTCCTTTAGGAGAGTATAATATACCAGTGCAAACAATAGCAGAACAAAGTTCGCTTCGAGGAAGTAGTTGAGTAGGTTAATCATTGTCTTCTTCTTTCAGGTTTTGTTTCACTTTAGACATCAACTCATCCAGTTCGTTGACATCCATATCGTTTTCTTTGGCGAAAAAAGACACCATATTCTGAAATGAACCTCCAAAATACCCACCAATAAAATTGGACAGAAAAAACTTGCTGTACTTGTCTTTGTCCACAAGTGGATGATACTGATGTGTCTTTCCGAAAGCTTCATATCCAACAAAGCCTTTTTTGACGAGTATTCTTACAATGGTTGATACAGTGTTGTAGGCCGGCTTTGGGTTCGGCATCTTTTCTATGATGTCGTGCACAAAGCCCTTTTCTATGTCCCAAAGGATTTTCATGACCTGTTCCTCTGCTTTTGTCAATTCTTTCATTAAAACTAACTGTTTAGTTAAAGTTGTTGAAAAATTAGCGTTTCTTTCGAAAAGCTTATCAAATGTATAACTAAATAATTAGTTACACAAGTACATCGGCATATTTTGAAGAAGGCAAAAACCTAAAGGACGCCAGCCGTCCATCATTCCACAGCGAAGTGACGAAGGAGCCAGATCGAGAATCTGACAATAGAAAACGATCCCAATATCAGATTCCCGATCTCCGTTTCACTGCGTCGGGAATGACGTTGAAGAGGGGTAGTCCGCAAATGGGAGCATCGCATTTCCTTAAACAAGGAATGGAAACGCATAAAGCAAAACTAAAGGGGCACTGAAAGTCCCGTCATTCCACTGCGAAGTGACGAAGGAACAAGACCGGGGAATCTGACAATAGAAAACGATCCAACATGAGATTCCCGATCTCCGTTTCACTGCGTCGGGAATGACGTTGAAGGGGTAGCCTGCAACCGGCCTGGAACATCGCGGTTCCTTAAAGAAGGAATGGAAACGCATAAACCAAAACTAGAGGGACACTGAAAGTCCCGTCATTCCACGGCGAAGTGACGAAGGAACAAGACCGGGAATCTAATAGTAGAAACCCGATCCATTATATCAGATCTATAATTGCCTAAGTAAGCATTAAGGTAGGCTTAAATCAAGGTAGCTTTTACTGTTTCTTATTTTTTATCAAATGTGGCAGTAAAGTTGCAACCAGGTGAATCATCGTCTGTAAAGGTCACAGATAATTTACCACCGCTAAGACTATAGGTGTTTGTATCAGCATCACCACAATTGGAATTTCCGGACTCACACATTGAAATTGTAGAAGAAGTTGCGGTTATGTTTCCAGACTCGGTACTTGGTGGGTCATCCAGATTATTGTTCAATGTGTAGGTGCCATCTGAATTAATCGTTACCCTGATGCAATAAGTATTAGAGCATGTAATGGTTCCATTTTCATCAGGGTCTGTGCAATTGGCAGCAGTAACGGTGGATGACTCCCAGGTGCCTACAAGTGGAGTCAAAAACTCTTCCTCTTCACTTCCACAACTCGCAAGGCATAAAAATAGGGCAATAAACGATAAACTAAGAAAAGCTCTCATAAGTAATAACTGGTTTTGGTGAATAATCTCCCAAACTAATGCAAATAAGAAGTGAATCCAAACAGCGCACAAAAAAACCCGCAAGTTGCGGGTTTCAATTTCTTTATATAACCTTCTTTTTTAAAGGGCTATTCCAATAAATGATTTGAAGGCAATACCCATCAATCCGGTAAGTAGCATGGTGATCCCAAGCCCCCTAAGGCCTCCAGGCACGTTGGAGTACTTGAGTTTTTCACGAATAGCCGCCAGTGCTACAATGGCCAAGAACCAACCTACACCAGAACCCAAACCGTATGAAGTTGCTTCTATAATAGTATAATCCCTTTGGATCATGAAAAGTGATGCCCCTAGTATAGCACAGTTCACTGCTATTAGTGGCAGAAATATACCAAGCGATCCATACAATGCCGGTGAAACTTTTTCTATGATCATTTCTACCAACTGTACCATAGAAGCGATAACAGCAATAAACATGATGAATGTAAGAAAGCTGAGGTCAATGGATTCGAAACTAGCCCCGAGCCATGACAGTGCGCCCTCTTTCAACACATACTCCTGTAGCAACCAGTTGATGGGAACAGTAATGCCCAATACGAAAATAACAGCACCTCCCAAACCAAATGCGGTGGATACTTTTTTGGAAACCGCCAGGAACGAACACATGCCCAGAAAGTAGGCAAAAATCATGTTGTCTATAAAGGCGCTCTTGATGAATATATTAAATGCTTCCATTTCTTATTCTGTTAATATCTTTTAGTCTGCGACCAATTAATGTTCTACGTAACCCGTTTTAGTCCTTTGTATCCAGATCAATATGCCTAACACCATAAAGGCCCCAATTGAATCGACCATCAATCCATTGGTCTGATAAGTGGTCCATCCAATGGCTTCAAATACCTTGAAGTCGAAAATAGAACCCGAACCAAACAACTCTCTGAAGAAAGCCACTGTAAGGATAATCCAGGCATATCCAAAACCACTTCCCAATCCATCCAGGATAGAGTCATAGGGTTTGTTGCCCATGGCAAAGGCCTCCAACCTACCCATCACTATACAGTTGGTAATGATCAGGCCGACAAACGCTCCCAATACTTTGTACATATCAAAATAATACGCCTTTAGCACCTCACTTACCAAAGTAACCAGTGTGGCAACTATAGCCAGCTGTACAATGATCCGCACCCTGCCAGGTATCAAGTCCCTGATCAATGAAATGATCAGGTTGGCAAATACTATTACAAATACCACAGCAATAGACATCACCAGAGTAGGCTCCATCTTAATGGTAATCGCCAATGCAGAACATATACCCAATACCTGAATGGTGATCGGGTTGTCCTCATTGAGGGGATCAGTAATAAATTTCTTTCTTCGTTTCGACAACAATGGCTCAGCTGGTTCCTTCGCCACCGGTTTTTCAAGAGTTTCAGTACTCATGTGTTGTTTATTTTATTGTTTCAATAAAGCTGTTTCCAGCAAATTGTTCTTATCTCAAATCAATTGGACTGTAACATTGATACAGCACCCGATTTATTCTTTTCTATGAAGCTTTTATAACACTCAAGGTAATGAAGCATCATATTGTTGACCCCCTTGCCAGTAAGCGTTGCTCCTGACATACCATCTATGTGATGATCGTCCAATGGTTCTCCTTTTTCACCTTTGATCATAGATACAGAAACCAAATCCCCTGAGGTATCAAACAGTTTCTTTCCTTTGTACCTGTCCTTTATCTGATCCGAGGTGATCCTGGCACCAAGACCGGGTGTTTCTGTTTTGTGGTCAAATGCTACTCCTTTTATGGTATTCAAGTCGCTATCCACAGCCACAAACCCTGATATCCAATCCCAAAGGCCAGCACCCCACATCGGAAATATGTAAGCCTCCACTTTGGTAGGGTCCGACTCGCTCATAAACTGGAACACCGGGTACATCCTGTCGCCTTTGTCCATTTTGTAATTCTTCTGGATATTCACTTTTTCGGCCACAACTGGATTCCCCTTTTGATCTTTTTCTATCGCTTTGCCATTGATATCGATCACAATAGATGTAAACCTTTTTTGGTACAAAGCCAAAATCTCATTGGGATCCTTGATGGAAGAAATGTCCATTACGGCACCCAGGATCTTTTTCTTGTTATCCAGGTCAACCTGTTTGTCCTGAAGTGGTTTCAATACCACTGACGTACCAGACAGCAGCAAGCCCAACACTATGGTGAGAACCGCTGAGAAGATGATGATGTATGTATTAGACCGTTGCACGTTTTAACCTCCTTTTCTTGTTAGCGCTCACTACGAAATAATCGATCAGTGGAGCAAATACGTTCATTAATAATATTGCAAGCATGATTCCTTCCGGGTATGCAGGGTTGAATACCCTGATGATGATTGTCAATACCCCAATTAAAAATCCATATACCCATTTGCCTGTCTCGGTTTGTGCTGCCGTAACCGGATCACTTGCCATAAATACGGCACCAAAAGCCAGTCCACCCATTACCAGGTGATAATGCGCTGGTAGTTCAATGTATGGATTGCCTCCAAATATGCCAATGAATGACCCCATGGCAAATGCACCAAGGAACACACTCAAAATAACTTTCCAGCTACCAACACCGGAAATAATCAAAATAGCTGCACCAATCAGGCACATCAAGGTGGATGTTTCTCCTATACTCCCGGGCATTATACCCATAAACATATTTCCAAAGCTATAAATGCCATCTGCCCAGCCTTGCCCAAAACTATTCATGGACCCAACCAGGTTTTCTCCTGTTGCCAGGGATTCTGCGCCCAACGCCAATGGTGTAGCGCCACTAAATCCATCCACCGGAGTTTTGTCCCCGAGGTACGACCATACATCGCCGGATATCTGTGAGGGATAGGCAAAGTATAAAAAGGCCCTGGCCGTAAGTGCCACGTTCAGGATGTTCATCCCTGTTCCTCCAAATACTTCTTTTCCTATGATCACTGCGAAAGCTGTGGCCAGGCCAACCTGCCACAAAGGAACCGTAGCGGGCATCACCAAAGGGATCAACATTCCCGTAACCAGGAAACCTTCGTTGACATCATGCCGTCTAATGGTGGCAAAAGTAAATTCTATGCCCAGCCCGACAGAGTAGGAAACTACTATTATCGGCACCACGAGCATCGCCCCAACGAGCAATTCACCGACAAAATCAGCCGATTGACCTGTTGCCAGATAGTGCTGATGACCCGCATTCCAAATACCAAACAACAAGCAGGGTATCATGGCTATGATGACGGTCATCATCATTCGCTTCATATCAACAGCGTCCCTTATCTGTACCCCCTTGGGTTTTGTGGTGGTGTTCGGAGCAAAAAGTAAGGTTTCGTGAGCCTCATATATATAGTAGAATTTCTCCCACTTGCCTCCTTTTTCAAAATGTGGCTTTACTTTATCTAAAGCGTTTCTTACAAACTTCATTACTAAATATTAGCTATTCTTAATTAAGGTCAATCCCTGTCTCAATATTGCCTGGACATCATGCTTAGAAACATCTACAAACTCACAAAGTGCCAGGTCTTCTTCTATCACTTCATATATGCCCAATCCTTCCATTTCATCATAGTCTTCTGCCATTATGGCCTTCAGCAAATAGGTAGGAAGGATATCCATAGGCGTCACTTTTTCAAACGTACCTGTCTGTACAAATGCCCGCTCCTGCCCCCTGGTATTTGTGTCGAGGGTATATTCTTTGTTGGGGTTCAAAAATGAAAGCAATCCGAAGGCCCTGTGAAAACTCAATTTCTTGGTAGAAGGGAGTATCCAGCCAAACATTTCGTAGTAATCCCCTTCCGGGATCACGGTGAGTTGGTTGTGGTAAAAACCAAGATATCCTGCAGAAGTAATGTGCTCACCTGTCAATACGTTTCCTGAAATAAACCTCACATGGCCTTCATTCACAGTTCCGTCCACCAATTTGTTTATGGCAGCCCCTGTATAAGTCTTGTAATACTGAGGCTCTTTCACTTCAGACCCAGCGAGTGCAATTACTTTAGAGGCGTCATATTTCCCTTCCAAAAACAGTTTGCCTATTTGAGAAACTCCATAAGGATGAACAGTCCAGGCTACCTCCCCTTTATTTATGGGATCAATGTGATGAATCTGTACACCAACGTTTCCTGCAGGATGCACCCCTGAGAAACTGTTCACCTGTGCATTTTTCACCTGAGTAAACATGGCAGCATTCTCTCCATTGCCGTTGACATTCACATGTACAGGGGCAAATTTGGAAAGGACATCAATGCCTGCCTGAAAATATTTTTCCTGCCCTGCAAGGATGAAGCCCATATCAGGAGCCAATGGATGTGTATCGAAAGCCGACACAAAGACAGCCTTTGGCGAACTCGCAGGGTCAGCTACTACACCAAAGGGCCGCTGGATAATGTTGGGCCATACCCCGGATTTGGTCATCTGGGAAGTCGCATCTTCTTTGCTAATGCCAGCTATATCGGCTTCAGTATATTTGGTAAAATTTTCGTAGCTGATTTCCTTATCAGCCAATATCCTTATTTCAAGGATTTTTCTTTTTGCGCCCCTTACTACTTCGGCTACCTCACCGCTAACCGGGGAGGCATAAATGATGTCCTCAAAAGCTTTGTCGTGCATCAAAGGCGATCCTGCTTTTACAGTATCCCCCTCCTTTACATTAAGCTTGGTTTGGACAATGCCAGCAAAATCTGTTGGCTTTATAGCGAAGGTTTCAGGAAGTGATAGGTCAGCTATTTTCTTTTCGGCTTTTCCCGCGAGATTTATGTCAAATCCCTTTTTTAGCTTTATCGTTTCAGACATTTTAAAAGCAACAAGTAAATATTTTTAAAGCACCGCAAAAGTAATAAAATTTTATTCTTTTTATCCTTTATGAATAATAATCACAATTATTGGCGGGTAAAGCATGGGATGTATTTTGAAAAAGGCAAATTGAGCCTTCAAACCAGGCCCTTATCCAGTCACTGAAACACCTACAAACTCCTTAAAATTACCCGTCCATCCTCCACCTATTTTCACCACCCTAAGGTCTGTTTTGCTGCTAAGCCCGCCAGCAAAATAAACCAGGGCACATCATCATCAGCTACTTTTGAGAAGTGTGGCCGGGGCAATAAGAATATTGATGACATCCGTTTCTTGCAGGAGAGGATTAAAACTACTACTTTTACGCCTTATTTATAATTAATCTAAATAAAAACAATGCTATGTGTTCGTTGGCTGAGTTGAAACCGGGACAAACCGGTGTGGTAAAAAGTTTTAATGATGAGTATCTATCATTGAAACTGCTGGAAATGGGAGTCTTACCGGGCACAGAAGTTGAGATGAAATTCGCTGCACCTTTGGGCGATCCTATCTGCATCCGTGTATCGGGCTACAACCTTTCACTCCGGTTGGATGAGGCCAAAACTATCTCACTCGCATAACTAGAGGTACATGACCGAGCACGCGGGTTTAAAAATAGCACTTGTCGGCAATCCCAATGCAGGCAAGACTTCCCTGTTCAACCAACTGACGGGACTGAAACAAAAGGTGGGAAACTTCCCTGGGGTTACGATGGACAAAATCTCAGGGTCTTTTAAATTAACAGATGGCACACCGGCCACAATCATCGACCTGCCCGGCACCTATAGCATTTATCCACGATCCATGGACGAACGTGTGGTGTTTGATGTCCTGAGCGACAGCACTGCCAAAGATTACCCAGATGTCATTATCGTGATAGTGGATGCCTCCAGTCTGGAGCGAAACCTGCTCCTTTTTACAGAAGTGCGCGATCTGGGCATACCTACCATCATGGCCCTGAATATGGTAGAGGTGGCAAAAAAAGAAAAGAAAAGTATAAGTGTAAAAGCACTGGAAAGGGAATTTGAAACCAAAGTGGTATGCATCAATGCCCGCAAAGGGCTTGGGTTAGAAAAGCTCAAAAAAGCCCTGACAGAGAAAATCACGGAACCAGCAGAAGCCTTTTTTCAGGCGAAAAGCCTGTCACCTGAGATTGTTCCCATTATCAAAGAACGATTTGACCTTAAGAACGACTACCTGGCCTATCAATATGCCCAGCAGACCTATAGCAAACAATTTTTATCAAATGGTGAGAAGAAATTTATTGCAGATGCCAAGGTCAAGTACAATTTCTGCGACAGGCAATTTCAAACCAGGGAAACAGTAGAGCGGTATCAGGGCATCAGGAAAAAGCTGCAATCTGTCATCAACGATCATGGAAAAGATATCAATGAAACCAGATCCAACAAAATAGACCGTATCCTTACGCACAAAGTATATGGATACGCCATCTTCTTTACTATTTTATTCCTCTTGTTTCAAAGTATATTCAAGTGGGCCGAGCCCTTCATGGATATGATCGATTTTGGGTTTGCCCGATTGAGTTTTTTGACCAAACAATACTTGCCCGATGGGGCACTCACCAACCTCATTGCCGAAGGGGTAATTCCTGGGCTAGGCGGAGTATTGATTTTTATACCTCAGATTGCCTTACTCTTTTGCTTCATTTCCATATTGGAAGAATCCGGGTATATGGCCAGGGTCGTGTTTCTTATGGACAAGATCATGCGAAAGTTTGGACTGAACGGCAAGAGTGTGGTACCATTGATTTCAGGTGTGGCCTGTGCCATACCGGCTATAATGGCCACCCGCAACATTGAGAGCTGGAAAGACCGGCTCATCACCATCTTTGTCACGCCGTTGATGAGCTGCTCGGCAAGGCTACCGGTGTATGCCATCCTGATTGCACTGGTGGTACCAAGTCGGACGGTGATGGGCATATTCAACCTACAGGGGCTGGTACTGATGGGCATGTACCTGCTGGGGTTTGTTGCTGCCATACTTTCGGCGCTGATGATGAAGTACATCCTCAAAGCCAAGGACCGCAGTTACTTCATTATGGAGTTGCCTATATATAGGTGGCCCAAATGGAAAAATGTATGGTTTACAATTTTTGGCAAAAGCAAGACCTTCGTATTGGAGGCTGGAAAAATCATTCTGGCTATTTCCATTATCCTTTGGGTGCTGGCCTCATACGGACCTGGGGAAAAATTTGATAATGCCAAGGAAATTGTAAAAAAAGAATTGGAAACAAACCAGATTGCAGCTGCCGATTATGAAAATAGGTTGTCATCGTACAAACTCGAGCATTCCTATGCAGGCCGTTTGGGCAAAATGATCGAGCCGGCAATTCAGCCACTGGGGTATGACTGGAAAATAGGCATTGCCCTGATCACATCTTTTGCTGCCAGGGAGGTTTTTGTAGGCACTATTGCCACTATATATAGTGTGGGTGCAGAAGAAGAAAGCGAATCCACCATCAAAGACAAATTAAGGGCGGAAGTTAATCCGGCCACAGGTGAGCCCATGTATTCACTTGCCCTGGGGGTTTCCCTACTTATTTTTTATGCTTTTGCTATGCAGTGTATGAGCACATTAGCTGTGGTATATCGTGAGACCAAAACCTGGAAATGGCCGATATTGCAGTTGATATACATGTCGGGTATAGCCTATTTGGGTGCCCTGCTGGCTTATCAATTGTTAAAGTAAACACTGTTTTAGCTGCTGGTTTCCAGCTGTCCAGGCACACCTGTCCCCAACACTATTCTAAAACCCCATTGAATGTATGAGTTAATCAATTCATTGGAGCCTGTGTAAAGCCATTCCCAAGATTAAGGGCCTCCTGTCTTGCGCCTCCCAAATCGTTTGCCACAAACTTCCCAAAATTTGTTATATTGTTGGTTCATTGACCCACCAAATTGATAACTTCATAACCATCCCCTATGGGTCGGTTGTGTTAGATCAAAAAACCAAACTTTTTAATCAACAAAGTGAAAAATCTAAAAAAGCGACTGCAACAGGGAGAAACACTTCATGGTTGCTGGTTGAATTTGGGAAGTTCATTGACGGCAGAAATCGTAGGCCAGGCAGGTTTTGACTGGGTGCTGATAGATTTGGAACATGGGGCAGGCAATGAAAAAGATGTGCTTTTTCAGCTTCAGGGGCTTCAGGCCAGTTCTACCAGCGCAATCGTTAGGGTAGAAAGCAACGACAGGCGCAGAATTCAACGTGTACTTGACCTGGGGGCCGATGGGATCATGTGCCCCCAAATAGAAACTGTAGCAGACGCCCAAAAAGCGCTGAGCGGTTTGTTGTACCCGCCAGATGGCAAAAGGGGGGTAGCAAAAATGGTAAGGGCTACCGGTTTTGGCCAAAATTTTGACACCTACAAACAACAGTCCAGGGACAACCTAATCGGGATAATACAAATAGAAACCACAGAAGCCCTCAATCATCTGGATGAAATCGCCTCTCTTGATGGAGTAGATGTTTTATTCATCGGGCCTGCTGACCTTTCCATGTCGTTGGGCATATTTGGTCAATTGGGCCATCCCCGGTTCAAAGAAGCAGTAGATGCCACTGTTGATGCGGCCAACAAAGCTGGAAAAGCAACTGGCATATTGCTATTCGATCCCGAAGATTACAGTACTTACCATGATATGGGCATTCGCCTGATAGCCTGTGGTTCAGATGCCACATTTGTAGCCAATGGGGCCCGAAATATAGCCCAAACGCTAAACAACAAGAGGAAATAATCCGGACTATGGAAATGAATGGTTTTACAGCTGACCCACTATTCATCCTTTTTGTTGGGATTGTGATAGTGGTGGGTGGGATAATTGGCCTGAGGTTGCATGCTTTTTTGGCCTTGCTCCTGGCCGCATTTGTGGTAGCCCTTCTTACTCCTTCTACTGCGGTAGAAATCTATGCACTGGGCAAAGGTGCTTCAAAAGAAGGTGCCCTCCAACTCGCCAATAGCCATGTAGGCAAGCGCATTGCCACAGAGTTTGGCAATACCTGTGGTAAAATCGGAATACTCATTGCCATGGCGTCTATTATAGGAAAATGTATGTTGGAAAGCGGGGCAGCCGAAAAGATTGTAAGATCGACACTGAAATTGACAGGGATAAAACATGCACCCTTAACATTTTTGAGCAGTAGTTTTTTTCTGGGAATTCCCGTCTTTTTTGATACCGTTTTCTACCTCATGATACCCCTTGCCAAAGCAATGGCTTTTCGATTGGGCAAGAATTATTTACTGTTGGTGCTGGCCATCACTGCAGGGGCTGCCATGGCCAATTCACTGGTGCCCCCCACACCTGGCCCGCTGTTCCTGATCAGCGAAATGGACATACCGATCGGTATGATGATGCTGGGTGGGCTGCTGGTGGGACTGGTAACCATTGGTGCCGGCTATGCCTTTGCCGTTTGGGCCAACAAAAAATGGCCCGTACCACTCAGGGACTCTATAGATGCCCCTATCAAAAATA
Source organism: Cyclobacteriaceae bacterium (assembly GCA_040222275.1). GTDB lineage: Bacteria > Bacteroidota > Bacteroidia > Cytophagales > Cyclobacteriaceae > CAXBNB01. Next base: position 12,739 of record JAVKDJ010000004.1, read on the forward strand.
TAAAATCCCTGGCAGAAAAATCAGATTCAAATTTACCCTCACTCTGGTTGTCATTATTACCCGTAATGGTGCCGCTGGTGTTTATTACGGCCAAGGCCGCTTTAGACACTTTTGTGGGCTCACCCGGTACCAGTTCCAGCGGTTTTATTTTAGGCCTCATCCGATTGGTCCATTTTATTGGTGAAAAAAATACTGCCCTGATATTTGGTGCTTTGTCGGCGTTGGTAATTTTGGCCAATCAAAAAAAAGAGGCACGTAAAGAAATGATCGCAGGTGTACAGACAGCCTTGATGAGCGGAGGGGTGATTATCCTGATTACCTCTGCCGGAGGTGCTTTCGGGGGCATGCTACAGCAAACTGGCATCAGCGCCAGAATCGGGGAGCTGGCCAGTGGGTACCAAATGGCTATTATACCGTTGGCTTTTCTGATCAGCGCAGTGGTGCGCACAGCGCAGGGCTCGGCAACAGTGGCCATGATCACAGCCTCAGGCATACTTTCAGGAATGGCGGGCACCATGGAGCTGGGGTATCACCAATTGTACATTGGCCTGGCCATAGCTTGCGGGTCTAAACTAATTCCCTGGATGAATGACAGTGGCTTTTGGATAGTTTGCAAAATGAGTAATTTGACAGAACGTGAAGCACTCCGGACTTTTTCCCCGTTGCTCACCATCATGGGGATTACTGGCCTCATCGTGATCATTTTGGCTGCTCAAATATGGCCGCTGATATAAAATAGAAATTTGAACTTAGAGACTATTAAACAAAATTTAATCGATGAAAAACATAGGATTTATAGGGTTAGGAATAATGGGCAAACCCATGGCCCTGAATTTGATCAAAGCAGGATATTCAATTTTAGTACTGGAAAGCAGCGCATCGGCCAAAGAACTTATCGGTGCAGGTGGAAAGCCTTATGGATCGGCTAAAGAATTGGCCAAGGATAGTGATGTAGTCATTACCATGCTGCCTGATTCACCCGAAGTAGAGGCATTGGCATTGGGCAAAGGTGGTATTCTTGAGGGCATCAGGTCTGGCTCCATTTTTATCGACATGTCCACCATCTCACCCTCAACCGCTACTAAACTATATCAGGCCTTTCAGGATGCGGATGTGGAAGCACTGGATGCACCTGTTTCCGGGGGGCAGGTAGGAGCCGAAAGTGGTACCTTGTCCATTATGGTGGGTGGCAAAGAAGCCGCCTTTCAGAAAGCCCTTCCTTTATTTGATGTGATGGGGAAAAGCGCAGTGCTGATAGGAGATGCCGGAGCTGGACAAATGACCAAAGCCTGCAATCAAATGATAGTAGGAATGACCATTCAGGCGGTAGCCGAATCTTTTGCCCTGGCGAAAAAAGCCAACGTAAACCTTGAAAAAATGAGGGAAGCCCTGTTAGGAGGGTTTGCACAAAGCCGCATCCTCGACCTTCACGGCCAAAGAATTATTGATGGTAATTTCGAACCCGGTTTTAAAATCAAACTTCACCGAAAAGATATGAACATAGCCCTTCAGGCTGGCAGGGAGTTTTCCGTTCCCCTGCAGGGCACAGCCGGAGTTGCGGCCAGCATGGATGCCTTGCTCGCACAGGGAAAAGGTGAACTGGACCACAGTAGCCTGTACCTGCTCATGGAAAAACTATCCGGCCTTTAATATATCCCTTATTGTCTAATTGAAAAGATGAAAATAGCAGATTTACAGATCACTCAAATTGCTGTGGGCGATCCCCCTCTCCTGAATGCAGCTGGATTGCACGCACCCTATGCTTTGAGGATTATAGCAGAGGTAATTACAGAAAATGGCACAATTGGTTTGAGTGAAATCCCGGGAAGTCAGAAAATTTTTGATGCCCTGAAAAAATTAAAACCACACCTCATTGGTCAGGATGTGTTTCAACTCAATTCTATAAAAAACCTTATTTACAGTGAGTTTGGGGGAAACGAAGAGGACGACAGGGGTATAGCGCCCTGGGACCAGCGATTGTTGGTTCATTTATTCAGTGCTGTCGAAGTAGCGTGCCTGGATATAATGGGTAAAATAGTCGAACGTCCGGTTGCGGATATTTTAGGAGGCAGGTCGAGGGACAAGGTACCTTTTTCTGCCTACCTGTTTTACAAATATGAAGGTGCCGGTGACGACCTGGCATTTGGCACAGACCCAAATGCCAATGGATGGTTAAAAGCCCGACAAGCTGAAGCCCTATCGCCGGAACAAATCGTATCCCAGGCCAAAGCCATGTGCGAAGCGTTTGGTTTTCAGTCCATCAAACTAAAAGGGGGTGCCCTGCCTCCTGAAGTAGAATGCAACAGCATGCTGGCCCTACGGGAAGCATTCGGCCCGGACGTGCCATTGAGACTGGATCCCAATGCCATCTGGTCATTGGAAACGGCAGTGAAGTATGGCAAAAAGATGGAAGGTGTATTGGAATACTATGAAGATCCTGTAAGGGGGCAGGAAAATATGGCCTTGCTGGCGCAAAAAGTAAACATCCCACTCGCCACCAATATGTGTACTACTTCATTCGAAGATTTGCCCGCAAGCATCAAATTAGGCTCTGAACACATCATTTTGTCAGATCACCATTTTTGGGGTGGGCTGAGGGCATCAGTGGAACTCAATAAAATCTGCCAGACCTTCGGAAGGGGTTTTTCCATGCATTCCAACAGCCACCTGGGCATTTCTATGGCAGCCATGGCACACCTTGGGGCTACCGTACCCCATCTCGACTATGCACTCGATACCCACTACCCCTGGCAGGTAGATGAGGTGATCAAAGGAGGAAAAATACCTATTAAGGATGGCTTTGTGTCACTACCTGAGGGGCCCGGACTTGGCGTAGAGTTGGATCGTGCCCAGCTACAAATACTTCATGAGAAATTTTTGGCGTGCGGACTGAAAGAAAGAAACGATGAGGTAGAAATGAAAAAGGTTCAGCCCGAATGGAAATTCGAACTCCAGCGGTGGTAATTTGGCTGTAATCAGTAGGAATGAGCTTTCTTATGGGTTGGTATTTACTAACCTTTGTACAATTCCTACCACTGACACCATTAAATATGGTATTGATTATAAACGAATTACGCTGTGCGAGCCTTTGGCTCGTATCCAATGTCGTTAAGTTAAGCTATCGTCTCTGCGAGACCTAATTTTTGGTCAAACCAAACACACAAAATGGGATGACGTTTATAGCGTAGTGCAGACTGCACAAACTGGCCGAGGCTAGATTAGTGCCCAGTGCCTGTCTGCGAGTATGGTTCGGAAGAAAGGAGTCACAAAT
>JAVKDJ010000005.1:0-1735 GCA_040222275.1 Cyclobacteriaceae bacterium
CCATAGCCGTCAGGTTAAGCATGTTAATTACTGTAAATGAGTGGGTTATGGAAAATACAATAAAATCCCTATTGGGATTTCCAGTCTTTTTTCCCATTTTTATGTTTTGTTAAAGTTAAAAAGGGCGGGTTTTTCTAGCGATAATGTTCCGCCCTTTTTTCAGCTTAAAGATAATGGTCCTTAGGCAAAGAAGCAGACAAAAAACATTGATTATTTAGCTAAAAATGCGGATTTTTTAGCTTCCAACCTAGCCAGTCATTTTGATAAGAAGCAGATCGAGAAGCTGGCCAGGTCAACAGGGTTTACCCAACGTAAATCGAAATTGACCCCATCTTTGTTTCTCAACACACTGATGTTTGTCCACCAGCAAGGCAAAGAACTGAGCCTTTTGGATATTTGTGGGGACCTTTTAAACCAATACGGGCTGCAAATAACAAAACAATTGGTCCAGGAACGGTTTAATGAAAAAGCTGTGGCCTTTTTACAGGCCATTTTATTGAGCCTACTGGAGCAACAACTCAGCCCTATTGGCCATATTGGGAACCTGTCCAGTTTTAACAGACTGAGGGTCAAGGACTCCACGCGTTTTGCACTACCACCTGCCTATGCCCAAAAATATGCCGGGCACGGTGGGGCTACCCACAATAGTGAATCGATGATCAGTATCCAATATGAGTATGAGCTGTTGTCGGGGCAAACTATGGATTTGCGGTTGACAACCGGCACCCGCAACGACCAACTTGACGCCAAAGAAAACACCAATGATATTTTGGAAAACGACCTTTTGATCAGGGACCTTGGCTATGCCACTTTGGGCTATATGGAGCAAATTATTGACAATGATGCTTACTACCTAAACCGTTTAGGCCCCCAAACCACGGTCTACCATGCTGAAAAACCAGAAGAAAAGGTAGATTTTGACAAATGCCGCAAGAAATTAAAAAAATACGGTTTGCCTTACCTGGAATACAATGTACTGATAGGTAAAAAGGCACGTATCCCCAGCCGGTTGGTCATCTTCCTTGTTGATGATGCCACCTACGAAAAACGAGTGCGCAAAACACATAAACAAGCCAAAAGCTGTGGCAACCAGGTCTCCGACGACTTTAAGACCAGGTCCAAACTGACCCTTTATATCACTAATACAGAGCAAAACAAACTGTCTGCAAGTGATATCAAAAACATCTACGCACTACGGTGGCAGATAGAACTAGCCTTTAAGATATGGAAATCCCAAGCCAAAATAAACCAGGTAAAAGAAATCAAACTGCACAGGTTTGAATGTCAATTGATAGCTAAATTGATTTGGCTCCTGGTCCACCGCAGCATATTCCAATACCTGACCGGCTGGGTCAATAACAGCAACCCTGACAAATCCACCAGTATATGGAAATACTACAAACACGCTTACAGGATCAACAACATAGTAAGGGAAATTGTTACAAAACCAGAAAAACTATCCCGGGCAATAGACAACCTGGCACGGATCGCTTGTAGGCTATTCCTGCTCGAAAAGAAAAAGGGGAAACCATCACATTATCAAATACTTAAAACCTTAACCTGACGGCTATGGTCCGGCAGGCAGGCTCGCGATAGCCTGCCCCGCACTAGATGCGGGGACGGTTCAACTTAACTTAACGACAGTGGGTGGGGGCCGTTTGGGGGGTTACAAAAAAACCAATAAGAGCCCAAGGGTCGCCCCCCCACCAATTGCCAGGTTGTGTGAACAAGACGG
>JAVKDJ010000006.1:0-1625 GCA_040222275.1 Cyclobacteriaceae bacterium
ATTGTTTTGGGTGATGGCGTGGTAGCAGGTGTATTATTAAAGCAATCCAAATCGGAGAATGCTGGTTGGATTGTTATAGTGATTGCATGGGGGCTGACGGTGGCTTTGGCGATCTATGCCGTTGGTGAATATAGTGGCGCCCACATCAATCCTGCCGTAACGGTGGCTTTAGCCATCAATGGCAGCTTTCCCTGGGCCGATGTGCCTGCCTATTGCCTTGCGCAACTTTTAGGGGCGTTTGTAGGTGCCTCCATTGTATGGTTACATTATTTACCCCATTGGAAAATCACAGAAGACAAAGGAGCTAAGCTGGCTGTATTTTGTACGGCTCCAGCTATTCGCTCTACTATTCCCAATTTCATCAGTGAGTTTATCGGCACCATGGTATTGATTATGGGTTTGCTTTTTATTGGGGCAAATAGTTTTGCAGAAGGATTAAATCCTCTCGTAGTTGGTGCGTTGATTTCTACTATTGGTTTTGGTTTAGGTGGTACCACAGGTTTTGCTATTAATCCTGCAAGAGACTTGGGGCCTCGTTTGGCCCATTTTATTTTACCTATTGCAGGCAAAGGCGGTTCAGATTGGTCCTACAGTTGGATCCCTGTGTTGGGTCCACTATGCGGTGGTGCTGCGGGTGCTTTGTTATATCAGTTAATAGTTGCTTAAAAGAATAAAAGGATGAGTAAATATATTATTGCACTTGATCAGGGAACAACCAGTTCAAGGGCTGTTCTGCTCAATGAGAAAGGGTCCATTCAAGCCATAGCACAACAAGAGTTCACTCAGATCTTTCCTAAGCCGGGTTGGGTGGAGCATGACCCAAAAGAAATACTAACTACACAATTGGGTATGCTTCAAAAGGTACTCAGCGAGAATAAGGTAAGTCCTAAGTCGGTAGTCGCAATTGGCATAACCAATCAAAGGGAGACCACTGTAGTGTGGGATAAGAAAACAGGAGAGCCCATTTACAATGCCATTGTATGGCAAGACAAAAGAACAGCAGCTATTTGTGAAAAACTGAAAGCCAGAGGTCTGGAAGATTATGTGAGAGAAAACACAGGGCTAGTGATCGACTCTTATTTCTCTGGTACTAAAATCAATTGGATACTGAACAATGTTGAAGGGGCAAAAGATAGAGCCAAGAAGGGGGAGTTGCTGTTCGGAACGATAGACACCTGGCTGATTTGGAACATGACAAAAGGAAAGTCACATGTTACCGACTACAGCAACGCTTCAAGAACTCTATTGTATAATATTCGCAATTTGGAGTGGGATAAAAAGTTAATGGAGGAATTGGAGGTGCCTGAGACTATGTTGCCCAAAGTAAACCCTTCTTCATCAGATTTTGGAACTTATGAAATAGATGGAGTTTCTATTCCAATAGCAGGAGTGGCAGGCGATCAGCAGGCTGCCTTATTTGGTCAAGCCTGTTTTACACCCGGCATGGCCAAAAATACCTATGGAACAGGATGTTTTATGTTGATGAATACGGGAGATAAGATTCAGCATTCCAAAAACGGATTGATAACGACTATAGCCTGGGGGTTGGATGGAAAAGTAGAGTATGCATTGGAGGGAAGTGTGTTTATAGCAGGCGCTGCAGTACAGTGGCTGCGTGATAGTTT
>JAVKDJ010000007.1:0-1830 GCA_040222275.1 Cyclobacteriaceae bacterium
GGGCTTGCTGAGAAATCAAATTTCTTTGATTCGGTGACGTGAGGGGTTATTTTTAGGAATACTTCGACGAGTTGATGCAAAAAAAACGAAAGAACCCCTCAAAAAAGAGTGCATCGCTACGCAGATACACTGCTCAAAACCAGTTAAAATTGGCATGTTACGAGGCTGATCCGATGTTTGCACGTTTGGATAGAAACAATCGGTGGGTCGTACTCAGTGATAAAATTCCCTGGGACGATTTGGTAGCTATTTTTTATCGTTTCCATCCACCCAGGGATACCGGAAGAAAAGGGTTGAGCCCACGTATCATAATAGGCTCGGTGATCATCAAGCACTTCTATGACTATGATGACAGAGAAGTGATAGCGCAACTGCGAGAGAATGCCTACCTGCAATATTTTATAGGTTTGGATTCCTTTATGACTGATTCCCCTTTTGATAGCTCTTTGTTTGTGGAAATTCGTCATAAACTCACCCCGGCCCTTCAGCAGTGCATCAGCGAAAGGTTGTTAGGCGTTATCGAAAAGCCTTTATTTCAGACAGGTAGCAATGAGCAGCAGGTAGAAAATGCTACCGCTGCGGATCATGAGCCAACGGATACTCCGGGCGAGGACCAAGAAGCTACTCCGAGCCATAAAGGAGATTTATTGATGGATGCCTCGGTAGCTCCTCAAGCCATTGCTTACCCTACAGATTTGAATTTGCTCAATGATAGCCGAAAGATGAGTGAGAAGATCATTGATGAGCTGATACATCAGAAAAAAGAGGGGTTGAAACAAGCGGTCAGTACGCTTGCTTTATTACGCCAACCCACCACGATTATGGGTCAAGGCTTAGACCTTGCAACAGAGATGAAAAGGTCGGAAGAACGTATTTCAACATTAAAAGCGCTTACCAAACCCAGGACCTACAGGCAAATAGCCCGAAAAGCCTACCTAAAAACGGCACAAAACAAGAACCCAGGCAAAAAGGCCATACGCAAGGCCAATGGTAAACAACTCAGGTATTTAAAGAGAAATCTAGCCCATATCAGCAAAATGCTTGAAACATGGGAGGGTCAGCCTTATCCTTTGGATGACTATTTTAACAAGTATCTGGAGGTGATCACCAAGCTCTACGCCCAACAAAAAGAGATGTTTGATGAGAAGAAAAACAAAGTAGACAACCGTATTGTGAGCATCCATCAGCCGCATGTGCGGCCCATTGTGAGAGGAAAAGCCAGGGCCAAAACAGAATTTGGTGCCAAGATACACCTCTCACTCATAGACGGGTTTTCTTTTCTGGATACCATTTCATGGGATGCCTTTAATGAAAGTACTCATCTCACAGACTATGTGGAAAGATACAAAGCACGCTTTGGGTATTATCCTAAACGGGTACTGGTTGACAGAATTTATTGGACGCGGGCCAATAGAAAGTGGCTGAAGGAAAAAGGGATTATCCTGTGCGCCAAGCCATTGGGTCGACCTTCGGCACAGGCAGTGGCAAACCACTTAAGACCTGGAGAAAGGAATCCGATAGAAGGCAAGTTTGGTCAGGCAAAGACAGCCTATGGCATGGGGCGTATTCGTGCCAAACTAAAACAAACCAGCGAATCGTGGATTGCCTCCATCGTATTGGTACTCAACCTTGTGAATTTCACAAGGGTAGTACCCTATGTCCTTATTTCGGGGATTTGTAGAGGTTTCTCCAATGATGCAAGGCAACTATGGCATACTTTAAGGCTAATGAGCGAGAATTTCAACCTAAAACCAATCGAACCTCAACTATTAGTGTCGATTTTGGTCAGGGTTTGACAGAAATTTGAGTCTAGTTTCTCAGCAGACCCTA
>JAVKDJ010000008.1:0-452 GCA_040222275.1 Cyclobacteriaceae bacterium
GTTTCGAGACAGAGATTAATACCCAAATCTTTGGTTGCACTAACCAGATGGTTTACTATGTCTTCATCGAAGTTTTCCAGGGGTCGAATACCACGATGAAAGATTGAAACTTTACTTCCGGCCCTGGCAGCCAGATGGGCAAACTCCATGGCAATGGAACCACCTCCAATAAAAGCGATTTCCTTAGGAACCTCTTCCATGTTTAGAAAATCTGTACTGTCAATGGGTAAGTCACCTCCAGGTATATCAAGAATTACAGGTCGTGCACCTGTGGCAATAACAATTTTATCTGCTTCCAGTAGGTTATCTCCAATGCTGACGGTGTTTTCAGATTCAAAACTGGCCGCTCCATGAAACATGTCTACACCTGCTTTTTCATATCCTTTCTCAACGCCTTTTGGCATTTTGGAGACAAAATCATTTTTATAGGCCATCAGGTCCTGCCAGTTGAT
>JAVKDJ010000009.1:0-900 GCA_040222275.1 Cyclobacteriaceae bacterium
CCTGCCAGGTCACCAGCAGGTACTTTTCCTTTCCATTTTCTTCTAGCGACAGAAATCCATATTCATAACAAAATAAATAGACCTGTCCATTTTTGTTTTTCCAATAGTGGGTGAAGTACTTGGGATTGAAGCCTTCATCATGCAATAGGTTTTTACGGAGGGTGGCTTTCCCTGCTTTGTTATAGCCCATGAGCAGGCGCCTGTTTTTTTTGAGTTGCTTGTCTATTTGAAGGTAAAGAGATTCCTTTTTGTCTTTCGACAAATTGTAATGGTAGGAGGAACGGCAATATTCGGAACAATATTTCTGATCCGTTCTACCAAGCAGGGGCTTGCCACAATCGAGGCAGCGTCTTTCCTGTTTTTTCATTGCTCATTATAATTAGGATTAATCCCTCGGCCGTAGCTAGCCGTGGAATTATACGGATAATTATACGGATAATTCCACACTTGTTTTTGGTAGTGGCCAATAATCTGTTGGGGTTTGCACTATGGTTAACCAAAACACACCTAATTATGGATCAATTACCCGTTATTACCCTGAGGCACCTGGTCATCAATAACCAAAAATGTATTGGGTTGCAGTTTTTCCCCACTCGCAATGTCCTGGCGCTTATCAAAACACTGGATAACCCACAGTGGGACGACACCTACAGTATGCTCTATGTAGCCAACAGGGAAGAAAACCTGGAAGCAATTTTCCATACTTTCCGAGGCATCGCCTGGGTCAATTGCCGCTATTTCTTTAAAAATAAGCCAGTCAACCGCGATGCTCCAGAATCTGACCTAGGGCTGGTCAGGCAATCTACAGAGGCCTTAGAACTTTACAATGCAAGTGACAGCATGAAGGAGTACATCAATCTGCTGGAAACGCGTAGGTATAGCTTCAATACCGCAAAAACC
>JAVKDJ010000010.1:0-262516 GCA_040222275.1 Cyclobacteriaceae bacterium
GGGATAAAAGATTATGAAACCAAGGTTAGTATGCAGCGAGAAAAGTGGTTGGTAAAAACAGCACAAGACATGGGATACCAACTGGTTCTAAATCAACAAGTTTAAAAATACGTCATCGGTAGCGTAGCGCGGCAGTCTTTCTGTTTGATGTTATCTGTCCATTTTGATGAGATCGCTTCGATTCCCTGTCTGACGACAGGCAGGCTCGTGATGACGGTTTCAACTTAACTTAACGACATTGGGTGCGAGCCTTTGGCTCGTATCTGGTTTGATTGATACGAGCCAAAGGCTCGCACCAGCACATTGATACATACTACCGTCATTTCAATTTGTGTGTTTGGCTTGACTAAAAATTAGGTCTCGCAGCGAACAATACACTATCTAAATTGAATTATCTCCGGACTGGATATGTCGAAATCCTGAAGCCCAAGACTGCCAATGGTGGAAAAGTTGAAGTTGCGGGAGGCCTCTTCGAACGGTACCGATGGATAAAACCCCAGGCGCAATTGGATGGTGCTGAAGGCGAGGTTGTCGTTTTTTAGCCTCACACCCAGGCCAGTGCCATAGTACTCATGTTTTCCCCTGGTGGTGTTGAGGATGGCAAAGTCAAAGAACGCCAAAAAGGCCGTCCTGAATCCTCCTATAAAAATTGGAGTGAACAGTACCGACTCTGTATTGACCACAAACCGTTCGGTTCCTGTCAGGTAAAAATTGTACAACCCCCTGATGCCGTTAGTGTCGTTGATGTTGATAAAATCCTGCGATTTTCTGCGGATGCCCCTGGTGTATCCTGCGGTTACAAATTGCCTCAGTTTGTATAGGTTGAATGTAAACAAATGGGAGAAATACTCTGCTTTCATGTCCAACACCCCCTGCTCCAACGTTCCTTTTCTGAAAAAACCACCCAACTTGAAAGTGCCTTTTAGGTAACCAAAACTTTTGAACAATTCGCCCTCGGCAAATTCTACCCCAAGGTAGTTTCTATTGAAAAACTCACCAACCTGGTAACCTGTGGTCAATTGCAGGGACGTGCCCACCGGGATATCTTCCGTCCTTCCGAAATTACGGATCAGCCTGTCCTTGTAGTACCCGCGCGAACTCAACCCAAAACCTATGAGAAAATTGGTTCTGTGGTGAAAAGCTTCGTTGGTATCTGCCCTCACTTCCGGCCTTTCCACAAACCTCCTTCTGCTTACCCTACCTGAAATGATGAACCGCAATCGCTCCCTTGCTTTTAATATGGAAGGTATGTGCAGTGCCTTAAAAGAACGTGCAAACCACGCATCCTGAAAGCTCTCCTTGTGGGTAATGATTGAAATGGAATCCGTTTCATTGTCAAAAGCCCGAAATTGATTGTGTACTTTGCTGCTCAGTTCCACGCCCCCTGCGTTTGTCACGTCAGGAGTGTAGAAGTCGCGAAACAATTTGATGCCATAGCCATTGTTGCGGAATGTGGATACATAATTGGCCTCACTCATTATAAAAGTGCCACCTATATTTTTCACCCTATAGTAGCCATCATATCCCAGGCTACTTTCACCGATATCATTGATGACAATATTATTTTCCAGCTCATGGCCTGTTCCGAACATGTTAATGTTGCTGATTCCGATAAGTGATGCCGAGGTTTCCGGGTCGCTGTTGAAGTCAAATTTCAATGGGAAAAGGTCCTTTGTCACAACATGCAAATCTGCATCCCGCCCATTGGCATCCTGCGACACATATATCCTCGCATCCTTTATAAAATCCAGCCGCCTGATAACCCTTTCATTGTCGGCCAATTCGGCAGCCCGAATAGTACCCCCTTGGTTTAGAAGCAGGTTTTGCTCTATTATTTTAGTGCGGGTGGCGATATGCAGGCCATTGAGGGTGCCGGTGACAAATGATGTTTCGAGTTTAGTGGTGTCATCAACATTGGTCCCAAATACTTTCAATTTTTTTATATCTATTTGGGCCACTTTTGCCCCATCGTATTGGAGGTATCTTTCCCTACTTTCTTCAAAATTGGTGGCTTCTTCTTCCCTTTCTTGGGCCAGTTTTTCCTCCTCTTTTTCAAATACCAGTTTATAAAGGAGGTTGGAGTATTTGTTGTTGGAAAGTTTTTTTACCAACGAATTATAGAATTCGTTGGAGTTGTCCAGCGACTGTTTTTTTTGATAAAAGTGCAGGGTGTCAGGCAACACGAAGGTAGTATCCCTGGCAATGTAATAGGCATCTTTTTCCACTACAAAAAAATGGCCGGCCTTTACATGTACACTATCCAGTCGGGTGCTATTTTTCTTACGGTGATTTTGTGCCGTTGTATCAAACGAACCGAGGATAAGATATAGCACCATAGAAAGTGGTATGGAGAATTTCAAAGCCCGGTTATTTGCCATAGATTGTATGCCCTAAATATTGTGGATCAAAACGAAATCTAATAACGAAATTTATTTCGTCATCATACAAAAAAGATCAAGATTTGATTCGGATTCTTCATTTAGGAAATAATCGCTGTGGGAGATATCCGTTACCAGGGAGGTATTGGCATCCTGTAGCATCTTCCTGTTGAGGCGATTGAGTATGTCATAGGGTATTCTCAGTACCTGGGCGGGAAGCCGGTATTGTAGATTGAATATATCGAAACGAGTGAATTTAGCAACAGAAACCTTGTTCTCCTCATAGTAGTCCATCACCTTTTCGTTTCCGGCAATCCCCTTCATTTCTACTTTGCTGAAAACAGACCCGGCCAATGTCTTGAGTTCATCATTGGTATATTCCCTAATGTGCCACGGGTTTCTGGTCAATGTCATTTTAATGTTGGGTGTGGTGATGATGGCCATGCCGCCTGGTTTCAAAACCCGATGAATTTCTTTCAGAAATTTCTTGTCGTCCTGGATGTGTTCTATCACCTGAAAGCTGATCACTACATCAAATGCATTGTCTTGTAATTCAGTGAAAGGTGGAAAATGCATTTGATGAAATGCAACATCCGGATATTCTGATTTCAGCTTGTCAATGACCTGAGGGATTTTGTCCAGGGCCGTATAGCTGTTGGTTTTTGATGCCAAAAGGCCTATCCCCCGGCCTTCTCCACACCCTGGCTCCAGCACATCGCCATGAATGAAAGGTTCGGCTTCATAGTACGCTTTAAGTAATCTCTGGTGAATGGGATTGTCAGAAACAATTTTGTCCGATGCTATCTCTGTCGTGTATGTGCTCATTGCCCACAAAATTAACGTTTTCCCACAGTTTAAAATGTCATTAAAAACTATATTCGTAAATATTTACGCTCATATTGTGTATATTTTTAGCTATTAATTGAAGAGTAAATATTTATGACACCCAAATTGGCAACACACCAGCTTGGAAAATCTTTAAAAACCCAAAGTTGTACATTAACCTTAATGCCCTTACTTTCAGTATTTAACACCGGCCTGCTTCATTCTTTGAAATTCCAACAGACAAAACAGGTGTTTGGCCTGATGATGCTGCTGGTATTTTTGTCGATCAATGCCAATGCACTTGACCTGACCAAGCAGAACTTTAACTACCTCTACGACCCGTATTCGCCTGTGAGGATCAGGCACAAAATCACACAAAGCGGCAGTGATTTCACCCTCTATATCATGCTCAATTTGAAGAACCCATTGAGGCCGGAAAATGCGTTCGTTATGGATATACTGGCCCAAAATGGCTATAAGGATAAAAAGGAAATAGTGCTGGACACAGATTTGGTCAAGCGGGATTCGACAAGAAGGCTGATACTTTTCAAGTATGAGTTCAATGTAGAACCTCAATATGACCTTTTGGTAGGCAGTTTCCTGATCAACAATGTTTACTACTATTATGACATACCAGTAAATGGGGGGCTGGAATTTCCTTTACCGCAGGTGGTTCCATTAAAAGAAAATGGCTGGCCATATTTTGACTATTATATAAAAAAAGGAAATACCCTGAACTTTGATAGGGAGGTATATACCTTTCAATACGATGATCAATTTGGGACAGCCAGGCCACCAATGTCATCGAGCGGTGAGCCTAAACCCAATACGATAAGAATAGATACTTCATTCAGGGCCAATATGTATGAAACCGAAAGGGAACGCGTTTTGTCGTTTGTCCAGACGGATAGTTCCAGCAATTCGGGTTGCTCGTTCCTTACAGTATCTCCGTACTTCCCAAAATTCAGACGGGTGGACGACCTGGCCAAAACCGTGCTGTATTTATGCAAAACGGAAGAATACGATGCAATTCAAAATGCCAAGGAGAAGAAAAAGGCTTTTGACAGGTTTTGGATATCCGTAATTGTTTCACCTGACAGGGCAAGGTCGGTTTTAAAGAGATATTATCATAATGTAACCCTGGCCAATTCACTTTTCACCGATTACAAGGAAGGCTGGCGGACCGATAGGGGCATGATACTCATCATTTACGGATACCCCAAAGAAGTTACGCGCACCGACGAAGAAGAAATATGGACCTACAGCATCAATGGTAAGAAGCAAAACTTTAATTTCGCAAAAGTTCCCAATTTGTTCGTCCAACACCACTATGTCTTGGTACGTGACAAAGACTTATCAAAAGTTTGGCTTAATGAAGTAGGAAAATGGAGAAAAGGAAATATGTAAAGTACAACAGGCCCAAAGAGGTGTCCAGAAACGAAGAGGACATGATCTTTGGCACCCGGGCCCTGATTGAAACGATCAAATCGGGCAAGCAAATCGAAAAAATTTTCGTTCAGAAAGGCTTGAACAATGAGTTGTTTTCCGAATTGAACGAATTGATCAGGCAACACAGGTTGGGCGTTTCCAAAGTACCTGTGGAAAAGCTGAACAGGCTCACCCGAAAAAACCACCAGGGGGTAATTGCCTTTGTTTCCCCGGTTACCTATGTTCCACTGCACAATATAGTTGCTTCGAGCTATGAAAATGGACGAACACCGCTGGTGCTTATCCTCGACCGCATAACGGATGTTAGGAATTTTGGGGCCATTTGTCGTACAGCAGAATGTACAGGGGTAAATGCTGTGGTAATTCCTTCTAAAGGGGGTGCACTCATCAATAGCGATGCTGTTAAGACTTCAGCAGGAGCGCTAAACTATTTGTCAATTTGTAAGGAAGACAACCTACTAAACACAGTAACTTATTTGAAAGACAGTGGCTTTCAGGTCATAGCCTGTACGGAAAAAACAGACAAGCTCATATTTGATATGGAATACAATATTCCTACGGCAATTATTGTGGGGTCGGAAGAAGATGGTATTTCTGATGAGCTCATTCGGGTGTCGGACGAGTCTGCCAAGATTCCACTTCATGGCGAAATAGGCTCACTTAATGTATCAGTAGCAGCCGCTGTGGTGTTGTATGAATGTTTGAGACAAAGGATATAAGCACTAATCCTTGTATTCGAAGGTAATATTGCCCAGGGCCACATCGAGGGTGAACGTCATGAGGTTTTCCGCATCGGCCTTGTATTGCGAGTTCACGTACACGTTTTTATCCACTTCTTCAAACCCTTTCTTTACTGATATATTACAAAGCGGCGATTTCTTGAAATAGATGATGGCAGGTATGTTTTTGTTGGGCAGTATCACTTTTAGGTTGCCAGCCCCAACGCTTGCATTCACGCTGCACTTTTCCATGGAGCTTTCATTGAAATCCAACACGGCATTGCCAAACCCTACATCTGCTATGATGCACTTTGCTTTTGACAAGTTGATGTTTTCCGCTCTGATCGATCCCAGGTCCACTTTTACCAAAAAAGTATCCATGGGGCAATTGTTGGGTTTTAAATTATCGTATTGAACGTTTACGTTGGCACTGCCTGTTTGGATTTTGAGTTTTGACACGGCCAATCCGGACAGGTTCACGTTGGCATTGCCTACCCCATAGTTGAGGTTGAGGTTATATACTTTTTGGTCGTTGAAGTACAACTTCCACAAATTCATATTGTCTTCATCCCTGGAGCCAAATACGTTATAAGCTATCGTTTGGCTCAAACCGCTTTTTTTATAGTCCTCCAGATTGAGGTCCACATGATTGATGCCTTGTTTGATGTCTGAATAAAAAGTTGGGTTCACATCCCTGAAGTCAGGATTTCCATAGATGGAAATAGGGTCGGTGTGGTAAGAAGGTTTGATGTAACAGGTTCCCGAGGTGGCTTTTAGGGAGAAGTTGATGGTGTCGAAGGAGCTTTCGTTTTTGACAGCATAAAATTTTTTAAGTTGTCCATAGCATTGACAACAACAACAAAATCCGGTAAAAAAGACCAATATTCCCCTCAGCATGAACTAACGTACGTATGCGTTAAATTAGAGTTGCAATTATAATAAAAAATGGATGGATAGTGTAGTCGTGCCTTCAGCGCTGTTTTGGTTTGCAGCCTATCCTTAGGATTACCGCTCATGTTTAATAGAAAAATGCCACCTCTAACTTTCAAAGTACCAAAAAAAAGAGGCTGTCTCAAAAGTCTAACAAACCGTCATCACGAGTGTAGCGAAGTGATCTCAATCTTTGATTGTACTTTGTATAATAAGATTGCTTCACTCCGTTCGCAATGACGGAATACTTTTGAGATAGCCTCTTTTTAAATTTATTCCTATCGGATAGCTTACTCCATTATAAAGTCTTTCATTTTAGCAAAGAAGCCTTTTTCTTTTGATCCGGGGCTTGGGCTGAAATTTTCAGATTCCCTAAGCCCTTCCAGGACATCTTTCTCCTCCCGGGTCAGGTGTTTGGGTGTCCAGATGTTGATGGACACCAGTTGGTCTCCTTTTCCATATCCATTGATATCCCTAATACCTTTTCCCCTCAACCGGAGTACTTTTCCACTCTGGGTACCACTATCAATTTTGATTTTTACTTTGCCTTCGATAGTAGGCACTTCTACCGTTGTGCCGAGGGTGGCATCCACAAAGTTGAGGTACAATTCATATATGATATTGTTGCCTTCCCTTTTGAGTATCGGATCTTCGATTTCCTCTACCACTATCAGCAGATCGCCTGGAATGCCTCCTCCCGGGGCTTCATTTCCTTTGCCTGTCATGGACAACTGCATGCCATCTACCACACCTGGTGGAATTTTTACAGGCAAAATTTCCTCTTTATAGGTAAGGCCTGAATTATCAACGCCTGGAGGCTTGTGGTCGATAGTTTTTCCTGCCCCATTACATGATGGACATGTAGAGGCAGTTACCATCTGGCCCAGCATGGTGTTCACCGCTTTTCGCACCTGGCCAGACCCGCCACAGCTCGAACATGACTTGAACGTCACGCCTTCGGCTGTCACCAACCGGTTGACTTTTATCTTTTTCTCAACACCATTGGCGATATCTTCAAGGCTCATTTTTAGCTTAATGCGGAGATTGGTGCCCTTTTTCTGCCGTGAACGTCCACCGCCACCGCCAAAAAAGCTGTCGAAGGGGCTGCCACCGCCACCTCCGAATATGTCACCAAATTGGGAGAATATGTCTTCCATATTCATACCACCGCCACCGAATCCGCCAGCACCGCCTACTCCCTGGTGCCCAAATTGATCGTATCGTTGTTTTTTCTCAACATTGCTCAATACCTCATAGGCCTCAGCTGCTTCCTTGAATTTGTCTTCGGCGGAGGGATCATCGGGGTTTTTGTCAGGATGGTATTTGATGGCAATCTTGCGGTATGCCTTTTTTATTTCATCAGCTGATGCCCCTTTGTCAACTCCCAGTATTTCGTAAAAATCTCTTTTGGCCATGATCTATGCTCCGGTTACAACTTTGGCAAACCTGATTACCTTGTCGCTAAGCAGGTACCCGTTTTCTATTACATCTACAATTTTTCCTTTCAGCTCTTCTTCAGGTGCTGGGATTTGGGTGATAGCTTCGTGTAGTTCAGTGTCGAAATCAGAGCCTTTTTCTACTTCTATTTTTTTAATGCCTTTTTGTTCCAAAGCATTTTTGAACTTGGAATAGATCAGGTCAATTCCCTCTTTCATTGCTGTCACCTGCATATCTTCCTTGTACGACTTGTCGGCCCTTTCGAAATCGTCCAATATTGGCAGAAGTGAATGCATCAGGCCTTCGTTGGCAGTGCCCACAAGCTCCAGTTTTTCCTTGGCCGTTCTCCTGCGGAAATTTTCAAACTCCGAATACAGCCTCAAATATTTGTCTTTGGCTTCTGCCAATTCCTGCTTCAGCTCTTCTTGTTTCGACTTTTTCTTCTTTTCCTCTTTTTTCTTCGCCCCCTCTTTGCCATTCAGCTCTTCCACCGATTGATCAGCTTCTTTTTCTTTGGTCTTTGCTTTTGCCATGTTTTTAATATGCACTTTTTTATTCGCAACCTACCCGTCAATTATTTTGCCATACCTGTATTTATGCCATATTGACACGAAAACGTATGTCACTCCGGGTGAGGGTGTCAGTCTTTGATAATGTAAAAAGTTGTGGAATCAGGAAAATGGCCCACCAGTTTGTTTCAACTTTCCACCAAAAAGGCATTCTGGACATACGCTTTCACTTGTTCCATGAGCCACATCGGTGTGGAAGTAGCACCACATATACCTGCACTATCGGTAGGCTTGATCCAGGACAAGTCTATTTCTTTCTCATTTTCAATGAAATAGCTGCGCTCGTTGTTTTTCTTGCACACCCCATAGAGGGCTTTGCCATTGGAGCTTTTTTTCCCACTGACAAAAAGTATAACATTGTGCTTTGTGGAAAATTTTTCCATGCTGGGTTCCCTGTTCGATACCTGCCTGCAAATGCTGTCGTTGGCCTTGAAATCCAACACTTCAAGCTCCCCTTTGGCTTCCCTTATGCGCTCTTCGATCAGCGATTTGATATGGTAAAAACCCCTGGTGCTTTTGGTGGTCTGGCTATACAATGTAACAGGCCTTGAAAAGTCGATTTGATCCAGGTCTTCATCTTCCATTACTATAATGGCGTTTTCCTTTGTCTGCCCCGTTAGTCCGATCACTTCGGCATGCCCCGGCTTGCCATATATCACTATCTGGCCATTTCTGGCTTCCATCTGGTCGTAGGAGTTTTTTACCCTGTTCTGAAGCTTCAATACTACAGGGCAGGAAGCATCGATCAATTCGATGTTGTTTTGCATGGCGAGCTTATAAGTTTCCGGTGGTTCACCGTGCGCCCGTATCAATACTTTGGCATCATGGATGCACTCAAGGTCTTCCCTTGTGATCACTTTCAGCCCCTTGGCTTCAAGTCGCTCCACTTCCATGCTATTGTGCACAATGTCCCCCAGGCAATACAGATGGCCCGACTCCTTCATTTCGTCTTCTGCCATTTCTATGGCAAATTCTACACCGAAGCAATACCCTGAATTTTTGTCAATTTCAATTTCCATGAATGGGATGTTGATCTAATGGATACTACTGCAAAAGTAACAATTATGTTGTGATCATGGCGTTTTGTGCCAAATGGATAATTTGCTCTACCTGCTCATCGAAGGTCACATGGGTGGTATCTATTTCAATGGCACCTTCGGCTTTGGCCAAAGGACTTTCCTTCCTGCTGGTATCGATCTGGTCCCTCTTGGCGAGGTTTTCCCTTACAAGGTCCAGCTCTACCAGTTCCCCTTTTTCCAGCAATTCTTTTTGCCTGCGCTCAGCCCTTATGTCAAAATCTGCTGTCATAAAAACCTTCAATTCTGCACCGGGAAAAACAACAGTACCGATATCCCTGCCATCCATTACCACCCCCTTGTGCTTGCCTAGTTTTTGCTGTTGGGCTACCATAGCTACCCTCACGTCCTTTATGGCGCTTACCTCGCTCACCTTCTCTGCCACACGCATTTCGCGGATTTCACCCTCCACTTTTAGCCCGTTGAGATAGGTTTCGTTTTCGTTGTTTTTAGGGTTGGGGTGAAAACGGATATCAATTTCTGACAGGGCCTTTGCCACGGACTTGGGATTGGTAATGTCTATGTAATGGTCTAAAAAATAGAGGGTAACCGCCCTGTACATAGCGCCGGTATCGATGTAGGCGTAGTTCAATAGTGAGGCAACCACCTTGGCAGTAGTGCTTTTGCCGCAGGCAGAATACCCATCTATGGCAATGATGATTTTTTTCATTTATTGGATTAAAACGATTAGCAATCTTTTACCGGACAAGGAATAGGCTTGCCTTTTTTCAACGTTCTTGGTTTTCTTTCTTTGTACCTGCTGGTCCGACATGATTCGAGCGTCAATCCCAAAAGAAAAAAAGAAAGAAGAAGATATATCAATGATTTTTTCACTTGAATTTGTTTCATACAAAGATAACTACTTAGAGGTTTTATTATTTCATCCTAAAACCAATATCCCCTAAAGTGCTGAAACTAACCGCTACCTCACAGGTAGCGTCAATCGTAGGGTTTTGGTAAAGAGAGCCAGTGATGATAATGTCTCCTCTTTTGAGCGGCCTTCCATATTTGGGTAACAGGTTGGCCAGGGAAAACAGGGCATTCATTGGATTGCCAAAAATATTGGTGGATATGCCTTCGGCCTGGGGTTGCCCGTCTATGTTGCAAACAGCTTTTTCTGCTGAAAGGTCAAAATCTTCGATGCTTGCCCTGCCACTACCGATGATGACACCAGCATGCCCCATACCTGTAGCTACCACATGATTTATATTCATGGTTTCGGGATCGTTGTTGGCAGGTATCGATACGGCTTTGGCAAATTCTATGGCATTGAATACATAATCCACGCCAGCCTTCAGGTCGTCTATTGAGGTCACCCCGTTGGGGAAGTCTTTGTTCAATTTAAACCCAACTTCGGCCTCTACCATGACATCCCCACCTGGAAAATTACTTGCTGAAACCGTACTGTCTTCTGCGATCACATTAGAATCCAGCATATAACCAAAAGTTGGGTCGTAGCTGTCGGCATCTGGCACAGCGGTACCACCCATCTTATATCCGATGAGTTTCTTGCCAGAAGCCAGTTCTTTGTCCAGCATTTTTAGCTGAATCTCGAAGGCTTCTTTCCTGCCAATATCGGGAAGTTCCCGCGAAAGCAGGTCTGTTTGTGAGAAACTTTGCCTGGTTTTCAGTATGGCGCTGGCCAGTACTTCAGTTTGATCTATGACCGGAGCAGGCGCTTTTTCAGCAGTCTCATTGTGCGTACTTTTTTTGCAACCGATAGAAAACACTGCTATCAGCAAAACGAAGGTGATTTTGTTCATGGATATAAGTTTTAGTAGTTGGACATCAAACTTAAAAAGTATTGGATTAAAAATTTTACTAAATTATGTTTTACTTTCCGATGGGTTTTTCAGGCCAAACTGTAGGAATGCAGATCGCATGTTCAGTTTGGCGTAGGGAACCGGAGCGGATATCGGGAACATTGATGGTATGGTATTTTGGTTGAAGGAAACCAAAACATTTGAGGTTTTGGTATTATTGCATCTTGATCAGGGACGAGAAAAAAA
The DNA here is from genome assembly GCA_040222275.1 of Cyclobacteriaceae bacterium. Lineage (GTDB taxonomy): Bacteria > Bacteroidota > Bacteroidia > Cytophagales > Cyclobacteriaceae > CAXBNB01. Next base: position 11,393 of record JAVKDJ010000010.1, read on the forward strand.
TAAAGAAGCTTATGTCGCGGATATCCGGGCGGGCCGACCAGGCAGCTTTTGAGGAGCTGTACAATGTTTATTTTGCCTGGCTCAAATCTGTGTCTATCAGTATAGTGAGGAAAAATGAAGATGCTGAGGAAATCATTGAAGACGTATTTGTTAAGCTCTGGACAATGCGTGACAAACTGGGCCAGATAAAAAACATTGAGACATACCTCTATACCGCTACCAAAAACAAGTCTTTTAATTACATCAAAAAGTATTACAAGGCTTACGCTGTGGAATTGGAGGATGAGAATACCAATTTAGGCTATATCATTTCGCCCGAAGAAGCACTGATCATTAAAGAACTAAAAAACAAGATTAACCTTGCGGTAGCACAACTTCCGGATAAATGCCGTCAGGTTTTTCTTGCGGTTCGAGAGCAGGGGCTTTCACATAAAAAAGCAGCTGAACAGTTGGGTGTTTCTCCAAAAACCATAGAAAATCAATTGTCAATCGGCATACGGAAAATCAAGCACGAACTAGATGCCTATATGACAGAAAGCAAGCGGACCAACCTGTCAAATGGAGACGCCCTGCTCCTGTTGTCCCTAATTATTTATTGTTAAAAAAGGCTCTAAACGAACCAAATATCAGCTTTTCGATTTTTTTTCAGCACCTCCTTGGGGGATTTTTAAAAACGTGCTGTCCTTGGCCCAAATACGTTTAAGACTATTTTCATGGAAGATCAAATATATACTTCAATAGCCAGGGAAATTGTGGCCGAAGCTGATGAGCAGGAGAAAAAGCTTGTCCGCGAATGGGTGAAGGAAGGCAACAACAGACTTATTTACAATGCCCTGAAGGAACAGCTCACATCTGGGGACTCTGGTAACAATAGCCAGAAGGAGGTGCTGGACAGGATCAAAAGTAGGATCAATCAGGAAGATAGCGAATTCGGTTTTGAAACCAGGTCCAGGATGGCGCTCCCACGATGGTTGAAAGTGGCAGCCGCAGTGGTATTGGTGGCAGGTGCAGGTTGGCTTGTAAGCCAAAAGGTATCAACACCGGCACAAGAAATAGCCTCCAATGTAACGATCGAAAAATCAAATCCTACCGGCCAAAAATCTTCCTTTGTGTTGAGTGACGGTACCCTGGTGAAGCTAAACGCGGAAAGCAAGCTGGTTTTTGCAGAAAACTTCGACGACCAGAAGCGTGAGGTGTTTTTGGAGGGAGAGGCTTTTTTCGATGTGAAAAAAGACCCCTCCAGGCCATTTGTAGTCCATACTGGCCAGTTGAGCACTACCGCCCTGGGCACCTCCTTCAATATTGAAGCTTATAATGGAGAAAGTCCTATAAAAGTATCCCTGGTGACTGGAATAGTGAAAGTGGCACATTCGGATAGCAGTATTGATGACCTGCTGTTGGATCCCGATGAAATGGCCACATTTGACATAGGACAAAAGCGGTTGTCCAGGGAAAGTTTTGATCCGGAATTGGTACTTGCCTGGAAAAACCAAACTTTGTATTTTAAAGATGCCGGCTTGGCGAATATGACCAAAACACTCGAACGATGGTATGGTGTAAGTATTGAAGTAAGTGGAAAAAAACCAATAGAAACCAGTTTTACTGGAAAGTTTAAAGATAAAAGTCTTGAGTATGTAGTAGATGTGCTCAGTCAAAACCAACAAAATTTTGCCTATTCTATAAGTGGCAAGAAAATCAAAATTATAAAAAACTAACCAAAGAGATATGGAATACAACTCTAGCTAAAAAAAAGACCGGTATTGAAAGCCAATATCCGGTCCCCCGGCTCAGAAATTACACAGAAAATATGCGACTATCTCGGTGATTTCTGAACCTCTCGTTTTCAACAATTATTCAATCATTAAAAACAGTATAAAATTATGCAATCATTATTACTGAAACAAATCTGGTATATGACTAGATGTGCATTTTATGGGCTGTTCCTCCAAACCTTGCTTTGCAGTTTGCTGCTGGCCGAAGGGGGCAGTGCGCAGAATATGAAGCTTCAAGAAGTAAGGCTGAGCCTGGATCTAAAGGAAGCGCCGTTGGTGGAGGCCTTTGCCCAAATGGAGCAAAAAGCGGGCTTCAACTTTATATATGAAAAAAAACTGGCCAACAAAAAACAAAAAGTAAGCCTGAAGGCTGATAACGAGTCTATGTATGACCTGCTCCAGCACTTCTCCAAAGAAGTGAACGTGCAGTTCAGGCGGGTAAATGAAAACATATATGTTAGCCCCCGCAAAGGAGTTTCAACTCAAGAAAGTGCAATTATTGACAATTCACTGGTAGATGTGGCCATTACGGGTACCATCATAGATGAAAACGGCGAAGGTTTGCCGGGAGCATCCGTAGTGGTGAAAGGTACTACCATTGGTACCACTACTGATCTGGAAGGAAAATATAAACTCAATGTTCCAGAGGGAAGCTCGATTACAGTTTCTTTCGTTGGTTACAGAGTGAAGGAAATAGAAGTGGGGTCACGAAGTGTGATTGATGTCAACATGGAGCTCGACGCTGAATTATTGGAAGAGATAGTGGTGGTAGGATATGGAGAACAATCCAAACAAACCGTGACCGGAGCTGTCGAAGTGGTGGATAATGAGGCGTTTGAAAGCCGGGCCATAAACAATCCTATACTAGCCCTTCAAGGACAGACACCCGGGTTGCAGATCACTCGCACAAGTGCACGCCCAGGTAGTGACGATGAGAATGAAATCACGATTAGGGGGATCACGTCAATCAATAATGCGGACGTCCTGTACGTAATCGATGGGATCATATCGGTGAAGGCTGAATTCAATAATATGAACCCCAGCGATATAGAATCTATCACGGTGCTCAAAGATGGGGCCGCTGCAATTTATGGATCCAGGGCTGCCAATGGCGTGCTGATGATCACCACTAAGAAAGGTTCTGGCAAAATGACGGTTGAGTACGATGGTAGCTATAGGCACAAAACTATTGGTAGGACACCAGCCGTGCCGAGCATGAGAGAGTATGGACAGGCATTTTTGGATGCTGTAGATGGCGAAGGAGATGAAAACTACAAGCAATGGGGCTCCAGGCAGACACTGCTCGATTTCATAGATGAAAAAGCCCAGTACTATACTACTGCTGTAGGGGGATGGGGAGACAATGGCTACATGTATGCCGCTCCTGCCAACAGGTTTGATGATATGTATGGCAATGCCTATTCTCAGCAGCACAATTTGGCTATTTCAGGATCAAGTGATAATACGAAATATAGGATATCCGGAAATTTCGCAGATAACAAGGGAGCTTCGAAGGTGTACGATGGACAAAAACAATATACTTTTAGGTTGAACCTGGATCAAAAACTGACCAACTTTTTAAGTGTTGATATTGGGATGTCGCAGCAGGTGATCAATACATTTTCACCCTCTACAGGTTTTCAGGGCAATTCTGTAAACAACGACCCTCCGATATTTCCCGCCAAAAACCCCGATGGTCTATGGGTGGCCAATTTTGAAATTGGCAACAAAAATTCGATAGCGCAAACGACCGATGGAGGAAGGGATGAAACAGTCAATAACATTACCAAAATCAATTTGGGGGCGACTGTGGATATTACCAAAGATTTGGAATTTCGGGGTGTTGCTTCTTTCCGTAAATCAAACCAAACTGATGACAGGCATATCCTTAGTGTGATGCTGCACAACTGGGCTGGTGAACCTCAGCAGGCTGTGAACCCCAATTCATATGTGAGGTCAATCTATTCCAACGGGTCACGTGCCTTGTACAACGGATATCTTACTTATACTAAATCAATTGGGCCCGATCATAATTTCAAAGTAATGGGAGGTGTTACCGCAGAGCTCAACAAGTCTTCCAACATCGAAGCAAGGAGAGATGGCATTGAAGCATTGGGTGTTTATGACCTGAAACTAGGGTCTGGCACTCAAACCAACACCAGTGATGCGGCAAACAATGGTTTTTACTCATACCTGGGAAGGGTCAATTATGACTACAAAGGGAAGTACATGGTCGAATTGCTTGGCAGATCGGATGCAACTTCAAGATTTGCCGATGGCTACAAATGGCAGAGTTATTTTGGTGCATCAGCAGGTTGGATATTGACAGAAGAGGATTTTCTGGCAGGCAATCCAATTCTTAGTTACCTGAAAGTGAAAGCCAGCTGGGCTGAGATGGGGAACATTCCCGGTACCGGCTTGATCGCCAATCATGGCTACCTCTCGCAGATGGCATTTGGTACCCTTCCATTTGGCACAGTACCAGCCTATCAGACAACTGCCAGGGTAGATGGCATTACGACAAATGAGAGGACCTGGGAAAGAGTACAGATGACAAACATCGGGACCGAGTTTTCCATGCTGAACCATAAACTGACTGGGTCGTTCGATTATTTTATCAAAAACAACCCAAACATGCTTTCGAGGCAGGTTAAGATCAGCCTACTTGGAGGCCAGGCACCTGCTGAAAACATAGGGCATCTCCGAACCAAAGGTTGGGAAGCTGTGATAGGGTGGCAGGATAAAGTTGGAGATGTGAGCTATGGCGTCTCTGTGAATATGGGCAACAACAACAACGAGTTGATAAAGCTGGCAGGCGCTGAAAAGTGGGTGGCTGGTTTGAATGACCCTGGAGATGGTGAATTTAGAGTTGGGTATCCAATAAACTCCTATTGGATGTATGAAACCGCCGGCTTGTTCCAGTCTCAGGCAGAAGTGGATGCCTGGTATGCTGAAATTGGAGAAAATGGAGGGAAAGTTCCCAGTCAGGGCAGTGCCAATGGGTTGAGGCCTGGCGACATCATCAAAGTGGACTTAGATGGCAATGGCCAGATACTGGATGTATCAGATGATGGCGGGGATTTGAAATTCATGGGCGATGGACAAGCACATTACTTCTTTGGGATCAATACCAATTTGAGATGGAAAGGGTTTGACTTCACGGCCAACTTCCAGGGACACCTGGAACAGAACGTGCAACGCACCGGGCTTCTGGCATATCCATTCAGGAGGCACTGGGCCAACCAAACGCCTGCATTTATTGGCACTATGTGGATGCCTGAAACCCCACACCTTACCAACCCCAGGCCGACTTCTCAAGCTGGAAGGGCAGGATATAACTGGGAGCACAACGATTTTAGGTTGCAGAACAGCCGGTACATCCGCCTGAAAACTTTGATCGTTGGCTACACTATTCCACAAGCCTGGTCTGAGGCCATTAAGATGCAAAGTGTAAGGCTGTACTTTTCTGGAAACGATTTGTGGGAAGCTACAAGCATTGATGATGGTTATGACCCGGAAAATGGAGCAAGTACACAGTCGGCCTATCCTTTCATGAGATCATTTGCTTTAGGCCTCAATGTTAAGTTTTAATAAAAAATAGAGAGATGAAAAACATTAAATATATAACAGTCATTGCGCTATTGGTTTTTTCAACCAGTTGCCAGGATTCTTTTGTCGATCTTGATCCACAAGATGCCTATACAGAAGCGATCTATTATAAGACACCTGAGCAGTTTAATTTTGCGGCCAATCGCTTGTATCAGAACCTGATAGGCTGGTCAAGAGTAAGGGGAGGGGGTCTTCCAACCAGTTTTAACACCGGGTATGCGGATTGGATGAACTTCGGAACTGATCTTACGGCACTTGCCCAGGATGTGGGTAGGGGAACCCACACGGTATCCAATACAGATGTTTACTGGAACAACCACTATTACTTTTTGTTAGATGCCAATACTTTGATCGAAAAAGGTGCAGAATACACCGGAGAGCAGTCAGAGATTGCCCCATATGTTGCAACTGCACACTTCTTCAGGGCCTACCACCACTATGAATTACTGACAAGGTTTGGTGGTGTACCCATAGTTACCTCTCGTTTGGATTTGAACGATGAGGTGTTGAACACTGGAAAAAGGAACAGCAGGTACGAGGTGGTGTCACAAATATTGTCCGATCTGGATGTGGCCATTGCCGGCCTTCCTTCAGAATCGGCAATAGGCACAAGTGATAAAGGAAAAATGAGCCTGGAAGGAGCGAAAGCCATGAAAGCAAGGGTGTTGTTGTACGAGGCTACCTGGGATACTTATGTAGGCACATCTACCGATGGTGATGGTGTATCAGAAGGGGCGGGATCAGCCAAGCCTTCAGATTATCCTTCACCAGGCACTATGCTGAGTGAGGCAATCACTTTGTCAAATGATGTGATGGAAAGCAGCATTTTTGAGCTTTGGAACCACAACGACGTGCTGAATAACATGAGCTCGTTCCATCTGTTCAATTTGGAAGATGGAGCCTCCAACCCGGCGGGTCTGGATAAATCATCCAACAAAGAATTCATCATTCAGGGCGTCTATGATTTTGAGCTTAGGCAGGGTGGTGTAAATATCAGCCACACTGTGCGTGGGCGTTTGAACCCTACCCGAAAGATGTTGGATATGTTCCTGTGCACCGATGGTTTGCCGATTGATAAGTCACCATTGTTCCAGGGGTACAACACACTTTGGGACGAGACCCGAAACAGGGACTACCGTATGTGGGCCTATTTTCACAACACCATTCCCGAAAATTCTTCACCTGTTCTGGGAGGTGAAACAGATATCAATTCCGGTGTTGGCCTGGAAAATGCAAAACATAAAGCTTACCAATATGAGGAGACAGACTACAGGACGCAAAACCAGGAGTCGCAAAACTTCCCTTATTTGAGGTTGGCCGAGGTGTATCTGAATTATGCCGAGGCACTGATAGAAAGGGATGGGTCTATAAGTGATGCTGATTTGGACAAATCCATCAACCTGGTGCGTGCCAGGGCTGGTGTAGATCCGCTGACCAATGCCTTTGCTTCAGCCAATGGTTTGGATATTAAAGAGGAGATCAGAAGGGAGCGGGCCATTGAGTTGTTTGGTGAAAATAGCCGCTTCAATGATTTGAAGCGTTGGGGAATAGCCGAAGATGTACTGGGTGCACCACTTCATGGTCCTGTAATAGAAGGTACTGTTTATGAAACAGACGCCTCCCTTTACGACCCTTCACTTTTCCCTGATGGGGAAGAGGTGATCGAAGTTGGAGATGGCACCATGAAGAGTACCATTTTGATAGAGCCATCTTCGGAGCGCCCTTATCAAAGGCACCATTATCTGCATTCGATTCCAATTTCTGAAATGATCATAGCCACCGAATTGTTGCAAAACCCTGGGTGGTAGCATCGTAGCGCGATGTAGTGAAAACTTTGTGTATTTAGTTTGCATAGTTTAGATGACAAACCGGCAGTCAGTTGTTCTGATTGCCGGTTTTGTTTTTTGTAGGCTTTCTAGTTCAAGACCAAATTGGCCTAAACCTACAAGGGCCTACAAATTACTGAAGGTTTACTTTTCCTCATACCAGCCTTCCAGTTATAGTCTTTCCATTTCCCCAGAATCATTTAATGTGTTGTAAGCCAAAATGCCCCACATTAGATATCGGTATCAATCCTCATTTTTTATATTTAAAAAGACCAAGAGAGTTAAAATTAAAATATTATCTTGACTGGATAATTACAATTTTAGACGGAAAGGAACCGTACCAAAGAGCTATTATAATAGATGGGGATCAAGCAAGCCTGGTTAGCAGAAATGCTTGGCAATAGCAACAAAATGGAGAACAGATTTGTGCTGAACCGACAACAATCAAGACTTGAAAGACACTTTGAAATTGCTATTGTGAATGAGTACAAAACAACCCTGATCGCAGGGGCGGTCACAGACAAATGAGGACATTCGCAGACATACAAGCCATATTGACCACCCTTCGCACGCAGGGTATCGAAAACGAAGTGGTGGAGTTCAAAGAAGCGAAGAACCAATATGACTTCAATAAGCTGGGCAAGTATTTTTCTGCCCTTAGCAATGAAGCCAACCTGAAAAACAAGCGTTCAGCATGGCTGATCTTTGGCGTCAGGGATAGTGACAAAAGTATTGTCGGTTCACAGTTCCGAACGAACCGGGCTGATCTTGACAGCCTCAAAGCCGAAGTAGCCAACCATACTAAGGGCAGGCTTACCTTCAGAGAAATCTATGAGGTATCCGCCCCGGAAGGAAGAGTGGTCATGTTCGAAATCCCTACTGCTCCAAGGGGCATACCTATCTCTTGGAAGGGGCACTACTATGGCCGGGATGGTGAGGAAATCAACGCCCTGAACCTCGAAGAAGTAGAGCGCATCCGCGAACAAGCCAGAGGAGAAGACTGGAGCTCGGATATTGTGGAGGGTGCCACCCTTGCGGATTTGTCGCCGGCTGCCATGTTGAAAGCCCGGGAATCCTACAAAAGAAAGAATGCCCATCTGGTGGATGAGATTGACCAGTGGAACGATGATACATTTTTGAACAAAGCCAAGGTATGCATCAAGGGAAAAGTTACCCGGGCAGCCATTTTGCTTTTGGGCAAGTCAGAGTCCGAGCATTTCATCAATCCATCCACAGCCAAAGTATCGTGGATACTTCGGGACAAAGACAACATCGACAAGGACTATCAGCACTTCACCTGCCCCCTATTGCTCAATACCGATGAAGTGTACAAAAAGGTCAGAAACCTGAAGTACCGCTACATTTCGGATGGCACCTTGTTCCCTGAGGAAGTGGACCAGTACGACCCCTACATCATTCGAGAGGCCTTGAACAACTGTATTGCTCATCAGGACTACACCTTGAATGGGAAAATCAATGTGGTTGAGCATGAAGATGGTAAGTTGGTCTTTATCAATTCCGGTTCATTCATCCCGGCGAGCATAGAAGAAGTGGTCATTGGCGATGCGCCGGAACCTACCTATCGAAATCCGTTTTTGGTGGAGGCAATGATCAACCTTAATATGATTGATGCGATCGGTAGCGGGATCAAACGGATGTTCAACATTCAGCGAAAGAAGTTCTTCCCCATGCCAGACTATGAGTTTGCCAACGACAAAGTGAAGCTGACCATTACCGGAAAAGTAGTGGACATCAACTATGCGCAAAAGGTGGCGACCGTCCCGGATTTGAGTTTGATAGACATTATCGCTTTGGACAAAGTAGCCAAATCCAAAAAGCTCACTTCAGATGAAATCAAAGACCTGAAAAGCAATGGATTGATTGAAGGTAGAAAGCCCAACTTTCATATTTCGGCCTCCGTGGCGAAAGTCACGGGCGAACAAGCAGACTACATCAAACAAAGAGGCATTGATGATGAATATTGTCAAAAAATGATTCAGGATTACCTGAAAAAATTTGGAGAAGGTAAGCGGGAAGATTTTGAAAGGGTGCTTTTAGACAAGTTGCCCGATGTGCTTTCTGCTGACCAGAAGAAGTATAAAATCAAAAACATTTTGCAAAAAATGAAGCGAGAAAGCAAGATCAAACTGGGGGATAAACGGCAGTGGATTTTAGACGAGATTTAGACGAGATTTAGACGAGATGACGTGTGTTTACATTGTAAGCCATTGATTTTCAGAAAGTAATAATATTGTTACTTAGACGAGGTTTATACATTTTGAAATAGAAACATCATGGGTACCGACACCACTGAAAAGGGATTGAGAAATGACACCCGCCCCTGGTATGCATACGCATTGTCAGGTCGCACGAACCAGATCACGTCCAAAACCTGACAAAGAGAATGAATGTTGGAAGTAATGCAATGGTAGAACGAAAAAGTTGACGATGGCACAACAATCATAACTATTGACCCTTTCTGGAAGAAAAAACATTTCATGTAATAGGTTTTTTTAAGGTATTGAAGTTTGGTGTTTATAATTTGAAATTTTAGTGGCATTGATCTCTAACCAGCCGTAAATTCTTTTAGAGTGTTATATTTGACTGAGACTAACCTGTAGCTATTGTTTAATTCACCTTTCAAAGTCAAAAATATGCAACCCGAACCTAAGATCTATTCATCACTTCACATCAGGGTAATAAGTGCCATTTCCCTAATCACATTTTCATTCCTGCCTTTAGTTTCTCAAGCCCAAACTAAAGATAATACTTTCGACATAGTGGTCTATGGAGGAACATCGGCGGGGATTATCGCGGCTGTCCAGGCCAAAAAAATGGGCAAATCAGTGGTGGTGGTAGAACCCAGCGGGCATATTGGGGGGCTGACGACAGGTGGTCTGGGACAAACCGATATCGGCAACAAGCAGGTGATTGGAGGCCTTTCCAGGGAGTTTTACAACCGGGTGGCCCGAAAATACCAGGATCCGGCCAACTGGAAGTGGCAGAAAAGGGAAGAGTATAAATCCGGCGGCCAGTCGGTTACCAGCGAAGGTGAGCAGTCTATGTGGACATTTGAGCCAAGTATAGCCTCTGAAATATTTCGCGACATGATTCGTGAAAACAATATTGAAGTGCTGTTGAATGAAAGGCTGAACCTGGGTGAAAAGGTAACCCTGAACAAAGGCAGGATTCGGTCGATAAAAATGGAATCAGGCAAGACATTTTCCGCCAAAATGTTCATAGATGCTACCTACGAGGGCGACCTCATGGCACTGGCAGGAGTAAGCTACACCGTGGGCAGGGAAAGCAATGACCAGTACGGGGAAACCCTAAACGGCGTGCAAACAGCACTGGGCAAATACCATCAGTTTCCGGATGGGGTCGATCCCTATATCAGAAGGGGCGAGCCCGATAGTGGCCTGCTGCCCAATGTGAACCCGGATATCTCAAGGGATGGTACCGGTGACAGTAAAATTCAGGCCTATTGTTATCGAATGTGCCTGACAGATACACCAGAGAACAGGATCCCGTTTGAAAAACCCGAAGGTTACAATGAATTGGAGTATGAGCTGCTTTTCAGGGCTATTGAAGCTGGGGCCAAAGCCCCCTACTTTATCCCCTCTGATATGCCCAACCGTAAAACCGATTGGAACAACAGGGGACCGTTTTCAACAGATTATATAGGCAGAAACTATAATTATGCCGAAGGAGATTATGCAACAAGAGACAAAATCCGCGAAGACCATAAGATTTACCAACTGGGCCTGATGTGGACGCTGGCCAACCACCCCAGAATTCCAGAAGCCATTAGAAAAGAAATTGGCCGGTGGGGCTTGCCAAAAGATGAATACCAAAAAAATAGCAATTGGAGCCCACAGCTTTATGTACGTGAAGTACGGCGCATGGTCAGTGATTTTGTGATGACCGAAAACCATTGCAAACAGAAACTGCCAGTAGAAAAATCGGTGGGTATGGGTGCTTACACCATGGACTCCCATCATGTGCAGCGCTACGTCACCAAAGAAGGGTATGTCAAAAATGAAGGAGATGTGGAGGTTGGTGGTTTTGGCCCTTACCCGATTGCCTATGAATCCATAGTCCCCAAAAAATCGGAGTGCAGCAACCTTTTAGTGCCTGTATGCCCCTCATCGACGCACATGGCCTTTGGGTCTATCCGGATGGAACCGGTCTTTATGATTCTCGGCCAGTCTGCTGCTACAGCCGCCTGCCTGGCCATCGACAGCAAGGTGGCAATCCAGGATATCAGCTACAAAAAACTACAAAAAGAGCTACTCAAAGACAAACAGGTCTTGGCGAATTAAGTTCGGATCGATGGCTTCCTTGCCCTGCGACTAAAGCCATGCTTTTGTATAATGAAAGCATAAATTGTAAATTGCCCGTTCAGCGCATCCAATTTTTGTCCGACCAGACCGTATTTTCTTTTGACGAAAAGGGCCATAAATATAGAATCCAACTGGCATGCCATCTGTACCCAAAGTGATCAGGTGGCTTTTAAGACGCTCTTTGATCACTTCTATCCGAGGTTGCTCCACTTTTCTTTTTCACTCATCCGCAATTCCGAACTGGCCGAAGAAATCGTGCTGGATGTGTTCTCTGCCGTTTGGCACAAAAGGGAGACACTTTCAGAGGTAGCCCAAATTGGGAGTTACCTGTTTACCGCTACAAAAAACAGGACGCTCAATGCCGTGCGGGATGGAAAGAAAGACCTGGTCCATTTGGAAGTAGATTCTATCGATTTCAGGTACATTAGAAACAACAACAACCCCGAGAGTGAACTGTTGTCCACTGAGCTTTATGTCAAAATAAATGATGCCATAGATGCCCTGCCTGAAAAAGGCAGGATAATCTATCGAATGGTAAAAGAAGAAGGCATGAACTATAAGGAAGTGGCCGAACTGCTGGACATTTCCACCAAAACAGTAGATAGCCACCTATATGCGGCAGTAAAAAAAATCAGATTGGCCGTAGAGGAATACTATTATGACCAGGGCCAGCACCCATCAAAAATGACTGTTTTGGCCGTTTTACTATTGCTCCTGCCAGATGTACTTTGCAATTGGCAACAGTCCTTCTAAAAAAAATCAACATATTTTCAGGTCCCACTAGGGAATTTCATTTTTGGCTGTGTCTCACATAATAGACAAACAATATTATGTTCGATCCAGACAAATCTATATACGCCTACCTCACTGGCAGGCTCAACAGTTGGGAGACCAGGGAACTGATCCAATGGATGAATGAATCCGCTGACAACAAAAAAAAGTTCAAGGCCATCCGGGCTTATTGGGAAAATTCCAGCGAAACAATCGTATTGGAAGAAAGCACCATGGACCAGGCTTTCAATAAATTGAGCAATGAGTTGTTTGACAATACCCAGGCAGAGGCCAATGGGAAAGTGGTTAATATGGATACCAGAAAAGGGAACAGGCATTCCTGGATGTATGTGGCAGCTTCTGTGGTATTGTTAATCGGTATTTTCTTCTACACCGGCCGCAACGATTACGCTATCGAAGATAAAGCCATTGTGGCCACCATTGTAAAGGAAAACCCTGCAGGTAGAAGGTCCCAAATCGCTTTGCCAGACGGCACAAAGGTCTGGCTCAATGCGGCAAGTAAAGTCATATATTCAGAAACCTTTGGACAGACCGATCGCAATATTAGCCTAACAGGAGAGGCATATTTCGACATTCGGAAAAACGAGGCACTCCCTTTTGTGGTGTCCACAGAAAGCCTCTCTGTCACAGCCCTGGGAACAGAATTTAATGTGCGGTCTTATTCCGAAGAAGCCTCAGCTGAAGTATTGCTTACTCAAGGCAAGGTGGTGGTGGCTGATTTGAAAAATCAAAATGAGGACATGTACCTCAGGGCAGGTGAGTCGCTGAGCTATGCGAATAAAGGCGGGATTTTCGAAAAGAACCAGTTGAATTTCGAACACCTGCTTGCATGGAGGAGTGGGATACTATCCTTTCAGGAAGCATCCGAGCAGGAAGTAATAAGCAGGTTGGAGCGCTGGTATGGTGTGAAGGTAAGGGTGGAAAATAGTCATAGTGGACAGCCATGGGAATATACAAGCCGGTTTGAAAACGAATCCCTGGAAAACGTGCTATATAGTATGTCACATGTAAAAAAGTTTGAATTTAACATCGACGGAGAAGATGTAACCCTTAAGTATAAAAACTAAAACAATTCAAAAAATGACCATCGAAAACACCTCTTAAAAAAATAAGTCTGCCAACCAGGTTGACAGACTTAACAAGATTGGGCACCCACATTGGCGTGTGTAAAGAATGCCCGATCGCTAAAACTATGTTTAACGAAATCATTGTAAAAATATGAAAATTAAATCATTACAAGTCATTGTTATGCTTTCAAAGTACTTCGTATATGGCGTTTTTGTACAAGTATTGCTAATGAACCTGCTGCTGGCAGGTGATTTGGAAGCACAGAAGAACCTAAGTGTAAGGGAGGTGGGCATAACCCTAAACTCCACCGAACACTCTCTTGAAAGGCTTTTCAGGGAAATCGAATCCCAAACCCACTTTACCATCTCTTACGACAAAGCGGAGATCAGAAAGGTCCTTCGCAAAATCGTCAATATTTCAACCTCACCGGAGCTAAAAGTCAGTGATGTATTGATAGAAGTAGCCGAACAGGCGGGGGTAAAATTCCGACAGGTCAATCGCAATATCAGCGTGGTGCCAGAAGACAAAAGACCAGGCGGGGCTATAGAGGAGTTTATGACTGTGGATGTGGACATCACCGGAAAAATCACCGATGAAAACGGAGAAGGACTGCCAGGAGCCAGTATCGTAGTGAAAGGAACAATTACAGGCACAACATCGGATTTGGATGGTAATTTTAAGGTATCAGTGCCCGAAGATGCCATACTTACCATTTCTTTTGTAGGATACAGCACCCAGGAAGTATCAATAGTGGGCAGAAGCACAATCGATGTACAAATGGAATTGGATGCAGGGCAGTTGGATGAAATTGTGGTAGTAGGATATGGCACTCAGAAAAAATCGGATTTAACAGGTGCTGTGGGTTCAGTCTCTTTGAAAAGAACTGAAAACCTGCCAGTAACAAGTGTAGAGCAAGCATTGTCAGGTCAATTGGCCGGTGTTCAGGTTCAACAGGGGTCTGGAGCACCAGGAACAATGCCCATAATTCGTGTTAGAGGTACTGGATCAATTACTGCTGGGAATGGCCCATTGTTCGTTGTAGATGGATTTCCAATAGATGGAGATTTAAGTAGTGTTAATATGAATGATGTGTCTTCTATTGAAGTTTTGAAAGACGCATCGGCCTCAGCAATTTATGGATCTAGGGGGTCGAATGGAGTAGTACTTATTACAACTAAGAAAGGTATTTCGGGTAAACCTACAATTGAAGCAAATGTTTATTACGGTTTTCAAGAAATCACAAAAAAGGTAGATGTATTAAATGCTACAGAATGGGTAGAATTATTGACCGAAGCACGTGATAATGCATATATAGATGCTGGAGGAGATTTGACCGTTCCACTTGAATCAAGACCTGCTGCATATCAATATCCTTCAGAGTACACCAATCCAGCTTCATTTGGCGAAGGAACGGATTATCAGGATGCTATTTTCCAAGTGGCTCCAACTCAAAGATATAATGTGTCAATTTCTGGAGGCACAGATAACACTCAGTATTTCGTTTCTGCCAACTATCTAGATCAGGATGGTATAATCAAGAATTCGGCGTATAAAAAATATGCTGTAAGGCTGGGTACTGATATCAAACTCAATAAAAAAATTAAGGTCGGAATAAATGTAACACCTACTTATTCGGTAAGGGACAATGTGAATGCTGAAGGACATTGGGGAGGGAATGGAGCAGTACTTTCAGCTTTGAATTTACCGCCCATATTTCCGTTATATGAAGATGATGGATCTTACGGTTCATTGGTGGATTATGGTTGGGGAATGCCCAGTATCCCAAGCCCTCTTGTTCCTATAAATGAGTTGTCAAGCCAAACTAAAAAACTCAACGTACTAGGAATAGCCTATGCTGAATGGAATATACTGCCAAGTCTGAAATTTAGAACTAGTTTAAATGCCAATGTAACTAGTAGCTCAAATGATACTTATAGAACCTCACAAGCAGAAAGTGATGGAGCACCTGCACCTCAACCTCCATCTGCCTCCTATACTACTAATAGCAATGACAATATATTAAATGAGAATACACTTACATATACTTATAACATAAAAAACAGGCATTCATTTAATGTTTTACTAGGTTATTCAGTTCAAAAGTCTAATACTGAAGGCAGTTATATATATGCAACTAATTTTCCAAATGATCAAGTAAGAACACTTAATGCAGGTGTAGTGACAAGTGGTAATTCTATTGCTTCTGAATGGTCATTATTGTCATATTTGGGAAGAGTTAATTACGTTTTGCATGATAAGTATTTAATGACAGCTAGCATTAGAAGAGATGGTTCTTCAAGGTTTGGGGCAAATAATAAATGGGGCGTATTCCCTTCTGTTTCCATTGGTTGGCGTGTTGCTCAAGAGGATTTCATGAAAAATATATCACTAATAAGTGACTTAAAGCTTAGAACAAGTTATGGGTTTACGGGAAATAATTCCATTCCTAATTATGGTTCTGTTGGATTGTTAAACATTGACAATTACACGTTTGGAGGAGGGTCTGGTAGTTTAGTTAGTGGAATTGTTCCAGGTAATATCTCTAATGAAAAACTGGGATGGGAGAAAACCAAACAATTTGATTTAGGATTTGAAATCGGATTGTTTAAAAACAGATTGTTCTTGGAAGTTGATAATTATTATAGGTTTACAACGGACTTGTTGTTAAACGTACAGGTTCCGACACTATCCGGTTACTCCTCTGCACTACAGAATATAGGTGAAGTGAAAAATGTGGGGTGGGAATTTACCTTAAATACAAAGAATTTTGTATCTGAATTTAAATGGAATACATCACTGAATATTAGTACAAACCAAAATAAAGTATTGGCATTAGGGCCGGAAGGTGATCCTATCTATTCTTACGCTAACATTACGCAATTAGGAAGTCCATTAGGAAGCTACTATGGTTATGTCTTTGAAGGTGTTTATAATACTGAAGCTGAAATTGATGCCCGACCTCACCTGTCTTCTGATGCTCCCGGAGATCCTATTATTAAGGATACAAATAATGATGGATTGATTTCACCAGATGATCGCACAATCATTGGAGACAATTTGCCTGATTACATTTTTGGGATTACAAATAGTTTTTCTTACAAAAATTTCGACTTAAGCGTTTTGATGCAAGGAGCTCAGGGCTATCGGAGCTATTTGCATAATTACTTGTGGTTATATCTAACTGAAGGAAAAATGAATGTGTCTTCCGATCTTCTTAATCGATGGAAGTCTCCTGAAAACCCAGGTGACGGTCAAACT
The DNA here is from genome assembly GCA_040222275.1 of Cyclobacteriaceae bacterium. Taxonomy (GTDB): domain Bacteria; phylum Bacteroidota; class Bacteroidia; order Cytophagales; family Cyclobacteriaceae; genus CAXBNB01. The sequence continues at coordinate 28,061 of JAVKDJ010000010.1, forward strand.
CCGCGAGCTGATGCCAAAACCGAGGGTTATCGGAGAACACCTTCAACATTATGGGTAAAAGATGCTTCATTTTTACGCATCAATAATGTCACGTTAGGTTATTCACTTCCTGAAAAAATAAATAGCCAAATATTTGTTTCATCATTAAGAGTCTATCTACAGGTCCAAAACTTACATACTTTCACAAAGTACGCAGGCTATAATCCTGAAGTGAGTAATACTTCGAACCCATTGGAACCAGGGAAAGATTATGGGGGATACCCTGTTAGCAGAACTTTTACATTAGGTTTTAATATTCAATTTTAGATCAATCTGTATTAATTAAAACTTTGAAAAATGAAAAATATAATATACGTTATCGTTTTTGTTCAATTATTCTTGTACTCATGTAGCGATGATTTTATTGATCTAGCACCGTTATCACAAACAAATGTGAAAAATTTTTATTCTTCCAGTGATGATATAGAGATTGCTGTAAATGGCGCCTATTCTGCTCTACAATTAGGTGGATCGTATAAAGTGTCGTTGGCAGAAGTACCTGAAATAAGGTCTGATAACAGTTGGCTTAGTTGGATGCAAGGTGATGCCGATAGTGAAAATATAATTGAATTTCAAATACAAGTAAATAATCCAATTATAGCTGGTATGTGGACGGATGCTTATAAAGGCATCTTGAGATGTAATGTTGTGCTAGACCGTATAGATCAAGTAGAGTTGGAATCAAATCTTAAAAACCGGTATGTAGGAGAAGTAAAATTTCTTAGGGCTTTAACTTACTTCAATCTAGTAAGACTTTTTGGAGATGTTCCAATGGTATTAAAAGAACTCAAATCTGTTGAAGAGTCTTATGAATATGGCAGGAAACCAGTTGCAGAAGTGTATGAGCAAATTCATAAGGATTTGAAAGAGGCGGAGGAGTTTTTACCTTTATCATATTCAAATGAAAATATTGGTAGGGCAACCAAAGGTGCTGCAAAAGCATTGCGAGGAAAAGTTTACCTTACTCAAAAAAACTATGCAGAGGCTAAAGTTAAGCTTAAGGAAGTTATTGATTTGGGAGTGTATGATCTGTTGCCAGATTATGCCAGTTTGTGGGACTTGTCCAATGAAAACAGTATAGAGTCTATTTTTGAAGTGCAGTTCAAAAAAGGAGGTAATGGTATTGGTAGTTCCTATGCCAATAGGTTCCCGCCTAAATTTTCAGGCCCATACACTGTTAAAGTGGGTACAACTGATGGACACAATTGCCCCACGCAAGATATGGAGGATGAATACGAACCTGGTGATCTAAGAAAGGATATTTCTATGGCGACAGGTTACACAAATGGAGCTGGAGAGTGGGTGCCAGACAAGTGGGTGTTAAAATTCATGGATGTACCGTTCGTAGCAAGAGATTCAGATAATAATTGGCCAGTAATCAGGTATGCCGATGTTCTATTAATGTATGCAGAAGTTTTAAATGAATTGGGGTACGTTGCTGACGGTGAGGCATTTGATTTATTAAATGAGATCAGAAGTAGAGCTGGTCTTGGAGCGAAAACTTCCAATAACCCAGATGTAAATCTTCGAATAGCTAGTCAAGAAGAGTTTAGAATGGCTATAGAACATGAAAGGAGGGTGGAGTTAGCATTTGAAAATCACCGCTTTTTTGATTTGGTGCGTACCGGTAGATTCGTTGATGTTATGTCTAAGTTCTATCCTGTACAAGACTATCAAATTTTATTTCCAATTCCTCAAACACAAATTGACATCAATCCCGATAAGATTTGGCAAAACCCAGGATATATTAGATAAAGGAAGTTTCCGTGAACAATCTCCATAAGCTCCATTTTCTATTTTTTTAAATAGTATTGATGGCCTTATGGAGATTTTTAGCTACTATATTTTCTTTTGGTCTTATAGAGGAAATACTAAAATAATATTTGAATTTTAATCCTTATTGTAATGAAATGTTACCTCATTTTTCTTATTTCATTATTTTTTATATTGAATAATGCATATTCACAAAATGACTTTAAACCTGTCAAAGAATTAGATCGAATTAGGGGATTGCCGGATCCATTTTTGAAACCAGATGGATCAAGAATACAGAGTGAAAAGGAATGGAAAGAACAGAGGGAATATATAATCTCGATGTTGGAGCACTATCAATACGGCAAAATGCCAGCAACCCCTAAAGATGTTGTAGTCAAGGAAACTTTATCACGGGATATATATAATGGACTTGGGACCAAAAAACTTTATACACTAACTCTAAAAAGGAATGGAAAATCTTTGGATTTCCATTTTGGGTTGATCAAACCAAAAGGAAAAGGCCCTTTTCCGGCTATTATAAGTTATACATTTCACTACAATCAAAAGGGGGAAATTAATGACTTGCTTGATGAAGTCAACATAGAAGCTCTTAATCGAGGGTATATAATATGCCAGTTTAACAGGGAAGATTTAAGTACCGACATCAGTGGTAAAATAATTGAAAATAGGGAAAAAGGAGTTTTTCCATTATACCCAAAATATAGTTGGGGCACTATAGCTGCTTGGGCATGGGGATATCAACTGATAATAGATTATTTTGAAAAGTTAGATTTTATAGATTTAGATAAAATTGTAGCTACGGGTCATTCCAGGGGAGGTAAAACGGCATTTTGTGCAGGTATATTTGACGAGAGGATTGCCATTACTGCTCCGAATTCTTCTGGTCTTGGTGGTACGTCCAGTCATCAATTTTATCAGCCCGGGGTATTGGACAACCAACACATATCAGACCATAGTATCACTTTTCCATATTGGTGGACTACTGAATATTATAAATTGGCAGGGTTTGAAACAAGAATTCCATTTGATGCCCATTTTGGAAAAGCGTCGATCGCACCTAGAGCTTTCTTTAACTGTCATGCGTATCAAGATTATTGGGCTAGTCCTTTTGGGGCCTGGCTGACTCATGAAGCAGCAAAAGAAGTGTATAAATGGCTAGGAGTAGAAAATAATATTGGTATGCATTTCCGAACGGGTGGACATTCGCAGAATATAATAGATTGGTTTGCTTTACTTGATTTTGCTGATGAATATTTTTTTAATAAGACCCCATTGCAGAAATTTGATGTTAAATATGATTTTCAAAAAATTGTTCCTTATCCTGGTACAGGAATTCCAATAGATTGGTCAATTCCAAAAAAGGAGGAATAGTAAAAGATATGGTGTTTTGAAAGCCATTTATCCCTATGCTTACTATTAAAACCGCTAGAAAAACAATGAAAAATTTATTCCTTATAGTAATAACACTGCCATTCCTCCTATTCTGTTCCACCAAAAAACAAAGTGAACAGCTATCACAACCAGGCCCCTACTTCGGCAATGGGATACACAATGGCTGGGTGGACCAAACCTCCGTCACCATCTGGACCAGATTGACAGAAAACCCCGAAATGAATTGGGAAGGTACGGAGTTTATACCCATTACCAGGGAACAGGAAAAGGAGTATGCTAAGATTACCAATGAAGCAGAGTTGCACAGCAAACAGATTCCGGAGGGTTTGACACTGAACGACATGGAAGGAGCCTGCCCGGGAGCAGAGGGCGAAGTACAACTCACCTACTACCCGGATGGAAATGTAGAAGGAAAAGTAAAGCTCGATTGGGCAAAAGTGGATGCCAACAAAAACTATACAACCCAATGGAAGCTCGAAAACCTGGAACCGGGCACCAAGTACCTGATGGAAATATACTCAAGGGCCGATGAAAACCAGTCCAACGGCGACACAATCAGGGGTAGTTTCGTTACTGCTCCAGCGGCGGAGGCCAGGGGAGACATTGCCTTTAGTGTGATCAGTTGCCATGACTATATCCGCAGGGACAGCACCACCGGCCATAGGATTTACCCGGCAATGGCAGCCGACAACCTCGATTTTTTCGTGCACACAGGCGATATAGAATATTACGACAAGCCAAACCCCTACGCCATGACCGAACCCATGATGCGCCTCAAGTGGGACCGCTTGTTTGCCCTGCCGCTGCAGCGTGATTTTTACAGCACCACCTCCGGGTACTTTATGAAAGACGATCACGATATCCTTAGAGATGACGCTTATCCGGGAATGACCTACGGTACCGTTTCATTTGACCGTGGGGTGGAAATATTTGACAAAGAACAATTTCCCACCAATGACAAAACGTATAAAACCATTAGGTGGGGCAAAGACCTGCAGGTTTGGATATTGGAAGGAAGAAATTACCGGAGTAAAAACACAGACCCGGACGGTCCGGGCAAAACCATCCTAGGCAAGGAACAAAAACAATGGCTGTTCAGTACCATTGATGCCTCAGACGCTACCTACAAGGTGATCATAAGCTCTTCTCCAATACTAGGCCCTGACCGTCCTAAAGGCAAAAATGACAACTATTCCAATCAGGCCTTTGCCTATGAAGGAAACGAGATCAGGGAATTCATCAACGGCCATGAAAATGTATTCCTATGTACCGGTGACCGCCATTGGCAATATGTAAGCCATTTTGAAGGAACCAACCTGTGGGAATTTAGCTGTGGCGCAGGATCAGACTCGCATGCCGGAGGGTGGAGTCAGGACAATGTAAAACCCGAGCACCGTTTTTTGCGTGTGAAAGGGGGCTATCTCTATGGCCGTGTTTATAATGATGACGAAGGGCCCAAACTGAGGTTTGAACACCGCGACGTAAATGGTAAGGTGATGCATCAGGAAGAATTTTCCAGGGCACCATCCGCTATCCTCTAAGTATCTGGTGCCACCAGGTCAGGGTTTTGTTGGGTTGATTCAAAAAAGTCGTCAATATTTAACGTTCGGCGTTGTTTTTGCTAGCGAATGGAAAATAGAAATTTCATGTCACTTATTTACCAAAACAGACCAGCCAGACTATTTTTTTTATTGTTGATTATTTGTTCGGGCCATTACCTGTCTGCGCAGAATCCAGCAGGAAAGACCACCATCATAGGTACTGTAGTAGATCGGTCCACATCTAAGCCCCTGGATTATGCCACTATTGCGGTCATTGACAATGCAGACCAAAGTGTGGTAGCTGGAGGTATCACCGATGAAAACGGGGAGTTTTCCGTACAAAGCCCAAAATCTAACATCCACATAGAAGTATCCTTTCTTGGCTACAATACCCTGGTTGTTGAAGACATAGAAGTAAAAAATGGCAAGGCGGATTTACAAACCATTGCCGTGCAGCCCGATCAGGAAATGTTGAGCGAGGTAACGGTAACTGCCGAAAAATCACAGACTACTTTTGAGCTGGACAAGCGGGTGTTCAATGTAGGCAAAGACCTTACTACAGCCGGGGGGTCTGCGCTGGATGTGCTCAACAATGTGCCGTCGGTGGAGGTAAACATAGAAGGGGAAATCAGCCTGAGGGGCAATACAAACGTAAAGATATTGATCAATGGCAAGCCATCGGTAATGGCCAGTGCCAATACCATCCGTACCATTGCATCGGAGATGATTGAGAAAGTGGAGGTGATCACAAACCCCTCAGCCAAGTATGATGCTGAAGGCACCACAGGCATCATCAATATAGTACTCAAAAAAGAAGACCGTGAAGGCCTGAATGGTGCAGCCACCCTCAATGTCGGCTCACCTACCAACCACAGCGTAGGCCTCAGCCTCAACAAGCGGACGGAAAAACTCAACCTTTTTAGCCAACTGGGAGTAGGTGACAGGACTTTGCTATCTACCAACAAAGGTCTCACCATCGATCGCCAAAATGACAACCCATATTCCCTGCTGAGCGATGGATCAGGGGGACGAAAGGAACAATTTTATAATGTAATACTCGGTACCGACTACAACCTCAATCCATTAAATGTAGTGACACTATCCGGTCATTTTGCTTATGAGATCGAGGATGAATTTGCAGATACTTACTACAATAAGCTGGATAGTGACAACACCTCCACAGCCACCTCATTTAGAAATGAAGACACTGAAGCGACCAACCCAAAATATCAGTACGACCTGAGCTACAAAAAGTCATTTGCTGATAATGAAGATAGAAGTTTAACCGCCAGTTTTGTCGGTTCTTTCTTTGGTAAGGATCAAACATCGGAATATAAAAACACCGGTTCATCCGGGGATTTTCAGGATTTTCTGCAGAGCTCCAACAACGATTATTCGCAAGCCAACTATGCCTTTCAGGCAGACTACCTGCACCCATTTTCGAAAACTACAGAGTTTGAAACAGGTGTGAAATACGAGATCAATGACATCTCCAACGATTATGAACTTTTCGACTACATCGATAACCAATGGGTAAGCAACCCGGGGTTTACCAACCTCTTCAACTACGATCAAAAAGTAATGGGGGTATATGCCACCTATGCCTTTGAACTGGAAAAATTTGGGATGAAACTGGGCATGCGTTTTGAAGATACCGATTTGGATACCTATTTGCAGACCACTGACACCTACAACGAAATCAATTACAGCAATGTATTCCCCACCCTGCATACCTCATACAAGGTAACGGAAGAATTTTCCCTACAATTGGGCTACTCCAAAAGGATACAAAGGCCCAATATGTGGAGCCTCAATCCTTTTACTTCGTTTAGGGACAACCTGAACCTGCGAACAGGCAACCCGGAATTGTTGCCGGAGTTCACAGATGTAATAGAAATGAATGCCATACAGATTTGGGGCCTGGGCTCTTTGAGTGCCTCGCTTTACCACAGCCGCACCAGCGATGTGATTACGAGTATCATCACCGTGCAGGACAGTCTTACCATCAGCAAGCCATACAACCTGGGCACGAGTAGGAACACCGGGCTGGAATTGAATGCCAGTGTTGATCCTGTAAAATGGTGGTCCATTTCCATGGATGCCAACTGGGTTTCGTTTACCAGGGAGGGCATGCTGGAAAGCAAGAGTTTTGACTTTAGCAATACCAGCTGGTCTAGCCGCTTGACAAACAAATTCAAATTCCCATGGGATATTGAGGCAGAGATCCGTGCCGATTATCAATCCAAAGTGGAAGGAGTGCAGGGCATATCAGACGATCGGCTCTATGGTGATTTTGGGGTGAAAAAGAAATTTATGAAAGGCCGTGCCGTGGTGAACTTCAGCGTGCGTGATGTTTTCAAGTCGCGTAAGTTTATTTCCACTTCCGATCTCGACGATTTTTACCGGTACAGCGAAAGGCTCAGGGGAGGCCGCCAAATGGTGCTGGGATTCAGTTATGGTTTTGGCAAGGGGGAGGCAATGGAGTTTTCCGGCCACAAGATGTTTTGATGTTAACCATTAAGCCTTAACCGTTAACTTTTAACTTTACCTTAGGATAAAAGATTCCTGTAGCAAGATAAAGGTGAGAAGCATACTGGCACTGCCAGCACCAAAGTGCTTTCTGAGTTTTTTGATGGCAGAAAATGAAGTGTTTTTTACCGACTGGTAGTTGATGTCGAGTAATTCGGCTATTTCCTCATTAGAAGCACCAGTAAAGTATTTCAGATAGAGTATTTCCTGCTCCCTTTTGGAAAGACCGCCCAAAGCAAGTTTCATTTTCAGCTTGGCTGCCTCCTCCTCCTCATTGTGGATTATTTCGAATTCCCGGGAGTGATGGCTGTCCATATCCTGGTCCGTCAACATTGGGCTATTTCTTGAAGCTTTGTTGAGTTCTTTAATGATGATAGAACGCAACGCCTTGATCAGATAAAATTTGACGGAGGGCGTACCACCAATATAAGACCTCCTGTTCCATAGATAAGTGAAGAGTTCCTGCACGGCATCAGCCACCATTTGGCGGTCGTTGTGTACCTTTCGGCCATACGAGAGCAGCATCTTGGCATACCGCTCATAGAGTATGGAAAAGGCCCCCGTATCCCCATTTCTAAGGGCTTCCCACTGTACCTGATCCGATGCATTGTCAAACTTCATGAAAATCAAAGATAGACATTATTTGTTTTTTGGGCTTCTAGGCGTTTCCAGCCTGTTTTTCTGACAGGATTTAAAAAAAAGAAAAAAATTATTTAAAAATATAAGTACCGGCAGCAAATAAGCTGCTATTACTAATAGATCGTGCCCAAAATCAATTCGATAAACAAGAATAAAAATGGATTACAGCCACTACCGAATAGACGACTTTGTACAGGATGAGAGTTTTGTTCAATGGGTCTTAAGCCCCACTGCCGACCTGGAAGCGAAGTGGCAAGGGGTACTCAAAAACCAACCCGGCAAAGCAGGGGATATGAACGTGGCAAAGGATCTGGTAAGTACCCTCATGGATAAAGCCACGGATGAAGAAGCGGAAATAGACTCAAAAAAGGTATGGCGCAATTTACAACCAGTCATCAGGGGCGAAGTGCAGGAGCGCACATCACGTTCCCTGAATGGTAGTACATCCCATCGCACCATACCACAGTGGTTGAAATTAGCGGCTAGCATTGTGTTGATTGGTGGGTTGGCGTTATGGTTTTCAAACGCAACAATAGAAGACCTGCCTGCTGAGAACCACATCAGTACCGTGGTGAAATCTACGCCCAAGGGGGTGAAATCCAGGATCACGCTCAAAGACGGTTCGGTAGTGACCCTCAATGCAGAAAGTACCATCAGTTATAGTTCCGACTATGGGGATAGTTTGAGGGAAATTTCACTTACCGGTGAAGCATTCTTTGAGGTGGCAAAAAACAAGAATAAGCCATTTATAGTAAAAAGCGGCGATGTGGCAACTACCGCCCTGGGTACTTCATTCAATATATCCAGCTTCCCTGAGGACCAGGAAGTGGTAATATCACTGGCCACTGGAAAGGTGCAAGTGAAAGAATTAATTGATCAGCCAGGGCAGCCAAGAGAACAGCATATTCTTGACCCTGGCGAGCAGATTCAATATACCAGAGGCAGCCAGTCTTTTCTCAAGGTGAAAACAAGGGACGATGAGGCTTATTTGTGGAAAGATGGCATACTCTCTTTCAAAAAAGCAAGCCTGAAGCAAATCACAGACAAGCTAGAGCGCTGGTATGGGGTAAGCATTGAGGTGGCTGAGCTGCCAACATCAGTGGTCAACTATGACGGCATATTCAACAACCAGAGCCTCGACAATGTGTTGAAAGCCATGGGCTTTTCACTCAACTTCGACTACACTATCCAAAAGAAGGATATCAAAATAATGTTCAACCAAAACTCAACTATATGATTTGAATATACCCCTGAATAAAAAACGATGCTTCAAGGAAGCACCGTTTTTAAGTTCGTCTTTAGCAACACGGATTTTTTCCCAAGCCTCCAATTGCTACTGACTGATTTTACTAAATATTTCATTAATAAAACTTTTCAAAGATATGAAAATTAGATTGTTACAACTAATCTTAAAGGTTATGAAGTTGTCATTTTACGGTTTTTCATTGCAACTCATTTTGCTAAATGTACTGCTGGCAGGTAGTGCCATAGGGCAAAAAAACCAGAGCGTGAAGGAAGTCTTCATCGACTTGCAGCTTAAAAATGCCTCGATTGTAAAAGCCTTCAACACCATAGAATCAAAAACCAAATACAAATTCAATTACAACAAACCCGAGCTGGACAAGCGCATCCAACTTAATATAAACTCAAACAATAGCTCTGTGGCAGAGGTGTTGATGACCATTTCAAGACAAACCGGGCTTAAATTCCGGCAAGTCAACGAATCTATCAATGTGGATAAACTAATGGGTACAGATGATTTGGAAGTGGGGGTTATCTATGCTGAAGATGTGGAGATAACCGGAAAAATTACCGATGAAAACGGAGAGGGTCTCCCGGGAGCCTCGGTAGTAGTGAAAGGAACTGCAACAGGTACTACAACTGATTTGGATGGAAAATATAAACTATCTGTTCCTGAGCAGTCCACAATCGTTGTTTCGTTCGTTGGCTATGTCAGCAGCGAAATACTGATTGAAGGGCAAAGCGTTATAGATGTGCAAATGGAACTTGATGCCGAGCAACTCGAAGAAGTGGTAGTGGTAGGTTATGGTGTGGAGAAAAAAGTAAACCTGACCGGCTCTGTAGGCACAGTAGAAAACAAAGACCTTACCTTAATACCCACAGCCAATTCAACCGGTCTGCTTACAGGAAGGATACCTGGTATCATAACCAAGCAAGGTTCAGGCCTTCCGGGAGCTGAAAACGTCAATATAAGCATTAGGGGATTTGGCGACCCATTGATATTGGTAGATGGGGTTCAATTGGCTGGTGGTTTTACCAGAATAGACCCCAATGAAATTGAAAGTATTTCCGTGCTGAAGGATGCAGCAGCAGCCGTGTATGGTGCCAGGGCAGGAAACGGGGTAATACTTGTGACCACCAAGAGGGGGAAAGCAGGTGAATCTAAAATATCCTATAGCGGTTCCCTAACCCTGCAGGAAGCAACTGCCATTCAAGAGTATGTCAACCCCGGACAATATGTGGAGTTGGTGAGAGAGGCAGACTTCAACGACAATGGCGATTTTGACCTCACCTTTAGTGAAGATGATTTGCAAAACTACAGATCAGGTGCCCCAGGTTATGAAGGTGGGGATTGGATTGATGCCTTGATAGATAATTTTGCACCTATGACACAGCACAATCTGAACGTATCGGGAGGTGCTGAAAATGTACGATATTTTGCCTCCGTGGGTACTACCAAGCAAGAGAGCTATTTTGCGGCCCGGGATCATGACTACCAACGCCATAATGTACGCACCAACATTGATGTGGACGTAAATAAAAACTTCAGTTTCAACCTGGACCTTTCCTATAGACGAGATAGTAGGAATACTGCCAATAGTATAAATGGGATTTTTAATGATTTGGCCACCGCCCAGCCTATTTACCCAACGACATTGCCCGATTCTGATATTGGTGTCCCATACTCTGGGTTTTCTCAAAGAAACCCGGTTGGTACTTCCAAACAGAGCGTTTTTGGGTGGAATAAAAGAAGGGACAATACCATACAAGGAAAATTAGGGGTTAAATACAAGGTTCCATTTATTGAGGGCTTATCGCTCAGGGCCGAGTTAAATGCAGTACAATTGAACCGTTCAACAAAAGCCTTTAGAAACCGCTACCAGGTATTTCAATATGACCCTACCAGTGATGAGTACATCGATCAGGGTTATAACACCCCTAGGACAACCATTAGCGACCAACAGTTCAGAAGGGAGCAGGTGTACCCCTTGTTTGCGATGGAATACCAAAAAAGCTTCGGAGACCACTACTTGAAGGTGCTTGGCCTCACAGAACAATTGACGCGACAAGAAAGCTTTTTGTCCGCAAGCCGCACAGATTTAATCTCTTCATCCCTCACGGATATTTTTTCGGGTTCAACAGAATTTGACGAAACTGGCGGAAGTTCCAATTCCGATATGGGTAGAAAAAGTTATGTAGGCCGGTTCAATTACAGGTTTAGGGAGCGATATTTATTAGAAGCGACCTTCAGGGCAGATGGCAATGTCAGGTTTTCCCCACAGAAGAGATGGGGGTATTTTCCGAGTGTTTCACTCGGATGGATATTGTCCGAAGAAGGTTTCATGCAAGGAACAGGCAATGTAGTCAATACACTTAAATTGAGGGCTTCTTACACAGAACTTGGCTATGATGAAGCCGATGGTATCCTGGGGTTTGATTACCTGGCAGGATATAGCCCACAAAGCGCCTATCTTTTGGGAGGACAATTGAATACAAGTATTCGAACACTAGGTTTGGCCAACCCGCTTTTGGGCTGGGAAGAAACCACTACTTACAATTTAGGTATTGAGGCGGCATTTTTAGAAGGACGCCTTCAAATGGAAACCGATTTGTTTTTCAGAAAAAGGGAAGGCATACTCAGACAAAGTATCCAATCCATCCCATCCACTTTTGGCGGTGATTTGCCATTGGTAAACCTAAACAGCCAGAATAACCGTGGCATAGAAGTGAAACTTGCCTACCAGCAAAGGATCGGACAGGTCAAACTAAATATTTCCCCCAACATGACATTTGCACGTGCCAAACACGTAGATGTATTGGATCAGGAAGAATTTACAGACCCAGATCAATTAAGGATCAATGGGCGGTCGGGCCAATGGGTCAACAGAAACTTCGGCTATGTATCTGATGGTATTTTTATGAGCCAGCAGGAGATCGATGAGTACCCAGTCGCTCAGGATGAGGCTGACCCATCGGTAAGGAATAGTACCATCCGGCCAGGGGACATCCGGTTTGTAGATCTGGATGGCAATGATACCATTAACTTTAGGGACCAAAAGCAAATAGCTTTTGCCAATGGCCTGCCAGAGTTTATTTGGGGGATGAGTATTGGAGCCAGCTATAAAGGGTTCAATTTGAATTTGCTGTTTCAAGGAGCATCCCGTTATAGCATCAACATTACCGGGGCAGCTCGTGCTATGTTTTCAAATTCTTCAACTCCATATTCTTACCATTATGACCTACGTTGGCAGCCCGACCCTAACGATCCTTCGGTAAATATCAATCCGAATGCAGAGTTGCCAGCAGCGGCTACCACCACAAGTCCAAACAATGGAAGAAATTCGGACTTCTACAGAAAGAATGTTTCCTATGTGAGGCTTAGAAGTATCAATTTGTCCTATGACCTGCCTAAAAACATTTCTTCTAAGGCAGGATTGGACTATGCCCAATTTTATGTAGCTGCGGAAAATTTGTTTACACTATCCAATTTGGGTTTTTACAAAAATTCGTTTGACCCGGAATCTGCCGGAACGAACCCATCAAGGACTTTTCCAATCAGCAGGAGTTTTACTGTTGGGCTAAGGGTTTCTTTCTAAACACATAAATATTGAAAACCATGAAAAAATATATAAACATTCTTGTGGCCTGTATGATGCTCCTGGTATCGTGTCAGGACCCGTTTGAATTGACCAGGCGGGATATTATTTCAGATGCTTTGGTATTTGAAGATGAAAACTTGGTGAATGCTTTTTTGAACGATTTGTATGCAAGGGCAAGTTTCGAAACATCAGGAGGGCAAAGCAACTACAACCAGAATTTGATCAATGCATTTGGTGGGGAAGCCCGGAACTTCGCTCCGTGGCAGGCTCCCTTCGGACAGGTGATTGGCCCTGTATTTAATGAGCAGGGGGCCGGGGCGCTTGGCTATTGGCCTTATGGCCACATTCGTGAAATGAATGATTTTATTGAGAAACTTTCTGAATCCGCTTCGCTGGACGAAAACTTTGTGGGCGTCCGTACAGCTGAAGCAAGGTTTATTAGGGCGCATGCCTACTTTGAACTGGTGAAAAGGTACGGAGGTGTTCCTATTGTTACCAAAGCACTTCCCATTACGGCCAGCGAAGATGAGCTCTTTGTGGCCAGGAATTCGGAAAAAGAGGTTTATGATTTTATAGGGTCTGAATTGGATGCCATTGACGATATCCTCCCTACTGAGCCTGATGCCCAGGGGCGGGCTACTAAATGGGCCGCTTTGGCATTGAAAAGCCGCGCCATGTTGTATGCAGCATCAGTGGCTAATTTTGGCACCCAGCAGTTGAGCGGGCTGTTGGGATTTCCTGCTGGGGATGCCAATGCGTATTACAGCCAATCACTAGCGGCTTCCAACCAAATACTCACCGAAGGGCCGTTTTCCCTGTACAGACAAAATGCCGATCCTGTACAAAATTTCACCGATTTGTTTACGGATGAAAACAACAATCCAGAGGTGATTTTTGCTGAGCATTGGGATGCCACAGCTGGAAAAGGCCATTCATGGGACTTGCTGGCACATCCCGATGGGTTTGGATTTAGCTGGAACTCCAATTTTCCAGTTTACCTGGAAACCCTCGAGTTGTTCGATTTTACCGATGGCACAACGGGAAAAGTGGATCGTGCCATGTACGACGACACCACACCCATAGACCCAGACTGGTTTTTCGGACAAAGAGACCCCCGCATGAGGGCATCTATTTTTTATCCAGGCACGACTTGGAGGGAAAAATCAGTGCACTACCACAGGAGTACCATTTATACCGATCCCGATGATGGGCAAAGAAAAACATCGACCAGCCGGTCCTTTATTATTCCAGGGTCAGATGATTGGCCAGGGGCAGGACCAAACAGAAACGCTGCGGCTGGCAACAACGCAACCGGACTACAGATACGCAAGAGAGTAGATGAAAGCCTACCCGCCACTGGTAGTGGCCTGTCTAGCACAGATTTTTACGTGTTTAGGTTAGGGGAAATCTACCTCAATTATGTGGAAGCGGCATTTTACCTTGGCGACCCAAATGGGGATGTGCAATCCAGAATCAACGACCTCAGGGACAGGGCAGCTATGCCAGCACTTGCGCTTGCCGAAATCACCGAAGATAAGATTCGTCAGGAAAGACGCGTAGAACTTGCTTTCGAATCTCACTCCTTTTGGGATTTAAGAAGGTGGAGGATTGCGGTACAAGAGTTGGATGGTGTTCAAAGACATAGACTACACTACAGCTATGATTATGATGCAGGAACATATACCATCACAATGGCTGATGGTGACAAAGGCCGGGTTAGGTCTCATACAGAGAGAAATTACTACTATGCCCTTGGCCTTGGCCTTTTGGCAGACAACCCAAATCTCGTCGAGAACCCTGGCTACTCGAACTAAATCGTGAAACATCGGATTAGAAATTGGGTCACATATTTAATGATAAAATAGCTTGCGCTTCAATTAACAACCCACCATAAGAATCGATGGTGGGTTGTTTTTTGTCAACAATAGCTTCTGCTAAACTTAAATAACTTGCTGTGCAGCTGTTGCTACGCGCCAAAATATAAATTATGATTTATAGACTAACTATGGTCCTGTTTGCCTGTTCTTTTTTAGGGGTAGAGTGTTTTGGGCAAAAGGGCAAAAAACCAAATTATGTATTGATTGTCGCTGATGACCTAGGCTATGCGGATCTAGGGATTAATGGAAGCAAACAAATTAAAACCCCGAATATTGATGGCCTGGCCAGGACTGGTGCCAATTGCCTTCAGGGGTATGTGTCTTCCCCTGTTTGCAGTCCAAGCCGGGCGGGCATGCTTACTGGCAGAAATCAGGTAGAGTTTGGTCACGACAACAACCTTGGAGGAAACCAGCCGGGGTTCGATCCACAGTTTTTGGGTTTACCACTTTCTGAAAAAACCATCCCCGACTACTTAAAACCCCTGGGATACACCAGCGGGCTTGTTGGCAAATGGCATTTGGGATATGAGCCTCAATTTCATCCGCTGAAAAGGGGGTTTGACGAATTTTGGGGATATACTGGTGGAGGCCATGACTATTTCATGTCGTCACCCACAGGAAAAGGGTATATGAGTCCAATAGAATGTAACTACAAAACCCCCTTGCCAATTACCTACATTACCGATGATGTGGGAAACGAATGTGTGGATTTTATCAAAAGGCATCAGAAAGAACCGTTCTTTCTTTTCGCTTCATTCAATGCGCCTCACACACCGCTCCAGGCCACAAAGGAAGACCTTGAACTATACAAACATATAAAGGATGAGCGTAGGCGTACATACTGTGCCATGGTTCATCGGTTGGATGTGAATGTAGGTAAAATTGTACAGGCTGTTGACAAAGCTGGATTGCGTGAAAACACCATTATCATTTTTATCAGTGACAATGGTGGGCCTGTAAATACCAACACTTCCAATAATGCACCGCTCAATGGCCAGAAGGGAATATTGTTGGAAGGTGGTGTTAGGGTGCCGTTTATTATTAACTGGCCAGGAACCGTGCCAGAAGGAAACCGCTACAATCACCCGGTCAGCTCATTGGACTTTGCCGCTACTTTCATTGGCCAGGCCGGTGGCGTCATTGACAAAAGTGACCAGTTGGATGGTGCAGATTTGATACCGTACCTGAAAGGTGGCAAGAATGGGCCACCACATGAGGGTTTGAAGTGGAGATTTACCATCAGCGCCTCCATTAGGAAGGGGGATTGGAAGCTGGTAAGGTTACCTGACAGGCTACCCCTGTTGTACCACTTGCCAACAGACATTTCGGAGCAAAACAATGTAGCCCTACAAAACCTGGACAAAACCAGGGAGCTTCTTGGTGAACTTGGGCAATGGGATGTGTCCCTTCCCCACCCGCTTTTTCTGGAAGGTGCGCAGTGGAGAAAGCGCCAACTGAGCCTCTATGATCTGGAGTATCAATTGGTTCCACCTGAGTAACGGTAAATTTCAGCCCTTATCGGACATACTTCCTTCACAATTCAGCAATAGTCTTAAGATCATCACATTACTTCTACATGTTTAGTGAAGTGTACGTGTTGCGTATAGGAAACAAAATTTCTATTTGCTCTTTCATCAGGTTCTGATGGTATTTTGATATGTGCTGGAAGCACCAGCACAATTCAACAGGTTACTTCAAGTAACCTGTTGAATTTATGGAAATATGAGCACAGGCTATTCACCATAAATTTCACCCCCGTCTGTTATAGGTTTATCACTATTCTCAATAATAGCGTAACTTTGGTTGACTATGTTGAGAGATAGCTTGGACAACCCCACTTTTCTACACACCAACAATTCGAAAGAATCAGCCTATCAGGATTTGTCTGACCTAATGGTATGGAGAAAATTCAAAGAAGGTGACGAGGGGGCTTTTGTCTTCATCTACCGCACCTATGTCAATGATCTCTACCAAATAGGCATTCAGCTGACAAGGGACAAAGCCCTGGTCAAAGATTGCATTCAGGAATTTTTTATAGAAATACGCGAACATGTGGCCAACCTGAGCGATACCGACAATATCAGGCTATATCTCATCAAATCTTTTAGAAGAAAGGCTTATAGGTTTGTGAAAAAACAAAGGCAAATGGTAAGCCAGGACCAAATTGATGAGTCTTTCTTTGTGGAATTGGCCACCGATGAAAACATCATCAATGCACAGTTCAATAAAGAACAGCTTACCAGGCTGAACAAAGCATTAGCGGAACTGAAAGTAAAGGACAGGGAAATAATATATTACTACTTCTACGAAAACATGAGCTATGCCAAAATCGCCGACATCCTGGAGTACGACCATGTCTCATCAGCCAGGAGATCGGTGTACAAAATCCTCAAGCGCCTCAAACAAATCATGGCCATTTCTATTGCCCTGTTTCTCGGTTCCATTTCCCTCCAATCCTGAGTTCACAGTCTAATATATGAACCTGTTGTTCTTGGCAGGGTTGCGGGTTTCCACATAGCCGAATCAGGATCAAGGGATATTTCTGAGGATGACAATCAAATAGCACAATGTTTATTTATTGATCCCATATACTCATAGGAGGGAGGATGTCCACGAAAAGTGTGACACCCACCAGATAACGCCCCTTGTTGTCGCGCGTTTAGCCATTTCGGCGTAACGCGTGACCGAGCATATACAGATGGCAAAGAGGTTGGTTTTTATGAAGTTCAGGCTTTCCAACCTAAGTTTGGATATAAAAAACTGAAAAAACTTTAAAAAAACTGGTATCACTTTCAGGCTTTGCTCCTTAGAGTAGTAGAAGTGTATTAAAGTTTTCTAATGAAAGATAAAAACGATCACATCCTGTTGTTGCTCCAGAAGCCTGAATTTAAGGAGTGGGTGTTGCGCCCAACGGACGAAAGCAACTACTACTGGGAAAACTGGCTGGAGCACCACCCGGACAGCAAAGAGGATGTAAACAAGGCCAAAGAACTCATCATGAGGCTCAGGTTTCATGAAGGCACGCTGGAAGAACAGGAAAAGGACGAGATGTTCAAAAACATCATTTCCAGAAAGGAACAGATATCCCCACAAACGTATTCAATTCCAAGGTTCACGGCCTTCAGGTATGCGGCCATGTTGGTGTTGGCCATCGGGGCTGGTATGTTGTTTTGGAATTTGATTGATAATGGTCCCAAAACTGACAATGCACAACCAGTGGTTACTTATATCCATAAATCCAATCCCAAGGGACAAAAATCTACCATTCGTCTAAAAGATGGTACAGAAGTACGCCTCAATTCCAACAGTAGCCTGGAATATGCCAGCGATTTTGGAACCAGCAATAGAAAGGTAGTACTAAAGGGAGAGGCATATTTCTCCGTAGCAAAGGATCCTAAAAAACCATTCATTGTCACAACTGGGAATGTGCTCACTACGGCTTTGGGGACAGAGTTCAACATAAACGCAAGAAATGAAAACAACCCCCGGATCATTTTAACTGAAGGCAAAATCAAGGTGGAAGACAAATTGGAAAATGCCACGCCCTTTATCCTACTGCCCAATCAGTCCATTGAATACAACAGCAAAACCGGGTTTACTGATGTGCGGGAAATAGACAACCTCGATGAAATTCTATGGATCAATGGCATATTGAAGTTTGAGCACACTCCGCTGCTCCAGGTGGTGGAAGAGTTAGAAAACTGGTATGGGGTTGATGTAGAAATAGAAGGCAACCCTGAAGGCCTGCACTATTCCGGGGAGTTTAAAGACGAATACCTGTCCAGCATACTCACCGCCATGAGTTTTTCGCTTGGATTGGAATATTCACAAGAAAATGAATTTGTTCAACTAAAACTAAAAAAATGATGGAAGTATAGAGAACCACACTAAAAAGAAGACCGGGGTTGCCGGTCTCCAATTGCAGTTAGCTCCGATCTTTCAGACTTACCACAGACCAAATATCGAGACTAGCTGCTGCTAAATGTATTATTTAACTAATTACAAAGATATGTACTATAAAATTACTAAAGTCATTGTTGATATGACAAAATTCACCTTAAGGCTGTTCATCCTAATTGGCTTGACCCTTCAAGTATCTTTGGCCGGCAACAGTTCGGCCCAGGTAAAAAGCGTAAGGGATGTCAGGATAACCCTGAGCGAAAGAAATACTTCCCTTCTGGAAGTATTTCAGGAAATCGAAAAAAGCACCGATTACACCTTCAATTTTAGCAAGGACAAAATCAACCTTTCCAAGAGTGTGAGCATTGGCCAGGAAAATGCCTCGGTAGAACGCATATTGCTTGACCTTTCTAAAGAGCACGGCCTGGCATTCAAGCAGGTAAACAATAATATAAGTGTTTTCAGAAATAAAGGAAACGCCACACAGGACAACATTGAATTAGAAATTCTTGTTGATGTGGAAATCTCCGGGCGGGTAACCGATGAAAACGGGGAAGGATTGCCGGGTGCCTCGGTAGTAGTAAAAGGTACCACCAATGGTACTACCACCAATCTGGAAGGAAACTATAAGATGAATGCCCCGGACAATGCACTGATTATCGTATCGTATGTTGGCTACATCACCCAGGAAATTGAGGTGGGTGGAAGAAGTACCATAGATGTACCCATGCGACTGGATGCCGCCCAACTGGAAGAAATCGTGGTAGTGGGTTATGGCACCCAGAAAAAATCCGACCTCACAGGGGCCGTTTCTTCGGTTTCGGAAAAGGATTTGCAGAGCAGGCCCGTTCCTTCATTTCAGGATGCCCTGCAAGGCCGTTCGAGCGGTGTAAACATCCGACAGAGAGGTGGGGACCTGGCGGGTAAGTTTGACATCTCTATCAGGGGAGTAGGTTCTGTTACCGGTAGCAATGCCCCATTGATCGTGGTGGATGGAATACCCTTATTTAGTGCTGACTTTTCCACCATCAACCCTAAAGACATAGCATCTATCAACATATTGAAGGATGCTTCGGCCACCGCCATTTATGGGGCAAGGGCATCCAATGGCGTAGTAATTATCAGTACCAGAAGGGGCGAAAACGGGCAGGCAAAGTTCACCTTTTCCACAGATTTAGGTTTTGAGGAAATCACAAAAAGATATGAAGTCTTAAGCACTGAACAGCAACGTCAGCTTTTCGTAGAAGGCTTTAAAAACTCGAACCGCAGCACTGCGGTTTACGATGATCCCTCCCACCCTGCATGGCAAATTGATACCGATTGGCAGGATTTGGGGACCAGGACGGCCTTCAGGCAAGCTTACAATTTTGGGGTTACCGGTGGTACGGACAAAAGCAAATATGCGATTTCAGCCTCTATGCTCAACAGGGAAGGTACAATTATCAACAGTGACCTGAGGTCGTGGAGTATACGGGCAAATATTGATTCGAAAATAAATGAACGAACTACGATTGTTGCCAGCCTTACAGGTAGTCATCAAAAATCTAATGAGGTAAATAATGACAGCTTTTTCGGATCTGGTTACCGGAGTTTGGTCTTTCAGCATTCTTATACAGAAGCCTATGATGAAAATGGTGAGTTAACTGCCGTCAATTCTACTGCAGCTCCATATTTCGGTGGAAATTCAAACCCGCTGGTTGACATAATCTTACCCACCAGAGAAAACAATGTTACCAGGGTGTTGGGTAGCGTACGCGCTGATGTAGACATAATAGAAGGACTGAAACTGTCGGGTAATATCGGTGGTGATGTGGTGAATTCGGATGGCTATGTTTTTTTACCGGTGTACCAAATTGGTAGGTTTCAAAGGCTGGAAGGCTCTGTGACCGAATCTGCAGGCCAACAGGTAAACTGGGTGGCAGATGCCACACTACAGTATGAAAAGGAATTTGGGGAACACAGCACCAAATTATTGGTGGGGGCATCCGCACAGCAGTTTACTATAAGAAACTTTTCAGCCAATGGCACAGGCACAATCAACAACGCACTGAACCAATTGACCAACCAAACGAATTTTTCTGCCTCGGGCAGTGATGTGAGTGCCGGTTTGTTATCTACCTTTTTAAGGTTCAACTATGATTTTTCCGACAAATACCTGATGACCGCTACAGTGCGTAGGGATGGATCGTCCAGATTTGGCCCGGGCAACAGGTATGGGATATTCCCTTCAGCCTCATTCGCATGGAGGATATCCGAGGAAGACTTTCTGAGCGGGAGTAACATTCTCAATGACCTCAAACTGCGGGCAAGCTATGGGCTTACCGGCAATCAGAATATTGGCAATTTCGCCTTCATTACAAGGGCTGGGGCAGCCAACTATGTTTTTGGCAATTCGGCAGTTATTGGGAATGCGCCAGTCAACATTGGCAATGAAGATTTGAAATGGGAATCATCCAAACAATTGGACATTGGATTGAACGCCTCATTTTTTGAAGGAAGGCTGAACATGGAAATGGACTATTATGACAAACGGTCCGAAGACCTGCTGATTGCACCACCTATCCCATTGACCTCCGGTGTATCAGGGAGGCCGATTGTCAACATCGGTTCTGTGAAAAATACGGGTGTTGAGTTTGCGGTCAACTCAAGAAATATCACTGGAGACATATCATGGACCACAGATTTCAATATTACCTACAACAAGAATGAGGTACTGGATATTGGTCTAAACTCGCAGGGTGAGCCTTTGGAATTGGCAGGTAATGCGATTCCTTTGGGCAATGAGCGTGTGAACCTGACCCAGGCAGGCCAACCTGTTGGGGCATTCAATACCTATATTTTTGATGGTATATGGCAATTGGGTCAGGAGACAGAAGCCAATGCCTGGTCTAATGCTGTGCCGGGGGATGCCAGGTATGTAGATGTCAATGAAAATGGAACTTTTGATCAGGGTGACAGACAGTTTACAGGCACAAGCCCTCATCCGAAGTTTTTTGGGGGGATTAACAACACGGTTTCGTACAAGAATTTTTCGGTTTCGGTTTTCATGAATTTTGCTACAGGATATCAACTCTATAACTCTGCCCGCAATTTGTTTTCCAGAAGCGTACCTTTTGTTCAAAACTTTGCAGAAGTGGCGGATTTCTGGACACCTGAAAACCCTTCTAATAGTGTGCCAAGGCCTTCGCAGGGAGGCAATACTACCTTCCTGGCCACCCGTCCGTCCACGAGGTTTTTGGAAGATGCAGATTTTCTCAGAATTAAGAATGTGAGTGTGTCGTACAATCTTCCTGGGCACCTGGCCGAAAAAATGAAAATGCAGTCGGCAAGGGTGACACTCACAGGAACCAACCTGGCGACTTTTACAGGATACACCGGCCTGGATCCGGAGGCGTCAAGTGTAGGAAACCTCTTGTCTGTAGGGATAGATCACACCCCATATCCGCTGACCAAGCTTTATTCCATGTCGCTTGAGTTCACTTTCTAATACGATTATTCATTTTTAAAGAAGAAATCATGAAGAATTTAAAAAATATATTGTTGGTAGCCGTGTTATTGGCACTTACTACCCGGTGTGGGGATATTTTGGAGCCTCAACCTCAGGGACAGGTCGGGTTGGATGTATTATTTTCTACAGAGGAAAATGCCATTACGGCAGTTAACGGACTCTACAACCCCCTGCCCTCTTTGTACGGCAGTCCTTTATTGCGTTTAGTCAATATGGCCAGTGATGATGGATGGACCTGGCGCAACGAACTCGAAACGGATATCTATATTGTAGAGCAGAGTTTTAATCATTCAAGAACTGCCTGGTCTAATTTTTATACCATGCTCACCAGGGCAAATACTGTACTGGAAGGTATTCCCAATGTGTCCTGGTCAAGTGATGAAATGAAAAATGTAAGTGAGGGACAGGCAAAGTTTATTAGGGCATTTGCCTATTTCAATTTGGTACGGTTATTTGGAGGGGTACCCCTCATTACCAATACGGTAAAAACGCCTTCAGATGCGGCACTACCCAGGGCTACCGTTACAGAGGTGTATGCGCTGATAAAGAGTGATTTAACAGATGCCATCGCATCACTTCCAACAACGTATTCTGGTGGCAATGGGCTCGAACCAGGAAGGGCTACCAAATATGCTGCCCAGATACTCATGGCGTATGTGCATTTGGAGTTGGAAGAATGGTCTGAAGCCTCTGCGGTCGCGGGCAGTCTCATCGGAGAGGGTACATTGCTGCCGTTTGCTGACAATTTTAATGGTTCAAATGAAAATGGTACCGGTTCATTTTTCGAAATTCAATATGCAGGACCGGGTGCAGGGGCTTCTTCCAGTCAAAATAGCTGGTATTTGCCACCTGCGTTCACTGGAGGGGCTGCTTCCCTACCAACAGATGATAACCTGAATGGCACTGGCGGAGGACCCTCAAGCGGAGGTGGCCTGGTGCAGGCATTTGAGCCTGGGGACAACAGGAGGGACGTTACTATTTCTACTTATGGAGTGGCCAATTTTATAGATCCTACCCAGCCTGATGGATCACTTTATTATGTCAACAAGTATTACAATGCTTCTGTTTTGCCAGGGGAAAGTGATTGGAATGTACCATTGTATCGGTATGCCGATGCGTTGCTGGTGGCCGCTGAGGCACTCAATGAACAGGGCTATGTAGCTGATGGAGCTGCTTTTGATCATTTGAATGCCATTAGGACACATGCGGGTTTGGATGCTTTAACATCCACAGATCTGCCGGAACAGGATGCTTTTAGAACTGCCGTCAGGAAAGAAAGGAGGATTGAGTTTGCATTTGAGTACAAAAGATATTTTGACCTCAACAGATGGGGAATACTTGAGCCTACTATCCAGCCCCAGTTGACCTATCTTGGGTTGAGCTTTCCATCGTCCAAGGTATCTGCCCATCCTATTACGGGCAGGAATTATTACCTATACCCCATACCAGATGTGGAATTCCTCAACAATGCGGAACTGGGAGATCAAAATCCTGGATACGATTGAAAAACATCAATTATAAAAAAGAGGCTGTTATGGCCTCTTTTTTGTGTTGGACTACATCATTTTTATCAAACTAAACAACGAAATCAAAATGTTGAAAAAAACTGTACTTGCCCTTCTTTTTATCCTCACCATTTTTATCCAATCAAAAGCTGATACCCCACCCAATATCATCATCATATATGCCGATGACATGGGCTATGGTGATTTGAATTGCCAAAACCCCAACTCGAAAATCCCGACCCCAAACCTGGACCAGCTGGCCGCTGAGGGTATGAGGTTTACAGATGCGCATAGCTCATCGGGGATATGCTCACCAAGCCGTTTTGCTTTGTTGACCGGCACATACCATTGGCGCAGACAGCATGGTATCGTCGGTTCTTTCGGCGAACCATTTTTCAAGGATACGGATATCACTTTGCCGCAAATGCTCAAAGAATCAGGCTACAAAACCGGTTGTATTGGCAAGTGGCACTTGGGTTGGGACTGGAACTTCAAAAATGAACCATCAGGGGAAGTGGAGCAATGGGGAAAGAACCGAAAGTTTTATGGGCCCAATGATGTCGATTGGGGCAGTCCTATTAAAGGAGGTCCTTTGGACAGGGGGTTCGATTACTATTTCGGGGATGGTACTATCAATTTCCCACCCTATGCCTGGGTAGAAAATGACAAGGTGCTTACACCACCAACCAAGGTAATGAACGTGAATGATATAGGCTTTGAAACGAAGGAAGGCGAATGGGAGTTTAGGCCTGGGCCAATGGTTGACGGATGGAACCCTTATGATGTCCTGCCTACGCTCACCAGAAAAACTATAGAATGGATAAAAAACCAATCTGCCCAAAATCCTTTTTTTCTGTATTTTGCCCTTCCGTCACCGCACGCACCCATTATCCCCAACGATGAATTTTTAGGAAAATCCCAAGCCGGAGGTTACGGGGATTTTGTTTTCCAGACAGATTGGGTTGTGGGGCAGGTACTCAAGACGCTAAAAGAAAAGGGATTGGATGAAAATACGATAGTGATCTTCAGTGCCGACAATGGCCCTGAAAAATATGCTTTTGACCGTGCGGAAAATTTCGACCACTTTAGTATGGGGGATTTTCGAGGCTTGAAGCGGGACGTATGGGAAGGAGGTCACCATGTGCCATTTGTAATGAAGTGGCCAGGAAAAATCCGTGCCGGATCGGTATCTGATGAAGTAGTTTCACAGGTAGATGTGATGGCTACCATCGCATCAATTTTAAAGTTGGAAATACCTGACAAGGCGGCCTCAGACAGTTACGATTTGTTGCCCGTACTGATGGGCGAAAAATATACATCCCCCATCAGGGAGGCCACCGTACACAACACTTTTGCCAACACCTGGGGCTTGAGACAGGGAAAATGGCTTTACATCAACAATAACACGGGCGGGCATACCAAAATGCCGGAATCATTTAAAACTTTGCGCCAGTACAAAGATTTTGAGGAAGAGGTGCTTCTATTTGATATGGAAGAAGACCCAGGCCAAAGGGTGAACATATCGGCTAAAAACCAGCGTAAGGTAAAAGAGATGGATGCTTTGCTCCAAAAGTATAGGGATCAGGGATATTCGGTAGCGAGGGACTAGCGTTCAACGGAGCAGTTAACTTACATAAAAAGATTTGAGCCTTAATTTCAGGTTCAAATCTTTTTTGGCAGAGAAACCCACGTTAAATTATTATCCCCTAAAAATATGCCATCAACTCGTAATTGATTTACTTAGCTGGTAGTTTTACCGTTTGGATCATGCCATTAGCCGTAAATCAAAACCAGAACGAGATCGAATTGTGGGAAAAAGTAAGGTCCGGCGACCTGAAATCCTTCAATGAAATCTATCGGTTTTACTACGGCAAATTGATGTATATTGGCAGACAACTCCACTGCAATGAAGACACAACCAAGGATCTCATACACGATACTTTCGTGGAAATCTACGAACGCCGGGAATCCATAAAAATACAGTCGTCTTTAAAATTTTATTTGATCAGGTGTTTCAAAAGCCACCTCTATCAAAACATAAAAAGTAATAAAACCCATCTTATGGTAGTGGAGGAAGAGAAGAAAAACCAGGAGTTCGTTTTTTCCATTCAGCAGGAAATGATACAGGAGGAAGCGTCACGAGAGGTGCTGGCCAACGTGGAAAAGGAAATCAACAACCTAACCTCCCGGCAGAGGGAAGCCATGTATTATTTTTACAAAGAAGGGCTCGACTATGATGAAATTACCGAACTAATGGCCCTGAAAAACAGACGATCCACACAGAACCTCATTTATGAGGCCGTGAAAATCATCAAATCCAGGCTGCTGCTTATGACCATCCTTGTAGGTGGCTGGTTTTGTAAATCACACAACTGCCTGACTGAAATTTAAACTTTCAAAAACCCTTCCTCCGTTGGTTTAAATGGCTTTTTGAAAAAAAGTAATTTTTTTTCATGTATTTCCATGCAGCTCTCACTCTAGTAAAGTGAAAGCACTGAACAATGGAAAACAAAGAGCTAAGCGTACAGGATTTAATACAGGACGAATCATTTGTAAAATGGGTAGTGAGCCCCGATGAGACATTGGACCGCCAATGGAACAAATGGGGTGAGGAAAATGCCGAACAATCAAAAGCCATGGACAAGGCCAGGGAACTGGTGCTTTCGATGAGTTTCGATAAAGCGGAAAAGGCCCCAGCTGACGAACCACTTTGGGATAGGATCGAAAATACCATCGGGGACCGGGAGAGCCAAAGCGCAGGCTTTGGATGGAAACCCTTTCTGCGGGTAGCTGCGGTACTTGTAGTTGGCGTCTTGTTTTCATTGGTGTATTTCAACCAATCAGAAGAAGAACCAGTGGCAGAAGTTGTACCCAGAAAGACCATTGTGAAAGAAAATCCCAATGGGGCGAAATCCCAGGTGAGGTTGCCGGATGGTACCAAAGTTTGGTTAAACTCTGGCAGCAAACTCACCTATCTATCCAGGTTCTCCGATGATTCGCGCAACGTAGAATTAAACGGAGAGGCTTTTTTCGAGGTAGTAGAAAACAAAAGCAAGCCATTCGTGATCCAAACACCTTACTTTCAAACTACCGTTCTGGGCACCTCATTTTCAGTGAAAGCCTATGAAAATGCGATACCAAAGGTGTCGCTGGTGGAAGGAAAAGTGAAAGTGTCTAAGTTGGGGATTGACCAGGTAATAGAACCTGGCGAACAGGTAGTGCTAAAAGGCGAGCAATTGGTGAAACAACGGTTTGACTACAACAAAGAGATAGGCTGGAAGGAAGGCCTCCTGTATTTTGAAGAAGACAGTCCGAAAGTACTTTTTGACAAGTTGGAAATGTGGTATGGGGTAACTATAGATTGTGACATTGCCCAAATGCCAAGCTCCAAATACTCAGGACAACACCAAAACCAGAGCCTGGAAACTGTACTGAAAGGGATCAGCTATTCCCTCAACTTCGACTATGAATTAGAGGACAAACAGGTAAAAATATTGTTCAATTCTAAATAGAAATATGAAAGAAAGAAAAGCATAGAAATGAAAAGTGGCACTGCGAGGCAGCACCACTTTTGCAGATACAGTCTTTAGGAAAATTGGGAAGTCTTCTTACGACCGTATCAACATCGTTTTAAATATTCTACAAATACTAAAACACTTCAAATTTATGAAAAATAAAGCTATACGACTAATTATTAGAGCTATGAAGTTGTCCCTATATGTTTTCGCTGTTCAATTGGCTGTGCTCAATTTGCTGATCGCAGAGGAATCCACAGGGCAAAATACCCGCAGTGTACGGGAAACTTTCATTTCCCTTAACCTCTCAGGAGCTTCGATTACAGATGCATTCAAAAAACTGGAATCAGTGTCGGACTTCAAGTTCAACTACGACAAACGGGACATCCGTACGAACAAAAAAATTGACTTGAGTTTTTCCAATGCCTCCTTTGCAGACATCCTGCTCAGCATTTCCAAAGAATACCAACTGGGCTTCAAGCAACTCAACAATACCATTCAGGTGGATAAACTAGACCGGGAACAAGCCGACTATGAAGTAGAAGTAGTGATGGCCGAAGTGGAAATCACCGGGAAGGTAACCGACGAAAATGGCGAGGGGTTGCCAGGTGCAAGTATTGTTGTGAAAGGCACTTCAAAAGGCATAACCTCCGACATAGAAGGCAATTACAAGTTGGTAGTACCAGATGATGCCATTTTGGCCATTTCTTTTGTGGGTTATGAAACCCAGGAAATCGCTGTAGGCAATCAGAGCGTGATAGATGTACAACTGGTGCTGGATGCAGGGCAGTTGGAAGAAGTAGTGGTGATAGGATATGGAACGGTAAAAAAATCAGACCTCACTGGCTCTGTGTCTTCCATCAAAACCAAGGAACTCACCGCAACCCCAACAGTAAGGCTGGACGATGCATTGCGTGGGAAAGTAGCCGGGATGCAGATCACCCCTACCTCGTCACAGCCAGGGGCACAATCTGCCATCAGGATACGCGGCACCAATTCCCTGAGTGGCAACAGTTCTCCACTCTTTGTAATCGATGGGTTAATCGGAAGTGGAAATTCGGTTGATTTAAATGTGCTCGACATAGAATCAGTAGAAGTGCTCAAGGATGCATCGGCTACTGCTTTATATGGTTCTCGGGGATCGGCCGGTGTGATCCTGATCACCACCAAAAGAGGTGCCGCAGGGCAATCAAAAATCACTTACGACACTTACACTACATTTCAATCCCCAACACGCCTGCTGCCAATGCTCAATGCAGCAGAATTTGGCGATTGGCAAAACGAAGTACAGGGTGTGGATGCCTATCCCAACCCTGCCTCGTTAGGTGAGGGTACAGACTGGCAAAGGGAAATATATCAAAACAATGCCCCTATGGTAAGCCACACCCTGTCCGCATCTGGTGGCAGTGAGAAAAGCCGATTTTTCGTGTCTGCCAACTATTTCGATCAGGATGGTATTTTCAGGGGTGGCAACCTCAAAAGGTACCAGTTTCGGTTTAATGGCGACCACAAGATCAATAATATACTCAAAGTCGGCAATTCAGTTACCCTGGCCAGGACTAAGACCGTTCCCAGGGCGAGCGACATCATCAACATAGCCGGATATTTTCCTACACTCCCTGTGAAAGATGACAATGGGGAATATACCATCCAGACAGCCAGTAGCGAGCTGAATGCCGAAAACCCTGTGGGAGATGCCGCTAAAAACATCAATCTGGATACACGATCCAGAATGCAGGGCACCCTCTTTGCAGAAATAGAGCCGATAAAAAACCTGAAATACAAGTTGAATTTTGGCTCAGACCTGCTGCTTTCCAAAAGTGAAAACTATGCGCCCTCTACCCTCTTTGGCCAGGCCAACGACCAGGGAACAGCCTCTATTTCCAACAGTGAGGAACTGAGTGTGTTGATAGAGCAGACGCTTTCCTACAGCAAGGAATTTGGTGATCATAGCATTGATGGATTACTAGGGTTTACCAGGCAAAGAATCTTCAGATCTGGGAGTTCGGTTGAGGCAAAAGGCTTTACCACAGATTTTTTTGAATACAACAATATAAATGCTGGCTCATTAAGGTCCGGGGCAGGTTCCAACGCTTCTGAATTCGGGCTACAGTCTTACCTGTTCAGGGCCAATTATGGGTACAAGGACAAGTACCTGTTGACGGTGAATGCCAGGATCGATGGTTCGTCCAATTTTGCCCAAACGCAAAAGTATGGCACATTCCCCTCTGTGGCCCTGGCGTGGCGTGCTGGAGAGGAAGATTTTATATCCCAATGGGGAATATTTGACGACCTGAAAGTAAGGGCAAGCTATGGTAGGTTGGGCAACCCAGCCTCCGGGGGCAGCTCATTGGCGCGCCTGGGTGCTGGGTTTACCTATTTGTTTGGACCGGGCCAGGACATAACCAATGGCATTGGGTTGAACAGGCTTGGCAACCAGTTTTTGAAATTCGAAACCACTGATCAACTCGATATCGGACTGGACGCAGCGTTTTTTGACCACCGCTTGCAGGTCACCCTGGACTACTACAGAAAGCAAACCAACGACCTGTTTGCCAACGAAAACATACTGTGGCTGGCTGGTGTGAGCAATGCTTCTATAGCTACGAATTTCGGCTCCATGCTAAACAGCGGATTGGAGCTGCTCATCAATTCGGTGAACGTGGACAGGAACGGTTTCAAATGGGAAACCAGCTTCAATATTTCCAGCAACAAAAACAAGCTGCTCGAAATCCCTGATGAAAACGGTGAGCGCGAAATCAATACTTTCGGAGGGGTAATCTCAGCACCATCTGCCCTGTTGCGTGAAGGCGAACCAGTTGGTGTCTTTTATGGCCTGATAAGAAACGGCCTTTGGAATACCCAACAGGAAATAGATGATGCCGGCCTTACCGGGTTTGGTGTATTCCCTGGTGGCAGGAGATATGATGACATCAGTGGGCCTGAAGGAGTGCCCGACGGTGAAATTACCCTGGATGACAGGACCATCATTGGCGATCCCAATCCCGATTTCTTCGGTGGCATTGGCAATTCACTCTCTTACAAAGGTTTTGAGTTTTCCATGTACTGGTCATTCGTTTTGGGCAATGATATTTTTAACGAAACAGATTCCAGGATCAATACGGCTTTTGACAACAACGTTTCCAAGAGGTTTGCCAACAGGTGGACACCAGACAATACCAGTTCTGACATACCATCGGTACGTGGTTCTTTCCGCTCAGAGATATTATCAGAAAGTGGTATTGTGGAGAACGGTTCATTTCTCAGGATGAGGAACATCAGCATAGGCTACAATTTGCCTGTCCAAAACCTGACCTGGGTGCAAGCGGCAAAGCTATACTTAAGCGGCACCAACCTGATACTGATTGACAGCTATAGCGGTTACGATCCTGAAATCAACCGGGGAAATTCCAACACCAGAAGGGGTTATGACAGGTCGCAAGATCCTGCCCTCAAAGCATGGACAGTTGGCTTAAGGATTGATTTTTAACAGATACACCTAAAAAGTAAGAAAAATGAAAAATATTAATATATATCTATTCCTTCTCTTATTGGGAGTATTAGCTTCCTCTTGTGAAGACATCATTACAGAGCAGCCCAAGGACTTTTTGGTGCCAGGTAGTTTTCCTGCTACCCAGAAAGATGCCATAGCGGCCACAGATGCAGCTTATACCAAGTTGCACAGCAGTATTATTTCCTTTTACTATGGTTTTACACCCAGCGATATCGCATTTCAGGGCCAGCACAACATGCGGCCTGTTTCGTGGTTCATCAATCTAACCCCTTTAAATGGGGATGCGACCGTAATGTGGCAACAAAACTACCAGGGCGTGGGACTGGCCAATACCGTGATCCAGTTTGTGCCGGATGTGGCTATGGATGAAAACCTGCGCGACCGATTGATAGCAGAAGCCAAATTTCTAAGGGCATTCTACTATTTTGAGTTGGTACGTACCTATGGCGGGGTACCCATCATTGATGAAGTGGTGAACGACCCCAACAGCCTCAAGGGCATTACCCGCAATACCGTGGAGGAAGTTTATACTTTTATCAAAAATGACCTGACCGAAGCTATAGCTGACTTACCGGATGACTATGCCAGTGCAGAGAAAGGCCGGGCCACCAAGTGGTCAGCTACTGCCTTGCTGGCCAGGGTACACCTCACCAGGCAGGAATGGCCTGCGGCCAATACCAGGGCGCAGGAAGTGATCGCCTCCGGGATGTTTGGGCTGGTGGCTGACTACAACCTGCTGTGGAGCCAAAATGCCGAGCATGTGCTCTTGCCAGACAAAAATGGTACGCAGGTCAATGAAAACGTCTTCGACATCCAGTTCAGACAAGACGAACGCAACGACTTCAAACAAAGCTGGGTAGGTTCGCGCGACACGGGTGTTGGAGGTGTGAACGCCGTAGGTGGCGGATGGGAAAATATGCTGCCTACTCAGGATTTTCTGAACATGTTTGAGGCAGGAGACCTCAGAAAAGACATAAGCTATGTCACGGAATTGGACGGTAACACATTGGAATCTCCAAGAACCCCTGGAGCAGGGCCAATCACGGGCAAATACCTGAATGCTGATGGAGATGCACCCAAGGGCAACAATGGTAGCCAAAATACCTACGTGATCCGGTACTCAGATGTGCTCCTGATGAGGGCTGAGGCAGAAAACGAACAGAACGGCCCAACTGGTGCCTATACCTTTATCAATCAGGTAAGGGAACGTGCCGGCTTGCCTGGCCTATCAGGTTTGGATCAGGCTTCTTTTAGAACAGCACTGAGAAAAGAGCGAGCTACCGAATTAAGTTTCGAAGGAATCAGGAAATATGACTTGCTGCGATGGGGTACTTTCGTGGAAACCATACGAAATACCACAGAGCCAAATATGGCAACCCCACGTGCCAACATCCAGGACTACCACGTGCTGATGCCTATTCCCGATCGGGAAATAGAGTTGTCTGAGGGCAGCCTGATTCAGAATGCTGGTTACGACCAGTTTTAAATACCAAACGTAAATAAATCCAAGGGCAGCAGGCTTTTTCTGCTGCCTTTGTGTTTTTTACCACATGCCGTATGCGCACCTATTCTATTCGTAAACCGGTAGCATCTTGCCTGTTGTTTGGCCTGCTTTTTTTCAAATGTGAAAAAAAGCAAGAAGCTCCTTACGCTGATGCAGGGCCAGCCTATACCACGTTATATGCCAAAGATACGGGGGTTGAATTTAGAAACGATCTGAAGGAAACCCTGTATATGAACGGCCTGTTTTACGAGTACTACTACAATGGAGGGGGTGTGGCTACAGGTGACTTTAACGGCGATGACCTGCCAGATCTCTATTTCATTTCCAATCTCCAGTCCAACAAAATGTACCTCAATCTTGGAAACCTCAAGTTTAAGGACATCACTGGCCGGGCAGGTGTAAGCGGAAAATCCGTGTTTTCCACTGGCGTCACCACCGTAGATATCAATGCCGATGGGCTGCTGGACATTTACATCAGCAGTTCTGGTAGGATCAGGGATCCGGAAAAGCGCCGCAACGAATTATACATCAATCAGGGAGTGGATAAAAATGGATTGCCTGTTTTTACAGAGCAGGCGGAAAAGTACAACCTGGATATTGAGGCATTTTCAACTCAGGCTGGTTTTTTTGATTACGATAGGGATGGAGACCTGGACATGTTTTTGATCAACCATGATGTCGAAATTTACGGAGATGACAAGCTTCAGGAATACTTAAATACGGAAAGCAAATTGAGTGGGGAGAGGTTGTATAGAAACGATGCAGGAAAATATGTGGATGCCACCAACCAGGCGGGTATAATCAACAACCGATTGGGATTTGGACTGGGCCTTGGGTTTGGGGATATGAACAACGATGGCTGGCCGGATGTCTATGTCAGTCACGATTTTTCAGGCGAAGACCATTTTTATCTCAACAATAAAAATGGAACGTTTTCTGAAAGCATCGCCAAATCCATGGGGCATATATCCAATTTCTCTATGGGAAACGATGTTGCGGACTACAACAATGATGGCTGGCTGGATGTGATGTCTGTAGATATGGTCTCAGAAGACAATTATGGCATCAAAACCAGTATGAGCGGCATGAACCCTGATAAGTTTCATGAACATGTGGATTTGGGCCTGCATTACCAGTATATGTTCAATACCCTTCAAATCAATAATGGAACAGACAGGAATACACCCGTGCCTTATTTCTCTGAAGTGGCACACCTGGCGGGTGTTTCCAATACCGATTGGAGTTGGGCTCCATTGTTTTTCGATATGGACAATGATGGCCTGAAGGACCTGTTTATAGCCAATGGTATCAAAAGGGATTTTCGAAACAATGATTTTGTAAACTACCATAAGCAGGTAAGGGCAGAACTGCTGAAGAAAAAGCACATGGACAAAGAGGCATATATCAACCACATGATGTCGAAGAAGCCAACAAGGTTTAAAAACAATTACTTCTACTTAAACAAAGGGGATCTTTCCTTTGCCAGGATGAATGCTCAATGGAACCTGGATTCTGCCATGACCTGCTCGAATGGTGCATCCTATGCCGATCTGGACAATGACGGGGATGTGGACATGATAGTGAACAACATGGATGATTTTGCCTACATCTACAAAAACCAAACGATGGAATCCGGGGATCAGGGTTTTTTGAAAATAAAGCTTAGAGGAAAAGGGGGCAATACGCAGGGAATTGGCACAAGGGTAACTATCAAATATGCCGAAAAGGTACAATTACAGGAGCAATACCTGACAAGGGGATTTCAGTCATCGGTCAGTGAGGTGTTACATTTTGGTGTGGGCACAGCCTCATCCATTGATGAACTTGAAGTGGCCTGGCCAGATGGCTCGGTACAACGCTTGACAAATGTGAAAGCCAATCAAACCATTACGATCGATCAGAAGAATGCGGAAATTGAACCACACGAAGTACATCGGGAAGAGCTCCTGTTCACAGATATTACTGCAAAGGCGATCCTTCACAAACATGTAGAGAATGAATACAATGATTTTGACAGGGAGACCCTGCTGCCTCACAAAATGTCCCAACATGGTCCGGCGTTGGCAGTTGATGATGTAAACAAAGATGGACTGGGCGACATATTTGTAGGTGGGGCATTGGGCTATCCGGCTACCTTGTATCATCAAACCACCGAAGGCAGGTTTGAACCTCAGCAGGTTTTTCATCAGGACAAGCAATTTGAAGATGTCGATGCGGTTTTCTTCGATGCGGACAATGATGGAGACCAGGACCTGTACGTAGTGAGTGGTGGCAATGAAAGACCTGAGGGTTCGCCCTATTATCAGGATCGCTTTTATGAAAATGTAAACGGAAGTTTTTCAAAAAGGACGACAGCCCTGCCCTCTATGCCCACTAGTGGGGCTTGTGTAGAACCTTGCGATTATGATGCCGATGGCGATCTGGATTTGTTCGTTGGGGGTAGGCAGGTACCGGGGAAATACCCTTTTGCAGCAAACAGCTACCTTTTGCTGAATAGTAGTGAAAATGAAATTTCTTTTACAGATGAAACTCCTACTATAGCGCCCATGTTGGAAAGCCTTGGAATGGTGACTGATGCCGCCTGGACAGATATCAATGGAGATTCCCTTAGAGATCTTGTGATAGTAGGGGAATGGATGCCCATTAAGGTTTTGTTAAATGAATCCGGAATTTTTACCGACCACACCCAAGCGTTTGGTTTGTCAGAAAGTACAGGGTGGTGGTCATCTGTCGCTACAGCTGATTTTGACAAGGATGGGGATATGGACCTGATTGCCGGCAATTTGGGACTAAACTATAAGTACAGAGCGAGTGCTACAGAACCGTTTGAAATTTACGCCAAGGATTTCGATGGAAACCAAAGCCTGGACATTGTGCTCGGGTATTACAACGAAGGAAAACTGTTTCCACTTAGGGGCAGGGAATGTACATCCAATCAAATGCCTTTTGTGAAGAAAAAATTTGCCAGCTATGATGCCTTTGGCAAAGCAACGTTGAATGAAGTATATGGAAATGAGAATATCAGCAACGCCCTCCACTACAATGCCAATACTTTTGCCACCTCTTATCTGGAGAATGTCAATGGGCAATCCTTTCAAATTGCGCCGTTGCATCCCATGGCCCAGTTTTCTTCAGTCAATGCTATCTTGATCAAAGACCTAGATAGTGATACCAACCCGGATGTAATACTGGCAGGCAACATGTATGGTGCCGAAGTAGAAACCCCAAGAAATGACGCCAGTTATGGGCTTTTTTTGCGGGGTAGTGGTAAAGGAGGTTTTTCCCATTTGCCTCCTGAAAAAAGTGGCCTGTTTGTTGGAGGGGATGTCAAAAGGTCTGCTTTTATAGCTCTCCCCAATGGCGAAACAGGTGCTATATTTGGAACTAATAATGGTTATTTAAAGTTGGTCAAAATCAATGAATGATTGCAAACCCGGTCAGGCCTTGCCCTGCATCGAATATTTTTATCACAACTAAACTTTTACACAAGCAAATGAAATATCTATTCCCGATTGGGTTTTTGATGATGTACGTTTTAGCCTGTACAACAAAAGAAACTGCCAAAGACACGCCACAAACCAAACCCAATATTGTCCTTTTTTTTGTGGATGACATGGGGTGGCAGGATACATCGGTTCCCTTTTGGAACAAAAAGACCCCTTTCAACCAAATTTACCAAACACCAAACATGGAGCGGCTGGCTGCTGAAGGAATGAAGTTTACGCAGGCCTATGCCACTCCGGTTTGTTCGCCTACCCGCATAAGCCTGATAACAGGCATGAATGCGGCCCGCCATAGGGTCACCAACTGGACCCTGCGCAAAGATGCTTTACAACCGATGGAAACCAACCATAAAAAGTTGTCCTTTCCCAGGTGGAATGTCAATGGCCTTAGTCCAGATGGCCAGCTGGAAAGTGCTGTTCATGCAGATGCATTGCCAAAGTTGCTAAAGGGGGCTGGCTACTTTTCCATTCATGTTGGCAAAGCGCATTTTGCGGCCATTGGAACACCTGCCGCTAACCCACTGGCCATGGGTTTTGATATCAATGTTGCTGGTCATGCTGCCGGGGCTCCTAAAAGTTACCTCGGTACCGAAAATTTTGGGAATATCGAACCATTCTTAGGTAGTCCATGGCCGGTTCCGGGGTTGGAAAAGTACCATGGTCAGGATATTTTCTTATCAGAAGCCCTGACAATTGAAGCCAAAGCTGCCATGGATAGTGCCCTGGCCAAACAACAACCTTTCTTCCTTTACATGGCCCACTATGCGGTACACACACCCATAATGGGTGACAACAGGTTTTTGCAACCATACCTGCAAATGGGAATGGATACTGTGGAGGCCAAATATGCGTCTCTTGTTGAGGGTATGGACAAAAGCCTGGGGGATATTATGGATTATTTGGATGAAAAAAACCTTACAGACAATACCATCATTTTGTTCATGTCAGACAATGGCGGCTTGAGCGCAGTGGCCAGAGGTGGGAAAAGACATACGCACAACAAGCCCCTGTCCAGCGGGAAAGGATCGATCCATGAGGGAGGAATCAGGGAGCCCATGATTGTGAAGTGGCCTGGAAGGGTTGCCCCGAATACCAGCAACGACAATTACCTCATCATTGAAGACTTTTACCCCACCATATTGGAGATGGCCGGGCTGGATTCTTACCAAGCCGTACAGCAAATAGATGGTAAAAGCTTCATGCCTTTATTGACAGATAATGTCCCAGGCCAAACGGCAGGCAGACCACTTTTTTGGCACTACCCGAACGAATGGGGGCCTTCAGGGCCAGGGATCGGGGCTTTCAGCGCAGTTCGTTTGGGTGACTGGAAGTTGATCTACTATCATCTGGACGAAAGTTTTGAGTTGTTCAATATCACAGCTGATATAGGCGAAACGAAAAATCTGGCTTCAGACAAACCGGCAAAAGTGAGGGAACTGGCCAGGGTGCTTTCTGATTATTTAAAGAAAGTGGATGCCCAGTTGCCTGCGCACAAAGAAACCGGCGAAAAGGTGGCATACCCTGATCAGGCAGCTATTTAGATGGTTTTTATGCCAGTACCGCTTCCACCCTCTTCACAATTTCATCGGGGGTGATGCTGTTCATACAGGCAAAATCACCGCGGTGGCAGGGCTTGTTGCCAAAAACAGAACATGGACGGCATGGCAGCTCGTCAGTAGGTATCTGGATGAACCTGTCTTGTTTGTCCTGTCCGAACGGGCCAAAGCCAGCGAAAGGATGAGTGGCGCCCCATACAGATAGTACCGGGGTGCCGGCCAGTGCAGCCATGTGCATATTGGCAGAATCCATCGTGATTATTACATCCATGTTGGAAAGTAGCCCAAGTTCGTCAGTGAGGGGATACTTACCAATTAGGTTTGTGGTGTGCCTGGTGTTTTGGCAAAGAATTTCAGCTTGTTGTTTTTCTTCCTGCCCACCTCCGAAAATATACAGCTTGTACCCTTGGTTGTCCAGGGCCTCTATTACGGCCTGCATTTTTTTCAAGGGGTACATTTTTTGCGCATGCTGGGCAAATGGAGCAATCCCTATGTGTTTTGCTGCTCCCTCCCCCAATACGAGCGAGGCTTCAGAAGACGTCTGAAACGTGTTTTTTGCCGGGTCAACAACGGATAAGTCCAACGAGAGGCCGGCCTTCTCAAATACATCCGCATACCTGCTTGTAGTATGCTTCAATTGGTGGGATACTTTGTTCGATTTTGCTGTGAGTTGTTTTTTTTCCTTGCGCCCTTTGTCGATGTGATGTGTGGGGATACCCTTTATTCTAAAAAGCGTGCGAATTATCTTCGACCTGAGCACATCATGCAGGTCTATGATGGCATCCCAATCTGCATAGCCCTGGAGCTCACGAAAAAGCACAAAAAGTCCACCTAATCCCTTGTGTTTTCCTTTCAGGTCTGGGATCACAAATTGCACATTCAACCCATGAAACAAGGGTACAAAAGCCTGCCTCGTCAAAACAGTAAGATTAATATCAGGATGTTGCTCCAATGCGGCCCTGATTACCGGCACAGTCATAGCCACATCCCCCATGGCTGAAAGACGGATAACCAATATGTTTTTTGGGGTGCTGATGTTGGCAGGATTTAGTTTTTCCTCAACATGGGGTTGAGCTCCGCATCGTTGTACATTTTCATCTGACGGTAC
The DNA here is from genome assembly GCA_040222275.1 of Cyclobacteriaceae bacterium. Taxonomy (GTDB): domain Bacteria; phylum Bacteroidota; class Bacteroidia; order Cytophagales; family Cyclobacteriaceae; genus CAXBNB01. The sequence goes on from JAVKDJ010000010.1 coordinate 66,308, forward strand.
ACTTTTATGACGCATTTCCCCTGGGACACTTCCTCCAACAGTGCATCTATCGATTGTGAGAGGTCTTTGTATTGTTCTTCCAGTACAGCCACTTTTGTTCGGCACTTTTCATAGTGTGCGCTGCTGATACCCTCACGGTTGAGTTCTTCTTTGAAGTGGTAAAGTTTCAGGTTGAGGATAGAAAGCCTGTCCATAGCCCATCCAGGAGTTTCTGTATTGAGCCTGGCTTCCGGATGCGCATTTACGTTTTTGTACAGGTCGAATAAAAAATCTTCGAATTGCTCCACCGTATCGGTCCTGTCCTGGTTGGATGCATCTATGTCGCGCTTGATCTTGAGCGCCTCTACAGGGTCAATGTCCACCACCCGGATCAGGTCTTCCATGTGCCATTGTACAGTATCTATCCAGTTTTTCTTAAAAAGGATGTGTTCAATGCTTTCTGGTTGGTAGGGATTCGGACAAGGCGTATTGATGTCGTCCGTGATGTGGTATGCTTCAATACTCTCCTGAAAGATTTTGTTGAATAGATTGCTGTTGATTGTCATGTTCTCGAGTGGTAAAAATATGCCGCAAATCTATGCAATGGATATGGCGAATGCAATGTAAAAGCAGTTTGTCAATTCCTTGGAATTAAGATTAGCTCCGGCGTTAACTGCTCTACTTGAAATCAAATAGTAACCTTTATTTTCATCCGTTTCAGCGGTGATAGCTAGTTGAGGTAAAAGAACAACATAGTCAGTTTATCTAAGTAGAGGCTTTATATGAGTGTTATTGCCGTTTTCAAGCAAGGTTCCTCCGCCTTGCTACGGAATGACATGCCAGAGACAGTGAAGAGCCTTTAGGCATTTTTTGGAAAGCAGAACGACCGATAACTCTGGTAAAGGCCAGATCAAAGTCTCATGCCTCAATGCAATGCTCATGTGTCAGCGAGGCAAATCCTTTCCCTTTTGGAATTCTGGAAGAAAACTTCTGGAATAGTCCACCTCGTGCTCAATTCCCCTTAGGCACTTCACTCACGTCCAACCTCTTCCCATTGAATGATACCGCAGCTACATTAAATATTCCCTGGGCTGGTTGGGTAGAGGTGGCGTTGGTGTTTTCAATATTGGTGGGTACATTGGCGAGTGGCTGGGCAAACAATTCGCCAAATCCGCCCGGCCTGTTGGTCTGTATCTGTACATTGAAGAGAAAATTGAAAGCAGCTTCGTTTATGGAATGAACTTCTACATACAGGGAATCCCCATCCTCAAATGGGCTCAAAAATTCATCATTTTCATCTTGCTCAAATGGATTGATGGTGTCCCGGATGGGAGGAATGAAAATGAGGTTGTCCAATCCTCCTCCTTTACTAAACCCAGCATCGTAGGCTATGTTTATTTCTTCCGGTTTGTTTAGGAGCATTTCGTTTTTGTAGGATTTGATCCAATATGTATCGCCTTCCCCTTCAGAATCCCTCGACCAAAACTCCCCCCAATAGCTGTCTGGCAAGATGAAGTTTTCTTCCTCAAATCGAAAAGTAACACTGTCTATTGCAGGCACCCGCTTCATTTGGGAGGTTGAGGTGTATTCCTCACCATCTACACTTATGATTAGCGTATAGGTTTCACCTATTACACCGAAAGTTTCCCCAGGTTCGGGGTTCCATACATATTGCCCATTGTCCGTTTCAACGAATGGGAAATTTTTATCAGCTGTAGAAACGTTTACCACTGCTCCTGATACAGCTGGAGGCTGACTGCTGTCGAAGTAGGGCTGGCTCCTGGTAAGTTTTATCACTTGCGGTCCTGGCAGGTTGTTGATCCAGGCGTCAACCACCAACACAGCTTCGGCTTTGGGCAATTCAGGGTTGATCACGTCATCACAACCAATGAAGAAGAAAAAGCCGGTAATAAATGTGTTATATAAGCTTCTTTTCATGGCAATTAGAATTTAAAGTTGTAAGAAACCGAAGGAATAAACGAACCAATAATGGACACTTGTCGGCCTTCTGTGGTGAAGGCTTCTCCGGCAGCCCGGCGTTCATCCTCTTGTCTGAAGTAAATGGAAAACGGGTTTTTCCTGCCATAGACGTTGTACAGGGAAAACACCCAGAAGCTGTCATTTTTCCTCGGTTTTCCTTTTCTCATTTTTTTGCCTTCCAGAGTGGCCGAAAAATCCAGACGATGGTAGGCTGGTATCCTCAGGTTGTTTCTGGCACCTCCCGGGTTGTAGGGGATCACTTTGTCCTGGACTACTATCCTTGAAGCTGGAAAAGTTGTCGGTGTACCAGAGACGAAAGTAAAGGTAGATGAAAATGACCACCGTCCGTTAGTTTCATAAAATGAAGTGATCTTGAGGTTGTGCCTCTGATCATATCGTGTTGGGTACCAGTCGCCATTGTTGATTCCGTCCATCTGTAGTTCGGTTTTAGCCAGGGTGTAGCTCACCCATCCATTGACCCTGCCAAATTTCTTTTTGGCCGATAGTTCCAGTCCGTAGGCCCTACCATCGCCACTTAGCAAATCGCCCTCCAGATACTGGTTGATCAGGATGTCGGCCCCATCTATGTAGTCAATTTGGTTCTTAGTTTTTTTGTAATATACTTCTGCGGAGGCTTCTATGTTGTTGTCTTCACCAAAGTTTTTAAAGAGGCCCAGGGCGATTTGCTGGCCTGTTTGTGGTTTGATATTGTTTGTGCTCGGTGTCCAGATATCCAGCGGATTGGAGGCAGTGGTATTGGATATCAGGTGAACATATTGGGACATACGGTTGTAGCTGGCTTTTAGCGAAGTAGCTTCATTGAACTGGTATTTCACCGATAAACGGGGCTCCAGGTTTTTATAGCTTTGTATCACTTCCCCACTTCCTACTTTTACCTCATTGATTACATTTCGACGTGTGCCTGGGGGTTGTTGGTCGTACTCATGGTAAGTACCCGGACCCATGTACTGAAAATAAGACAACCTAGCTCCGTATTGCACCGAAACTTTCGATCCTACACTCTGTATATTTTCGAGATAAATGGAGCTTTCGGCAGCATATTTTCGGTCTATGCTGATGTCCCTCGATTCCCCGTTACTTACGCCGACAGCATTGGCAGGCTCGAAGCGGTATAGTAGAAATTCGCCTCCAAAACTCAGTTCGTTTTGTGGGTTGATAAAATAGGTGAATTCCGGTTTGAGGTCATAAGTCAGGATTCTCGAATTCCAGTCAAATTGGTCCAATTCGTCTTCGCCAAAGGCAAGGATGTATTCATAGTCGCTGAAAAAGCCTGTTATGTTGGAGAAAAGCCTGTCGTTGAAGATGTGGTTCCATCTTGTGGTGAGCGTTCGGTTTCCCCAGTTGAATCCCTGCTGGGCATCAAACTTAAAGTTATCACGCCCGAGGTACCCGGATACAAACACCCTGTTTTTGTCGTTGATGTTGTAATTGGTCTTGAGAGTGAGGTCGTAAAAATTGAGGGCAGCACCATCATCCAGTACATCGGTTGTCAGCTTGGTCAATACGTCTATATAGGATCTACGGGCTGCAATTATGAAAGAAGCCTTGTCTTTGACAATAGGAGCCTCAATGGCCAATCTGCTGAAAATCGTTCCAATGCCCCCGGTGGCATCAAATTCCTTGCTGTTGCCTTCTTTCATCCTGATGTCCAATATGGATGAAATTCTGCCTCCATACCGGGAGGGGATACCTCCTTTTATCAAATTAATGTCTTTTACCGCATCCGGATTGAACACAGAAAAGAAACCAAGCATGTGCGAGGAATTGAAAACAGGAGCTTCATCGAGCAGGACAAGGTTCTGCCCGACATTGCCCCCACGGACATTGAACCCGGAGGCACCTTCCCCCACTGTAGATACACCTGGTAGTTGTTGGATACTTTTCAGTACATCTACCTCTCCCAGGAGTGTTGGCATTTTTTGAATGGTCTTGATGTCCAGCTTTTCGGAGCTCATTTGAATGCCTGAAACGTTGGTCTCTTCAGTTTGTGCCACCACCAGGATTTCTTCCAACTGCTGACTTGCGCCGGCCAGTTCCATGTCGAGCCGTTGATTGGCTGAAAGATCCAGTGAGATAGTTTTGGCTTGGAACCCAACATATCGGAACTCTACATTGTAGGCTCCAGGAGCGAGCGTAATAGAATAAAATCCATAGACATTGGTTATGGTTCCTTTGTTCAATTCCTGAATATAGACCGTGGCGCCAATAAGGTCTTCCCCGTTAGAAGCATCTTTGATATATCCGCTAATTGTAACTTGCTGTTGTGACCATGCCTGGCCTGAAAGCAGTAAGCTTATGAAAAAAAGTAGGAGAAATCTGTTCATTTGAAGAGTTTGATTCTAAAACCGGGAAGTTTGTGATCCCTCATGAGTTTAGGTAGCCCAAATAATTTAACGATCTGATTCTGTCCAAAGAACAAACATAATGGCATTTGTTTTTTAGATCCAGGGTATTAATACGAAAACCTCGATATTTGTTGCGCCTGGAAAGCTTTCTGATGAATTTTTTTGACTACAGGTAATTGCATACTGAAGAGTACGCCCCCGTCATCCTACCGGGAAAGTAGGCCGGTTGCAAGACATTCGCCTGATTGTGGGCTGGTGCTATTTTTTAGCGAGTATTTTGAACAGGGTAGTCAATTTCGTTTTGAGGTTGCGCCTGTCCACTATGAAATCCAGGAAGCCATGTTCCAGCACAAACTCTGAGCTTTGAAACCCTTTGGGGAGGTCTTTTCCGATGGTTTCACGGATTACCCTTGGCCCTGCAAAACCAATCAGGGCACCTGGTTCTGCTATGTTGAAATCCCCAAGCATAGCATAAGATGCTGTCACACCTCCTGTGGTGGGGTCCGTGAGGAGTGAAATATAGGGTATCTTAGCTTCCGAGAGTAGTGCTAGTTTGGCAGAGGTTTTTGCCATTTGCATCAAAGAAAAACCAGCTTCCATCATACGAGCTCCTCCCGATTTCGAAATCATCATAAAAGGAATTTTATGCTTGAGGGAATAGTCGATAGCGCGGGCTATTTTTTCTCCCACAACCGAGCCCATAGAGCCTCCGATAAAGCTAAAGTCCATACAGGCTACTACCAGGTCCAGCCCGTTCATTTTGCCTTTGGCACTCCTTACGGCATCTTTCAGGCCTGATTTTTTTTGAGAAGCACTGATCCTGTCAGGATATGCTTTGGAATCTACAAATTTAAGGGGGTCAGCCGACGATAGGTTCTCGTCCAGCTCCTGAAATTTGTTGTTGTCAAAAAGGATTTCGAAGTATTCTGCCGAACCAATTCTTACGTGGTAGTCGTCTTCCGGAGACACGTAAGCGTTGTTCTTGAGTTCCCTCATGTGGACAATGTTCCCACTGGGGGTTTTGTACCACAGTCCGTCAGGAGCTTCTTTTTTCGATGATGTTGGCGTCTGAATGCCCTTGTCTTTCCTATTAAACCAAGCCATGTATCGATTGCTGTTTTGAGGGGTGCAAAGATATTGAGAAATTTATCTTAAATTCAAGGATTCACTCTTTTAGATTTTTTCCTTGCCATGCTAATTCGCCCTTTCGCCCAAAAGCTTCAGGTTGTATCTTTTTTACGAAAGTGAAACGGTTTTATTCTTTACCATCTACGTAATCTTGCAAATATTTGTAGCCAGAAGTGAGCTGACCATTTTCGGCAATTGTAGCCCTTTTGATGATGTCGTCCTTGTCGTCACCGATCAAATTGGGCAGTACGTTGGCCAGGAGCTCTTTTCCAAAATCTTCTGAAGCATTGCGCGGGAGTTCACAAGGCAAATTGTCAACCGCCATCACCGTTACATTGCCTTCATCCGATAGGGCTGGGGCCACCAGATCCTGGGTGGCGTCATAGTCATAAATGGGATCTTTGATGGTTGCAGGGCGCTTGGTGCTTGGTATTGATCCTTCTATGTCGCAGGTGATGTCGGCAATTATTTTAATCTTAAAATCTTTTTCGATCATGTCTTCCCTATTGAAAAGGACCGGGGCGTTGGGGTTCCAGTAGGCAGCTGCTATCAGCAAGTCTGCATTTTGATAAAAGGGCTTGAAATCATGCTCGAAATCCTCTGGATGCGAGAAAAATTCGCCCCTGTTGAAAGGCTTTCCTTCCTTGTGTTTGTTGTAGTCGCGGTTGTTGAGCTGCGTATATACCGGTTCGTCAAAGTATTTTGAAATAAACTCAGCAGGGCTGACATTTCGTATGCCCATGCCATTCATCACCTCCATGGCCCCTTTCGCAACACGGCCACCTCCCGTGATTACTATTTTTATCCTTGGGAGCTTTACCTTTTTATATTCCGTTTGCAGATCTTCCAGGTCGAAGCATTCGTGTGCACGGCGCAGGTGAAAAAGGTTGAAGCGTTTGCCATAGGTCCAAATGCCATTGTATGCCCCTACAATTCCCGCATACCTGCCAAATGCAATGATGCGCTGTGAGTGGCTATTGGTAAGGCACTCGTAATCCACCAGGCGGATGTTTTTTTGAAGTACTTCCCGGAGCAGGTTGCGGTTGTAGTCTTGTTTTTTGATGGTATGCGAAAAAAAGAAATACGTTTTATTGGCCAGGAGTTCTGGAATTTGTACCTCCTTTACACCAAACAATACATCGCAGGTGCTGATATCATCCACGAGTTCTATTCCGTTGGCTTCATAACTTTCATCTGTGAAGCACCGAACTTCGCTTTTTTGACAGACCAGTTCTACATCGGGGTAGGTGGTGGCTATGGTGTGGGCTTGGGCCGGGGTGATGGCTACTCTGTGATCTATCGGAATTTTACCTTCTTTTAAGATCCCTATTTTTAACTTTGACATGGATTAATGAACATTGAATGAATCATACTTACGCAAATATAGCGCTTACCCTATTACTCTGGGGTATATATTTTTCGCTCCATAGTGTGTTGGCAAATGTGGGTATCAAAACGTCGATTCAGCGTGCTATGAAATGGCCTGAAAGGAGGTATAGAATGGTTTACAGTGCAGTAGCTGTGATTACCCTACTGCCTGTTTTCTATTTCCTGTCCACTACCAGGTCTGATTTATTGCTTCGCAAAGGTGGGTTTTTACAATATGTTTCCCTGGCCTTCAGCACGTGGGGTATCATCGTAATAAAATTGGCACTAAAAGGAAGGGTATTGGGGTTTTTGGGCTTTAAAAATGAACCAACAGATGGAGGACTGAACAGAAAAGGGTTGTACCGGTATTGCCGCCATCCGTTATATCTTGGAACAGTCTTGCTGTGTGTTGGCTTTTGGTTCTTTATACCAAATGTGCTCAACCTGGTGAGCATACTTTGTGTATTTCTGTATTTGAAAATTGGTATTCGGCTGGAAGAAACAAAACTCACCGAAAAGTATGGGGATGAGTACATCAGGTACATGAAAGAAGTCCCAGCCGTATTACCAGACTTGATAAGACTCCTCAAATCCAATCAGGGAGGAAATTCTTAACTCTGCCTGGCCGATATGTCAACTCAACGGCATTGGCTGCATCCGTTTCCAAACGTCATATTAACCTTGTGTGAGAAATAACAATTTTAACACTTGAGAAATGAACAACACAATGAAAACTGAGTTTGGTTTTTTGCTGGATATGGACGGGGTATTGTACCGGGGGAAAGAACTTATTGATGGAGCTGAAAAGTTTATCAATACCTTGTTGGGTAATGATATACCTTTTTTGTTTTTAACTAATAACAGTTCCCCAACCCCAAAGGACTTGAAGGTGAAGTTGAAAAAATATGGCTTGGATGTGGAAGAGAGGCACTTTTATACCTGTGCCATGGCCACAGTAGATTTTTTGTCACTCAACAAACCGGAAGGCACTGCCTATGTAATCGGAGAAGGGGGAATTTTGACAGCCCTGTACAAAGCGGGCTATGGGATCACCAGTCATGACCCTGATTACGTGATTGTTGCAGAGGGTAGGACACTCAACTATGAGAGCCTGGAAGTGGCCCAAAACATGATATTGAATGGCGCCCATCTGATTGCCACCAATTTGGATGAGACCTGCCCAACAGCCGATGGTTATCGACCTGGTTGTGGTGCTTTGGTGGCAAGCCTGGAGAAAGCTACTTTCAAAAAAGCCTATTCTGTGGGCAAACCCAGTCCCTTTATGATGCGGGCAGCAAGGAAAAAATTGAACCTGCAAACCTCACAGACTATTATGATAGGTGACACTATGGAAACCGACATCAAGGGAGCGGTCGAGCTAGGGTTTAACTCGATTTTGGTGCTGAGTGGAAATACCTCCGAATTAGATTTGATCCATTACCCGTACAAACCAAAATTGGTGTACAAGAACCTCGGGGAGATAAACTTGGGCCAACTGTTTGATCAGTTACGCCCTAAGAAACACATGGATGAAATCGTGGGAGTGAATGCTTGAAGCATGAATAATATAACCGTCATGCCAGAAAAATATGCCTTAATTTTCTTAAAAGGCATATTTTATCAGGCATCTGAAAGTGAGATTACGGATATTTTTATCCTTTTTAAATTTAAGGATAAAAATTCCGAAATGACGATCGTAGTTCATTGATTATGAATATGTTAAATACAGAGCCCACGTTATTTTAATGTATTCAGGGAAAGGGTCGACAAGTCAGGTGCGTTTCTGGACTATCGACCATCGACTATGGTCTATAGACTATGTCACCCCTATCCTTGAGCTTTTTGTCTTCTACGTTTTTGTTCAAAAATTCATTTAAGCGGTCGATATCAAATGAAGTTTTAATTTCTCCAAACGTATTTACTCCGACATTGAACCCCTCTAACTCAGGGTTTACTTTGGGTCTTTTACTTTTCTTTGGTTTCATTGTCCTCTGCAATTTTGTCAAAAGCCTCCATTGCAGAGTTTATACGGTTTGAAGTTTCCCGGGTTCCCAGTATTTCCATTATCTTCATTAAATCTGGCCCGCCTTGCTCACCGGATACTGCCACCCTTAAAAGCTGCATCACCGAGCCTGCACCAACGTTGTTTTTTTCAGCAGCGGCTTGGAGTTTTTCCTGAAATTGCCCTTCTGTGTTTTCTCCACCTGCCTGTAGGGCAGTCACAAAGTCAGATAAAACATTGCTGGCCTCACCTTTCCACTTTTTTCTTACCACTTTTTCAACGTAGGATTCTACTGGCTCGAAAAAATAAGTTCCTTTGGAATATAATTCGGGTATCAGGTCAATTCGTTCCTTTAGGAGTCCTGCGATTTTTTCCGCCTTGGAGGAGTCACATTCATGTCCTGCCTGGTTGGCAAGCTTTACCAATTCAGTGGCCAGCGATTCGGAAGATTGCTTCCTTATGTATTGCTGGTTGAACCAGATGGCCTTGTTGATGTCAAATTTTGCGCCCGCTTTGTTTATCCTTTCTATGGTGAAAGAATCAATTAATTGTTCCATTGAAAACAATTCTTCCTCTGTACCGGGATTCCATCCTAGAAAAGAAATGAAATTGACAAACGCTTCTGACAAATACCCTTCTTCCCTAAAACCCTTCAGGCCTTTGTCGTCATCTTCCACATTCCATTCTATCGGAAAGATAGGAAAGCCATGTTTTTGGGCATCTCTTTTACTCAATTTTCCATTGCCATCAGGTTTCAGCAGCAGAGGTAAGTGTGCAAATTTGGGCATACTCGCTTCCCAGCCCAGGTATCGGTAAAGCAGCACATGTAGTGGTGCCGAAGGCAGCCATTCTTCACCACGGATGACGTGGGAAATCTTCATCAGGTAGTCATCTACCACATTGGCCAGGTGGTAAGTTGGCATTCCATCGGACTTCATGAGTACCTTGTCGTCCATTGTAGAGGTGTGCACCATTACCCATCCCCGGATCATGTCATTCAACCTCACTTCTTCTTTGGCCGGTACTTTTATCCTGATCACATAAGGCTCACCTGACTCCAGTCTTTGCTTCACTTCTGCTTCTGGCAAGGTCAGGGAGTTCTTCATCGAATTCCTGGAAATGCTGTTGTAGTTCAGTGAGTTAGCCTTGGCCGCCTTGAGCTTCTCCCGCATGGCATCCAGTTCCTCAGGGGTGTCAAAAGCATAGTATGCATTGCCTTCCTCGATGAGGCGGTTCACATGTTCGGTGTACAGGGCCTTCCTTTCAGACTGGGTGTAGGGGCCATATTCCCCACCAATTGCCGGGCTTTCATCGGGAATGATGCCACACCAGCCCAAAGCCTCGTTGATATAGCTTTCAGCTTCCGGTACATATCTGGATTGATCGGTATCCTCTATCCTGAGGATCATCTTTCCATTATTCTTTTTCGCAAACAGGTAATTGTATAGGGCAGTCCTGACTCCACCGATGTGCAGCACACCGGTAGGGCTGGGCGCAAATCTTACTCTCACTTCCTTCTCCATTGTGGAAATTTATTGTTTTTTCAGGCGCAAAAATATGAAGAACATTTTTGGAATGCCCCTCTATGTGGCAAAACTTCAGTAGGGAATTACAACACGGCTATACAGGAGATTTCCACCCGTACATTTTTTGGTAGTCCACTTACCTCTACTGTCTCCCTGGCGGGAGGATTGTCCTGAAAATATTTGCCATAAGTTTCATTTATTTTGGTAAAATCTGCCATGTCCTTTACGAAAATGGAACATTTCACCACATGTGAAAAGTCGGCTCCTGCCTCAATTAAGATATTTTTCAGGTTTTGCATCACCATTTCCGTTTCCTCTTCGATAGTACCCGACACAAGGTTTCCTGACTGTGGGTCAAGAGGGATTTGGCCTGAAACGAAAAGGGTGTTTCCTGCCAGGGTGGCCTGGCTGTAAGGCCCAATGGGACTTGGAGCGTTGGTAGATGTGATACTTTTGTGCATTATTCTACAGTTACGGATTTAGCAAGGTTTCTTGGTTGATCCACATTACATCCCCTCATCAATGCAATGTGGTATGAAAGCAACTGAAGCGGAATAACTGACACCAGTGGCATCAGCGCTTCATGGCAGGCAGGAACTTCAATCACAAAATCCGCCATTTGGGGAATAAGGGCATCACCTTCGGTAACTATGGCAATGACCACCCCTTTCCGTGCCTTCACTTCCTGTATATTGGAAATGATTTTGTCGTATGAGCTGTCCCTTGTGGCGATTACTACCACGGGCATGTCTTCATCTATCAGGGCTATTGGGCCATGTTTCATTTCTGCCGCTGGGTAGCCCTCAGCGTGTATGTAGGAAATTTCTTTCAGTTTGAGGGCCCCTTCCAGGGCTACAGGGAAGTTGAACCCCCTTCCGAGGTAGAGGAAGTTTCTGGCATCTTTGAACAGGTCTGATATGAATTCAATTTTGTCATTTGATGCCAATACTGTCTTTATTTTCTCCGGGATATTTTCCAGCTCCCCCAGCATTTGCAGGTACTGCTCTTTGGTAATAGTGCCTTTTCTGTCTGCTACACGCAGTACAATCATAATAAGCACCGTCAACTGGGCTGTGAAAGCTTTTGTACTGGCCACTCCTATTTCAGGGCCAGCGTGAAGATATGCACCTTCGTCCGTGATTCGTGAAATGGAAGAGCCTACAGCATTTACTACACCGAGGATGATTGCACCTTTGGATTTGGCCAATTCCAGTGCTGCCATGGTGTCTGCGGTTTCCCCTGATTGGGAAATGGCGATCACAATATCCCCGGGATTGATTACCGGATTTCTATACCTGAACTCCGAAGCGTACTCCACTTCCACCGGTATTCTACAGTATTCTTCAAACAGGTATTCGGCTACAAGCCCTGCATGCCAGGAAGTACCGCAGGCGATAATGACAATCCTTTTAGCGTTAACCAGTGCCTCCGCATGTTCACGAATTCCACCTAAAACAAGGTTGCCGGCTTTAGCGTCCAACCTGCCGCGCATACAGTCCGAAATGGAATTGGGCTGCTCAAATATTTCTTTTAGCATGAAATAATCATACCCACCTTTTTCGATCTCGGCCAGGTCCATTTCGAGTTTCTGGATGTATGGTGTAAGCTTTACATCATCAATATTTTTAATCGACAAGCTATCGCGGTGTATGATGGCTATCTCGTGATCATTGAGATAAACGACTTCATTGGTGTATTCAATAATAGGTGTAGCATCGGAAGCTACAAAGTATTCGCCCTTGCCCACACCTATGACCATAGGACTTCCTTTCCTGGCGGCTATGAGTACATCGGGTTCTTCTTTGGACATAATGACCATGGCATACGCGCCTATTACTTTGGACAATGCTATGCGAACGGCTTCTTCTAATTCGCAATTGTTGTCGTTTTGGATATCTTCTATAAAAGTGATCAATACTTCAGTATCGGTATCACTTTGAAATGTATATCCCTTTTCTTTCAATTCTGTTTTGATAGCGCCATAATTCTCGATGATGCCGTTATGAATAATGGCAAGGCGCTTGTTTGCAGAATAATGGGGATGCGCGTTTTTATCGTTGGGTTCACCATGTGTCGCCCAGCGGGTATGGCCAATGCCAATGGTACTGGAAGGGATGTCATTTCCAACGAAATTTTCAAGATCGGAAACTTTCCCCTTTTTCTTGTAGATATTCAGGGAGCCGTTATTGAGGGCAACACCTGTGCTGTCATAGCCCCTGTATTCGAGCCTTTTTAGGCCATTAATCAATATTGGATAGGCTTGGTTTTCGCCTATATAAGCAACAATACCACACATAAAAATTAGTTAGGAACGGTGTAATAAATTTTCATTTTAATTCCGGATTTGTCAAAGATACTTTGGTTCATACTGGTAATATCAGCAGGAACCACTAAAAGTTGATCGACATCAATGGAATTTGAATTTATCAGTTGGGTGAATATTGTTATTTCTGTTTCGTATGCTGTTTCGTCATCATTTAAACCAGCGGAGGCCGGTATACCGGATGAGGTGCTTGAAAGATAGCTGACATTGGACAGCACCACTGAGCTGGAACTGTTCGTAATATTGCCACCTTCTTTGATAAAATAGAACCTCAGGTTTCCGACATTGTTTATGTGGTCAGAGCTCATCTGATCATCAGCCAAGGGTATTTCTATGTCACATCGGTTAACAAGGACACTTCCTTGTTGGTCCAAAAAATCTTTGAATGGTTTCAAATCAATTCTGGGGTATATGCCTGTAGCCGATTGCAAATATACGTTACCATCATTTACATCGAACGAGTCAAAACTTTTGTTGGCTATGCCCATTGTTGAGCCACTGCGGTCGGTTGTCATAGAATTGAACCTTACAGCATTGGCAAAGTTGAATTGAATTGATAGGGAGTCCAGTATGGTAGAATCTTGTTGCACATTTTCAATCTGCTTGATTTTATAATGCACAGACAGTTTTGAATCCACATGTGTAGGGTCAAACCCAAGCAGGGCTGAATTGTTTTGTCCTGGCACAAGAGCTATTCCCCTGAGTTGGTTTACCAGCGAATCGTTGCTGATGGAGCCTACTGAACTTGCCCTTAGAAACTCTAATGTTTTTTCTCCAAATACATCAAGGTTTATCTTGAGCAAACTGTCAACATCAGGGTTTACCATAAAGGTTTTCTGACCAAATAGTGTACTGTTTTCATCACTGACCGGAGGGAATTTGGAAAGGTAGAAAACATTGTTGAACAAGGTGTCATTTATTTGACGCACTTCGATGGATTGTTCCTGTGCAAAATTGTTCGAATGAAAGAAATTGTACCTCAACTGTAATATAACCGAGTCTATTTCATAATCGAATATCTGCTTCCCATCTGTAGTCAGGCTGTCAGCTTTTCTTTCAAATGTGAATTTTGACAATGCCAACTGCGTGTTTGCAGAAGATTCTGTGGTGCCAAATACCGGATCATTGTACCTGCCAACCAAAAGACGGCTGCTTCCATCAGTTCTAAGGCTGTCTATAAATACATTGGTAGATGGCAATACCACTTCCCCGAATAGAACATCTATCGGGGTGCCATCAGGGTTTAGGGATAGACCAACTTCACTGGGGTCTTCACACGATAATAAGCCGGATATTGCTGCGATGAGCAACAATGGACGGCACATTCTATCCAACAAGGTCATTATATAAGTTATAGTAAGAGTCTAAGAAGTTTTCGTCGTTTTCAATGGTGTCAACTTTTTTGTCCTTGGGTACACCCAGTAACAATTTGTTCAACACTTCGCCTGTATCTTCTTTGGACTTGATCACTGCATCGGCATATTCCATACCCAGTTTGATGAAGCCTTCGAAATCAGCAGACTTCAGGTTGTCCAGCATGTTTTCTTCAATGTCCATCATCATTACTTTTTCGATGAGGTCATTTCCAAACTTATGCTCGAAAGAATTGTCATATATCGTGAATACCGTTTTGGCATTCTTGAAGATAGGATCGTTTTTGTACGTTGTATTGATATAAAGGGGGATCAGGCTGGTCATCCAGTCGTTGCAGTGAACGATATCGGGAGCCCATCCAAGTTTTTTCACAGTTTCCAATACCCCTTTGCAGAAAAATATGGCCCTTTCGTCATTGTCTTCATGAAAATTTTCCTGCTTGTCGAAAAATACTGATTTTCGATGGAAGTAATCTTCATTGTCAATAAAGTAAACTTGCAATTTTGCATTTGGTATAGAAGCTACCTTTATGATCAAGGGCTTCTCTTCATCACCCACTGAGATGTTGATTCCGGAAAGCCTCACTACTTCATGTAGTCTGTTTTTCCTTTCGTTGATCAACCCGAAACGTGGTACTAAAATTCTAATTTCCATTCCCCTTTCCTGCATGGCTTGAGGCAATTGCCTTACGAATTCAGCCACTTCAGTAGTTTGTAAAAAGGGGTTTATTTCACTTGCAACATAAAGAATTTTACACTTTGACATAAACCTTGAATTTTAGATACATTATTTAAAAATGACCACAAAATTACACTATTTTTGGCTTTTTCTCAATAATAATGCCGATTTCCATTCAGGGGACTCCTGTAATACCATAAAAAGCCGATGAAATTTTTTAAAACAATACAGGATGTGCGTGCTTTTTTGTCTCAAAAAAAGAGCGAAGGGGGGCAGATTGGATTGGTGCCAACAATGGGGGCATTACATCAGGGCCATTTCGAATTGATCAAAGCGGCCAGGCTGACCAGCGACGTTGTGGTGGTGAGTATATTCATTAACCCTATCCAGTTCAACAAAAAGGAAGATTTTGACAAATACCCAAGAAATTTGGACAAGGATATTGAGTCCCTCGAAGGTTTGGGATGTGACGTGGTGTTTGCTCCTGATGAAAAAGAGATGTACCCCGTGAGTGGTATTATTAATTTTGGAGTTGGTTATTTCGATCAGGTGATGGAGGGAAAGTTTAGGCCAGGCCATTTTTCTGGTGTGGGGTTGATAGTTTGTAAGCTTTTGAATATAATTTCTCCGGATCGGGCATATTTTGGGCAAAAAGACCTTCAGCAATTGGTATTGATAAAGAAGATGGTACAAGAGCTGAATATAGGTACTGAGGTTGTGGAAATTGCTACCATCCGTGAACCCAGCGGGCTGGCCATGTCATCGAGAAACGAACGGTTAAATACCGAACAAAAAGAAATTGCCGCTGGTATTTACCAGGGGTTGGTGTACCTAAAAGAAAAGATATCCGTTGGGGCTGATATAAAAACCGCAATCGGGGAAGTGAAAAATTATTTTAACAACATGGATGGTTTTGAACTGGAATATCTTGAAGTTGTGGACAAAGATCAACTCTTGCCTGTAAGGAACTATGCGGATTGTGCAGAGATTGCTTTGTGCGTGGCGGGGTATGTAGGAACAGTGCGGTTGTTGGACAATATTTGCATAAATTCTAAAGATTGATTTTAGCGTGACGATTAAATCCATACTCAAGTACTTTATTTCCCTGGTACTCGCTTTCATTCTACTTTACTATGCCTTCAAAAATGTTGATCTTGGTGAATTTTTTGCCAAGGCATCAGAGGTGTCATACATTTGGGTAATTCTATCGGTGGCGATATCGCTTGTTAGCCATTGGCTGAGGGCTTACCGTTGGAATATTTTGTTGGCCCCATTTGGATATGAACTGAAGGCAGGCCGTACTTTCCTGGCAGTAATGACAGGTTATCTGGCCAACCTGGCCTTCCCAAGGATCGGGGAGGTAACGAGGTGCGGTGTATTAAAAAAGAATGATGGGGTACCGGTCTCACATTCCCTAGGTACAGTTATCACGGAGCGGATAATTGATTTTTTCATTTTGCTTTTTTTGGTGTTTCTGGACTTTATCCTCGAGTTTGACAAAGTCTACGGATTCTTTTCCAAAACCCTGGGTTTTAATAAAATTATTGAAAACAAAGCTTTTGTGATTGCAGGGGTAGTTATGCTCATGGCCCTGGGGGTGGGGTCATATTTTTTAGTAAAGTATTTTGTGAGTAAGGAAAGTAATAATGCTTTTTTGAACAAGGTGCTGCTATTTGTTAAGGAAATGATGGATGGCTTGTTTTCTCTTGGGAAAATTAGAAACATCCCTGGGTTCGTGTTTTCCACATTGGCGATTTGGGTATTGTACTACCTCATGAGTTACGTTATATTATTTTCTATTGTTGAGACTTCCGACCTGAGCCTGTTGGCGGGGCTTTCGATCCTGGTGGCAGGTGGGTTGGCTATGGCTATGCCAGTACAAGGGGGCATAGGCACTTATCATGCATTTATTACGGGGATCATGATCCTCTATGGTATTGAACAAAATACAGGGTTGTTTTTTGCCACGCTATTGCATGCATCGCAGATTTTCTCAATTTTATTGTTTGGTGGCTTATGTGTATTGGTTTCTGTTTTTATTTCTAAAAAGAAAATTTCAAATTCGCAGCAAGATGCAAACTGAAAAGAAAATAGCAGCACCTGAGCAGATGCTGGAAACAATCAAAAATTGGAAAAACGACGGCTTTCCAATTATCTTTACCAACGGATGTTTCGATATTTTGCATGTAGGGCATGTGGATTATCTCCAACAGGCCAAAAACCTTGGTGGAAAGTTGGTGATTGGTGTCAATACCGATGAATCGGTGAGGAGGATAAAGGGTCAAGACAGGCCCATAGTAGATGAACAAGCCAGGATGCGCGTGCTGGCATCACTGGAGTTTGTGGATGGTGTAACGTGGTTTGATGACGATACGCCGCTCGAGCTGATCAGCCTTTTGTTGCCGGATGTTTTGATCAAAGGAAATGATTATTCTATTGACAACATTGTAGGGGCAGATGTCGTAATGAAAAACGGTGGAAGAGTAGATACCATTCCGCTGGTTGAGGGGTATTCCACTTCCAGTATTGTAGATAAAATAATTAAGATTAAACCAAGTTAAACTATGTTGTTAATATTCATTGTCTTTTTTATTGTTGGGCTGTATGTCAGCAATAAATTGAAGAGGAAGTTTCGAAAGTATTCCGAAATAGGCTTGCAATCGGGGCTTTCAGGTAGGGAAATAGCTGAAATGATGCTCAGGGATCATGGGATACATGATGTTGAGGTTATCTCTGTTCCCGGGCACTTGTCCGACCACTATAATCCCGGAAACAGGACTGTAAACCTTAGTCCTGACGTTTACAATGGACGAAATGCTGCAGCTGCAGCTGTGGCTTCCCACGAATGTGGGCATGCAGTGCAGCATGCCACTGCATATTCCATGCTTGAATTTCGTTCGGCCATGGTGCCAATCCAAAACGTGAGCGCCAGCATCCTCAATTTCATCTTGATCGGAATGTTCTTGTTTGGAAGTTTTTTCTACAGCATGGGCATGAATACCATATTTTTGGTGGTGGTAGCCTGTCAGTTCGTCATCACTTTATTTTCGTTGGTTACACTTCCTGTGGAATTTGATGCCAGCAAGAGGGCACTGGCGTGGATAGACGAAAGGGGCATAGTGAACAGCCAGGAACATGACATGGCCAAAGACGCCTTGCATTGGGCAGCCATGACCTACGTGGTAGCAGCTTTGGCAGCAGTCACTCAATTGCTGTATTTCGTAATGATGTTCCTTGGTGGAAGGGATTAAAAGTAAAAAGCTTGAAAAATTATAGAAGGGGATTCGGTTACATCAATCGAATCCCTTTTTTATTTTTATATTTAAACGACAACTAAAATTGAACCCAAAAAATGAATTTTAATCTTACAGAAGAACAACTAGCTGTTCAGCAGGCCGCTCGGGAGTTTGCACAAACTGAATTATTGCCGGGCGTCATCGAAAGGGATACCCACCAGAAATTTCCAAAGGAAGAAGTCAGGAAAATGGCTGAACTTGGTTTTTTGGGGATGATGGTTGACCCCAAATACAATGGAGGAGGCATGGACACGGTATCTTATGTGTTGGCAATGGAAGAAATATCTAAAGTAGATGCATCGTGTTCGGTGGTTATGTCCGTAAACAATTCGCTGGTATGCTGGGGGCTTGAAAAATACGGTACAGAAGAGCAGAAGGAGAAATACCTAAAAAGGCTCGCCAGTGGGGAGATAATTGGAGCGTTTTGCCTGTCCGAACCCGAAGCTGGCTCAGATGCCACTTCCCAACGAACCACTGCCGAGGATAAAGGAGACCACTATATAGTCAATGGTACCAAGAATTGGATTACAAATGGAAACAGTGCATCGGTATATCTGGTGATGGCCCAGACAGACCCTGAAAAAAGGCACAATGGGATCAATTGCCTGATTGTTGAAAAAGGTATGGACGGGTTTGTTGTGGGCAAGAAAGAAGACAAACTGGGCATAAGGGGATCGGATACGCATTCATTGATGTTTTCAGATGTGCGGGTGCCCAAAGAAAACAGGATCGGTGAGGATGGCTTTGGCTTTAAGTTTGCCATGCAAGTGCTGAATGGTGGCAGGATTGGTATTGCTTCCCAGGCACTTGGTATCGCTTCTGGTGCCTATGAACTGGCCCTGAAGTACTCCAAAGAAAGAAAGGCGTTCGGCAAGGAGATTTCCCAGCACCAGGGTATCTCATTTAAACTCTCCGAAATGGCCACCAATATAGATGCTGCCAGGCTCCTTTGCCTGAAAGCGGCCCGCCTTAAAGACGAAGGAAAGGATTTTGTGAAAGCAGCCGCAATGGCCAAGCTTTTCGCCTCCAAAACGGCCATGGAAACCACCGTAGAAGCCGTTCAGGTGCATGGTGGATATGGATTTGTAAAGGAGTATCATGTAGAGCGCCTCATGCGTGATGCGAAGATTACCCAGATATACGAAGGGACATCCGAAATACAGAAATTGGTAATCGCCCGCGAAATATTGAAATAATCAAAAACCGTTAATTAGAATTTCCCGTACTATTATTTTGTATTGATTTAATATTATATTAGATTTATACAATATTTTGTGCCAATTTTCTCAATTAATCCGGGATTATTCATAATAATATTCAATGGAGGATTATAATAAAATAATAGAATCTTTAAGTGTCAGGTTTATTAGCGCTAAAAATATTAATATTTTGCAGCCGCTGACCATAGAGAACTATTATGATGTGGAGAATGTGGTTTTGTTTGTGCACAAAGGCCAGGTGAAGTTTGGCAAGGACAAGCAAGTCGTAGCAGAAAATGAAATATTGTTTATCCCCGGTGGGAAAATGGTTTCTATCACCTATGGTAGTGGGAATGCCGTTAGCCTCTCAAATGACGATTTTATCAACAATCGCGAAAAGTTTTTCCAAAACACAGACAAGATAGAGTCACGACCTGAAGGCGACAATGTTACGTTGATAAATTTTGATGCCAAGGTTTTTGACACGGTCAATTTTTTCGCTTCCCTGGACATTCCACCTTTTGTCATAAAAAACAACCATAAGCTGGTGGCCATAGTAAAAGAGGTGGTATTTGAAATGTACTCCACCTTCGCGGGCAAGGGCAGGGTAGTCAAATTGGAGACGGATCATCTGGTGGTGGAGATCATCCGCCATATACTAAACAAAGGCCTGTTTGTGGAGCAGTTTGCCACCAACTCTACATATTT
Organism: Cyclobacteriaceae bacterium; assembly: GCA_040222275.1. GTDB lineage: Bacteria > Bacteroidota > Bacteroidia > Cytophagales > Cyclobacteriaceae > CAXBNB01. Next base: position 86,235 of record JAVKDJ010000010.1, read on the forward strand.
CAAAGATCCACGGCTTATTGACATTTTTGCTTATATCAAAAACAACCTCAATGAAGACCTGTCCAATAAGAGGCTTGCCGATGTGGCCAATGTATCGGAAGATTATGTGGGGCAATACTTTAAAATGCTGACCGGAATAAACCCACAGGACTACATAGAGTACCAACGCATGGAAATGGCCGTGAACATGCTCAGGATCTCCAAAAAGAGCATAAGGGAAATAGGCAAGGAAGTAGGTTACAAAGACACTGCATACTTCTGCCGTCGTTTTAAGATGATGTTTGGTATTCCTGCGGGTAAGATGAGAAGGCGCGAAACCTTAATGAACGTTTAGCGCTTTGTTTATCGAGTTTATTTTGTCCGACACAGTAATGAGCAAATCCTGATCTTTTTCAATAGCATTGCCGATCACGATCAAATCGGCTCCTGCTTCAAGTGCATTGCTCACCTTTCCAAGTGAATTAATTCCTCCACCTACTATCAGGGGTATATCGATGCATCGACTGACATTTGAAATGATCTTTTGCGACACGGGCTGGTTGGCGCCACTCCCGGCGTCCAGATAGATGAGTTTGAGGCCAAGCATTTCCCCTGCCATGGCAGTACTGGAAGCAATGGTGGGCTTGTTGCCCGGGATAGGCGTGGTGTTGCTCATATAGCTGGCAGAGGTCTGATTGCCCGAATTGATCAACATATATCCTGTAGGTATCACTTCCAGTTTGCTCCTCTTGAGAATGGGTGCAGACAATACATGCTGGCCAATGAGCATGTCTGGATTTCTGCCCGATATGAGTGATAAAAATAAAATGGCATCTGCTGAAGGATCTATTTGGATGTTGTTGCCGGGAAATATAATTGTCGGGATGCTACTGATTGTCTTAATGGTGGAGATTACATTGCTGAAATTGTCGTTTACAATCAAGCTGCCGCCCACAAAAATATAGTCCACCTTGTTTTCTACGCAGAGATTGACCAATTTGACAACATCACCCATGTCATCCACTTTATCCGGGTCAATGAGTACCGCGAAGGACTTTAGCCCATTCTTTTTTTTGTAAACCAGATCGGCGAGTATATTATTAGTTGTCATCGTTTTACCCTTCTTTTTATAACATCAATCAATAAGGGAAGCCCGTTTTTCAGCAAAAAGGATAGGATGGGGTTTGACTGTTGTTTAGCCTCGGCTACCTTTTGCTTTTTATTACCTCCTGTCTTGTTGGTTTTCTTTTTTTCGCCGGATATAGCCCTATAGACAGCATACCCTGCGAGCAAACCCCCACCGATCAACAGGGTTGCTTTTAACGTTTTGTTGAGGCTGTGCTCCAATTGGGTAGTACTATCCTCAATTTCGTGAAGCAATTGGCTTTCTTTTTTAGTCAGCCCGGCCCTTTTCTTTGCCAACATGGAGGTAGTTTTATCACTCATCTTCTTCATCCTCTGATATGCCCCCAATGATATTTGCCTCCAGGTACTGTTTCATTTTTCCTGATTTCAAAAGGTAAAAGATGGCCACCAAGAAAACGAAATAAACCCCGGAAAGTACCAGATAGCCACCATAGGAATTTCCAAAAAGATCGTTCAGGAAGTTGGCCAGGGCGAAGCTGGCGAATGCCAAAACGAACATGGCAATGATAAAAATGATCAGGAAGGCGATGACCTGGGAAAGTATTTTGGATATATGCTCGGTAATGTCGAGTTTGAGCAACTCAATTTTTACTTTGATATACCCGGATAGGGTTTCCTTTATCTTGTTGATGTTCAATATATCCACAATACCCTTGTCAAATAATTAAAGGGATAAAGGTAAAGGATAAAGGGTGCTGAATAAAGCCTGGAGACCAAGATTATTAAAAAAATATTTGCCTTTATTGGTCTGTGCCAGGCTTCTCGGTATTGCACTTATGTACCTGCAAAGCCAAAGGAAGGGTTACTCTGCACTGAGTCCTTTGATGCGCTCATCCACGAGCATAATGCTGGTAGGGTCGCTTCCAAAGTTGTCGAAGAGGCCAAGAGCTTCACGGGCGGTGGTTTCTTCCTCTACCTGCTCATTTACAAACCAACGCATAAATTCTTCAGTAGCAAAATCATTGGCTTTTCGGCACTGATTGTAAATTCTGTGGATCGATTCGGTCACTGTAATTTCCATGTTCAGGGCTTCCTCAAAGGCTGCCCTTAGGGTTGAAAATTCCTGACTTGATTCCTTGGATGCAGGAACCTGTGGTTGCGCACCCATTTTCACCAGGTATTTAAAAATCCTAAGCATGTGCTCTCGCTCTTCATTTGACTGACGATAGAAAAAGTCTGCACTGTGGTTATATCCTTTGGCATCACACCAAGCGGCAGCCGCCAGGTAGGCATTGGAAGAATGGGATTCCAGTTGAAGCTGCTTTTTTAGGGAAGCTGCTATTTCATCACTTATTGCAATTTTTTGGCGTATCAAATCTTTCATAGTTGTTTTAAGTATTGGATACTTAAATGTACTACATAGCATTGTAAAATGTTGCCGAAAATATTAATTTGAAATTAGTCCAAATAACGATAAAGTCCGATTCAGACCAGCGATGGCCTGTGGATGCTCTGATGCAATATGCTGTTGAGGTGTAGCATGGCGAAGGTGCCATCTATCAAATCACGCATCTGTAGTATTTCATCTATAGAGAATACAAACAGCTTGTCGATGCATGTAAGGTGCACTATTTCCAAAGCGGCTGAATGAGAGTCGAGTAGGAGTGATTCTATGTTGATATCTGCCAGCTTCTTTTTAAAAGATATCAGTGCACAAATATCCATTTGCAGCTTGTCGCCAAATACGTCCAGATAAAATGCATTGCTGCTGTCACATTGGTAACTGGCGCAACTGCCTGTTGCATATATTTGTTTCCAAGTGTTGCTGGGGGTTTCTATTGTAGTAGCACTAAACATGTTATCTCTTAGGACAAGACTTGCACATTTTTTTCTTAGCCTTTTTATATTTCTTGCAACATTTTTTGAATACACAACCTTCTTCTGGCTGCCATTCATCCGGCAAAATGGGGTTATAGAAAGGATTCGAATTTTTCACATGGCAAAAGTATTTATTTAGAATTGATCTAAATAAAAATTACCAAGAATTATTCGCAGAAATGGAAATAATTAGAAGCGTTCCAGTTTTTGATGCCCTTTATTGAAATTTTTCCATTGAAAACAGTACTTGCACTAAGCATTATTCAAGAAATGTTTGAAATGGGTGCATCAACTATTGTTGGGCCTGTAGTTCATGTAGGGCCAGCCACGCCATGAGGCCGGGGCTAAACGAAAGGGCATTTTCATCAATATCGAATGTTGGGGTATGTACACCAGAAACAATTTTTTTAGCCTCGTTCCTAGTCCCCAACCTATAGAAGCAGGCGCCCACTTCCTGCGAATAATAGGAAAAATCCTCTGCCCCCATCCAGATGTCCAACTCTACCACATTGTCTTCTCCAAGATAATCTTTGGCTGCCTCGATAGCCCTTTCGGTCAGTTGGGTATCGTTCTTCAAAAAAGGGTAACCCTTTCGTATGTCAAATTCACAACTACCACCCATTGATTCGGCCAACCCTTCCGCGAGTTTTTTCATTTTGTCATGGGCCTTGGCCCTCCATGGCTCGTCTAATGTTCTGAATGTACCCTGAACTTCCACTTTGTCTGGAATCACATTAGTGGCACCTTTTGCCACCACATTGCCAAATGACAGGACGCTCGGAATTTTGGGACTTGCTACCCGGCTTACGATCTGCTGTAGTGCTACAATGATGTGCGATGTGATTAGTACAGGGTCTATATTTTGTTCGGGCAGTGCAGCATGGCCACCTTTTCCCTTCACGGTCATATAAATTTCATCGGCACTGGCCATGTACATTCCTTTTCTAAAACCGACTTTTCCTACAGGTATCAACGGCATTACGTGCTGGCCAAAGATGCCGCTGGGCGCAGGGTTTTGAAGTACCCCTTCTTTGATCATGAGGGAAGCTCCACCGGGCAGCTTTTCTTCACCTGGTTGAAAGATGAATTTGATTGTTCCTTCAAACTCATCTTTGAGTTGATGCAATATTCTTGCTGTTGATAGGAGTGATGAGGTATGAACGTCATGTCCACAGGCGTGCATTACGCCTTCGTTTTTGGATTTGTAAGGCTTGTCGTTTTCTTCAGTAATCGGAAGGGCGTCCATATCCCCTCGCAGGGCTAGTGTTTTTTTGTCGGGGTTTTTGCCTTTTACTATGGCTACAATGCCTGTATCGGCAATGCCTGCCTGAAAGGGTATATCCCAATCCGAAAGTTTGGATTGGATATAGGCGCTTGTTTTGTGTTCTTCAAAAGACAATTCAGGATTGGCATGTAGGTGCCTTCTGTTTTCTTTTGTTTCTTCAAATAGATCGGCGGAAATCGCTTTAATTTTCTCCAGTAGAGACATTAGTTCGTGGATTGGATAGGAATTCTCTTGGGTACTAGCAGTGCCTCTTCAAATTCTTTCTTTAAAATATTGTAGTCCTTATTGGCTTCAAGTCTGGTAAAATATTTTCCAACATTGACCTTGTAATTGGGCTGGTCGTAAGATATCTCAGGAGAATAAACATCCGAGATTTCATAGACTTGCTTCTTGATCTCATTGGCTTTTTCCCGGTTATTGCCGGAATATATCTGAATGGTCAGCCCATTGATGAAATTAATATCGGCTTTGGCCTTTTCGATCCTCAACAAAACACTGTCCAATTCGCTTTTAATATGACGGCTTGGCTCTTTAGTAGGGGGCAAAACCTCCACGGGTTCTTCGGGAGGTGTATTGTTATTGGAAAAGTCCGGGGCAGGGTATTTTTCCCGATGTACGGAAATATCCTCTTCATAGGCTGTAGCAGTAGTGCTCTTCGTTACACTGGGTGCGCACGCATAGAGCAGGGCCGCTACGCCCACCCATATTGAAGCCCGGTATATTTTATTCAAGAATAACACAATTATTGCTTTTGAGGTCTTCTTCTATTGTCTTGAACTTCACGTTCTCTTTAACAGAACCATCTGAATACTGAACATTGACACGGTCGTTTCGCCCATAAACCTTTTCAGATTTCACCGGGGCACTTCGCTCCACAGGAGGCCTGTTGCTGTCTTTGCCGCTTAGCAAGGATTGGCTTTCTTCTTTTGACTCGCTGTAGTTTTGCTTGGATCGCTGCTGCCTGGCTTCATGTACCTCATCCGGGTTTTCTACCGGTATGATGGCCTTCATCAGGAATGAAATGGTGTCTTCATTTACCTTGGCAATGAACCTTTTGAACAATTCGAATGATTCAAACTTATAGATAAGCAGAGGGTCTTTTTGCTCATACACTGCGTTTTGCACCGACTGCTTCAGGTCATCCATTTCCCTCAGGTGCTCTTTCCAGCTTTGGTCTATGATGGCCAGGGCAATCATTTTTTCCATCGCCTTGATCACTTCTTTGCCTTCGGTTTCTATGGATTTCTCCAGATTGGCCACCACACCAATTTGTTTTTTGCCATCAGAGAAAGGGATCATAATGTCATCTACCGTAGCTCCTCTGGTCAGGTGGATGTTTTTCAACACCGGTAGGGATTGTTGGGCTACCCTGTTGTTTTTGGCGTGGTATTGGTCCAATATGTCGTGGTACAGTTTGTCGGACAGTTCTGCCTCGGAGCTCTTTTCAAATTCCTCAGGGGAAACCTTCACATCGATACCCAATACGCTCAGGGTATTGAGTTTGAAGCTGTCGTAATCTACTGCACTCTTCGCATTGATCACCAGGTCTTCGGAGGTGTCGTACATCATGTTGAGTATGTCAAGATCCAGCCTTTCGCCAAACAGGGCATTTCTCCTTCTGGTGTAGATGACATCACGTTGAGAGTTCATTACATCATCATATTCCAACAACCTCTTCCTCATGGCAAAGTTGTTTTCCTCCACCTTTTTCTGTGCGCGTTCTATCGATTTGGTGATCATACTGTGTTGTATCACCTCACCTTCTTCAAGCCCAAGCCTGTCCATGATTTTGGCGATCCTGTCCGAACCAAACAAACGCATCAGGTTGTCTTCGAGCGAAACAAAAAATTGTGAAGATCCCACATCTCCTTGTCTTCCGGATCGGCCTCTCAACTGCCTGTCAACACGTCGGGACTCATGCCGCTCTGTACCAATGATGGCCAGCCCTCCAGCAGCCCGGGATTCTGGTGTAAGCTTAATGTCGGTACCCCTACCGGCCATGTTGGTGGCGATTGTCACTGTGCCGGGTTTACCAGCCACTGCCACTACATCTGCTTCTTTGGCATGCTGCTTGGCATTCAATACCTGATGTTTTATCCCCTTCATGTCGAGCATGCGGCTGACCAGTTCGGATATCTCAACCGAAGTGGTGCCGACCAGCACAGGCCTTCCGGCTTTAGTTAGTTCCAGGATTTCATCAGCTACAGCATTGAACTTTTCGCGCATGGTCTTAAAGACCTTGTCCTCCATGTCGTTTCTGGTGATCGGTCGATTGGTAGGCACAACGACTACATCCAGCTTGTAAATTTCCCAGAATTCCCCGGCCTCTGTCTCTGCTGTTCCAGTCATACCACAAAGCTTGTGGTACATCCTAAAGTAATTCTGTAGGGTTACAGTAGCATAGGTTTGGGTAGCATCTTCAACTTTCACATTTTCTTTGGCCTCAATAGCCTGGTGCAAACCATCTGAATATCTCCTGCCTTCCATGACCCTTCCGGTCTGTTCATCGACGATCTTCACTTTGTCATCCACCACGATATACTCTACATCTTTTTCAAACAAGGTGTATGCTTTTAGCAACTGGTTGACTGAATGTATCCTCTGGGCCTTAACCGAGTAATCTTTGATTACTTCTTCTTTGCGGGCAATCATTTCGGTTTCAGAAAGTGATGTATCGCTTTCGAGTTTGGAAATTTCCACCCCGATATCAGGCATGATGAAGAAATTCGAATCTTCTCCCTCACCAGTAATAAGGTCGATCCCCTTTTCCGTCAATTCAATGCTGTTGTGCTTTTCATCAATGGTAAAGTAAAGGGGGTCATCTGCTTCAGGCATCATTTTTTGGTTGTCCTGAAGGTAGAAGTTTTCAGTTTTTTGCAGTGTTTGCCTGATTCCTGTTTCACTTAGAAACTTGATCAATGGCTTGTATTTGGGCAGTCCTCTGTACGCCCTGAATAGTGGCAGGCCACCATCTGCTTCGTTTCCGTCTTTTATAAATTTTTTAGCTTCATTCAAATATTGCGAAGCAAGCTTTTTTTGCGCTTCAACGAGCTTGCTGATCCTGGGTTTTAGGTCGTAAAACTCGTGTTCATCCCCTTTGGGTATAGGCCCTGAAATAATCAGAGGAGTTCTGGCATCATCCACCAATACAGAGTCAACTTCATCCACCATAGCAAAATGATGCTTCTTTTGAACCAATTCGTCAGGGTGGCGCGACATGTTGTCCCTCAAGTAATCAAACCCAAATTCGTTGTTGGTGCCGTAAATAATGTCGCATTGGTATGCCTTTCTTCTATCGGCGGAATTTGGCTGGTGGTTGTCTATACAATCCACGGTCAGTCCATGAAACTGAAACAACGGGGCATTCCACTCAGAATCCCTTTTGGCCAGGTAGTCGTTCACCGTCACTACATGGACACCTCTTCCTGCCAACGCATTCAGGTATGCCGGCAAAGTAGCCACGAGGGTTTTTCCTTCACCGGTTGCCATTTCTGCTATTTTTCCCTGATGGAGTACTACGCCTCCAATCAACTGCACATCGTAATGGATCATGTTCCATTCTACCTCAGTGCCATGGGCCATCCATTTGTTGTGCCAGGTGGCGGTTTCACCTTGTATTTCTATATGGGGCTTGCTGGCTGCCAATTGTTTGTCTTCCATAGTGGCAGCCACTGTCAGTTTCTTGTTTTCTGTAAACCTTCTAGCTGTCTCTTTTACAACGGCAAAGGCCCTAGGCAGAATTCGCAGCAAAATTACTTCTAGCTCTTCGTCCCTTTTCTCTTCTAGTTTGTCTATTTGGCCAAAGAGGTTTTCCTTGTCTGAAATATCGAGTTCTGGGTTGTCATCGACCTGTTTGTGAAGGTCACTTATTTGGTCATCTATGGTTTTTAGGCCTTCGTTGATTTCGTTGCGCAGTTCGCTGGTCTTTTCCCTGAGTTGGTCATCGCTTATAGAACTTAATTTATTGTATTCTGTAGCTACCAATTCCACGTATGGCACCAGTTCTTTAAGGTCTTTGTCGGACTTGGTTCCGAATACCTTGGCAATGCCCTTAGCAATCGTATTTAACATATATATGGATTAAAATAATTCAAAAAATTTGTGTGGTCTCACTCCCTACTTGCAAGATTTGCACCAATAGATAAATGGGGACAAATTGTCATGTAGAGTTTAAATCAGCGTAAAGGTAGTAGCTTTTTTAGTTTTGAAAAGTAAAAGGCGAATGGTCTGATTACAATTTTCCGGATAAGCTGATTTTTGCCTATTGCAAGGCTTTTTGTGAAGTAGTTTTTAACCCCACTTTTTGTAGAACAAGTGGTACGTTCAAACAGCAAGGGGTAGGGGCGGGCATAGAGGAAACAATCCTCTACAGGTTCACTTTTCCTTCAAAAACCAATTGAGCAGGCCCTGAAAGCCAGATGTTTTCAAACTCTCCGTTATCGTTGGTATCAAACTTAACTGACAAAATTCCCCCTTTTGTTTTCACGCTGATTGGGCTACTGACGCCTTTTTTGGATGCGGCGAGCGATGATGCCGTAACACCTGTGCCACAGGACAGTGTTTCGTCCTCAACTCCACGTTCGAACGTCCTTACGTCGATGGATTGGTTGTCGAGGATTTCAACAAAATTGACATTGGTGCCTCCAGGTTTGTAATCATCGCTTTCCCGGATATTTTTTCCAAGGTTGTACACATCGGTGTTGGCATTGTTGTCAGTAAAAATAATGTGGTGGGGAGATCCATTGTTTAGAAAGAAGGCATCATTTTTTACTTCCAGACCCTCTATGTTTCGCATGCGGATGTGAACAATATTGTCGCTATCAATGGTGGCCCTGTAAGGGCCGTCTATGGTGAGGTAGTTGGTTTCGTTTTCTATGATGCCAAGCTGTCTGGCGAAGTTGACTGCACACCTGCTGCCATTTCCACAGAGGCTTTTGCTGCCGTCAGCATTGAAATAAACCATTTCAAAGTCAAGACTGGGATGGTTTTCTATTAAAATTAATCCGTCAGCCCCTATTCCAAACCTACGATCGCACAATTTTTGGACATAGCTGATGTCATCAGGGAAATGCTTGTCCCTGTTGTCGATCATCACAAAATCATTGCCCGTTCCCTGGTATTTATAGAAGTTGATAGTCATTTATCGAAAATAGAAATTATTAGGACTCCTCAAGAATCAATAATACGAAGTTTAACTCTAAATGGGTGTAAGGTGAGCTACAAAACAAAAAAGCCAATCCTGAAAGGAATGGCTCTAATGTATATCTTTAAACAAGAATTAAAGTTTTTCCTTGATCCTTGCAGCTTTTCCTTTTCTTCCTCTCAGGTAGTATAGTCTCGCCCTTCTTACCTTACCTTTCCTCAATACTTCGATTTTGTCTATGTTGGGTGAAGCCAAGGGAAATATCCTTTCTACAGCGATACCGCTAGATACTTTTCTTACTGTGAAAGTTTCACCGTTGCTTCCAGGGTTTCTTCGTTGCATCACAGTTCCTTGAAACTGCTGGATTCTCTCTTTGCTACCCTCTTTAATTTTAACGTGTACATTGACTGTATCTCCAGCTCCAAAGGCTGGAATAGATTCCCTTACAGCGTTGTATTCGTTCTCTATCAATTTGATTAATTCGCTCATCTTATTCGGTGTTTTTAATGCCCGTAAAAAAACGGAGTGCAAATATAGAGATAAAAATCAATTATCCCATATTTGGAAAATTAAATAAATTATTTGTCGTCTTTGTCAAATAAATCTGGCCTACGTTCTTGTGTTCTGTTCACTGCTTGCTCAAATCTCCAACGCTGAATGTTGGCCTCATGGCCGGATGTAAGCACTTCCGGTACCTTTAGGCCATTATAGTCGGCAGGTCGGGTATAAACCGGTGGCGATACCAGATCGTCCTGAAAAGAATCGGTCAATGCGGAAGTTTCGTCGTTGAGCACACCAGGTATAAGCCTGATGATAGAATCTGCCAACACAGCAGCCGCCAGCTCGCCTCCCGACAATACATAATCCCCAATACTTATTTCTTTGGTAACCAGATGCTGCCTTACCCTTTCATCCACACCTTTGTAATGTCCGCAAAGTAGGATGAGGTTTTGTTTGAGGCTTAGTTCGTTAGAAATGCTTTGCTTGAGCAACTCACCATCTGGGCTGAGGTAGATTACCTCATCATATTCGCGCTCAGATTTTAGTTTTGAAATGCAGTTGTCAATTGGTTCGATCATCAGGACCATACCAGCACCACCTCCAAAAGCATAATCATCCACGTTTTTGTGTTTGCCGGTGGCATATTCCCTCAGGTTGTGTACTACTACCTGGGCCAGGCCCTTGTTTTCAGCCCGCTTCAGTATGCTGTGACTGAAAGGACTAGACAGCAAATCCGGGACACATGTAATGATGTCAATCCTCATTTTTATCTAAATAAACATCCAACAACCCATCAGGCAACTCTGCAATTACTTTTTTGGCTTTCTTGTCAACGGTCTTGACCACTTCATCGTTTAGCGGCACCAGCACCTCAATTCCCTGGTAGTCCACTTCGATCAGGTTCTGAGGGGAAAGGGAGTAAACATTTTTGATTTTCCCGATTGGAGTATTTCCATCCAGTAGATCGAAACCGATGATTTCATGAAAGTAGAACTGGTCTTTGTCCAATTCCGGCAGAAAAGACAAGGGTAAATAAACTTCCGAAGACACCAGGCTTTTGGCCATTTCAATGTCATCGATTTCGTCAATTTTCACCAGGGCTTTGTTCCCATTTATCTGGATATATTCCAAAAAAAATGGAACCAATGAATTGTTTCTCAAAACAAATATTGATTCCAGATTTTTATATTGTTGGGGGACATCTACATCCAGAAATACCTGGATTTCCCCCTTTAAACCATGGGTTTTGATGACATAACCTAACTGGTAGCAATCATCTACCCCCATGACCTAATTATTTTTCTTCCTTCTTTTCTTCTTCAGCAGGAGCTTCTTCTTTGGTTTCTTCCTTAGCTTCAGCTACAGGCTCCTCTTCTTTCTTTTCAGCTTTAGACGCTTCTTCAGCTACAGGTTCAGCCGGAGCTTCTTCCTTTACTTCCTCAGCTTTGGCCTCTTCTTTCACTTCTTCCTTCGCTGGAGCTTCCTCGACAACTTCCTCCTTTGCTTCTACTGCTGCTTCAGCTACTTCTTCGGTCGCTTCCGCTTCTTCGGCAGGAGCTTCTGCTTCCGGTTCAGCTACTACTTGTTTGGCTTGTATAGCCTCAGCCCTTGCCGCACTTACTTTGGCTTCCGCTTCAAGTTTCGCTTTGGCTTCAGATGCTTTTTGCTGGGCCAGTGAATCTACTTTGCCTTGGATTTTAGCATCTTTACCTGCTTTCCACTCTTCAAATTTGGCATCTGCCTGCTCTTGTGTGATAGCTCCTTTGTTCACACCCACTTGCAAATGTTTTTTCAACATTATACCCCGGTACGACAAGATTGCTTTCACTGTTTCTGAAGGCTGTGCTCCAGTCATCACCCAATCAAGGGTCTTTTCATCGTTCAAGACGATAGACGCAGGATTGGTGTTGGGGTTATAAGTCCCAAGTTTTTCTATAAACCGGCCATCACGTGGCGCTCTGACATCCGCTACGACTACATCGTACATTGCCTTTTTTTTGCGTCCTCGACGCGCTAATCTAATTCTTGTTGCCATTAGTTATTTTATAATATTTAATGTTGTGGATCACGTCCACGGTTTAAAAGTCCGCAAATTTAGGCAAATTTTAATTAAAACCTATTGGCCGGCTCAAATGATCCGGTAGCAGTACATTGAGGTTAACAAGAAAAGCCCCAATACGGGGCTTTCTAGTCTTTTAAAATTGAGAGTTATCACTCCACTGAAAGCTCTACAGACCTTTTGATGAAACTGGTGAGCCTTGCACCAGACAGAAGGTTTTGGGAAAGCAATGCCAGGTCATAGGCTTGCTTCGCCAGTTGCTCTTTGGCCTCATCCCCTTCAGCTTTAAGGATTTTTGAAATCAAAGCGTGGTTGGCGTTCACAGCTACATTGTATTGGTCTGGCATATCTCCACCCATCATGAACATACCACCGCCACCGCCTACTTTGGCCATGTCCTTCATTCTCCTCATAAACTCCGGCATGGTAACGATCACAGGCATTTCATCTCCGGGGAGTGCCTCAACGGTAACGGTATTGTTCTTGTCGTTGATGGCCTTTTCGAACAACTCTTTAAGAGACGTTTTTTCATCTTCAGTCAATACCGACTCGGTTTTTTCATCCTTATCGATCAGTTTGTCCACGGTATCGGCATCCACCCTTTTCAAGGTGATTCCCTCTATCTTTTGCTCGAGGTGGTTGATGAAGTGGCTATCCAGCTGTCCATCGAGTTTGAGCACATCGTATGCCCTGTTTTTGGCTGAAGCAATAAAGGAATCTTGTTTGGCCGGCTCGGTAGAGTAGAGCATCACCAGTTTTTTGTCCTTGTCTTCCTGATTGGTCTTTATCTGCTCTTTATATTCTTCAATGGTAAAAAATTTGTCTTCGGTATTTTGCAGGAGGGCAAAATCCTTGGCCTTGTCGTTGAATTTTTCTTCGCTCAACATACCATATTTCACGAACAAGCCAATGTCAGACCATTTTTCCTCAAAAGCTTTTCTGTCATTTTTGAAGAGTTCTGAAAGTTTGTCGGCTACTTTTTTAGTGATGTAAGAATTGATTTTCTTGACATTTCCATCGGCTTGAAGGAAACTCCTGGATACGTTGAGCGGAATGTCCGGGGAGTCTATTACACCATGAAGCAGCATCAAAAACTCCGGCACCACATCTTTCACTTCATCGGTGATGAACACTTGCCTGGAGAATAGCTGGATCTTGTTTTTTTGTATTTCAAAATCGTTTTTGATTTTGGGGAAATACAATACTCCGGTCAGGTTGAACGGATAGTCCACATTCAGGTGGATCCAAAATAGAGGATCCTCAGAGAATGGATACAATTCCTTATAGAAGGCCAGGTAATCTTCGTCTTTCAACTCAGAAGGACTTTTGGTCCAAAGAGGGGAAGGGTTGTTTATTATATTGTCCTTCTTGACGGTTTTCCACTTGGTTTTGCCTTCTTTGTCTTTTCCGTCTTCTACACTTTCGTCCTTTTCACCAAACCGGATTTCAATGGGCAGGAACTTACAATATTTGTCCAGTATGCCTTGTATCCTACCTTTTTCTAAAAATTCTTTGGAGTCTTCGTTGATATGAAGGATGATGTCGGTACCCCTTTCCTTTCTTTTTCCCTTGGAAATTTCAAATTCGGTAGAGCCATCGCAAACCCATTTGGCAGCTTCTGACCCCTCCTGATGCGAGAGGGAATTGATTTCAACTTTGTCTGAAACCATAAAGGCCGAATAGAATCCAAGCCCGAAATGCCCTATGATCTGCTGGGCATCTTCCTTGTCTTTGTATTTTTCAACGAATTCGGTAGCACCGGAAAATGCAATCTGGTTGATGTATTTTTTGATCTCCTCGGCAGTCATACCGATACCCTTGTCGCTGATGGTGATGGTTTTCTTTTTCTCATCAAAGCTCACATCAATTTTCAGGTCTCCCAATTCCCCGCCATACTCACCGAGCGAAGAGAGGCGCTTTAATTTCTGAGTAGCATCCACGGCATTCGACACGAGTTCCCTCAGGAAGATCTCATGGTCAGAATACAAGAATTTTTTGATAATTGGAAAAATGTTCTCGGTGTGAATGGAAATGTTACCTTTCTCTTTCGTTTTAGTACTCATTTTTTATTTCTTGTTGATTTAGAATAGACATTTACAGAACCTTGCAAATTGCCAAGGTTCCCTTTCGGGTTTGCTGGGATTACAAAAGCTGTTCCATTCCCGAAAAAAGGGAATAAAGTGACATGTTGTCAGCAATAAGTAAAATATTGACAGGAATTCGAGGTTCAGTGATTGGGTGAACCCTGTTTAAAACCTAGCGTATTCTGTCCGCGGACCTTACCAACCTCTCGTCCCGGCGGATGAACCGGTTGGCCAAAGCGTTGAAAAACAGGGCTGCAGCACTAAAATAAAAACCAGGCAGATAAGCCCCTGGTATATTTTGTGGCAGTGCGTTTTCTGCTTCGAATATATAATACACCGCAAAGCCCAGGCTTCCTCCAATCACCAGGGAATTGAGGGCGCCCAGCTTCATCTGAAGCAACCTGTTGTCATATTTAAAAACAGAAAACAAGGCTACAATAGCGCCAATGATGGCCAGCCCTGCTATGGGGTACACGGCCTTTTCAGTCACTATTTCTGCCTGCTCTGTCTGTGGGTTTTCTTTGTCATGAACAATCGTCCATGGTGTGAGTGTAATTTTTTCTTTTCCCTCGGTATCTACCTTTTGCCATAGAGGGAAAAACAGCATAGCCACCATAGTAGCAGAAACGAGGACAAGAAATATAGATTGAATTCTTTGGATCATCTTCTTAAATTTTTGCGCAAAAGTAAGTAAGATGCTTTTAGATTAAGGGTAAAAATTTCGATTTATGCCAAATGTCTGCAACCGTCAGGTAACTCAGGTGGTTATTTCTACTTTTTGGCCAGGGTCTTTGGTTTTCTTTTTCAGCTTGTCCAGTATGGCTGAGGTTTTGCTTTTTGGCTCTTTGTCCGGATCCTCTTCTTTGTTGTAGAGGTATTCATTGATGCGGTTTCGGACTTCCTGGATAGAAAGGTTGAATTCCATAAACCCACCACGGGCACAGGAAAGCTGCCCGGTCTCTTCAGATACGATGATGGTCAGGGTGTCTGTGGCTTCAGACATGCCAAGTGCCGCCCTATGTCTCAATCCATAGATGGCAGGCAGGTTGTCCTGCTCCGATACTGGAAGGATGCACCTGGCGGCTACTATATGGTTGTTGTTGATGATTACCGCCCCATCGTGGAGTGGGCTGTGCCTGTTAAAAACTGAGAGCAGCAGTCTCTTTGAAACAAGGGCGTCCAGTCGGTCGCCTGAATTGGCGTAAAATTTTAATTCCGAATCCCTTGAAAAAACGATGAGCGCACCTGTATTCGATCCCCCCATCGACTTGATGGCATCAATTACCGGAGTAACATTGAGGTGCTCATTGTCATATTTGTCGCGCCATAATTGCTTCAGGCTTTTGATGATATTGCCTTCATCGAAGAGGGTAGTTTTTCCAAGCAGCAATAAAAACTTTCTGATTTCCTGCTGGAACAATACGATAACAGCGATGACCCCAACCCCCATAAACTGACCGAGGATACTACTCAGCAATTCCATGTTGGCGGCTTTCACCACCAAAAAAAGAAGGTAAAGAAACAAGAAGCCAAGAAAAATCTTGATGGCCACACTGCCTTTCATCAGCTTGTAAATCTGGTAAAGCAGGATGCTTACCATCCCAATGTCAATGAGATCGACCCAGCTTATTTCTAAAAACCCTATGTGAAATCCTAATATCAATTTTTAGTAGTTAGTTCATACAATTTGATAGTTTCTATAGCTTCTTTTACGTCGTGGACCCGCAAAATTGATGCCCCTTTCATAAGGCATGTATTGTTTAACGCAGTAGTCCCATTGAGGGCTGCATCTGCAGTAATATTCAGGGATTTCCAAATCATGGACTTCCTGGATACACCACACAAAATGGGCCGCTCCAAAGCGGTCAGCAACTCCAGTTTGTTCAACAATTCAAAATTTTGTTCGAGGGTCTTTGCAAATCCGAATCCCGGATCGATAACGACATCCGATACACCTTTACTATATAACAATTTTATCCTGCCATTAAAATAATCAATAATTTCAGAAATCAGGTCTTTGTACTGGGATAATTTTACCATGTTCTGTGGGTTTCCCTTCATGTGCATCATGATATAGGGTACTTTCAGTGTGGCAACAGTATCGAACATATCTTTGTCCAGCGCCCCTGCCGAAATATCGTTGATGACGGATGCCCCATGATCGATAGCAGCCCGGGCTACCTGCGACCTGAAAGAATCTATTGAAATTAGGGCTTCAGGAAATTCATTAAGGATAGTTTTTATACCATTCACGGCATTTTCACGTTCGGTATCCACCGGAATGTCCACAGCTCCGGGCCTGCTGGAATAAGCCCCTACATCCAGAAATGTGGCTCCCTCCGAGAGCATTTTTTCTGCCTTCAGCAAAAGGTCTTTGTCATTTTTTATTTTCCCACCATCATAAAACGAGTCGGCTGTAAGGTTGATAATACCCATGACTGACGGCCTGGAAATATCCAGCAGCGACCCTTTTATGTTTAAATATGTTTTTGACATAGCCGGTCTGGTAATTGAAACCAATTTGGTTAATTTTGAATGATTTTAGCAGATTAAAACTTAGACAGTGGAAGAAACAACAGTTGGCGAATATACTCAAGTTATCAGCGCATGTAAAGATATTTTTGAAAAGAAAACACGTGATTATGGAACGGCCTGGCGCATTTTGAGATTGCCTTCCATTACAGACCAGATTTTTATAAAAGCCCAGCGGATCCGGTCGGTGCAGGAGAAAGGGACGCAAAAGGTAAATGAGGATATTTCTGGGGAATTTGTGGCCATCATCAACTATTGCATCATGGCCGTAATGCAAACCCAGCTGAGTGATAAAGATGGACTGGAAATAGGCTATAACCAACTGGAGCCCCTATATGACCAAATAGCAGAGGATACCCTTGGCCTGCTGAAAAACAAAAACCACGATTATGGTGAAGCCTGGCGTGAGATGCGGGTGTCGTCCATCACGGATATTATTCTGATGAAGCTGTTGCGTACCAAGCAAATAGAAGACAACAATGGTAGGACCCTGATCTCAGAAGGGGTGGTGGCCAATTACCAGGATATGATCAATTATTCGGTGTTTGCTTTAATCAAGTTGGGGTATGTTTAGTTGTTGCACCTCGTGCTTTGTAAGAAGAAAACTTAGCGAAAATTTGTAGATTTACAGAATGGAGTATTGGGATGAGATAAATAACAAACTAAAACCTTGGATTGATACTGAATTGAACAAAACAGTTGTTGATCTTTTTGCTGGTTGCGGTGGGCTCTCCCTAGGCTTTGAAGCAAATGGGTTTAAGACTATCGGTTATGAAATGGATCAACCTGCAACCAAGACCTATAATCGAAACTTAATTGGTGAATGCTTTAATGAGAAACTAACTATAGATTTTGAATACCCTAAGGCTGATGTTGTCATTGGAGGCCCCCCTTGTCAACCATTCAGTGTTGGAGGTAAACAACTTGGTTTAAAAGACTCCAGGGATGGTTTCCCTATTTTCTTATCAGCAATACGTCAGTTAAATCCAGAAGTTCTTCTTTTCGAAAACGTTAGGGGAATGCTCTATAAAAACAAATGGTATTTGAGAGAAGTGATTAAAGAACTTGAAAAGTTGGGCTATCATTTGAAGTATTCATTATTAAATGCAGTAAACTATGAAGTTCCTCAAAACAGAGAAAGAGTAATCGTAATCGGCTCAAAGAATAAAATCAATTTACCAAAAAAGGTGAACCGTAAAGTTACCGCTGGTCAAGCATTGGGTGAGCTTCCTTTCCAATTTGACTCTGAATCCAAATTTTTCACAGAATCAATGGACAGGTATGTGGCGAACTATGAAAAGGCCTCTAGTTGTATCAACCCTCGGGATTTGTACCTAGATCGACCGGCCAGAACATTAACATGTAGAAACTTAGCAGGAGCAACAGGAGACATGCATAGGGTAAGGCTAGAAGATGGCCGTAGAAGGAGAATTACAGTTCGCGAAGCTGCTCGTTTGCAAAGCTTTCCTGATTGGTTTGAATTTTCTGGAACAGAGACTCATCAATTTAATCAAATAGGAAACGCAGTTGCTCCCAATTTTGCGTTTCATTTAGCCTTAAACATAAAAAATCATCTGACAGGTGAAGTGTCTCATCAATATAATGTAACAGAAAACGACCAATATTTACTCTTTGAAGATGCGTCAGTATATCAATCCCGATAAATCTAAGACTTTCGGTGAAAAATCTTCGCGAGTCCAGAAGCTCATAAATTCCGCTCTTTATATTTTAGATTGCTTTGGGGTTCCCTTGAATTCTACTCCAAGAAGGTTGGAGAGAATGGCTATTGCATTTTTGGCTAGTGGTGATATTAAAAGCCTTGGCGATTTTAAAAAAGTAAAAGACTTAAATAGTGGATATTCGCTAAAGACAAGAGAGATTATCATTTTTGTAAATGAGCATTTTAACGAAGATATAAGTTCGGGTTCATATGATGACATACGAAGAAAAGACTTGAAATTACTCACAGTAGCAGAAGTTGTTTTACAGTCAAGTCCAAATTCCGCAACAAATGATTCAACTCGCGGGTACTCAATAAACCCAACATATGCAACTCTTATTCGGACATTCGGTACTAAGGATTGGGAAAAATCGGTTAAGGAGAAATTAAGGAATGTTGAGCCCCTAAGTCAGAAATTAAAGAGAGAGCGGGAGATTAATAAAGTCAATGTTACGCTTCCGTTGGGTGGCAAACTTTTCTTTTCGGCAGGCGAGCATAACGACCTACAAAAGGCAATCATTGAGGAATTCTTACCACGATATGGGTATGGAGCGGAGGTTCTTTATGTAGGGGATACATCTGACAAATATCTTCATTTGGAGAAAGAAAAATTGCACCATTTGAATTTCTTTGAAATTTCACATGAAGAACTGCCAGATGTAGTTGCTTTTTCAAAGAAAAAGAATTGGTTATATCTTATTGAAGCCGTACATTCTTCAGGCCCGATAAGTGAATTAAGACTTATCCAGCTTCAAAAACTTACTGAAAAATGTAAGGTGGATGTAGTCTTTGTGACAGCCTTCATGAACAGACCAAAATTCAGACAATTTATGAGTGATATTGCATGGGAGACAGAAGTTTGGATTGCTGACAATCCTGATCACTTAGTTCATTTCAATGGGGATAAATTTCTTGGTCCCTATAAAAGATAAACGAAGGTATAATGGTTGTCAATAAGTCAAGAAGAATGTCAGTAAAAACCAGTTCGTATATAAAATTCAGTTCAATAATATCTTTTGAACATAAAAACCGCACCTCAGATAAAGTCATGTTAACCAGTTGTTAATATATGGATGCTTTCATGCAAGTTTCGAAGAATTAGTTAATTTTCCAGAAACAAATTGAAGTATGAAAGTATTAGCAGCTATAGTAAGGTTTTTAGTCGGGGGACTTTTTATTTTTTCTGGCCTGATCAAAATCAACGACCCGGTGGGCACTGCCATCAAGATGGAGGAGTACTTCGAGGTTTTCTCTTCTGACTTTGGGTCGTTCTTTCACATATTTGTGCCCCATGCCTTGCCTATCGCCATATTTTTATGTGTTCTGGAAGTGGTTTTGGGCTTGGCTATTGTACTCAACTACCGCACAAGCATTTCCTTTATTGTGCTGATAGTGCTGATTTTCTTTTTCACTTTTCTTACCTTTTACTCGGCTTATTTCAACAAAGTGACCGACTGTGGTTGTTTCGGGGACGCGATCAAGCTCACTCCATGGCAGTCCTTTTATAAAGACATTGTACTGGTGGTGATGAGTATTTTCCTGTTTGTGTTCAGTACTACACAGCAGTCTCTGAAAATGCAGAAAGTGACAGATTATGTGATTATAGTATTTACAGTTTTGAACATAGGCCTGGCCATTTATGCGGTCAATCACTTGCCGTATATAGATTTCAGGGCCTATAAAACCGGCAACCATATCCCTACAGAAATGCAACCTTCTGCGGACTTTCAGTACGAATATATTATGGAAAAAGGAGGAGAGGAGTTCAAGTTTACCAGCTACCCAACTGATACCACTTATCAGTACAAAGAAATGGTATTGCTCAACCCTGAAGCCCAGCCGAAGATCACCGATTTTTCCATCTGGAACGATGAGGGCGACTACACAGAGGACATGTTTATGGGCAAAAAACTGTTTCTGATTATTTATGATGTGTCAAAAACCAACCGGAAGAGTTTCGGTGATATTATAGGACTTCAAAGTGCTCTGGGCGATCAGGTAGAGGTGATTGCGCTCACTGCATCTGGGGCTGAATCGTTTCAGGCTTTTCAGGAAGAAACAGGCTTGGATGTACCATTCTACTACACAGATGCTACCGTGCTGAAAACAATCACCCGCTCCAATCCAGGACTTTGGCTGCTCGATGAAGGCAGGGTAGCTGGCAAGTGGCATTTCAACGATGTGCCTGCACATTCACAGGTGTTGGGTTTGGTGGGGCTTTGAAAAGAGAGTAGTGTCAATTCAAACTGATTCTCTTTCTTTCTGTATCAAATAACGTTTCATTCACCGTACCCATCTTATATATTCGGTTTCCACTTGAAGCACCTGGCATTTCGGGTATTTTCAACACATGTTCTTATTATCAGGAAATTATTATGTAAAATTTCCTTATTAAAAGGAAGATATTATTAATTTTATCCTTTTTAAAGAGAAGAATATTAATGAAAGCTACAATCAAAGAAGTCATACGGAATTTTCAAAACAAGAAAATAGCCAGCATAGTAAGCAGGAAAATCAATGTTCCGCTGAATTCACGGAAGGTTGTATCACTGATCGGTACCAGAAGGGCCGGTAAAACCTACCTGCTATACCAAAAAATAAACGAACTTAGATCAGCAGGTTTAGATTCTAGCAAAATCATATTTGTCAACTTCGAGGATGAAAGGTTAACATTTACAGCCAAAGAACTTGACCTCATACTTCAATCATACAGAGAGCTGTATCCGGAAATCCCGCTTGAAGAATGCTATTTCTTTTTTGATGAAATACAAAATGTGGAGGGTTGGGAAAAATTTGTAAGAAGGGTTTACGATCAGGAGAGTAAACATATTTTTATTACCGGTTCTAATGCAAAACTCTTGAGTACCGAAATAGCCACAGCATTGAGGGGCAGAACGCTTTCATACGAAGTGTACCCTTTGTCATTTTCCGAATACCTGGAATTCAAAGGTATAAATCAGGATATATATCTTTCTGCCAACAAAGCAAAGATTGTCTCGGGTTTTCACCAGTTTATGCTGACTGGGGGGTTTCCCGAACTGGTCGGTGAAAAAGACACCAGCACCCGCAACAAAATCTTGCAAGAGTATTTCAATGTGATGATATTCCGTGACTTGGTTGAGCGGTTTAATGTGGCCAATGTACAGGTCCTCAAGTATTTTATCAAAAAAATACTGACTAGTGTGACATCTCCCATATCGGTGAATAGGATATATAATGACTTGAAGTCTTCAGGTTATAGCACTAGCAAAAATTCGTTATATACCTTTTTCGATCAGGTGAACGATATATTTTTACTACGAATGATTGACAAATTCGATTATTCATCGCTAAAAAGGGCCAAAAGCGATAAAAAGGCCTACGCTATTGATCATGGGTTTTTGGCCGCCCTGAATTATCAATTTTCCGAAGATAAAGGAAAGGTATTGGAAAATTTGGTGGCGCTGGAATTTTTTAAAAGACAGTTAGACATTACTTACTTCAAACAGACCAAAGAGTGTGATTTTGTAGTCGTGGATAGGGAAAAAACAACCCCTTTACAAGTAGCCTATACTATAGAAAACTCAGGTACAAGAAAACGAGAAGTAGATGGATTGATAGCGGCTTGTAATTTTTTAGACTGTAGAAAAGGCTATATATTGACCATGGAAGAAGAGGAAATCATAAGTCACAAAGGTTTTGAAATAGAAGTGGTCCCTGCCTGGAAATACTTCCTGTAATGGCATAAAAAATACTACTGCATCCACTCCAGTCTTTTTAGCAGCTCTTCCTTGTGGGTGCGGCTGATAGGCACGGAAGCATCACCCAGATAGAGTAGATTGTCTTGCAGGTCTAGTGATTTGATCTTCGAGAGGTTTACACTGTATTTTCTATGGGTTCGGAAGAACATTTTTTCCGGGAGTTTTTCCTGCACATCCCCCATGCTCATGCGAAGGACGTACTTTTTTCCCTGGTCGGTGTAAACCGTGCTGTAACGATCCTCTACTTCCAGGTATAAAATATCAGCGATGGCCACCTTCTCCAGCCTGTGCCTGTTTTTGATAAAAAAGGCACCCTGAAAGGCGATATCATCTCCCCAATCGGCTGGTTTCTGCTCTGCTTTAGACTGAATGGCCAGCTCGATGGTACGCTGGAGGTCGTGTGCGTTGAAGGGTTTGGACAGGTAGGCGTAGGGGTTTACAGCTTTGGCCCTGTCGAAAGTTTCTTTATCAGTAAAGGAAGTGATAAAAATAGCCGGTATTTCTTTGTCTTCTGTGATGCTGGATACGAGTTCTATCCCATCCATAGTACCGTTTATTTTGATATCTACCAGCAGCAGGTCGGGTGCTAACTTTCCAATTTCGGCTAAAGCGGTATCGCTATTGTCGGCCATACCGGCCAGGTCATAGTCCAGCTCATCCACCAGCATCATCAACTGGTTGGCATATAGAGCCTCGTCTTCTATGATGTATATGCTTAGTTTGGACATGCTACATGCTGGCTGAAAAATTGGGTAAGTTAAAAATAAAACTCGACCCTTTGCCCAGATCGCTGATTACTTTGATGGTGCCTTGGTTGAGTTCTACCAACTCTTTGCAAAGGATGAGCCCTAGTCCTGAGCCTTTTTCTCCCTGAGTGCCCTGCTGGCTCTTTTTATCCAGGTCAAAGAGTTTTGGGAGCAATTCGGCAGAAATACCCGTGCCAGTATCGTTGATGATGATGGTTGACTGGTTATTGGCTGCTTTTACGTCCACTTTTACTTCACCATACCGGTCGGTAAACTTCAGAGCGTTGGAGATGATATTCCTGAGAATAGTGCTGACAGCTTTGGGGTCGGCATGTACATACACATCTTCCACTATACTGTTGGTCAGCTTAATTTCTTTGACTTCCGCAAGCGGTTTCATCAGTCCTAAAGCCTCTTCTGCACTTTCCCGCAAATTTACTTTCTCCGGATGGTAGGGAATCATACCGTTTTGCAGGAGTGACCAGTTGAGCAGATTGTCGAGTAATTCGGTAAGTTTTTTGGCTGTGCTTTCGATATTGCCGGATATGTCATCCAGTCGTTGGGTTTCTTTTTTTCTAATCAAAAAACGAATCTGATCCCCAACATTTTGAAGGCCAAGCAAGGGACTTCTGAGGTCATGGGCTATGATTCCGAAAAACTTATCTTTTGTTTGGTTGAGTTGGGTCAGTTGCAGGTTTTGCTCCTGAATTTTACTTTTCACTTTACGCAGGTTGAAATACAAAACTCCCATGAAAGAAAGCATGATCAGCAAAGCTACTCCGGCTGCTACAAAGAGGTCGTTTCTTTGCGCGAGTAGAGCGGCATTTTGCTCGGCCATTTCTTTCTCATTTTTAAAAGCCACTACATTCTGCCTCACCTGTTCTTCTTTGAGTTTGGCCTGGGCATTTGCTGTAAAAAGGCTGTCGTTATAGGCAAAAAAGGCCTGGTGGTTGGCGTAGGCCAGCTGGTAGTTGCCATTGGCTTCATGTATTTTGCTCAATAGCAAAAAGGCATTACGCGCCAAATCTATATCTTTAGTGTTTTTGACTGTGGCAAGGGCCGTTTGGGCATAATATGTCGCTGAGTCGTACTCTTCTTGTTGGAAAAACAACTGCCCAAGCGCATAATTGACATTGGCGATGTTGTAGGTCTTTTTTATGCTGGTGTACACAGACAGGGAGTATTGGTAACTGGCAACAGCCAATTCATACTGCTCTGTTTTCACGTCATAATCGCCCTTGAGCTGGTACAGCCACCCTTCGTTTTCCTTGTTTTCCAGAGAATCGACCAATACTTGCGCTTCATAGATTATTTCTTTGGCTTTTTCCAATTCCCCTTTGAGCAAGGCTATTTGGATGCACTGCATTTGGTTGGAAGAATAAAACAAGGCATGACCGATTTCTTTCAGGTACTTTATATTTTCATAAGCATATTTTTCAGCAGTATCATAGTCTTTCAATTCTAAAAAAAGGTTGACCAGGGTGGTATTTACACGCACTTTGTCATTTTGCAAATCAAGGTCTTCAAAGGTTTTTCTGGCTTTCTGCAGGTTTTCCAGCGATTTCTGATACCTTCCCACCTGAAAGAATAACTTTCCGAGGTTGCCCCGCATCCAGGCTATATCTACATCAATGCCCCTTTTTTCAAAAACCTCCAATGCTTCGGTTTTAGTGGCCACTGCATTTTCTGTTTGCCCCATGTTGAAATACAAATCACCTAAACTATCGAGGATGCTCCCAAAGTGAAATGCGATATCTACCTCTTGGGTGCTTATCCTGCCGATACGGGGATCGGGTTTTGGGTCGGTCACCATTAGCCGGAAAACAGCCTGTGCTTTTTTATAATACGCCAGGGCTTTGTCATGCTCGCCAGACCGGGTGTAGAGCGCTCCGGCTGCTTTGTAGAGGCTCCCCACATTTTTGAGATGTACACGGTCGTCGATTTCAGCAATTAACCCATCCAGTATCTCCCTGCCCTTTTCGATGTTTCCTTTTTCCCATATATAATTTTCGGCCAACTGGAATCCGGCATACATATAGGCATTATGGTCACCAGCCCGCTTAGCCACGCTGATCGCCTCTTCGCACAATCGGATGGCCTTATCGGCATCATAGTCAAAAAGGTAGGCGATCACATTTTCCAGGATCAGGGCGTGGGCCTTGCCTTCCGGCAGGTTATATTTTTCCGAAAGCGCATTTACCCTGGCAATTTCGGCTTTGGCCTTTTTCAGATCTCCGTTGTTGAGGTACAACCTGCCCAGTCCTATGGCATGGTCGATCTGGTCCCAGCCAGGCTTGGCTTTGCTCGTGTAGTTTTCCAGACTATCTATCAGGTCTTGGGCATACCCTGGTGTGAAAAGTAAAGGATTGCCAAACAAAAAAATAAATAACACCCTGAATCGCATAGGACTATATTTCAATAAAATATAAGAATTGAAATATAAGTATTCTCCGGTTTACTTCCTAGACTATGCCATTCACACCCCGGGCGATACCAGCCGCACACAAACCTCAAATCCGGACTTTTTAAGCGGATAATTTAGTGTCAGAATAAAGCAAAACCTCTTGTGATGCTATGTTCCATAAAACCTTATTACCATGAAAAAAGAAAGATTAATGAATGTGTTTAATACAGCTGTCCTGATGTTAGCGCTGGCTGTAGTAGTAAGCTGTACCAAGGAAGACCCGGAACCGGAAAGGGATTCTGTGGCACCTTCAGTATTGAGCGTGGAACCGGCTGATGGTGCCACGAATGTGTCGATAGCTACCAATATCGTGGCTGTTATTTCCGAACCGATAGACTTGGGTTCTTTATCCACAAGTTCGTTTAAGTTTACTGTATCCGGAGAAACAACCACTATAGGTGGTTCCTTTTCAGTGGATGGTGCCAAAATTACTTTCGATCCAACGGAGGATTTGGCATACAGCACTAAATACAGTGTATTTATAGATGCTGGTGTAAAAGATAGTGCCGGCAATGGCTTGAAAGACAGTGAAATTATCGTTTTCACCACCGAGCCAAATCCGGACAGTTCCGGCCCCATTGTTGCCAGTATCAGCCCTAAAGACAAGGCAGTAGATGTGCCGCTGGATGCGAAAATTGAAATCACTTTCTCTGAACCGATTGATTTGGGTTCTGTAAGTGACCAGACAGTGATTGTGACCACTCCTGCTTTTTCCAACAACATTCAGGCAGATGTGAGTATTTCAGGCAATGTGATGACCCTCGATCCGGCTGCTGATATGGAACAGGGGTCGGTATATACACTCAAGCTCAAAACAGGCCTTTTGGATTTAGCAGGAAATGGCCTTGAAAGTGAATTCGAATCCAGTTTTACTACATTAACGCTGGATCAAACTGCTCCTACGATTGCTGGTGTAAATCCTGGAAATGGAGAAAGCAATGTTGCCTTGGATGCCAACATTGAGATTACATTTTCTGAGCCCATCGATTTGGCCACTGTCAGCGACAATACCATAAAACTTACCACACCTGCCCTGGCCAACAATATTCAGCTGGATGTGACCATAGATGGAAATGTGATGACACTAAACCCCACGGTAGATTTGGAACACTCTTCTGAATACACTTTGTGGTTGGGAACCGGGTTGAAGGATGTGGCAGGCAATGGACTGGAAGCCGAGTTTGAATCCGGCTTCACCACACTGATTGTGGATGAAACGGCACCAAGAGTAGAAAGCTTTTCTATAGCCAATGGGGCCACTAATGTATCGGTAAATGAGATCATCACCATCACCTTTTCCGAACCCATGGATGAAACCAGTCTGGCGGGCAACATCACTCTCAGGCACCAGTCTTCTAATGAGCAGGTTGGGTTGTCATTCGATGTAAGCGGCAATGCTGTGATCGTGACCCCCAATAGTCCCCTCAAAGGGAATTCACAGTACAATTTGGACGTGACCACTTTTGTAACCGATGTTGCTGGAAACCGGCTGGATTTTACCAAGGCCCGGGTATTTTTTACCGAAAACCTGGCACTACAGGTGGTGAGCACAGTGCCTGCCAATGATGCTGAAGACGTTAGGATAGATGACAATACAGTCACTGTTGCCTTTTCATCCAATATAGATCCGGCTACAGTAAACAGCACCAATTTTTCTGTGGTGGAGGTTTCTACAGGTGGAGGAGAATCAGTTGTAAATGGCACTTATCAGGTAAATGGCTCTGAAGTGATATTTACAGCGTCAGAGAGCCTAAAAGAATATAAAACCCAGTATAAGTTTTATTTGACCAATGGACTAAAAGACCAGGATGGAAACACAATGGACAACAGTCAGGAAGTATATAGCTTTCATACTGAGGAGGTGAGTGAAAATTACTACTATCATTTTATTAATAGCAGTACTGGTCATGCTTTCATCTACAACATTGGTGGCGACTATATTTTTCCAGGAAACTCGGCTCCTCAAAGCACACAGCAACAGTGGAAATTTACCTGGGTGAGCTACGGCTATGCCATTTCCAACAGGTATCTGCTCGATCAGGGAAAAGAGTTGTACATGGGGCCAACAACGCCCATTACCAGTGACGTAGTGCTTAGTGCCCCTACAAACCCCGGATCGCCCAAATCAAGACAAATCTGGTATGTAACCAATATTGGTGGCAGTGGAAACTATGCGTTTAGCCTACCCACAGGATCAGTAAATATTTATTTCAATTACAATACTTTCAAGTTTGACTATTCTACCAAGGCAGAAGACCCGCACCTCTGGCAGCTTCAGCGAGGTGACAAGATAGCCAACTGAGAAAAAAGGTTTTCTTTTTTCAAATAAGTGTCTTCATGTGCCTGCTTCACGGAGGAAGTGCATGAAAAACGAAAGGCGCATCGATTGATGCGCCTTTTTTATATTCTGATTTGTGGAATGCTTAAATGTGAATAGGCCTTGCCTCAGTAGCTGCGAGGCAGGCTTCTTTCACCGCTTCCATATACGTAGGGTGTGCATGCGACATGCGCGACACATCTTCTGCAGATGCTCTAAACTCCATAGCTGTAACTGCCGAAGCAATCATATCTGCTGCACGTGCACCTATTATGTGTACTCCCAATATTTCGTCGGTAGATTTGTCGGCGAGCACCTTCACCAGTCCGTCGGTATCCATGCTGGCACGGGCCCTGCCAAGTGCTTTAAAAGGAAATGAACCGGTTTTGTACCCTATGCCCTGCTCTTTGAGCTGTTCTTCTGTTTGCCCTACGCCGGCCACTTCAGGCCAGGTATATACCACTCCGGGGATCAGGTTGTAATTGATGTGCGGTTTTTGCCCCGCCAACTGCTCGGCCACTAGGGTACCTTCTTCTTCGGCTTTGTGGGCCAGCATGGCGCCCTTCACTACATCGCCTATGGCGTAGATGTTGTCCACATTGGTTTGTAAGTGGTCGTTTGTTTCTATTCTACCCGCCTTATCGGTTTGGATGCCTACATTTTCCAGTCCAAGGCCATCTGTATAAGGCCTGCGCCCAATGGACACCAGGCAATAGTCGCCTGACAATTCGAGATTTTCTCCTTTAGGCGTTTCTGCAGTTACTTTCACATTTTTGCCTTTGGCTTCTACGGCGGTCACTTTGTGTTTGAGGTAAAAATCAAACCCAAGTTTTTTGAGTGACTTGGTTAGCTCCTTGCTCATCGTACCGTCCATGCCGGGGATTATCCTGTCGAGAAATTCCACAACGGATACTTTGGCACCCAGGCGTGCATACACAGAACCAAGTTCCAACCCGATCACACCGCCACCTATGATCACCATGTGTTTGGGCACTTCTTTGAGGGAAAGTGCTTCCGTACTTGTGATAACCCTTTTCTTGTCAATATTGATAAAAGGAAGCGATGAAGGCTTAGAACCGGTAGCTATAATCACCTTGTCTGATGTGATTTTAGTTTCTTTTCCATCGGCAGCTTTTATGGCTACCGTATTTTTATCTACAAAAGAACCCAACCCCTGATGTACATCGATTTTATTTTTTTTCATCAGAAAATCGATTCCATCGCAGGTTTGCTTCACAACATCGTTTTTGCGGGTTATCATCTGACCAAAGTTGACTTTTGGCTTGTTGATGTCTATGCCGTGGGTTTTGAAAGTATGCTCGGCATTGTGAAAGTGCTCCGATGAATCGAGCATTGCTTTGGAAGGGATACATCCTATATTGAGACAAGTACCTCCCAGTGTATCGTATTTTTCAATAATGGCAGTTTTCATTCCCAACTGGGCACACCGTATGGCAGCCACATATCCACCAGGTCCTGATCCTATTACTGTTACGTCGTATTGCATATTTTAGAAGTATTTAAGTACTAAGTATTGAGTACTAAGTATTTGATTATATTACTTATTTAAGCCTATTAGCATGGCATGTATTTGTGAAACTTCTCCAACTATTTCATCTTTTGAAGATTCAATAAGAAAACCTACCCTGAAAGAGAGCAAGACCTGCGTTTCTAATTCAAAAAGTGCTCCCACTGATATATCCAGAAACCGGCTAAAATCTCTGTCAGAATTTCTGCCGGCCCCTTCAGCAATATTGGAAGGGATTGAAATAGCGCACCGTCGAAGTTGACCCGTAACACCGTACTTTTCCTCACTGGGAAAACCTTTTGTTACTTCATAAATGGATTCCGCCAAATCCATAGATTTTTGCCAGACTTTCAATTCTTTGTATTGGTGCATTTCTATCAGTCTATGTACTTTTTGCTTTGTACTAAACCAACTATATTCCCAACATCAACCTTGCCGGATCTTCGAGCAGTTCTTTAACGCGTACAAGGAAGCTTACAGACTCGCGACCATCGATAATCCTGTGGTCATAAGACAAAGCCACATACATCATAGGCCTAATCTCTACCTCACCGTTGATGGCTACTGGTCGTTGTACGATATTGTGCATGCCCAGTATGGCCGATTGTGGCGCATTGATAATAGGTGTAGACATCATAGAACCAAAAACACCTCCATTGGTAATGGTGAATGTACCGCCCTGCATTTCCTCTATGCTGAGTTTGTTGTCCCTGGCGCGAGTAGCTAGTCGGATAATTTCTTTTTCCACCTGATCAAAAGAAAGCGTTTCGGCATTGCGAATAACAGGAACTACCAGGCCTTTTGGGGCAGAAACGGCAATGGACACATCACAATAGTCGTTATACACGATTTCATTTTCATCGATCATGGCATTCACTGCCGGCCACTCTTGCAGTGCCTGGCAGCAGGCTTTGGTAAAGAAAGACATAAAGCCCAGACCTACCTCGTATTTTTCTTTGAATGCATCTTTATATTTCTTCCTCAAGTCCATTATTGGCTTCATGTCCACCTCATTAAAAGTGGTGAGCATGGCCGTTTCATTTTTCACAGACACCAATCTGCGGGCTACAGTTTTGCGCAGTGGGGTCAGTTTTTTTCTTCTTTGTTCCCGGTTTCCTCCAAACGAAGGTGCTACAGCTTCCTGAGCAGGAGCAGCCTGTTGTGCTGGTTTAGGTTCGGCCTTACTGGCTGCTTCGGCATCAGCTTTGCTGATCCTGCCACCAACACCAGATCCTGATACTTCTGTCGGAGAAATGCCTTTTTCTGCCAATATCTTGGCTGCTGCCGGAGACGGATGGCCAGCTGCGTAGGAGCCGTCACCTGTCTGAGGAGAAGCTGACGTAGCAGTTTCTGTAGCTGGTGAAGGAGAACTTTTTCCATTTTCCATTACCTCAAGTTTGCAGATCAGGGCCCCAATTTCAAGGGTTTCTCCTTCCTGAGCTACTATGGTGAGCTTACCAGTTGCCTCGGCTGTTAGTTCGAAGGTGGCTTTGTCAGATTCTATTTCTGCTATAGGTTCATCCAGTGTCACAATGTCACCATCGTTTTTCATCCAGTTGGAAATGGTCACTTCGTTGATTGATTCCCCTACTGCTGGCACCTTCATTTCAAGCACTTCGCCGGAAGTTGAGCCGTTTTCCGGAGCTTTAGTTTCAGCTGTGGGTTTGGGCGCTTCGCTTTTGGCTTTAGCTTTTGTTTCGTCAATTTCGCAGAGCAGTGCGCCTATTTCCAGCGTGTCACCTTCCTCGGCTTTATGATGCAAAACCCCGGCCGACTCAGCATTCAATTCGAATGTCGCTTTATCGGATTCGAGTTCACATATTACTTCGTCCATCTCCACGTATTCACCTTCTTTTTTCAACCACTGTGAAATGACAACCTCACTAATGGATTCGCCTACGGCTGGTATGTTAATCTTGATCATTTTTTATTTCTTTAATATATCTTTTGTTTGACCCAATGTTCAGGTCATTTCAGGTTCATTGTATTTATTTCAGGTTTTTTACGAAAAAGCTTTGTCAACAATTTCTTGCTGTTCCCTTGCGTGTACCTTGGCAAACCCGGTTGCTGGAGAAGCAGCTGCCTTACGTGAAATCACATCTTTTTGCACCTCCCTGAACACGCGCAGGATGAAGGACCATGCGCCCATATTTTCCGGTTCTTCCTGTACCCAAAGTATCTGAGCTTTTTTGTACTTGTTCAATTCGGCCATCACTTGTTTTTTGGGGAAAGGATGCAACTGCTCCAGCCTGATAATGGCTATGTCTTTCCTCTTGTCCTGTTGTTGCCTTTCCAGCAGGTCGAAATATACCTTGCCTGTACAGAGCAGTGCTTTTTTGACTTTCGAAGGTGTAACATAGTCGTCACCTATCACCTCCTGGAACCTGCCATTGGTAAATTCTTCGATTGGGGAAACTACCAGTGGGTGCCTGAAAAGCGATTTTGGCGACATGACAATACAAGGCATCCTGAACGGCATGGCCAGCTGCCTCCTCATCATGTGGAACATGTTGGAAGGTTTGGTCATATTCACGATGTACATGTTGTTGCCGGAAGCCAACTGCAGGTACCTTTCTGGCCTGGCATTGGAATGCTCAGGGCCCTGGCCTTCATAGCCATGAGGGAGCAATAGCACCAGCCCATTCATCCTTCTCCATTTGGTGTAGGAGCATGAAATGAACTGGTCGATCATTACTTGCGCACCATTGGCAAAATCACCAAATTGCGCTTCCCAGATTACAAGAGCACTTGGGTTGGCCATGGCATATCCAAATTCGAATCCAAGTACCCCGTACTCAGACAATAGGGAATTGAATAT
Source organism: Cyclobacteriaceae bacterium (assembly GCA_040222275.1). Classification (GTDB taxonomy): domain Bacteria; phylum Bacteroidota; class Bacteroidia; order Cytophagales; family Cyclobacteriaceae; genus CAXBNB01. The sequence goes on from JAVKDJ010000010.1 coordinate 118,115, forward strand.
CCTGAATTTTTCCTGCCCATCCTCAATGTGGTCAAGGCTGTTATAGGGCTCATTGGTGTTGGAGTCTTTAAGCACGGCGTGCCTATGCGAAAACGTACCTCTTTGTGAATCCTGACCGGTGAGCCTTACGATTTTGTTTTCTATCAGGATAGAACCGTAAGCCAGCAACTCGGCTGCTGCCCAGTTTAGTTTTTTGCTGTCAAAAAACATGTCTTTCCTCTGCTTCAATACCTTCTCGATTTGTTTGATGGGCTTGAAGTCCTTTGGGATTTTGGTAAGGGCCTTGCCTATTTTATTGATGTCCTCCTGAGAAATGCTGGTGTCGGGTGATACTTCAAAATCAGCAGGGTTTGAAATCCTCAGTTCCTTCCATTCGTTTTCCAGCTCCTGATATTCATAAGGGAGTGCCTTTTGCTTAACGAGGTTCAACCTATCTTGCAACATACCCTTAAATTCCTTGTCCATCGATGCGGCAAGTCCGGCGTCCACATCACCACGCTCAATAAGTGCCCTGTTGTACACTTCTCTTGGGTTGGGGTGTTTGGCAATGATGTTGTATAGGGATGGTTGTGTAAATTTTGGTTCGTCGGACTCATTATGGCCATGTCTTCTGTAGCAGACCATATCCACAAATATGTCTTTATTGAATTTCTGTCGGTATTCTACTGCCAATTTTACACAGAAAACCACATTTTCCGGGTTGTCACCATTTACATGGAGCACTGGTGCATCTATTATTTTAGCAATGTCTGTACAGTAGATACTCGATCTGGCATCCGCAAAGTCGGTAGTAAATCCTACCTGGTTGTTGATGACAAAATGAATGGTGCCTCCAGTGGTATAGCCATCCAATTTGGACATTTGTGCCAGTTCATACACGATTCCCTGGCCTGCTGCTGCGGCATCACCATGGATGATAACCGGAAGTATTTTTGTATAATCGTTATTATATAGCCTGTCAGCTTTGGCACGTACAAACCCTTCAACAACCGGATTTACAGCTTCCAGATGTGAGGGGTTAGGAGCCAGCTTGAGGTTTACTTTTTTGCCAGAAGGAGTTTCAACAATACTGGAATACCCCATGTGGTATTTCACATCACCATCACCCATGGTCTGATCTGGTACCACTCCGCCTTCAAATTCATTAAATATTTGCTCATAGGTTTTTCCCATGATGTTTGCCAGCACATTTAACCTACCCCTGTGGGCCATACCGATCATCACCTCTTCCACGCCCAGGTCTGCCCCTGTATTGATGATGAAGTCCAGGGCGGGAATGGTCGTTTCCCCACCTTCCAATGAAAACCTTTTTTGTCCAAGGTATTTGGTGTGCAGAAAGTTTTCGAACACTACAGCTTCGTTGAGCTTCAATAATATCCTTTTCTTTTCCTCGGGGGAAGGGTTGAAGTTGAGGGCTTCATACTCTGATTTCTTTTTAAACCACTCGAGAATAGCCTGTCTGCGAATGTACATGTATTCAAAGCCTACTGACTCTTCATATATCAGTTTGAGGGATTCTATGATTTTTCTCAAAGTAGCCCTTCCTATACCAATTTGTTTTCCGACTTCAAACTCCGTATCCAGATCAGCTTCACTCAACCCGAAATCTTCAAGTTCCAGAATGGCGAACCTTTCCTTTCTTTTCCTAACCGGGTTGGTTTTCGATTTGAGGTGGGCCCTTGAGCGATAGGCATGGATCAGGTCGCGCACCAGAACTTCTTTTTCAGAATACTGGCCGTCAACAGCCTGGGCGGCATGGCCATTTTCTCCAAATTTGGTTTGGTAAAACTCAAAGCCTTCGAAAAACCTTTGCCAGGAAAGGTCAACTGATTCCGGGTCTGACTTGTATGCTTCATACATGTCTTCGATAGCAGCACCATGTGCATTCGCTATATAGCTATATTTGTCCATTTAGGAATTGAATAGAATGTTCGAAGGGCAAATATATTGAATGCTGAGGTAATACGAAAACCGTATAAACGCATATACGTTTTATAGTCGTTTAGGCGATTAAATATTGTATTGGTCAAGTCAGGGCCTGGCCTTACCCAAATACGAAGTTTCACAAATACTTTGGATTGTGTATGTTGGATTGACCCCAGACTATATCGGATAATTCTTTAATTTTGACACTTATAAAAATAATTGTTGTCGATGATCGTTAGCGAAGTGATTATGGATTTAAGGTTTTTAAAATATATATATCTTACTGTTTTCTTCTTATCCGTAAAGGTTGCCCCCCTAATGGCCCAGGATGAAGAGGATGTTGATCTCTTTGAGATCAATTACGATACCCCTTTGACAATTGATATGGAAGCCGAAGATGACATAGAGATCAAGGCCCCCAAAAAGAAAAAAGTTAAAAAGGGTACTTTTTATGGGGTGCGTACAAAAAAGGGCTTTACCCGGACCGGATTTGGTGACCGAACAGTTTTAGAACTATTTCATTATCTAAGGGAGTACGAGGAGCCGGATCAGTATGTGCGTGATATCTTTTGGTACAATTTCAAGAAAAAGAAAATTGTCAATTCCAAAAGGATTGATGAAGGTAATGCCGGTATCCTCCATGGGCCTTATAAGAAATTGCTGGGTGACCAACTGCTTGAGGAGGGGGTGTACTACAAAGGTACCAAGCACGCAAGGTGGACAACATGGAATAAATACGACATACTCCAGAGTAAGGAAAAGTACTATAAGGGGTGGCCAAAGGAATCCAGGGTACAATATTACGACAGGGGGAAGAAGCAAATAAAAGAAATCATTCCAGTCCACTTTGGGGAAAAGGAAGGCAACTACTATACCTTTTATGAAAGTGGCAATGTTGCTGTAAGGGGAGAGTACCGATTTGACGGTAAGGTAGGGATTTGGACGGAATACTACGATATCCGAAACCGCAAGAAGAGGCAAATTCAGTATGGTGACGACCCTTTTGATGAAGATTTTCGCCCATACATTATAAGAGAATGGGATGAGAGGGGAAAGCCTATTTATGATGCATCTAAAAAATAATATGCCGTGTCCTGGATTTTCCATAGTAGGTAAAGACACTTCTTCTATTACTTTCCGAGCTACTCCAGTGTGCTATAAGCTGGCGGTAATGTTGCCACCTCAACAAATGGCTAGAAAACAAACCTCCCGATAATCCAGTCAAAATAGTCTGTTTGAGTCAAATTATTTCTGACATTCTGACAATATGTCACAGATATTGGGTGTAAAACCGATTGGCACAACCATTGATAATGGAATGCCGCAAGAGAAACAAAAAATAAAAATATAAACAATTATCATGGGAAAAATAATAGGAATCGATTTAGGTACAACCAATTCCTGCGTAGCTGTGATGGAAGGTAACGAGCCTGTAGTTATCCCCAACAGTGAAGGGAGGAGAACTACCCCATCTATCGTAGCATTTTTAGATGGCGGTAAGGGAGAAAGAAAAGTGGGTGACCCTGCTAAGAGACAGGCCATCACAAACCCAGAAAACACCGTAAGCTCTGTCAAGAGGTTTATGGGCAAAAAATTCAAGGATATTTCTGAAGAGAAGAAAAGCGCATCCTATAAGATTGAAAGTGGCAACAATGATACCATCAGAATTGCCATAGGTGACAGAAAATACACTGCACAGGAGCTTTCTGCGATGATCCTTCAAAAAATGAAGTCAACCGCCGAAGACTACCTGGGAACAGAAGTGAAAGAAGCCGTGATCACCGTACCTGCGTATTTCAATGACGCAGAAAGACAAGCAACTAAAGAAGCTGGCGCCATAGCTGGCCTGGAAGTAAAACGGATTATCAACGAACCTACAGCGGCAGCCTTGGCCTATGGTTTGGATAAGAAAAACAAAGACATGAAAATCGCTGTGTATGACCTTGGTGGTGGTACATTCGATATTTCAATTTTGGAATTGGGTGACGGTGTGTTTGAAGTAAAATCTACCAATGGAGATGTGCACCTTGGTGGTGATGATTTCGATGCAGTTATCATCAACTGGCTGGCAGAAGAGTTTTTGTCAGATGAGAACATCGACTTGCGCAAAGACCCAATGGCTTTGCAAAGATTGAAGGAAGCCGCTGAAAAGGCGAAAATAGAATTGTCAAGCTCCACTGAGACTGAGATCAACCTGCCTTATATCATGCCTGTTGATGGGGTGCCAAAGCACTTGGTAAGGAAATTGACCAGGGCGAAATTTGAGCAACTAGCTGATAGCCTGGTGAAAAGGTCAATGGAGCCTGTGAAGCAAGCCTTGAAAGATTCAGGGTTGAGCTTGTCGGAGATAGATGAGGTGATATTGGTAGGAGGTTCTACAAGGATTCCTATTATACAGGAAGAAGTAGAAAAATTCTTTGGCAAAAAACCTTCCAAAGGGGTTAACCCTGATGAGGTGGTGGCCATTGGAGCAGCCATTCAAGGTGGTGTACTCACAGGTGAGGTGAAGGACGTGTTGCTCCTTGATGTTACGCCGCTATCACTTGGTATAGAAACAATGGGAGGTGTGTTTACCAAATTAATTGAGTCGAACACAACCATACCTACCAAAAAATCTGAGACTTTTTCTACTGCTGCTGATAACCAGCCTTCAGTCGAGATACATGTGTTGCAAGGTGAAAGGCCAATGGCTGCCCATAACAGGACTATTGGACGATTCCACTTAGATGGTATTCCACCATCGCCAAGGGGAATCCCTCAAATCGAGGTAACCTTTGATATTGATGCCAATGGTATCATGAATGTATCGGCCAAAGACAAGGGCACTAATAAGGAGCAGAAAATCAGAATTGAAGCTTCTTCTGGCCTGACTGACGAGGAAATAGAAAAAATGAAGCAGGAGGCTGAAGCCAATGCCGAAGCGGACAAAACGGAGAAAGAGAAGATTGAAAAGCTCAATGCTGCAGACTCTATGATCTTCCAGACAGAAAAACAATTGAAAGAGTTTGGCGACAAGCTTTCTGAAGGAAATAAATCCGGGATCGAAGCTGCTTTGGAAAAACTGAAAGAAGCCCATAAGAGCGCTGATCTGGCGGCTATTGATGCGGCTATGGAAGGAATGAACAAAGCATGGGAAGGCGCAAGCCAGGAAATGTATGCAGCCTCACAAGCGGCGGGTGCCGAAGGCGGACAGCCTGGTGCTGATGCAGCCGGAGCTGCTGGTGCGGATCAATCAGCTGATGCAGATGTGTCAGATGTAGAATTCGAGGAGGTAGAGGACAAAAAGTAATCTGCCCTTTAACATAGATCAACAAAAGCCTTTCGGGAAACCGAAGGGCTTTTTCGATTTATAGAGGCCAGGCCTGGCTGGGAGTTGACCCCTTGAAGGTGTTTGTCAACAAACCCACAGAAAAGAAGTTCGTAAATGTGTAACTTTAGGTGCAAAATAGGGAATTATGAAAACTGTTATCTTAAATTTAACAGACAAAGATTTTGTTAAATATGGTTTTGGGGCTTCAAGCTTGAGGTTTGAAGAGCTTTTGGAAAATGTAAAAAACGTTATCGCCAAAGAATCGCTTTTGAAGTGCCAATCTATTTCAAATGAAACTGGACTGTCGGAAATGACACAAAGCCAGATTGAAGAAGAAATAAGGTCTGTAAGAGATGCAAAAAGTAGTAATTGATAAAACGTTATTGTATCTGCCTTACTTTCTTCAGGGGCGCCCTCTAAAATAATCTCAGAGCTTTTATTTGAACGAAAAATTGAGCTGCAACTATCTAAAGAAATATTTTTTGAATATGTAGCAGTATTATCGAGACCAAAATTTTCTAAAATACCTAATTTTCTCATTAATGCTGAAATTGTTTTAAGTCGTATTGAAGAATTGGCTATTCACACCCAACCAAAGGAAAAACTCAATATAATTTCTGATGAACCAGACAATCGTTTTTTGGAATTGGCCATGGCATCTCAGGCCGATTACCTAATCACCGGCAATTGGAATGATTTCAAACTGGATGAAATAGGAAAAACGATTATTTTAAGTCCTGGTGACTATTGGAATTTCCACCGGCCTAAAGAATAAAATAGTTGACCCGTTTCTATGTTGTTGTAAATTATGATTGAAAGAATTCAGGGCAATAAACCGGCCTATTTTCCAGAATTAATATTCACCATACTATCTTTGCCGCAATCAAAAAGATTCGATTTATGGCGTTGAAAAATGACCTGCTACTGAGAGCGGCAAAAGGGGAAAAAACAGAAAGAGTGCCCGTATGGGTAATGAGGCAGGCAGGCAGGATATTGCCTGAATACAGGGCAGTAAGGAACAAACTGAGTGGTTTTATAGAACTTTGCACCACACCGGAATTGGCCGCTGAGGTTACATTACAGCCTGTCGATATACTCGGTGTAGATGCGGCAATCATTTTTTCTGATATCCTGGTGATACCTGAAGCCATGGGACTGCCTTATCAGATGGTAGAAAAGAAAGGTCCCTGGTTTGAAAACACCATAAGCTCGGAAACTGATTTGAAGAAAATCAAAATAGCCGATCCCGAATCCGACCTGGCCTATGTGGACCAGGCTCTCAGGATAACGAAAAAAGAGCTGAATGGCAGAGTTCCTCTCATAGGTTTTGCCGGGGCACCATGGACCATTTTTTCTTACATGGTAGAAGGTTCCGGGAGCAAAACATTTTCCAAAGCCAGGAAGATGCTTTATACGCAACCCGAACTGTCCCACAAGTTGCTTGACATGATCACGGAAAGTACTATCAAATACCTCAAAATGCAGATAAACGCAGGAGCGGATTTGGTCCAGGTGTTTGATTCGTGGGCCGGCATTCTTCCTCCCAACCAGTACGATGAATTCGGGTTGAAATATATATCTAAAATCTGTGATGCTATAAATGACGTGCCGGTAACGGTATTTGCCAAAGGAGCTTTTTTCGCAAGAAAAAGAATGGGATTGCTCAATTGTGAGACCATCGGCCTGGACTGGAATATGAGTGTAGAAGCGTCCAGAAGACTGGTTGGAAGTAGCAAAACTTTACAAGGCAACCTCGATCCATGTCTGCTTTATAGTTCTTATGCACAAATCGAAAAGGCAACAGAGCAAATGCTCGAAAGGTTTGGTGGCCATAGGCATATCGCCAATCTGGGGCATGGTGTTTATCCTGATATAGAGCCTGACAAGGTGCGGTGCTTTATTGATACTGTGAAAGGCTGGCGTACGAATTGATCTTCTGTTTCTCGCTTTAAAACCAGGGGTTTTTCATGTCTTTTTGAAACAGAGTGGGTAAGTAACCGACTAATGTTGGGTGAAATTTGCTGATCATCGGAAATTGACCTATTTTGGATAATACATCCTTTGCTTCAACTGCTGGCATGACCGATGACAATCCTTACGTACTGACTTCCGGATCTATTCAAGAGCCTCCAACATCCCTGAAAAGTTGTCTCAAATATCTTGGGCCTGGTTTTATTCTTTCCGCCTCCATAGTAGGGTCGGGTGAGCTGATAGCTACAACCAGCCTTGGTGCAAAAGCGGGCTTTGTGGCCTTTTGGGTAATTATAGTCAGTTGCCTGGTGAAAGTGGCCATTCAGGTTGAGTTTGGCAAATATTCCATCTACTCGGGGGAGACCACCATGAAGGCTTTCAACAGGCTGCCAGGCCCCAAACTGGGCAAGGCCCATTGGACTATTTGGGCGTGGTTGGTGCTTATGTGTATCAAATTTCTGCAAGTAGGTGGGATTGTTGGAGGAGCTGCGTTGGTGCTGAATATAGTGATGCCAGACGTTCCTGTGGTAGTCTGGTGCTTTATCTCGGCCTTTTCAGTTTCTTTATTGATATACAAAGGGTATTATACCTTCCTCGAAAATTTTTCAGTCATACTTATAGCCATTTTTACAGTGCTGACCCTGGCATCTGTAGTCCTGGTGCAATACACACCCTATACCATTTCTGCCCAGGAGTTTTTGAGCGGCCTGGAGTTTCGCTTGCCAAAAGAGACCGTATTGGTTGCCTTTGGCGCATTTGGGATTACCGGTATAGGTGGGGACGAAATAATGTCATACAATTACTGGTTGATAGAAAAGGGCTATGCCTCCTTCACCGGACCAAGGGAAGACACTGAAGCCTGGAGAAACAGGGCCAAAGGATGGATCAGGGTGATGTACATTGATGCTGGAGTTTCCATGGTGATTTATACACTTTCAACGGCGGCATTCTATCTGCTGGGTGCGGCCATACTTCATCGCCAGTCGCTGCTGCCCGAGGGTATGGAACTCATTCATACCCTAACGGGCTTATATACAGAAACCCTTGGGCCATGGGCGAATGTAGTATTTCTTGTTGCTGCCTTTATAGTACTATATTCCACACTTTTTGCTGCCTTGGCTATTTGGACCAGGCTTTTTCCCGATGCTTTCAGTCAGATAGGCTGGATCGATTTTACCAATACCAAACAAAGGAAAAAGACCATAGCCATATTGTCCTGGATAATTCCTATGGTTTGGGCAGTATTGTTCATGCTATTGAAGGCACCCACGCTCATGGTGATCATTGGGGGACTTACCACTTCAGTAATACTCATTATAGTAGTTTATGCCTCTTTAAATTTCCGGTATAAGTTTTTACCGGATTTTTTAAAGCCCAGTCTGTTGTACGACTTTCTTTTTTGGTTGAGTGTACTCTCAATATTGACTGTTGGTGCCTATGGTATTTATAAAATTACCTGACAGGCATCAATCAGGTTAGGATTTCAACGGAATCCTCAATAAGTAGGAGTGTGCAGTCATGTACAGAAAACCATCACCTCCGATAGTACAATTCGCCGTTTTTTGACCTGTGATTATTCTTCCTAGTAGTTTTTCCTCCTTGGAAAAAATCCACACACCACCAGGTCCGGTAGCGTATATATTTCCCGTTGCATCTATTTCCAAACCATCTGGCATACCTAATTCAGGAAATTGTTCTTTGGCCATTTGGGTAGCATCGTATAAAGTGCGTTCGTTGGCAAATGACCCATCGTTCATTACGTCGAAAGCCATCCATACCACACGAGCGGTATCCGAATTAGCCACATACGCTGTTTTTTCATCCAAAGAAAGGGCAATCCCATTGGGTCTGCTTAAATCTTTGTAAAGTAATTGAACCGTGCTGTCCTGAGCAGACCATTTATAAACTCCCTGGAAATCAAGTTCTTTGGCCGGGTCTTCCATTAATTTTTCAAGGCCGTACGGTGGGTCGGTGAAGTAGATATTACCGCTGGAGTGAATGTCCAGGTCATTTGGACTGTTAAATCTTTTGCCGTTATAATTGTCCGCCAGGGCAATGTATTCCGCAACCGGATTGGATAGGTCAGAATCCATAACGCCCAGAACACGATCTCCATGTTGGCATAATAGCAATTGTCCCATTTTGTTGATGAATAGCCCGTTCGAGCCTGACTCCCCTTCACGAGCGTCAGGCCCGCTGAAGCCGGATGGATTGAGGTACAAACTCACACTATCTTTTGAGCTCCATTTCCAAACTGTGTTTTTTGGGATTTCTGAAAACAAAAGGTACCCTCCCTCTTCCACCCATACAGGACCTTCAGTCCAGGTATAGCCTTGTGACAATACTTCGATTTTAGCATCCTTGCTAATGAGTTTTTCGAGTGCTGGGTCAAGAACATCAACCCAACCCATTGCGGGATCGAATGCGGTTCCAGCTACACCTTTTTTCGAAGGTGTCTCATGGGCTATTTCCTGATTGGAAGATTCTTTTTTTGTTGGGGAACATTGCGTCATAATGGCTATGGCTCCAATGGCCCAGCACCGGGTTACAACTCTGACGTTAAACATGATAGATTGGTTGGTTAAGTTTTAGTTCGTTTTTTTAATATGCAATTTTATTTTATTGTATAAATCATCAGGGTCGAATGGTTTTGTAATATAATCATTCATTCCCGAACTAAATACTTTGTCACCTACATCAAGCATCACAGAGGCTGTTAAGGCGATAACCGGGATGCTCAGTCCCCGTTTCCTGAGCTCCGATGATGCTTCATAGCCATCCATTATTGGCATTTGCAAGTCCATCAGGATCAAGTCGTACGAACTATAAGCTGTTTTTTCAATGGCTTCCCTTCCGTTTTCGGCCACATCCACATTCACTTTCCATTTTGACAAAAACCTTTTGGCCACCATTACATTCACCGGATTGTCTTCGACCAAAAGGATTTTTTTGTTTGCCAGGTCCACCTTTTCTTCTATTTCCGTTGTTGAAACCTGCTCCTGAACCTCACTTACCTCAAATGTTTGGGTGAAATAGAATCGAGAACCTTCCCCTTCTTTGCTGAATAGGTTAATCTTGATGTTCTGTAGGTCAAGTATTCTTTTGGTGATCGAAAGGCCAAGCCCTGTTCCTCCAAACTCCCTGGTTGTGGAAGTAGAGGCCTGTGAAAAGCTTTCGAATATCGTTTCCCTTTTGTCCTTGGGAATGCCTATTCCGGTATCCTCCACCAAAAACTTTATGGCCACTTTTTTCATGGAGCTGGTCACATTGGTCAAAACCAGGGTTACCCCCCCCTTGTTGGTGAATTTTATCGCATTCCCAATCAAATTGGTAAGTATTTGGCTCAGCCTCAATCCATCAGCTATAATTATTTTCGGAATTTTTGGGTCGATTTCCTTTTTCAGGTAAATCCCCTTTTCCCTGGCCTTGCCTTCAAATGCTTTGATGATGTTTTCTGCCATTTCATAGATGTTGACATCCCGCATCTCAAATTCTATTTTGCCTGCATCCAGCTTACTGTAGTCCAACACATCGTTGATGAGGACATGCAGGTGCTCTGCGGAGAACTTGAGTGTCCTAAGGTCTTCCAATTGTTCAGGGCGGGGTTTGTCGCCTATCATAAAATTGGTAAGGCCGATCACAGCGTTCAAGGGTGTTCTGATTTCATGGGAAATCATGGATAGGAAGTCCGACCTGGATTTGGCGGCTTGTTCAGCTTTTTTCTTGGCCAGTTCCAGGTTTAGCGTGTAGCGGTAGAAAAGGATGATGGACTGGAAGAAGAAAAACTGTTGGAAGCCAATGAAGTACAATGTCCGGACCGGATCCACCATACCCAAATAAGACAGGATGGTATGTGAGATGGTCAGAAATAAAAATAAAGTGCTGATCAGCGATAGTCTAGAACCCAACCTCGAGTAGGCTGTCGCTTTGATGTAGGTATAGAATAAATATAAAAAAGACAGCAGTAGGTAAATGCTGTAAAGGGTCGTGAATTGTGTAAAAAATGAAGGAGGGGTAAACAACGAAATAAGCACCATTACGACTCCCAGGCCCAATCCAAATTTCACAAAAAGCATGGAAGTTTCGCTCCTGTATAGGTGGTAGGAATAGAAAACGAAAAACACAGCACTCAGGTACATGGTGATGTATTCCATTCTGAGTGTCAGTATCCAAGGGAGGTCTGAAAACAAGTAGTGTAGGGTGTAGGTATCCGACCCGATAGCGCGATAACTATAGAAAAGTGAAAAGAGCGCAAAAAACAATATTTGCTTTTCGTGCCTCCCAAACCAATAGAGGACCATAAAAAAAAGCCCTATAAAGAACAGGCTGGACGCCATGATCAGGTCATAAGCCTGAGTCCTTTTATTTACAGACTGGAGAAAATGCTTTGCCCCAAGGGATAGATTTTTGGAGGCGCCTCCCTTGCTGTGGTGAAAATTTGATATTTGCAGGACAATGTCCAGTGTGTCATTGGTGATCCGAAGGTCTTTGGTATGAGGCTGCCAATGAGGAAGCGAAGATTCCCTGGATGTGCCTACTTGTCCGTTGGAGGTGATAAATTCCCCATTGATGAACAGCAGGTAGGAACAGTAGAGCTGCGGAATGGAAATAGACAACTCTGGTGTAATAGAGCTGAAGATTACCCTCAACCTTTGTGTGGCATAGCCCATTGGGGTAATGAGGCGGCCATCTACAGAGTCATTTTTCCATAGCATCGGAAACTCCCTGAAGGTAGTTGGCTGCTGACGGTTTTTTATATCCTCCAGGCTAAGGTAATCCTTCCAGTAAAACTCCCATTCACCCTCCAGGTTTACCGCCCGGTGTTTGGTGAAGTCCCAGCCTCGCAAATCCAAAACGCCTTTTTTTGCCACAGGCATGTCTTTGGCCCCTGAATCGAAGGTGATTCCAAAAAAGGCCAACAAGACTAGCAGGAAAAACGAAAATGCTTTAAAGGGTGACAATGTATTTCTATTCTTTGAAAGAATTCAACCAATGAGTCAAGTTGATCAAAAAAAATATAGAATCCAAGTCCGCTCCCTTGTCTTTAGGAGTAGAATAAATTTCAGATAACCTGAAGGGAAGATGCTTCCACTAACAATTGGTCTTTTTCTACAGGCACCACACCCAGATACTCACAGACCAGCCCTCCGCCAATATTGGCCAATTCGGCTGTAAAATGATCTGAAAGCCCAAGTGCAAGCGATAGTCCGGCGATGCTCACTACGGTATCACCGGCACCAGACACGTCGGCTATCCTGCGAAAGTGAGCGGGCACGATTTCGCTGGTTTTGCCATTGTTGATGTAAATACCCTTGTCGGACAGGGTAATCATCACACTTTTGTGGTCATATTTTGACATAAAACCTTCAATAGCCTGATCAAGCGATGTTTTGGAATTCGGGTTTACTTCTATCTTAAGGCCTTCGTTGAGCTCCTTTAGGTTTGGTTTAAACAACGTGGCAGAACCGTAGAATTTGAAATTCTTTTTCTTCGGATCCACTATGGTAGGTTTGCCCTGGGCATTGGCCATTTTGATGGTTTCTGAAATCACCCGTTTGTTGAGGGTGCCCTTGTCATAATCTTCAAATATGACCAGATCAACTTCCTCCAGCAGATTGGTAATGTGTTCAATCAGGCTGTTTTCTTCCAGAGTATCCAGCTTGTTTTCGGATTCTTCATCTATCCGAAGCATCTGCTGCGAACCTGCAAGTACCCGGTGTTTGATGGTGGTAATCCTATTGCTGCTTTGAATAATGCCCTTGGACGAAATGTTTTGGTTTCGGAGTAGTTTTATGAATTTCTTTCCATCATCATCGTCCCCAATGACCGAACAAAGTATGGGTTCGGCACCCAGTGCCTGTATATTGAGTGCAACGTTCGCCGCACCGCCAAGCCTCTTTTCCTTTCGCTTGACATGTACTACAGGCACAGGAGCCTCAGGAGATATTCGCTCAGTTGAGCCATATATATAGGCGTCTATCATCACATCACCGATGATGAGCACCTTCAACGACTTAAAAGCTTCGAATATCTCCTCTATTGATTTGTAATGCATTAGTTGAATTTTGCCAATGCCGCTTTGATTCTTTTAACCGCTTCCCTTAGGTTTTCTTCTGATGCAGCGTAAGACAACCTGATGCAATCAGGGTCTCCGAATGCTTCGCCCGTTACCAGGGATACGTGTGCATTCTCCAGCAAATACAGGCAAAGGTCCGATGCATTGGAGATGGTGGTTTCACCATTGGATTTTCCAAAATAGAAACTCACATCCGGGAAGAAATAGAAAGCACCTGTAGGCATGTTGGTCTTAAATCCTGGCACTTCATTGAGCAGGTCAAAAACCAGATCCCTTCTGCTTTTGTACTCCTTGGTCATCTCCATGGTAGGTCCAAGGTCTGATGTCAATGCGGTTAAAGTAGCCCTTTGGGCGATTGAGCAGTTGGCAGATGTCAACTGGCCTTGAATCTTGTTGCAAGCTTTGGCAATCCATGTAGGGGCTCCTATATAGCCTACCCTCCAGCCTGTCATGGCAAATCCCTTCGCCATGCCATTGATGGTGATGGTGCGGTCGGCCATTCCGGGTACTGCGCCTATACTGGCATGTGCTCCGGTGTAGTTGATGTGCTCATATATTTCATCAGACATCACATATATGCCCTCATGCTCCAACACTACCTCAGCTATTTTTTCCAATTCTTCTTTGGTAAATACCGAACCTGTTGGGTTACAGGGAGAAGAGAATATTATTGCTTTTGTTTTCGGTGTGATTGCTTTACGAAGTTGGTCTGCAGTGGCTTTGAAATCATCGTCTATAGATCCTTTGATCAATACCGGCGTACCTTCGGCCAGTTCGATAGCCGCCGTATAGCTCACCCAGTATGGGGAAAAGACGATTACTTCATCTCCTGGATTCACCAGGGAGAGCATTACGTTCACAATAGATTGCTTGGCACCATTGCTCACTACAATCTGATCCGGGGTGTACTCCAGGCCGTTTTCTTTCTTGAACTTATCGACAATGGCTTTCCTCAAATCGAGGTACCCATTCACTGGCGGGTATGCAAAATATTTATTTTCATCAATGGCCGACTTGGCGCCTTCCTGTATGTGCTTAGGGGTTTTGAAATCTGGCTCTCCTAAACTCAGGCTTATTACATCGATACCTTTTTCTTTGAATTCCCGGGCTTTTGCGGCCATTGCCAGAGTGGCTGACTCTGACATGTTCTTAATCCTGTCTGATAAGTGTTCCATTTAATTTTTATTTTTCAAGGCGCAAAATTAAGAACTTAGGTTAATTTGTCTTAATTATTTAAAAATTAATAATTTACACCTTTACAACCATCCATTGCAATTGCAGGTCTATTCAGTGGATGGATTGATAGTACATTTACCTAAATATTGAAAAATGAAAAAAATCATCTTGACCCCACTTGTAGTGATTTTCCTAGTTTGCCCCTTGATGTTGCATGCCCAATCAGGGCCAGGATTTTCCTGGACAGGCTATTTTGACGGCTATTTTGCCTATGATTTCAACAAACCCAGAAGCCATGACAGACAGTATTCCAATATGGCTGCCAGGCACAACGAGTTCAACATCAACCATGCTTATTTTTTAGGGGCTTATGAAAATGAAAACATCAGGAGTGAAATTGGTTTGCAGATAGGCACCTACGCCGATTTCAATTATGCTGCCGAACCATCAGATTTTTACAGGTTGATTTACAAAGCGTATGCTGGTGTAAAACTGTCAGAAGGAGTATGGCTGGATGTAGGCATGTTTCCGGGGCACACCGGCTATGAATCAGTAGAATCACTGAGCAACGAAATCTATACCAGGGCCCTCACCACGGAATACACTCCGTATTATGAAACCGGCGTACGATTGACTGCCGAACTTTCCGATAAGGTGACTCTGACAGGAGTGGTACTTAACGGTTGGCAGAATATCGGGGAAACCAACAAGTCCAAGGCATTTGGTATGAACATCAACTACCAAGTGAGCGACGCTGTGGAGTTGAATTATGGCAATTACTTCGGAGATGAAGGCACAAGGTTTACGAGTTCCAAGTACCGTGTGTACAACCACGTCTATATGCGACACCAGGCGTCCGAAAAATTCCACTATATGATTGGGTTTGACCTTGGAAGCCAGGAGCCTTTTGGTTCGAACCAGACAGAAACCTTCTACTTCCTGACGTTCATCATGCAGCAACAGGTTTCTGATAAATTCAGTCTGGCTGCCAGGTTTGAGCAGGTAGATGACAGTCATCAGATCCTTATACCAACAGGGGAGGTTGAAGGTTTTTCAGGTCAGGTATATGCCATCAATTTTAATTATCATATTTCTGAGGATGCGATGTTCAGGGTTGAGACCAAATTGTATGATACAAAGCATGAAATCTTTACCGAAGGACCTGAAAACAAATCAGGCAACCAGCTGATTGTTGGAGCTTTGGCGGTTAGGTTTTAGAAAGGGCCATGTTAAATTGAAGTATCTTTGGTGACTAAGGAATTGGTATATGAAAGAGCAAGATGTCAGATGGAAACAGCGTTTTTCTAATTTTCAGAAATCATTGGGCCTTTTAGAGGATGCCATTGGAATTTCAAATCCTGATCTAATTCAAAAGGCAGGATTGATCCAATTCTTTGAAGTTTCCTTCGAGTTATCATGGAATGTGTTGAAGGATTACTTGTTGGAAAAAGGTTTTTCAGGAGTACTTTATCCAAGGGATAGCATCAAAAAGGCTTTTGAGATGGAAATAATTGTGGATGGACACCTTTGGCTTGAAGCACTGAAAAACAGAAATTTAACCACGCATACCTACGATGAAGCATTGGCAGACAAGGTGGTTGAACTCATCAGGCATTCCTATTATCCCCTGTTGAAAAAATTACAGGAGCGATTAAAACCCGAATTGTAAATGTTTGGATTAACGGATAAAGATTTGAGCGACATTGTTGAAATTCTGAAAACCTTTCCCCAGGTGGAAGAGGCATTTATTTTTGGGAGTAGGGCAAAAGGAAACTTTAGGTCTGGTAGCGATGTGGATATTGCTATTAAAGGGGAAAAAGCTAGTTTTGAATTGGCTCTAAAAATTGGTGGCATTCTCAACGAAGACACCATTATGCCCTATCACTTCGATGTGATTAGTTATACAGACCTCAACAATAAAGATTTAGCAGCTCATATTGATAGGGTTGGTGCATTGATGTACCATGCCGGTGAGTCCCTTTAACGAATCTAATCAGAATGGAGGTGGATTTCTTTGTATCGTAAAAATTGCCGGGTAACCAGATGCTGTTGGTTGACCGTCATACCTGCGCAGGCAGGTATCCCATAAATAGATTGTAGATTTTTCTAATGCGACCCCTGCCTGCGCAGGGGTGACGGGTTCTATCAGGTGTGGCAGGGTTTCTGTCTGTCTATAACCCATAAGCCTCTCAGGAAGTTTGGCCTAATTCATGTCATGAATTTCATCGTATAAATCACGCCATGTCGGGTTTTTGGATATGATAAGGCGGTCCTTCCATGCCCTTTTCCATTTTTTTATTTGTTTCTCCCTTTCAATGGCAAACTCAATCCTTTCATGAAACTCCCAATATACCAAATCATGGCATGCATATTTGGATGTGAATTTTGAGCCCTGGCCGCTTCTGTGTTGAGTGGTTCTTGCTATCAGGTTGGATGTCACCCCAACGTAAATAGTTGTCCTGTATTTATTGGCAACAATGTAAACATATCCACCCTTTGCGATCATGAGGTTAATTTAAGAAAATTCAGAAATAACCTGCATGACCATTCCTACTTATGGGGCTTTTTTAGTTTTCAAAGGGAGGGCACAAATTACTTGGGTAATCAGATGCTGTTGGTTAAACGTCATGCCTGCGCAGGCAGGTATCCCATCAAATAGACTTTCAGTTAGAAAGCAAAAGAATTGATTACTACTCCGTCTTATAATCTGTCCTGGTCACAATGGATCGCCCCAGGGTCACCTCATCAGCATATTCCAGTTCGCCTCCCATGGGGATGCCTCGGGCAATAGATGAAACCTTCACGCCCAGGCCTTCTAGTTTACGCGAAATATAAAACGCCGTAGTATCGCCTTCCATCGTGGGGCTAAGGGCAAAAATTACTTCCTTGATTTCACCATCACTTTCCTTTATCCTCTTGATGAGGGTTTCGATGTGAAGGTCTTCCGGGCCAAAACCATCGATGGGCGATATGACCCCACCGAGAACGTGGAACAGCCCGCTGTATTGGCCCGTGTTTTTTACAGCAATCACATCAGGGGTGTCCTCTACCACACAGATTATTGAGAGGTCCCGGTTGATGGTCCGGCACGTACAGTCAGACGTATGGGATATGATGTGGCAGGTGCCACAATATTTGGTTTCTGTGCGTAGTTTGATCAGTGCTTCGGCGAGCTGTTCTGTAGCACTTACATCCTGCTTCAGTAGGTGCAGGGCCAGCCGGAGGGCCGTTTTTTTTCCTATACCGGGGAGCCTGGAAATTTCCCTTACCGCCTCCTCTACCAATTCGCTCGGAAATTCCATAAATGGTGTACTATTAAACTATAGTAGCATTGATGCCGGCATCAGTAATGCCTTCCCTCATGGGTTTCAAAAAAGAGTATGACCCTTCTTTAACTTTGCACTTTCCCTTAAAATGGATAAGCCAGGTACATTGCTCAGCCTGCACCCTTTCGTGCCTGCACACTTTTACCAAGGTATTGATCACATGGTCAAAAGTGTTGAAATCGTCATTAAAAACAACGAGCCCCTTGCCATCTTCGGTTTCCTGATCTTCCAGTACTTCAACGAGCTCTTCTTCTTGATACTCAAAAGCCATAATTGAATTCATTGATTCTGACTGCAAAATTAACATTTTTTGTTTCTAATCATGAGGAAAATCGGGGCTTTTCCCAAATGCTTGTTTATTTCGGCCAAAGTTCATTTTGCCCGATATCGTACGGGCTTTGCCTTGTCATCCGGCAATGGTTCCCTTAAAACATAAGCTGCCGTCATGCTTCAAGAACTTCTTTGCCAGGGCTTTATTCAAATGATTTATTCAATTAACTTTGCGGCCAATTTTATACTATTCCCATGAATTTAGCCGAAGAAATACAGAAGAGAAGAACGTTTGGAATTATCAGTCACCCGGATGCAGGAAAGACAACATTGACGGAAAAACTCCTCCTGTTTGGTGGGGCCATCAAAACTGCCGGGGCTGTAAAATCCAACAAAATCGACAGGCATGCCACTTCGGATTTCATGGAAATAGAGAAGCAGAGGGGTATTTCTGTGGCCACATCAGTGATGGGGTTCAACTACAGGAATGTGAAAATAAACCTGCTGGATACCCCAGGTCACCAGGATTTTGCAGAAGACACCTACCGCACTCTAACAGCTGTGGACAGTGTGGTGATGGTGATAGACTGTGTGAAAGGCGTAGAGATACAGACGGAAAAACTGATGGAAGTCTGCAGGATGAGAAATACTCCTGTGATGGTTTTTATCAATAAGCTGGACAGGGAAGGGCAAGACCCATACGACCTGCTGGACGAGATAGAAGAAAAACTGGACATCAAAGTACGGCCGATGAGCTGGCCTATTGGCATGGGCAAAGGCTTTCAAGGGGTATATAGCATGTATGAAAAGAAATTATTGCTTTTTCAGGCCAGTAAACAAAAACTCGACGATACCGATACAATCAGTATAGAAGATATTAATGACCCGGCACTCGACAGCCTCATAGGAGAATCCAGTGCGGCACAGCTGAGAGAGGATGTGGAACTGGTGGATGGCGTATATCCTGAATTGGATTTGGAAACCTACAAAAACGGGCAGGTTGCCCCTGTGTTTTTTGGTAGTGCCGTAAACAATTTTGGAGTGCGCGAACTGCTGGATTGTTTTATCAACATAGCCCCACCCCCACTGGACCGGGAAACTGAAATCAGGCAAATACACCCTACTGAAGATAAATTTTCAGGATTTGTTTTTAAAATCCATGCCAATATGGATCCCAAGCATAGAAACAGGATTGCTTTTGTGCGGGTGTGCGCCGGTAAGTTCCAAAGGGGACAAAACTACCACCACGTGCGGTTGGACAAGAATTTTCGTTTTTCAAATGCCACGGCTTTTATGGCCCAGAGCAAGGAGATTATTGACGAGGCTTTCCCTGGTGATATTGTGGGGCTTTACGATACGGGCAACTTGAAAATTGGCGATACCCTGAGTGAAGGGGAAAAAGGCATGTACAAAGGGATTCCCAGTTTTTCCCCGGAAATTTTCAGGGAAGTAGTGAATATGGATGCCATGAAGACCAAGCAGCTGGAGAAGGGGCTGTCCCAATTGATGGACGAAGGGGTTGCACAATTGTTTACTTATGAATTGGGATCGAGGAAAGTTGTAGGCACGGTTGGAGCACTTCAGTTTGAAGTGATACAGCACAGGTTGAAACATGAGTATGGTGCCACCTGTAAATTTGCTCAGATCAACCTGTTTAAGGCATGCTGGATCAGCAGCACGGACAAAAAGAAAATGGACGAATTCATAGACTCAAAATACCGGCACATTGCCCGTGACAAGGATGGCAAACTGGTCTTTATGGCAGAAAGCAAAGCCTGGCTCCAAATGGTGCAGGATAATTTTCCAGAAATAGATTTCCACTTTACGTCAGAATTCTAACAAAACCCAGGACTGGTGTTATCAGACTTTCTGGGCCGCTTTTATTTGCCGATCCACAATGGCAATACCCTCGTCAAATGAATGGGGGTGGAAACCCAATTGGTTTATGGCTTTGTCGATAACAAAGCCAGTCTTTGCCGGGCGTTTGGCTGGCTGGGAAAAAGTGGAGGAATCCGCCCTGGCGATGAGCGACTGGTCCAATCCGAAGTAGGAGGCCGTTTTAATCGCCATATCGTATGGAGTGAGCATATCCTTGCCGGATATGTTATATACGCCTTCTGATTTCTTCGTCGCTACCAGATAGCAACCCATGGCCAGGTCTTCTGCCAGGGTGGGGGTACGCCATTGATCTGTCACTACTTTGATGTTCTTATTGTTTTGCAGGCTGTCTTTTACCCAGAGAATAATATTGGATCGGCTCATGTTGGGCACTACGCCATATACAAGTACCGTCCTCAAAATAGACCACTTGACTGTGCTTTGCTGGATGATCTCCTCAGCATCGAGTTTGCTTTGTCCATAAAAGCTGATAGGGTTGGGTTGCCCGTCCTCAAGATAAGGCCCTTGTTTTCCATCAAAAATAAAATCGGTAGATAGGTGTACCAAAAAACAATTGTGCTTTTCGCAGGCTTGGGTGATAAATCGGACAGCATCTACATTGAGTCTGCGGCACTCCGCCTTTTCCGATTCGCATTGGTCCACATTGGTCATAGCGGCAGTGTTCACTACCACATCAGGTTTGTGTTTCTCGAATGCGGCATTCACTTCCTCTTCATTGGTGATGTCCAGAGAGGTGTATTGGTACGCTTCATGCAGGATGCTTGTACGGTCTGATCCTTTTCCACTAGCTACCACTGTCATATCTTTTTCCAGCAACAGGGGAACCAGCTTTTGACCCAGCAACCCATTAGAACCTGTAATTAGTATTTTCATTTTTTTAGATAATATTATCCCTTCTCCATCATAAACAACCCAAACCGGATTTTCCTATGTCGGTTTCAAAAGCAGTGACCCGAGCCTACAACCAAATCCCATTTAGCCAGCCAAACGGATGAAATTGAGGTAGTGGGTTTTGAGTTTTTTTGATTCAACAAATGAATGAGGGGAAATTTTTAAAATAATGTACGAAGTTTGATCAAAAAATGTCAAACGTTTAATTGTTTTGCAAAATGA
This sequence comes from Cyclobacteriaceae bacterium, assembly GCA_040222275.1. Classification (GTDB taxonomy): domain Bacteria; phylum Bacteroidota; class Bacteroidia; order Cytophagales; family Cyclobacteriaceae; genus CAXBNB01. The sequence goes on from JAVKDJ010000010.1 coordinate 139,182, forward strand.
TGAATTTATTTATTCAAGGCATAATCAACCTTGGCGCAAAGAAAATATGAATTTTCTTCTTAATTTAGTCGATCGTTAAATATTCCTAAAAAAGAGAATCCTTAAGCCTATTTATGTAGATGGAAGAAGAGAGTAAACTAGTAGAACCAGACATATCTACCTTTCAAAAAATACTCCTGTGGTTGTCGATTTATGTGGTTGTTGAGTTGTACATCAGCTCTATAGTGACTTATCCCGATGAGTTGAAGGACATATTGGAAACCGTTGATTTTGGAATATGTATGTTATTCCTGTATGATTTTGCGCAAGGGATATTTCTTGCTGAAAATAAATGGAAGTATTTTAAAACACATTGGATAGACCTGATCTCGTCCATTCCTACGGTAGATGCACTGAGGGTTGGAAGGTTGGTTAGGGTAATCCGTATCCTAAGGGTAGTGCGGTCGGCCAAATACGTCTTCACCTTTTTCAGCAGGCAGAGTTCCCTCAATTCTTTTAAAAACCTGATTATATTGAGTATCGGGATCATTTTGTTGTTTACACTAAGTTTTCATCACCTTGAAAAAAATGTAAACCCACACATAGACTCGGTAGCAGATTCGCTATGGTGGACCACCATCACCACCATTACCGTAGGTTTTTTGCAGGATATCCCCCCGGTTACTCCAGAGGGTAAATTCCTTTCCGTGATCCTTATTCTATTGGGGATGGTCATGTTTAGTACGCTTACGGGTACCATTACAGATTTCTTTATAGAGGATGAAGATATTGTGGTCAAACTTGACGACATACAAAATAAGATTGGCAACCTGGAATCTAAAATTGACGCCCTTACTGAAAAGTTGGACGAACAAAACAAAGGCTAAATCACGAATTGGGATTGCATGTTGGGAGCAGCTGGTTTTGTGTGAATTAAAATTTTGCGTTCTTTTTGATACACTGGAATAAAAAATTGTTAGTTGGATTCGACCATTATAGAATCATCACATGGCACAGTATGATCTCTTTGAAAAGAGGACAAGCGGATACTCCATTGATGTGGAGGCCTACCTGCAGAGAATAGATTGCGTTCGGGAATACAAGCCTTCCTTGCGATTTCTGAGACAGATGCACAAAAACCATCTGCTGCATATTCCATTCGAGAACCTGGACATTCATATAGGCAATGAAATCATCCTGGATGTTTCGAGGATATTTAACAAGCTCATCACCTCAAAGAGGGGCGGGTTTTGTTATGAACTGAATGGGTTGTTTTACCATTTGCTATTGGAGCTTGGTTTTCAGGCCAAAATCATCTCTGCCAGGGTAGTATCAGAAGATGGCACCCTGGGAAAGGAATTTGACCACCTGTTGTTAATCGTCTATTTGGAGGACAACCAGTATCTGGTGGATGTAGGGTTTGGGAGTTCTTTTCATACACCGAAAGAGTTTGTCCAGGGCAAGGTGCAAATGGACCAGAATAAATATTACAGGATCACGGAGCTGGTTGATGGGAATTTTATGCTTCAAAGTTCCACCGACTCTATGGTGTTCAAAGATGAGTATATGTTTTCAAAAAGGCAGCACCAGTTTGTGGAATTCATAGCCATGTGCCAGTACCATCAGACCAGCCCCAGGTCACATTTTACCCAAAAGAAAATCATCACACAATCTACCCCCGATGGACGGATTACCCTCACCGACAAAAAATTCATACGCACCAAAATGGGCAAGAGGGAAGAAACCACAATTCTCAATGATGACGAGTTTTTGGTGAAACTATGGGAAAATTTTGCGATCAAACTGAAGAAAAACAAATAGTGTTATGGCTCTATGTGATCTATGGCGGTTAGCCTTGTGAACACATTTTGTCTGGCGCTAAATTCAACAGGTTACTTGAAGTAACCTGTTGAATTATATTGGTGCTTCCAGTTTTATCAAAATACTATCAGAACGGGGTGGCAGGATACGTTGAAATTTTGTTTCCTTACGTCACAAGTTACAGTTTGCCAAACTAGCAGAACTTAATAATTTTTGTTTGTAATCCGGATTGTTCCTGCCCCATCGGCAGGTGCTTTGCTACGCAATGACACATGTCCAGAACAATCACAAACCTCTAGGAACCACTTTTTAGAAAGAAGGATGTCCATTATACTCTACCAACAGCCACTCAAAGCGTCATGTCGCAATGCAATGGAGACATCTTTGCCGGAACAAAGAACTGTCCAATTGGTAAAGATTCCTTCCTGCCTCGCCGAAGGCGGGCGCTTTGCTAATGACTTTCACGAAACTGGTGCAAACCTTCAAACATTTTTTGAAAAGCTATATTAGACTTTTTCTGGATACCCACAGAAATTCCGCTTGATCCATTTTATATGCAGCAAGATCTAATTAACTCATTATCCCAGAAAAGAGAACGTATTAAAAGATTGTGATCAATTTCTTATCTTTGTTTATGCAGTTGATAAATGAAAATATAGACTGGATTAAAACCCTTTGTAGTAAGAATAAAGTTGAAAGCCTATATGCATTCGGGTCAATTACAAAAGGGACATTTAATGAAAAAAGTGATATTGATTTAGTTGTGGAAATATTTGGAACAGATCCACTTGAATATTCTGATAATTATTTCAATCTAAAATTTTCATTAGAAGATACCTTGGGAAGAAAAATAGATTTACTCGAATCCAAAGCTATAAAGAACCCTTACCTGCTGAAAGAAATAGAAAAAACCAAAGTCCTGATTTATGGATGATATCGTCTGGGGCATTGTAATACGAGAACTTCCTAAACTGCGGGCAGAAATACATCATCTATTGCGAAATTAGACCAGCGCCTCATACAAAATTTCAGCCGGGTGTTTCGAATTCCTGCCAGTGCCATCATGGATTTGGTGCCTGCAACTTGTTCCTGGCGCTGCAATGATTGTGTCATCGGTGGTGCTCCTTACAGTAGGAAAGAGTACTAATTCCCCGATTTTCATGGATACATCGTAGTGTTCTTTTTCATAGCCAAATGATCCTGCCATGCCACAGCATCCCGAGGGGATCATTTCCACTTTGTAGTTTTCCGGAATAGACAATACTTTCTTGAGCGTAACTACCGACGACAAGGCTTTTTGATGACAGTGCCCATGTGCTTTCACCAGTTTTGCTTCAGAGTTGAATGACGAACTACTGATCCCTCCACTTTCAAACTCACGTGTGATAAATTCCTCAAAAGTGAAAATATTTTTGGCTAGGTTTACTGCCTTTTCTTTCAAACTGGCCTCACATAGGTCGGGATACTCATCCTTCAATGTCAGAATGGCCGATGGCTCAATCCCTACCAACGGGGCATCTTCATTTATTATACCTGACAATGACCTGATGTTTTTGTTGATGACAGGAATGGCTTCTTTGAGCATGCCCTTGGAAATAAACGTCCTGCAGCTTTCGTCGTGCTCAGGTACTATCACTTTGTAACCAAGTTTGTCCAGCAAAAGCATTACTTTTTTGCCAATTTCTACATCCTGAAAATTGGTGAATTCGTCAGCAAACAGGTGAACCGTTTTGGCATCACCCGATGCGGTGCTTTTGAAATTTTTCTTGTACCAGGCGATTAAGGTTTGCTTGGGCATTTTTGGAAGGGGACGCTCGTTGGCAATCCCCATTACTGATTTAAACAACCTGCTGGTGATCGGGTTGCTCACCATGAAATTGTATGCAGGGGGAAACAATGACGCCATTTTCATATTTTGATTGAAACGGCCGGTCATTTTGGTTTTCAAAGGAATGCCATGGGTATCAAAATAGTTCTGCTGGAATTCGGCTTTGAGCCTCGCCATATCCACATTCGAAGGGCATTCTGACTTGCAGCCTTTGCATGACAGGCACAGGTCCATCACTTCTTTTACCTCTTCGCTATCAAACCTGTTGATTTTTTCAGAATTGGTCAGGACTTCACGCAAGATATTGGCCCTGGAGCGGGTGGTGTCCTTCTCATTTCTGGTGGCCATAAAGCTAGGGCACATCGTACCGCCACTTATTGGGGACTTTCTACAGTCGCCAGAGCCGTTGCAGAGCTCGGCAGAACGCAATACCCCCTGGTTTTTGCTCCAGTCAAAATAGGTTTTGATTTCCGGTTCTTTCCTGTCTGCCTCATACCGCAGATTGGAGTCCATCGGCGGAGTATTGGTAATTTTTCCCGGGTTGAAAATTCCCTTGGGGTCCCAGGTTTGCTTGAGGTCCTCAAGCAATCTGTAATTCTGATCACCAATCATTGTCCTGATAAACTCGCCCCTTAGCCGTCCATCTCCATGTTCCCCACTCAGCGAACCATTGTATTTTTTCACCAAATGGGCAATTTCCGTAGCAATCATCCTGAATTGCCCGTGACCCTCTTTGGTTTTGAGGTTGATGATGGGGCGCAGGTGCAATTCTCCCGACCCGGCATGGGCATAGTGAACGCAACTGAGGTCATGTTTTTTGAGGATTTCATTGAAATCAATAATATACTGGGGTAAATCCTGCACATCTACAGCTGTATCTTCTATGACTGGGGCTGGTTTGGCATCCCCGGGGATATTGGACAATAGCCCCAATCCTGCCTTTCTCAGGTTCCAAATTTTGCGGATGTCATCACCTTTCAGTATTGGGTAGTGGTATCCCAGTTTTTCTTTTTTCAGTTCTTCAATGAGATCGGTGCACTTGGTATCAAGTTCATTGTCATTTTCTGCGGCCAACTCCACCACAAGTATGGCCCCAGGATCCCCTTGTATGAAAAAGCGGTTTTTCTGCTGTTCGATGTTTTGTTTGGTGCATTCGAGTATATAGTGGTCTATCAGTTCGCTGGCGTGTGGCCCGTATTTCAGTCCTACAAGGTTGGCCTTGAGCGATTCATTCACATCGTTGCAGTGAATACATACCAGGGCCTTGTGTTTTGGAGGCAGGGGAATGGTGTTGAGTTTTATCTCTGTGATGAACATTAATGTACCCTCAGAGCCGGCAATAAGCTTACAGAAATTGAAATTCTCGCCTGCCGGGTCAAAAGGTTGGTTAAACGCCATCATGTCTATGGCATAGCCAGTATTCCTTCTTTCAATCGTTGGTTTGGGAAATTCCCTTTTTATATTTTCCACATGCTCCTTGGAAGAAAGCATGTCATTGATAGATCGGTAAAGTTTCCCTTCCAGGCTTGATTCGGAAGCCAGGGCATTTTGGTACTCCTCATTGTCCAATGAACCAAATGTAACATACGATCCATCGGAAAGAAACCCTTTCACCTCCAGCAGGTGGTCTCTTGTGCTTCCATATACCACCGAATTTGTCCCGCAAGAGTTGTTGCCTACCATGCCACCGATCATGGCACGGTTTGCCGTAGATGTTTCAGGCCCGAAGTACTGCTGGTATTGGTTCAGGTATTGATTCAGGTCGTCGCGTATCACGCCGGGTTGAACCCGTACCCAGCTTTCTTCTTCGTTTACCTCCAGTATCTGGTTGAAATATTTGGATACATCTACTACTATACCTGCCCCAACTACCTGTCCGGCCAGGGAAGTACCCGCTGTGCGGGGTATCAACGAAGTACCATGGTCATTGGCAAATTGAATCAGTTTTTTGATGTCCGAATCATTTTTTGGCATGGCTACCGCCAACGGCATTTCCCTGTATGCAGAAGCGTCGGTAGCATACAATTTTCTCATCGTGTCGTCAAAAAACAACTCGCCCTCAAGGCTACTTTTCAATTCGGTCAATTCTCTCGTCATAGCGCCGCAAAAATAGAAAAATAATTGGGTAAGGAGCCTAGTTTATGGCGTATTGAACCGCAATAAATTGTTAACTACCTGTTTTTAGGCTGGTGAGAGTCTTTGGGAAATTATTTAAATTACAGAGTAAAATGTATATACAAATACAATGAGTATTGAAGATTTAAAGATTAAAATGATGCCTGTACTATACAAACATCGCATAAAACGTGCGAGAGTGTTTGGTTCGGTAGCCAAGGGAACTTCAACTTTAAATAGTGATATTGATATACTTGTGGAATTGGCGGATGAAGTGGGATTGATAGAATTTGTTGGAATTAAACTAGAACTAGAGCAAGTTTTAAGAAGAAATGTGGATTTAGTTGAATATAAAGCAATAAAGCCGATGTTGCGAGATCGCGTTTTAAATGAAGAAGTTAGGGTTTATGAAGCGTGACGATTCGGTATTCATAGAAGACATAATTGATTGTATATGAAAAATTGAGGAATATCTACAGGATGCCAGCGAGCATGAGTTGAATCAAATTTTGAAAAACAAGATGCGGTGATCCGTCGGATTGAAATTATTGGGGAGGCAGTCAAAAATGTTTCCGTCAGTACTAAGGAATCGTTTGTGGACATTCCCTGGAAAGAAATGGCAGGTATGAGGGATATCGTGATCCATCAATATTTTGGAGTGTCAATTGGACTAATATGGAAAACTGCCACTTCGGATTTAATCAGCTTGAAGCAAAGGTTTATAGAAATAAAAAATTCAATGTAGGAGGACGAAGACTGAAAAATCAGACTTTCATCAAAGCTTCCCAAAAACCCATCCTTTCTTTTTCATCTTTTACGATAAAGAAAGGCACATCGTCATCGTATTTGATAAGGTCCAGTGCCGTACTTCCTTTAATGAAAGCGGCTGCCGGGGTTCGTCCTCTTGATCCCAGAAAAATGACGTCAGCCCCATTCTCCTTGGCTGTTTCGTAGATGTTGTCGAAGGGTTTGCTGTCATCATCCAGGGTGTAGATCATCTCAAATTGCGAAGCGTCAAACCCATGCTCCCTGAGGAAAATTTTGTAGTCCTTCTCAGCATTTTTCTGGAGAATGGCCCCAAACTCTTCGTAGGTTTTGCCAGATGTGGTGTATCCGGTGTGAACATAAAACACATGTTGCAGTATTATTTGGCCACCAAACTTCTCCTTGATGGCCAGGGCTTGCTTTATGGAAATTTTGGAACCAATGGAAAAGTCAACAGGTACCAGCAGTTTTTTGAAAGCATAATTTTCCATAGCAGGCACCAGTAATACAGAACACAACGCTTTGTTGGTAATCTGGGAAGCATGCTTTGCCGAAGACAGGGATTTTTTCTTTTTCCCCAGGATAATCAATTCTATACGATGTAGCCCCGCCCAACCAGTAATGGTATCTACTATGCCTCCATGTTCAATATGAACCTTGGTTGTGGCATTGGCATTGAAATTCTCTTTTATCTCCTGCTGTAGGCTGGCTAGTTTGGTGCTATCACTTGTAGAGGTAACGTGCAAGAAGTCCACCTTCGTACTTCCCATTGTTTCTGCCAGCAGTGAGGCATACTTGATAAGCGACTGATCCATTTCCGACAAATCCAGACACACCAATATTCTTTTCAATTCCTGCATTTATTTGTTAAAATTTTCCCAGGGCATGAAGGTAGAAAAAAATATCCTATTTCCCTACGAAAACAATTTGAATGGGTGAAATAAGATTTTTCTATAGTGATGCTGAAGGTGCTAATTGAAATGTTTTTTGTACCATTTTTGGAAAACGTACAACGCCCAAACTTTGGCGGGAGAGTCGCCGGGGTTCATTGAAAACAGTTTTCCCTTGAGCCCATTTACTTCCTGCTGATCAAAAATACCCTGGTCAGCCAGTAAGTCCCTGTCAAAAACACATCGTTCCAAATCAGTTTTGAGTCCTTTTCTGAGCCAATCAAGCAACGGTACCTCAAACCCTTTTTTTGGTCTTTTGTATAGCTCTTTGGGGAGAATATGCCTGAAGGCCTCCTGTAATATTTTTTTGCGGATGCCCATGTCTATTTTGTGCTCAGGTGGTATGCTGAAGGCAAACTCCACCACTTTATGGTCCAAAAAGGGCACCCTAACCTCCAGGCTGTTGGCCATCGACATCAGATCAACCTTATGCAGCATGTCGTTAGGTAGTACCAAACGGGTATCGGTACGTAAAAAGTCGTTGAAATCACGGTAGGAGTTCATATCCGTGAGCCAGGCGTTGATGTGCGATAACCTGCTGTCTTCTGGGCTTGGGTTTTTTAAAATGGCATTGACTTCTGTCTGGCGGGAAATAGCAGCCCAAAACCAGTATCTTTCGGCAGGGTTCATGTCCAGACCTTCGGCAAACCTCACTACTTGCCGCATGAGATTGCCTACTTTACCGGACCTGGATTTTGGAAAGATATTAGCTACTGGATAGATCAGTGGGGCCACTTTGCTCAGAAAACTGCCCTCCTCAGACTTCAACCAGGCGCTGTGTTTGTTATAACCTGAAAAAATTTCATCTGCCCCGTCCCCGGATAAGGCTACCGTGGCATGCTTTCTTGTTTCATGACTGAGGATGAAAACCGGAATGGCGGATGAATCGGCAAATGGCTCATCAATAGAACCTACAATTTCACTGATATGGGAATACAGATCGTCAAGCGTGAGTGAAAAAACGGTATGGTTTGTCTTAAACTTATCCGCCACCATATTGGCATAATTGGTCTCGTCGAAATAAGGAGCATCACTAAACCCAATCGAAAAAGTTTTCAGGTCTGGCACATATTGACTTGCCAAAGCCGTAATGACCGATGAATCTATCCCACCACTTAAAAAAGCCCCAAGTGGTACATCCGAGACCAACCTGTTCTGGACAGACGCATCCAACAAATCAATCAACTCTTTTTTGTTGGATTCAAAATCATTTTTGCACTGTGAAGTACCTTTTCGGGGTATCTCGTAGTATTTTTCCTGGGAAACCTTCCCATCCTTAATGGTAATACTTTCACCTGGCAGCAATTTTTTTACCCCTTTCAAAATGCACAACGGTGCAGGAATGTAATTCAGCTGAAAATATATATTGAGTGCAGTTTGGTCTATTTGCCAATCACCGCTGTATTTCATCAGGGATTTGAGTTCCGACGAAAACAAAAATTTATCTTCGTCCTGATAATAGAGGAGTGGCTTGATCCCAAGCCTGTCACGGGCAATGAAAAGCGACTTTTCGATGGTGTCGTATATGGCGAATGCGAAGAAACCATCCAGCTTTTTGAGGCAATCGCTACCCTCATGTGTGTACAGCTGTAGCAGTACTTCGGTATCGGTCTCACTGTAAAACTTCACCCCCTTTGCTTCCAGCTCTTTGCGCAAAACTTTATAGTTGTAAATTTCGCCATTAAAAGTGATGACGTACCGTCCTTCGGGCACCTGCATGGGTTGATGCCCCATTCTGCTGGTGTCAATAATGGACAATCTCCGATGGCCAAGCCCAACGAAATAATCGTCATAAGTGCCGTGATCGTCTGGCCCGCGTTTGGCCAGTGCAGTGGTGGCACTTTCCAGGTTGGTCAGGTTGAACCGGCCAATTTCATTGAATGCTGCTATTCCTGTAATCCCACACAAATTATATGCTGTTTTGTTTCATAATCGTTGGTTGCAAGATAGCAACACGATCCTATTCGCTCAACGTTTGTCATACAAAAAGAAATGCCAGATTTCTGGGCCTCACAAGACATTGGCGAACCCATAAACAGGATGGTGATATTTTTTCTTCGATTCTCTTTGTAGTTTGCCCAAATGGAAGAATCTTTGCGCCTCTAAAACAGAAATAAGGGGAATTAGCTCAGTTGGCTAGAGCGCTTGGCTGGCAGCCAAGAGGTCATCGGTTCGAATCCGATATTCTCCACATTTATAGCCTTCTCAATCAAATGGGAGGGCTTTTTTGTTTATTTGGGGTTACTGTAGGGTAGCAAACGTTTAGTGGATTGAATTTTTGTCCTTATTCTAGCTTTAAGGGTATTTTTTTTACAACGCTAAACAAGAATAGGTTCTGATTAGATTAATTTGTAGTAATGTTTATAAATTAAAAACAGTTCGGATTTATTATGATTAATGGTCAATTGGCTTAATTTCAAGTCGTAATTTATTCTTTTTCAGCTTTTTCAATTTCACATTGTTATACCCATTTTTAAGTAACAATTTTTTAATTGAAAGTATATTTTCTTTAGTTTCATTCAGTCCAAAAACGATTTCCAATAGTAAGTTTTTATCAAATTCTAAAAGCCCATTGCGTTTAATTGAAACTATTCTAAATTCTCTTTCATGTTCCCAATCTTTATGTTTTTTTTGGAATATGAGACCAATGGAAGTTTTTTCTTCGCCTGAGAAGTAGTTAATTTGAGAAAGATCATCTTCGTACTCCACAAAAAATGGGATAATGGATTTAGTAATTTTTATATTTATTCCCATGCCTATAGCTACACCATTAAATTTATCAGCATATTGCCCCCAACAGAGCCTATTATCGCTTTTAGTAGAAAAGCAACAAACTCCAATTGAGTTAAATTCATTCATAAATCCAGTCTTTAATTTTTCTATTGAATCCTTCCTGCTGTTTTTAATATTTCTCAATTCAGTGCGTCCTATATTATGGGGTTTGTTTTTATTGATATAATTATTAAAATTCTTTTTTGTTACCGAAAAGTCTATCATATCAAAGTCACAATCAAATGGGTCGTTAAGGTCATTCCTAGTTGAGAACTTAAGCCTGTTCCCTTCAATAATTTCAATTAAGGTTTTATACTTGGTATAATGGTATACCACTTCAGGCATTATGTCTGGAATATTGAAACCAAACGTCTTTTCTGATTGCTTAGAATGTGAATTATTCATTTTATAAATTTGATTCTAATTTTCCAATCTTATAATGTAAGTTCCCCCCAAAACCAGATAGCTTAAAATTATACATTTTTAAACTGTCCGTTTTTGGGGGAAGCTTACATTTTAGTTTTTGCTTTACTAATGATAGCCAAACCTTCCAATAATGTCAATATATGAAGCCGCCTACTACTTTTAGAACCATGCTAACAAAAAAAGCAGCTACAAATTAATGCAACTGCTTTGGGTATTTGGGTGAAAGACCGGACTCGAACCGGCGACCTCCTGAACCACAATCAGGCGTTCTAACCAACTGAACTACAATCACCATGATTTTAAATGGAGTGCAAATTTAGATAGTAGTTTTTGATATTTCAAACTAAAACTTCGAATTATTTTCGGTCAAATAGAAGTCGCATCCCAAATTGGGATTCATCAAGTTGGCCCGATCTGTAGGCATGGTGTCCCGAAACAAACGTATCCGTTATTTTGGCCCTGAATGTCTGGCCTTCAAAAGGGCTCCAACCGCATTTGTACAGGAGGTTTTCCTTAGATACCTCCCACGGGTTGTTCTCATCCATTAGTACCAGATCGGCAAAATATCCTTCCCTGATGAACCCTCTTTTTTCGACAGAAAACAAGATGGCAGGGTTGTGGCACATTTTCTCAACGATCTTTTCCATACTGATCTTTCCATCCAGGTAAAATTCCATCATGGCCGGAATAACATGCTGTACCAGAGGCCCTCCTGACGGGGCATTCAGGTAGTCGTTTTGTTTTTCGTTCAAGGCATGAGGTGCATGGTCGGTAGCGATTACATCTATGCGGTCGTCCAACAAGGCCTGGAATACCGCTGACCTATCGGTCGATTTCTTCACAGCAGGATTCCATTTGATAAAAGCGCCCTTTTCTTCATAGTCGGCATCAGAAAACCACATGTGGTGCACGCAGGCCTCTGAGGTGATTTTTTTGTCCTTTAATTCTATATCATTGTCAAACAGATGGGTTTCCTTTTCTGTAGAAATGTGTAGTACATGAAATTTTGTGCCATGTTTTTTGGCCAGCGAAACAGCCCTTGAAGAGGATATGTAACAGGCTTCATCACTCCTGATCTCCGGGTGCGCTGAAAACGGAATTTTCCCATCGTATTTTTCCTTGTAAATTTCCAGATTGGCTTTGATCGTAGCTTCATCTTCGCAATGGGCAGCTACAAGCATTTCTGCCCTGGCAAACAGGTTTTCGATGGTAGATTGGTCATCAACAAGCATGTTGCCTGTGGAGGACCCCATGAACACTTTTATTCCACAAACGTTCTGCTTGTTGGTTTTTAGTACCTCTTCAATATTGTCATTGGACACACCCATATAAAAAGAATAATTGGCCAGGGAGCGTTGGGCTGCAATTTGATATTTGTCTTCAAGCAATTCCTGTGTCAGGACGTTGGGCACAGTATTGGGCATTTCCATAAAGGAGGTTACACCACCCGCTACGGCTGCTTTACTTTCGGTGTAAATCTCAGCTTTGTGCGTCAATCCTGGCTCACGAAAATGCACCTGGTCGTCTATGGCCCCCGGTATCAGAAATTTACCCCTGGCATCTATCACATTGGCCGTGGGGTGTGAAAGGTTACTTCCGATCTGTTCTATATATTTTCCTGAAATGAGAAGGTCAGATTCAGTGATACTTCCCTCATTTACAATCCTGGCATTCTTGATTAGCGTTGGCTTCATATTTTCATGGTTGCAATAAAAATGGATAATATTGTGTGCAAATCTAACTTGCCAATCAATATCTGCAACTACTTATGGGGGATATCATCAATAGTTTTGACCAACTCAAGCTCAACAAGCAAATATTAAATGCAATTGCCGAAGCTGGTTATACCGAGCCTTCTCCCATTCAGGGCAAGGCCATACCCCTGATCTTGTCGGGGCAGGATGTTCTGGGTATTGCCCAGACAGGTACTGGCAAAACGGCTGCATTTGTATTGCCACTGCTTATGAAATTAAAGTATGCCCAGGGTGAAAATCCCAGGGCACTTATTCTGGCGCCTACCCGGGAGCTCGCCATCCAGATTGATGAAAACATAAAGAAATATACCACATACCTTGATATCCGGCACAGTGTGATTTACGGAGGGGCAGGGGCAAAAGCACAAATCGAAAGTATAGAAGAAGGGATAGATATACTCACAGCAACACCAGGGCGGTTTATGGATATCTACAGGCGTGAAATTATTCATACCAGGCAAATCAACACATTTATAATAGATGAGGCTGATAAAATGATGGATATGGGCTTTATGCCCCAGATCAGACAGATTTTGGAAGTAATACCCGTAAAAAGGCAAAACCTGTTGTTTTCAGCTACCATGCCCGAGGATGTGATGAAGTTGTCAGAAGAGTTTTTGGAATTTCCTATCAAGGTGGAAGTAACCCCGCAGGCATCTACCGTTGACACAATAGACCAAAAACTATTTGATGTACCAAATTTCAAGACCAAAATCAATTTGTTGGGCAACCTGTTGACCAAAGAAGAATTTTCGAGGGTAATCATATTTGTAAAAACCAAATCCACAGCCGACAATGTGTTCAAATTTATTGATCGGAAAATCACCGAATCGGTGAAGGTGATTCATGGCAACAAAGCCCAAAACACCAGATTAAATTCCATCAATGCTTTTAAAGAAGGAGAGGTAAAAATTCTGGTGGCTACAGATGTTGCGGCAAGGGGGATTGATGTCAGCCTGGTCAGCCATGTGATCAATTTTGATGTTCCCCTTATATATGAAGATTATGTACATAGAATCGGCAGGACTGGTCGCGCTCAGAATACCGGGGTGGCCCTCACTTTTGCTAATGAAGCAGAGAAATACCACATCGGCCAGATTGAAAAAATTATTGGGAAGAAAATATCTCCGGTCAAATTACCTGCGGATGTCATAGTGGAAAAGACACCTTTTGAAGAAAAGCAAACCATGCTCAGGGAAATTGATTATCGCCGAAAAAAGGAAGATCCAGACTATTTAGGTGCTTTTCATGATAAGAAAAAGAAGAAAAGTAAAGCCCGCAAGAAGCGCAAATAAATCACTCGTCTATCAAATTCATCCATTGATCGAATAATTGATATCGTTCGTCCAAAATTATTGGGTTGTTCACCTATTCGAACTAATATTGTTTAAGAAAGATCGATTAATATCTTTCTTTCCATAGCTGGTTGAAAAGATCTTGTGGGGAATAGGTACTTTGTACCTAATCCCACAAGTATCGACTCCCCTCCTTATCTACACTTTCACAGACATTTTCTTACCTTTAGCACGGCGCAAGCGAAATGATCCGATATTTACCAATATTTGTACTATTGTAATTCCCGGTGGCATTTCATTTGCAATGGTTCATATTATTATGACTTTTCAATTTAGATTTGCGAAAAATTTCCAAAATTCAATAAGCCTCAGCAGGCCAGCAAATTAAACCATTGAAAATGACTGTCGATTTAAACAAAAGAGTAGATTTTCAGTCCCGCCATATTGGTCCGGATGAAAGGGATAAACAACTCATGCTTGATGCCATTGGCGTAAAATCCATTGATCAGCTCATTGAAGAGACAGTACCGCAAAATATTAGGCTGGCTTCCGGGTTGAATTTGCCTGAACCTGTGAATGAATTTAGGTTTTTGCATTCGTTCAGGAAAACGGTCTCTAAAAACAAGGTTTTCAATTCTTTTTTGGGAATGGGATATTATGGGTGCGTGGTGCCATTGGTTATTCAAAGAAATATATTGGAGAATCCAGGCTGGTACACTGCTTATACTCCTTATCAGGCGGAGATTGCGCAAGGTAGGTTGGAGGCACTTATCAATTTCCAAACCATGGTTTGCGACCTGACAGGGATGGAAATAGCCAATGCATCCTTACTCGACGAGGGCACAGCGGCCGCTGAAGCCATGTCTATGCTTTACGGATTGAGGAAAAAGGAGAAAAAGAGTGCCAATAAGTATTTCGTTGACGAAAATATATTTCCCCAAACACTGGCGGTGTTGGAAACCCGAGCCAAGCCTATGGGTATTGACCTTCAGGTTGGAAAGATCGATGAAATCGACATGGCAGATGGAGAGCTTTATGGCATTTGCTTGCAATATCCGAATTCCGATGGAGCTGTAATCGACCACTCAGAGTTGATTGGAAAGGCCAAAAGCAACAATCTCGGGGTAACCGTGGCGGCAGATTTGCTTAGTCTCACCCTGCTTACCCCACCGGGAGAGATTGGGGCTGATGTGGTGGTAGGGACTACACAAAGATTTGGAGTGCCAAGGGGGTTCGGAGGGCCTCATGCGGCATACTTTGCTACCAAAGAAGAAAACAAAAGGCAGATTCCTGGCAGGGTGATCGGTGTGTCTATCGACTCCAACGGAAACAAGGCCTATAGAATGGCCCTTCAGACAAGGGAGCAGCACATACGAAGGGAGAAAGCTACGTCCAATATATGTACAGCCCAGGTGTTGCTCGCAGTAATGGCCGGGATGTATGCAGTCTATCATGGCCCAAAAGGCCTCAAACAAATTGGTTCGAGGATTCATGGTTTGGCAGAGTTGGCAGGGCGTGAAGTAGCCAAACTGGGTTTTGAGCAGGTAAATGAAGTCTTTTTCGATACCATAAAAATCAGACTGGAATCAGAGGAACAAAAAGCCAACTTGCGAAAAATAGCAGAATCCAAGGAGGTTAATTTGAGATATTTCGACGATGAATTTGTAGGGATTTCTTTTGATGAAATTCATGAAGTGAAGGACGTAATTGAAATCGTCGGCCTATTCGAGCAGTTGTCTGGCAGGGAAGCCAACCTTACGGAGATTAAGGAGGCCGCCCGTGGCATTGAATTTTCGTTTCCAACTGCCTTGGACAGAAAGTCAAAATATTTGACACATGAGGTCTTTCAGAGTTTTCATTCTGAGCATGAAATGCTCAGGTACCTAAAGCGATTGGAAAACAAAGACCTGTCATTGGCCCATTCCATGATATCGCTTGGATCCTGCACAATGAAATTGAATGCTACTGCTGAGATGATACCAGTGACATGGCCAGAGCTCTCCTTTATGCACCCATTTGCCCCTGTAGAACAAACTAAGGGATACATAGAAATGATCGATGAGCTGGGAAAATGGCTTTCAGAGATTACAGGTTTTCATACTACCTCGCTTCAGCCCAATTCCGGAGCGCAAGGAGAGTATGCAGGGCTCCTGGTGATAAAGGCATATCACGAAAGCCTTGGCCAGGAACAAAGAAACGTTACCATCATTCCTTCATCGGCACATGGGACTAACCCTGCCAGTGCCGTTATGGCAGGCAATAAGGTAGTGATAGTTGGGTGTGATTCGTTTGGAAATATTGATGTAGCTGATTTGAAGCAAAAGGCCATAGAACATAAAGAACACCTGTCGTCCTTGATGATTACATATCCTTCCACCCACGGCGTGTTTGAAGAAAGCATCATAGAAATATGCGACATCATTCATGAAAATGGAGGCCAGGTATATATGGATGGTGCCAATATGAATGCCCAGGTTGGCCTTACCAGTCCAGCAATGATCGGGGCAGACGTATGCCACCTCAATCTGCACAAGACTTTTTGCATCCCTCATGGGGGAGGAGGCCCGGGAATAGGCCCGATTGGTGTGGCCGAACACCTAGCGCCGTTTTTGCCAGGCAATCCTGTAGTTGATTGCGGAGGTGGGCAATCGATTTCTGCCGTTTCTTCAGCACCCTATGGAAGTGCGGGCATATTGGCGATTCCATACGCATATATTGCCATGATGGGTGCCGAGGGGCTCACGAACGCCACCAAAATGGCCATTTTAAATGCCAACTATTTAAAATCCCGACTTGAAGGGGCGTACAAAATCCTTTACTCTGGGAAAAACGGAAGATGTGCCCATGAGATGATTGTGGATTGCAGGGAGTTCAAGTCAGTTGGAATTGAAGTAGAAGACATTGCCAAAAGATTGATGGATTATGGTTACCATGCCCCCACGGTATCTTTCCCTGTGGCAGGTACTTTGATGATCGAGCCCACTGAGAGCGAGACTAAGGAAGAATTGGATAGGTTTTGCGATACACTTTTGAACATCAAATCAGAAATAGATGAAGTGGCAAGGGGAGCGTATGATAGTGACAACAATGTGCTGAAAAATGCACCACATACCTCTACGGTAGCTATAGCCGACAATTGGGAGTACCCGTATTCCAGGGAAAAGGCCATTTATCCACTTCCATTTGTGAAAGCCAATAAATTTTGGCCGGCTGTAGGAAGGGTAGATAATGCATACGGGGATAGAAACCTCTATTGTAGCTGTATTCCGGTGGATGCATACGAGCAGGAAGAAATGGCATAAAACATTCATTTTGGGCAGGCAACCCTGGCGTATTAAATTTCATTTCGTAAAAGAGGAAAATATTTAGTGAGAGTAAATCACCTTTGGCAAGGTTTTCGCAAGGGTGTTTTTCAAATTATTATCAAATGTCATTAGCGAGTATTTTATTTTTGCTGTCGTTCACTTTCAATCTTGGTACTGTTCCAGGAGACAGCTTGACTGACAAGTCCCTCCAAAACATGGGGAGCCCGATCGCTATTGAAAATAAAATCAGCTACGAAAAGGGGATTCTTAGAAACAAGCTGGACTACCAACTGCTGCATGGAAAGAAAGGCAAGTTTATCCTCAAATTCACAAACAAACCGAACCAGAACCTGGATGTTCGCATTTATGATGTGATAGGAAACCTAATCCAGACTGATAAATTTCTACAAGAAGAAGGAAACGAAAAAGAGTACGATTTTTCGAATAGGGAAACCAAAATCTATGTGGTGAAGGTAAGTTTTGATGAAGAAAACGTCGTAAAGAAGATCAACATCTGATCGCACCCATTCTGCCACGGCGCATAATCCAATCATGTTTTTCTGGTGTTAACAATGAAAACCCGCAACAGGCCAGGGCGATCATTCCTGTTCTGACCAGCACTTTTGTTTGTTTCAAAGCAATATTTCATATCTGCTTACACTGATATTTCAATTGGTTTGTGTTAAATTGTGTCCGAATATGATACACAAAATGGTTCGGTTTTGTTCACGAACAGTTCATAGTCGAACACTAAAAGTGCCCTCAAGACCACCTACGATGGATTTGAAGATTTGGCACTATATCTGAACTGCACCACAAAAAAAAACCGAAAATCAGTGGAAAAAGAATTAGGCAGTATTTTAATAATCGACGATGACGAAGATGTGCTTTTTGCGGCAAAAATGTTGCTCAAAAAATACGCACAAAGTGTAATCATAGAAAAGGATCCCAGGAAAATACCTTTTCTGATCAATAATGGTACCTACGATGTAATCTTATTGGATATGAATTTCAGTAAGGACATCACCAGTGGAAAGGAAGGGTTTTACTGGCTGGAACAAATCCTGGAGCGTGACCCCAAAGCAGTCGTCATTCTAATTACGGCCTTTGGTGATGTGGAAATGGCTGTAAGGGCGCTGAAAGAGGGTGCCACAGACTTTGTCCTCAAACCCTGGCAAAATGAGAAATTGATTGCCACACTATCCACAGCTTCCAAACTAAAGAAGTCCTACAAGGAAGTGGACACCCTGAAAACAGCCAAAAAACAACTTCAGGAAGACCTGAACCAACCTTTCAAGGATATAATAGGGGAAAGTGAAGCGATTAAAAATGTCTTTGGCATCATCGATAAAGTGGCTCAAACAGATGCCAATGTATTGATATTGGGAGAGAATGGTACCGGCAAAGAATTGATTGCCAGGGCAATACATCAGCGATCTTTGAGAAAAGACAATGTGTTTGTAGGAGTGGATATGGGTGCCATTACCGAAACTTTGTTTGAAAGCGAACTTTTTGGCCACAAAAAAGGGGCATTTACAGATGCCAAAGAGGATAGGGCAGGTAGGTTTGAAGTAGCTCATAAAGGCAGCTTGTTCCTTGATGAAATTGGCAACCTGAGCCTGCCATTGCAGTCAAAACTATTGACGGCCATACAAAGCCGTGAGGTGACCAGGATCGGTTCCAATAAACCCACCGCAGTTGACATCAGGTTGATTTGCGCTACCAACATGCCATTGCATGAAATGGTAGGTCAAAATACTTTCAGGCAGGATTTGGTGTACCGGATCAATACGGTGGAGATTCATTTGCCGGCATTGAGGGAGCGCCTTGAGGATATTCCATTGCTGGCCAATCACTTTGTAGGGATTTATAGCAATAAATACCGCAAGACGGTAAAGAAATTGTCTTCATCTGCGATCAAAAAACTGCAAAAGTACCGTTGGCCGGGTAATATTAGGGAACTACAGCATGCCATAGAGCGCGCAGTGATTATGAGCGACAACTCCAGCCTGGCCCCTGAGGATTTCTTTTTCCTCACCCACAAACCAGATCAAAATCAGGAAGGTGATCAGGATACCTTCAATCTCGACGAAGTTGAAAAGAATGTCATTCAAAAGGCCATTGACCGGCACAACGGGAATATTTCTAAGGCGGCCAAGGAACTGGGGCTCACCAGGGCCTCTTTGTACAGAAGGTTAGAGAAGCATGGGCTTTAGCAATTTTAAGGTCACACTTGTTGTAAGGATCGCCTTACTCATTTTCACTATATTTCTTTTGGTGAATGCCTTTTACACAGATTCCTATACCCTTACCAAAATATTGTTGCTCACGGCCCTGGGGTTTGAAATCCAACTCCTCTTCAAGTTTTTGGACAAAACCAACAGAGAGCTTTCTGGTTTTTTAAATTCCATAAAATACGACGACTTTTCACATACCTATACCACAAAGAAAACCGGTACCTCGCAGGACGAATTGTACGAGGAGTTCAACAATGTGATCAAAAAATTCAGGGAGATCAGGGCAGAAAAAGAGGCCCAGCACCAATACCTGCGCACCATAGTGCACCATGTGGCAATTGGTATCATCACTTTTGATAAAAGTGGGGAAGTCCAGATCATCAATGCAGCGGCCAAAAACCTGTTGGATGTTGAGTTGCTCAAAAACATCAACCAACTCAAGGAAATCAATGAGAACCTTGTGGACAGCCTTTTTGATTTACAAACAGGAGGTCGCGACCTCATTAAGATCGAGAGAAATGGCGAAGAAATCCAACTTTCCATTTACGCTATTGAATTGGTGCAAATGAACAAAGAGTTTAAGCTGATTTCTATCCAAAATATCAAAAGCGAGCTGGATGAGAAAGAGATGGACGCCTGGCAAAACCTGATCCGTGTCCTCACACATGAGATAATGAACTCGGTTACCCCGATTTCGTCACTGGCCGCCACGGTGGAGTGCGAACTGGAGGCCCAATTGAAAGATGGGATGGAGGTGAGCAAGATCAAAAGTGAGGATGTGGAAGATTTTTATATGGCAGTGAAAACCATCCACAGCCGAAGCGAGGGGTTGATCAAATTTGTAAGCGACTTTAGGAATTTGACCAGAATACCCATGCCAAACCCTGAGGTGGTGGCGGTGGCAACCATCATGGACAACATCCTCACTTTGCTGAAATATGATATTGACAAAGCCTGCATCCAACTCAATATAGATATAACCCCGGATGATTTAAGCATTTATGTTGACAAGGAACAAATAGAACAGGTATTGATCAATCTCGTCAAAAATGCCATCCAGGCGCTGGATTGTGATGATGATATCAATGAAGAGCGAAAACTGGATATCACAGCCAAAATAAACGACGACAACAAAATCCAAATAAGCATAAAGGACAATGGTTCTGGAATTGAGGAGGAGGCATTGCACAAGATATTTATTCCTTTTTTTACCACGAAAAAATCGGGCTCTGGGATTGGGCTCAGCCTATCCAAACAAATCATGAGAAAGCACAACGGGGTGATCACTGTCAGTTCGGAACTGAACAAAGGCACAGAGTTTTTACTCAAGTTCAACAGACACAATTGACCCTCTCCAATCTGGTGCTTGAAATTTATTCATCTTCTTTTGCAGTACATTTTTGTGGTGGTCTTTGAAGTTTGTCGTAAATTATGGACGTATCACAGGAGCTTGACATGGCAATAATCAGCAAGAAAAAAATTCCTTTTAAGATAAGTGCCGCACTGCGGGAGTACCTCAAAAAATACAAGCGCGCTGTAAAAGTACCTATAGAGTATAGCGACCTGCTGAGGTACGACAACTCCATACCCCTTTATGACAACAAGGGCAAGGATACCCTCTGGGAAACAGTTTTTTATCCGCAGGACGACATGAAGGAGATTCACCTGGCATTGAAAAAAATATACTCTGAAATCAAATCAGCGGGCGATGTGAGTGTGATGAAGCACCTGAACGTGGATAGGGTGGATCTATGTGTTTACGGCAACACTAAACCATTCCGTGTGAGGATTGTCAACCAAATCAACGATAATTTTGACTACTTCTATATAAAAAATGCAGACGCTTCCAGGGTATATGGTTTGGAACTTGAGCACCTGTTGTCCCCAAACAGGATCAGCTATGTTGTCCACAATGATTCTTTGGTAGAAGAACACATCGTAGGTATACCGGGTGACAAGTTCATTAGCCAACACATGAATGAGAAAGGATTGAACAAAATACGGCTGGCCAAAGAGTTTGTTAAATTCAATGAAAGGTGCTTCGTTCGCTTGTTGGGCGATATGCATTCGAGCAATTTTGTGGTCAATGTAATCCCGGATTTTGAAGAAATCACCTATAGGATCAGGTCCATTGATTTTGACCAACAATCGTATGAGGGACGTAAAAATATATACCTCCCTCAGTATTTTAAGCAAAACAATCCACTGATAGAGCTGGGACTGAAAGTGATGACCCCCGAGACAGTGAGGCAGTACCAAAAGGAAGAAAGGTCAATGATCGCCAACAGGCTAAAGGTGGCCCGTAAAAGGGTGGTAGATTTAATGAAAACAATGATGAGCGACACGGTGTCCTTTCCCAAAAATGTAAATTCACTCAAGCGCGACTTGACCAAGTACTACGACGAACCCCGGTTTATGAAATGCAAAAACATGGGCGAAATAGTGAAAATGAGCCTGTGGATGGTAATAATAAGGCCAGATATACATGGGTAGTTGGGGGATGCATGAAGAAAATGTTATCCTTGCAAACCCATAAAACAGATACGATTAAAAGTGAAAATAGGCCTTATTTCAGACACGCACAGTTACCTCGACCCCAAAGTCTTTGAATATTTTAAGGAAGTAGATGAAATCTGGCACGCCGGTGACGTAGGTGCCTTTGAGGTCGTGGAGCAGTTGGAGCAATTCAAGCCCCTTTATGGTGTTTATGGAAATATTGACGACCACAAGGTGCGGGAGGTATTTCCTGAAGACCAAAAAATGATGCGTGAAGGCGTGAGGGTTTGGATGACCCATATAGGCGGCAAGCCACCGCGCTACAACACCAGGACCAGGCCGCTGATCGAATCCCTGCAGCCCGATTTGTTTATCTGTGGCCACTCCCATATTTGCGCAGTGATGCATGACCCAAAGCGCAAAAATGTACTTTATATCAATCCTGGTGCAGCTGGCAGGCACGGTTTCCACCGAACACGAACCATTGCCAGATTTGAGCTAGCCGATGGTAAAATAAAAGACCTGCAAGTGATAGAACTGGGGCCTAGGGCAAAAGGCTGATCATTCTGGCCTTAATTTCATTTTGACTTTAAAAGCTACCCGTTAACTTAGCGCAATGAACCTCAACTTAAAAGAAAAGCAGGCGCTGGTATGTGGTAGTACCCAGGGAATTGGCAGGGCCATAGCAGAAGAACTGGCCAGCCTTGGCGCATCAGTAGTTCTCGTAGCAAGAAATGAAGACAAGCTGAAAACGACACTGCAAACCCTTCATTCAGGTGAAGGTCAGAATCATCAATACATTGTGGCTGATTTTGCCAACCCACATGATTTGAAAAGCAAGGTGGAAGGCTTCCTCAATGAAGGCAACCAACCGCAGATATTGATCAACAACACAGGAGGGCCTTCGGGAGGGGCTATTTTGGAAGAACCATACGAGAAGTTTTCCAATACCCTGTCGGCGCATTTGGAATGCAACCACCTCCTCGTACAGGCACTGGTTCCTGTTATGAGGGCCCAGGGGTACGGCAGGATTGTCAATGTGATATCTACATCGGTGAAGCAGCCCATACCAGGGTTGGGGGTATCAAATACAGTGAGAGGGGCAGTGGCAAGTTGGGCAAAAACCCTATCCTATGAGCTGGCCAAATTTGGCATCACCATCAACAATGTACTGCCCGGCCTCACAAATACGGGCAGGTTGGACTACATTGTGGGTACCATGGCTGAAAATTCAGGTAAGTCGAAAAATGAAATAATCAGTGAAATGGAATCTGAAATACCGGCACGCCGAATCGGTGAACCATCAGAGGTAGCGGCATTGGCAGCTTTTTTGGCATCACCTGCAGCTGCCTATATCAATGGCACCAGTATCCCTGTAGATGGGGGTAAAACTACAGCCATCTAAAGTTTTTTATTCATGGTAAAATATATTGCTTTGCCGTCTTAATGCTAAATTTCAGAAAACATATAACATTGTTGCTCTTGCTGGTTGTGCTGCTGGGTTCGGTGCGTTTTCCTATGGTTTACATGGAATTTGCCCTCAACAAAGATTATATCACAAATGTGCTGTGCATCAATCGGGAAAAACCCATTACGGTGTGTGGTGGTTCCTGTTATCTGAAAAAAAGGTTGGAAAACGAACAATCCAAAAAGGGCACACCTGAGCGCTCTGGCAAGAGGGTTGCTTTGGCACTATATTTCGAACGAATAAGGAGCGTGTTTATCCCAAAAAGCTTGTCGGCCCCTCACTGTGAAAAGCCAACAGCAGTCTATTCTTTTCTCTATAGCAAAGGCATATTTCATCCCCCAAATGCATGACTTGCCATTGACCCAATAATGGTTTTAATACAATGCGGGCGAGCGTTTGTTACAGAATACGTATGCCCGGGTTTTCCATCATTTTAATAAAAATACATACATGAAATTTATAATAGCAGGACTTTTGTGCTGGACTAATCTATTGGTTTTTGCCCAAAACGATAACCGTACTATCGCTTCACCAGATAGCCACGCACCCATTGGTGTGATGGGTGACCACCTCCACAAAAAAGGGGAAATTATGTTTTCTTACAGATACATGATCATGTCTATGGATGGCAATCTGTCCGGAAGTGACGAGATTTCAGCCGAAACTATTGTGACTACTGTTCCCAATATGTTTGCCGGGAATTCTAATATGCCGCCTACTTTGCGGGTGGTGCCTTTGAAAATGACCATGAACATGCACATGTTTGGGGCCATGTACGCACCTGCAGATTGGATCACCCTGATGGCGATGGGCATGTACACCCGCAATGATATGGAGTTAAGCACCTATCAGGGTGGGTCGGGCACTACTGTACTTGGAATGTTTCAAACTGAAACCAAAGGAATAGGAGATATAAAACTGGGTGCATTGATCAAATTGATCAAAACGGAAAAAAGTGCCATGCACCTCAACTTTGGCATCAGCCTTCCGGTGGGTTCGATCACACAGTCTGGAGAAATTTTGACCCCCATGAACATGAGGCCAACCGTGCGGGTGCCATACCCCATGCAGTTGGGCTCAGGTTCCCTGGATTTGCTGCCAGGGATTACTTATTCCGGCAGTCAGGGAAAACTTGGCTGGGGAGGTCAATTGACCGGCACCTTGCGAACAGCTGACAATGGGGAAGGATACAAGTTTGGAAATCAACTGAATGCAACTGGCTGGGCCAGTCATCGGATGGCAAAATGGCTAAGTGCTTCCGTCCGTTCTATGTTTTCTTCCATTGGGAAAATAAAGAATATGGATGATGAAATCATGCTGCCGGTACAAACAGCGCATCCCACTTTTCAGGGAGGCCAAAAGCTTGATTTGGCATTGGGAATCAACATGATTGGTCAAACGGGTTTCATTGCCAATCAGAGGGTGGCCGCAGAATTTGCACTGCTAATCTACCAAAACCTGAACGGCCCGCAAATGAAAGTGGTATCCACCTGGACCGTAGGGTGGCAGTATGCATTTTAAGCTAATCAACCAGTCGGGCAATGTCTCTTGCCCGGCTGGTTCGATTTCTTCTGACATTTTGAATATTCCACGAAATTGTAGAAATTGACCCGTATGAAAAACCTAACCAATCTTGGCCTGCTTTACGTGCTGGTGCTATTCATTCTTTCGTCATGTTCGTCGGGGAAAAAAATGCTCGAACAGGGCAATTACTACAATGCCGTGATCAAATCTGTAGATCGGCTGAGGAGTAGCCCTGGCAACAAAAAAGCACGCCAAACACTGCGCCAAGCGTACCCCCTGGCCAAAGAATCCTTATTGGCAGATGTCAGGAACTTACGATCAGCGAACCACCCATTTCAATGGACTGAAAGTGTACATATCTACAACAGACTGAATTCCATGTACGAAGAAATCAGGCGGTCGCCGGCAGCTCTTGACGTTATTCCTACACCGGACAATTACTACAGTTATGTGGAAAGGGCCAAAACGGAAGCCGCCAACGAACAGTATGAAGCCGGGCTGAGTGCCTTGAATATCAACACCAGGGAAAGTGCGAAAAGGGCATATTTTCATTTCCTGGATGCGGATGCCTTTGTCCACAACTATAAAGATGTGCAGGCAAAAATAGAACAGGCAAAATATGCCGCAACTTTAAAAGTGATAGTGGACCAGGTGGCTGTGCCCTCCAGAATCTACAATGAGAGTGGAGAGCAGTTTCACAACAATGTGGCCGATTTCCTGAGGCGGTTGGAGATGAACGAGTTCGTTAGGTTTTATTCGTTCAATCAGGCCAAAAAGGAAGGATTGAAAAACCCTGATCAGGTGATCCGCATGCAATTCGAAGATTTTGTGGTGGGGGAAACCCATACCCTGCAGCGTGTGAAAGAGGTGAAAAGTGATACCATCAAAGTAGGAGATGTCACTCTTGATGATGGCTCAAAGAAGGACGTAATGGGCGTAGTAAAAGCAGAAATGACTGTGAACCGAATGGAAATAATTTCCAAAGGGATTTTGAGCCTGGACATTGTCAAGGGGCAGTCCGATACCAGGATATTGCTGGAAGATTTTGCCGGGGAATTTGTTTGGTTCAACGAGTGGGGTACTTACAACGGGGATAAAAGGGCACTCGGCAAGGAGGACCTGCAAATCATGAAAAATACGAAAGTCGCCCCTCCGCCACCAAGGCAAATGTTTCTGGAATTTACCCGGCCTATTTATGCCAGGCTCACCAATCGGTTAAGGGAGTTTTATAAAAATTATTGATTCGAAAGATGTTCGTTTGATGCATTGGTTTTAAAGTTAAATTCCTTCAAAGTTTCCTCTTTCGAAGTACCTCTTTCATAGGTTTTTTCTACAAAACGGCCATTGCCCTCAGCATCGATAAAAATCAGGGTAGAGCATCTGGTGCCATATTTTTCGGTAGTAATAAACAGAGGGGAAAGTGCCCGCTCCCAATCCAGGGGAATACCGGTTTTGGGTAGCAAACGGTCTTCTGCCATTTCCTTATCAGTCAGTATTTCGATAAGCTTTTGCTCTGGAATTTCTTTTTCCTTGAGGAGGTTTTTCAAGGCATCCCTTCCTTTTTTTAGCTTGGGCCAGTTTTCCTGAAAAAAACCATTGCTCAGGCCGTAGGTTCCGGGCTGCAGTTCGGTGATCTGGTGGTTCACATTGTTGTAATAAAACATGGAATCAGCATCCCCAACCAATAGATTGAATCCATTGTAATGTACGCCCGAAGCTTTTACTTTTCTCAGATAGCTTTCTGGCGAATCGCTGGATTTGAGATAATTGAGCGTAAGGTTGCCCCTGGAAATGGCTTTTGGGTCTATATTCTGCGGATCTCTATAATTGGTGATGGCTGCAATGCGGCCGGATTTTCCCAGTCCGATCCAGGTACCCCCGGCATGCAGAT
Source organism: Cyclobacteriaceae bacterium (assembly GCA_040222275.1). GTDB lineage: Bacteria > Bacteroidota > Bacteroidia > Cytophagales > Cyclobacteriaceae > CAXBNB01. The sequence continues at coordinate 165,808 of JAVKDJ010000010.1, forward strand.
CCTTGCCGGCAAGTATCCCGGGATGGTCCTCCCAATAGTCGGCAGTGGCCGTTGGGCGGTCATAAAACTCGTCTCTGTTGGCGGCCAGCACCAGTTTGTATTTGGGGTGGGTTTTCCAGGAAAATAATATCAGGCACATAGTAGTAAATAAATCATTACCAACAGCAAATGTGGTCAAATGGTTGCAGTAATCCGGACGAATTTTTTACAAATTCAAAAGGCCGTGATCAGTAAAGTAAAACTTATCAATAAGTGTATTGGCTTTTTAGGAATACTTCAGCCAATATGAACGACAGTACTGCAAACACAAACCCAAACATGAAGAAGGTATAAGCTATCCTGAGCATTTTGTATTTTTTGCCCAAAACCGCCCCAAGAAAATAAATATCTCGGATAAGGCTGCTATAGACATAGTCCGGGTCTTTGATCATTTCTTTCATGCCCCACTCATAGTCCTGTAGGCTCATGCTGTGAAAATTTCCAAAAAACAGCAGATTGGTTTTTTTGTTGTTGATATCGTCCCGGGTAAATTTCCCTTTGGAGACATTGGGCCTGGTGGCTAGTATGGCAAAAACAATGGTCGTAAGGCACACAACCGTCATAATAAGCGTGGGTGCTATGAGGTGCGGATATTCTTCCAGCTTTCTGATCAGTACCGATACTATCACAGAAAGGATGATCGAATTGATCGAAATCATAATGTTGGCCTTGTTGTCGGCCATATTGCTGAGGTCCAGGTGGTTTTTCGAAGTAAGCCTGAACATGGTTTCTACACCCCGTCCTGTTTTTGGTGGTTTTTCTGCCTTCGCTTTTTTGTCTTTCTTCGATTCTTTGAGTTGTTCTTTCACTCGTTCAAGGTTTTTTTTCTTTCCTTCAGTATAATGCGTGCGGGCGTATTCGGTAAAATATTCCTGTTTGCGAAAAAAATCAAGGTTCATCGCCCACCATTCCTGGTGGGTGAGCGGCATATTTTTGGAATAAGCCAACTCTTCCTTGAGTTTTTCTGCCCTGTCGCAATATTCCTTGGTGGCCAAATGCACAAGGTCCGCATCACACAGGATTTCTTCCAGCAGGTTATTGGGGTTTTGTGGCATTTGTGTAGCCATTATGCACCCTTCAATTTGCCTGATCCGATCCTCGGAAATACCGAATTGAGGAAGGAATTCCCGTGCAAGCTCTGCACTTTTTAGTTCATGTTCTTCCAGCGAATCACAATATCCAAGATCGTGAAACCATCCGGCGATCAGCACCGTTTCCAAATCTGACTCGCTCAGACCGCTACCTTCGCCAATCTCTTTTATGGCATCCACCACATCTTTGGTATGCTTCAAAGAATGATAGATCAGCTCCTTGGGCATTTTTTCTTTGAGCACTTTTTGTGCAAATTCGGCTGTAGCCTGCAGGACTGTGGATTCTTCTGTCATGTCTTTCGGCAATAATTGAACAAGTTAATAAATATTGAACTAAACAATAACTAATTTTATTTCGAACCAGCTCCCCTGGCCAGGATGCTGGTTTGGCAATCAAATGCAAAACGATCATTACCAGTAATTAACCTTATGCGCAATACATTTTTTTTTCTTTACCTGTTTTTTATTGCCTTTTCCACTTCCTGCGATCCTCCCAAAAGGGTGACTGCCGACCGGTTGTTTTTGGTAAAGCCAGATGGTATGGCGCATTACGACCTAAAAAACCACAAACAAAAGTTTTTTCTTCCCTATGCGTTGGAGGAAATATCTGGGCTGTCCTTCGTAGGAGATGGTGTATTGGCGTGTATTCAGGATGAAGATGCCAGGCTTTTTCTCTACAACTACCATGATAAGAAAATAGTGAGATCGGTGAAGTTTTGGAACCCAGGAGACTATGAAGGGGTGGAGATAATTGGAGATACCGCCTATGTGGTCAACAGCAAAGGAGACTTGCTGGCGTTTGATTACAAGGCTGGGGACAACAAGCCCGATACAAGAGAAGTCAACACCAAACTGGGAAAAAAGAACGACATTGAGGGCCTGTGCTTTGACCGTCAAACCAACAGCCTCTTCCTGGTATGCAAAGGGGAATCGGAAATCAATAAAAAGAAAGTAGCCGGACAGGCGGTATATCGCTATGACCTCACAGCTGATAAACTTGACACAACACCAGTTTTTACCATTACCAAGAAGGATATAAAAAATTTTCTTGAAATACATAAAGACAATAGCTATGAAGAAAAAAGAATAAATTTTCGCCCTTCGGGCATTGCCCCCCACCCGATCGATGGTCATTTCTACATCATCGCTTCTACCGGAAAGCTGTTGCTGGTAGTGGACAGAAAAGGAAAAATTCAGGCCTCCTATCCTATTTCACCAGGCATTTTAGGGCAGCCCGAGGGGATTTGTTTTGCCCCCAATGGCGATATGTTCATTTCCAGCGAAGGGGAGGGTGATAAGGGGTATATTTTAAGGTTTGAAATGCAGTAGCGGCCAATCATATAAAACACACTATAAGAAATGGAGCAAAAAAACATCAACATAAAGGGATTGCCAACACCTGGTTTTTTACCTCATAAGCTGTTGACCGTTGACCGATGGTTGCTTTTTGCCCTTCTAATAATTAACCTATCAATTGCTCACCACACCTATGCCCAGAGTTCATCCATTGCGCATTCCGTTTTTCTTATTGGCGATGCTGGTGAGCCTGACTATGCTGCCGCCAACCTGGCGGCCCTGAGAGAACAACTGCAAGAGGCGGGAGAAAACAGTACGTTGATTTTCCTGGGGGACAATATTTACCCCAAAGGCTTGGGCGGGAAAGATGATCCCGGTCGGAGTATTCAGGAGACCAAGCTCACGAAACAGCTGGATGTGGCAAAAGGTTTCCCAGGCAATACTTTTGTGATTCCCGGCAATCATGACTGGGCAAAGGGCAAGCAGGAAGGGTGGCAGCACGTGCTGAACCAGCAAAAGTTCGTCAACGAATATTTTCAGGGCCAGGAGGTGTTTCAGCCGATGAATGGATGCCCGGGACCAGTGGAGGTGGAGCTGGCCTCAGGTCTATGGCTGGTGATTTTTGATATGCAATGGTTGTTGCACAAGTTTGACAAACCAGGCGAAGAGAGTACTTGTGAATTTAAAAATTCGGTAGAAGTACTTCAAGAGATAGAAAACCTGCTCGAAAAGCACAAACAGGACAGGGTGATTCTGGCTTCCCACCATCCTCTATACAGCTACGGTCTGCATGGTGGCAAGTATCCTCTAAAAGACCACATATTCCCATTGGCTGAAGCTAAAAAAGGCCTCTACATTCCTTTGCCTGTGATTGGTTCCATTTATCCATTGTTTCGCTCTACCATTGGAAATATCCAGGACATCCCACACCCCAAATACAAAGCCATTCGAAATACCATCCAAGGGTACTTGACCACATACAAAAATGCCGTGTATGTGGCCGGACATGAACACTCGCTGCAGCATATAACAAAAGAGGGGGTGCATCATATTGTGAGCGGGTCAGGGTCTAAAACCACCCACGTGAAGCAGGGAAAATTTTCAAAATACAGCGCATCAAAAACAGGATTTGTAAGAATTGATTATTACGACGATGGCAGCATGGCCACAGAGTTTTGGACTGAGGATGGGGCAAACCAAACTATGGATTACAAGGCAACATTGTTTGTTAAGAATCTATTCACAGAACCAAAGATGGCCAATAGAAATCCACATTCTTTTACCAAAACCGTAAAAGTGCGGGCTTCCCGTCAATATGAGGCCGGAGGATTGAAAAGGGCCTTGCTGGGCAAAAACTACCGGGATGTATGGGGCAAAGAAATGGAGATAGAAGTCCTGGATTTGAGCACGGCAAAGGGAGGACTGAAGCCGATCAAAGTAGGTGGTGGCATGCAGACCAAATCGCTTCGACTTGAGGCGCCAGACGACAAGCAGTACGTATTGCGTTCGATAGAAAAGTATGCAGAAAATGCCATGCCCCCGCTATTGCGGCAAACCATTGCTGTGTCCATAGTGCAGGACCAGATTTCTGCATCGCATCCATACGGGGCGTTGGTCGTGCCTTTTTTGGCAGAAGCCGCTGATATATACCATACCAATCCCAGGATAGTATATATCCCTGATGATCCCCTGTTGGGGGAATACCGGGAAAAGTTTGCCAACACCCTGGCGCTTTTTGAAGAACGGCCGGCAAAGGACTGGCGGGGAACGGGAATATTTGGGGACTCTAAAGATATAGTGAATACTATGGAGGTACTCGAAGAAACCCAGGATGATAACGACAACATTGTGGATCAGCAATGGGTCTTGAAATCGAGGTTGTTTGACCTGGTGATTGCCGACTGGGACAGGCATGATGACCAATGGCGATGGGCGAGTTTCAAACATGATGAAGGTAAAATGTACAGGCCCATTCCCCGCGATCGTGACCAGGCTTTTTTTGTCAATCAGGGGGTGATGCCCAAAATAGTGAGTAGAAGGTGGGCCATGCCAAAAGTGGAAGGTTTCAATGATGATGTCCGTTGGGCACCAGGATTGGCCTTCAACGCCAGGTATTTCGACAGGTCGTTTCTTACTGGCCTCTCAAGAGAGGATTGGGAACGGGCAGTGGATACCCTGCAAAACAAACTGACCGATCAGGCGATTGACCATGCGGTGAGGCAATGGCCTGATGATGTGTACAGTATGACGGGTGAAGCAGTAGCCTCCACCCTAAAGGCCAGAAGGGACAATCTGAAAAAAGCTGCCATGGAGCTCTACGAATACCTATCTAAGGCAGTGGATGTGGTAGGTACAGAGAAAATGGAACTCTTCATGGTGGAACATTTACAGGGTGGGGCCATAAAGGTAACTGTGAGGAAAGTATCGAAAAAAGGGAACATTCAGCAGTCTATATTCGAACGGGTTTTTTATCCATCGGAAACAAGGGAGGTTCGACTCTATGGTCTGGGTGGCGATGATGCATTCGATGTAAGTGGCCAGGAAAAAAGCCCGATTAAAGTTCGGGTAGTAAGTGGGGAAGGTGAAGATGAAGTCCAGATGGCGCTAGGTACCAAACCATCTAAAACCTTGCTGTATGATAACCCGGATACAAAGATATCCGATGAAACCGGGGTACTCAAAACCAGGCTTTCTTCTAAACCCAATATACATGAATATGACAGAATGGCTTTCAAATATGACGTTCTGTTTCCACTTCTCGACTGGCAATACAACCGGGATGATGGCATCTTTTTGGGAGGTGGGTTTATGTTTACCAAACAGGGATGGAGAAAAAAGCCATTTGCTTCGAAGCATAAGTTTACCGCCAACTATGCTTTTGCCACCAATGCCTTCAACATCAAGTATGACGGGCTATTTACCGACGTGCTAGGCCATTGGGACCTGGGGCTGCTGACGGATGTCAGGAGGCCATTTTTTGTAAACAACTTCTTTGGTATCGGCAACAATTCTTTTTTTGATGTGGACAACCGGGACATAGATTACTACAGGGTGAGGTTTGAAAATATCCTGTACCGGACTACTCTGTCAGCACAGATGGGTGCCCACGGTAAATTTACATTTGGCCCTGAATACAGGGGTATGTCCGTGGAAGAACAAAACGGGAAGTTCATTGGCGACTCGGGCATCAATACATCAGATTTGTTTGATGTAGATCGAAACTACTCAGGATTATACACTGCTCTGGAAATTGATACCCGTGACAGCAAACAGTTGACTACCAGAGGACTGTATTGGAATACGGAAGCTGAATTGCTCAAGGGTGTCAACAGGCGGTCGATGGATTATCATACCATACGATCGTCTGTGTCATTTTTCTACAGTTTTAAATTTCCCGCCAGGGTGACACTTGGATGGCGCGTGGGTGGGGCACACAACTTCAGCGACACACGGATTTCTGAATTTTACAACGCCAATACCCTTGGGGGAAAAGCTAACCTCAGGGGTTTCAGGCGCACCCGGTTTTATGGGGAAACAAGCCTGTACAACAACCTGGATATGAGGATCAAACTATTTGACTTCAGGAGCTATCTTTTTCCCGGCCAGATTGGTATTCTTGGTTTCCACGATATAGGTCGGGTGTGGGCCGAAGGGGAAAGCTCCAGCACCTGGCACGACAGTGCCGGTGGGGGCATCTACATTGCCCCACTTGGACAGGCCGTGATATCTTTTACCATGGCCTTTACTGATGAGGAGAATTTGCCGGTGATTGGTTTGGGTTTTTTCTTTTAACCTGAGTTGAGGTAAGATCTTAAAAAAACAATAAAAACCTACTAAGACATCACTCTGAGCCCTTTTTTTGGGGGGATGTGTGTGAGAAAAGGGCGTAGGAGCCTGTCTGCCGGACGGCCAGGTCCCCAAATCGGAGATTCCTACGCCTTTGGCCAGACACAACCCTAACCGAAGGCTCTGAATGACGGTTTTTATTGTTTTTTATCTCATGTACACTGTCAAAAACTGTTTCCTCGTAAGAAAACAAGGGAACCGGAAAGCTGGTTAAACCGTCACAGTTTTCCATTTGCCCCTTTTGAAAATCCAAAGGGTAAACAATCCAACAGCGGTTTCGGAAAAAAAGACCGCCCAGAAGACCCCGGAATGTGCCCAGTCCCATTCAATCGCCAATAAGTAGGCGAGCGGAATCTGGATCATCCAGAAAAACACCAGGTTGATTTTCGTGGGGGTGTTGGTATCACCAGATCCGTTGAAGGCCTGTACAGATACCATCCACCATCCATATACAAAATAGGCGTAAGACAGAATGCGCAACCACTCACTCCCAATGGCGATCACCTGCTGGTCTTCAGTGAATATGCCAATCAATGATTCGTTGAAAAAGAAATACACAAAGGACACACCAATCAAAAAGGCCATGTTGTAAATCCCTATTTTCCAAACGGAAGCTTCAGCCCTGTCCGCATTGCCAGCACCAAGATTCTGACCGACCAGAGTTGCCGCTGCATTGGACAGCCCCCAGGCGGGCATCAGTGTAAACATCATTACACGTAGGGCGATGGTAGAACCAGCCACCGCCTCACTGCCGATATCAGCCAATATCCTCATCAGGAATATCCATGAAGTCATGGCCACTATCATTTGTCCAACACCTCCCAGGGAAGTCTTCACAATGTTGAGCATCACCTTGGCGTCCCAATAGATTTGTGCCATTGTCACGCGGATATGTTTGCCACCTTTTGCCAATATCCAGAGTTGGATAGCCACCGCTATACCCCTGCCGGTAGTGGTGGCGATGGCTGCACCTTCTATTCCCATAGCAGGAATCGGCCCCCACCCAAAAATCAGAAGGGGATCCAGAACAATATTTAACCCATTGGCGATCCACAGTACCCGCATGGCAATGGCCGCATCTCCTGCCCCACGAAAAACCGCATTGATAACGAACAGCAATATGATGATGCCATTTCCCCCCAACATCCACTGGGTATAGCGATAGCCGTGATCCAGACTCCATTGGTCTGCCCCCATCACTGCTAGCAAGTCTTTAGCGAAAAAGATACCACCTATGGTAAAAGGAAGGGAGACCAGCACTGAAAGCAGGATGGATTGAAAGGCTGAAATGCCTGCCGCATCTTTCTGCTTTTCCCCTATCCTGCGGGCGATAATAGCAGTGACTGCCATGGACAGCCCCATGGCCAGGGAGTAAAGCAAGAAAAGATACGTTTCGGTAAGCCCCACTGTGGCTACCGCAGAGGAACCCAATTGGCCCACGAAATAAATATCTACCACTGCAAAAGTGGATTCCATGACCAATTCCAGGATCATAGGTACTGCCAGCAAAAAGATGGCTTTCTTCAGGTCTATTTGGGTATAATCCGCATCTGTGCCGCGTATGGCATCATTCAATGCTCTCCAAAGAGATCGTTTAGGTGCGACGGGGGTCGCAGTTAAGGTTTCATTTTGATTTTCCATAATTCAAAGCTCCTAAAAAAATTGATCATTAATAGCGTGCACAAACGACACTTTAACGGGGTATTTACGACAAAGCGAAGATTAATCTTGCTTTTACACTAACGCCCTTAAAAAAAACCTGGTTCTATTTCTAATGTCCACCGGCATGCATGCCCAGGGTGTGTGATAAGTTACCTGTTCTTTTTGTTTGTTGTAATGCAAAGGAACCGACCTAAGTGACAACCCTATGTCAGTGGGAATTGTTTTTTTATTTAGGCAGAAAAATTTTTTTCAACCAGCCTCGTTAAGTCTGAAATATGGCAAACAAAAAAATAGAAAACCTTCACTTTGCACGTTGCATGACTAAGGTTCATGAGCTAAATTCACGTACTATTTCACAGGTGTCCCACCCCAACTAAAACGTATTTTAAAATTATGGACAAGCTCAATTGGATTCAGGTTTTAATTCTTTCATGCGCTATTCTGGTAGCTGGCTTTTTTATTGGAGACATGCACCGGAAGGCCAAAGACTTTGAGCGGCATGTGCAGGTAAAAGGCCTGTCTGAGCGGGAAGTGGCTGCCGATCTGGCGGTGTGGCCAATTGAGATAACACTGGCAGGCAACAACCTGAAAGACCTCAATGCCCAATTGGAATACCAAAAAGGGGAGGTAGAAAGTTTTTTTGAAAAGATGGGTTTTAAACCTTCAGAAATAAGTATTGGTATTACAAGCATATTGGATGCCAAGGCGAGGGCTTATGGTGACTACCGAAACTCGGAATTTCGATACATTGCCAAAACCGAAATCACCATTCGCACCAGTGAAATTGAGAAAATTCAAAAATCTTTGTCTGCATCCCTTGATTTGATTTCCAAGGGCATACTGATAGGATCGAAAAATACCTGGAGGCCAATAGAGTACATATACAGCAAACTCAACGACATCAAACCCCAAATGATAGAAGAGGCTACCAAAAAGGCCAAAGAGGTAGCGGAAAAGTTTGCCCAGGATTCCAATTCAAAAGTAGGAAAAATCAAGTCGGCCAAACAAGGCCTTTTCACCATCAACGACAGGGATTCTAACACTCCTGAAATCAAAATAGTGCGGGTGGTATCCACCATAGAATATTACCTGGAGGACTAATTGTTCCCATTTTATCTGTTGCAAACATAAGGATAAGGGTACCGACCTGTTTGGTTGGTTAATATACCCGAAACCTATCTGCTTTGAAGTCAATCAAAATTGTTAAATTTATTGGCTACAAAGGCTTTTTACGGAACGAGGGGTATAGGTAGGTTTGAAGCCATTTAGACCTTTTAAAAACCAACATAATTGATAGATGAAAAAGTTAACAAAGGAAGATATCCGGCAGGAAGTCTTCGACCTCTACGACGAATACGCCCATAGTAAAATTGATCGCAAGCAATTTCTGGAAAAATTGTCACTGTATGCCATAGGCGGCATCACTGTCACCTCGCTGCTTAGTTTCATCATGCCCAACTACAAAGACTCGATCGTTGTAAAACCAGGCGACCCAAGATTGGATTCAGGGTTCATTAACTACGATTCGCCTAAAGGTGGAGGAAAAATGAAGGCTTTGCTTTCCAAGCCCGCCAAGGCTAAAAAGAAGCTGCCGGGTATAGTGGTGGTGCATGAAAACAGGGGCCTCAACCCTTATATCGAAGATGTAGGGAGAAGGGCTGCAGTGGAAGGTTTTGTGAGCATAGCCCCCGATGCGCTCACGCCGCTGGGTGGCTATCCTGGCAATGATGACGAAGGAAGGGCACTACAACGAAAGCGTGACCGTAATGAGATGCTGGAAGACTTTATCGCTGCATACGAATACCTCAAATCTTCAGAAGATTGTACTGGTAAAGTTGGGGTGGTTGGGTTTTGTTTTGGTGGCTGGATATCCAATATGATGGCTGTAAGATTGCCCGGTTTGTCGGCAGCAGTTCCATATTATGGCAGTCAGCCATCTGAGGAGGAAACCGAAAAAATCAAAGCACCTCTCATGCTACAATATGCCGGCCTGGACAACAGAGTGAACGAAGGGTGGCCTGCTTACGAAGCGGCACTTAAAAAATACAACAAGGACTACAAAGCTTTTATTTACCCGGATGTCAACCATGGATTTCACAACAATACCACTCCCCGGTACGACCAGGCAGCAGCCGACCTCTCATGGAGCAGGACTATTGCCTTTTTCAAAGAAAAGCTCAAAGCATAAGCTGAACATGGCGCAAGTTTCTTTGTGCGCGTCATTCCCGAAAAGGTTGATCTTTTTGAAATATAGATCAGCCTTTTCAGATGCCCGCCTGTCCGGCGAAGCAGGCCTGATAAAATATGCCTTTGAAGAAAATTAAGGCATATTTTTCTGGCATGTAGATTTTGTTCACCGAACTGATGTTTTCTTAGAACCTCAGTTTTAGTGCCAACAAGAAGTTTCTGCCAGCCTGCGGATAGAGGTAATTTTCCCTCACCACATATTCAGATCCGGCAGAGTAGCCAAAAGTATATCCGTTGGATTCATATTCGTAATCCAGTACGTTGTTTACCAAAAGGTTGATGCCAATTTCCCTGAATATTTTGGTGTTGAAATTGGCACTGAGCTGCAGGTCATTTACGAAATAAGCGTCGATTTTTCTGCCTTCATTGGAAGTATTGTCCAGGTATTGCTTGCCAACGTATTTGGACAACAAGGAAACTTTCAGTGGCCCGATCACCGTCCATCCCAGGTTAGAAGCGGCTACTACATTTGGGGAATACGCAATATCTGAATCTTTGTAGTCATTTTCCACAACATTGTATTCGTCCCATGCCGGGCCATAGTCATAGAGGATTTCTGTAAAGTTTTGAATTTTGTTTTGACTGAAAGTGACGTTGGCACTCCAGTCTATTTGGTCAGTCAGCTGGATGCCTCCATTTAATTCCACACCCCTGCGATAGCTTTCAGCTACATTGGCCCGGATGGGAGTTCCCACATCATTCAAAGCCCCCGTCAACACCAATTGGTTATCGTAAGACATGTTGTAGAAGTTTAACTCCACGGCATAGCTGCTGGTGCTTCTCTTATACCCGATTTCCAGGTCTTTTAGCGTTTCATGCTTTGGCCTGGTGGGGGAATCTATGAAGTCATTGCGGTCTGGTTCACGGTTGCCAATAGAATAAGAAGCGAATATGTTGGCATGCTCGCTCAATGTGTAGGTCAGGCCAAATTTGGGATTGAAGAAGTTGAAGTCATCACCAATATTGATGCTGCGCTGATCAGAGTCGATACCTATGGTGTGGTAGTTTACTTTGCGTACCTGGAGGTCTCCGAATAGGTTGAATTTATCATTGAGTTGATAATTGGCCTTAAGGAAAGTATTGAAATCTTTTTTTGAGCCCACATTGTCATAATACAGGTCTCCCAGGTTCATGTTGGTGGCATACTCGGCCCAGATTATTTCCCCGAAATGATCGCCACTGTAGTAGTGGTAGCCCCCGCCAAGTATGGTTGACAGCCGGTCTTTGGAGAAATTGAGGCCATAGGTAAAACCATAAAAGTCATTGTCGAGCCACCTTCTTCGGACAATATCCGAAGATGTAATTTCTTCAGCGCCTATTGTAATGTTATCCAACCCATAATCTTCAAAATCATCATCATCTTTAAACTGCTCGAAATAGCCCCTGCCGTAGGTATAATGCCCGGAGAGATTAAACGACCACTCATCGTTTATTTCCTGGTTGAGGTGCAATTGATAGTGGTCCTGGGCATAGTTGTCCACTTCATTGTCATAAGTGTACCAGTTGAAGGTGCGACCATCGTTTCGCAGGTTGGCGGCTACTTCATCGGTCACTCCATTGTTGGCGATGACAGCCTCAATACCGTCCCTGTCGTTGCGCAATACGGCCTCAGGTGTGCCATACCAGGCTTGTTGGGTAATTTCCTTCCCACCAAAAGCAAGCGCCTTAATGGTGGTTTTGCTACCCAGATAGGAGCTGGATAGATAGTAGGACTTTAAATCAGCAGCCGATCTGTCGATGTAGCCATCAGAAGACAGTTGCGAAACGCGGGCCTCAAAGGACCATTTGTCATCGATCAGTCCTGAATTCACAATTATATTGTGTTTCCTGGTATTGAAAGAGCCAACGGTATTGTTCACTTCGGCAAAGGCATCACGTGCAGGCCTGCTTGTTTCGAGGTTGACAGAAGCGCCAAATGCCCCGGCCCCATTGGTAGAGGTGCCCACCCCTCGCTGGATCTGGATGGAATTTACCGATGAAGAAAAATCAGGCATATTGACCCAAAAGGTACCCTGGGATTCCGCATCGTTGTAAGGAATACCATTGATGGTGATGTTGACCCTGGTCGCATCGCTACCACGGATGCGCATACCGGTATAGCCTATGCCTGCACCTGCATCGGAGGTGGTCACCAGGGAAGGGGTGAAGTTTAGTAAATAAGGCATGTCCTGCCCTATATTTCTACTTTCAATGGCTTCCTTGTTGAGGTTGGAATAGGCAACAGGTGTTTTTTCCCCGGCCCTGGTTGTAGAAACAATTATTTCCTCAAGGCCAATTGTTTTTACAGAATCGCTTATTTGGTGGTGCTGCGCTGAAAGTGCGTGTGACATCAGGCCAATTGCTGATGCCAGCCATATTTTTTTACTCATAATTCTATGTATTTTTTGGTTCAACATCACAGTTCCAAGGGGTCGGAACTGTCGCTTAGTTTTACCTTACCTCCCTTCGCCGGCATTACCCGGAGCAGGTTCATTGGGTATATTCTCAGCCCGTATTGTGGGCACCCCCTTAAAGGGGCAAAGGTAGGGGGGAAGATCTAAACTGCCCCTCTCAATTTGATAAAATCTCGCTTTTGACTCTGATATTTATGGTTACATCAGGCATCTGTGTGACAAATATCAATTAAATTAGTAACGTGATACGTTATACTTGTCGAGTTGATTGCTATTGCAGTAATACACCGGTTTATTAAAAAACTGATGATTGTTTCCTTCAAGAGTAAGGCATTAAAGAAATTTTTTTTAGAAGGTGATGCTTCAAAAGTCAATCCTACTCATATAAAAAAATTACGTCGCATCCTACTAAGGCTCAACAACGCTCATGAATTAAGAGACTTGAATGTTTCTGGATGGAGGCTTCATAAATTAAAAGGTGACCTAAAAGATTTTTATGCCGTTGACCTAAGTGGCAACTTTCGAATTATTTTCAAGTTTGACCAAGGTGAAGTACAGCTTGTAGATTATTTAGATTACCATTAAATGATAAGAAAATGATAATGTTTGATCCACCACATCCAGGAGAGATATTGCGTGAAGACTACCTTTCAGCTTTGGATATGAGTATTACCCAGTTGGCAAAATCCATAGGGGTTTCCCGCAAAAACCTTTCTGAGATATTAAATGAAAAGACGGGAATAAGTGCTGAAATGGCGATTAGATTGTCTAAAGCTTTCAACACTACACCGGAATTGTGGCTTGGAATGCAAAAGGAGTATGAATTGGCAAGGGCAATGAAAAAAGGTATTCAGGTTGAGCAGTTGGTATAGCTAACAGTTTAGGACATACTGCCAATTACAATTACCAATTGCTCCAGACATTTTGAATCCACTTCATCAAAAGCATTGAGTTGGTCGCTATCGATATCGAGCACCATGCTTACCTGTCCATCTTTAAATACCGGCACTACTATTTCTGATCGGGAATCGCCACTACAGGCTATATGCCCCTGAAACTTATCCACATCCTTTACTACTATAGTTTCGGCTTTTTCCCATGCCGTACCACATACGCCCTTTCCTTTCCGGATGCGGGTGCAGGCTATCGGTCCTTGAAAAGGCCCCAATACAAGCTCCTCATCTTTAACAAGATAAAAGCCCACCCAAAGGAAGTCGAAAGTTTGTTTGAGTGCAGCAGATATATTGGCCAGGTTGGCAATGAGGTCTGGTTCATCTGCAATCAATGATTCGATCTGGGGAAGTAGAGTTTCGTATTTAGCTTGACGATCTGATGATTGGGATATCGTGAGGTTTTCGGGCATAGTTGCTAGACAATCTTATTGAATCGAAAGTTCCATGCTGGAAAGCTAATATTGTCATTCCGACGAAGGAGGAATCTCACTTACTACTTCTATCTAAAATGAAATTTCTTGTACCTCGAAAATGACAATAGGAGCATTGTGATTTCATACCAAACCAACGAACCAAGGTATTAATCAGTGTCTATCCTCCAACACTTTCACCACATCCTTTAAAGTATAACCTTTGGCTTGCAGCAAAATAAGGTAGTGGTACAACAAGTCAGCTGACTCATTGAGGAACAATTCTTCATTGTCGTCTTTAGCTTCTATCACTACTTCTACTGCTTCTTCCCCTACTTTCTGTGCTACCTTGTTGATGCCCTTTTTGAAGAGGGAAGAAGTATAAGACGCATCTGTAGGGTTGTCTTTGCGATCGGTTATGATCGCTTCCAGTCTGGACAAAAAACCAAACGAGGCTTCATTGTCTTCAGCCCAGCAAGTGCCAGTGCCCTTGTGGCAGGCTGGGCCATGTGGCTTTACCTGTATCAACAGGGTGTCATTGTCACAGTCGTTTTTGATTTCGACCAAATCCAGAAAATTGCCACTTTCTTCACCCTTTGTCCACAACCGGTTTTTGGTCCTGCTGAAGAATGTTACCTTTCCGGTTTCGAGGGTTTTGTCATAGGCATCCTGATTCATGTAGCCCATCATCAGTACTTTTTTGGTAATGGCATCCTGTATGATGGCAGGTACCAAACCACCTCCTTTTTCAAAATCTATTGTCATAATGTTTTAGTCTATGGTCCATAGACCACTGTCCATGGATATTTAGTTCAACTTCCTTTTATCGATCACTTCAAACCCTCATCGGGATTCCCTGCCCGGCCAAATTATTCTTTAATTCTCTTATGTCAATTTCTTTGAAGTGAAACACACTGGCGGCCAAGGCAGCATCAGATTTTCCTTCTTTGAATGTGTCCGCAAAATGTTGCATGTTTCCGGCCCCACCTGAGGCGATGATAGGAATACTGAGCATGTCGGACATTTTGGCCAGCGCCTCGTTGGCAAATCCATTTTTTGTACCATCATGGTCCATGGAAGTAAATAATATTTCCCCTACACCCCGCTCCTCAGCTTCTCTCACCCAATCAAAAAGTTCGATTTCCGTAGGTACTTTGCCACCCACCAGGTGCACCATCCACTTGCCATCTATCTGCTTGGCATCTACTGCGAGCACAATGCACTGGGCTCCAAATTCATTGGAGAGTTGGTTGAGCAGTTGGGGCTTACGGACAGCCGCGGAATTCACCGATACCTTGTCTGCACCGGCCTGTAGCAGGATGTTTACATCCTCCTTGCTGGAGATGCCACCACCTACGGTAAAGGGTATGCTAATGGTACGTGCTACATTGGTCACCATATTGGCCAGGGTTTTTCTTTTTTCACCTGTGGCTGTTATATCCAGAAACACCAATTCATCGGCACCATTTTCGGAGTAAATGGCCGCCAACTCTACAGGGTCTCCAGCATCAATCAGGTTCACGAAGTTCACACCCTTTACAGTTCTGCCGTCTTTTACATCCAGGCACGGTATTATCCTTTTAGTCAACATATCTTCTCAGGTCTGCTAAAGTAATTCTGTTTTCATAGATCGCCTTGCCGATGATCACCCCATCAGCCCCGATCTCGATGAGCGGGTCTATTTCCGACAATTCGGTGACCCCACCGCTTGCCACTACTTTCATGTCCGGATATTTCTCCAGGATTTTTTCGTACAAATCCAATGATGCACCCTGCAACATACCGTCTTTGTCGATATCGGTGCTCACCAGATACTTGAGTCCTACTTCCTGGAAACTTCCGATAAATTCATAAATGTCCGTATCGGTGGCATCCTGCCAGCCGCTGATGGCTATTTTCTCATTTTTGGCATCCGCACTCAGTATTACCCTGTCAGTATCATATTTGAGCAGCCATTTGATAAAGAGCGGCTTGTTTTTAACTGCCGTGCTGCCTACGTTTACTTGTGCTGCACCGCTTTCAAAGGCTATATTGATGTCTTCGTCGGCCTTGATTCCCCCACCAAAATCAATGGTAAGGTTGGTATTGGTGGCTATTTTCTCAAGCACCTTCCAGTTTACAATACCAGCTGATTTGGCCCCATCAAGATCTACCAGATGCAGGTACTTAATGCCATTGTCTTCAAACTGTTTGGCAACTTCCAATGGGTCTTCGTTGTAGATTTTCTTCTGCTCGTAATCGCCCTTGGTCAGGCGCACGCACTTACCTTCAATGATGTCAATAGCAGGAATAATTCTGATCATAATTCTAAAAAGTTTTTGAGTATTCTTTGGCCAGCGTTACTGCTTTTTTCAGGGTGAAACTGGCATCCGAAAAAATTGTCTTTTTGAATGGCAGACGCATACGGAATCCCATAATCGGTGGTGGCAATGGAGTAAGGTGAATTTGGCACGAAATAGCCATGTACGAAATACATGTACTCCCCGTCATTTAACCCATCGAAGAGTGGGCTTTTCAAATCAGTGATTTGGTTCCACCCCATGTGTGGCACTTTGATATCACCTGTCATTTTCTCCACTGTCATGGGAAAGACCCCAATGCCATCTGTATTTCTTTCTACCGAATGTTTGCACAAAAGCTGCATACCCAGGCATACGCCCAATACCGGTTGTGCCAATGTGGGGATCAGGTGCTGCAATCCTTTGGCATTGATGGCTTGCATGGCACTGCGCGCCTCACCTACTCCAGGAAAAATCACTTTGTCCGCAGAGGTGATTTCTTCATGGTCATTGGACAGGGTTGGGCTGATTCCCAGCCGTTCCAACGCAAACCTTACTGACTGTACATTGCCAGCCCCATAGTCTATGATTACTACTTTGCTCATTTTACAACATTCCTTTTGTGCTTGGCAAAATCATTTTTTCTACATCACGCTTTACAGCCATTTTTATGGCCTTGGCCCATGCCTTAAATATTGCCTCTATTTTGTGATGCTCATTTACTCCCTCTGCTTTTATGTTGAGGTTGGATTTGGATGCGTCTGAAAACGACTTGAAAAAGTGATAAAACATCTCTGTGGGCATCTTGCCTACCATCTCACGTTTGAATTCTGCGTCCCATTCTATCCAGTTGCGGCCGCCAAAGTCTATCCCCACTTGCGCCAGACAGTCGTCCATAGGCAGGCAAAAGCCATAGCGCTCCATTCCCATTTTATTGCCTACTGCCTGGGCAAAAGCTTCTCCCAGTGCAATGGCGGTATCTTCTATGGTATGGTGCTCATCTACTTCCAAATCCCCGATTACTTTGATGTTGAGGTCTATCAGGCCGTGCTTGCCCAACTGATCGAGCATGTGGTCAAAAAATTTGATACCAGTATCAATATTTGTTTTCCCTGTGCCGTCGAGGTTGAGCGAAATGGCTATATCTGTCTCGTGGGTTTTGCGCTTTACTGCTCCTTTGCGGACGCCCCCTTTCAGGTATTCGTATATTTTTTGCCAGCTGTCGGTTTGCAGCACCTGCACATCCTGATCGAAAGGTTTCGCATCTGCCGGAGCTATAAAAATACCTTTAGCCCCAAGGTTTTTTGCCAACTCGATATCCGTTTTTCTATCTCCGATAACAAAGCTGGCAGCCAAATCATATTCTTCGGTCATATATTTGGTCATCATGCCTGTGCCGGGCTTTCTGGTAGGTAGGTTTTCCTCAGGAAAACTCTTATCTATAAGAATATCGTCGAAAATTATGCCTTCATTTTCAAAAGCCTTGAGCATTTTGCTGTGTGCAGGCCAAAAGGTGTCTTCGGGAAAGGAATCCGTTCCCAGGCCATCCTGATTGGTAACCATCACCAATTCGTAATCCAGCTCCCTGGCTATTTTAGAAAGGTTCTGAAAAACCCCGGGGTAAAACTCCAGTTTTTCCAGGCTGTCGAGTTGGTAGTCTTCGGGTGGTTCGATTACTAGTGTGCCATCCCTGTCGATAAATAATGCTTTTTTCATCGTTGTTATTTCTTTTATCAGCTGGTCAAATCTATCTTTTCCATTGCTGCTATTAGTTTGTCATTTTCTTCCGGTGTACCTACTGTTATTCTAAGGCAGCCTTCGCAGTGCAATTCCCTGGACCGGTCTCTCACTATGATACCCTGTGCCATGAGGATATCAAACACTTCTCGTGGCTTTTCAAATCTTGCCAGAAAAAAATTAGCATCTGAGGGTACTAAGCCCTTCACCATAAGCATACCAGCCATCGCTTTTTCCAGTCGTGTTTTTTCTGCAAGAATCAGTGCCAGGTTTTGGCGAAACTGCTCTTCATTGTCCAGCACTTCGAGTGCTTTCTGCTGAGTAAGCTGATTGATATTATACGGCGGTTTTATTTTGTTTAGCACTGCTATTATTTCTTCTGAAGCAAAACAAAGCCCTAGTCGAATACCGGCCAGTCCCCATGCTTTGGATAGGGTTTGGCAAACAATCAGGTTGGGAAACTCGCTCAACCGATGAATCCAGCTTTTCTTTTGAGTAAAATCAATGTATGCCTCGTCGATTACCACTACTGTATTGGTATTTTTTAGCAGTCTTTCTATCACCTCATCATCCAGGTTGTTTCCTGATGGGTTATTGGGCGAGCAAATAAGCAATAGCTTGGTTTGCTCATTGATCTGACTGAGCAGGGCTTCATAATCGAGGCTAAAATCCGGCTTAAGTGGAGCCCGTTTATTTTCTACATTGTTGATATCGGCCAGTACCTGATACATGCCGTATGTAGGGGGTGCTGACACTACATTGTCCTGTAGGGGTTCGCAAAAAGCCCTGAATATCAAATCCAGCACTTCGTCGCTACCATTGCCCAACAGGATGTTTTTTGCATTTACTCCTTTGATATCGGCCAGCCTTTCTTTTACCCGGTTTTGATAGGGGTCAGGATAGCGATTAACCCCATTTCCAAATGGGTTTTCATTCGCATCCAGATACACATCGGCACTGCTGCTAAATTCGTCTCTGGCTGAAGAATACGGTTTTAGCGCCTTCACATTTTCTCGTATAAGTGCGGTTATGTCCATCATGCTTTCAGTTGGGCCAGTCTTAATGTTACCGCATTTTTGTGTGCCTGTAGCCCCTCGGCTTCTGCCATGAGTTCGATAGCAGGGCCTATGGCCTTTATACCTTCTGCACTTATTTTCTGAAAGGTAACTTTTTTGGTAAATGCATCCAGGTTTACCCCGCTGTATGCTTTGGCATAACCGTTGGTCGGTAGGGTATGGTTTGTTCCTGAGGCATAATCGCCGGCACTTTCCGGAGTGTAATTGCCCACGAATACCGATCCTGCACTGATCAGGTTGCTCAGGAAAAAGTCTTCATTTTCGGCAGCCAAAATAAAATGCTCCGGTCCATAAGCATTGATAAAACCGATGATGTCCTGATCTTTCTCAAACGAAACCAATCGCGAGTTTTCTATCGCTTTTTGTGCTATTTCCTTTCTGGGCAGCAATTCTATCTGCCGGGCTACTTCCTTCTCTACCTTGTCGAGCATGGTGTTTTCGTTGGTCACGAAAATCACCTGGCTATCGCCACCGTGCTCTGCCTGCGACAGCAGGTCGGACGCTATAAAAGCCGGGTCCCCTGTCTTGTCGGCCATTACCAGCAATTCGGATGGGCCGGCAGGCATATCTATAGCCAGGCCGTATTGTGTAGCGGCCTGCTTTGCGGCTGTTACGTATTGATTGCCCGGGCCAAATATTTTATTGACTTTTGGTACGGTTTGCGTGCCAAAAGTAAGTGCTGCTATGGCCTGTATGCCTCCTATTTTCACTATTTTGCTTACTCCTGTAAGCTCTGCCGCATAGAGTATCTCGTTGGCTACCTTACCGTCTTTTCCCGGAGGGGTACACAAAACTATTTCTTTGCAGCCTGCTATTGTAGCCGGTATGGCCAGCATGAGTACTGTAGAAAAAAGCGGCGCTGTACCTCCCGGTATGTAGATGCCTACTTTTTCGATAGGTCGGGCTTCCTGCCAGCAGGTGACCCCCGGCACAGTTTCTACTTTAGTAGGTTGTATGGCTTGTGAGGCATGAAACTTTTCAATGTTCTTTTTGGCCAGCTCTATAGCTGCTTTTAAATCTGCCGGCACATTGGCAGAAGCCAGAGCGATTTCATCCTTGGTAGCTTCAAGAGACTCCAGATTTACTTTGTCAAACTGGGACGTATATTTTTTAAGTGCCTGATCTCCGTCTTTGCTTACTTCAGCAAAAACACTTTCAACCACCTGTTTCAGGTCGCTATTATCTACTTCCGGCCTTTTGGTTATCAGTGGCCATTGTGCCCGGTCAGGATTTATGATTTTTTCCATCGCGTATCTGTTTAGAGTACCATTTTCTCAATAGGTACAATCAAGATGCCTTCCGCTCCCGCATCTTTAAGCTTGTCTATTACTTCCCAAAATTTCTTTTCATCTATTACGGTGTGCAACGAACTCCAGCCCTCTATGGCGAGCGGCATTACTGTAGGACTTTTCAGTACTGGTAGCAGGCCACTTACTTCGTCCACCTTGTCGTTAGGTACATTCATCAGCACATATTTGGATTTCTTTGCCCTCAATACAGAACGCATCCTAAAGACCAACTTGTCAAGTAATGCTTCTTTTTCTTCCCCTAATTCCGTCCCTTTTACCAGGCAGGCATCAGAGCTTAAAATTTCTTCTACTTCTTTCAGGCCGTTCTTAAATAGCGTACTTCCAGAGCTTACCAGGTCGCATACCACGTCTGCCAATCCTATGTTAGGGGCGATTTCTACCGACCCTGATATCACATGGATTTCTGCTTCCAGATTGTTTTTTTTCAGGTATTGCTTGAGCGTGTTGGGGTAAGAGGTGGCTATCTTTTTGCCTTGCAAATATTGTGGGCCTGTGTAATCCACATCTTTAGGCACTGCCAGCGAGAGCCTGCATTTGGAAAAACCCAGGTGCTCCACTATCTCCACATTTTTTTCCTTTTCTATTAGCAGGTTTTCTCCCACTATGGCAATATCCACGACTCCATCTTCCAGGTATTGCGGGATATCCGAGTTTCTTAAATAGAGTACTTCGATGGGAAAGTTAGTGGCACTGGCTTTCAACTGATCGATCCCATTGTCGATGTAAATTCCACAGCTTTTTAAAATACCAATTGAATCTTCGTTCAACCTACCTGACTTTTGAATGGCAATTTTTAGTACGTTCATTGTTTTTAGTGTTGTGCCTGAGCAATCCTTTGGAACAAAAAATCCCGCCTGATTGACTCAGACGGGATTAATAATATTTTTTTTATAGATAAAACATCACCTCCACGGCTGAGCGCTACATGTAAGATGGTGATGATGTTTTTGGGTGTTGTTCATGTTCATTTAATAATTATTCTATGCCTTTGGCATTTCGTGCGGCAAATATATAAGCTAAAATTAAAATAGGGAATTTTTTGAGGGCATTTTGTATTTTAGAATCAAATCAGCGGATCGACCACAAAATATTTGTGTCATTTTTGCGAAGTTCATAATGCCTAAAGTCATTAAAATAAATGTAACTTTAAAGGGTCAAATTGATTTGTAATAAGATATGGAAACTGCGAATTTATCATTCGAAATAGAAAAAGATGGGGATCAATTTCACTCGTGGTGTCCCCAACTTCCGGGTTGCCATTCACATGGATGTACCGTCAATGAAGCCATTTCTAACTTAAAAGATGCGGTACACTTGTATTTGGAAGTTGTAATGGAAGAGCAACTCATTAAAAAATCTCTTGACTTAGCGGTTTGAAGGCAAAAGAGCTTATAAAAGTGCTTGAAAAGGACGGTTTTGTTTTTGTCAGGCAAACGGGAAGTCACGCTATTTTTAAAAAACCAGGCAATAAAATCATTGTAGTTCCCATACACAGTAAAGATATTCCCATTGGTACTTTAAATGGAATACTTAAAGATGCAGGCCTGAAATAAACTAAACATACATCACCGCCACAAGTGCCCCGCCAATACTCACCAGCAGAAGTTTCAGGTTCCAGCTGCTCCATGAAGATGGTCGTTGAAATCCAGACCAACAAAAGGAAATAGTCTCAATAATCCAGCATGGTCCATTAACCTGATGGGTACACTATTTGATGGTAAGATCATCAGGGTTCTGACGATTGTCCCAGATGGTGTGAACGATGATCACATCTTTCCCAGCTTCATAGAATATTGTGTAATTTTTGACTATCAAACCCCTGATAGAGGCAATTTCGGTCTTTCTTCCCAATTCAGAATAATCAACTAATTTTTTGATTTCCAGGTTTAACCTTTTGTAAAGTTATTGCCGAATAGGTGCTGCTTTCGTTTCTTTGTGAGTAGTATTCCAGAATTTTGAGAAGCTTAATTTTGGCACTATGAGACCAGATTATTTTTCTCCCAGCCATTTTTTCGTTTC
This sequence comes from Cyclobacteriaceae bacterium, assembly GCA_040222275.1. Lineage (GTDB taxonomy): Bacteria > Bacteroidota > Bacteroidia > Cytophagales > Cyclobacteriaceae > CAXBNB01. The sequence continues at coordinate 188,166 of JAVKDJ010000010.1, forward strand.
CTTCTCAAGAAGATCATTTTCTACAAATTGCCCATTTAGAATCTCATTTCTGGATACTTCTATTTCATTCCTAGCCTCGGGGTGTACTTTCAACAAGCCTTCTTTTGGAGACATGGAATCAAGCATGATGTTGAGGGCCTCAAGAAAAGAATGATCATCAATTTGGGAAATTTTACTGATCAAATCGCTTTTCAATTCCTTGGTACTCATTTGTCCTGGGTTTTATCAAAATTAATGATTAATCAGCAAATAAACTAAACATACATCTCCGCCATTACTGCCACAGCCGCTCCGCCAATACTCACCAGCAGTCGTTTCAGGTTCCAGTTGTGTTCAGGGCTCGACTCAATGAAAATGGTGGTGGAAATGTGGAGAAAATTGCCTCCAACAAAGGCAAACAGAAGCAACAAGCCGGAATGGTCCATTAGCCCAAGTGGTAAGATGAAATGCCCCGCGACCAGGCCCAATGGGGAAGACAATGCAAATAATGTGAGTAGGAAAATTTGAAACTTTCGGCTATCGAACTGGCAAGTGAGCACCGACATGAGTGCCAGGGCTGCTGGGATTTTGTGTAGCACTACGCCTATTAGTAGCGACCCGGATTTGCTGCTGTGGTCATGGAAAATATCCGGATACGCAAGAAAAGTACCTTCAAGAAAGGCGTGAAGGCATAGGGCTGTCATGAGCGAATAACCAGACAGGGGTGTGTGCGAGTGCTTATGGGCGTGCATGTGGCCGTGTTCTACCCCGGATGTAAAGTACTCTAGAAAATTTTGGAAGAAAAATCCAAGTAAAACGAACAATCCGATCAAAAAACCAGAATGTGCCGAGTGGTAAAGTTCTGGAAGGATATGGATGATGGTGATCGAAAAGAGGTAGGAGCCACCGAAAATCAGGATCAGTTTGAAGTTGGCCCCTTCTTTTTTGCCCAGGCTATATACCATCAACCCACCTAGCAAGGCACTGGCAAACAATATGAGAGAGTTTATTGTCATGGTTGTTTTTCCACTAAAAATATCAATCGTAAAGACTTGTCCATTTGATATGGGTTCAGTTCGTAATCACCAAAAACATCAACTACCTTCAAATTAGTTCGCTCAAAGTATTCTAAAAATTCAACCCGTCTGATGGCTTTTACCTTTTCGTAAAAATGGTAGTGCTCACCATGGTCCTCAATATCTATCCATTTGATCAGATACTCGTCTTCAGTGTATTCCCTGGTTATCCTGAATTTCACATTGTCGATGACTTTTTCTTCCGCTTCTACCAGATGGTTGATCACTACATAAGGGTTCATAAAATCAATCAGCAATTTTCCACCGACCTTCAGGGATTCAACGGTGGATTTGATGACATTCAAATTGGCCTCTTTGGTGTCGAGGTAGCCAAAGCTAGTAAAAAGGTTGAAAATGTATTGGTAGGTGTCTGGCCGGTAAACATCCCGCATGTCGTGTACTTCAAAATGCAGTGCGTCATTTTCATATTTTTTGGCTAGCGCAATATTTTGCTCCGATAGGTCCACGCCAGTTACATCAAACCCCTTTTTGTTGAGATAGATAGAATGTCTGCCTTTTCCACATGCCAGATCAAGGATTTTTTCGCCTTGTTTGATGTTGAGGTTGTGCACCAAAGTATCTATAAAAAATGCAGCTTCTTCGTTATCACGGTGTTGGTAAAGAATGTGGTAATATATCGAATTGAACCATTCATCAAACCATTCCTTCTCTTGCATGAAAGTAAATTAGGGGTACTGTTTTATTTAAGAGCGCAAATAAAACAAATTAAAGGCAATTTTACTCGACCACTTCTATATGTGGGGCGATCCCCTCCGAAGTATAGGTTTGATAATCACCCTGTTCATCGGTATAAATGAAGAAACATTCCAGCCCGTCAATTTCATCGATCAGTTGTTTGGATTTCTCCAGGCCAAGTACCATACAAGCTGTAGCATAAGCATCGGCCAGGGTACAATTTTTGGCAAAAACAGAAGCACTCAGCAGGTTGCTTGACTCGGGATAGCCCGTAAACGGGCTGATGGTATGGGCGATCATTTTGCCATCCTTCACATAATAATTCCGATAGTTGCCGGAAGTAGCAATGGCTATATCCTTCATGGAAATTTTGGCCAACAACTCACTGGATTCACTTTTAAGCGTGGGCTTTTGGATACCTATTACCCACGGCCTGGCTGCTTTCGAGTGCCCCTGGCATACCACCTCACCGCCTATTTCGACCATAAAATTGACTATACCTTTGCCTCTCAAAAATTCGGCCACCACATCAATTCCATTTCCCTTGGCCACAGCACTCAGGTCGAGGTACATACCTGGCTGCTTCCGGGCTGTATTTTCATCGAACACCACTTTGTCAAAACCAATAATACTCAGTAACGAATCCACTTCAAGACTGTCTGGCCCTTCAGATTTTTCAGGACCAAATCCCCAGGCATTTACCAGTGGGCCAATGGTAGGGTCAAACGCCCCACCAGTCTTTTCATAGACTTCTTTGCTGGTAAGCAGTACCGGGTAAAAAAAATCGGTTTCAAACTCAAAAAAGTCATCAGTGTTGAAGCGGGAAATCTCCGAAGAAGGTATATAGGTGGACAATGAATTGTTGAAAGCATTTAGCAAGGCGTCTATCTCGGTTTGAAAATCACGACCCTGTTCGTCCATGTATTTGATGGAATATGGAATAGGGCCCATCGTAGTGCCTGTCAGGTGTATTTCTGCTGTAGCTTCAGCTTCGGGCTGGGTAGTATTGTTGGCTACAAACAACCTCCAAATGGCGAAAACTGCTATGATGGCGAGTATTTTATAGATTCTGTTTTTGTTCATCGTCCTTTATTTGGGCGCAAGTTAGCCCAATTCAAAAAAAGAATGGGCAACAGGCATTTCAGAAAACCGATGGCTGTAAGCCTGCTTTTCGAGGAAAGCATTATTTTTGGGATCAGTTCAAAAGATGAATCGGATAATAAATGAGAGAAGACTACCTGAATGCGGATGATGAAGGGATGGTTCCTGAAGAGAAGGAGTTTGAAAAAGCGCTCCGCCCCCTAAGTTTCGATGATTTTACAGGGCAAGCCAAGGTGGTGGAAAACATCAAAGTATTTGTGCAGGCAGCCAAAAAAAGGGCCGAGCCCCTGGACCATGTGCTGCTACACGGCCCCCCGGGCCTGGGCAAAACCACACTGTCTTTCATTATTGCCAACGAATTGGGGTCAAGCATAAAAGTATCATCAGGCCCTGTACTCGACAAGCCTGGCGACCTTGCCGGTCTGTTGACCAACCTGGAGCCTAATGATGTGCTTTTTATTGACGAAATCCATCGGCTCAACTCCGTGGTAGAAGAGTATTTGTATTCGGCGATGGAAGATTATAAAATCGACATTATGCTCGATTCTGGCCCAAATGCCAGGTCTGTACAGATCGCACTCAACCCCTTTACTTTAATCGGGGCTACCACACGATCGGGATTGTTGACCTCTCCTCTTAGGGCCAGGTTTGGTATCAATGCCCGGCTCGAATACTATGATGCCCAATTGCTGTCCAGGATTATTAACCGTTCTTCGGCTATATTAAACACGCCTATAGACAAAGATGCATCGGGGGAAATTGCCCGGAGAAGTCGTGGTACACCCCGTATAGCCAACAACTTGCTGAGGCGGACCAGGGATTTTGCGCAAATAAAAGGAGATGGTACCATCACCCGTGAGATATCGAAAATGACCCTGAGTGCCCTGGACGTAGATGAAAATGGTCTTGACCAGATGGACAACCGAATTTTATCCACTATTATTTCTAAATTTAAAGGTGGGCCCGTGGGGCTCTCTACCATCGCTACGGCATGTGGAGAGGAAGCGGATACCATAGAAGAAGTATATGAGCCTTTTCTGATCATGGAAGGGTACATCAAAAGGACCAGTAGGGGCAGGGAAGCCACTGAACTGGCTTACAAACACCTAAATGTGGTGCCCCCTTCCCGAACAGGGACACTGTTTGATTGATAGGGTTTATTCAAATACCCCCAACACCATGAAGCCTTCTGCCAGACTCCACCATACGCAATTTATTATGCAAACGGCCAGGGAACTGGGTTTTGACTTTTGTGGGATATCCAAAGCCGGGTTTTTAGAGGAGGAGGCTCCCAGGTTGGAAAAGTGGCTCAACCAGAATATGCATGGGCAGATGCACTATATGGCCAACCATTTCGACAAGAGGCTTGATCCTACCAAATTGGTGGAGGGTGCTAAATCAGTCGTTTCGTTGGTATATAATTATTATCCTAAAACTGACCTGACCAATGAGACTGGTTACAAGATGGCAAAGTATACCTATGGCAAGGACTACCATTTTGTGGTCAAAGACAAACTCAAAACATTTTACAACAAGATATGCGAGGAAGTAGGGGAGGTCAATGGACGTGTGTTTGTAGATTCCGCACCGGTACATGAGCGGGCATGGGCTGCCAAATCAGGGATAGGATGGGTAGGTAAAAACAGCCTGCTGCTCAACAAAAATCAGGGGTCATTTTTCTTTTTGGCTGAGCTCATCCTGGATTTGGACCTGGAATATGACATACCCGTGACGGACCATTGTGGTACCTGCACAGCCTGTATGGATGCCTGCCCGACAGAAGCAATCCCCGAGCCCTATGTAGTGGATGGCAGCAGATGTATTTCCTATTTCACCATAGAACTAAAGGAAAACATCCCACCAGAGTTTAAAGGGAAATTTGAAGACTGGATATTTGGTTGTGACATTTGCCAGGACGTGTGCCCATGGAACCGCTTTTCGAAACCTCATCAGGAACCGGAATTCGACCCGCATCCGGACCTGGCGGGTATGACCAAAAGGGATTGGGAAGAAATAACCGAAGAGGTTTTTCAGAAAATATTCAAAAAGTCGGCTGTGAAGCGTACCAAGTTTTCCGGTCTGAAACGGAATATTGGGTTTGTGAAAGAATGATTGGTTTTAACCCTACTTTGTTGCATTTACATTTAACGCCAATGTTTGCCGTGTCTGCCGACAGGCTGATGTCCTCACAAACATTTTTCAATGCCATTCCCGTTTGTGAAGACACAAAACGGGCGCGCGGATTTGTAATCTGACAAAGTAGGGTTAAGCTGACTTCATAGGCAATTACCATACATCAAAGTGAAGGGGCTCTCCATGGCACAAAAAGACTCCATGGCGCGCATTTGTAATGTATCAGCCAGAAAACCGCAAGCCGGACATGATACACCGGGTTTGAATTGCTCATATCCACAACTTCAATAGGTTATTTGGATGGCATTATTTAGCTTCGTTCGAAATTTTTCAGACACATAAATGAAACTGAGCACCAACCTCAAAAAATACCTGTATTGGCTTGTTTCGATAGCGTCCACCTTCGTAATTGCCCTGTCGGTTTATTATTACCTGGGCGGGTTCAACGACCTTGAGGTGGTGAAATCAACCAACAACATCTACAATGTAGCAGGCAAGGAATATCGTGGCAGGATCACCAGCGATTCGTTGAATGGCATTTTCAATGAGGTAAGGGATTTGGTGCTTGAAGGCAAAATAAACGGAGAACTGTGTGTGGTCAACTACCGTGGGGATCTGGAAAAGAATGAAGTCCACCAGTTTGTAGGGATATTGCTTGGTGATGAGATTTCAGAAATACCGTCGGGGTTGAAAGTGCGTGAAATTAAGGCCGAAACTTCGTTTAAAGTAGGGCTGGGCATGCATCCGCTGGTGATGCCCAATACAGAGAAAGTGGAAGGGGTAATTCACGATTTTGCCCGGGAAAATGGATTTTCGCTCCAGGACTATACCATGGAAATAATCTTTTCAGACAATTCCATACTGGTGGAAATGTTTGCCAGATAGTGCGTTTTTAACCCCTTCAAACCAACTGCTTTGCCTCAAGGGCGTTTTATGGCTTTTTGTAAACAACCCCGCCTTTCATTACAAAAGAAACCGTTTGCAGCACCTTGATGTCTTTGAGGGGGTCTCCCTCAGCTGCTACAATGTCCGCCTGTAAGTTTTCGCGGAGGGCACCAATTTCACCGGACATTTTCAGAATACCTGCGTTCACAGAGGTGGCTGACTTAATAGCCTCCATGGCCGGCATACCGGAAATCACCATGAGTTCAAATTCTTTGGCATTTTCGCCATGTGGGAATACGCCGGCATCCGTCCCGAAACCAATAGGCACCCCATACTTATAGGCTTTGGCAAAAGTGTCCTGAATTTGGGGACCAATCACAGCAGCTTTTTTGGCTACCATATCAGGGTAGTAGCCCTTTTCAGCAGCTTTGATGCCTACAAAATTACCGGCGGATATGGTTGGGATGTAGTAGGTTCCCCGTTCCTTCATCAAAGCCATTGTTTCTTCATCCATGTAAGTGCCATGTTCTATGGTGGTCACGCCAGCCCTTACCGCCCGTTTCATGCCTTCCGCCCCATGCGCATGTGCGGCCACATGAAAGTCATAATCCCGGGCGGTTTCCACTATGGCCTGGATTTCATCTTCCTTAAAATGGGGGCCACTTCCGTTTTTGGCCTGGCTCAGCACACCACCGGTGGCGGTTATCTTGATCAGGTCTGCCCCGTTTTTATACCTTTGCCGTACAGCTTTCCGGGCATCTTCTATCCCGTTCACCACACCTTCTTTCGGCCCTGGGTCACCCATCAGGTCTTTTTTATGGCCGTTTGTGGGGTCAGCGTGCCCACCGGTAACGGCCAGTGATTTTCCTGAGGTGAAAATCCGTGGGCCCTTCACCAAGCCCTGGTTGATGGCATTTCTCAGGGCTATATTCACACCTGTTCCACCAAGGTCGCGAACTGTAGTAAACCCTGCCATTAGCGTTCTCTCTGCGAAAACTGCCGACCGGAATGCTACATCTGCATCGTTGAGCGTGTATTTTTCCAGGTACCTGTTTTTATTGGTTTCGTGCTCCAGGTGTACGTGCATGTCGATAAATCCGGGCATAACCGTATGGTTTTTCAGGTCAATCACCACATCGTTTTGGCCTGCCTTCGCATACCCCTTTTGCACCGATTCTATTTTGTCTTGCCCCTGAGGGATGATGATGGACATTTCCTTTGAGGGTTTTTCAGAAATGCCGTCAATCAATGTGCCGCAGTGGATGATGGTTTTTTGTGCCAGGCAATGTGTTCCTGCCATGGTGAGCAATGCGATTAGTGTTGTTTTAAATAGGTTCATTTGTCGCTTGTATTTAGGTTTTGGATAAATGGAAAGTTAATCAATATGTCAGATATCGAACTTTTGGAGATCATGTAATTGGCGAACTTTGGTAAAATACTTTTGATATGGTGCATTTTTGGTGGGTGTTATTGATGGTCATCAGTTTAGGTTGGACGGATGATGTGGCAGGCCAGGGGAAGTCGTCTGAACCTGTGGTGTTGATAGAATTGTTTACCTCCCAGGGTTGCTCGAGCTGTCCTGCTGCAGATAGATTGCTGACTAGCCTGTTGGAAGAACCTGAAAACAAGGCAGCAGGTGTCATCGGCCTCTCATTTCATGTCAGTTATTGGAACAGGCTGGGTTGGAGGGATCCCTATAGCAGCGAGACTTATACCATTCGCCAGCGGAACTACGGCAGGGCACTGGCATTGAACACTATTTACACCCCGCAAATGATAGTAAACGGGAAATACCAGTTTGTGGGATCAGACGAGCGAAAAGCAACAGAAAGCATCGGAAAGGCATTGAAATTACCACCAAGAACTCAGGTTGAATTGTCAAATGTCCACCGTACTGCTGAAGAATTATCATTTGATTTTCGCATTGAAGGTAAAACCGAAGGGCGTGAAATCAATTTTGCACTGGTAGAAAAGCACCTGGTAAACTATGTGCCCCGTGGCGAGAATAGTGGCCGAACCCTGGAGCATGATAATGTGGTCCGTGTTTTTGATATGGCAGATGCAAAAAGTAGCGGCAACCACCGACTTAAAATCAAAGATGACAAAATCGACCTGAAAAAATGCCTACTGATAGCGTATGTACAGCGAGAAGACAATTTCGAGATTGAAGGGGCTTGCCAGATGAAATTGAATGGTATCTAACCCCTCTGAAAGGATCAAGCCTCTACGGTATCCTCGCTTTGCAGTTGTTTTTCATACAATTCCTTGTATGGGCCATTTTGTGCTATCAGGTTTTCATGCGATCCTTTTTCAATGATTTTCCCGTTATCCAATACTATAATTTTGTCGGCCAACTTCGCTGATGATACCCGATGAGAGATGATTACAGTAGTTCTGCCCACCATGATTTTCCTCATACTGTTGAGTATGGTGTTTTCCGTTTTGGTATCTACGGCCGACAAGCAGTCATCCAATATCAGGATTTTGGGTTCACGCGCTATGGCCCTGGCTATGGATACACGTTGTTTCTGGCCACCCGATAGTGTGATGCCACGTTCCCCCAGCTCTGTTTCAAAACCTTTTGGAAAGTCTTGGATGTTGTCAAGGAGGTCAGCATCTTCGGCAGCTTTTCGTATTTTCTGCTCATTCATATCCATATTTCCAAAGGCAATGTTTTCTGCAATGGTATCGGAAAAGAGAAAAACATCCTGTGGCACATAGCCAATGTTTGATCGCAGGGTGGACAGGTCAAAATCTTCGATTTTGTGGCCGTCAACTTCAATAGAACCAGATACAGCATCATACATCCTACTTATCAGGTTGGCAATGGTCGATTTTCCGGATCCCGTAGTTCCGATAATGGCCAACGATTCCCCGGGAGATACTTGAAAAGAAATATTTTTGAGGGCTTCTATGCCCGAGTCGGGATATACGAAACCCACATCCTTGAAGGTAAGCGCCCCTTCGATTTCTGTGTTTATTTGCTTTTCCGATACAATATCGGTTTTGGTTTCCAAAAACTCATTGATCCGTTTTTGTGAAGCCGCAGCGCGCTGGATGATGCTGGTGATCCACCCCAGGGCCGTCACAGGCCAGGTGAGCATATTCACATAGATAATAAACTCGGCTATGTTGCCAGTGGTGATTTCCCCGGCAAAAACCCCGACAGCCCCAACGTACACCGTGAGGATGACGCTAAGCCCGATCAATCCCATGATCAAAGGGAAAAACAGTGCCTGAACAAAAGCCAGTTTCAGGGATTTCTTCTTGTATTCGTTGCTTTCCTTAGAAAAAGATTGGACATAATCCTCTTCCCTTACAAATGACTTGATCACTCGAATGCCCGAAAAAGCCTCCTGTACGAAAGTGGTCAGGCCCGACAGGCTTTCCTGGATTTCCTCAGAGCGCTTGTTGATGATGTTGTTGACATAATAGATGCTAAAGGACAAAATGGGCAAGGGCAACAACGAATACAGGGTCAGTTTTACATTGATAGACAACATAAAGGGTATCACAATCAAAAACATTGTGGTGAGGTTAACCCCATACATTATCGCTGGGCCGAGGTACATTCTTACCTTGCTCACATCCTCGGATATGCGGTTCATCAGGTCGCCCGTATTGTTTTTTCGATAGAAGCTGAGGGGCAGGGACTGGTAGTGCGAGTAGATTTCGTTTTTAAGATCATACTCAATAAGCCTGGACATCACTATGATGGTCTGCCTCATAAAAAACATGAACACACCCCTGAGCAATGCCGACACCAGAATGACCACCGCAAGGATCACAATGCTTGTAGCAAACAGGGAATAAGTTTCGGACTGAAGTCCAAACCCTGAAAATCCCTTGTAGATGTTGATGCTTTTTTCCAGCGTATCAAAAGCATACCTCACAATCACAGCAGGCACTATGCCAAATACATTGGCCACAATGATGAACAGGGTGCCCAGGATGAGGTGGAGTTTATACTTAAAAAGGTATTTATTTAAAAATGAGAGGTCTTTCATTGGGGGGCAAAATTAAACCATTAAGAGCGGGAAGCTACTTTTTTCATCACAAAATCAAACTAATTGAACGGCTGGCCAATGCAAAAGGTTGATTAAAACCTACCATACCGGACACGGTATCATCTGTTGGAAAAAAACGTTAAGGCTTGGAGGGTTTAGGTTGTAGAATGGATGAGGATAAATAAAATCAATATTAATCCTGATTATCAGGATTAAATTCCCCTAAATTTGCGGCCAACAACAGGAATACAGTATAGCGATTGTTTTTTTACGTTAACTAACACCCAATAATGATAGAAGTAACGGAACAGGAAGTATCGGAAAAGGTATCCATTTTTTCAGGCATGGAAGACATGGGCCATGAGCAGGTTGTGGTTTGCAACGACAAGGAAACCGGGCTCAAGGCCATCATTGCCATACACAACACAGTGCTCGGGCCATCGATGGGGGGCACCAGGATGTGGGCCTATTCATCGGATCAGGAAGCCTGGACAGATGCCCTCAGGTTGTCAAGGGGAATGACCCTGAAAAATTCCATAGCAGGGCTGAACCTTGGTGGTGGCAAGGCTGTGATCATTGGAGAGGCGTCAAAATTGAAAAATGAAGCCCTGATGAGAAAGTTTGGCAGGTTTGTCAACAGCCTTGGGGGAAAATACTGGACGGCAGAAGATGTGAATATGTCCACAATGGATATGGAATACATCAGAATGGAGACCCCCTATGTGACGGGAATGCCTGAATCCAGGGGCGGTGGTGGAGACCCCTCCCCGGTAACGGCATATGGTGTGTACATGGGCATGAAGGCAGCAGCAAAAAGGGCTTTCGGCTCGGATAAAATTGAAGGAAAAAAAGTGATGGTGCAGGGTGTTGGCAATGTGGGCACTTACTTGGTAGATTATTTGAAAAAGGAGAACGCCAAGATCTACATTTCTGATATTTCTGACAAAAAACTGGATCAGGTAGCCAAAAAATATGGGGCTACAGTAGTGCCCATGGAAGAAGTGTACAATGTAGATTGTGATATATATGCACCTTGTGCTTTGGGCGCTACCCTCAATGATGACAATATTGATGCCTTGAAATGCGGTGTGGTGGCCGGTGGGGCCAACAACCAACTGCTGGATGAAAAACGGCACGGCAGGATGTTGGTTGACCGGGGAATAGTTTATGCCCCTGACTTCCTGATCAATGGTGGAGGCATTACCAATTGCTATTTCGAATACACAGGGGAATACAATAGGGCTTTGGTAATGGCCCAAACCGAAAGGATATACGATACCACTCTGAAGGTTTTGGACCATGCAGGGAAAAACAAATCAACCCCCCAGCAATCGGCTATAGATATGGCTTTGGAGAGGATTGAAAAAATTGGAAAAATTAAAATTTCTTTATAATAATTATTATCAGGCACGGAAGGCTTTGCCTTTCGTAAAACGCTCTTTGAAATGCTCAATCGCAGGACTTTACGTATAAAGGCCATGCAAACTATTTTTGGTTTGCATACGGCCAGGGAAGCTGAATTTAACATTGCCCTAAACACCGTCAGGGATAAATATTTACCCGATCTCAACAGCATGGAAGAGCAGGACAAAGAACAGCTGGCCAGGGATAGAAAAACTGCCGGGGCATCTTTTACCCATGCTTTTCACAATGGGATCGACAACCTGGATCCGGACGTTACCAATGACATAGCGGTAGCCGTATCCAACGGACTGGAGGAATACGAACGTCAGGTGCAAAACATGACATTGACCTACAAAAAGCACCTTATAGCCGACACCAAAAAGATATACGACCAGTACCTGAGCTTGCTAAGCCTTACTGCCGAGCTGCAACATATAATTCTCAATGGGTTGAAGAAAAATGAAAGGTCCAACCTAACTTCAAATCGTGTGATCAAGGTATTGAAAGATTCGGAAGAATTGGAAAACCTCCTGATCAAAAAGAATGTATCCTGGCAAAATGACCTTGCCACATTAAGGACGTGGGTAAAAGAGATCATTAAAAAAGACGAAACGTTTATAGCATACGAAGGTAAGAACGAGCCTGGGCTGGAAGATGACCTGGCGATAGTATTGTACCTCTACAAATCGTTGATATTTAAGCATGAAACTATATCAGCCCATTTTGAGGCCAAGGATTTGGGCTGGTCGGAGAATAGCTCAGTGCTGAAAAGCATGGTGCTGAAAACTGTCAAGTCACTGGAAGACGAAGAATCTGAGTTGGTATTAATGGAACTTTCTAAGAATTGGGAAGAGGATTTATTATTTTTGGAAAATATCTTTGACTTCACGGTTAAAAATGAAGACGAGTACCGCTCTATTGTAGCGGAAAGGTCGAAAAACTGGGAGATTGACAGGGTGGCCCTTACAGATAAAATCATACTGGAAATGGCCTTGGCTGAAATGATTAATTTCCCTTCTATACCGGTGAAAGTTACGATTAATGAATATATTGAACTTTCTAAAATGTACAGCACCCCGAAGAGCAAGCAGTTTATCAACGGGATACTTGACGTTCTTTCGGAGGAGCTGAAAAAAGAAGGTCGAATTAAAAAAAGTGGAAGAGGATTATTAGATAATAAGTAACATGGGCAAAAAATCAAATACATTTTTGGCGTTTCTTACAGGAGCCGCAACCGGTGCAGTCCTGGGATTGCTCTTTGCCCCGGACAAAGGAGAAAACACCCGGGACAAGCTTTCGTATCAGCTGGATAAGTATAAGAAAAAACTGGACGAACTGTTGAAGCAAATCATCGATGGTGAAGAATTGGTGGACAGTGAGGCTAAAATTGAAGGTGAAAAAATCGTTTCAGATGCTAAAGAAAAGGCAGAGCGCCTTTTGGACGATGTGAACGGCCTGATCGATAAAATAAAGAGCGGGGAAGAAAACTGACCCCAATTTTCAGAAAGCTTATAAGGTTAAAAGTGGCCGGTTCGTCCTTGCCAGACAGTTAATGTTGGGGTTTTGACGATTGTTAAATAGTTGTTAATCATTTCCTGCGGTTCATGATTGTAACACTACTTTGCTAACTTTACTTTTCATAATTAAGCTGTTTTTAGTTGAATCATAAAATATTTAAAAAATGAAAAACGCAACAATTAAATTGATGTCTATCGCAGTTTTTGCGCTGTTGATTGCAAGCTGCAGCAACGCCGACAAAGACAGGATCGCCAGGTTGGAAGGTAAAATTGCAGAACTGGAAAGTAAGAACAACTCCAGGCCAGCCGCTACTTCTTCGACCAATGCCACCAATACAGCACAGCCAGAAGTGAAGCCCGAAGGGCCCCTGCCGGCTTTCAAGTTTAACAAAGAAGTGCATGATTTTGGTAAAATAAAAGAAGGCGATGTAGTGGAATATGAATTTACATTTTCCAACACAGGGGATGCCCCGTTGATTATAGCCAGTGCACAAGGGTCTTGCGGATGTACAGTACCTGACTGGCCTAAGGAGCCAATAGGAATCGGGGAAAGCGCTTCCATCAAAGTGAAATTTGACAGCAAGAAGAAAACCGGCATCCAAAACAAAACCGTAACATTGACAGCCAATACATTCCCAAAGCAGACCAAACTGCAAATCAAGGCGAATGTAGAAGCTGCTGCTAAGCAACCGTCTTAATCAAAACCAAATATCTAATCTAATTTAACAATGCTTAAATTTATCTTATTACAGGCATCAGGGGGAAGTGGATCTACCATGAATTTTGTGATGCTGGGGCTAATGGCTGTAATTTTTTATGTTTTCTTCATCAGGCCACAACAGAAGAAGCAAAAGGACCAGAAAAAATTCACTGAGGAAGTGAAAAAAGGTGATCAGGTTGTGACGCTGGGAGGTATCCATGGTAAAATCCTATCACTCGACGATTCTACCATTACCCTGGAAATAGACCGGGGTTGCAAAATGGTGGTTGAAAGATCATCAGTGTCCATGGAAGCTTCAAAGAGGCTGTCAGAAGGAAAATAATTATTGAGCATGGTAAATATTGACCATCATGCCAAAAGATAGGTATTCAAAACCTGGATTGAACGACAATTGGAAGGTAGTGGTACTCGCAATAGTGGGTGCGGCTACCTTTTGGTTTTTCAACGCCCTCAACAAAAACTATGACACAAGGGTCAATTACCCGCTCGAGTTTGAGTTTGACCAGGACAGTGTGGTGGTCGTCGCGCCGCTTGCAGACGAAGTGCACGTGGATGTAAATGGCGGAGGGTGGAACCTGCTTCGAAAGACATTTTGGCTCAATTCTTCTCCGATCAGGATAGAATTGGAAAAACCCACCGAAGTGAAATTTTTCACCCAATCCACCCTGGTGCCCATTATTTCAGACCAGCTCGGAGGCCTCCGGCTCAACTATGTGGTTACAGATACGATTTTCATCAATATAGAAGAGAAAGTCTCCAAAAAAGTGAGAGTGGCCGTTGACAGTATGGCGGTACCTGTGGAAGACGGGTTCAGAGTAGTTTCGAAGATCAATTTGTCTCCTGATTCACTCGTATTGACCGGCCCCAAAAGCCTGATGGCCAATTTGAGGCCTGTGGTTTGGGGCAAGTTTGAGCAGGATGGGATTGACGGGAATTTTGATGCCAACATCCCTGTGGACCTTCCTGGAAATGGCCTGATAGCTTCCAACTTTAATGAAATCCATGTGGGGTTCGAAGTGGATAAATTTGTACGACATTCTATGGCTGTGGAAATAGAACCACTCAACTTTGCTTCCAATCCAGCCGCTTACCTGATGGATTCTGTGGTAAATATTAATTTCATGGTGAGTGAGCGCAATACGGCAAATATGAAAGCGTCTGACTTTGGGGTAACTGCGGACTATTCTATGAGGAGCAGGTCAGATTCTACTATTATCCCGGTGCTCCTGTATTTTCCCGATGGCATATCCGATATTCAGATAGTGCCGGGAAAGGTGAAAATACGCTATTCCCAAAACTGACATGTTACAAGTAGGTATTACAGGGGGCATAGGATCGGGAAAATCAACAGTCTGCAAAATTTTTCAAACACTTGGCGTGCCAATATATGATGCCGATAGCCAGGCTAAACGATTGATGGCCACAGATAAAGCATTGGTTGCTTCCATAAAAGAAGAATTTGGCGAAGGGTCCTACCTGCCCAATGGTGATATCAACCGCGCCCATCTTGCCGAAAAGGCCTTTTCTTCCACAGAGCTAACAAAAAAACTCAATGCACTGGTACATCCTGCTGTTGCAAAGGATTATGCGACCTGGGCAGGTGCTCAAACTTCCCCATATACTATCAAAGAGGCCGCCTTGCTGATAGAATCCGGCTCCTACCAGCAACTGGACAAGCTGATTGTAGTAACTGCCCCGATAGATTTGCGCATAACCCGCATCAAAAAGCGCGACCCTTTTCGCTCAGAACCGGAAATAAGAAATATCATGGCCAAGCAGCTCTCAGATCAGGAAAGGGAAGCCCGGGCCGATTTTATCATTAAAAATGATGAATCTGAACTGGTGACAATGCAGGTGCTGGAGTTGGATAAATACTTTAGAATCCTGGTTTGAAACTCGTAAGAAGTGTTTCCTAAAACCCCTCCAGCTCTACCAATACAGGCAAGTGGTCAGACGGGTAGTAGTTGTCGTCCCTGCGATCGTCTATTTGCACATACTCCTTCACTTTCAGGTTTTTTGTAAAGATATAATCTATCCTTCTGGTCATTACCAGATCGGTTTTGAAACCGTTGGAAGTGCCTACAGGACCATAGGGTGCTTTCTCTGAGGTGGTTTTGGAGTCGTCCAATTGACTTTTAATAGTAGCGATGGCCTCATGCTCGGGCACCAAATTCAGGTCGCCCATGAATACAACTTTGTCCGTTCCAAGGTTCGTTTTTTTATTGATCATCTCCAAAATAAGTTTTGCAGAGTTTTTTCTGGCCTCTTCCCCTCTGTGGTCAAAATGCGTATTGAATACCCAGAAAGTTTTCCCGGTTTTTTTGTTTTTAAACCGGGCATAAGTGCATATTCGTTCCAGGGAGGCGTCCCATCCTTTTGATATTTTATCAGGCGTTTCTGAAAGCCAAAATGTAGAATTTTCCAATACTTCCAGTGCCTGGGTATTATAAAATACGGCGGAGTATTCACCCTTGGTTTTACCGTCATCACGGCCTACACCCACATAGTCATAACTGTCGAGTGATTCATCCAGGTATTTTACCTGCTTTTCCAGCCCCTCCTGGATACCAAAAACCAATGGTTCATAATAATTGATCAATTGCACGACCTTGGATTTTCTATTGTCCCAAACGTTTTCACCGTCATTGTCATTGGCATAGCGTATGTTGTAGGTCATCATCTTTATGGGCTGGGCATTGGAAGCCCAGCAAAGTAGTATCAGGGCAAGGGTCAATAGTTTGTTCATGTAGCAGAGGAAATTTTAGAATACAATATGGATGCAAATGGTGAATTTAAGCATCTACTGCTAAATATGAGACTAGAATTTCGAAAATTTGAGGTTGAGGTAGAACCAGGTTATAGATTTTCACTACTCAATAATGATACGCCTGGCCAATCCGGGGAGCTGGTCGCTTCTTAGGATATAAATACCTCTTGATAAGAAACTTTGTTGATGCCACGCATAATTGGTGCTTTTTGAACCATCTAGTCGAACTGCTTTCTGGTTCACAACCTGACCCAGGTGATTGAGTAGTTTTAGCGTGATTTGCTGATTGGCAACACCCAGTATTTGCACATTAATTGTGTTGCCCTGGGAAGGGTTGGGACTCACTGATAAAATAGGGATATCACTGATATTTATGTTTGCCGTTTTCCACTCATAGGCTTTGGTGGTGCCATCAAAGTCGGTTTGAAGCAACCGGTAGTAATTGAGGCCTGGTTCAGGCCTGTCATCGAACGTTTGGTATTTGATTGATTTGCTAGAGGTGCCTTTTCCACCGATAGTCTCTATTTGATTGATGGTTTCAAAATCACTAGTTCTCTCAATGGTAAAGTAGTCATTGTTTGTTTCCGTAGCTGTTTCCCAGGTCAGCTGGACCAACCCTCCCTTTGGCTGAACCTCGAAAGACATCAAGTCAACTGGCAATGTTTCGTCGTTTCCTGAGATGGCCCACGGTGAAAATGTATCGACACCAGGAACGCTAACATCGGTTCCCCCTGATGACTGGCCAGGCAAAGGTTGGTTCCAATCTTCACCGTTCCATCGTTGGGCTTGCAGGTTGGATATCGAACCCACCTCCGAGGCAGTGGCAGTAAATGTGATAGTGGCTGTGGGGGTGCTGCTGAAGCCCGATGGGCTAATGACCCAAAACCTGTCCACTGTATTGGCACTGTTGTCGCCATCAGTTCCATCAACATCCTCTACTCCTGCAGGGTAAGGGGTGTTTCCCGGCCCAGTGCCATAAGTGAATACATCTACGGCACCTGAAGCCCCTGCGCCTGCCACTGTAATATTAAAAGTAAATGGAATATAATCGGATGAATTTACTCCAAATGGAAATAGATAACTGCCTGTATTGGTGCCCATCGCCCGGTTTATGCTTCCTGTCTCGCTATAGACAAAGCCACTTGTTCGGACTATCGCACCAGCAATATCATTGCTTATTGTCAATACATTGCCATTGAGGTCAAGCCCACCGTCTGTAAGTGTTAGCACATTGGTGACGTCTATAGCTGATGAAGAGAATATAACGTCCCCACCAGAATTGTTCACAATAATGTCGTAGAAGGTAAAATCGGCATTGTCGCTTACTGTTTGATCGCTGGATCCGTTGAATGTTACACTGTTCGTGCCGGAGGAAAATGTGGAGGTACCGTTGAGGGTCCAGTTGCCACTGATAGAAATGTTGCCGCCCAGGGACTTTGCCCCCGTTCCGGAGAGTTCGAGTATGTTATACGATGTGGCCCTGATGGTTTGTGCACCGTTGGCAACATAATCCACAGTATTGCCTGCAGCCGTAGCTTCAAAAGTAGTTACGGTCAAAGTACTTCCAGAATAATCCAATGTGCTGCCTGCCCCTTGGGTCCAGGTGCCCGACCCGGACAGGGCACCTGCCGCAGTTCTGGACATGGTCACGTCATCGTTGTTTATGAAGTCAGAGTTATTATTAATAGTCGTAGCTCCACCGATGGTTAATTCTACGTTATTGTTGAAAGTTACCGATTGTGTGGATGATTCTGATATAGTGAGCGCATCGGTTATGTTAACGGAGTTACCATCAAGGGTAATGGCAGTGGGTGACAGTATTGAATTGTTGGTGACCGTCATGTCACCTATAGTCATTGTGCCATTGTTGATGATTTGATGGTTTTGGTTGTCAGTAAAATTGAGGGCAGCCCCATTGTTGCCGCCATTGGTCAGTTGTCCGCCGGAGTTGATGGTCACATCACCGGATTTTGATACGTCCAGACCGAAATTGCCAGAAAATGTGAGTGTGCCAGTGTTTTCAATTGTGAGTTGAGAGGCTTCAGAAGCACTGGTGATGGTTACTACATCACTGTCTCCTATTACCACATCAGTGTATTCATTAGGTGTACAAGAGCAATTGCTACCACCCAGGGCAGTTCTCGACCAGGTGCCGGAAGTACCCCAGTTGGCAGTATTCCTGGAAAACAGCGTATTCATGACCGCTATATTATCGAAAGTGAGGAATTCGTTGACATTGAGGGTAAAGACCCGCACCACTATTCGGATTTCGGTACCGTTGAGATAAGGGCTTTTACCGGATCCAGCTGTGGTTCCGTTAGTTGCTGTATGAAAGAGGGTTTCTGCCCCAAATCCAGAACCGGTATTGAGTTGATAATACACCCGCAGGTAGTCTCCTGTTTCGGTCAATACCGATGAGGTTTCTATATAAATGCTAACATCAGTAAATCCGGAAATGGAAATATCAGGGGATGTCCACACACCTTCATTGCCTGTACCAGTACCGGCCCAGTCCAGCCTTCCTGCCGAAAAATAATTGTTGCCGCCTAGTGAACCTACCTCAAAGCTCCCGCCATTACAGCCTATACAAGAGCTGGTCCAGTTGCCACTGGGGCTTCCTGTTCCCGAGGTGTCCCCGCCAGACTCATCTTCAAAGTCCTCAGTCCATATTTGTGAATGGACTTGCGTATAAATCAAACTTAATAACAGGGATAGGACGATGTGTTTTGTAAACCTTAACATAGACATTTTCAGAGAGTTAGCTGGTTTATTCAAAGTACTAAAAATGAATTGATTAACTAGTGACCTTCAATTTTTTTTCGATGAATTAGGCTAAAAATTGTCTCAATAGGTAAAAAATCGTTCATAAATTGCCAAAGCGCTTAATTTGTGTTTTTGGTCTAAAAATTTGGATATTTAGAATATGTTCTTAAAAAACACAGGAAATATCAGTATGTACGGAGTAGTCTAAGCAGTTATCCTGGTATCTTATAAAGATTAATCTCACTTGCTTCCTTTATATTGGTCATATTACATTGGCTGTTTCGGTCCGATTTGGCGATGGTACGAGAATTGATCTGTTGGCCTCAAAAAGGCAGGAACAGGACAGAAGTAGGAATGAGTTGGTTTATTTTTAGATAAATGTAGCGTGAATGGTTAAATTGACCCCTTATAATGCTTTTGAAGATGGGTATTAGAGATATGCGATTGTTTTGTTTGGTTTGCCTGGTGAGTTGTATTATTAACTACCAGGCCAATGCCCAATTTTTTGAAGAAATTGGTGAAACGTCAGGCATTCAGTTGCTTCATACAGATCCACATGTGATAGGTGGTGGAGCTGGTGTATTCGATTTCAATAATGACGGCTTATTGGATATATATATAACAGGAGGCGACAACCGTGACCATCTATACCTCAATAGTATGAGTGGTGAATTCTCCGAAGTAGGCATTGATGCCGGCATAGCAATTACTGAAGATGTTGCGACGGTGGGTGTAGCCATAGGGGACATAGACAACAATGGGTATGACGACATACTGGTGACTACTAGGGACAATGCCGAAAATATACTTTGGTACAATAACGGGGATGGTACAGTAACCAACATTGCCATAAGTGCCGGTCTGGTGGAGCAAGCCTGGAGTACTTCTGCCTCGTTTGGTGATTACAATCTGGATGGTTTTCTGGATATCTACATAACCAATTATGTGTCTTATGTGCACACAGATCCCATCCTGTTCTACACCGATGAAATGGAGGGCCAGGCCAATTTTATGTATATCAACAATGGGGACAAAACCTTTAGCCAGATAGCGGACAAGCTGGGAGTGGATGATACGGGTGCCGGTTTGGCTGTGACTTTTTCAGATTTGGACCATGACAATGACCTGGATATTTATGTGGGAAATGATTTTCCAAACAAATTCGGAACCTGCCTGCTTTTTGAAAACATGTACCCACTAGACACCTTTAGGAATATAGCTGAAGATTCGAGAACAGACATCAACGCCTTTGCAATGGGTATTGGCATTGGAGACTACAACAACGATGATGCCCTGGATATTTATGTCACGAATATCGGCAACAACTACCTGCTAAGAAATAACAAAAACGGCACTTTTAGCGACAAAGCCTTCAACTCGAATGCACGATGTGTGGAACCAGTATCATGGGGTGCCTTTTTTTTCGATTACGATAATGACAGCCATCTGGACTTGTTTGTGGCCACAGGGGGGATGCTCGAAGATGATCAGAACCAGGAACAACCCAATCACCTGATAAAAGGTAGCCCGTCAAGGTTGTTTGAAGAGGAACCAGAGGCTGATGAACTCAGAAAACCCAGCCGATCGCGTGGCACTGCTTTCGGGGATTTCGATAATGACGGCAATCAGGATATCGTATTGGTAAACATTGATTATTCAAACGGACCGGCAGACAAATCCAGACTCTTCCGGAGCAAGGGTACAGAAAATCACTGGCTCGGAGTAAAATTGCAGGGGGTAGAGGGCAACAGGAATGGGTATGGGGCCAAAGTGAGGGTATATGAGGGGGAGCAATTTTGGCTACAGGAGCTAAGCGGGGGATCAGGGTATCTGTCACAAAATTCTGCCATACTTCATTTCGGGGTGGAACACCGAACGAGCGTTGATAGTATAGAGGTGACCTGGCTGGGGGGCAATAAACAGGTGCTCAAGGAAGTGCAAGCTGACCAAACTGTAACCATTGTCGAACAATGCTATACTATTGAAACCCTTCAAGATACTGTTTGCGCTGAGGAGGGTATGGTTATCGATGGTAAAATCAGGACAGAGTCGGGTACTTACGAAGAGATCATAGACAATGCAGAGGGGTGTGACACAAGACGGGTGATAGAGCTCACAGTGAATAGGTGTGTTACTGCTATCCCATCTATAGAAGTCGAAGTTAAGGTATATCCTAATCCTGCCATTCAATCGTTTACAATCGAGGTAGATGGCAATGAGGCCGGGGCAAGTTTTTTTTCGGTATTTAATTTGTCTGGCGAAAAGGTGTTGCAGGGTAGGTTGAATGCTGGTAAAACGGAGGTAAGTTTGAAAAACGTTTCATCTGGCACTTATTTGGTGCACCTAGGAAATGGATGGGCACTGCGTCCTTTCAAGTTGATTAAGCGCTGATTTAAAGTCTTGCTTTAGGGTACCAATGAAATGGCCTGTTTTCCATTATCCTTATTTTCTGAGAATAAGCTTAACCAATTCAGCTCGTTAGCATTAACTTAGTGTGACAAACAAATACGACTGATATGGGAAGGTTGAGCTGGAATCCAAATGTTGATCCCGAGCAAGAAGACAGGGATGAATTTCTGAAACTTTCGAGCGGGAAAAGGTGGGCGTATCGAATGCGCCTGATTGTGAAGTCAAAAAAACTCCCCAAGGGGGCAGGTCAATTTAAGAAAAAGAAAATTGAATGGACTTGAAATCTCCCAATCTATATATAGCTCTACCTATTCCTCCATATCTTTCAATTCCAAGTCCAGGGCTTTCGTGGAGATTTGAATCTCAATAAGCGATAGAATGAGCGAAACCAGCAATGAAATGAGGCTTGCCCCGAACACGTAGTAGGCGATGTCCAGGCTGTTTTGGAAGAGGAGAAACATGCACAATACAGTAAGCAGAAAACTCAATATACCGAAGGCCTGCATATTCCTGATCAGAAAAAGCCTAAGCCTTAGGTTTTTGATCTGGCCGCCAATAATGCTGTCATGCCCGCTATCAGTGTAGCGTTTGTAAAGGCTTCTGATCAAAGTAGCAACCGCCAGGAAGCGGTTGGTATAGGCCAGCAATAGCAACGTGATGGCAGGAAACAATAGAGCCGGAGTGGATATTTCGAGGTTCATAAGGTTAATGGGTGTCAACTTTGCAATGAGCGGGTAATTTTACAAAGCCAACGTGCACGAGGCAAAACGGTTTAAAGGTTTTTCAACTTTTCTTCGAGCGTTAGTATCTTTTCTTTTAACGACAGAATAACATCGTCCTTAAGCACAATGATTTCTTTGAGGTCAGTTATTTTTTCTTTGAGCATTTTTATTTCAAAATCTTTGTCTGCTATCGCCTGGGCCTTGTCACTGATCTTTTCGGAGATTTCCTCCTTTATTTTATTGATCCCCTTAAAGTACTCTACAGGGTCTTCATTGAAATAAGAAAGCTCTTCGGCATCAGGATCTATTCTTAAGTGTGGAAAATACTCCCGCATGTCCAATCTGAGCGATTTGCCTAATAAAATCAGGTTTTCGTTGGGGATTTTCTCCATGGCACACCAGTTGGTTATTGTATTTCTACTCTTGTTAATCCGCGCCGCTATCGTTTTTATGTGCACACCAGATTGTGCGATAATGCCTTTTAGTTTGTTGCCATGATGCATAACAGGGCAAATCTGTACAAAAGGAGGGGAACTTCGTTGAGCCAATATGCACTCGGTAAAATATTATTGTGCATACACGCACAAAATGTGCATAATTCATTATTATTGTAACCACAACGATCAGATAGCCAGCTTGCTATAGGACTGCCCATGACTGATAATGTAGGTTATAAAACAAAGTTTTAAAAAAAATGTCAATATTCAGGTATTTGGAAAATGAGCAGAAAGATGTCCACGGACTGCCTCCAGCCAGGGGGAGCAAGGCTGAAAGGATTTTGAAAGATTACTACAAGTCAATGCTCAGGAAAAGAAACAAGCAAAACAGGTCGGGCAAGGGCAAACGAAAGTAGCACCTGCAAGTGCCTACAGGGGTTGTTTGTTGATAGCGATACCCTCTGCTACAAGACCTCTTTTGGGCGCAATGTCTCGAATACACCTAAATCCAATCGAGCTTTTCCCGGGTTTTTGGGGTGATGGTGTTTCCTGTGTTCATGGTGGACTTGGGTTCGAACAGCATGATCAGACATTCTTCCTCAGCCATAGGCTTGTGGTCAACCCCGTGGGGTACCACCAGTAGCTCGCCCTGCTCCAGCTCTACCACTTTGTCCCGAAAGGCCATGGCCATCTTGCCCTTTATCACCAAAAACAATTCATCTTCATTGTCGTGGTGGTGAAAGTCAAATTCACCCTGAATCCTGGCAAGCTTCACGTACTGTCCATTAAGTTCTCCAATGATTCTGGGATTCCACTGATCAGCAAACAAGCCAAATTTCTCTAGAATATTGATGACGTCCATATTTGTATGTTTATATAAAAATAGATTTTGTTTGTTCTATAAATTTACTCTTTTGATATTCTAAAATAAAGCGAGCACCCATTCCAGATAGTATGCAAGATCCCTTATTAGTCCTGAAAAAATACTGGAACTACGATTCGTTCCGACCGCTGCAAGAGGAGATCATTCATTCCGTATTGGAAAAAAAGGATACATTGGCCCTGCTCCCAACCGGAGGGGGCAAGTCGGTTTGTTTTCAGGTGCCGGCCCTGTGCCTCCCGGGAATTTGCCTGGTCATTACCCCCCTGATAGCTTTGATGAAAGACCAGGTGGAGCAATTGAAAAAAAGGGGAATAGCCGCAAGTGCCATCTATTCTGGTATGCCCAGAAGGGAGATTGACATCATGCTGGACAATTGTGTGTTTGGAAAAGTGAAATTCCTTTATATCTCGCCGGAAAGGTTGAAAACGGAGTTGTTCCAGGCCAGGGTTTCGGAAATGAATGTTTCGCTCCTGGCCATTGACGAAGCACATTGTATATCACAATGGGGGTACGATTTCAGGCCTTCTTACCTGGATATAGCAGAAATATATCCACTGTTGGGAGGTGAAGTCTGCAAGGTTGCACTTACCGCGACAGCCACCAAAGAAGTGCGGGTTGATTTACTGGAAAAGTTAAATTTTGAGCAATCTGCCATATTTCAAAAAAGCTTCGCCAGGAAAAACCTCTCCTATTCGGTATTTGAATTGGAAAACAAAGAACAAAAACTTTTTGAGATTCTCAACAATGTGAAAGGGTCTGGTATTGTGTATGTGAGAAGTAGAAAGGAAACTGCCCGGATAGCCACAATTTTATCCCGAAGCGGGATCAGTTCGGAATATTACCATGCTGGGTTGGGGATCAAGGAGCGGTCTGCCAAGCAAACCAACTGGATTCAAAACAAGGTGCGGGTGATGGTGGCGACCAATGCGTTTGGAATGGGCATAGACAAGCCCGACGTTCGGGTAGTCATCCACCTTGATTTACCCGATTCCCTGGAGGCATATTATCAGGAAGCCGGACGTGCTGGCAGGGATGAGAAAAATGCATTTGCTGTATTGCTGTACGCCCAGTCCGACATCATCAGGTTGAGGGAAAATTTCACCAGGGCATTTCCATCTATAGACTTCCTCAAAAGGGTCTATCAATCCCTGGCCAATTTTTATAAGCTCGCAGTGGGAAGTAGCCAATGGCAGAGTTTTGATTTTGAAGTCAATGATTTTTCCACTTCTTACAAACTCAACCCTTACGATACTTTTTATGCCATCAAAAAACTGGAAGAGCAGGGCCTGATCCTGTTGAATGAAAGTTTTTTCAAGCCGAGCGTGGTAATGTTTTCCATGAGCCATGAAGAAGTGTACAGATATTGTATCGCCAACGCCAAAATGGAACGGGTAATTAAAGGTTTGTTGCGCCTCTATGGTGGTGAAATGTACACCGAGTTTATGAAAATAAGTGAGCACGACCTGGCCAAGTTGATCCATGCATCTGTGCCTGAGGTGACTAAAACACTGGACTACCTCCACAAAACCAATGTTCTGGTTTATGATCAACTAAAAGAAAAACCACAACTCACATTTCTAACCCCCAGAATGGATGCCGGAAAGTTGAATATAAACAAGAAAGAATTTGATTTAAGAAGAAAATCTATTGGGACGAAAATAGAAAGTATAGTAGGCTATGCCCAGGACCGCAACCAATGCAGGACCCGGATTTTTCAGGAATATTTCGATGAAGTAGCCTACCTCAACTGTGGGGTTTGCGACCGGTGTATCCAGGAAAAAAAGAAAAGAAAAGCTGTCCTGGAAATGGACAATGCCAGGTCCCGGATACTTGAATCCGTCACTGGTGAATGGATAGGTATTAGCGAGTTAAAATCCAATAGTGCCATCCACAACGATTTCCTTTTTACAGAAACCCTAAGGGCATTGCTGGATGACACCCTCATTGAATTGAGCCCGGATGGAAGGGTTAAGGGAAAAACTTAGGGTTTTCCCGGTTCAAAACTGAGCTTTTGGATGAAACCAGAAAATATGTACTTTTTTACATTAGGTGTAATCCGTGCTGTCACGGAAATTTAACTACCCCTCGTAGAGTAGATTTTATTTTAATGGTTTTATTCGAAAAAAAAGTGATAATTTTAATAGCTGTTTATAAGCCGGGAAACCTAATCTAATATGACCAAACTTTTTACCTGTCTCATTTGCTTACTATTTCATCATGCCGTCTTCTCCCAACAGATCACGTTATCAGGGAAAGTAACTGATGCACAAACACAAATGGGGTTGCCAGGAGTGTTGGTGCAGTTGGCAGATCGAAACGTGTCCACGCTTACTTCTGAATCTGGTTCGTACCAATTGGGCCTTGAAGATGGATACGAGCACCTCACCTTTAGTTTGCCCGGATACTTGCCGCAGACCGTATTTGCTGGGGGCAAAACCCAGATAGACGTTCAGTTGACAAAGAAAAACCATAAAGAAAAGCAGGTAACGGTGGGCTTTGGGCAGCAATCCAAAGAAGAACTGTCCAGCAGTATATCCAGCATAAACACTGATGAAGTAACCCCGGCACCCTTGGTGAGCCTGGAGCAATCCAGCCAGGGAATGGCCACCGGCTTTATGGTCCAAAATTCCAGTGGTAAGCTGGCAGGCGCTACCACCGTACGGGTACGGGGTGGATCTACCTTATCCAATTCCAACAATCCATTGTATGTAATCGATGGGGTACCACTTGCGTCTGGTAACCATTCAAACCTTAACCCCAACAACATTGCCTCCATAGAAATACTGAAGGACGCTTCTGCAGCCGCTATTTACGGTTCCAGGGCTGCCAATGGAGTGGTGATCATTACCACCAAATCGGGACAGGATGGAAAAATGAAGGTTGATTTTGACTACCAGGCAGGAGTTAGCCAGACCCCTAAATACCTGGAGCTGTATTCGCCCGATGAATACAATCAGCAATTGATTGAATTCACCATACGACAGGGGCCATTTGAAGACCAGATCACAAGAGAAAAGCTACAACAGTGGCAGCAGTCGGGTAGCACAACCATCGATCTGGACGGAGGTGCTGTGGAATTGCCAGCATTTTACAAAGACCTGACCCACAACACAGACTGGCAAAGGGAAGTGCTCAGGACAGGCCTGTCACACAAAGCGAGTATCGGCCTCAGTGGAGGTAAAGAAATTCTGAACTATTATGCCTCTGTTTCTTACAACACCCAGGAAGGTATATTAGTAGGCAACAAATACAATCGCCTAAATGGCTCCCTTTCCCTGGACAGCAAAATATCATCAAAACTATCAGCCAACCTCAACATCAACGTGATCCACGCCAAAGATTTCCGATTGCTGGACGAGCAGGATTTAGGGGCACCATTACAGGCCATTGTACTGCCCCCCTCTGACAGCTACAACCCCGCCAACAATTATGGACTGATCGTAAGGAGCCTTGAATACAACCCCCTGACAGAGGTGAATTTTTCGGACAACATCGGCCTGAACAAGAGCGCCATTGCAAGCCTTGGGATCAAGTAC
This sequence comes from Cyclobacteriaceae bacterium, assembly GCA_040222275.1. GTDB lineage: Bacteria > Bacteroidota > Bacteroidia > Cytophagales > Cyclobacteriaceae > CAXBNB01. The sequence continues at coordinate 215,202 of JAVKDJ010000010.1, forward strand.
AATATACTCGACAACCTGTCATTCGATGTGAGTGGGGGAGTGGACTTTAGCAACCAACGAAACGAACGCCGGCAGGGACCAGAAACCAGGGAAGGAAGCCTGACAGGCAGAACGCAACTGGGAAAAGACGAATACAGGAACTACATAGCCGATGGCTACTTTACCTACACCCCCAACCTTGGGGACGACCACAAACTCTCGGTTGTAGCGGGTGGATCTTACCAAAAATCCACCGTAATATCCACCTTCAGGGTGGCCAGGGTCAATGGCATTTCCCAATTGGAGGCTTTGCAATCAGGGGATGAACTTTTGTTGGAACCGGACATTCCCAATGGAAGCAATGTGTTCGTTTCTTCGTTTTGGAGGGTAAACTATGGGGTGATGGACAGGTTCAACTTTCAGGTGAGTGGTAGGGTGGATGGTTCGTCCAAGTTTGGGCCAGAAAACAGGTATGGTTTTTTTCCGGCGGCCTCTGCAAGTTGGCTGCTGAGCAAAGAGCCCACTGTTTCGCACCTGCACTTTATGGATTTGTTCAAATTCAAGGTGAGCTATGGTATTATTGGCAACACACCGTTGGATGATTTTCTTTATCGAAGAAATTATTTCAGCCTCCAATATGGCGATACAAGTGGACTGGGTCTGGTGAACCTGGCCAACCCTGATCTGAAATGGGAATCCACCTCCCAACTGGATTTTGGGTTCGAATTTGAGTTTATCAACAGAATATCCGGCTCATTTGACTATTATGTGAAAAGGACTTCAGACTTGTTATTTCCGGTACCTGTCAGCCAGACCAGTGGATTTTCCAATGTGTTCAAAAACCTGGGCTCAATGGAGAATATTGGCCTGGAGATCAACCTGGGTTCGGTGAATGTGGAAAGTCCTGATTTCACCTGGTCCACAGATTTCAATATTTCTTTCAATGATAATCTGGTGACAGATCTGGATGGCAACAATCTCATTGTTGGAGTAAATGCGTTTCTGGAGCGCCAGCCTGCCGGGGTATTTTATATGAGAAAGTATATGGGTGTAGATGAACAAACCGGTGAAGCATTGTATGACAATGGGTTTGGCGGTACCACCACTGATTGGGAAGCTGCTCCAAGAAAAATAGTGGGTGATCCGAACCCAAAATATTTTGGAGGACTGACCAATACATTTAGGTACAAAAACATAGACCTTTCTTTTCTCTTCCAGTTTGTAGGGGATGTGGACCTATACTATGCCACCGGAGAGTTCCTCTCCAATAGCGGTATCTTAAACCTCAGTCAGGAGGCTTCACAAGTGAACCGGTGGTATAGCCCGGGGGACAAAGCCCTCTATCCGGCGTTGAACCCATCACAGGAAAACACCAACCCATCGTCCAGATGGTTGCAAAATGGCCAATATACGAGGTTGAAAAACCTGACCATTACCTACAACCTCCCGGAAAGTGTGGTGACCAGATGGGGTCTGGGCTATATGAAAGTATATGTGGGCGGGCAAAACCTGTTGACATTCACTAGCTACACGGGCTATGATCCTGATGTCAACTACACCGATCCGCTAAATGGCACTATTGGTCAGAACATCAGCCGTGGGATCGACAACTTTACGGCACCTCAACCCAGAATCATAATGGCAGGAATTAAACTCGGATTTTGATATGAGCATCAAGAGGAGAAATATATCGATAAAAATTTTAAGCATAGTCATCACTTTACAGGCCGTTCTTGGGTTGAATTCATGCGATGAAGTACTTGAAATAGAAGCCGATGGGGCAATAAGTGGTGATATTTTCAACAACCGGGAGAATATTGAAAAAGCCCTGATAGGGGCATACTATAGCTTTGGAGGCATCAACGATGGTTCCGTAGGTGGTGAGCTTATGGGAGGGGACTTTACACTAATCCCCACACTTTTGGCGAGACAAAACAACTCTGAAATCAGTTGGGATGATGTAAACGGTGCGCCCTATTCCAATTTTATGGACAAAACCATTTTGGCAACCAATACCAGGGTAGAGGCCAACTGGCGAAGGGCATACGAAGTGATCAATACCCTCAACAACATATTGGCCAACATAGACAATGTGTCAGACGCCAATGCCAAAAGCAAAATCCAGGGAGAAGCCCTGGCCATGCGTGGCATACTGTATTTTGAAATGGTAAGGTTGTGGGGAGAGCAGTACCGCGATGCGTCTTTGGATGCGGAAGCCATACCCATACAGACCTTGCCGATTACCCGTGTGGATGAGATTAAAACCCCAACCTTGGCAACTGTTGAAGAGGTATATGCCCAGGCAGAAACCGATCTTTTGGAAGGTGGTACCCTGCTGCAAGTTTTTGAGAAAAATGGGACTCATTTGTCTTACTACACATGTCAGGCTTACCTGATGAGGCTCAATATGCAAAAGAAAGATTATGTGGCAGCCCAGGGGTTTGCCAATGCCATATTAAGCTCCGGTGAGTTTGCCCTAACAGGTACCCCAATGGCGGCATTCAACAACCTGGCCAACAGCACCGAAGATATTTTTGCTGTACAGCAGACTACTGCCAACAATGCAGGCGACCGGTCTACAGGAAGCGGCCTTCCCAACTACTATTCATCAGTTACCCAGAGCGGGTTGGGGGTAATGAGGATTTTTGAATTTTCACTGGTTTCATCGGCCAGGTCCAATGGCCCGAGGTTCAGTTCGATTGACCTGCGAGGCAATATTGACACTGGGGTAGATGCCAGCACAGAGGCCGATGATATCTCCACCCCGTTTTATACGAACATACTCAATACTTCCCTGCTTTCGTCTTCGAAATACTTGAAGGCAGACAGGGTAATTCCAAAAATAAGATTGGCAGAAATCCACCTGTCCAGGGCTGAAGCGATCTACGAGCAAAACATCAAAGTGATAGACCCCATAGCCCTGTCAGATTTAAATGCCATCAGAAACAGGGCAGGTTTGCCCACTTTGGCAGAAGGTGATTTTATCACATCGTTTGCTTTTTATGACAGCCTGGTACTGGAGCGAAAAAGGGAATTTCTCTACGAAGGGATTATCTTCCATGACCTGAAAAGGTGGGAAGTGAAAGTGGGGTCAACCCCTGCCTTAAGCTCCCGGTTGATATTGCCCATTCCCCAATCCGAGACAGATGCCTGGACGGATTGAAGCAGTGGTTCACCCCTTCTGCCAGGCCAGCATTTTTTCATAGATATCCAGACAAATCCATGCATCGGTGGCCGCATAGTGCATTTGTGCCCTTGTGAGTTTGGGGTTTTCCCAGTTGGATACCTGCTGGCTTTTCGAAATCCTTTTGTTGAGGAAAATACCCGACAGCTTTCTGGCGCCAATGCTTTCCATTTCCAAATTTTCGGCAAATTCATTGAGGTCGATGAAGCCCTTGGGTTTCATGCGTTTTATTTTCTGGAGGTCGCGGATATCATCCCTCAGGCCTATGCCAAGCTTGAGGGTATCCGGGTCTTCGAAAAGGCTGATCAGGTGTTCTTCCAGTCCCGTTTTGTTGATGCGGATCAGGTACACCAGGTCTTTCAAAGCCAACTGCACCAGTGCCACAGCATGGTATTGGCCTTTTTTGAAAGTAGGTTTCGTTTCCGTGTCGAAACCTATCATGTCCTGTTCCTGGCAGTGTTGTACTGCCCTTTTTATGTCTTTCTGGTCTTCAATCAACCGGATTTTTCCCTGATAACGGAACAAAGGCAACTCCTGAAGTTCATCCTTGGTAATACTCTTTACATACATTAGGCGTCACTCCCTCCTTCCACCAATTTCCTTATTTTAATGTTAAAAAAACCATACACCATGGTCATAATTGGACTTATAATATTAAAAAAGCAGTAAGGTACAAAATCCAGCGGACTTACAGCCAATACACTGGCATGATATGAAGCACAGGTATTCCAGGGGACCAGCACAGAAGTAACAGTACCCGAGTCTTCAAGGGTACGGCTTAGGTTTTCTGGTGCCAGTTTTTTCTCCTTATATATGTTCGCATACATTTTGCCAGGTACTACTATGGACAGGTACTGATCAGAGGCGGTAAGGTTGAAAAAGATACAGGTACCGGCTGTTGATGCTATCAGCGACCCGGTGGATTTCACAAGTGAAAGTACTGAATGTGCTATTTTTTTGAGCATGCCTGAGCACTGCATCACACCACCAAAAGTCATGGCAGAAAAAATCAGCCAGGTGGTATTCAACATACCTGCCATGCCTTTAGAAGTAAGCAACTCATTCACGATTTCGTTGTTGGTCGTGATATATATGGTGCCATACAAGGCTTTCATCGATCCTACAAACAGCACCTTCCAGTACGGCCCGGAATAGCCCGATACTTCTTCTATGATGTCCCTTTGAAAGGCCAGGGCAAATAATATGCCGAGCAACGTCGCGGTGAGCAATACAGGTATGGGTGATATTTTCCTGGATATCATATAGATCATCACTGCCGGCACCAGAAAAAGTACAAAAGATAAATAGAACTTGTCGTCTATAGCTGCCAATATTTCTGTAGCCCCATTCATTTTTATTTCGGCCCCATTGGTAAAGCCCAATACCAAAAATATAAGGAGGGTGATGCAAATAGAAGGAAAGGTGGTGAGGAACATGTATTTGATGTGGGTAAACAGGTCGGTTCCGGCCATGGCAGGGGCCAGGTTGGTCGTGTCGGAAAGTGGCGACATTTTGTCTCCAAAATAGGCACCTGACAATACCGCACCGGCAATCATCCCATCATGAAACCCCATGGCCCTGCCTATGCCAATAAGTGCTATGCCCACTGTGGCAGAAGTAGTCCATGAACTGCCGGTAGCCAGCGATACAATGGAACAAACCGCACAAGCGGCCAGGAGAAATATCGTAGGGTTCAGGATTTGCAAGCCATAATAGATCATGGCCGGGACTATGCCACTCAGCATCCAGCTTCCTGCCAGTGAACCTATCAAAAACAGTATGAGGATGGAAGACATAGCCGAGCTTATGGTCTTGACAATGCCCTCGCGAATTTCAATCCACCTGTACCCCAGCCGAATGGCAACCAGTGAGGCCACTCCCGCGGACAGGATAAGCACCATTTGATTGGAACCATCCAGGGCAGAGTCGCCAAAAATATTGACATTGATGAAAAGCAGGACGATCAGGAATACGATGGGGATAAGTGCCTCGGCTAAAGTGGCTTCCCGTTTTTGGTCTGGCATGCATTTTTATTTGGGTTCGAAAAGGGAAGATAGATATTTTTTGGGAAATTAATGCGTCAATGATGCCATAGGCTGCTTTTGTAGAACGAAAGTAGAGTTGTTTCAATCGCCTGTACGCGAAAACTATACGTTCTTTCGCCTTTTCAATTCCCTTTTCACCAGCGCAAATTCCCTACTGGTTTGGCCGGCCATGGCTGTATTTTCTTCTGCCCGTCGCATCAGATAAGGCATTACTTTTTCCACCGGCCCATAGGGTACATACTTAGCCACGTTGAACCCTTCGCTTGCCAGTTTGTAGGATATGTTGTCGCTCATACCATACAGTTGGGCGAAATACACCCTGGGGTCGTCCTTTGTTAATCCACTCGCATTCAACAGCTCGGCCAGCAGTGCCGAACTGCTTTCGTTGTGGGTGCCGGCACATACAGCTATGTTGTCTATGTGGTCGATACAGTATTTCAGGGCCAGGTCATAATCCCTATCGCAGGCAGCTTTGTTGGGTTGGATAGGATCTTCATATCCCTTTTCTTCGGCCCGTTCCCGTTCTTTTTCCATATAGGCGCCACGTACCAGTTTCGCCCCAAAGTGCGCACCTTTTTCACTTACCCGGCTATGGTGTTGCTTCAGGTCGTCCAGCACACATTTTTTGTAGAGTTGGTAAGTGTTGAATATATAAACTTTGTCCCGATTGAATTTTTCCATCATTTCCACCGCTATCCGGTCTATCACATGCTGTATCCAGGACTCCTCTGCATCTATAAACAGGCATTTGTCTTTTGCTACAGCCCTGGCGCAAATTTCTTCTACCCTTTTTTCAAAATGCTGGAACTTCTCGGTTTCTTCTGCGGATAGCTGTGCGCCGGCCTGTACTTTTTCCAGCAGCTCAAAATCTATGAAGGCCGTTAGCTTCATCACCGCTATGGGCGTGTTTGCAGATCCATTGGCAAAGTCCAGCGAACGGATGGTCTCCATTTTGTTGGCTTCAAACCCTGCTTCTGATTTCTCTCCTTCTGCCGAATAGTCCAGTATGGACTTGATATTGGATTCACCCAGCTTTTGAATGGTAGGTTCACAGCCTTTTAAAGATTCGCCACCGCAGAACTGGGAAAATATGGTGCTTTTGATGAGCCCTTTCACAGGCAGGCGTAGTTTCAGGGCTGTCAGGGTGGCCCATATACCAAAGTCTGCTATCCAGGGGTAGTTCATGGTAGAAAACAAAAAATGCATCAGCCGGAGTTCTTTGTCTGACTTGTCCCCGAATGCTATTTTGGTATCGTCAAATGATAGTTTCGAACTGTTCATCCCTATAAATTTAGGGCAAAAATAAATTTGATGCGCATCTCATCGCATATCACCATTTGCACATTCCTGTACGAAATTGACGAGTTGATATTTTGAAGGAAGAAAAAGACTTACAATATCTGATACTCATTGGAACAAGCCTCCCTCCAGAATATCCATTAGCCTTTCGTTTAGATAAAGCTTTTCTTTACCCACCTTCATAGATTTTAGAAATCCTTTTTTCTCCATTGAGATCAAATAATTTCCGACTGTCTTTGGGGTACCCAGACCAGCATCTATTAAGTGTTGTCTCTTTGTATATGGAAGTTTAAAGAGTAGTTCGATTAAGTCTTTGGAATACACTTTGGGTAAGCTCGTTTTAACTTCAGTGCTGTAGTTTTCCATCAATTGAATGATGGATTCAAGTCTGTGTAATACAGACTGGGCGGTTTGCTCGATCATATCAAGCATATATAATACAAACCCAGGCCAATCTTCTTTTTCAGTTACATTTCTCAAAGCACTGTAGTAGGAGGCTTTATGCTGCATGATATATTCGCTTAAGAATATTGCAGGAATATCAAGTAAGTGAGCCTGTTTTAGGTATAACAAGAGTAAAATCCTGCCCGTACGACCGTTTCCGTCCATAAAAGGGTGAATTGCTTCGAATTGGTAGTGCAACAAAGCCATTTTTATGAGAGGGTCAAACGTTGTGTCTTCATTAATGAATTTTTCCAGGTTTGACATTTTCGACCGTATCACTTCTTCACCTGAAGGTGGGGTATAAACAATTTGTCCTTTCGGATTGGAAAGGGTTGTACCGGGTATGGTCCTTATACCAGCAGTATTTTGTTTGATACATTGAACGATTTCAATACAAAGGTTAGTGGTTATAAAGGGTTTCTGCTCAAGACTTTTTATTGCTAGCCAAATAGCTTCTTTATAGCGAATAACTTCTTTCGTGGCTGGATTGTCATATTGTTTATCAGCTACTACTGACTTATACAAATCATCATTTGTGGTGATGATGTTTTCAATCTCAGAACTGGCTTTGGCTTCTTGAAAATGCAAAGTATCGAGAAAAAGTGCTGGGTTTGGGAGGTTTCTAATCGCTCCATTGAGTTGGGCCAACGACCTGCTGGCGGCTATGTTCTTTCTTAAGACTTGTTTGGTCTCCACTTCGGTTTCCGGGGGTAATGGAGGTAAATCGTTATAAGGCTTAGACCGATCAAACATGACTATAGTAACGAGGGTACAATTTACACTTGTGTTTATTACGAGGGTAAATATACCCATAATTTACCCTCGTTATGCAATTGAGAGTAAAAACTTCCCTCGTTCAGAGGGACTGGGCAATGGCATTTTTTGATGATCAGGTGGGTGAATAAAGCAGGTGAGGTTGTGCCAGTCTGGGGTTTGGCGCCTTGACATCCATTAGTAACCAGGAATTAATCAACATCACAGACAAACTGAAATAAATATGAAATCGTTAACTTTGGGAAAAGTGGAATCATTATGGACATACAAGCCACAAAGATAGAATTGATCCAACTGATGCTGAATACCCAGAAAGAGCAGGTGTTGCAAAGGATAAAGGATATTTTGCAAGAGGAAGAGAGCCAGGTCAGTGTAGAGCAGTATAACGTGGAACTTGAACGAGCAGATGCGGAAATAGACGAGGGGGAGTTTTACACCCACAAGGAAGCCGTTGAAAAGATCAAAGAATGGAGAAAGGGCTAACCTGGAATAAATCTGCAGCAAATAGATTATCAAGAGAATTAAAACGTATCAGTCAGGACTCTATTCTTCAGGCAGAACGCGTTGAAGAAGGAATCCTGAAATGCCTAGACAGGGCATTAAAAAACCCTGAAAGTTATCCCCTCGATAAATATAAGCTCAAAAACAATGGCGATCACAGAGCTTTTGAAACACATAGCTATCGGGTATCCTACCGCCATTTAAAAAATGAAGTTAGGGTGCTAAGAATACGTCATGTCAAACAATGCCCTAAAGATTATTGATGTATATGCCTAACCTACCGCACTGGTGAATTAATCAACTAAATCTGGTCTGATCATCTAGATAGGCGCAGAGAAGGGACATTTTCAAGTGAGTATTTCTACCCCACGTATTGATATTGCCTCTGCTATGCCTTTTGCAATTTTCTTTAAAATGCTCCAATATTTTTTGATTCTACCTATGTGTTAGGGTTAGTCAAGTTTGGTTATTATTACCTGCGCGCCCGTTAATCCAATTCTAAACTGTTTATACCCTTTACAAGGAATTCAAGAGTTTCACTTCTTTTAAGTTTAGTATTCGGGTCGTTTAAATCACGTCGGATAGCCAGAAGGAAATCACAAAAGACTTTCATGCTGTAAAGTTGGGATCAGTATCCAACGTATTTTGATAGAAATGCTGCATCATTTTATTGTAAGTTCTTACCATTTCATCAGATCCAAATGTTATTAGATTAAAACCTGCTTTTTTATATTCAATCGATAAAATCATGGTGGAGGCCTTCTGTTCGGTTTTAGTACTTCCTCGTGATCCCAACATCATGATCAGAGGTTCAGTTATGATTTCATACGTTTTTAATCTTTTTTCCTTGGCCCGTTCTTCAATTGCAAGCAACGAATCCTTCCTCGATTTCATGAACCAAGTTATAAGTCCACCGGTAGTGACAAGAATTGGAGAAAGAATGGCTAAGAGAATAGTTTGGTTCATGTTTTCATGATGATAATATCTGTCTGAGCAACCGATACTTACTTTAAATATAGTCCTATTTTGTTATTTTTATAAAGTGCAATTTATCATAACCGGGGCATATATAGTATATGACCTTTTTCCAATATTTGATAGGAGAAATAGTCCGCTTATTAGAACAAACCTTCAAGGTTTTTCTCATTGAAATGGCAGAAAAGTCTTATATATTGGCAATACATGGACGAAGAAACCTTGGAGGTTTTGCTTCACTCAAGCCGTAAAGCCCACCAATAAAAGGTTCCCGAAAACAAGGAAAAGTAAGAAACTCAACCTGGCCTTATGCATCTCCAAATAACATATGGTGCAAGAATAAGAACTAAAGCCGTGCGGTGAACGCCCACAGAACCAACATGCACTTATCTGATCCACAAGTTTTAACATTTTAAGTCCCCAGGCATTTATATTGATATATTTTTGCATGAAAATATAGTTTATGCAGGAACAGACCATATTATACCTTCTATTGGGCATCACCACTTTCGATTTTGTGTTTGACAAGATACTGTCCTACCTCAATAATAAAAACAGGAAGCTGCCCATACCGAAAACACTGGAGGGGATCTACGATGAGGCTCAGTATAAGAAGTCGCAGGAGTACCACAAGGTATCCAATAATTTTTCCATCATCACTTCCTCAATAGGGTTCGTAGTGGCCATGTGCATGTTGTATTTTGGGGTGTTTGGTTGGATCGATGGTTGGCTGAGGGGCATAGCTCCTTTGAATATCGTAGCTTCCCTGTACTTTTTCGGGATACTCTACTTTGCCTCCGACATACTTACCATTCCGTTCCAGCTCTACAGCACTTTTGTGATTGAAGAGAAGTTTGGCTTCAACAAAACTACACCTAAAACTTTCATCCTGGACAAAATCAAAGGATACCTGCTGACCGTCATCATAGGAGGGCTTATCCTGGGTACGTTGATATACCTGGTGTTTTCCATGGGGCAGGATTTTTGGGTGTACTTCTGGGTGATCATATCCGTTTTTATGGTGTTTGTCAATATGTTTTACACCTCCCTGATAGTACCTATTTTTAACAAACTGAAACCATTGGAAGATGGTGAGTTGAAATCGGCCATAGAAAACTACAGTAAAAGGGTCATGTTTCCGTTGACCAATATTTTTGTAATAGATGGCTCCAAAAGGTCGTCAAAGGGCAATGCGTTTTTCTCTGGTTTTGGAAAAAAGAAAAAGGTGGTACTCTATGATACCCTTATTGATAAACACACGACGGATGAACTGGTAGCCGTTTTAGCGCATGAAGTGGGCCACTTCAAGAAAAAGCACATTATCTGGTCAATGGTCCTGGGTATATTGCAGACAGGGGTAATGCTCTACCTACTTTCCCTCATGATTTTCAACAGCGAAGTGTCCTATGCTATGGGTGGGGAAACTACAGCCATGCACCTGAATATGTTGGCCTTTGGTATACTTTTTTCGCCACTATCAAAAATTACTGGTGTATTGATGAATGTCTTCAGTAGAAAAAATGAGTATGAAGCAGACGCTTATGCGGTGACTACCTTCGACAAAAAACCTTTGATTAATGCATTGAAAAAACTCACCAGCGACAACCTGGGCAATTTGACACCTCATCCCTGGTATGTGTTTTTCAACTATTCACACCCCTCGCTGTTGCAAAGGATAGAGGCTATGGAGCGGGTGGGAAAGTAAATTGGTTTAATCTTAAATGAAATCGATCTCCGTTCTGAAAGGAAATTTCATAAAAAACGCATGTGATTCCTTCACGGTCATCTTTCCTTCGAAGATTTTGAGCAACGTCTCGGTGATAGGGCACCTGAAGTCATAACTTTCGGCCAATCTGTTGACGATGTTTACTGTATTCACTCCCTCGGCAACTTCCTCCATAGTAGCCAGGATTTTATCAAGTGGCTCACCCTGTGCCAGGCGGTAGCCCACTGTATAATTACGGCTAAGCTTGGATGTGCAGGTAGCCACCAAGTCACCCAGGCCAGCCAGTCCCAGAAAAGCCTGGGTATTGCCACCAAGGGCTTTCCCAATATGGATCATTTCCACCATACCCCGGCTTATGAGCAGGGATTTGGAGTTTTCCCCCAACCCCATGCCGCTGATGGCCCCTGCGGCTATGGCAATGATGTTTTTCAAGATGCCACATAGTTCTATCCCGATGAGGTCGTTGCTGCCATATACCAAAAACCTCTCGTTTTTAAGCAGTTTCTGGCCTGCATCTATCACCTCCTCAAAATGGCTGGCCACCACTGTAGCGGCAGGTTGGTGCATCTCTATTTCCTTGGCCAGGTTTGGGCCGGCCAGACATCCCACCCGGAGCACACAACTTTCTTCCCGGATTACCTCGCTCATGGTTTTCACATGTTTTCTGGTCAGTGGGTTTTGTTTGTTGATGACTTCACCCGCCTGGGTACTGATGTCCAATCCTTTGGTACCGTGGATCAGGATATGATAGGGCCTCAGGTAGGGGGATAGCTGTACCATCATACTTCTGAAATTGGCGGAGGGCACAATAGGGAATATGATTTCGCATTGCTCGGCTATTTCCCGGATATCGCTGGTGATGGTAATGTTGTCGTGGATGCGGTTGCCAAGGTTGGTTCGGGTATTGGCGATTTGACCGGCTTTTTCCTTGTCCCTTACGAATAGCAGAACAGGGCTTTTTTCGGCAATAATATTGGAAATGGCCGTCCCGAAACTGCCAGCACCTACCACGCCGATCATATTTTTAGGAGAAGTTTTCAAGTTCATAACCCAACAACCTGTTATGATAGAAATACAATAGGTTCATGTTTTTTACAACAATGTCCCCATTTTTTGCTTTGTCCAGTGGAGGTACCGGGTGGTACATGCCCAAATTCTTCAGGCCATGATCGATGAGCTTGTCCATATCACCATTCAGCATCTCGCCCATGCCGACCTCCCCGCGTTTTTTCATTTCTTTGATTTCCCCCAAAAAGACCCGCACTTTGTCCCTAAAAGAATCGTATTCAATGCGGAGGTCGGCCACTGGCAGGCGAAGCAGGCTGTAAAGGTCGAGATGGCTGAACCGCTTACCGATCATCCTGAAAGCCGTAAAGGCCACCAGATGACTGGATTGCACCCGGTTGTTTTTGTGAAATTCTTCCACAATCCTTTTACCCAGTATTCTGTTGTATTCCTGCTCCCGCTGGTTGTCTTCTGTGATCTGGCCCCCTGACCGGAAGTAGTCCCTTAGGTCAATGTGGTTGCCATTTTTGTCCAGGCTGTTGCCATTGTCGTCCACGTAGTTGCCCACTACATCTATGGCTTTGCCTATAGATACCGATACCCCTGATCCCCGGGTAAAAAACTTAATGAGAAACTTTGAAATTTTATAAGAGGAGGTGTATTCATCACTCTCCTGATAGTACCGTTGTTGCCCTTTTCTTTTCAGGTAATCATTGACAAGGCTGGGGGCCTCCAACACAAAGTGGTAGTTGGTAGTGACCGGGACAATAAAAATCTTTCGGGAGTTGATATTGTCTTCATTTTGATAAATCTGGCGCTGTGCTTCGATCGCCGTGCCGAGTAGCCCCAGTTTAAGGGATTTCTCTATTTTCCCCGATCTAGACCTTGTTCCGCCTGGAAAAAACAGGCTGTGGCACCCTTCCCTCAGGGCTATGGTAGAATACGTTCGCAATGTTTCCAGGTAGATGGCGTTCTTTTTCCTTCTATCTACTTTGTAGGCGCCAAGACTGTTCATGAAGTAGGCGAAAATCTTTACATTGAACAGGTTGAGCCCTGCACCATAAATAAATGGGGGTAGTCCCAGGTATTGGATCACCCAGCCTATTAGTGGCGAGTCGAGGTTGCTGAAGTGGGTGGGCACCATCACTACAGTACCGATCCTGGCGAGTTTCCTGATTTGGTCGTTTTCACCTACTATGTGTATTTTGTCGTCCAGGTCGAGCTGGTTGCTAAACAATGACCAGGGTCCCCTAACACGTGCTGCATTGAGCAGCCTGGCGAAACCGATGGTGGCTATAGTCCTGGCAAACCTGTACCAGGAGGGCCGGAAATTGCCGGCGATTTCTTCGGCATACCGGCGGGTGATTTCCTTAAGTATATCTTTAAGTTTGGCATCAGCTTTATCGCCGGGTAGGTTGTCTGTATCGGCAATATTTTTTTGAAGTGTTTCAAAATACTCTTTTTCGTCTTTCGGATCTACCCGCCAAGGGTTGTGCTTCACGCGTTGAAGCTCTCTATATACCGTTATTTCGAGTTCTTCTCGCAGCGATTTTCCCCTTGGGGCTTCTAACAGGTTGTCATAGCTTTCATCAAATACCAGATCGATGAATTCGTCCCTTTTTTTGGCCATCTGAACTACAGGCCAACTCTTGGTATCTTTTAAGATGGGTCTGTATTTCGTTTTTTTTCTCCTCTTTCTCAGTACGATCTGCCTCATAGCTATAGTTTACACCGGCAATATACCATTATCTGAAATTCTAATTAGTATTTGCCCTCGGTTTTGACGGGAATCCAGCCGTATCGAGCCACCCTGTTTTAAGGCCCTTGAAACAGACAGGCTGAATAAACGCCGGACGCTTACGGTTGAATTTTAATTTCCCTATTATTGCAAAATCTTATACAATAGCCCGCAAAAGTAATGAACAGAAACATAAAAATTGCACCATCTTTATTATCAGCAGATTTTTCCCGCCTGGGTGAAGACATCAGACTAGTAGAGGAAGGTGGGGCTGATGTGATACATTATGACGTAATGGATGGCCATTTTGTGCCAAACCTTACCATTGGTCCGTTGGTGCTGAAAGATATAAGAAAATGCACGAAACTGCCTATAGATGTACACCTGATGATCACCGACCCGGATCAATACATTCCGGCATTTGCCAAGGCCGGGGCGGATATGATTTCTGTTCATATGGAGGCATGCACCCACCTTCACAGAACGGTACAGTTGATAAAGGAGCACAAATGTAAAGCCGGTGTAGTGCTCAATCCGCATACGCCGCTCAATACCCTGGACATGATCCTGCCTTCCCTGGACTTTGTCCTGATCATGTCGGTAAACCCCGGGTTCGGTGGGCAAAAACTGATCCCTGAAACCCTGGATAAAATTGCCAGTCTAAAACAAATACTCATCGAAAGAGGTCTTGAGCATATAGAAATAGAGATAGACGGAGGGGTAAAGCTTGATAACATCAAGTCCGTAATCGATGCAGGCACTGATATCATAGTTTCGGGATCGGGGATTTACAATGCCGACGACCCGCAGGAAACCATCCGGTTGATGAAAGAGGCGTAAAGGCCCTTGCCCACTCTGCTTTGATTTTCCCTTTTTGGTTTTAGGAAACAGAGTTACTCACCTAAAACAGCCATTTCCATGACCCTCTTCACATCGGTGGTATATGGGGCCACCACATTAGTTCACAAGCTGTGATATGTTGTGAGTAGTTGGGTTCTTCCACCGGATTTCAGGTATCATGCCCAACAAAAAAATCAGTATCTTTGGTATTGGGCCCTATGTAGATATGGCAATACTCAATCAAAGACAGGTGTTTGAGATAACCTAAAAACTATAGACTATGGATAATCCTGTAATAGTATTTGTCGTCCTCGTACTTGTTGTAATGGGCTTGCTGACCCAAAGTTTCGGCATAGCCAAGGAATGGGAAAAGCATGCGGTCTTCTTCCTTGGAAAGTTGAGCAGAATAGTGGGGCCGGGAATCTATTTGAAAATACCCATTCTTGAGTCTGTTTTCTATAAGGTGGATACCCGGATTATTACGTATGCAGCTCCCTTGCAAAAAGGATTGACTCAAGACAATATCCCTGTAGAAGTAGATGCTGTGGTCTTCTACAAAGTCAAAGACCCCAGGGAAGCTATGCTCAATGTAGAGGACTATCACGAAGCAACCAAACTGAGGTCTAGGTCAGCCTTGAGGGATATGGTTGGGAAATCTACACTTGACCAGCTATTGTCCAAGAGAAACGAAATAGGAAAACTCTTACAAAAGAACATCACAGAGTTTGTTGGGATATGGGGAATAGAAGTACTGGCTGTAGAAATTAAGGATGTCATTGTATCTAAAGATCTGGAGGATGCCATTGCAAGGGAGGCTGCTGCCGAAAGGGAAAAACGGGCAAGGATAAAATTGTCCGAAGCGGAAGACCTGTCTGCCAATGCTTTTATAACTGCAGCAAACAAGTATGAAAACAATGCCATTGCCCTACAATTGCGCTCAATGAACATGCTGTATGAAATATGCCTGGAAGGTAAATCCACCATGGTGTTCGTACCAACGGATAATGCGAACAATGGCATGCCGGGCATCATAGGCCTGGAAAGCTATAAAGATCTAATAGAAAAACATAAGGCCCAATCGGTAGTTGAAAAACAGACCGACAAGGAGGGACAAAAAAATGAAGAGGAATTTGGGGAAAGCCAGCCTTCTGACAGCTAATTGTAAGCGATTGACGTTGGATGCCTGCAGGGCCAATTGGTTCCACCTATTGACTTCATTAATTTAAGGAAACCCCATATAGGCCCGAAGTTTAGGTATGGTTGTTAACGAATTGTTAAAATGGAAAAACAGCCGGCTTTTCCAACCGAATCTTTTAAATTTTGACAAGGTAAAAACAATCCCATCATGAATAGAAGGGCATTTCGGTTGGTTATAGTCCTGGCTGCCATATCAATAGTTGGTGTGCTGATAGTCCAGCTGTTTTGGGTAGGAAAGGCCTTTGACCTCAGGGACAAACAGTTTTCGCACAATGTGAATACTGCACTGCTCAATTCGGTGACCAGGTTATGCGAGCTCAACGGCAATGAAATTTCCCCCGACCCAATCGAGCAATTATCAACCAATTATTTTATTGTCAACCTCAACAACAAGATTTCCCCGGGCATCCTTGAATCAGTATTAAGAAGCGAGTTTACTAAAAGAGAGATTACGAATGATTTTGAATACGGTATTTTTGATTGTGCCAGTGAAGTGATGGTGTATGGCAACTACATCAGTTTTGAAAACAAAGAAGTGGTGCAGCCAAAAGTGAAATTTCCCGAACTGAACAAAGATGCCTATTATTTTGGCGTTTATTTTCCTACCAAATCAGCCGATATGGCTGGCCAGATGTGGATTTGGATTTTTTCATCCGGCATTTTGGTTATTGTAGTGGTATTTTTCAGCTACACACTTTTTGTCATACTCAGGCAAAAGCAGCTTTCGGAGATACAGACCGATTTTATCAACAACATGACGCACGAATTCAAAACACCCATTTCCACCATTTCTATTTCCTCAGAAGTGCTCAAAAAACCCAATATTGACCAGAACCCTGAGCGAATTCTGAACTATGCCAACATCATTCAGATAGAAGCGTCAAGACTGCAAAAACAGGTGGACCGTGTATTGCAAATAGCCACGCTTGACGATGCGGACATACAGCTTTCAAAAGAAAACGTGGACGTTAACCAATTGATAGCGGCTGTTTGCGAGAATGTAGAGCTGACCATGAATGATCATGGAGGCCGGATTGTTTTTGACCATAAAACGGATCTTTCCGAGGTAAAACTTGATAAACTTCATTTTACCAATGTGATCCACAACCTGGTGGAAAACGCTGTTAAATATGGCAACAATGAAGACTTGTTGGTGACTGTTATAACAAAAAGTACTCCCGACGGGTTAGAGATTAGCATTAGCGACAATGGTATAGGAATGACAAGTGATCAGGTAAAGCTAATTTTCAAGAAGTTTTACAGAGTGCCCACAGGCAATGTGCACAATGTGAAGGGGTTTGGTTTGGGGCTATACTATGTGAAACTGATAGTCGGGGCGCACCACGGCAAAATTGAGGTGGAAAGCACCCCACACAAAGGAACTGTATTTACAATTACTCTACCAACCAATGAGCAGGGAGCCTAAGAAGATATTGCTTGTGGAAGACGACCCAACCCTGGGTTTCGTCATCAAAGACAATTTGGAAATGAACAACTACGACGTGGACTTGTGCGAAGATGGTGAACAGGCATTGAAAGCATTCGAAAACGACCGGTTTGAGCTGTGTATTTTGGACATCATGCTACCTAAGCTTGATGGTTTTGGGCTGGCCAAAAAAATCAGGAAATACAACAAAGAAATACCCATCATTTTTTTGTCCGCAAAATCCCTGAACGAAGACAAAATCACAGGTTTTAAGATCGGGGCTGATGACTACATCACCAAGCCTTTTTCAATGGAAGAACTCATCTGCCGCATGGAAGTGTTTTTGAAGAGGGCTTCCCCGGTTTCGGATACACCTAAGGTATGGGAAATAGGAGAGTACATTTTTGATAGTGCCGGCATAGCTTTAAGGCATGGAGACCGTTCTTTTCAGCTCACCCGTAGGGAATCCGAGCTTCTACGGTTTTTATGCGAAAACAGGGAAACGGTAACCAAGCGCGAGGACATCCTGTTGAAGGTGTGGGGAGATGATGATTACTTCAAAGGAAGGAGCCTCGATGTGTTTATATCCAAATTGAGGAAATACCTCTCCGAAGACAAAAACGTGGACATCATAAATTTTCATGGGGTGGGATTTAAACTTGAGGTAAAAAACTAGATACTACCATCCAGCAATACAACATTGTGTTGTGAAAACTTTGCGACATCCATGTTTTTGGTATATTCGTATTTTTTACGGATAAAAATATACCAAATGAACAAGCCACTATTTGTTTTAGCACTATTGCTCTTAGCTATCGGATGTAAAGAAAAGAAAGGGGAGCCACTGGCACCACCCAATTTTGTCTGGCTCATATCTGAAGACAACTCAAAGCATTACCTGAAATTATTTGACGAAAATGGGATAGCTACACCCAATATCGAAAAACTGGCTGAAAACGGGTTGGTGTATTCCAGGGTCTTTTCCAATGCCCCGGTGTGCAGTGCTGCCAGGACCACCCTCATTACGAGCTGCTTTGGCCCAAGAATCGGCACCCAGTACCACCGAAAATCTGCTGTGGTGCCAATGCCCCAAGGTGTTCAAATGTTTCCGGCCTATTTGCGTGAAGCAGGGTACTACACTGCCAACAACAGCAAGACTGATTACAATGCGGAAAAAGGCGAAGGGGTTTGGGATGAGTCATCAAAAAAAGGACATTGGAGAAACAGAAAAGAAGGGCAACCATTTTTTTACAAGGAAACCTATGGTGATTCGCACGAAAGCAGGCTGCATTTTGACAAAGAGCTGATGGATAGCTACACACCCACCATTCATCCGGATTCCGTTTTTGTAAACCCAAACCATCCGGATACGGAAATTTTCAGGTTTACAAATGCTTACTATCGCGACAAAATGCTGAAAAACGATGAGTTTGTAGGAGGTGTCGTCAAACAACTTGAAGAAGACGGCCTGTTGGAAAACACCTTTATCTTCTATTTTGGCGACCATGGCGGGGTATTGCCTGGTAGCAAGGGATACGTTTATGAAACCGGATTGCATGTGCCTCTCGTTGTGAGGGTGCCAGAGAATTACAAACACCTCGTTGGCAAGGACAAGGGTTCCGTTGTGGAAGACTTTGTAAGTTTCATAGATTTTGGCCCTACCCTTTTGGCTTTGGCCGGACTAGAGCCACCTCAAGGAATAGATGGAAAACCCTTTCTGGGAAAAAATATTGACCAGAATGCTGAAGATGGAAACGATGTGACATTTGGCTATGCCGACAGGTTTGATGAAAAATACGATCTGGTAAGATCGGCCAGAAAAGGCAAGTACAAGTACATTCGCAATTATCAACCCTTCAACCCCGATGGCCTGTTCAATTTTTACCGGTACAAATCAATAGCTTACCGGGAATGGAGGCAACTCTATCGGAATGGGGGACTCAATGAAACCCAAAAACAATTTTTTGAAACTAGGCCAGCTGAACAGCTCTTTGATTTGGAGGCTGATCCCTATGAAACCAACAACCTGGCCATGAACCCTGACTATCAGGAAAAGGTGATGGAACTAAGGGGGATCTTGACCGACTGGGTGAAAGGAATGCCGGATTTGAGTTTTTATCCCGAACCCGAGCTGGCCAAAGCAGCCTTTCAAAACCCTGTTGGGTTTGGGCAAAAAAAGAAAGCCGATATAGCAGACTTGGTAGATATATCCAATTTGAGCCTACTGCCATTTGGTGAGGCACTGGATGAAATAGAAAAAGCCCTAAAATCTGGCAATCCCTGGAAAAAATATTGGGGTCTTGTAGTGTGTAGCAGTTTTGGCCGCCAAGCAAATATATTCTATGATGAAGCGAAACGGCTGACCAAGGACCCAAATCCCTTGGTGCGTATGCGGGCAGCTGAATTTTTGGCTTTGACAGCCCAGCAAAACCCCAAGAAGGTGATCAACGAGGTACTTTCATCTTCAAAAGAAGGAATGGAAGTACTGCTCGTACTAAACACAGTGGTGATGCTCATGGACAGTCCATCCCAATACAAATTTGACCTCAATAAAGAAATGCTGTCAGAGCAGGCAGCTCAGAATGACTGGGTGAAAATAAGGATGGAATACATCGAAGAAAGGCAGGCAGAAGCGATTTGAAAACTCGCTGGCAGTATCAGCTTTACTAAACTTTTGAAGTTTAGTAAAGCTGGGGTCGCTGCTCAGAATATGAGATGAAATGCTCGTATTGCCAGTTTAATTTGTATTTTATTGCACATCAATAAGCCTAGGAATCGTTATCTTTATCAGATAATTAGGGAAAGTATGGATATACAAGCGACCAAAATTGATCTTATACATTGGTTAACTGAACTTGACGATCAAAATATTCTGGCAAGAATAAAGCTGTTCAAGGATAGACAGGAAGAAGAATTGAGTGAAGCTCATAAGAAGTTGCTGGACGATCGACTATTTGATTTTGAGAATAATCCGGATAAGGTACTTGACTGGGAAAGTGTTATGATTGAAATTGAAAAAGATTTGTGAGTTATAAGGTTAAAATACTACGGAGGCACATCGGGATATTAGGGAAAGCATAAAATGGTACAACAAACAAAAGGATGACTTAGGAAAGCGATTCTATATTGCTGTTAAGTCAAGAATAGCGTCTATCAAAGAAAACCCCGGTCACTACCAAATTCGCTACAGACAGGTACATGGTGCACCAATCAAAAAATTTCCTTTTTCTCTTTACTATAAAATAGACAAACCTAAAAGCACAATAATAATTTTTGCAGTGATCCATTCCAGCCGCAACCCTGAAATTTGGAAGAGGCGTCAGTCCTAGATGCCTTTCGTCATTTGAAAGAATACTATCAACGGAAGAAAAGCCTTACCTCCTTATCCTTTGGAACATCTCCACGTAATGCTTTGATGGCATAAAGATGCCGGCGCTTTTATTGTAAAATTCCGAACCAACAGGGTAAATGCCATCCTTGGTGCGTGTCCATTCGGCTCCATTCATGGGGTGATAGCCCATCATAGTGTCCCAGTTTTTATAGTACTGGTGCCCGTTGGTTTCCTGTAGCCCGATATCCATTTCTGGGAAAGGCTGTAGCCTTGCTGCTACAGATTTATTCCAGTCCACCAGAATGGGGTTCACCGTCAGGTCGGCACAAAAGCAGGGTACATTTTTTTCATAGGCCAGTTGGGTAATCTTCATGGTCATACTCAGGGTTTTGGCAATAGCTTTTACCGCGATGGCCCCATACCCCTGTTCTATACGCCTGGCTGCATCTTCAGCGGTGTGGGCACTTTCGTCGGCTGCCACACGCACACCCAGGTCATCTACCATCGACTCATTGAACTCGTCGAACGGTTCTTCCAGCACCGCTATCTGGTCCAGGGCCTTGATCTTGTCAGCATGGTCGAGGAAGCGCTTCAGCGTGTCTTTGTGCTCATACCTGCCGTTGGCATCAAAGTAATAGGGTATTTTGCCACTTTTGGTATAGGGTGTTTCATAATGTCCAATGGCTTTATGCAAATCAGTCAGAAATTGAATGTCTTTTTTTATCATTTCCTTCTGGCTGCCAGAAGAGCCCGTTTTCAGTTTCATGATAAAATACCCCTGATCGGCTGCTGCCTTTATTTCCGATACTGGCGTGCCCACACTAAAGGAAGGTATACTGGCTACCTTGCTATGACGATGCGAAAGTCCTGGCCTATAGGCTTCAGGCACCATATCATCAAAGTTTTTGAATTTGTTGTGGTGGAAATAGAGTTTCCAAAGGGCATTGTCCACACAAACCAATGAATTCAAGGCAAAAGTCTTTCTTAGGTTGGGGTTTCCGGAAATCTTCTTGCCATAGGCCCAAACCTCTGGCAGCAATTCGTCCAGCACTTCGATCGGATTGGTAAATGTTGTGCCATTCAGCATTTGAATCGCCCTTTCGCTCATGGCGTACATTATGGCGTTTCCACCGTTTTCGGAGTGGTCAAAAAACACTTTGGAATCCGACCACAGTACACCTTGGGTGCCGAGTCCTATGCCTGTGAGCCCGGTATCCGTTTGCAGGTAGCAGACAGTTTGCCAGGTTTCAGAGATGCCACTTCCTTTAAACCTGTATGGTTTTATCAAAGGCTCCCTTTCAAAGTTGGAATCTACCTTTACAATTTTGATTTTTGAAGTGCCCTCTTTGGCAAAGAGCCGATTGGAAGGTACAGAACCCATGGCAGACAGGCCTATTGCCATCTTGGTACTGGTGCTAACAAATTTTCTGCGTGACATATTTCCTTGTTCCATTGGTAAATTTAGTTGAAGTTTAGGGAATGTTGTTTAAAGTGTACCAGGCTTCAGACGACCAAAGGGCCTGTCCGGTGCTGCTTTTCATTTCCTGGTTTAGATCAAATTTGATGACATGCTCCTTTTTTAGGTTCGGGATGTCCAAAAAAACTGTTTTTCGGTCAGCGGATACTTTGACCTCAGCAATGCTTAAGTTTTCCAGATCCATTTTGGGGCCACCATAGGCCGGCGTAGGCAAGTACCACCATTGCTGGATTTGATAATCCGAAGGGAAATTGCCATTGCCCTTCGCAAGAGGCTCGGTAAACTCGATCTCAAAACCATTCGGTTCGACCCTTATGGCCAATATTTCGAAGGTGGTTTTGCCATTGTATTTCATCTGCTGCAAGCCGCTTTTCTTACCCTGCCAGCCCCAGCCACCAGCCATGCCCACCCCTCCTACATAAATGGCCCCACCTGGGCCTCTACGTATTCGGTTGATGCCGGCTTCCAGCCCTTGGGTAAATCGGAAAACAACACCCTGATAAGTTCCATTTATTTTTTCAAGAAATGCCCTTTTTATGCCCCCATGGCTCACATCGCCAAACATCATTTGCCCTGCGTAAGGGCCATCTTTCATGAGTGAGGGTTCAGAAGGTGAATTGGCTATTTCATCTTCTGGCAGCCAGACGGTGGGTGGTACCATTTTGATGTCGGACAGGGAATCTGGTAGCCCCCATCGCATGCCATGGAAATCCCCCTGGCGTACGTGGATTAGTTTATTGGCGGGTAGCCACTGGCCCTGGTTGTCCGTGATAAACAATTGATCGTCCATCCCTATGCCAATCCCGTTGGGTTCCCTAAGGCCGTGGTTCACATATTCAAAGCTGCCATCCAGAGCTATTTTGATGGTTTTGCCCCGGTCTGCATGGGGCTTTTCATTGGTCATCAGTCGCAAGGGCAGAGAAAGGTTGGCATAGAAATGGCCATCTTTATGAACCAGCCCAAAGGCAAATTCATGAAAATCTGCAGAGACCCCAAATCCATTGCAAAATGATTTGTATTCATCAATGACCTCATCTCCATTGTGATCTATCAGTTGGGTGAGTTCCTGTTTTTGCAAGACGAAAATATCCCCATTCACCACTTCTACGCCTAATGGTTCTGCAAGCCCTTGTGCGATGAGTTTTGTTGTTATTGTATTGATATCGCCATCTTGAAGACCATCCAGAATGTAAACTGAACCATGAGGCGTCCATGTGGCCATTACCAACCTGCCGTCTGGCATAAAGGCCAATCCACCTATTTTGAACTCTATATTGGGTGACTTGATGGTGGAAACGTCAAAGCTGGGGTGTACACCCTCCAATGGAGCGCCATGGCCGGGCTTTGGTTTGGTCTCTGGTTCCGCTGGTGTAGATGCCTTAGCCGGTTTAGGTTTGGCCTTCTTTTTACCCTTGGTTTTATTGGATAATGAGAGAATGTAGCTGACCATTGTTTTGACATCCTCCATCCCCAGATCAGGGTGGGGGTTCATGGCGGCTTGCCCCCAAACCCCGGATCCTCCGTTTTTTACACGTTGCGCAAGTTCGGTCACTACCTCTTCGTCATTGCTGTATTTTTCGGCTATTTGCTGAAAGCCGGGCCCCACCATCTTCTCCTTCCAGTCGTGGCAGGTGAAACAATCTGATTTTTCAATCCAATACCTGCCCCTGTCATTGGATTTTACTAGATTGTCTGTCTGGGTTTGTTCCGGGATAGGCTCGTAAAAGTTTTTAAAAACCGTTTCTGTATTTCTTTTTAGCTCCAGGGTTTCGGTTAGTGTGGATAGAAATACAGCCACGTCTTTGCCCATTCCACGAGTAGTGAATTGCCTCTCGATACCTGGCATACCCTGGTTGTTTCTGACGAATTCCGGGCGCTCGACAATCTCAATGGTGTCGGTTTCGGTAGTAAGCTGATAGTTGAGGTAAATTTGCTCATTTTTTAGCCGATACCCTCGGAATTTAACTTTTGGGCTTTTGCTTTCTCCTGAAATTTGTAATGTCCATATACCAGACAATGACTTTTGGAGGACATAATCTTTCCCCCAACAGCTCGGCTGCATGGATTTGATTTCATTGTAAACTATTCCGTCCCAATTGACCCCTCCTTTCCATGCACGGTAAAGGCCGCAGTGGTTTAGGTCGTAGGCAAGGTGACATTCAGGATCAAGGGCCAATGTCAGCATCCTTGGCCTGTAGTCCAGTACCGATCTGAATACCCATGGTTCGGTAGGCCTTTTTACTTCCTGCTGCGGGGTAGTACAACCTATGACCAAAAACAGTCCGATTAATAAAAAATAATCTTTTAATATTGAATATTGTCTGAGCATAATTTTAACCAGAAAGACTTGATCAAAGCCAGGAATTGTCTGGAAAGTGATTTTTTGATAGGACAAGATAATTGACAAATTGATGAAATGCTTTTCAATACTTAAAATGTACATAAGAATGATATAAATGTACTATTTAAGAGCAGGGAGAAGCTGAAAGCCTTTTTTAGGCTATATAATTATAGTCTCTTAAAAGGGAAATTGGTAAAATTGATTACTTATATAAGTGGATTACGGATGACCCTTGTATGTTTTCAGTACAGGACAGAATGGTCAATTTTCCATCCGGTAGGGCACAAACACCAGATCCCCACCGGAATTTGGTTGTATTGTTGCCTGGAAATTTTTTTGTGTAAACTTTCTTCAGTTGATATGCGGATTGATTGTCTGAATGTAATTCATAGAGGTCTATGATATCCTCCTTGGTTTTAGATGTGGTCATTCCAGCCAGGTAAAGTTGATTGGATTTATCTTTTATAATATTAATGTTTTGATAACTCATCCAATTTTCGTCAGTCCATTGGGATTTGTCAATGAGTTTTGTGTCCAACGAACATTTTAATTCTGCCTTGTATGGGGTTTTTCCGACAATATTTGCGGAATAAAAATCAAGGTGTTCGCTATCCCAATCCCCAACCACAACTAAAAGTACACCATTAGTTTCTACGATCCCCACACTGCCGGCAGTGGCCCTTTTGGGAGCACCAGCTCGCTCAATAGTTATGATCGGTTCCTTAGGAGGTTTCTCAGGGTCTTCCAGCCTCCAAACCAGCACTTTGGATTTGTCTTTGGTATTATTGTCTTCTATGCCAATGGCCATTAGGTTTTTATGGATTTGAAAGCCCCCGGCATGCTTAAATGGTTTGTCCAGGATTTTGTTGATGGAAATGACGCCATTTTCTTTGCCAGCCTTAATAATAGAATAGTAAGAATAAGAGCTTGAACTGCCGGATACAACATAATAATCATGACCGTTGGCATGCAAAAATTGAACCCCCTGGAGGTGTCCGCCTTCATTGTTTACCTCAAACGAATTTTGGTAGTTCATTTGGGTAGGAATTGGGTTGATTTTCTCAATAGATGGAAGGAAGGCAGGATCGGACTGTGCCATGACTATGGCATGCACAATAAGTGAGCTGAAAGCAGCCAATATGAAAGCACTGAATCGTTTGTTTTTCATGTTATGTTACCTCTAAACTATCGAATCAAGGTAAATATAGCTGATTTACCGAGTACTATTTTTACAGGTTTATGCTGCCATCGAAGGTGTTGGGGATTAGTTTTTTGATTATGTCCTTAAATTGCAGATATTGTTTGGCATTTTGTTCTAATGCTCCTACATTTGCAGCCCAATTAAGAATAATGAAAATATGTTGATCATTAACGTAAAAGAAAACGAGTCAGTAGATAGGGCACTTAAGAGGTTCAAGAAGAAGTTTGAAAAAACTGGTGTTTTGAAAGAGTTGAGGGCAAGAACCCACTTCGAAAAGCCATCTATTACCCGTAGAAAAGAAGTTATAAAAGCGGCGTACAAGCAAAAAATGTACGCAAACGATAATTACTAATTTATAGTAATTTTTGCGCTGAATTTATTAAGTTAGTATTACCTTTTCAATAAAGGTAATACTAAATGATAAATACCTATCTAAAATACCTCCTTCACGAAAAAAGGTACAGCGAGCACACCATTCGATCCTATGAGAATGACCTGCTCCAGGTGCAAAGTTATATCTCCCAGTTTGATGGGAATATGCACCTAAGTGATGCCAATCACAGAATCTTACGTGCCTGGATAGTTTCTTTAATTGAAGACAATCTTTCGCCAAGATCAGTCAACCGTAAAATAGCAACCCTACGGTCTTTCTACAAATTCCTGCATGCACGGGAAATCATATCCAGCAATCCTTCTATCAAATTGAAACCCCTGAAGACTGACAAGCCTTTGCCAGAATTCGTTCAGGAAAAAGAGATGGACATGCTTTTGGACCAGATTTCATTTTCGGATGATTTTGCAGGAATGAGGGACCGGGCCATTATGGAACTTTTTTATAGCACTGGTATCAGGCTCTCTGAACTGATAGGTATTACGGACCAGTCCGTTAGTTTTTACGATCAAACGGTTAAAGTTTTAGGGAAAAGAAATAAAGAAAGGGTCATCCCGTTAACCAATGAAACCGTAGATACAATCAAAGCATATATTGCCAAAAGGAATGAGTTGTTTGGCGGATCAAGTGAAAATTTTTTGTTGGTTACAGACACAGGAAAAAAGTGTTATCCGATGATGGTGTACAGAACGGTGAAAAAGTATTTGGGCGTGATTACCAGATCCTCAAAAAAAAGCCCACATGTTCTGAGACACACATTTGCCACACATTTATTGAATAAAGGTGCAGACCTCAATGCAGTGAAAGACTTGCTGGGACATTCCAGCCTGGCTGCCACTCAGGTCTATACCCACAATTCACTTGAAAAGCTAAAGTCAGTTTTTGACCAGGCCCATCCCAAGGCATAATTTTCTAACATATAAACTTTAAACATTATGAAGTTACAAATGCATTCCATTCATTTCGACGCTGATGAAAAGCTGGTTGAATTTATCCAAAAAAAAGCGGATAAGCTGGAAACTTTCTTCGACAGGATAATTGACGGAGAGGTTTTTATGAGATTAGAGAAAAATGAGTCAAATGAAAACAAAATTATTGAGATCAAACTCAATATTCCAGGGAATCAGTTGTTTGCGAAGGAGCAATCGAGGACGTTTGAAGCCGCTGCTGATGAGGCTGTAGAAGCACTTAGACGGCAACTTAAAAAACATAAAGAGAAGCTAGTAGCCTTTTAATAATTCACTAAGTGAAGGCATAAAAAAACCGGGAACGTTACGTTACCGGTTTTTTTATGCCTGGATTTTGATGAACCCTGACCCAAAACTATTGCATTTTTATTTGCTTTCTGGCATAGCCGGCAGGTGCCTGAAACAAAGCACTTGAAAAGCTTTCTTTGTTGATGCTTTCCACTATGTTTTCATTGCTAGCCGTATTGTTGCTGTACGAAATGGTTTTTACAGGTACGCCTTCCTTGAAAACCGGGCTGGAATCGTCAAACCCTATTTGTGAAAAAGAACCACCAGTTGGCAGGAATGCAGCAATTTCACTCAAATTGGTATTGAAATAATTGATCAACTTGTCCATTACCTGAAATTGCTCTTTCTGGAAGCCAATAGTTTTAAACGAGGCAATGTACATGTCTGTGGCTTTTTCACCTTTTGTTTTTCCCTCATATTTTTTAGTACTCCATTTGCCTATTTTCTCAGTCGATCCGGTAGCACTAAACTCCATGCCACTTTCATCACTGTTGATGATCCTGTCCAGTTTTTTCTTTTGCTCTTCGGGCATGTTGGCAGCAAATTGTTTCATCATCATCACCATCATTTGGATTTGCTGCTTGAGTTGCTGCATGGTGGCCTTGTCAAAATGATAATATTCTTTTTTGCTATGGTCAATATAGGTAAACTCTTCACTGGTGGCGTTGAAAATAAACGAGTTGTTGTCCCCTGATCCTTTATTTTCGAGGGCAACACTGTTTTCAGTCATATATATGTTGGTGTTGGATATCGAGCCATTGGACAGGTTTTTTGTTTTGGATACAATTTTGATACCGTCAGCTGCTATGGCAGATATGGATATCGATAATATCAGCGACAATAAAATTACCTTCTTCATCTTCATATTTCGTTTTTTATAATGTTCTCGTTCAAAAAATGGCCTCACGTCAGAGTACAACGGGATCAAATCCCTTAAAAGTATGTTCTGGAACGGATTCCATCACCTTTATGTTTGTTAATTGTCTTTTGCCCCTGCCACCGGATAATAGTATTTTGCCATATTTTTTATAATCTTCCCAAGGGAGTACAAAGTTTGCCTCAGGCTCGGCATGTGTTCTATAAAATGCCCATTGGCTTACAAGGTTGCTTTCCTGATCTACCCATACCTCATAATAATTCTCTGGAGTGACCCCAACATCTTTAAATACCAGTTCCAGCATGTGGGCCGGCCTTCCATTTTCCGTGGTGTCTTCCTTGATATAGGCCAGTGTAACGCCCGAGTCTTTTAGCTTAAAAGGCATGACCAACCAGTAAGAATCGTTGATCCATACATTTTTGCCCCTTTCCAGATATTGGGCTAAAGAATCCGGGTGGGTCATTTCCTTACCACTTTTAGAAACTTTGCCTGTGAGGTCATGAACGTTTACGATGATACTTAAATCTTCCTTTAGAAAATCCACCCGAACATCACCCTTCCATTTGTCCCAGATAAGGTTCCTGGCGCCAAAAAAATTCCATGAAATGTACCGGGTATCATCCCATGCCTTTCTTCCACCCATGGCATTCATTACCTTGTCGGCGATGACAATGGCCTGGGGACTGGATCCTTCTATATCAAACCCCTCAGCCGGGTAGTTTTCATAAATTTCCTCACTGGTTTCCACTGTTTCAGTTGGTTGGTCTGAGGCTTTTTTGGAGCAGGCGCCAATTGCCAGGGTAATGGCGAGTATCAGGATTGTATTTTTCATAATCCGCAGGGGTTGGTTAAATATGACTTGTCTGTATGTTTTCGTTAAAAAAGTTTAATCCGTTTCAAAATTACCCGGTTCACCATAGGCTATTTTTGCAATTTTAAAACACTCAGCTTATTGCCATGTGTCTTATATATTTTGTACACCCCTTGGGACTCATAATACAACATGGCAATTTCCTGCCCGGTTTCCAATGGCAAGGAGTGCAATAGCCTGCCGTCTTTGTTGTAAAGATAGGTATAGTCCTTGTCCTTATCGGTGATAACGATAACTTCATTATCGGGGCTAAAATTGTAATATTTAGCGTTTAGTTGGTTCGTGCCAAATTTGTGTACGAATAGTTCCTTTCCATCCGGGTCGATGGTTGTTACTTTTTCTCCATCTGATCGCAGCACCAGGAATGTCCTCTGGTTCGGTGCTGATACTACCAGTTTAAACTGGTCCCGCGGAGTTGCCTTATAGAGTTGCTCACGCTTGAGGAATTTGCCCTCAAGGTTGAATTGTACTATCTCGCCATCATTGGTTACGGTAGTGAAGCGGGTACCGGATATATTGCCAGCTTTTTGGATAAATAGTGGGTTTTCAATCGTTCCTTTTAAGTCTATCGGAAAACCCGGTACTGGCTCGCCCCTTCTGTTCAATACATAGACCAGTCCATTTTTGTGCATGAACATCATGTAGTCCTTCGTTCTCACCCTTAGGTGAAAGGGGTGCATGACGGGTGTACCCTCCAGGTTTTTAGGCGTCCAACCTTCCAGGTTTGCCCCTCCCTTGTCGTAAAGGTAGTATTGCCCATCATCAGTTGCGGCCAGTGTCCTGTAATTTCTGGAATTGTCATAATCAATCAGGCTCAGGAAATCAATGCCTTTTTCATTGGGTAAAGAAAAGGGATAGCCAGGTAGGTATTCCCCTGTACGGTCCAGCAAATGGATAGATTTTTCTGTGGTAAACAAGCCTTGCAGTTTGCTGTTTTTGTAGTAATCGAGCTGGCTGACATCACTTGTTATAGGGCCATCCAGAGCCTTTTTCCAAAGAGTGTCCAGGTCGGAAGAGATCAGGTGGATGTTGTTCAAAGAATCCTGAACCACCACTTCAAGCGAACCATCGTTGTGGTTTTTGACCACCATGGGGGGGCTAATGATTGCGGATGGGAATTCAAGCTCCTGAAGCACTTCAAATTCAGCTGCTTCAACTTTTTCCACGATGTTGCCTGGATGCTGGAGCGAAATGCTGGTATAATATTTTCCATCCACATTACTGAACTGAAAAGCACCGAACTCTATTTGTTTTAACAAAAACTCAAATTCGTTGAAAAAATCAGACCATTTTTGGTTCAGTTTACTTGCGATCATATTCCACGCTCCCTGGGTATTTACAAATAGGCTAAGGTTGGCCTCTTTGTTGGCTATGTCCAAAAAGTTGTTCACCTTGACCGATTTCCTCCAGGTGCCTTCTGAGTTTATCTGGTCAATCAGCTGCTTGAGCACATGCTCATTGTTGCCTAGGAAAAGAAAATCATTCTTCAAACAATAAAATGTAGATGGAAAGCCGGAAAATATAGGCCCAAAAAGCCGCGCTGGTAGTTCATCTACTTCTATGTGCCTGATGGGAATGTCAGCCCAGGATTCGCTGTAAGGATCGTTTTCATCCAATGTAGCATCCGCCAAGGTTTGAAAAAACTGATTGGCCGCATCACTATCGGATAGTTTCAGGCAGGCAACCATATCCGGCGCATCGGGGTTGATGGATTCCATGAAAACCAACCCTAGCTCAGTGTCTAAAAAATCGTACAGGTCTGCTATAGATACATCGTATTTGTTTTCTACCTCGCCCATACTGGCAAGAGATGAAGGATTGGCTTTTCTCCAATGGTTTTTTAGTCCTGAGTGCCACTTTTCGGCATTGTCGAAGGAGAAGTGAATCAATGCAGCCGTATTGTTCGGTATAATTTCGTTCATCCTGAATTCACTGCTCCCGACCTCATTGAACACGTCCAGGTAATTGGCCTTTAGTGGGTTATTAAGTGAAAACCCTGTCAATAGCATGTTGTCGTTGTTGATGGACAGGTCCAGAAACGAAAGTTCTGTCAGGGCAGCAAGTGGGGAAGTGTCCACCTTTAATGGGTCTGTAAAGATGCCCGCCAATTTGTCCAGCGATTCGGTATTGAAGAAAATATTGCCCTGGTCCATTTCGAGCCTGGTGATGCCAAATATCGGCGCGTATTGCTCCTGAAAAGAAAGCACTTCCTGGTCTTCGGTTACCCTAATGGCATCTTCCACGAGATAAGAGGTAAAGCTTCCTATGAAAAAATTCTTGTAGAAGATATAAGAGAAATTTTCTGATCCCGATTTTAGTTCGGTGATGGTAAAGCCGAGGTATTGACGCTGGTTTTCTGTCAACCCATGGTTTTTCGTATAATGCGCAATGGCTTTGGATACCATATCATGATGCTCAAGTTTGTTCACTTCAATACAATACAAGGCATCTATGGAGTTTCTCGATACTACATGGAAAGAAAGGAGGGTTTTATTGTCTTCGAAAAATGAAAGCAGCGAGCCGTTTTTTCCAGCAATAGAATCCAAAATCCCCAGTTGTTTGTTGGTGTTTTCGAAAGCCGGTAAATTGGCCAGGTTTTTCCAGATTTTTTTTTCTTTACTTTCTTCCCATTGTTTTAGCGGATTGTCGGATTCATATACAAACACCGCATCTGAAGGCACGAAGGACCAAAGGGTATGTGGGCCTTGCTGAAAAAAGTAAGTATAAACGTAAATCCCCCCTCCGGTAAGAACGAGTAAAATGAAGATCGTAAGGGTTTTTTTCACAATTAGCAGGTTTTGTGCAAATTATATCCACTGATGAAATATTCCCAATGATTGAAGGTAAAATGTATAGGACAGGGAGTCTCTGGAAACCACCTTGCCAACACGGTCTGGTTGTATAGGAACCAGGTCGTAGTGGTATTATTGCATTCTCACCTCGTTATTGCTTCCTGCTGCCCCCGTACAATTCATATTCCAGCAGGCGGCATTCGATTCTGGCATTGAAAAATTGGGTTTTGGATTTGGTGCGCAACCCTATTTTCTTGGCCAGGTTGGCATTTCCTGTAAAAATATAGCCCATTTTACCCTGGCAGCTTTGTTTGAAAAAATCACCAATCTGGGCGTACGTATTTTCCAGCTCAGTGGTGTCGCCCAGCCTGTCACCGTATTCAGGGTTTATCATTATAGCACCAGGCCCTTCCGGGATTTTGGTTTTTTCAAAAGGCACTTTTTCAAACTGTATGTACTCTGATACGCCTGCAACACGCGCATTTTCCTGTGCCGCACCAATGGCCAGACCACTCAGGTCGGTGCAGATGATATCACCTCCAACCTTATCCTTTATTTCTACCTCAGATTTCAGAGACTGCCATTGGTTAGTGTCAAAGCCATTGATGTGCATAAAACCATAATTGTCTCGAAGTAGGCCTGGAGGCCGACCGGTGGCCATCAGGGCTGCCTCTATGGCCAGGGTGCCACTACCGCACATGGGATTGATGAAATGGTCCCTGCCAGGTTTCCAGGCAGATGATCTTATGCAAGCAGCAGCCAACGATTCCATCATTGGCGCCTTGAAGGGCATTTTCCTGTACCCGTGCTTGGCAATGGTCTCACCGGAGGTATCAAAATATATGGTGCATTTCTGCTCATACCAGAACATGAAAATGACAGTTTTGTCCTTTTCCTTGCCCGAATTGGGCCTGTTGCCGGTAGATTCCATCATTTGGTCCACGATGGCATCCTTCAGTTTCAGGTTGGCAAAGCTTGTGTCCCTGATGAAGTCATTCTTCACATAAGAGTGAATGGAAATGAAACCATTCTCCGGCAGTAGCTTGTTCCAAGGAGTTTTTTTTGCTTCGGCGTAAAGTTCATTGGGGTTTTTGGCTTCAAACGAACGAATGGTCCACAAAACCCTTGAAGCGGTTCGTAGGTTGAAATTTAGGTTCATCACTTCTTCCCAACCCCCTTCTATTGATACACCGGTATTGTCCACAGACAATGGCTTGTAGCCCAATTGTTCTATTTCATTTTTCAACACCGGGGAGATTCCCGGTTGGCAATTGATAACTAACTTGGATCGGCGCATAGGGTTTTGGTTAAGAAGCTGTTTGGCCATATTGTATTGGCCAATAAAAATTTGGCCGGATTAAAATACCGGCCTTATTATGGTTTGCATTTATTTGCCAGACTCGGCAAAGAATTTGTGAAACCAGGTAATGGTTTCTATTCCTTTGTAAAAATTAAATACCCCATAGCTTTCGTTGGGTGAGTGCAGGGCATCTTCGTCCAACCCAAATCCCATGAGCACCGAGTCTAGCCCAAGTTCCTGCTGAAACAGTGCTACAATGGGAATACTGCCACCATCCCTCATGGGTATTGGTGTTTTCCCCCAGGCTGCTTCAAAAGCACTGCTGGCTGCCTGATAGCTTTTGGAGTCTGTTGGGATTACGGCGGGTTCTCCACCGTGGTGTGGGGTCACTTTTATTTTGACATGCTTTGGTGCAATCTCGTGGAGGTGCTTGATGACCAGGTTGGTAATTTCTTCACTATTCTGGTTGGGTACCAAGCGGGTGGAGATTTTGGCGTAAGCCTTAGAAGGCAACACGGTTTTTGCACCTTCACCTGTATAACCCCCCCAGATCCCATTCACATCGAGCGTAGGCCGGATGCCCACCCTTTCCAAAGAAGAGTATCCTTTTTCACCTTTAATGGTAGCGATCCCCAGGTCTTCCTGATAGGCCTGAAGGTCAAAAGGGGCTTTCGCCATTTCCGCCCTTTCCTCATCTGACAGGTCAGCTACTTTATCGTAGAAACCAGGTATGGTGATCCGGCCATTTTCATCTATCAGCGATGAGATCATATCACAAAGGGTATTGATGGGATTGCCAACAGCACCGCCATATACCCCGGAGTGAAGGTCCCGGTTTGGCCCGGTCACTTCGATTTCCAGATAAGACAGCCCACGCAAACCAACCGTAATGGAGGGGTGTTCGTTGCTGAGCAGGCTTGTATCCGAAATAAGGATAACATCGGCACTCAATTTCCCTTTGTTTTCCTTTACGAAAATGCCAAGGTTGTCTGAGCCTACTTCTTCTTCCCCTTCTATCATAAACTTAACATTGCAAGGCAATTCGCCTGAAGCCACCATAGCTTCAAAAGACTTCACGTGCATGTAAAACTGGCCTTTGTCATCGCAGGCCCCACGGGCATAAATGCGCTCGTTTTTTATCACAGGCTCGAAAGGGGGGGAGTTCCAAAGCTCGTATGGGTCGGCTGGCTGCACATCGTAGTGGCCATACACCAACACTGTGGGCAATGCCGGGTCTATTATCTTTTCGGCGTACACAATAGGATGGCCGGAGGTTTCACATATTTCTGCCAGGTCGGTTCCTGCTTCGGTAAATTTTTGTTGAATAAACTCAGCTGCTTTTCTTACATCTCCTTTAAACTTGGAATCGGCGCTTACAGAAGGAATCCTCAATAGGTCGAACAGTTCATCCAGAAACTTCTGTTTGTTGTCCTCAATGTACTCAAGTGATTTTTTCATATAATGGATAGTTGTTTGTTGTAGATTGGTAAATGGAGGTGTTAGTCAAAAAGGTCTTCTTCCCGTTCAAGCATGAGAATGGAGGCCTGCGATACGATAAAGTATTTTTCATTTTGAAAGACTACCTCAAAAGCGCCACTTTGCAAGAAAATAGCCAGGTCGCCCTCTTTGGCCTGAAGTGGGATATATTTGATCTTGTTTTCTTCAGGCTTCCAGTCCTCATCTTCATCGGCCGGTGACGGAATAGGGTATCCAGGTCCTATTTTCACCACATACCCGGTCTGCACTTTTTCCTTCTCTTTTACTCCTGGAGGCAGATAAAGCCCACTTGCTGTTTTTTCAGATTCTTTTTTAGGCTTAATAAGCACCCTGTCCCCAACAACAATCAACTTTTTTAATTTCTTATCCGCAGTAATTTCCATAAACTCCAAATTAAGGTGCAAAACTAAATTGATTCTTCAAAAAAGATGATTTTATCCATTACTATTCTTTTTTATTCTCTTTAAAACATCAATATTCGTTGGTTCGTATCATTTTTATATCCGATTATTTTAAAGTAATTTCACCACCTACTGAACACAACGTAGTTGCAATGACTGATGATTTGAGTATGGCCATGTCCCTTATGGGAGTAGGAATGATTACAGTATTTCTGGTATTGGCCTTTGTGGTGATAGTGGGGAACCTGCTGATAAAATTTGTAAATAAATTTGTGCCGGCAGCAGTGAAGCCCGGTCAGCAGCCCAAAAATCCCCAGAACATTTCACCCGCCAAGATTGCTGCGATCAAATCTGCCATCGACCAATTGACTGAGGGCAAGGGAGAGGTAATAAATATTGAGAAAGCCTGATGGTGATTTCCTGCCTGATCGTTGAATTAATGTACACGCTAAAAAATTGAATAAAATGGGAAGAGAGATAGGATTATGCCTGGTGTATAGAGATATGTGGCAATCTTCAGGAAAGTACATGCCCCGTGTGGACCAATTGACCCGGGTGGCCCGTCCTATTGTAGATATGGGATGTTTCACCAGAGTAGAAACGAACGGGGGAGGGTTTGAACAAATCAACCTTTTGTACGGTGAAAATCCAAACATATCCAACAGGGAATGGACACAAGCATTTAATGATGCAGGCATCCAAACCCAAATGCTCGAGCGGGGGCTAAATGGCCTGCGCATGTACCCGGTACCCGATGATGTGCGCCGGTTGATGTTCAAGGTGAAGAAGTTACAGGGTACGGATATTGCCAGGTCTTTTGATGGGTTAAACGATGTGCGCAACCTTGCTAAATCAATCGAATATGCCAAAGCCGGGGGCATGGTGTCCCAAACCTGCCTGTGTATTACGGCTTCTGAAATCCATACAGTTGACTATTATGTCCACATGGCAGGGCAGTTGATAGAAATGGGCGCTGAAGAAATTTGCATCAAAGACATGGCTGGCATTGGACGGCCCGTATCGCTTGGCAATATCATCAAAGGAATAAAAAAGATAAAACCAGACATATTGGTGCAATATCATGGGCATTCCGGGCCGGGTTTTTCAGTTACATCTTCACTGGAGGCGGCAAGGGCAGGAGCCGATATCATTGATGTAGGCATGGAACCCCTTTCATGGGGTACGGCACATGCCGATTTACTTACCGTGCATGAAGTGCTTAAAGATGCCGGGTTTTCTGTGCCAGATATCAATATGAAGGCCTATATGGAGGCACGTACCCTTACACAGGAGTTTATTGACGACTTTTTGGGATATTATATCAACCCCAAGAATAGGCAAATGAATTCACTGCTGATAGGGCCGGGACTTCCCGGTGGTATGATGGGCAGTTTGATGGCCGACCTGGAAAACAACCTCAAAAGCATCAATAAATACCTTGATAAAAAAGGACAGCCGGAAATATCCCAGGATGAGCTTCTTATCAAACTCTTTGACGAAGTGAAGCATGTATGGCCTATAATGGGATACCCTCCCCTTGTTACGCCATTCAGCCAATATGTGAAGAATGCTGCCCTGGTGAATGTGATGCAAATGCTCAAAGGCAAGGAAAGGTGGTCGCTTCTAGACGACAACACCTGGGATATGCTACTGGGAAAAAGCGGTCGCCTCCCGGGAGATGTGGGTGATGAACTGAAAGCACTCGCCAAAGAGCAAGGGCGGGAATTCTTCGATGGCGACCCGGCCAGCTTGTACCCCGATGCATTGGATGAACTCCGAAAAGAAATGGAAGAAAAAGGATGGGAAACCGGACAGGACGATGAAGAGCTTCTGGAATACGCCCTCCATCCACAACAATACCTTGATTATAAGTCGGGTA
This sequence comes from Cyclobacteriaceae bacterium, assembly GCA_040222275.1. Classification (GTDB taxonomy): domain Bacteria; phylum Bacteroidota; class Bacteroidia; order Cytophagales; family Cyclobacteriaceae; genus CAXBNB01. The sequence goes on from JAVKDJ010000010.1 coordinate 251,949, forward strand.
AGGCCAAGGAGGCTTTTTTGGAAGATTTGGAAAAAAGAAAGACAGACAGCCAAAACGTTGCTTCCACCGGACTTGCACTGGGGGAAGCGCCCCAGACTGTGACTGTCGATGTGAATGGGGAGAAATTTAAGGTAACCATTGGGTTGAAGTCGAATGGCGAATCCCAGTCTTCAGGGACACCAGACACGGCAGCACAAGCAGGCGGAGATGTTTTTGAGATACTGGCCCCTTTGGAAGGCAAAACTTACCTTACCAAAGATTCATCTGAAGCTGGTGTGAAAGTAGGTGATCGAGTGGAGGAAGGGGATATTGTGTGCTACATTGAGGCAATGAAGGTAATTAATGCTGTGAAGGCTGATCAACCCGGAACCATAGTGGAAATATGTTTCAAGGAAGGGGAGGAGATATATGATGATGATGTGTTGCTCAAGCTAACTTCCTGAATAGCTTAGGCGGAAACGAATCGTCATTTGTCTTATCAAGATATATACAAATCCTGAGCAGTAAAGTGAGCCAGGGTTCTATACTACAGAATTTTTAATACGCTCAATTGAATGGAACTACTCCGAAAAATATATGAAATGACGGCTATCGGCGACCTGTTGGGTTCTCCTGAAACCGTATTGATGATTTTCATTGCCTTCTTTTTACTGTACTTGGGTATTAAAAAGCAATATGAACCCTTGTTGCTCGTGCCAATCGCATTTGGGGTTTTGTTGGCCAATTTCCCCGGAGGGTCAATGGGGGTAGTGCCGGTTGACGAAAGCGAAAACCTTTTGGAAATAGCCAAACATTATGGCATAATGAATTTTGTATATTATGCCCTGATCAAAACAGGCTTTCTGCCCCCCATCATCTTTATGGGTGTAGGAGCCCTTACAGATTTCGGGCCTATGTTGAGAAACCTTAGGTTGGCATTTTTTGGGGCAGCTGCCCAAATAGGTATTTTTTCAGTGCTCATTTCTGCCGTATTGATGGGTTTTACATTGAAAGAAGCGGCTTCCTTAGGTATTATCGGAGGTGCTGATGGGCCAACTGCCATATATACTACGATCAAATTGGCCCCACATCTTTTAGGGCCAATCGCCATAGCGGCCTATTCTTATATGGCCCTGGTGCCGGTCATTATTCCATTCGTGGTAAGGTTTACCATGACCAAAAGTGAATTGTCTATCAACATGAAAAAGCAGGACAAGCTTTTTCCCCCAAACAAAGAATTTAAAAATTTGCAAGCCGTAAAAATATTGTTTCCTATAGCATTGGGAACTATAGTGTCTATACTGGTGCCATCATCGGTTCCTTTGGTTGGTATGTTGTTGTTTGGAAATCTGGTAAAAGAAATAGGAGCCTCTACAAACAGGCTTTTTCAGGCGGCCTCTGATGGAATTATGAATGCGGCCACCATTTTTCTGGGGCTTTCTGTTGGGGCTACCATGACCGCTTCCGCTTTTCTCAATACACAGACTATCATGATTGTGGTTGGCGGTTTTATAGCATTTGCCATTTCCATTGCAGGGGGCATCTCTGCTGTGAAATTATATAATTTGTTTGCCGCTAAAAAGATCAACCCGTTGATAGGGGCTACTGGCCTGAGTGCCGTACCAATGGCCTCAAGGGTGGCCAATGATATTGCATTGAAGCACGACCCTTCCAATCATTTGCTTCAGTATGCCATGGCCAGCAATATTTCCGGGGTGATCGGTTCTGCAGTAGCTGCAGGAGTATTAATATCTTTTCTTGGGTAGTGAAAAGATAGGATTAGGTATTATCTCTGGATCCTGTTTTGGCTGATAACAAAACTGAGCCTGTTGTAGGTTTCCTTCAGGTCATTACCGGCACTTACGTTGCTGCTGATGCTTTTTACCAATTCATCCACCAGGTTCTTTTTAAAGCCCAATTCCCTGGCGTAATTTTTACAGATTTCCATTTCCCTGTAGTCGATATCATCATCGGCCATCATCATACGGGTAAAGTTGTAAATAAACTCGAACCGTCTTTCGTCTGTATCTGGTACAATAAAGGGGATGTTGTCCTTTTCTTCTTTGATCCTGTCCACTTCTTTTTTGCCGATGTTCAGGCCTGAGGCCAGTTCATAAAGCAATTTCATTTCATCCTCATGGATTTTTTCATCGGCCAGTACCACTTCCCAAAGGGATTTTATGTGGCTTCTATTGAGCTCTTTTCTCTTTTTTGCTTTTTTTGAAAAAATGCTAAACATAAGAATATGAATTTAATGGTCAATTGTTCGTTATTGTCCGCAAGGCTCAAGGAGAATTATGCCACTTCCACATTTACTCATTCCTGTCCATTGCGACAATCAATTCACTCAATAAAGATATTAAATTTATGCCTTTTATTGTAGTTATGTTCCAAAAGCCTTTGCAGGCCAGCATTTCGAAATGCCAGCAGCCTGGCATCCGTATTTTACATATTTTGTTTTTTGATCACGGAATAGAGCTTTCTGTAGGTTTCGTTCAGGTCATTGCCCGAGCTTACGTTGTTGCTGATACTTTCTATGAGTTCGTCCACAAAACTCCTCTGGAAACCCAATTGCAGTGCATAGTCTTTGCACATTTCTTTTTCGCGATAATCAATATCACCATCTATCATCATCATACATGTGAGGTCATATATACAATGGAAGCGCTCTTCGTCAGATTCAGGCTTAACAAATGGGATGTCATCTTTGTTGGCACTGATGGAGTCCTTTGTCAGCGCTATTTCATCGACCTCCTTTTTGCTTAGTTTATGAAAGGCAGCCCTTTCATAGAGCATTTTCAATTCGTTGGCGTGGGTCCTGCCATCTGCACGCAAAATTTCCCAAAGGGCATTGATGTGGCTTTTGGCAAATAATTTTTTCCTTTTGGCAGCTTTAGAAAAACCGAACATATACAGTAGAGTTTAGTAATCTTTTAATAAGTACGTGGAACCCGGGTCATAGGGATTCATTAAAGCTTAAATTTAAGTCAAAATGCGAATTTTGCAACAATTTTATCCTTTCCTTGTTTGATCACTTTTGAGAATCGCCAGCACTGCCAACACTACGCACCAGATGGAGGTTTGCTATTGGGCACAACTGTATGGTGCTGGTACATGTGCGCAATTCAGGGTTCTGGTCGGTCTGATCATCCTTCAGTTCTTTCAACTTTATTCGTTTAGAAACTTCTAAATATTTGTTTTGAGAAAATAAAACTATAAATTTGCAGCAGAAATACAGATTTCGTGAATGAGGGGACAACAGTCCCCTATTTTTATGGTTAATTTTTGAGTTGGAAAAGGTAGCAGAAAAAATAAGGGTACAGCTGGACGAGATCCTGGAAAGTGAGGAAAAACTCTTCGTGGTGGATTTGGTGTTGAAAGGAAACAACCGGGGAGGCAAAATCATTGTTTTGTTGGATGGGGATGAAGGCATTTCAATAGACCAATGTGCCAGTATCAGCCGCAGGTTGTCGCGATACATGGATGAGCACGTTGAACTGGAGAGCCCGCTCACACTGGAGGTATCTTCTGCTGGGCTGGACCACCCGATCACAATGCTCCGTCAGTATGAAAAAAACGTGGGCAAGGACATCAAATCTACTTTAGAGGATGGTAGTGAGGTTACTGGAAAATTGTTGAGTGCCAATGAGGAGGGAATTGTAGTCGAGGTTACAACGGACAAGAAGAAGAAGTTGACCGAAGAAAAAAAAATAGATTTTAAAGAAGTAAATAAAACCATTGTTCTAATTTCATTCAAATAATAAAAATGGATAGTGCTGTATTAATTGAATCTTTAGCGGATTTTGCCAGGAGCAAAAATGTTGACAGGCCAACAATGATCAGGATACTCGAAGACGTATTCAGAACAATGATCCGTAGAAAATTCGAAACCGATGATAATTTTGATATCATTATCAATGCTGATAAAGGTGACCTTGAAATTTGGAGGTTTAGGGAGATAGTGGATGACAATTCTGAGGACATTTGGGACCATGACAAAATAGCATTGACTGAAGCCCGAAAAATCGAGCCCGATTTTGAAATTGGTGAAGAAGTAGCAGAGGAAATAAAACTGATGGACTTTGGCCGTAGAATGGTGATGACGGCCAGGCAGACATTGATCCAAAAAATAAAAGACCTTGAAAAGGATATACTTTTTCAAAAATACAAAGACCTTGTTGGAGAAATTATCAGTGGAGAAGTGTATCAGATATTGAGCCGTGAGGTATTGCTCACTGATGCAGAAGGCAATGAGCTTACGATACCAAAATCTGAACAGATAAATAAAGACAGGTATAGAAAAGGGGATTCAGCCCGTGCCATCGTAGATCGTGTGGAAATCGTGAACGGCAACCCACGAATCATCCTGTCCAGAACGTCTCCCGTGTTTTTGGAAAGGTTGTTTGAAAGTGAAGTGCCAGAAGTTTACGATGGATTGATTACCATTAAGAAAGTGGTAAGAGAGCCAGGTGAGAGGGCCAAAGTGGCGGTGGAGTCTTATGACGACAGGATCGATCCGGTAGGTGCCTGTGTAGGCATGAAAGGATCAAGGATACACAGCATTGTGCGTGAACTCCAGAATGAGAACATAGATGTGATCAACTACACCGACAATATGGACCTATATATCGCCCGGGCATTGAGCCCTGCCAAGATAAGTAGTGTGAAAATAGAGGAGGAGAACAAACGGGTAGCCGTCTATCTAAAACCCGACCAGGTGTCGTTGGCTATCGGAAAAGGTGGGCAAAACATCAAATTGGCAAGCAAATTGGTTGATATGGAAATTGATGTGTTCAGAGAGCTTGATGGATTGGAGGAAGAAGACGTAGCATTGACCGAATTCTCCGATGAAATCGAAGAGTGGGTAATTGATGAGTTGAGGAAAATAGGTTTGGATACAGCTAAGAGTGTGCTGGCCCTTACCAAAGAAGATTTGTTGAGAAGAACCGACCTGGAAGAGGAGACCATCGACGGATTGATCAATGTGTTGAAACAAGAGTTTGAATAATATTTCCTCGCATATAGGGGAAGGACTAAAAAGGTAAGAATAATAAATTTAATATGGCAGAAGGTAAAATGATGCGTTTAGGCCAGGCCGCCCGAAAATTGAATGTTGGTAGTAGCACCATCATAGATTTTTTGGCAACCAAAGGCTTTAAGATTGACAGCAATCCTAATACAAAAATTACCCCGGATCAATATGAGCTGTTGGCCAGGGAATATGCGGATTCAGCCCATGATAAGGAGGAGGCCTCTGGATTGACCATCGGTAATTCCACGACCGATAATGTTGTGCTGACATCTTCTGCCGAACAGGAAGCCAAAGAGCCTAAAAAAGAGGACAAAATCCTCATAAAAGACAATACTGCCGCCAAAGAAAAAGAGGGACAGGAAGAAGAAACGGAAGAAGAAGGACAAGTTGAGCGCCCTAAGCTACAAGGGATAAAAGTGGTGGGGAAAATTGATTTGGACCCTAAACAAAAAGCAGCCAAAGAGGATGTTGTCGAAGAAAAGGAGGAAGAGGAGAAACCAGTAGAACCGGAACCGACACCAGAACCTGAAGCCAAAGAAGAAGTGGTGGAGGCAGCAGCAGAGGAAGAACCTCCAGCCGAAACTAAAGACGAACCGGAGGAAACCAAGGAAGAGGCAGCACCAGAAGAACCAAAAGAGGAAAAACCGGCTCCTGCTGTTGCTAAAAAGAAAGTGATAGAAGCCAAAGCCGATTCCCTGAAAGGCCTTACTGTACTAGGAAAAATAGAACTGCCCAAGAAACCTGCAAAGAGCGACAAGCCTGTTGCATCTTCTGACAAAGGCAAAGAAGAAGGCCAGGCCAGGCAAAAGAGGCCTAGAAAAAGGATCAGCAGCTCCCGAAAAGACAGTGGGCCTCAAACTTCAGGCCAGCAGCAAGGCAAAGGAAGGCCTACACGTGAGAGAAAGCCAAGAGTAGTCAAGGAGGAGTTAACGGATAAAGAAATCCAGGATAAAATAAAGGCAACTTTGGCCAAACTGAGTGGAGGAACTTCACAAGGGCCTACAGTTAGCCGATCAAAATACAGAAGGGAAAAGAGATCGCAGGTAGCTGAGGCGCATGAAGAAAAAATGCTTCAGGAACAGGAGGATATGAAAACCCTCAAGGTTACTGAATTTATTTCGGCCAATGACCTGGCAAGTCTCATGGATGTCTCAGTGAACGAAGTAATATCTACCTGTATGACGCTGGGGATGTTTGTTTCGATCAACCAGCGATTGGATGCAGAATCGATTACTGTGATTGCAGACGAATTTGGTTTCAACATTGAATTTACCACTGAAGATGACGATACAGACATAGAGGAGGTGGAAGACTCTGCCGAGGAAATGGAAGAGCGTGCACCGATCGTTACCATCATGGGGCACGTCGATCACGGTAAGACTTCATTGCTTGACTACATTCGGGATTCAAGGGTAACTTCCGGTGAAGCTGGCGGTATTACCCAGCACATTGGAGCCTACGATGTGAAGACCAAGGAGGGAAAGAAAATAGCATTTTTGGATACACCGGGTCACGAGGCTTTTACGGCCATGAGGGCCAGGGGTGCTAAGATCACGGATATTGTGATCATAGTAGTGGCAGCCGATGATGACGTGATGCCACAGACCAAAGAAGCCATCAACCATGCCCAGGTAGCAGGTGTGCCCATAGTTATTGCCATCAATAAGGTGGACAAGCCAAATGCCAATCCCGACAAAGTGAAAGAATCTTTATCGGCGATCAATATTCTGGTGGAAGATTGGGGCGGTAAATACCAGTGCCAGGAGATATCGGCGAAAACAGGGCAGGGTATTGAAGAACTGCTGGAAAAAGTATTGTTGGAAGCAGAGCTGTTGGAATTGAAAGCCAACCCTAACAAAAAGGCTATTGGTTCGGTAGTTGAAGCTACATTGGACAAAGGACGTGGATATGTTACTACGTTGATGGTACAAGCCGGTACCATGAAGGTGGGCGATATCGTACTTGCCGGATCATTTTTTGGTAAGGTAAAGGCCATGTTCGACCACTTAGGACACAACCTAAAGGAGGTAGGGCCTTCTACCCCGGTACAGATGCTGGGATTGGATGGGGCTGCCCAGGCAGGCGACAAATTCAACGTAATGGAGTCGGACAAAGAAGCCAGGGAAGTAGCCAACAGAAGGGAGCAAATCATCAGAGAGCAGAGCATCAGGACTAAAAAGCATATCACACTTGATGAGATCGGCAGGCGTTTGGCCATAGGGTCGTTTAAGGAACTCAACATCATTGTCAAAGGCGATGTGGATGGTTCAGTAGAGGCTTTGTCAGATTCGTTGTTGAAACTGTCCACCAGCGAGGTGCAGGTGAACATCATACACAAAGGTGTTGGACAGATATCAGAATCAGATGTACTCCTGGCTTCAGCTTCCGATGCGATTATTGTAGGTTTTCAGGTACGTCCGTCGGGCAGTGCCAAGAAAATTGCTGAAAAAGATGAAATTGAAATCAGGTTGTACTCCATAATCTATGATGCCATCAATGAGGTGAAAGATGCCATGGAGGGGCTTCTGGCTCCTACAGTGGAAGAAGTGATTACCGGAAATATTGAGGTAAGGGAAGTATTTAAAATATCAAAAGTAGGTACAGTCGCTGGATGCTATGTAACAGACGGATATGTGAAGCGTGCCAACAGCATCAGGTTGATCCGTGATGGTATTGTTACCTATGCAGGTGAAATTGGCCAGTTGAAGAGGTTCAAAGACGATGTGCAGGAGGTGAAGAACGGGTACGAATGTGGAATTAGCATCAAAGGCTTCAACGACATCAAAGTAGGGGATGTGATAGAGGGCTTTGAAGAGCGGGAGGTAAAGCGTAAACTGTAAGGCTTCAAATGGAAGTACTGCACTGGTTTGCTTCCTTTCTTTTTTACAGTAGCCTTGCCGGCCTTCTGATAGGAATGTATCGGCCATGGATGGCCCTTTGGTGGATGGATAGGCAAAACAGGAGGCGCGTTTTGAAGTATTATGGAATACCGATGCTGGTGTTTTTTTTCATCAAGTATTTTTTAGATTTTTATTTTTAAGAGAAAGGCATTCACCTATCTTTGCAGCATAAAATGATGGCCTTGTAGCTCAACTGAATAGAGCACCTGATTACGGCTCAGGAGGTTTCAGGTTTGAATCCTGACAAGGTCACAAAAAGGTCAAACCTTAAGTGGTTTGGCCTTTTTATTTTCAAAATCAGTTCTGAGCTCTGCAATAAGTGTCTTTTCCTGCTCAGAAATTTCATTTATAACATAAAAATCCTTCAAAAATGTATTAGAGAGTTTTTTATAATCCTGCTTGAGTGCTTGGTAATTGCTTTCGAATAAATCAAATAACCCTTTTCCTGTTTCCGTACTTTCTAATTGAATTCCTTTGTCAGTTTTTCTTCGACTGTGTAAGTATTTGCGCTTAAATTCTTCAAATTCTTTGATAAGGTTGTGTTTTGAGTCAAGATATGTTAGATATGTATGGAACATACCATGGGATGTATAAAGAGCTTTTTTATCTTGAATTTTTTTCAGAAGTTCAGCATAATGGGTGACAAAGGCCTGGGCAATATTGATATCATTCCCCAATGATCCAAGCGTTTCCAGAACATAAAATTTATATCGGCTATTTCCATTGCTTTCATTTTCTTTAGTGTTCTCAACTAATTTTTCCGCAGGCAACTCCTGGGTATCCATGAAGTTTTTCATTATACCGTCCCAATTGAAGCGGTTGTTAATAAAATGGTTAAAACGTTTCATGTCTTCAATAGGAACTGAATAGAACATACCTCGGTGTCCTTCAATAGCATTAAATGCTTTTTTTCTATTTTCTTCTTCTGCTTCAAAGGCCTTTTTAGTGGTGGACTTTTCATCTTTCGTAAACCGGTAGGTGTAGTCTTTGTTGAGTAAGTCTTCAATATTCATTTTGGCAACTTCGTCCTTATACTCTGGATCCGCCTCTTTCTTCAAATCTTCTTCTGATGCCAATTCTTTTTCCGTTGGGTTTAATTGAAAGCCATTTTCTTTATCAAGGGTAAAACTACCGAGTTCATATCCATCTCCTAGCTCAATCCTAAAGTCTTTTCTAAAGAAATAAAGTGCGCTGGCTATTAATGCCAGGGCTGCCTTTAGTTTGACTGCTCCTTCCATATCATATGTGATACCGCCTTGGCTCTTATCTAACTTTGCCAAGGCTTCAGGTTGTTTATTCAAAGGGAATTCTGTACCATATCCAAAGTTTCCTGTAACTTTAATTTCCCCTCCAGCTTCAAGCCTAACCTCTAATGAAATAAGAACGTCATATCCACCTTTAACACCAATAAAGGCACCTGCATCCACTTTGGCAGATATAGAAGTGCCGATATGAAACAAGATGGCGTCTTTTTTAGGGTCATAATTAACAGTAGCCGTTATGTTTTCACCAAAAGAAGCCGCAAACCTTAAAAACACCCCAAAGGTGGCAGAAACACCTGGGAAAACAGGTATCCCCCCCGCAAGTTCAAAATCGGCCGATGCTCCTCCTTCTGATCCAAGTAAACTGCCAAGTTTATAAAGGGGGTTGGGAACCTCTACCTCAGCACCGCCTTCTTTCAAGTGATAATCAGATTTATTGTTCTTAAAATTGAACGAAATATCACCCGCAAGATTTCCTTTTCCGTTTACTCCTAAAACTTCCGGAAGAGTCAATTCAACTGAGCCGTCTGCCCTCAACGCATATCCACCACTTCCTACTTTTAAAATTGAATACTCACTTGGTTTAAGTTTTAATGCTTTTAAATCTATCTCTTCACCACCTGCAGCCATTGAAAGTTTGGAAAAATCAAGGCCATTCTTGTTGAACTCTACATCTTTTCCAGTAAATGATCGTTTAAATTGGTCTCCAAAATCTAAGTCCAATTTGAATTCTCCGGCTTTTAGTAGCCTTTTATTCGAATCAATTTCAATTTTTGTGGCATGCGCACCTTGATTGAAAATTTTAAAGGTTAAATCGCCTTCTTTCATTATAAGTGCAACACCTTCTGTTTTACTCCAGGTTAATTGTACATTTCCTTTGGATGTTAAGTCTGAAAGGCCTAAGGAATCTGCATTACTAATATCGTATGTAGTATTAGCCTGGATTTTTTTCTTCTCTTTGTTGTAGGTTAACCCGGTCTTTTTGAGCTTAATAAAATCAAAGTCCAATTCGGGCAATTCACCTGTGATGCTTTTGAAGTCAAGCACTCCCTTGCATATACTTGGTTCTTCTATAACCATACCCACCTTATGGCCTAGAACGTCGAGGTTAGCCGTAGATTCTACTGCTTTCAATGTTTGGTTATTGTGAGTGTAGCTCAATTTGTCAAGCTTCGCATTTAGTCCTGCAATTGAAGCTGTGATGCTGCCATTTTCAATTTCTGCATTTTTCACTTCGTTTAGCCCGTTAAGCGCAATAGCTATTTCCCCGCTTGCATTTGTGATAGAAGGAAGCTCTATTTCCAAGGCACCAACGAGAACTTTAGTGCCATCATTTGAGCCATAGAATTGTGGGTTGGAAACCTTGAACCCAAGGCCCGTGTCGATTGTTCCCTG
>JAVKDJ010000011.1:0-110054 GCA_040222275.1 Cyclobacteriaceae bacterium
CTTCCCCACGAGCGTATCGATAGCCGATGGCACAGCCAGTGCGACCGTTACCCTTGCGGTAGCACCAGATGACCTGATAGAAGGCGAAGAAATACTGAAAGCCACCATCGAAAACCCGAGCATAGGGGCAGTGAACACCGACAATGCGGATGCAACGATCGATGATGCCGATGACGATGGTGCCACCCAGGTGAACATAGCTACGGTACAAAACGGCACAGAAGCTGGTGACGATGTAGTGTACAGCGTCACGCTGAGCGACGGGGCGAATGCCCTGACCAACGTCAGCGGTTCTCCGATCACCGTGGACATAGACTTTGCAGCAGGCAGTGAAGCCGTACAGGCCGACCTGTCAACCACCTTCCCCACGAGCGTATCGATAGCCGATGGCACAGCCAGTGCGACCGTTACCTTGTCGGTGATCGATGATACTGTGCTTGAAGGAACAGAATTGCTTCGTGCAACAATTAATAACCCAAGTTTAGGGACAATAGGAGCGGGGAGCGCAGATGCTGACATCATTGATAACGATGAAGCTGCTTTGACAATAGATGATGCAAGTGCACAGGAAGGTGACCCCCTTGTTTTTACAGTCACTTTGGACAATGCTGTGGCTGCCCCCTTTACAGTTGATGTGAGCTTTAGTGATGTATCGGCCACAGGAAGTGTAGATTATGATGATGCACCTCAAACAATTTCTTTTACCGGTGTTGCAGGCGAAACACAGACGTTCTCTGTGACCTCAACTGAAGATGCGGATGTAGAGGATGATGAGACTTTTACGGTTCAAATGAGTGCGTCCAACCCACTGGTAACGGATGGTGACCAGGCGACCGGTACGATTACAAACGATGATTTCAAATCAGATTTGGCCATTGAAAAAAGCGTTGATAATGATACACCGGCAGTAGGGGATGATGTGGTATTCACGATAACCGTAACCAATAATGGACCAAGTATTGCTACCGGTGTTTCTGCCACAGACCAGTTGCCTAGTGGGTACACTTATGTAAGTGATGATGGGGGAGGAGATTATAACAGTGCATCCGGGGTTTGGACTATTGGTTCTATGGCAGATGATGAAATTGTAAGCCTGAACATTACAGTAACAGTAAATGCCACCGGTATTTATACCAATACTGCGACTGTGGCTGGAGATCAGGATGATCCGGGACCCGGGCCTAATACAGATACTGAAACCCCTATCCCCGGACTCATACAGGGTGATATTCAGGTTTCCGATATTTGCGAGGGAGACAATGCTATTGCTCAGCTGTCAAATTTCGACAACCTGGCCGATGGATTGTACAGGGTCGATTATTCTTTAAACTCTGGATCGGTGGTGACAATTAACAATTTGAATATTGTTTCAGGAAGTGCCACTTTTGAAATTACTGAACCGGCGGCCAACACCTATACCATTGAAGTTGTTAAAATATTTGATGCCTCAATGGAAGAATTAAACATCGATGATATTTCAAACAGCTTCGAGGTGAAAACTGTACCGTCTATAGTGGGAGTTGATCCTTCATCACCAACAAGCTGCAATGGAACCGGCAGCATAGGTTTAACTTTAAGCGGGGTGCCTGATGGTTCTTACAATTTTAGTTTTGATGGAGGAATTTTCGAAAATGTAGCTGTATCCGGAGGACTGGCAACTATTGATAATTTACTGGCAGGTGACTATAATGATATCACTTTGACGATAGCGGCGTGCACATCTATCGAAGATATAGATGTGGTGTTGACCGATCCTGCACTTCCAACCATGGAATTCGTATCAAGCGAAGCACCATCAATCTGTAATGCCAGTGATGGAACTATTGTACTTTCTGTGTCCAATGTCGCAGACGGTTCTTATACTATAGCTTATGATGGCGGTAGTTTTGACAATGTACCTGTACAATCTGGTACTGCAACCATTAGCGGTGTATCTGCAGGCACTTATCAAAACCTGAGCATAACCGTATCGGGCTGCACGTCGGTAGAAGACGTGGATGTAGTGTTGGAAGATGGCCCTGTGCCTGGTTTAACAGTGGCATCTACAACGAGTCCTACTTGTAGCGGAACAGATGGATCCATTACTTTCACATTTACCAATGTTGAAGATGGCGATTATGCCGTAACATTTGACGGAGGTAGTTTTGGAAACCTGAGTGTTGTTTCGGGAGAAGGAACCATATCCAATATTAGCCAGGGAACATACAATAACATTACAATAGATGTGGCCACATGCTCATCAACTGATGGTGTAAATGTTGTACTGAATTGCAATCCTCCAGTGGCGGATGATGAAAATGTAACCATATCCGAGGATACTCCGGTTACTGTGAGTGCAGTTACTGGTGACTTTGATCCTGATGGAAGTATTGTTCCTTCTACTATTGTTTTAACTGACCCGAATGATCCTTCCAACACAGGAAACAGTTCTACACCATTGGTAATAGCAGGTGAAGGAACCTACGTGGTAGATACCGAGGGACGAGTGACTTTTACCCCTGAATTGAATTTCAATGGGGTGAGTAGGGTGAACTACACAGTAGAAGATAACGAGGGGAATTTGTCCAACATAGCCACAATCACAGTGACGGTGACCCCAGTTAATGATGGGCCTGAAGCCATAGACGATGTGGAAAGTGTTAACCCCGGGCAGGTACTTACTTCCTCGGTAGGCCCTAATGATGTGGCCGATCCTGAAGGAGACAATGTGAGCTACTCAGTAGTGGGTGGAACATCACCTAACGAAACATCTGAAGGAACACTGTCCTTTAATCCTGATGGCTCTTATACATTTACACCTGTGGCAGGATTTACAGGGGTTGTTGAGTTTGAGTATGAAGCATGTGATGACGGTACCCCTTCGGTTTGCTCAACAGCAACCGTATCCATTAATGTAGGTACGAACGAGCCTCCGGTAGCTGATGATGAAACTATTTCAACAAACGAAGATTCTCCTGTAACCCTTGACATCACAGAAGGGGATATCGACAGTGATGGCAGTATTGTAACCTCTTCGATTATTTTGATCGATCCAAATAATTCAGAAAATACAGGAAATAGTTCCACACCATTGGTTATTGCAGGAGAGGGAACTTACTCGGTAGATGCTGATGGCAACCTCACATTTGAACCAACGCTTAATTTCACAGGCATTTCTACTGTGAGTTATACCATTAAGGATAACCTTGGTGCCAGATCGAATGTAGCTACCGTTACCATAACCGTAGATCCGATCAACGATGGACCAGGAGCTGTAGATGATGAAGAAACAATGGATCCAGGCACTACTTTGGTATCAAGCGTGGGAGGTAATGATATTCCGGACCCTGAAGGTGACAACCTTACCTACTCGGTTGTTGGAGGTACTGAACCTAACCCTGCTACCGAAGGAAACCTGACCTTCAACCCTGACGGAAGTTTCGAATTTACACCAATAGGCGGTTTCGAAGGGCTGGTGACATTCAGCTATGAAGTCTGCGATGATGGTGTGCCGTCGGAGTGCTCAACCGCCACTGTTACCATAGATGTAACTGACAACCTGCCTCCTGTTGCGGATAACGATTCTGCTACAACAGATGAGGACAAAGAGGTAACAATATTAGTAGTTGATGGCGATACAGATGCTGATGGTACTATCAATCCCGGCACCATAATTCTAATAGACCCGAATGATGCTACCAACACCGGAAATAAAACAACTCCTTTGGAAATAGCTGGAGAAGGCACCTATGAAGTAGATAACCTTGGCAATGTTACATTTATACCGGCCTTCAATTTCAATGGTACCTCACAAGTGAACTATACTGTTAAGGACAACCTTGGGGCAACATCGAATGTGGCAGAAGTTGTCATCACCGTTACACCACTGAATGATGCACCTATAGCCGACAATGAATCGGCGAGTATAGGTGAAGACACACCGATTACTATTGATGTGACCGATGGTGACATTGATTTTGATGGAAATATAGTACCATCTACAATCAAGTTGATAGATCCGAACAATCCTGCCAATGTTGGGGATAGTATTACACCAGTCACTATTACTGGAGAAGGTACTTATTCAGTAGATGCGTCAGGTAACCTTACATTTACCCCTGATGCGAATTTCACAGGTACAGCCAGCATCAACTACACGATAGAAGATGACGAAGGAGCAGTTTCCAATGTAGCCCGTGTCAACATATCTGTTACCCCAGTTAATGACGGACCTGAAGCGATAGATGACGTGGAGAGTGTGAACCCAGGCGAAGTGCTGACTTCTTCAGTGGGACCTAACGATGTGCCAGATCCTGAAGGAGATAATGTAAGCTATTCAACTATTGCAGGTACAGAACCCGATGAATCGACTCAGGGAACCCTGGTGTTCAACCCTGATGGCTCTTATACTTTTACTCCTGTTGTAGGTTTTGAAGGTTTGGTGGAGTTCGACTACCAGGCCTGTGACGATGGTGATCCCCAGGCATGTTCCAGTGCTACGGTTTCTATCAATGTTGGGGTGAATACACCACCTGTCGCAGATAATGATGCCACTTCCACTGATGAGGATGAACCGGTATCGTTGGATATCACAGATGGAGATGTTGATAGCGATGGTTCGATAGAACCTTCTTCAATCTTGTTGATCGATCCATCGAACAGTGGACTAACCGGAACGAGTTCCTCACCTCTTTTTATTCCTGGTGAGGGAACCTATTCGGTAGATGCCAATGGTAATTTGACTTTTGTGCCAATTGCCAACTTCAATGGTACCTCAACAGTGCAATACACAATAAAGGACAACCTTGGGGCGAAATCGAATGTGGCCACTGTAACTGTTACAGTGAATCCGGTAAATGATGGCCCTGGAGCTGTAAACGATGAAGAAACCATGAGTCCTGGTACTACATTGACCTCTTCAGTTACCGGTAATGACCTGGCTGATCCTGAAGGAGATGCACTCTCTTATGCCGTAGTTCCTGGTACCGAGCCCGATGAAGCCACAGAAGGCAATTTGATATTCCTCTCCAATGGTAGTTACCAGTTTACACCAGTCAATGGTTTTGTTGGGATAATTACCTTCCAGTATGAGGTTTGTGACAATGGTACACCGGTTGCTTGTTCTACAGCAGAGGTAACGATCAATGTATCTACCAATATACCACCTGTTGCGGATAATGATGATGCCATTATTACAGAAGACAATCAGGTTACTATATTCATCATCAATGGCGATGATGATGAAGATGGCACACTCAATCCATTTGAGATCGTGTTGATTGATCCGGCTGATCCGGGACATACAGGTGATAACACCCGGCCATTAGTGATCGAAGGAGAGGGGACATATAGCCTGGATCCTTTGGGCAATGTAACCTTCAAACCCGAACCAAATTTTGTTGGCACCAGCACGATTAACTACACAGTAGAAGACAATGTTGGGGCGAAATCCAATATAGCGACAATTACTATAACAGTTACTCCTGTGAATGATCCTCCTGTAGCGGTGGATGATGAAGTAACCGGTCTTGAAGATGAGCCGATTGCCGGAAGCGTACTGGATAACGATACAGACCCTGAGGGGGACGATTTAACAGTGAATACCACTCCGGTTACACCACCTTCCAACGGAACGTTGGTGATCAACCCTGATGGTACATTTACATATACTCCTGATGATATGTTCAATGGTACGGACAGTTTTGTTTATGAAGTATGCGACAATGGTTCACCATCTGCTTGCGATCGTGCTACGGTTGTTATCACTGTGGATCCGGTAAATGATCCACCAGTAGCAATGGACGATGAAGTATCCGGAGAAGAAGATACACCTATTTCAGGCAGTGTGTTGGACAATGATACAGACCCTGAGGGAGACGATTTGACGGTGAACACCACTCCTGTTACACCGCCTTCCAACGGAACTTTGGTGATCAATCCTGATGGTACATTTACCTACACTCCTGATGATATGTTTAATGGCACAGACAGCTTCGTTTATGAAGTTTGTGACGATGGTTCACCTTCAGTGTGCGATCAGGCTACTGTTACGATCACGGTTGGCCCTGTAAACGACCCACCTATGGCGATGGATGATGAGGTGACGGGCGAGGAAGATACTCCGGTTTCAGGAAATGTGTTGGATAATGACACAGACCCTGAAGGTGACGAATTGACTGTAAATACCACACCTGTAACCCCGCCTTCCAATGGCACTCTGGTATTGAACCCTGACGGTACGTTTACTTATACACCGGATGATATGTTCAACGGTACCGATAGCTTTGTCTATGAGGTTTGTGACAATGGTACACCTTCGGTATGTGACCAGGCTACTGTTACCATTACAGTTGGGCCTGTGAATGATCCACCCGTAGCAGTGAATGACGAAGCAGAAACCGACTTTGAAACACCGGTCAGCGGCAATTTGATTAGCAACGACGAAGATCCTGATGGAGATGATCTTGTAATCAATACTACTCCCGTCAACCCTCCTTCGAATGGTACCCTGGTGATCAATCCTGATGGCACGTTCACTTATACACCAGATGATGGTTTTGTTGGGTCTGACGAATTCACCTACGAGGTATGCGATAATGGCACACCGACTATTTGCAGCCAGGCCACTGTGAGCATTACGGTGAATTCCACCAATGAAGCACCAGAAGCTGCTGATGATGTGGCTGCAACGGATTCAATTACACCGGTAGAAGGAAACGTATTGGATAATGATACCGACCCTAACGGGGATAATTTAACTGTCAATCCGGTACCAGTCATCAGTCCAATGAATGGAACTTTGGTATTGAACCCCGATGGTTCATATATTTATACTCCAGATCCTCAGTTTGAGGGAGAGGATACATTCGAATATGAAGTGTGCGACGATGGTGTTCCTTCTTTGTGTACAACAGCAGAAGTGGTCATTACCGTGGAACTACCTCCATTGGTGGTGCCCCAGATCTTTGGCGGGCCAAATAACCCCAGCTGGTATATTGAGGGAATAGAAGAATATCCTGACAATGAGGTGAAAGTATTCAACCGTTGGGGCAACCTTGTTTTTGAAATTAAAGGCTATGACAACAGTTCGAGAAATTGGGCCAGTGAATCAAGTGTGGGAATCATACTGGGTTCTAACCTGGTGCCGGATGGTACATATTTCTATGTGATAGACCTTGGCGATGGTTCTAAACCAAAAAGTGGTTTTGTAGTTGTGAATCGATAAATTCCTGAGAAAATGAAAAAGGTAAAAATAATATTGTTCTCAATGATGCTGGTTGCTCTGATGACAGAGACCGTTATGGGCCAGCAGCAAGTAATGTTTACTCAGTATATGTTCAATGGCCTTGCCATAAACCCAGCCTATGCCGGACATGCAGGCGCGCTAAGTGCCACTGCATTGACCAGGCACCAGTGGGTGGGTGTGGATGGAGCACCCAATACGCAGACCCTATCTGTTCATACCCCCATAACCAAAAACAAGATAGCAGTAGGTGCCCTGATTTATCGTGATCAGATTGGTTTGACTACTGAAACTGGTTTGATTGGGTCGTATGCTTACAGGATCAATTTTGGTAAGGGGAACCTGTCGATGGGTATGCAGTTTGGTTTTAGTGACTATCGAAACAACCAGGCCAACGCCAATCAGGGAAGCGTGTTGACACCAGATGATTATGCGAATGCACAGGCCACAAAGCCCAATATTGGCGCTGGCTTTTTCTATAGCACTGAAAGGTTTTATCTCGGGGTGTCATCACCATTTCTATTAAACAACAAAATAGAAACTGCTGACGACCCTGTGGAGCAAATAAGGCATTTATATGCCATGTCCGGGTTTGTAGTGGACCTCAACAGGCACTTAAAACTCAAGCCAAGTGTATTGTTGAAGGCAGTACAGGGAGCACCGTTGGAAATGGATTTTAGTGCCATGTTGTTGATAGAAGACCGGGTATGGGTAGGATTGGCCTACAGATCGTTTGACTCCATAGATTTTTTGTTGGAACTGCAACTCAGCTCTAAATTTCGTCTGGGGTACGCTTATGACTATTCCGTAACCGCACTCAATACGGTCAATTCTGGAAGCCATGAGTTGATGTTGAATTATATATTGTCGTTCTCAAGGTCAAGGGTGATCACCCCCCGATACTTTTAATTGTTGAATCAGAGATAATTTCTATTTTCTATGAAGAAATACTACATTTTTGCCAGTTTGTTTTGCTTGTTTTTTTTAACCGGAAACGCGCAGGACAACAAAAAAAACAAGGCAGATAATTCAGTAGCTAAGGATACCAATAACAAAACTGAGCGTGTCATCTCCGGGGATGAACGGAGGGGGGACAAACATTTTTACAATTTCGCATACAGTACAGCATTGGATTATTACAAGGATGCCCTCGAGAAAGACTCAACCCAGATTCTTAAGCTGAAAATAGCCGAATGCTACAAAATGCTCAACGACTACCTCAATGCTGATGACTGGTACCACAAGGGGCTAAGTGAGCATGGGGCAGATGTTGACCCCAAGTATAAGCTACATTTTGCACAGGCACTGAGTACGGAGCAAAAGTATGATGAGGCCAAGGAATGGTATGAAGAATACAAAAGGGATATGGGGTCAGATTCCAGGGCGGCCAAGAAACTGGAAGGGTTAAACGATATGGATCGGTTCTTCAAAGATTCTGTTTACTACCAAATCAAAGAAGTCAGTATCAATTCAGTCGGGCTGGACTTTAGTCCAATGTGGTATGATGAAGGGATTTTGTTTGTTTCCAGTCGTACCGACAAACCATTTTCCAAAACAGTTTTTAATTGGGACCAAAGTAGCTATCTGGATCTTTACTATAGTAAGTCGAAACCTGACGGGGATTTGGAAGCACCACAGATTTTTCATAAAAAAGTAAATACTAAATACCACGAGGGGCCACTATCGTTCTACAATGATCAGCAAAACGTGGTTTTTACCAGAAACAACTATTTCAAAGGCAGGGCTAAAAAGAGCTCCGATGGGGTAACGAAACTGAAACTATACTTTGCTGATAGGAAGAAAAATGACAAAGGGGACGAAGACGATTGGGTGAATATTCGCCCTTTTGAATACAACGACGATGAGTTCTCCACAGGACACCCGTCCATTACCAATGACGGAAAAAAGATGGTGTTCTCCTCAGATATGCCAGGCGGATATGGAGGCACGGATATTTATGTTACCTATTTTCAAAATGGGGCTTGGTCCAAACCTAAGAACCTTGGCCCAACGATCAATACAGAAGGCATGGAGGTTTTTCCTTACCTCAATGGAGACTATCTCTATTTATCCTCAGACGGGCATGGGGGACTGGGAGGGTTGGATTTGTACAGGGCCACAATGTTTAAGGATGAAGCCGTTGAATTCAAGAACCTGGGGCACCCAATGAGCTCTAGTTTTGATGATTTTAGCCTTATTATAACCAAGGATGACCACTATGGTTATTTTTCCACCAATAGGGACGATACTGTTTATGACAACCTCTATTATTTTGTTTATGACAAACCCGGTGACATATTCGTGAGGGGCACAGTGCTAAACAACCATGACAATACCGCCGTGGCTGGCTCCCGCGTAAAACTAATGGACAAGGGTATGAAACTCCTGAAAGACACACTGAGCGATGCAGATGGTAATTTTGAGTTCAGACTTGGGTACAAGAACCATTATAACCTGGAAGCAGAGAAGCTTGGATTTGTATCAATAAAAACAGACAGTGTATATACCGGAAAGGCCAATGAAGTGATTGAGAACAAAATTTTGAAAATTGAACCACCCCATTTCGTTGTTTCAATTAAAGCTGTTGATAAAGCCACACGTGAGCCGATACCTAATGCGAAGATACATTGTCTCGACCTTAAAGACCGTGATTTGGTGGACCTGAATCCGAGGGAAGAAATTCACCATGAGTTTCAAACCACACCTGGTAATAATTATAGGATGACTGGTTTCAAAGTAGGGTATTTTTCTGGCAGTATTGATGAACACATTGGTTATGACCACAAATATGACACGGTATTCTTTGAAGTCCCTATGGAAAAAATAGAACTGGGCAAGGCCATAGAACTTGAGAACATATACTACGATTTAAACAAATCTTTCATACGCCAGGATGCGGCTGTAGAACTGGATAAGTTGGTGACCATTCTCAGGGAAAACCCAACCATCAAGATTGAATTGGGCTCACATACCGATTCCAGGGGTAGTGACAGCTACAACCTGGCCCTATCCCAGCGAAGGGCTACTGCCGCTGTTGAATATATAGTGGGGCAAGGCATCAACCACAGCAGGATAGTGGCAAAAGGCTATGGGGAAACCAAGTTGGTGAATAAATGCAGCAATGGTGTGACATGCAGTAAGGAAGAACACCAGCAAAACAGGCGAACTGAATTTAAAGTGACTTCCTATTAGTAGTCGGCCTGGTTGGAAAAAGGATCCTTTAGGCCAGGATGTCCCGTACTACATTTCCATGTACATCGGTCAACCTGAACCTTCTGCCCTGGTGTTTGAATACAAGTGCTTCATGGTCTATACCTAAGGTGTGGAGAATGGTAGCCTGGAAATCATGTACATGTACAGGGTCTTTCACTATGTTGTACCCAAACTCATCAGTTTGCCCATAAGAAATTCCTGGTTTGATACCTCCACCAGCCATCCAGGCAGTAAAGCAGCGGGGGTGGTGGTCCCGGCCATACCTATCGCCCCGGTCAATACCTTGTGAGAAATTGGTTCGTCCAAATTCCCCTCCCCAAATGACCAGGGTGTCATGCAGCAAGCCCCTTCTTTTAAGGTCTGTCACAAGTGCGGCAGATGCCTGGTCGGTATCCCTGCACTGTTTGGATATATGGTCTGGCAGGTCGTTGTGGTGGTCCCATCCTTGATGGTACAATTGTATAAACCTTACATCCCTTTCGGCCAGTTTTCTTGCCAGCAGGCAGTTGGCAGCATAAGTGCCCGGAATCCGCGACTCAGGGCCATAGAGTTCGTACACTTCTTCTGGTTCGTTGGAGACGTCCATTACTTCTGGCACTGAAGTTTGCATTCGATAGGCCATTTCGTACTGGGCAATTCTGGTATTAACCTCAGGATTGCGGACTTCTGTATGATAAAGCTCATTCAATTCTTTCAACTGATCCAGCACACGCCTGCGGCTATGATGTGTAATTCCTTCTGGATTAGTGAGGTATAGTACAGGTTCTTTCCCAGACCTGAATTGCACTCCCTGGTGAAGGGATGGTAAAAATCCAGTGCCCCATAGCCGTGAAGACAAAGGTTGTGCAGCTGCCACCCTTCCCGATCCTTTGGAAAGGAGCACGCAAAAAGCCGGAAGGTTTTCATTGCTGCTGCCAAGTCCATAACTGAGCCATGCACCCATGCTGGGGCGGCCACTCAATTGTGAGCCACTTTGAAAAAATGTCATGGCCGGGTCGTGGTTGATGGCTTCAGTGTGCAGCGATTTTACAAAACATAGGTCATCCACAATTTGGGAGGTATAAGGCAATAAGTCGCTTACCCATGCACCGCTTTTTCCATGTTGTTTAAATGATTTGACGGCCCCTTTCAGGGGGAAGCCACTTTGATTGGCTGTCATACCGGTTAGGCGTTGGCCTTGCCTTACAGAATCGGGCAATTCTTCACCTTCCCTGGTCTTGAGCAGGGGTTTGTAATCGAACAATTCCATTTGGGCAGGCCCACCGCTTTGAAAAAGATAGATCACCCTTTTGGCGGTTGGGGCGTGGTGTGGCATTTTACCAAAGCCAATAGGATTTGCGTCTGTTTTCCCCATACAGCCCGGGATCAAACTGCTAAGGGCGGCCAATCCAATGCCAGTACCAGCTTTTTCCAGAAATGCCCTTCTGCTGAGTTGAAGTGGTGAAAAGGAGTCTAAAATATCTTGTTCAGTCATAGTCGGTGATTTTAACCTTTCATAATCGATTCGGTCAGGTTGAGTATGGCACTTGCCACCACAGAATAAGCAGCCAATTCGGCTGGCGGTACATTGCCTGGCACAGAGTATTCCCCTGTGGACAGTAGTTTTTTGGCACTTTCTGGGTTTTTCTCAAAATCCTCTTTTTCGGCCTGGTACATTTCGTTTAGGATTTTGATTTCCGCTGTTTTTGGCTGACGGGAAGTCACCAGCTTAAAGGCGAATTTAATTTGCTCTTCAACGGAACTGCCCCCTTCGTTTATCATCCGGGCAGCCAGTAGTCTGGACGCTTCCACAAATTGTGGGTCGTTGAGCAATACCAGTGCCTGCATTGGGGTGCTGGTGGCGCCTCTCTTGATGGTGCATTGTTCCCTGCCTGGCGCATCAAATATTGTCATAGAAGGAGGTGGTAACGTTCGTTTCCAAAAAGTATATAGG
This sequence comes from Cyclobacteriaceae bacterium, assembly GCA_040222275.1. Lineage (GTDB taxonomy): Bacteria > Bacteroidota > Bacteroidia > Cytophagales > Cyclobacteriaceae > CAXBNB01. The sequence goes on from JAVKDJ010000011.1 coordinate 12,369, forward strand.
CTCCTTCGGTACAACTCGTCTCCATGGCCTTGAAGGTACTTGCGAAGGCTTTGGTTGCCGGAAGCTACTTCCAGCCAAAGGCCTTTGGGTTGGTATGGCTTCACGCTTGGTCCACCGACCTGCTTTGCAAGCAAACCACTCGCTTTCAATGCATGATCACGGATCATTTCCGCGGGTAGTCGTGCCTGTGGGCCTCTGGCGAGCAGTATATTTTCCGGGTCAATCTCTTCAAGATACTTGGAGGATTTTACAGTTTGCCGGTAGGTAGCTGACATCACCATGGTTTTCAGCAGTTCCTTTACGTTCCAATCGGACGCCTGAAACTCCACCGCCAACCAGTCGAGCAGGTCTGGGTGGGAGGGAAGTGTGCCCTGACTTCCAAAATCACCAGGGGTGGCAACAATCCCCCGTCCAAATATCATTTGCCAATAGCGATTGACAACCACCCTGGCAGTCAATGGGTTCATGGGATCGAAAAGCCATTCGGCCAGCCCCAATCTATTTGCTTTATACTTGCTGTCAAAAGCGAGTACAGCATCAGGCGTGCCAGCAGCTACCGGCTCTCCCGGTGCGTCATATTGGCCCCTGTGGAGTAGATAGGCTTGCCTTTGGGAATCCATATCTGCCATTACCATGGTTGGTTTCAGCACGATATCATCTGTCCGGCCCTCACGAATTTTGTATTTCCTAAGTCGTTCGATCAAATCCTGATATTTTTTGTCTTTATGCGCTAATTGATGATAAAACAGCCGTTTTTTGTCAGAAGTGCTTTTATTTGTCTTAGGCAGCAACTCCGAAATAGGATCAAAGGATGTTAGTTTTTGCACCTCTAGTGAATCGAGTGCCCTGTTGAAAAACATCAGTTCATCCAATTGTCCGGCCATCAGACCATCGCTGTTTCCACGACCATTGTTGCCCAGAACAATGCTTTCTGAAACAGGTAAAACCCCCTTCAGGTCGTCGTTTTGTACATACGTGTCCAATAGAATGCCATTCATATAAAGGTGCACCCCCGGGCTGGTGGCAGAACCATCGTATGTCAATACAATTTGTACCCACTCATTGGCAGGCAGGGTTTCCTTGCTCAATACCTGTAGCCTCGTTTCGTTTGTGGCATTGAACCAGTAGATGTTGAGCATTTTGTCGTTGGTTACCCGAATCAGGAAGTTGGATTTTTCTTCGTTGATCCACGAAACCAAAATAGGCCCTCTGATGCCCCCATCCAGCGATTTGATGAAGAAACTAGTCGAGAATGGTCTGGAAAAGTTGAATCGACTGGGCTTTTTTAGCTTTAAGTAGTTCATTCCCATAAACTCCAACCCACCTGAATACTTCCCCTGAACAGGGATCACCTCATTTATGCTTTGAGCATGGCCATTGCGGACAACTTCTTCTATCTGGTTGTGCTCTATATAGTCCATCGGATACCAGGCCACAAGGCCTTCAGGTGCCGGGTTGGAATCCAGACCGGACTCACGATTGGCATCAAATCCAGATTCCCATCTTTCGTTGGTATATTCTTCCAACCTTGTTTGTTGTGTTTCTACCAATCCCCTAACGTATTGACGTAATTTTTGTACTTTTTCTTCGGGTATGGGAAGGGACGGGTTGGCTACTTCTACACCGTAATCTACCCTGCCTTTTTCTGGTACATGATTGAAAAAGCTAAACAGTTGGTAATATTCCTTTTGGGTGATGGGATCATATTTATGGTCGTGGCATTGGGCACATTCTACCGTCAAACCCAGAAATGCAGTTGAAAAGGTGTTTACCCTGTCCAAGACATAAGTAACCCGGTACTCTTCATCAATTACACCTACTTCTTGAGTGATCTTGTGGTTTCTGTTAAACCCAGTTGCCAGCTTTTGTTCGTAGGTAGCTTCGGGCAACAAATCCCCGGCCAACTGCCACGTAACGAAATCATTGTAAGGCATGTTTCGGTTGAAAGCATCGATAATCCAATCCCGCCAAGGCCACATGCTCCGTTCAATATCGTCTTGGTAGCCATGAGAATCGGCGTACCTCGCCAAATCCAACCATTCCATGGCCATACGTTCACCATAAGTGTCTTGTAACAAAAAGGAATCTACCAGTTTCTCGTAAGACTCAGGAGAATTGTCGGCAACAAAAGAATCTATCTCTTGCAAGGAAGGAGGGAGCCCGCGCAGGTCAAAAGACAGCCGACGGATCAATTTTTCTTTTGTCGCTTGTTCAGACGGTTTGAGTTCCAGTTTTTCCAACTTATGCAGGATGAAGTTGTCAATCGGGTTAATCGCAATTTCATTGTTCTCAATTTGTGGGACATCTGGTTTAATCGGGGGGGCGAATGCCCAATGCGACTTCCACTGGGCACCCTGCGCTATCCATTTCTTTAGAATTTCGATTTCCCGGGTAGATAGCTCGAGTTTGGATTCGGGAGGGGGCATCATTTCGTCGGGATCTATAGATGTAATCCTATGGATCAATTGGCTTTCTTTAAGATTGCCTGGTACAATCGCATAACGTTCGCCCAGGCTATCGAGGGAGGCAAAAGCATGCGCTTCCAGGTCAAGTCTGAGGTCCCCCTTTCTTGCCTTTTCGTCCGGGCCATGGCAGGCAAAACACCGATCGGATAAAATAGGACGCACATCAAAATTGAAATCCACATTTTCGGGAATGTCGAGATGGGCTTCTGTCGTTTTAAGATTACCTGGTTGGCAGCCTTCAATACAGAATATGACAATAAAAAAACAGAGAAAGACAAACAGGTTTTTCATGGTACTGGGAAGTAAGCATACGGCTTTGAAAAGGTATGTAATGTTTTTTCAAAATACAAATGGGCATGCCAGCAGCAGGACAAACGCACGCAATGAAAAACCCTCCAAGGGTTTCCCTGGCAAGTGGCGGAAGTAACTTTAACCACTGCGAGTACATGGAAAATGCAACCCTTGGAGGGTTCTGTCCTTACAATATTTTAAATCCTTTGCCCTGCGCCAACAGGTCTGGATTGAAATGTTAATAGCAGGTGACGATTGTGGAACTGACCTCATTGGTGTAAAACCTAAGCCTTAATAGTGAGAAGTATCCTGATCAAATTCCCATTGGTAGTTTTTGTACACTAATTAAGGTTTTAAAGGAGATTTTTGTCTCAAAATCCCCGCTATTTTATGGTTAATTATTAGATTTATTAAATGGTACAAAAGTGGGCATAATATATGTGTGATGTTTGATAAAGTAGTTTTTAAGGCCTTTAGCTTTTAAGAAAAGGTATATGATAACCAATAAACAACTCACACCCAAAGCGTTGGTAATGGCATTGGCAGCAATGACATTGTTGATAAGTGGAATGGTAATGATTGGATGGCTCACTGATTTGAGGTTGGTGCTCAGTGTTATTCCTGAGGGTGCTACTATGAAATTTAACACGGCACTGTTGCTTTTTCTTTTAGGAGTTGGATTATTAACTACAATTTTTAATCTCAAACAAGGCCGGTTAATTCGCAAGGCAATAGCCGTATTTGTTTTTGCAATGGGGTTGGCCACCCTGCTACAGGATTTTTTCAGCTCTTCTGCTTTTCTCGATTTACTTTTTGTGGATGACCCTTACAGCATTGGAAAGTCTGGGAGAATGTCGCCTGCTACCGCGGTATGCTTTATGCTGCTGGCCGTGGGGTTGGTTGGGGTGAATGCACCGCAGGTATCCGTTAGGCGAAACGCCCAACATGTATTACTTATCGTAATTTTTATTTCGTTTCTGGTGGTGGTCGCTTATATCCTGCAAATCCCCAAGGAGAGCAAAGTATTTTTGTTGAGTTCGATGGCTATTCATACGTCCGTTTTGTGTATGTTGTTGGCGGTTGGCTTATCATTAAAAAACCGCACCCTTGGGTTCATGGGGCTTCTGACAGGCAAGCATGCTGGAAGCAAACTCATTCAGATGCTCCTGCCCTTTAATATTGCCCTGCCACTGGTGCTTAGCTATGTGCTTTTAAACCTCAACCACAGCAATCAAATCGACCATGATTTCGGTATAGCGGTTCATACTGTCATTTTCACCCTTACCAGTATTGCCTACATCTCTATCATTTCTATCGGGCTGAATAAATCGGATGTACAAAGAAAGGAACTGGAAGGGTCGCTGAAAAGTACCAATCAGGAGTTGACTTACTTTAAACAGGCACTGGATGAAACGGCCATTGTGGCCATTACCGATTCCAACGATGTGATTAATTATGTGAATGATAAATTTTGCAAAACCTCCAAATTTGGCAGGAGTGAACTAATTGGACAAACGCATCAAATAGTCAATTCGGGGTATCACCCAAAGGAGTTTTTTGTTGATATGTGGGAAACCATCAGCAATGGCGATGCATGGGTAGGGGAAATCCGAAACAAGGCCAAAGACGGCAGCTATTACTGGGTGCTGACTTCTATTGTACCTTTCAAGAATGATGTTGGTGATATATACCAATACCTTTCTATCCGGCAGGACATTACCAAACGCAAGGAGGTAGAGGGCTTGCTGTCTTCCCAATACATCCCAACCCTGGAGCGAAAAAACAAGGAACTGGAACATTTTGTTTTTATAGCTTCGCATGATTTGCAGGAACCCCTGCATACTTTGAGGGGCATAGTAGATTTGCTGGAAAAGGAATATAAGGGGCAACTGGATGAAACCGCCGATGAATACCTGGGGTACATTAGCGGTGCTACCAGGAGAATGAGCGATCTGATAAAAGGCCTTTTAGACTATTCCAGAATTGGGGGAAAAAAGCTGCTGGAAGAGGTAGATTGCAACGAAATATTGAGGGCTATAGGGGAAGACCTGGCTGCACATATCGAATCTACCAATACCACCCTAATAGTAGAAGATCTACCTCATATCAAGGCATATAGGACCGAACTCAGGCTTTTGTTTCAGAACCTGATCAACAATGCCATCAAGTTTCGCCAAAAAGGCATAGACCCTGAAGTGCACATTTCGGTGGAAAGGGACGATGGCCATTGGAAATTTGCAGTAAGGGACAATGGTATCGGAATAGAAGAAGACCATAAACATAAAATATTTGCCATTTTTAAGCGCCTGCACAGTAGGAGCGAGTACGAAGGAACAGGAATAGGCCTTTCCCATTGCCAAAAGATTGTCCATTTGTTTGGTGGGGGGATTTGGGTGGATTCTAAACCTATGCAGGGCAGTACATTTTACTTTACTATACCCATAAATATAAAATAATGAAAAGAAAACTCAATTGTATTTTGTTAATTGATGATGACAAGGCTACTAATTTCCTGCATGAGATGGTCATTAAAAGAATGGATTGTACGGAAAAGGTGGTCTCTATCGAAAGTGGACAAGAAGCCCTTGACTACTTGCAATTGAAGGAAAATGGTAAAAACCCACAACCAGACCTCATATTTTTGGACATCAACATGCCGGCTATGAATGGCTGGGAGTTTTTGGAAAAGTACAACGAACTGGACAAAGGCGAAAAAGGACGTGTGGTGTTGATGATGCTGACAACATCGCTCAACCCGGACGACAAGGAGGGTGCAAAGGATATACCAGCAGTACATGGGTTCATGAATAAACCCCTGACCCAAAAAATGATGAAGGAGACATTGGAAAAATATTTTTCCGATTGGATTTAGGCTCCTTGAAGATTTGTTTTGGTATTGATTCAACTTTCCAAAGTTGACTTATAAGGCCAGGTTTTATATATTGAAAATGGTTCAATCGGATGTACTCAAGAAGTTGAAATGAACCAAAGGGTTTGAATGGCAGTCGCATGAATGAAGTGAAAACTATTTTTAGCAGACTATGGTAATCTTTCTGGCAGTTGTTGCGGGTCTTTTGCTGTTCACTTTATCAGGCTTGCATTTTTACTGGGCCTTTGGTGGTAGTTGGGGTTTTGATGAAGCTTTGCCTACTGATGAGCAGGGTAAAAGGGTGCTTAATCCCGGTAAGTTAGACAGCACTGTTGTTGGCCTGGCACTACTGGTATTTGCCATATATTACGCCATCATTGCGTTAAGCATTCCAGCGATTTTACCAGATAGGGTTGTGAAATATGGAGGATGGGTCATTTCGTTACTCTTCCTCTTGAGGGCTGTAGGGGACTTTAAATATATCGGGTTTTTCAAAAAGGTCAGAAGTACCGATTTTGCCCAAAAAGATAGTTATTATTTCTCTCCCCTTTGTCTGGTGATCGGCGTTACAGGCATTGTTCTGGAGTGGATCATTTAAAAGACCTTTTCCCTATAGACCTACCAAAATGCAGCAACAACAACCCTCAGTGATTGCCAATCATTGAGCAGGTACTAAACCCTTACATGTCCATCCCCTCTCACTATCCATTTGTAAGTGGTGATTTCTTCAAGTGCCATTGGCCCCCGGGCATGCAGTTTTTGAGTGCTGATGCCGATTTCGGCTCCAAGACCAAACTGGGCGCCATCTGTGAATGCAGTTGATGTATTGGCATATACCGCTGCTGCATCTACACCATTTAAGAAGGCCTCAATGGTAGAAGGATCGTCCGCAATGATGGCCTCACTATGTTTGGAACTATGGGCGGCAATGTGGTCAAGGGCTTCATTGAGGCTCCCCACTGTTTTTACAGCCATCTTGTTGGATAAAAACTCAGTGCCAAAATGCTCCTCTTCTGCCTTCTGGAGCAGACTATCCGGATAAGTGCTTTTGATCTGATCGAATGACGCCTCGTCCGCAAATATCTCAGTTTCCTTTGCTGCCAGCAGGGAAGTGATTTCGTTCAGGTCTGTCAGCCTGTCCTGATGGATGAGCAAACAATCCAGTGCATTGCAAACGCTGACCCTACGGGTTTTGGCATTGCATATAATTTCTTTGCCCTTGTTGAGGTTGGCGCTTTTGTCAAAGTAGGTATGAACAATGCCAGCCCCGGTTTCTATCGTTGGTACTTTTGCATTGTCCCGTACGAAGTTGATCAGGTTTTGGCTGCCTCTTGGGATAATGATATCTACATATTCTGTGGCATTCAGCATTTCCGTGGTGGCTGCACGGTCTGTAGGCAGGAGGGTTACCACATTTTTGTTGATGCCATGATTTTCCAAAACCTGCTGGATGAGGGAAACGATCGCAGTATTCGAAAATTCTGCATCGCTGCTACCTTTCAGTATGCAGGCGTTCTGGGTTTTGAAGCACAATGAAAATACATCGAAAGAAACATTTGGCCTGGCTTCATATATAATTCCAATTACCCCCATTGGTACCCTTACTTTTGAGAGCTGAAGTCCGTTATCGAGAGTTTTTTTGGAAATAACATCCCCAACAGGGCTTTTCAGATTGGATACGTTGATGATGTCGGAAGCTATGTCTTTTATCCTTGTTTCGGTCAGCATCAACCGGTCGTATTTGGGGTCGTTCTTGTCCATCCTGTCCAGATCCTTTTTGTTGGCTTCAAGGAGGGTAGGTATGCTGTCAATTGCGGATTGGGCAAGGTCGCCGAGGACGGTCTTTATAGTGTCTTCAGACAGGTTTAATAGGGTTCTACTGGCTTGTCTTACGTTTTGAAATGTACTTGTTATATCCATTTGTTCGTGTTGTATTCAATGTATTATGTGGGACCGGACTCCAGAAGTCAATGGTTAATGGTCAATGGTTAATGGTTAATTGTCAATTGTCAATGGTTAATCTTTAAAAAATCAGCTCAAAAATAAATAATTGTAATGCACCAGCACAGGGCTACCCTTGATACCTACGTATTCTTTGGCTTTTTCCGAATCATATTTCACCATGCCCAGACCTATCGAAACCCCTTTTTCATCCTGAATGCTGATGACATCTCCTTTTTTGAATTCCCCGGAAATCCCCACTACACCTACAGGCAACAGGCTACTTGCTTTGGCTGATGTAAGGGCGGTTTTCGCACCTTCATTGATGGTGATATGGCCTTTGGAAAAACTACCCGATTGGGCCACCCATTTTTTCACATTCGATGTGTCCTTTTTTCCGGCAGGGAAGTAGGTGCCTGTTTCTTTGCTCAGTACTTTACTGATGATATCAGTTTTCAGCCCGTTACCGATAAACACACTTATGCCCAATCTGGCTATTTTTATCGCTGTATTGGCTTTGGCTGCCATGCCACCACGTCCGAAATGCGACTTGCTGCTTACGATATAATTGTCGAGCCTGACTTCTTTGGGGTTGTATTCCCTCACCAAAGTGGAGTCTTTATGGTCGGGATGGCCAGTGAAGATCCCATCTACATTGGACAAGATCACCAGGGCATCAACATCCATCATAGCTGCTACCAATCCGGAAAGCTCATCATTATCAGTAAACATGAGCTCAGTGATCGAAATCACGTCGTTTTCATTGATGATAGGGGTTATGCCGTTTTTTAGCAAGGCTTCCAGGCAGTTTTTCATGTTGAGGTAGTGCTGCCTTGTTCGAAAATCCTCCTTCGTTACCAATACCTGGGAGCAAAGGATTTCATTTTTCGTAAAATGCCCACTGTATATTTTCATCAACTCCACCTGGCCGATGGAAGCCAGCACCTGCCTCATAGAAATGGTGTCGGCAATATTGGTTTTGTGCAGTTTGCTGCGGCCTGCCGCTACAGCCCCTGACGAGACAAGGATCACCTGTGTTCCATTACTTCTGAGTGCGGCTATTTGCTCCACTATATGGCCGATCCTGGCCACATCGGGCAAACCGCTTGGTAAGGTAAGCACATTCGAGCCTATTTTTACTATTATCCTTTTATATCCCCCCATGCTATTGAAATATTACGGTTTTCTTGCCCTGCATCAATATCCTGTTTTCAGCATAAAAATGTAGCGCCCTGGCTAGTACCATTCGTTCCAGGTCTCGACCTTTTCTGATCAGGTCTTTGGTAGTATCCCTATGAGATATGCGCGTGATGTCCTGCTCGATGATTGGCCCTTCGTCAATGTCTTTGGTTACAAAATGGCTGGTAGCACCAATAATTTTCACGCCGCGCTCAAATGCCTGTTTGTATGGGTTGCCACCAATAAAAGCGGGCAGAAAAGAATGGTGGATATTGATGATGTTGTTAGGGTAGTGGTTGACAAAATCTTCTGACAGCACCTGCATATACCTGGCCAGTACGAGCGTATCAATCTTATGTTTTTTGAGCAATTCCAGTTCCTTATGTTCCTGTACTGCCTTGTTTTCTTTGGTTATAGGAAAAAGAAAATAAGGGATGTTGTATTGCTCTGCCAGGGGCTTAAGGTCTGGGTGGTTTGAAATGATCAGTGGAATGTCAAAATCATATTCCCCGTTCTTATGTCGCCACAGGATGTCGAGCAGGCAATGGTCGTATTTGGACACAAAAACCGCCACTCGTTTCTTATGGTTGGAGAATTTAATTTGCCATTGCATACCCATACTTTCGCCAATTGGGGCAAAAGTCGCTTCTACTTTATTTGATGCGATTTTAAATTTTTCCATCTCCCATGATAGCCTCACGGAAATAATTTTTTCCACAGGATCTACATGTTCATGAAGGTTGATAATATTGCCTCCGTTTTCGAACACGAAATGCGAAATCCGGGATACAAGTCCGGGCTGGTCAGGGCCTGAAAGTAATAAAGTTGCTTGTGTGTTTTTATCCGTATTCATTCACGTACTTGTGTTTGGGAATTGTGTAGTTGAAAGTTGGAAAGTGGAAAGTTTATAAAGTTTTGATGAGGCCAGATAGTAGCTTGGAAATTTCCATTGACAAACTTGACAGTTATTTATAAGTTTCTCCATTGATCTTGTTTAATTCTTTCGCAAGTATAAGGTTTGAGCGAAACTTGCCACAAGGGTCTTTGGTGAAATACAAAAATTGTTTAAACTCCTTATTGGTTGCCTTTCCAAACCTTCTGAAATATTGTTCATGACCGAAGCGGATGCCCTTTCCATTTGATTTCGGAAGCTAAAATCTTTTTCATCTTTGAATACAGCGTATATCTCGACTGCCAGCTCCTTCGATTTTTGCCACGACAATATATCTTCGAACCTTACAATTTTCATAGAACTCAACATCAAATCTACATACTTCCCACTTTCCAACTTTTCACTTCCTAAGCATTCAATGCCTGCTCCAAATCAGCTTTGATGTCCTCAATGTCTTCGATTCCAACGCAAAGCCGGATCATTTCATTGGTTACACCAGCTGTGGCCAGTTCACCTTCTGTCAACTGACGGTGCGTCGTAGATGCCGGGTGACAAGCCAGTGATTTGGCATCACCTATATTGACCAGCCTTTTGAACATAGCCAATGCATCATAGAATTTCACAGCTGCATCATAACCACCCTTGATCCCGAAGGTGAGCAGTGAAGCCGGTTTGCCATCACAATATTTTTTGGCAAGGCCATGGAAGGGACTGCTTTCCAGTCCGGCAAAACTTACCCATTCCACTTTGTCATGTCCTTCAAGGTATTTGGCCACAATTAGGGCGTTTTCACAGTGCCGTTCCATCCTAAGCCCCAATGTTTCCAGTCCTTGCAGTATCTGGAAGGCACTTTGGGCCGACAGACAAGACCCTGTATTTCTCAAAGCAACGGTCCTGCACCTGCCAATATAGGCTGCAGCCTCGAACGCTTCTGTGTAAACCACACCATGATACGATGGTTCTGGAGTATTCAACATGTGAAATTTTTCCTTATGATCTGTCCAGGGAAATTTTCCGGAATCAACAATCACCCCGCCCAGGGTAGTTCCATGGCCTCCAATGTATTTGGTAAGGGCGTGTACTACTACATCGGCACCATATTCTATTGGATTTATGATCATAGGTGTGGCGACAGTATTGTCCACAATAAGGGGCACGCCGTGACTGTGCGCCATTTTTGCAATGGCTTCTATGTCCACGATGTTACCGGCAGGGTTACCTATGGTCTCAGAAAATACCGCCTTGGTTTTGTTATCTATTAATTTGGCCAGGTCTTCAGCTTTGTCGGAGGTGGCAAACCTAACTTCTATGCCTTGCTTAGGAAGCATATGGGCAAATAGTGTATATGTACCACCATATAATTGTGGGGTTGCTACGATGTTATCTCCAGCTTCTGCAATGTTCAAAATAGAATAGTTGATTGCTGCCATGCCGGAACTTACTGCCAAAGAAGCAATCCCTCCCTCAAGTTCAGCGATCCTTTTTTCAAGCACATCTACAGTGGGGTTCATAATACGGCTGTAGATGTTGCCAGGAACTGCCAGGTTGAACAGGTCCGCCCCATGTTGAGCATCATCAAATTCATAGGCCACAGTTTGGTAAATTGGTACAGCAACAGATTTGGTTGTAGGTTCAGTTTCATATCCAGAATGGATAGCAATCGAATTCTTCTTCATAATATATATTTAAAATGTAGTGGGATAAAAAATTCCTTCAATATAATTGAATCTGCGGACTATGAGAGATAGGCTTTGTTAAACTTTTCCTGAATTTGTTTATTGCACAAATTGCCCAGGCTTCCCTCATGCGTATGGTCGAGTTCCCTTTTTGGTTTGTAGCTGCCATCCGCTACAGACTTAGCTACATTTTTGTAAGCATCCCTGAAAGGAGTTCCCTTTTTCATGTCCTCGTTGAGCACATCCACGCTGAAGATGTAGTCGTACTTGGGGTCTTCCGTGATGTTGGATTTTACCTCTATCTTTTCAAGCGAGAAAATGGCAACTGTCAGGCAGGCCTTCAGGCTTTCAATAGCAGGTATGAAAGACTCTTTTACCAACTGGAGGTCGCGATGGTAGCCACTGGGCAGGTTGTTGGTGATCAGGAGCAGTTCATTGGGCAGATTCTGGATTTTGTTGCATTTGGCCCGTGTGAGCTCAAATACGTCCGGGTTTTTCTTATGTGGCATGATGCTCGATCCGGTGGTCAGTTCATCCGGAAAGGTAAGAAATCCGAAATTTTGGCTCATGTACAACGTGATGTCCATAGAAAGTTTGGAAAGCGTACCTGCCACAGAAGACATAGCAAAAGCAGTTGATTTTTCAACCTTGCCACGGCTCATTTGAGCTGCCACCGAGTTGAATTTCAAGGTTTCAAAGCCCATCAATTCGGTGGTCAGTGTTCTGTTCAGCGGGAATGACGAACCATAACCAGCGCCCGACCCCAAAGGGTTTTGATCGGCAATTTTTTGCGCTGCATTCAACAGATGGATGTCATCAATCAGTGATTCGGCATAGGCGGCAAACCACATTCCAAAAGAAGATGGCATGGCCGCCTGCAAGTGGGTGTAGCCAGGAATTAGCAGTTCTTTATGCTCATCGCTTAATTTGATCAGCAAGTCAAACAATTCTTTGACCTGGTTTTTGATCGCTTCAATTTCCTCTTTGATATAGAGGTGGAGACAAACCAACACCTGATCGTTTCTGGATCGGCCGGTATGGATTTTCTTGCCGGCATCACCAACTTTCTGGGTAAGGTCGTGTTCAATCTTGGAGTGTACATCCTCAAAGGATTCTGCAATTTCGAAGGTACCTGCCTCTACATCGGCCAGCATTTTGTCCAGCTCAGAAAGCAACCCTTCCAATTCGGGTTTATCCAAAATCCCAATACTCTCCAGCATGGTAGCATGTGCTTTCGATGCGATCACATCGTACTTTGCCAGAAACATATCCAGCTCACGGTCATTGCCTACTGTAAATTCCTCAATCAGGTTCTCTGTTTTATATCCTTTGTCCCAAAGTTTCATTTTAAATATATTTAGTCGATAGTCGATAGTCAATGGTCGATAGTCACAATTTACTGACTATCAACTGTGGTCTATGGACTATAAAATTACTTTTTCCAACAATTTAATATACAATTCAACCCCCTCTTCCAGTTCATCGATATAGATGAATTCATCTGCCGTATGCGATCTGGCAGAATCACCGGGCCCCATTTTGAGTGAAGGAACCGGCAGAATAGCCTGATCCGAAGTAGTAGGGGAGCCGTAGGTTTTCCTGCCCAGTTCTATGCCAGCCTTTACCAGCGGATGATCCATTGGTATAGACGAAGACTTTAGGCGTACAGACCTTGGCTGGATTTCCGCCAATGTATTTTTATCAATGATTTCCAATACTTCTTCATGGGTATAGGCGTCTGTTACCCTGATGTCGATGGTGTAGGTGCATTCAGCCGGCACCACATTATGCTGACTACCGGCATTGACAATGGTCACTGACATTTTCATTGGCCCCAATGTGTCAGACACTTTGTCGAATTGATAATTTTTAATCCATTCTATATCTTGTACGGCTTTGTAAATGGCATTGTCACCTTCTTCCCGTGCTGCATGCCCGCTCACTCCTTCGGCCACCGCATCTACCACCAGCAACCCTTTTTCCGATACTGCTAAATCCATTAATGTCGGTTCGCCAACGATGGCCACCTCAAATTTCGGCAGTTTGTCAAGAATACATTCAACTCCGTTTTTACCGGATATTTCTTCTTCAGCGGTAGCAGCCATCACCAGATTGTACTGCAGGTTTTCCTCTTCGTAAAAGTAGATGAAAGCCGTGATCAGGCTTGTAAGTGCCCCTCCGGCATCATTACTGCCCAGCCCATATAGTTTACCGTCTTTCGTTATAGGCGAAAAAGGATCATTTGTATAGCCTTTGTTGGGTTTGACAGTATCATGATGGGAGTTGAGCAGTATGGTTGGCTTGCCTGCATCAAAATACTTGTTTACAGCCCAAACGTTGTTGAGGTGCTGGCTGGCAGGGATGCCACTGTCTTCAAAAACCGACTTGATCAAGGCGGCAGTTTGGTCTTCTTCCTTTGAAAGAGATTGTATGGCAATCAGGTCTTTTAAAAATTGTAGAGTATCGATCCTTACTTTTTGCATGGCTATTTGGTCAAAGTAGTTCCTTTTTCTTCCAAAATATAATCGGCATGTTTGATTGTTATTTTCGACACGCCATTGTCAATGGCATTGAACGAGTTGTCTAATTTAGGGATCATTCCGTCATGAATGGCACCTGATTGCTTTAAGGTTTTGTAATATTTTTTGTCGATGTGCTCAATGACCGAGTCGTCATCATTTACATCCCTGAGCACGCCTTTTTTATCGAAGCAGTAGGTGAGTTGGGTTTCAAAAGAATTAGAAAGTGCGACTGCCAGCCCGGAGGCAATGGTATCTGCATTGGTGTTGAGCATATTGCCTTTCTGATCATGGGTGAGTGCACAAAAAACAGGTACCACACCCATTTGTATTATTTTGGTCAGTAGTTCGGCATTGATGTCATTGGTATCAAAATCACCTACGAATCCATAGTCGATTTCGCTGTTTGTCCTTTTGTGGGCGGGAATGATGTTCATATCTGCTCCGGTCAGCCCCAGGGCGTTGCACTCCAGTGCCTGTAGGTCTGCCACAATATTTTTGTTGATCTGGCCGGCATATACACCCGTTACCAATTTGATGGTAGCTTCATCTGTAATCCTCCGGCCATTCACCATGTTCACAGGTATGCCCAATTGCTTGCTCATTTCTGTAGCCAGTTTCCCACCCCCATGTACAAGTATTTTGTTGCCTTCAACTTTGGCGAAATTTGACAGAAACTTGCCCAGGGCTTCCGGGTTATCAATGATGTTCCCACCTATTTTTATTATTTCAATTTTATTCATTTTTTCAAGTCGGTTGCTCATGGTCCATTAAATATAATTCATCATCGCTAGCCTCTACGGTCTATCGACTATCGACCATTGTCTATCGACTCAATAATCTTTTTAAGTACCACCTGCGCCCCAATCTCCCTGTTTTTTGCTTGTTTATATACTACTGAATTGTCAATCACCGAATCAGTGGCCACTACATTTCTCCTGATGGGAAGGCAATGCATGAATTTACCATCATTGGTCAACGACATAAGGCTGTCATCTATAGTCCAGTTGCCTTCTACTTCAGGTTTTTCTCCATAGTGCGCATAGCTCGACCAGTTTTTGGCATATACAAAATCAGCTCCCTCGAAGGCTTCTTTTTGGTTGTGTGTAATGCCAATACCGTTGGTGAATTCTTCTTTCAATTCATACCCTATAGGATGCGTCAATACCACCTCTGCATCGGTATGTTTTACCCATTGCAAAAAGGAATTGGTAACGGCCTGTGGCAGTATCCTGGGATGTGGAGCCCAGCTCACTGCGATTTTCGGCTTTTTGATACCAAATTCTTTTATGGTGATCATATCCGTTAAAGATTGCAATGGATGCAGAGTGGCTGATTCCAAACTAACTACCGGCACATCAGAATATTTAACGAAATCACTCATGATGTTTTCCTTGTAGTCTTCTTCGCGGTTTTTCAATCCTGGAAAACTCCGAACGCCTAGAATATCACAATATTGGCTCATGACTTTCACGGCATCTTTGATGTGCTCTTGCGAAGAGCCGTCCATTACAGCCCCATCCTGAAACTCAATATTCCAGCCGTCGTTGTTGAGGTTCATCACCATCACATCCATACCCAGATTGAGGGCTGCCCGGTGCGTACTCAACCTCGTTCTCAGGCTAGGGTTGAGAAAAACCAAACCGATGGTTTTACCGCGACCAACTTCTGGTGTATAAACTGTTTTTTTTAGGTCAATAGCTTCATCAACAAGTGCCTTTACATCACCCGCATCTTCAACTGAGATGAATTTATTCATTCTATAATGTTTTATGATTTGGACTAACTGGTTCGTTTGTCAGGATATTGAAAATGTTTAGTTTAGAGTTGCCCTTCATGTAAATCCCAAATGGGAAAACATAGTTCAAAGTCGTTCCAGACAAGGTCTCCATGTAGAATTGTGAATTTGCGAAATTTGTCTTCGTTGAGGAACTTTCGAGTCATCGGGTTCTTTGATTTTTCAAGAAATTGTTTAAAATCAATTTCCTGAATTGTGTCATCGGAAAAAGACAATTCGATCTTATAATTTCCTAAATATTGGGCATTTGTGATTGCAATTACCATGACTAATCAATTTTATGAGTTATTTTCTCTGCTACGATTTCTTTGTTATAAACAAAAAAGTCAACCCATTTTTTTACTATATCATCTTTAAAGTGTTCAACCAGCTTTTTGAGTTTTTTCTTGTTTTTCGCACCAAGTGGCTCCCTCCCTTTGACTGGTGAGATTATTATTTCAACAAATTCTCCATTTGCATATATTATTTCGGCCTTACTTTCTTTTCCCTGGTATTTGCCATGCACGTGTATGGGTTCATGTTCATTTGAATAAAACAAAACTATTAACCCAAAATATTCATAAAGTTTCGGCATAGCTCAAATTCTTCTGCAAAAATAACAAATTTGAATTTTGACAGCTACAGCCATTGTCATTCTTTAGTTTCTAGCCAACTTCAGGAATAGCCCCTTTTGCAAGAATTGAGGTAAAGCTTTCAGCCAGCGCACTACTTTTTTTAAATTCACAAAATAGGAAGGGGTGAATAAATTAACATAGATTAGTTAGTCTTTATGAACCCTATATCTTAGTGATAATTCAACAGTACTGTCGTCTATAAAATAGTTGGAATGCACTATCCCCACTATTTGTATTTTGTCCTTCCAATTAAATCCTGCATTGATACTAAATATATCTGAACCGCTTTTGAACCTACGTGTAAATCCTACAATAAAAAGATTTTTGATTTCAGAGGTAAAGTTGGCATCTATGATATCCCACTCCAAAGAATGGTGGTAGATTATTGAAGGGTTAATACTTAACCAATTGTTTACCTGAAACTTAGATCCAAGGATTGTAGAGGTGAATCTAAGATGTCGCTGTTCCCGAACACTCATTATAGTCTCATCACTACTTTTTTGGATATTGAAAATATTATTAATTGTTACGCCTCCATAAAAAGAATTGTGGTGGTAAACCATGCCCACATCCATATCTGTATTCGAGTACAAGAGCTTGCTTGCCCCGGGACTTAAGGACACCGAACTATTGTGATTTACATTTTTTCGATCCAAATTCACCCCAATTACAAGGTTTCCGGCTTTTTGTAATTTCAGCTGATGATTATACGATAACCTCCAGTCACTTTGATTCCAATTATGAAAGGGTTGATTTTGGAAAGTTACACCAATACCACTGTTGATTCCTGATAACTGTGTTTCGTATGAGAACAGGAGGTAAGTTGGTAGAAGGGCTCGGTCCCCAACACCACGTTTTACGAAGGATGTAAACTGATGGCCATTTTTTATACCAGCGAAGGCCGGGTTGATTAATTTTAAGTCATACTGATATAGTTTAAATGGTGTTAAATCCTGGGCGAAGGAAGGACCGCAGAAAAGACCGATGGACAAGAACAAAAATAACCTTTTCATTTTTAGGGGATTAGATTTTATAATTGAAAAACATCTTTCAATATACCCATTTAATCATAACTTATCATTGGAAACGGCCTCTTCTTGTAGCGCTAAAATCAGGCAATCAGCCAGTAATTTAACCTCAGTTTCTGTAATAGTCAGTGGTGGCAAGAAACGCAATACATTGGGATTAGCGGCACTTCCGGTAAACAAACCATGATCGAATACGAGTTTCTTTCTAATGGGCGCAACCGGAAAATCGAATTCTATGGCTGTCATCAAGCCTTTGCCACGTACTTCCTTCACACCGGGTATCTTAGAAAACAATTCTACCTGAATAGTTTCCAGATTTTTGGCATTTTCTACCAGTTTTTCATTTTCTATTACCTCCAAAACTGCTAAGGCAGCTGCACAAGCCAGGTGATTGCCCCCGAAGGTAGTACCCAGCATACCAAACCATGCTTCTACTTTAGGGTTGATCAACACCCCTCCAATGGGATAGCCATTGCCCATGCCCTTGGCTGTGGTGATGATATCCGGCTGGATGTCATATAACTGGTGGGCGAAAAATTCCCCTGCACGGCCATACCCGGATTGCACTTCATCGAGGATGAGCATGGTGCCATGTTTTTTGCACAAAGCGGCAAGTGACGTCATAAAATCCTGTGTAGGAAGATAAATTCCTGCCAGTCCCTGTATGCCCTCTACAATTACAGCGGCTACATCATTGTTGCGTAGCACCTTATCAGCAGCATCAATGTCATTCAGGTCAACCAGCACTTTTTCGTGGGGTTGGTTAAATGGTGCTATAATTTTGGGGTTGTCAGTAATGGCTACAGCTCCTGAAGTACGTCCGTGAAATCCGCCTTTGAAGGCCAGGATTTTGCTTCTTTTGGTTTCGAATGACGCTACTTTTAAGGCATTCTCATTGGCTTCAGCACCTGAGTTGCACAGGAATAAATTGTAATCTTCATAACCTGATAGTTCGCCCAGCTTTTTTGCCAATTCCTTTTGAATAGGTATTTCGATAGAATTGGAATAGAAAGCCAATTTGTCAAGTTGGTCTTTAATTCTTTTGATATAATGGGGGTGGGAGTGGCCTATAGAGATCACGGCATGTCCACCATACAAGTCTGTGTATTCTTTGCCTTGCTTATCCCAAAGTTTGAAACCCTTGGCTTTTTCTATCTCAATGGGATAGACCGGATATACATTGAATAAGTCCATTTTATTGTTCATTTCAAACCTTACAGGTTTAATTCCGGAATCACTCCAGTTCATCTTTTGGTGTTGTAACTGGATATGAAAACCTGTAAGGTTTTGGTTTATTTAATATTTTCAATTCGCTTATAAGAAGTCTTGATCCCCTGGATCACTGCCGAGCTCAGACCATGATGCTCCATTTCATTTAACCCTGCTATGGTACATCCCATTGGGGTAGTCACTTTGTCGATGGCGTTTTCCGGATGGTCTCCAGTGCCTTCCAGCAGGGCTGCAGCACCTTTGGCTACCTGTACGGCTATTTGTTGGGCCTCTTCGGGATGAAACCCAACTTCCACACCACCTTGTGTTGCGGCGCGAATGTACCTGAGAAAAAAGGCAATGCCGGATGCCCCTATGACTGTAGCCGCCTGCATCAGTTTTTCATCGATAACGAGGGTTGAACCCATAGCATCAAAAATACTTTTCACTTCATCAAGTCCTTTTTTGTGGCCATTAGTGGCAATGCAAGTCATGGATTCTCCTTTGGCAATGGCTGTATTGGGCATTACCCTGATGATGGAAATCTGGTCGCCCAGTTGCGCCTGTATTTCAGCAATGCTTACACCTGTCACCACAGAAGCTACTACATGTTTTTCCGGGTTGAGCCCTGACTTGATCTCAAACAAAAGGTCGTTCAGTTGCCTTGGCTGCACAGCCAATATTACAATATCAGCATTACCAATGGCCTTTTGATTGTCGTCTGTCAGTTCTACTCCAGAACCTTTCAGTTCTTCCATCCAACTCACTTGCTTGTTGGTAAGGGTGATGGTGCCTTTGTCCAAAAAGCCGGCCTGGGCCAGTCCCCTTGCCATGGCTTTTCCTAGGTTTCCTCCTCCGAGTATTGCTATATTCATTTTTTTATTTATTTAAGACACGATCCTGAGGACCGCACCAACGATGCTTATTTAAAAGGCCAGTGTTTTCAATTTCAATCCTGTAGTTTCTTCCAGTCCTAAAATCAGGTTCATGTTTTGTACGGCCTGTCCTGATGCTCCTTTGACCAGATTGTCTATGATACTTGTAATCAATAATTTATTGCCATGTTTTTCAAGATGAAGGATGCATTTGTTGCTATTTACCACCTGCTTCAAATGGATTCCTTTGTTCGAAATACTGACAAATGGGTGTTCGTTGTAATAATCTGAATACATTTTTTCAGCTTCCTCCAGGCTCAAATCGCATTCAGTGTAGATGGTGCCAAATATTCCCCTTGTAAAATTGCCCCTTACTGGTACAAAATTTATGTCGTACTCCATGGAGGCCTGCAAGCTTACCAGGCTTTCCGTTATTTCACCCAGGTGTTGGTGTGTAAAAGTTTTGTACACCGATACGTTATTGTTTCTCCAACTGAAATGACTTGTCGCACTTGGATTTTGACCTGCGCCAGTCGATCCCGTGATGGCATTGACATGGATTTCGTTTTTAATGATTCCTGCCTTTGCAAGTGGCAGTAGGGCCAGTTGTATGCAGGTGGCGAAACATCCCGGGTTGGCTATGTAATCTGATGCTTTGATTTTGTCCCGTTGAAGCTCTGGTAATCCGTATATGAATGATTTTCCATCAAAATTGGCATCTGCATTCAGCCTGAAGTCATTGCCCAGGTCTATGATTGTGGTGCTGCTACTAAATTTGTGATCGACCAAAACCTGCTTGGCTTTCCCATGCCCCTGGCACAAAAACACCACATCCACATCCAGTTTTGGGTCGGAAGAGAAAATTAGGTCGCATTCGCCAAGAAGGTCTTCATGCACATCACTGATTTTTTTACCGGCATTGCTGGTACTATTGATAAAGGAAATTTCGGCCAACGGGTGGTTGAGCAAAATACGGATTAGCTCCCCTGCAGTGTAACCAGCTCCTCCTATAATTCCGACTGATATTTTATTTGTTGTTGACTGCATGGTAGATTTTAGTTTGATTGGCCAGTATTTTAGTAAACCCTTTCACATCATCGCCAGTCCAGGCGTTGTTCATTTCACCGTAATCCCCAAATTTAGAATTCATCAAATCGTGATCGGATGTGATGCCCACGATATTGAAGTTGTATGGGGATAGCTCCACGGTCACTTTTCCTGTTACATTTTCCTGTGTGTCAGTTAGGAATTTTTCGATATTCCTCATCACCGGATCCATGTATTGGCCTTCGTGCAGCAGCATGCCATACCAGTTGGCCAGTTGCTCTTTCCAATACATCTGCCATTTGGTAAGCGTATGTTTTTCCAGTGTTTCATGACTTTTGATAATGATCATTGGGGCTGCTGCCTCAAAGCCTACCCGGCCCTTGATGCCAATGATGGTGTCACCTACATGCATGCCCCTGCCGACTGCATATTGCGAAGCAAGTGTTTCCAATTGGATGATGGCATCTACTGGTTTAAGTGATTGTCCATCTATTCCGCAAAGTTCTCCTTTCACGAAATCCAACTCAATGGTTTCAGCTCCTTCTTTTTTTAGCTGGGAAGGATAAGCTTCTCCTGGCAAGGTCTGATGGGAAGTGAGGGTTTCTGCGCCACCCACGCTTGTGCCCCAAAGGCCCTTGTTGATCGAATATTTCGATTTTTCCCAGGAAGCATCCACGCCGTTTGCCTTCAGGTATTCTATTTCTTCCTGCCTGGACAGTTGCATGTCTCGAATAGGGGTGATGACTTCTATACCGGGGGCCATGATCCCAAAAGTGAGGTCGAACCGTACCTGGTCATTGCCGGCTCCTGTGCTCCCGTGGGCTATATAGTCGGCACCCAGATTTTTGGCATACCGGGCGATGGCCATCGCCTGGAATACGCGTTCCGCGCTCACCGATAGGGGGTAGGTGTTGTTTTTTAGGATGTTGCCAAAAATGAGGTATTTGACTGCATCATTGTAAAATTCTTCTACAGCATCAATGTTGCTATGGGATGCAGAACCCAGGCTGTAGGCATGTTTTTCAACCTTGTCCAGTTCTTCTTTCGAGAATCCTCCGGTGTTTACCAGTACAGTGTGTACTTCCAGGTTTTTTTCCACAGACAAATACTTGACACAATAGGTAGTGTCTAATCCTCCACTAAATGCTAATACGACTTTCTTTTGACTCATTATATCAGATGCTCTTATTTTTTACTAATTTTCTTTTGGCTTGTATTTTTTTCAACCGGACAAAACGTTTGAATTTTTCCCATCTGGCCGATGTGGCTTCTTTTTTGGTGTCTTTGGACTTTGCCGGGTCAAACAACATGCCCGTACACAGGCAATGCGAACGATTGGTACGGGTAAGGATATCAAAGTTTTTACAAGTCTGGCAACCTTTCCAGAACTGCTCATCATCGGTCAGTTCAGAAAAAGTAACGGGTTGGTATCCCAGTTCTGCATTGATTTTCATCACGGCCAGGCTCGTGGTAATCCCGAAGATTTTGGCATTGGGGAATTTCTTCCTTGACAGTTCGAATATCTTTTTCTTGATTTTTTTTGCCAGTCCAAGTTTGCGGTACTCTGAATTTACGATCAAGCCTGAATTGGCCACAAATTTGTCGTGCCCCCAGCTTTCTATGTAGCAGAACCCGGCTACATTTTTTCCATCCACACAGATGACAGCTTTTCCTTCAGTCATTTTTTTCTGAAGGTATTCAACCGAGCGCTTGGCAATACCAGTACCCCTTTCGGTAGCGGCCCTTTCCATCATATCGGCGATGGTTTGGGCATATTGGAGGTGCTTTTCGGTTGCTATTACTATTTCCATTAGTTTATACCAATAAAGTAATTATTGAAAATTAAAGTTACCCCGCACATCTCTTTTCTGAGAGCACTGTGGGCTTTTTTTGATTGAATTAAGAAATAAAAGTGTTGGTGAGTGGGCAGGGTACGTAACCCCGCAAGTATAATATAGCCCCTTAGGGCCTCCTGTACCTGAAATTGAATGCAGCATAATCAACGGAAACTGTTGTTTCTTCGAAAATTGGAGTATGTATGCTGTTCGTTTTCATAATGAGGGTGCAAAGTAAACCCAGTGCAGGGATATATGCAAGAATCAGGGGATTTATATGGAAGCATAAATCCGCAAGAATTTATTTCACCTCAATGTTTTTGGAACCGCACGGTGTGTTTACCAGTCAGGTTTGTTCGAATCCTGCCTTTTGGTAGGTTTTCGCCTGTTTTGTTGGATGTACTGAATCTCGCTGTTTTTTAGGGCTTCCAGTATCATCTGGGCTTTTTCTTCAGATATATTCATTTCCTGCAGCTTTTCGGCTGTACTTTTTGGAGGGGCCTGCTCTTCATTTTCTTCTCCTTCTTCACCCTCCTTGCCTTCCTGCTGTTGCTGCTCGCCTTGTTGTTCTTCCTCTTCCTGCTTACCTTTTTGTTCTTGCTGGTCTTCGCCCTCTTGCTGGTCCTGCTCCTGATCTCCGCCTTCCTGCTGCTCTTGCTCCTTATTTTCCTGGCTTTCTTCGTTTTCTTTAGACTCTTCTTCGCTTTGCTGTCCCTGGTCGTCTTGATTTTCCTGACCTTCTTTGTTCTGGTCCTGGTTTTCTTTGTCTTTATTTTCTTCCTGTTTCTCGTCTTCGTTTTGCTCCTGGTCCTGCTTGTCCTGGTCCTGTTGGTTTTGATCCTGTTTTTCCTGCTCTTTGAGTTTTTTCTTTACCAGTTCGTAGTTGTACCTGGCGTCATTGTTGGTAGGGTCAGATTTAATGGATTCCTTGAAAAACGCCAGTGCTTTCTCCAGGGTTTTGGGGTCTTTGGAAAGTACGCCCATTTGCTGATAGGCTTGAGACCTCAAAGTCCGGTCGGTTGAACCCTGAAGGCGTTGGTAAGTGGAAAGGGCGTTTTCTGTGTCTTCCAGCTTGTAGTAGGAATTGGCCAGGTTCATGATGGCCTTCTCATCCACCAGATTGAGGGAATCGACCAGATAGGAATAGGTAGTGGCCGACTGCTCGTAGTTTCCGGATTGATAAGCCTCTTGTGCCTTTTTTTTGAGGTTGTTTAATTCAGATATGCCCTTGGGGCTTGTATCCAGCAGTAGAAGCAATATGTTTATTAGAAGCATCATATCGACATGGTTTTAACCCTCACAAGCAAGTCCAGCATAATAAGAATGAGTGCCAGGGCCAGAAAGTAATAATACTTGTTGGCAGATACATCCACTTTTTGACTGTCCCTCAATTCCCCCTCAATATCATCTATGGTGTTGATCAGTCGTGCTACATCATTTTGTGAGTCGTTTATTTCAAAATACTTTCCGCCACTTACATTGGCCAGTTTTTTTAGCGATACAGGGTTTAGCTTGGTGATCACATCTTTACTGGACCGGTCTTTCTTAAAACCCCTTTGGGTCATGATTTTACTACCTTTGTCCGTTCCTATTCCCAGGGTAAATAGTTTGATTCCGCTACTTTCAATCTCACGGGCTACATCTTCGGTTTGCTCACCAAAATCTTCCCCGTCACTTATCAGGATAATGATTTTGGATTTTTGCCTGGTTACAGAAACTTCCTCATCAGATAGTTTTTCCAGGGCCATTTTCAACGCAGGGCCAAAGTCTGTCCCTGTGTTGGGTACCAGGCCGGTATTTAAGGTTTCAATAAATATATTGAGGGCACTTTTATCATAGGTGAGAGGACATTGCATAAAAGCCTCATTGGAAAACATAATCAATCCAATACGATCCGATGAAAACTCATCACAAATGTTTTTAAGCTCAAATTTTAATTTTTCCAGTCGTGTAGGCTGGATATCAAAAGCGTTCATGGATTCTGACAAATCAACGGCTATGAAAATGTCTTTGCCGATGGACTGCACCTCCTTGGTGGTGTCACCAAATGAAGGGCCCAGTAGGGCTATAATAAAAAGCAGGAAATATGCTGTGCGCAATATGATTTTATAAAAGACCTTGCCATAGGCCGATCCCAGCGCTTTGGCTGCACTGATGGACTTAAAGATATAAGCCACATAAAACAGACCAAATAATAAAATGAAGACGTATTCCAATGATCCTAACGACCCACTCCATACCATGTCAGGTGTGATTTTATTGATGAGAGGCAACAAATATATATAAGGGTGCCGGAAGCACAAAGGGTCTTTGTTGATTTAACAAATTTTCACAAATGGCAGTTTTTTGCTGTTTTTAACAATGCATTTATACATAGGTATCGCTAATAACAATGGCTTAATCATCCGGGAAGTTTATATAACCTAGTGATAATTCTAGGCTAAGAATTTGGTAATTGCCCCGCTCTACTTTCGCATTGTTATTCACCAAACAAATTTTATTTATGAAAAAGGTTTTACTGTCATTAGTATTTGCAATATCCGCAATAGTCTCTTATGCCCAAATGGGCAATGTAAAGGGTACATTGAGGGATGAAAATGGACTGGCATTGCCAGGTGCAACTGTACAACTTACTGATCTAAGCAATATAGGGGCAGTCTCTGATATCGACGGCTCATTCGTGATTTTTAAAGTGCCTGCCGGCGAGCATACGCTGAAAATCACCTACATAGGATACAAGGAAATAGAACAAAAGGTGTCGGTTCAGGATGGGGTTTCATCCACTGTTGAATTGAACCTGGAACCCGGTGTGGTATTGGGTCAGGAAGTAATGGTTTTAGGCGACAGGCTCAAAGGCCAGGCCAAAGCTTTAAACCGTCAAAAGACCAATGCGAACATTACCAACATCGTAGCTTCCGACCAGATTGGAAGATTTCCTGATGCCAATATCGGTGATGCCGTGAAAAGGATACCAGGCATTACCATACAAAACGATCAGGGGGAAGCCAGGAATATCATCATAAGGGGTATGGCTCCACAATTGAACTCCGTGACCCTGAACGGTGACAGAATACCCTCTGCAGAGGGCGACAACAGAAACATCCAGATGGATTTGATTCCCTCGGATATGATTCAGACCATAGAGGTAAACAAGGCCGTTACCCCGGATATGGATGCAGATGCCATTGGAGGGTCTGTGAACCTGGTTACCAGAACAGCTCCAAGCGGTATGAGGGTATCCGGTACATTGGCCAGCGGCTACAACATGCTTTCAGAAAAACCGATTTACACAGGAGCCTTTATTCTTGGCAACAGGTTTTTCGAAGACAAACTGGGCGCCATGTTGAGTGTATCCTACAACAACCATGATTTCGGATCGGACAATGTAGAGGCGGAATGGGAAAATGAAGCTGAAAACAATGCTGGTGACGATGTAGCTGTTGACCCATATATCGGGGAGACCGACATCAGAAAATATCAGGTACAGAGAGTGAGGAGAAGCGCTTCCCTGAACCTTGATTACAAAATCAACGAAAACCACAAATTGTTCATCAAATCCATGTACAACTGGAGGGATGACAGGGAAAACAGGTATAGATTGCGTACACGGAGCATAACCCCAATCTTCGATACCGATGATGCCACAGTTATAGGTTTTGAAGGCGAGCAAAGAAGGCAATCCAAAGGGGGGATCGGAAACGGCAGGATAGATAACAGAAGGTTGGAAGACCAGCGCGTAAAAAGGCTGGCACTGTCAGGAGAGCACTTCTTTGGCAATGCCAAATTGACCTGGATGGGATCTTATGCCAAAGCATCCGAAGAAAGGCCAAATGAAAGGTATATCAGCTACGAATCCAGTGATTCTTTCGAATTGAACCATGATGTGAGTGACCCCAGGTTTCCCTATGTGGGTGCCGCCAATTCAAGCGACATAGCGTTGGGGACCTATGAGTTTAGGGAAATTACCGAAGAGCACCAATATACAACAGACGAGGACAAGAATTTTAGGGTGGACTTGGAATTGCCACTGTCCATTGTTTCCGGTCAACTGGGCAAGTTCAAGGCTGGAGGTCGTTTGAGGTCTAAGAGCAAAGTAAGAGACAATAGCTTTTTCTCCTACGAGGCAACTGATGGCAATGCGCAGGATTTTTCAATACTTAGTGGGGTGCCTACACGTAACCAGACAGATGCCGACTTCCTTGCTGGAAGCGAATATCAGGCAGGAAGCTTTGTGGATGCCAAATTTTTAGGGAGCCTTGACCTTATCAACTCAAGCCTTTTTGACGAATCAGATGAGCCTGCAGAATACCTGGCTGGCAACTATAGCGCTGATGAAACCATTACTGCAGGGTACGTGATGCTCGATCAGCAATTTACCAGTAAATTCTCCGCTTTGGGAGGGATACGGGTTGAAAATACTTCCATCGACTATATCGGAAACAGGGTAGAAGCTGAAGAAAACCTGATTGGGGAAGTGTCGGACTCTGATAGCTACACCAACGTACTGCCAGGCTTGCACATGAAATATGATGCCACAAATGACCTGATCATAAGGGCCGCATGGACCAATACCCTTGCCAGGCCAAACTATTATGACCTGGTGCCCTATGTGGACGACAGGAGTGAAGATGATGATGAGATTTTCCTTGGAAACTCATCCCTTAAACCGACCAAATCAATGAACTTCGATTTTATGGCTGAGAATTACTTCAAGTCAATAGGACTAATTTCTGCCGGGTACTTTTACAAAAATGTTGAGGATTTTGTTTTTACCTCTGTTACCGAAGATAGCAATGGAAACGATGTGTCTCAGCCCAAAAATGGGGCAGAAGCTAAAGTTTCCGGGGTAGAGTTTTCTGTTCAGAGACAATTGGACTTTCTGCCTGGTGCACTGAAAGGACTGGGGGTATATGTGAACTATACCTACACCGATTCGGAAGCTACAGGAGTAACCGAAAGAGATGACCTGGGATTGCCTGGTACTGCCAAAAATATGTTCAATGGCTCCTTATCTTTCGAAACTTCCAAGTTGGTGCTCAGGGCATCAGCCAACTATTCGAGCGACTACCTCGATGAGGCTGGTGGAAGTGCATTTTCCGACCGCTATTACGATTCGCAGTTCTTTCTGGATATCAATGGCTCTTATGCTGTTACCCCAAACTGGAGGGTGTTTTTTGAAGCCAACAACCTGACAAACCAGCCATTGAGGTATTATCAGGGAGTGCAGGAAAGGACCATGCAAATGGAATACTACAACTCAAGGTTCAACATCGGGTTGAAATTTGATTTGTTTAACAATTAACCAACAACCTAATGTATATTGCAAAAGCCCCATAACGGGGCTTTTGCTTTTTATAAAAAATGAAGATTATGAGACTTTTGTTGACTATTTTCCTTTGTTTGGCACTTTTTTCTTGTCAAAAAAGTAAGGAGCAAAAACAAGCACCCAAGGCACAAACCACTAAGCGGCCTGTTGAAATCGAAGATGCCTATCATTTTTATGTTATTGGTGATTGGGGTAGAAATGGCCAGTTCAAACAAAAGGAGCTCGCCGATAGGATGAACGTGGTAGCAGAAACCATCGAACCCGAATTCATCATTTCCACTGGGGACAACTTTTACCCAAATGGGGTGGCCAGCATAGACGACCCCTATTGGAAGAGCTCGTTTGAAGATGTTTATTCGGGTGCGTTGCTGTTTTGCCCGTGGAATGTGGTGCTTGGAAACCACGATTACCGTGGAAGTGTAGAGGCCGAAATTGACTACACACATAAGAGCAGACGATGGAATATGCCAGATCGATATTATTTCGAAGACATAGAGGAAGATGGTATGTCCATTAGATTCATTTACCTGGATACGTCCCCATTCGAAGACAAATACTACGCAGAATTGAAATACAAAAATGTATGGCAACAGGATACAACGGCCCAACTGCAATGGATGGATGAAGTAATGGCTGTTGACAGTATGGATTGGAAAATTGTTATTGGACACCACCCGTTGTATTCTGGCGGGAAAAGAAATGGGGAAACCGATGATATAAAAAACCATCTGGAAAAGGTACTGCACCGGCATAAAATAGACCTGTACCTGGCAGGGCATGAGCATGACCTCCAGTACATCAAACCAGCAGGGCCTACTCACCATATCATATCGGGTGCCGGATCGGAAGTGCGGCCTACGGGTATGCTGCCTTCATCTGTTTATGCCGAATCAGTGCAGGGCTTTGTAGCCCTCTCCGCAACCAAACAAAAACTGGTTTTTCAGATGATAGACTACCAAGGCAATCTCCTTTACAAAGGCGACATTTCCCGCCAGGAAAACTAAATTTTGGCCATTGGCGTGCGTGGTAATTTTTTATCACCAATTTTTTTTGAAAAAAAACAACCACGAATATGGAATTGTGACTATTCCTGCATCCTTTCATTGTACAACTAAATAGGTTCTGCGTTTTCGACGGTTTTTTTGGCCCAACTATATGACCTGACCACATAAGTTAGGTGTTGATGCCAAAACCGGCTTGGGCACGCAACCATTCAAAACTAAAATTTAGAAAGATGAAAAAGTTAGTAGGAATGACGCTCATTGCACTGATGTGCGGGTTTAAAGCCAATCATTTTCTGAATGTATCAGGTAAAGTGATTGATGATCAAAACAGCCAGCCGGTAGCTGGTGTGGCCATTGTGGTAAAAGGCACGGATATTGGAACCACATCCAACAAGGATGGTAAATTTTCGATTGCGGTACCCTCAAAAGGGGGAGTCCTTATTTTTAGTGCTGTTGATTACAAAGAAAAGCAACTGGCAGTCACAAGAGACAATCCTAATTTGATAGTAAAACTGACTTCACTCGTCCCGAGGATTGAGACACCTCCAGTAGAGGAAGAACTTTCCATGGATATGGAAGTGTTGGAAGAGGTGGTAATGGAAATGCCTATGACCGCCCAGCCACAGCATAAAAGGGCCAACAAAATGATGAGCCAGGGTGCTGCTCACCGGGTGATTGGGGATTTTTCGTACCCCCAGCCTCACAATACCGAAGAGTATGATGCCATTCAGGAAAATGTATTTCACGACCCTCGAAATTCACCTCTATCCACTTTTTCTATAGATGTAGATGCCGCCTCATACAGCAATATGAGAAGGATGATCAATGCCGGACAAAAGCCCTACAAGGATGCCGTACGCATTGAGGAAATGGTCAATTACTTCAGCTATGACTATCCCGCCCCCGAAGGCGAACATCCATTCTCGATAACCACCGAGGTAGCCCAGGCACCCTGGAATAAGAAGCACAGGTTGGTGCATATTGGCCTACAAGGCAAAAAACTCGACTATGAAAATACCGATCCTTGCAATCTGGTTTTTCTGGTGGATGTGTCCGGCTCTATGAGTGACCACAACAAACTGCCCCTATTAAAGTCTTCGTTGAAATTGTTGGTGGATCAGTTGAACGTCCATGATAAAATAGCCATCGTGGCTTATGCCGGAGCAGCGGGTTTGGTGTTACCATCCACTCCTGCTTCTGAGAAGCAAACGATTATATCGGCATTGGACAGATTGAAAAGTGGGGGATCTACGGCTGGAGGGGAAGGTATAAGGCTGGCTTACACAGTTGCGGAGCAAAATCTGATAAAGAATGGAAATAACCGTGTGGTGTTGGCCACCGATGGAGATTTTAATGTAGGCGTGTCTTCAACTTCAGAAATGGTGAGATTGATAGAAGAAAAACGTAAATCCGGGATTTTCCTGACCATCACAGGATTTGGAATGGGAAATTATAAAGATGGTCGCATGGAGCAAATCAGTAATGCTGGCAATGGTAATTACTATTATATCGACAACATCAGTGAAGCCAGGAAAGTGTTTGTGACCGAGATGCAGGCTACCTTGTTTACCATTGCCAAGGATGTAAAAATACAGGTAGAATTCAATCCTGCGAAGGTACAGGCATACCGCTTGATCGGATATGAAAACAGGAAGTTGAACGACGAGGATTTCAATAACGATCGCAAGGATGCCGGAGAATTGGGCGCGGGGCATACGGTGACGGCTTTGTATGAAGTGATACCAGCAGGGGTAGAGTCGGAGTTCACGCAGGATGTGGATGATCTAAAGTACCAAAATAGGGCTGATAGTAAAAAGATAGATTCAGACGAACTGCTGACGGTTAAATTCAGGTACAAAGAACCAAATGGTTCTCGAAGTAAATTGATTGCCACTACTTTAAAAGACAAGGGCCTGGACATCAACAAATCTTCGGATAACTTCCGTTTTTCAGCATCGGTGGCTGAGTTTGGCATGCTGGTTCGGGAATCGGAATTCAAACAGCAATCCAGCTACCAAAACGCGATCACCCTTGCTTTGGGAGCAAAGGGCAAGGATACCGAAGGCCACAGGCAGGAGTTTATCAATCTGGTCCGGTCTATGGAATTGTTGGATAAAGGACAATTGTAGTTTTGAAGTGTATTATCTCAAAATTTGATCGCCGGGAGAACAATTTTAAGGTGTGGAAAAAATATTTTTGACCCGAACATTCTGATTTTCAGTGTGGTAATTTTTTTTTGAAAATATTCAAATAATTATTGCAAACAGGTATTGTTTTATCAAATCTTTAAGCCTAGCTTTGCATCGCTTTTAAAGTAAAGCAGATCAGGAGCGGTAGTTCAGCTGGTTAGAATGCCTGCCTGTCACGCAGGAGGTCGCGGGTTCGAGTCCCGTCCGTTCCGCCGA
Organism: Cyclobacteriaceae bacterium; assembly: GCA_040222275.1. Taxonomy (GTDB): domain Bacteria; phylum Bacteroidota; class Bacteroidia; order Cytophagales; family Cyclobacteriaceae; genus CAXBNB01. The sequence goes on from JAVKDJ010000011.1 coordinate 43,342, forward strand.
AAAAAAGCCTCTTAGGGAAACCTGAGAGGCTTTTTTGTTGATGTTGTCGGCAAAGAAATTATTCAGATATTGGTGTCAGTCCAGAGAACGAATGGAGCCAAAAGTATGTCAATCTTTTGGTTGAGTTTTTTTCGTTAATCTTAACGGAAGTAGTTTTTAACTGCAAATTCGATTTGCTCCATGAATATGGCTTTGAAAGCCGAGAGGTTGTTTTGCTCATAGAATAGTAACATGGCTTTCTTATAGTCCAAGGAATCTACGCTTCGATAGGAAAGAGGGCAGGCATCATCAGAGATGAGCAAGGCATTGCTTATCATCCGGCCTGTGCGTTTGTTGCCATCCTCAAAAGGCTGCATATAGGAAATCAACAGCACTGCAAGCAAGGCCTTTTCAAAACCATTATCTTTCGCATTAATCAGTTGGCACATAAGCTCTAAATTTTCCCTGATCTGGTGCTCGTTATCCAATGGTTTGTAAGCTGTTCCTGTGATACCAACGGTTCGAGAGCGAATATTTCGTCCTACATTCAAATCCTTGATAAGCAGGGAATGAATTTCTTCCAGCGTACGTAAATTAAGTGTTTTGGCAAGATCTGGATGCTCCATGAGATAGGCAATGGTGTCTTTGTGGTTGAGTAGCATGACTGCCTCGTCCTTACTTTTGTTGTCGGCCTCCCGCTTTTCTTTGAATAGCCTCTCTGTTTCCAACAGAGAGTAGGTATTTCCTTCAATTTGGGAAGATTTCCAGCTTAATTCTATTGTCAGGCGCTCCAGTTCTTTTTGATAAAGTGCTGGAGAAAGACTTGAGATATTAGTTTGGTATTCCTTTTTCAATTTTTGCAGAGAGGCCTGCTCCTGATTAGAGAAAATCTGGATATCATTCAGAGCCTCCAGCAATTCATGGTTAAATGTGGTTTTAGCCCCTCGCATATCAGGGTCAAGATCGAAATAATTGGATATATTGATCGGAAAAAACAGTTTGTAATACGGGGCTATGACATAAGTGATAGACCTTCCTGCACCAAGCTTTTTCAGGCAGTTTTCTGCAACAAGTTTAGCCATGTCCCTGTTGAGGGTAGGGATGCTGGTATCACTGGCAAGAAGCTCTTTGACCTGAGAAATAGAGGCTTGTTTATGGGCGTTTACAATACGGATAATTTCTTGCTGGCGTGGGGTAAGGTTCATTGTCGTCTCTTTTCCTATCACAAAATAAAATTAATCCTATCATAAATGATAGGAAAACACAATAATAATGATAGGATTAACTTTTTCTATCGTTGATGTCAATGTGGAACTACTGAAATTACCAATCGGTAAAAGGGCATACAATTCAAATTGCCGGACGAAATGAATAACTGGATTAAAGGTGCAAAGGAGTTCTAGTGGTAATTAACAATAATTGCTATTAGTTGTTAACAATACTATTTTTGTATAAAAGAAGATTAAGATATGAATGTATCATTAAATGCACACTTCGAAAATTTTGTAACACAACAGCTTGAAGGCGGACGTTACAATAACGCTAGTGAGGTTGTACGCGCCGGGCTTAGGTTGTTGGAAGAACAAGAGTTGAAAGTGAAAGAATTAAGGGAAGAATTTGACAAAGGATATATTGGTAAGCCTGTTCCGTTTGATGCTAAAGAAATAAAGAGTATGGGGCGTGAACTCAAGGCGCAAAGGAGTTGATAGATGCCAATATACGAACTCAGTGTTGAGGCAAGAAATGACCTTGCCCTGATATGGCTTTATATTTCAGAACTGACTGATGACGATATGGCAGATCAATTCATTGATAATTTGGAGGAAACATGTCGCAAAATTTCTGAAATGCCCCACATGGGAAGCCCCCAAGATCATCTACGATCTGGTATAAGAAGGCATCAATACAAAAGTTATTCAATACATTACGATACCATTGACGAAAATCATATTGTTATCAGACGATTTTGGCATCAAAGCCGTGACCTTGGTAACCTGTTGGTTCAATAGATAGGCATTGACTTCAGGTAAAGCGTGCTTTAAAGATAATAGAATTTAGGGATGTACTATTTGGATAAAGCATCGTCAAATTTCTTAAATATTGCTAACACAAAATTCCGTTTGTTTGGCCCCTGGATTTTCAGGACTTGAAGGCAATCGTTTGGACAATAAAATTACTAGCCTTTCTTTCGGTTTTTCAAGAAGGTGAACCGGATGGGTGTGACACGGAAAAGAATCTATTGGTTTCTGTTTTTGCTGATCTGAATGTTCTGGCCTATCCTCAAATTTTGAATACCTTCCATTCACTGGAAACTATAGGTGTGCAGGAAAACTCTAATGTTTCTAATAACGGTAATTCAAAAATTGAATTCAGCTTACCACTTTTCCATCACCCCCAATCCAAAGAGGGCAAAGTCGTATTTGACAGGATCTTGCGGGTCAAATTTCTTCAGGTTGTTGGTGAGTTCTTCGGCCGTTTGCCAGTCGGTTTGTTTTCTGGTGATGAGCCCTAGTCGCCTGGCTATCCTATCCACATGAACATCACAAGGGCAAATCAGGGAAGCTGTTGGTATGTTTTCCCAAATACCAAAATCAACCCCTCCATTGTCCTTCCTTACCATCCACCTTAGGTACATATTGAGCCTCTTACAAGCTGACTTATTGGCGGGTGTGGAAATGTGTTTCCTGGTGCGCTGAGGGGAATCAGGAAGGTCGAAGAAGTAATCCCGGAATGAAATCAGGGCCGCTTTCATGTCGAATGGCTGGTGGCTGGCTTTGGGCAGAAATGCTGATTCCAAAGATTCATGACCCTGATAGTGGGATTTTAATTTATGGATAAAGTACAGTGTGTCGGTAGCATTGAATGTGCGGTGTTTGAACCCGACTAAAGGTTTTAGGTCTGCCTCACTATGGTTTTTTATAAAATCATGCGGGGCATTTCCCATCATGTCCAGTAGTTCTGTGCACTTGTTTACTATGGTTTTCCTTTGCCCCCAGGCGAGCATGGCTGCAAAAAAACCGGCAATTTCTATGTCCTGTTTTTTTGAAAAACGATGGGGAATGCAAATGGGATCGTCGGCTATGAACCCAGGCTGGTTAAATTCCTCAAATTTCTCGTCCAGGAAAGTTTTGAGTTCCCCAGAATCAATCATTGTCAATCACGTATCCGATTTCTACAGGAATCTTTGCATCCAGGGCTGCCAGCTTTTCGTATGCTGCGCTGGAAACCCGGATCAGCACGTTTCGGTTGATACCTGTTTCAGGTAATTTCCCTACTACACGGGCAAAAATGGACAGGTTGTTCATTTGATTCTTTACTTCAATGATAGTTCCTATTCGTGCAGTACGGTGAAGGGCGAGGTATCTTCTGGTGTCACCAGTTCTTTGGATTTTCATCGCAAAGCCCTCTTCGATGGTTTTGTTCAGGTTGCCAATCTTCTCTTTTCTTTCCTTAAACCTGCTGTTGTCGGTTTTCACGTACAACGTGTCTATTGGCACTTCCTCTTCTATTTCTTCCTGTTCTTCCTTTGTACCTTCGGGTTCCTTTTCTTTGATGTCCTCTTCCAGCGGTTCTTCGTCAGTTGATATTAGTGGGTTGGGAGTGTCTTTTTCTTCTTCTGAAGTAAATATGATCAGCTTTTGTCCAATACTTAGCTCGTTGGAGTTGAGCTGGTTCAGTGTTTTTAGATCCTCTGTTGATATGCCGTACTTTTTCGAAATGCTGTACAAAGTTTCTGAAGCCGACACTATGTGGAAAGGGCGATCGCTTGCCGATTGGATTGGCGCAGTGTCGGGAGTGTCCACATTGGTTGTTGTATTATCAGGTGTTTTATACCCTACAATCAGGCTGTCACCCAGGTTAAGCGAAGAGGAAGTAAGCTTGTTGTACTTCTTGAGTGAATCAATCGACACATCATATTTCCTCGCCAAGCTGTACAGTGTTTCCCCTGGGGCAACTACATGAAAGATTTCGCGCCCATTGAATTTTTGTTCCAAATCTGAATTTGGTTCAAAATAGGGAACCAACACCTCCTGGTGGATGGACAACCCTGCTTCTGCGTTTGTGTTATGTTTCAGTAGTTCCTGAACCTTTACATTGTACTTTTGAGAAATGGCAAAAAGGGTTTCCCCGGCTTCCACCCGATGAATGATAAATTTTTGACCGCCTTTCGACTCCATTCTCACCGAATCCATTTCCCGGGCATGTCCGGCCAGGGTGTGCAACAAGAGGATTACCACAAACAGATTAAACTTCATATACGTTTAGCATGTTTTTGTCTGATATAAATATCAATTTCTTTTCAATCGCAAAAAAAGTATCTTTTCCTATTCCTTTCAGGTTTTTGCCAAGATTTATTAGCTCCCTGGTTGTTCCATCAAGGTTGAGTATCAACAAATTGTTGGTCAAACCCTGGTCTTCCTGAAAGTAGTAGGAAATCACTATAATACTCGTGAGTTCCAGGTATTCGCAGCATACAACTGCCTGATGGCCGGTAGCCTCGGCTATATGCTTTACAAACCATACAAAGTGCTCACTTGTATCAGGATAAAACAACGGGAAATATTCTGATTTATTAGTTGTCCGCATTGTTTTTTCTGGTTCCTCCACAATCAAACCATTTTCTATATCCCAGTGCGAAAACCGGTTTTCAAAATGCGGGTGTGGCGCCCTGATGGTTCCATTGGTCACTTCCAGTGCCACAAAATTCTCTTTTTCCCACACAATGGTTTTTCGTTCAAAATCAAATACGATCACGGTGGCCTTATCCGGGTTTTGCCCATCATGGTATTCGTTCAAAATTATATAACGGTCTGTAATAGCCTTCAAGACCAGATTTCGGTTTTTTTTGGGACTGATATGGCCGGCTACTGACAGACCTTTCTCCAGATCGAATACATCATAATGAGGGATTGACGACTGCACATCGACATGTTCTATGCAGAGCAGGTTTTGGCCTTCTGAAGTTTTTAACGACCTGACTATTCCGGGCAGTTGGAGTTGCAATATTGGGTTTGTCAAATGATTTATTGATTATTGGTGCGGCCTTTAATGGCTTTAAAGCGTTAAATTTACAAGATTGGATCGATCGTTTTTGGTTTCGGCAATATGCTGGCTTTTTTACAAATTTCAGATATTCCTGATGCAAAGATAAAATGATTAAATTATGCGTATATTTTTACACTTGCATAATTTAACAGGAAAGGCCGTAAAACCGGCAAAAGTCCAAATACAAGGTAAATAAAGTATAGTTAGATGAATAGATTTTGTATCGTTTTCTTTTCGGTTCTTTTTGGTAGTTTTTTTTCTATGGCACAGGAAAGTGTGGGTGAAGGGAAAAAGCCGCTGGTATTTAAGATGGTACTGGACAGTGAGATAGACCCAAGGACAAACCGCTATTCTGAGCTGGCCCTCGACAAGGCAAGGGAGCTGGGTGCAGATTATGTGATCATAGAAATGGATACCTACGGCGGAGCGCTGAATGATGCCGACGACATACGCACCCGTGTGATGGAGTTTGAAATACCCATTTATGTTTTCATCAATAAAGACGCAGCGTCAGCCGGTGCTTTGATATCTATAGCATGCGACAGCATATACATGGCAAAAGGTGCCAGTATCGGTGCGGCCACCGTGGTGACAGCCGATGGTTCGGCTGCCCCGGACAAATACCAGTCTTATATGAGGTCGATCATGCGGTCCACCGCAGAGGCCAATGGCCGTGACCCTAAAATAGCTGAAGCCATGGTGGATCAAAACATAAAAGTGGACAGTATTTCACAAGAGGGACAGGTGATCACCTTTTCCACCTCTGAGGCCATCAGGTATGGATACTGCGAAGGGCAGGTGGCCACTATCGATGAGATCATGCAGCGATCCAATGTGGACGACTATCAGCTTCATGAATATTCTCTCAGTGGCACAGACAAATTGGTACAAATCTTCCTGAATCCATTTTTGAGTGGCATATTGGTGATGGTGATTTTGGGAGGTATTTATTTTGAATTGCAAACCCCTGGGGTCGGCTTCCCGATTTTGGCTGCAGCAGTAGCATTGGTGTTGTATTTTATCCCATACTATCTGAACGGGCTGGCAGAAAACTGGGAAATAGCTTTGTTTTTTGTGGGGATAGTTTTGATAGCCCTTGAGATATTCGTCATTCCGGGCTTTGGTTTGGCTGGTATCGCTGGGATTACCCTTACCATTGGCTCGCTGGTGCTGGTGATGCTCAATAACGATGCTTTTGATTTTTCGTTCGTCAACTCTACCAAACTGGTAACTGCACTATTCACAATTTTTATTGCCTTCGGAGGGGCTGTTGTGTTGATGTTTATAGGAGGGGTGAGGCTAACGACCACCAATATGTTTAAAAAGATTGCTCTACAAACTGAAATGACCAGGGAGCTAGGATACACGTCCAATTTCAAAAAAGAGTCCTTCACTGGCAAGCAGGGGGTGGCATTTACCATACTTCGTCCCAGTGGCAAAGTGATGATTGACGGGGAATTGTATGATGCCTATACACGTGGCAACTACATCGAAAAAGATACCCCGGTGGAAGTTGTTTCGGACGAAGGCACATCATTGAAAGTAAAATCAATTTCATAAATGAAGATATTAGGAGTAATTCCTGCCAGGTATGAATCCACGAGGTTTCCTGGTAAATGCATGGTGGACATAGCGGGAAAAACCATGGTGAGGAGGGTATATGAGCGAGCCAGCGAATCTGATTCACTATCGAAAGTGATAGTGGCCACCGACGATCAACGTATTTTTGATGAAATCACCAACTGTGGAGGCGATGTGGTGATGACCTCACCGAGCCATCGCAATGGCACAGAGAGGTGCAGCGAGGTGTTGGGGAAAATGAATGAACACTACGACTATATAATCAATATACAGGGGGATGAACCCTTCATCAACCCCGAACAAATAGATATCCTGGCCAGCTGCCTGGATGGGGAAACCGAGCTGGGTACCCTTGTGAGGCACGAACGGGATCAGGAAGTACTATCACGTCCAACTGAAATGAAGGTAGTGCTCAATAAAAATGATGAAGCCATGTACTTTAGCAGGTCGGTGATACCTTTCGTAAGGGATGCAACCAATGTAGATTGGGCTGAACGACATGAATTTTATTTGCATGTGGGCATCTATGCCTATCGTTCGGATATCCTCAAGGAAATCGTAAAACTGCCACCGGGAAAGTTGGAAATGACTGAATCCCTGGAGCAGCTTCGTTGGCTGGAAAATGGTTTTAAGATAAAAGTAGCCCACACCCAGCACGAATCCTTTATGATCGACACCCCGGAGGACCTGCAAGCGGCACTAAAGCACTTTGCTGGTAAGGAAATTTAGGGGGGTGCTATTTTGGAGGTAGAAATGGGCCCTGTCGGCACATACCAGTACCGTTGTGGTCGTGTCATTCCGTAGTGCAACGAAGGAATCTTTTCGAGTTCCAGTGAGTAGTACAAGTCAAAAATAGCTGCACCAGTTTTTACATCAAACGTTCGGATACCACGTCACTTCGACGTAGGAGAAGTCCCCTTATTAAAGTTCATTTTTGATGGGCTTTGTACTTCGAATGATGGGCTACATGCTTTCGGGGATCTCTCAAGCTACGCTTATCGAGATGACGTCTTACCATGGGCCTTCGATGTACCGATGTTCCATGTTGAGTGCAGAACTAAATTGAGCATAAGATTTCTCCACTTCGTTGCGAAATGACAGCACCTGACGGTTGGGGTAAACTCATGGGTTTAGACGATAATTTGTTGGACAGCAGACAGTTTGCGGAGGCAGCACCCCTCTGGTCATATCATTCCGTAGTGCAACGAAGGAATCTTTTCCAGTTCAGTAAGTAGTACAAGTCAAAAACAACTGCACCAGTTTTTACATCAAACGTTCGAATACCACGTCACTTCGACGTAGGAGAAGTCCCCTTATCAAAGGGCATTTTTGATGGGCTTTGTACTTCGAATGATGGGCTACATGCTTTCGGGGATCTCTCAAGCTACGCTTATCGAGATGACGTCCTTACCATGGGCCTTCGATGTACCGATGTTCCACGTTGAGTGCAGAACTAAATTGAGCATAAGATTTCTCCACTTCGTTGCGAAATGACAGTACCTGAATGAAGGTTGGTGTAAACTCATGGGTTTAGACGACAATTATGCTGGACAACAAATAGTCTGAGGTGGCAGATTCCCTTTGGTCATGTCATTCCATTGTGCAACGAAGGAATCTTTTCCTCTTCTAAGTTAAAAAGACATGTGTTTGCTCTAAATCGAATGCTTGCATATCAACGTCACTTCGACGCAGGAGAAGTCCCCTTAACGAAGGGCATTTTTGATGGGCTTTTGTACTTCGAATGATGGGCTGTATGCTTTTGGGGATCTCTCAAGCTACGCTTATCGAGATGACGTCCTTACGATGGGCCTTCGATGTATCGATGTTTCAGGTTGAGTCTGGAACTAAATTGAGCATAAGATTTCTCCACTTCGTTGCGAAATGACAGTGCCTAAGGTTTGCGTAAACTCATGGGTTTAGACGACAATTATGTTGGACAACAGACAGTTTGCGGAGGCAGCACCCCTTTGGTCATGTCATTCCGTAGAGCAACGAAGGAATCTTTTCCATTTCTCAAGTTAACACGTACGAACTGGTGTAAACATAAAAGCCCGTTTTCCATGGTTGACCACAGGCTGCCAACCGTTCACCTCCAGCAAATCATTTACTCGCCATCCATAGCATTTCCCCGATTTCCTTTTAATTTTGCCCCCTCAAAAAAACTGACCTCACAAACAAAAAGAAGGACTACAAATGGCGGAATACAACTTTTCGGAAATAGAAAAAAAGTGGCAGGAATACTGGAAGGTAAACAAGACTTTCAAGGCTGAAGTGGATACTTCAAAGCCTAAATTTTACGCCCTGGATATGTTTCCCTATCCTTCCGGGGCGGGATTGCATGTGGGGCACCCGCTTGGTTATATCGCATCGGATATAGTATCGCGCTACAAGCGGATCAAGGGGTTTAATGTCCTGCATCCCATGGGCTTTGATGCTTTCGGTTTACCGGCTGAGCAGTACGCCATCCAGACAGGCCAGCATCCGGCCATTACCACCGAAACGAACATCAACCGTTATAAGGAACAGTTAAAAAATATTGGTTTTTCCTTTGATTGGGACAAGGAAGTGAGGACTTGCGACCCTGCCTACTACAAGTGGAGCCAATGGATTTTCCTTCAATTGTTTGGTAGTTGGTACAACAAAGATTCAGACAAGGCTGAATCCATTGATAGCCTGATAGCCATCTTCGAAAAGGAAGGGAATGCCAATGTCCATGCTGTTTGTGATGATGATACCCCTGCCTTTACTGCCGCTGAATGGAAGGCTTTTACCGAGAAGGAACGGCAAACTATCTTGCTGAACTACCGCTTGACTTACCTTTCTGAAACGACGGTAAATTGGTGCCCTGCGTTGGGCACTGTGCTTTCCAATGATGAAGTGAAGGAAGGTTTTTCCGAAAGGGGAGGGCATCCTGTGGAAAGGAAACTCATGCCACAATGGAGCATGAGGATTACTGCCTATGCCGAGAAGCTGCTGCAAGGGTTGAACAAGATCGACTGGCCTGAACCACTCAAGGAAATGCAGCGCAACTGGATAGGAAAATCTATCGGTGCGGAAATGGACGTGCAGGTAGAAGGGAGCGACAAGTTGATCAAAATATTTACCACCCGCATAGATACTGTTTACGGGTTGACATTTATGGTGCTGGCACCAGAGCATGAGTTGGTGTCTGAAATCACCACAGCCGACCAAAAAGCAGAAGTTGAGAAATATGTAGCCGAAGCAAAGAATAAATCGGAGCGTGACCGAATGACCAATGTGAAGACCGTATCAGGTGCTTTTACAGGTGCTTACGCGGTACATCCGTTTTCTGGGGAGAAGTTGCCCATCTGGATAGCCGATTACGTACTGGCTGGCTATGGAACAGGCGCCATCATGGCGGTACCGGGAGGCGATCAGCGGGACTATGATTTTGCCAAACATTTTGGTTTACAGATTTTACCGGTATTCGAAAATACGGACATCAGCGAAGAGGCCAATCCCACGAAAGAAGGAAAGATTATCAATGAAGGGTTGCTGTATGGGCTGACCCACGAAGAAGGGGTAAAGAAGGCTATAGAATTTTTGGAAGAAAAAGGAATAGGAACTGGTAAGACTAACTACCGATTGAGAGATGCGATTTTCGCCCGTCAGCGTTACTGGGGCGAGCCCGTACCGATTTACTTTAAGGATGGATTGCCCTACCCTGTGGCGATAGAGGACCTGCCGGTTGTTTTGCCTGAGATTGATAAATATCTGCCAACCGAAGATGGCGATCCTCCATTGGGTAGGGCCACCGACTTCACCTATACTCCTAAAGGAGAAACAGAAAGCTATCCTTTGGAATTGAGCACCATGCCAGGGTGGGCAGGGTCGAGCTGGTACTGGTACCGCTATATGGACGCGCACAATGAGGAGGCATTTGTAAGTGATGAAGCCCAATCCTACTGGAAGGATGTGGATCTGTACATTGGCGGTTCGGAGCACGCTACGGGGCACTTGTTGTATTCTCGTTTCTGGAATAAATTTTTACATGACCTTGGACTGGTAGGAGAGAACGAACCTTTCAAAAAGCTGGTGAACCAGGGGATGATTCAGGGGAGGTCGAACTTTGTGTACCGACTGAGATATGAAGTTCATGGAGTTGCTACAATCGATTTACCGCAAATCTTTATTTCTAAAGGACTAGTTGACAAAATCACTAAAATTGAGAACGGGAAGGTTCGAATGGATTTGCATAATGAAGCAGATCAAATTATTGTCTCTAAAACACAGGAAATTGTCGGAAAGGTTTTTCCCGATAAAGGATATACTTCAGGTTATGAAGGGCTAAAAAACGGCATTCATGTTGATGTCAGTCATGTGGATAATGACGTATTGGATATTGAAGCATTCAAAAACTGGAGACCAGATTTGAAAGAAGCGGAATTCATTCTGGAGGACGGAAAATACATCTGTGGTTATGAGGTAGAGAAAATGTCTAAGTCCAAGTACAATGTAGTGAATCCGGATGACATCATAGAAAAATACGGAGCTGATACCCTGCGCATGTACGAGATGTTCCTGGGACCTTTGGAGCAGTTTAAGCCCTGGAATACCCACGGTATAGATGGTGTGTTTAAGTTTTTGAGGAAGGCATGGCGGTTGTTTCACGATGCAGATGGGAATTTCGTGGTATCGGATGCAGCACCTTCTCCGGATGAGCAAAAGATTATCCATAAAACCATCAAAAAAGTGCAGGAAGATATTGAAGGATTGGCCTTAAACACTTCTGTAAGCGCTATGATGATTGCGGTCAATGAATTGACGGCATTGAAATGCAACAAACGTGAGGTGCTGGAAAAGCTGGTGCTGATCCTTTCTCCTTTCGCACCGCACATTTCAGAGGAGCTTTGGGAAAAACTTGGCCATCAGGGTGGAGTCAGTGTCTCGAACTACCCTACCTACGATGAATCGTTTCTGGTGGAGGCTTCACACGAGTATCCTGTTTCGATCAATGGCAAAGTCAGGGTGAAGCTTTCCTTCCCGGTCGATCAGGATGTAAAGGAAATTGAAACCGAAGTGCTGGCCCATGAGATTGTACAAAAATGGACCAATGGCAAACCACCAAAAAAAGTGATCATTGTGCCGAAGAGGATTATTAATGTAGTGGTGTAGTTAGAAGCTGGTAGCTGGAAGTTAGGAGCTGGAAGTGGGAAGTAGGAAGTGAGGAGGTGGTTGGCTGCACTCAATAAGCCAAGCTAAGGTTTTTAGATCTTTCACTTCGCTCAAGATGACAAGGCAAACGGTAGATTAGGAAACTAATGAGTGTGAGTAGCTTTAGGGAAGTATATTAAACCTGTTGGCTGGTTCATGGAACTCATTCCACCATTTTCATTCCATTGCAAATTGAGATATTTCACTTCACTCAAGGTGGTTAGGTGAGAGATACACAACCAATCATCAAGGATTTAATGAGTGGAGCAGGTGTATGCATTTATGAACCTGTGTATTGCCACTTACATCGCACTTATCTCCCCACCCCCAACTCCTAACTCCCCACTTCCGACTCCCTACTCCCAACACCCAACTCCCCACTCCTAACTTTTCTCCTCCAACTCCACCATCACTGCTTTCTTATAGGTCCGGCTGATAGGAATATCTGTTCCGTTGATGTGGATTTTTTCTTTGGAGAATGAATCTATTAGGTTTTTATTGACAATAAATGATCGATGTACCCGGATGAAAAGGGACGGGAGCTCATCCGAAATCTTACCAATTTTTTCTTTTGTGATGATGGTCTTGCCTGAAGTGTGGATTTTAACATAGTCCGACATGCTTTCTATATAGCAGATTGTAGATAGTATCACGGGCACTGTTTCCCGGTTGGATTTCACAGTGATAATCGGAGTTTTGCTTTTCTCCTGTTCCTCAATCAGCCTGCTATTCAATTGGGTGGTGGATTGAAACGCCTTGATCATCCGGGCAAATGCCACAGTCAATACGATTAGATAGAGCGTAATGGTTAGCGTAAATATATCTACTGTAAGAGGGTTCATCTTATCATACTGGTAATTGCCCAGCACTATGAAGGATAAGGTCATCACGAGCATTTCCAGGTAGAGGGAGATAATCAGGGTATAGATAAAATAAAGGCCAAACTTCCAATACTTTTTTGAAATCAAAAATTGTGGCACCAAGTAGTAGTTGAAAAAATAGCTGGTAGCCAGGGCCACTGGTAGCATAAAGCAGGTGAAATAAAACGACTGAAGATAGTTCTCAGCAGTTCTGCCGAAGTAAGCAGTAAGAAATAAGGTAACCAATCCCCAAAAAAATGTGTGCTTGACAATACGCTCGTTCATGGATCAAAAATGCTCATTTTATGCGTAATGTATTCTGAAAATCGATGAAATACAGGTTTAGGGATGGATACTACATTGTATCAGTGCACGATTGCCACAACCTTTGGGGAAATTATTTATTCACTAAATTTAAAGGATTATGTTAGAATTATTTTGGATGGGAGGGTCATTGTTCATGGGAATATTGACCATTATCTTTATCGCCGTAGTTGTTGTTTCAATTTTATCTTCGCTTACTGTATATAAGAGTGATATACAAAAGGAGGAGGCTGTAAGAAAGATTGACTACATCAAGCAGGTCGGTTTGTTTGCCCTGGTTGTGGGTATATTGGGTCAGTTGATAGGTTTGTTCGAGGCGTTCAAAGCCATAGAGCAGATGGGGAATGTTTCACCGGCAATGCTGGCTGGTGGCATCAAAGTGAGCATGATCACAACGCTTTACGGGTTTTTTATTTACATCGTTTCTGTTTTAATCTGGTTTGGGTTGAGTTTTAGGTTGAAATAAAATTTGTGTTTCACCCCATCTGCTGCATCCATCTTTCCAGCCTTTACCTCATAGTGCACATCTAAAACCGGTGTTGAATAGGGATGTATCCGTGGTGTTTTTTGACCGGAAAGTGGTGGTAAAACTGGCTTCCCCTGCCTGGTCATACATAAAAGATCCGCCACGGGTACATTTTATGCTCTCATCTTTTTGGCCAGCAGTGGGGCTGCCCGGATAGCCTTCGTAGGTATTGGCGCACCATTGCCATACATTGCCACCCATATCGGATAGGCCAGATTCATGGCTACCAAATGTACCAACCGGGGAAGTGTACAAAAAGCCATCGAGGGCCTCAGGCTGGGTGACGGATGCCCCCTGCCAAACATTGGCCATGTACCTGCCTTTTATGATCAATTGATCGCCCCAGGCATATCTGCTTGCATCTGATTTTCCATTTTTGGCGGCATATTCCCATTCAAATTCGGTAGGTAGCCTTTTACCTGCCCAGTTGGCATAGGCGTATGCATCGTTCCAACTCACGTGGGTTACGGGGTGGTTGTCTTCCGCTTTAGGTTGTGCAGGCCCAAAAGGAAACTCCCAGTTGGCACCCTTCGTCAGTGCCCAATTGCCACTTTGAAAATCAAATACTCCTGAGTCGCCAAACTTGTCGGCATCAGTTTTGAAACCGGTGGCTTCTACAAACTTTCTGAATTCCGCCACAGTCACCAGGTTTTTGTCCATATAAAATGGTTCGATCTCCTTTTCAAATACAGGCTGCTCATCAGGTGTACCAGTCTCCGATCCTATAAGTATTTTACCTCCGTCAAAATGTACCATTCCTTCAGTGCTCGCTTTTTTATTGTGAGTGCTGGCCTGTTTTTCTTTTTGTGCAGCAGCAGGTGCTAACTTTTCACTGGTCTCGGCCTTCGTTTGATTGTTGTTTTTTTCTTTGGTGGTACAGCCTATGAGCAGGCAAATTAAGACTGGTAGGTATATTTTTCCCATTGATGTTTGCGATCCGTTAAAAAGGACAAACTTAGTCGATTATTGACAAGATTGCCGGAACTATATTTTTTTTCAGTTTTTTTATTTGCCAACGCAAGTTATTGAAGTGAAGGACATCTAAGCAGATAAATAAAAAATAAACAGAAATGAAAACAACGAGAAGATTATTACTGCTGGCCCTGGTCATAGTAATGTCACAATGGGCAATGGCACAGGGACAAGGTGGCCAGCGTCCAAACCCCGCTGAAATGGTGAAACGGGAAAAGGCCATGATTTTGGAAAAGATCACTTCGCTGAGCGATGATCAGAAATTGATCCTCGACCAGGTCTATACCGATTATGAAAATTCCATAACCAAACTACGAGAAGAAAGCAGTGGAAACAGGGAGGGCATGCGAGAAAAGATGCAAGCTATCCGGGCAACAAAGGAGGAAGCTTTGCAAGGTTTGTTGAATGAAGAGCAAAATGAGCAATATGCAGAGCTCAAGAAAAGCCGAAGAGAAGGAAGAGGCCAGGGGCAGGGACAGAGAAAAAGACCAGCCAATTGATAGCGATTGTCATTAGCCGTTAGTGGTTTATTCCAGAAGGAGGGTTGGAACTACGCGTTTCTTTTTACCGACAAAGGATTTTGAGCGTGTTGAGACCCTCCTTTTATGTGTTGGTTTGTTAGTTTAAATAGCACTTATGAAAGCAACAGTACTCATTTTAGCTTCATTTATAATTTCCCATGTAGCCTTTGCCCAGGATTTTTCCTTAAAAGGGGGATTGATAAACGCTGAAGACAGCACTGCCCTTGTGGGAGCTACCGTGCAGCTAATCAACGTAAAGGACACTACCAAAAGGCATATTGCCGTAGCAGATTTGGATGGTTTTTTTATGGTAAAAAACCTGGAAAACGCTTTTTACAAACTAAGGATTACCAGCGTAGGAATTGAGCCTTTTTCCAATTTTGTGAAAGTAGGTGAAAGTGAGGTGAATATTGGTACCCTTTTGCTTAAACCCAATGACACAATGTTGGACGATGTGAATGTAACCGGACAGGTGATACCTGTGAAACAAAAAGGAGACACCACTGAGTACAATGCCCTGGCCTATAAAACAAACCCTGATGCGAGTGCGCAGGATTTGCTGGAGAAAATGCCAGGCTTTATAATAGATAATGGTACTGTACAGGCTCAGGGCGAAGATGTACAAAGGGTATTGGTGGATGGAAAGGAGTTTTTTGGCAATGACCCTAGGGCAGCCCTACAAAATATACCTGCCGAAATGATAGACAAAGTGGAGGTGTATGACCAGGCCAGCGACCAGGCCCAGTTTTCGGGATTCGACGATGGGGAAACCAACAAAACGGTGAATATCGTGACCAAGTCTGATATGCGAAATGGTCAGTTTGGAAATGTATATGCCGGCTATGGCCTGGATGAAGACCGCTACCATGCGGGAGGAACAGTCAATATATTTGATCACGACCGACGCATATCGATTATCGGCCAATCCAATAACATCAACATTCAAAACTTTGCCACCGAAGACCTGTTGGGGGTAGTAGGTGGTGGATCAAGAAGAGGAAGGACCGGAGGCGGCAGAGGTGGTCGAGGAGGTGGCAGTGGACGCAGGAGCATCGGGGGGAATGGAGGGGGAAGTGTGAGCGACTTTCTTGTCAACAGCCAGGGAGGAATCTCCCAAACCCATGCCATGGGCATCAATTATTCAGATAAATGGGGGGAGAAGTTAGAGCTTTCGGGAAGTTACTTTTTTAACCGGACCGATAATGATTCCAATCAAGGGATTTATCAGGATTTCACCACCACTGACCGGACATATCAGGAAGACAATATTTCGTACAGCACCAA
Source organism: Cyclobacteriaceae bacterium (assembly GCA_040222275.1). GTDB lineage: Bacteria > Bacteroidota > Bacteroidia > Cytophagales > Cyclobacteriaceae > CAXBNB01. The sequence continues at coordinate 59,610 of JAVKDJ010000011.1, forward strand.
TGTGAACCACCGGCTGAATATGCGCCTGCAATACAAACTCGATGACCGAAACTCGATAGTGATGAGACCCAGGGTTACAATTCAAAAGAACGATGGTTTTGAAAATACATTCTCAAACACACTCACTCCGAAAGCCGACCTGAACGTTGAAAATATATTTGGTTCCAACCTCTTTGGGTTGGACATTTCAAACAATTTCCTATTCAGGCACAGGTTTGAAAAGGCAGGTAGAACAGCCTCGTTCAACGTGACCACCAGCTACAGTGAAGATTCCGGAGATAGTGGATTGAGGGCATTTTCTGAGAGAGTAGCAGAAGCTGGCACCACAGAGGAAGACCTGGATCAGATTGCGGATTTGTCCACAGATGGCCTCTCAGTGACCACCAATTTGTCTTATACCGAGCCTTTGGGAAAAAAGTCCCAGCTGGAAATTAGTTTAAAGCATTCAGAGAGTGTGGCAGATTCAGGTCAGGAGACCTATGATTACTCCGAGGGCGATGGAACCTACAGCGATCTGAGAATCGACCAGTCAAGTGTTTTTGAAAGCAAAACAGTTTCCAACGCTGTTGGTACCAGTTTTAGAATAGTTGGAGAAAAGGTCACTTTTATGAGCAGGTTGTCGCTACAAAGCCTTTCCCTACAGAATGAACAAAGTCTGCCAGACGAATATGGCATCTACAGGTCTTACTTTAATGCCATACCTTTTGCCATGTTTCAGTACCGCCCAACCAGGCAAAAAAACCTAAGGGTAATGTACATGACCAATACCAGAACCCCCTCGGTATCGCAGTTGCAGGGAGTGGTAGATAAGACCAATACTGCAAAGTGGTCTGCCGGTAACCCGGAACTCGATCAAACCTACGAACATAATGTAATCGTACGCTACAGCAGTACCAATGTGGAGAATTCGTCCATTTTCTTTGCCATGGTCCGCGCTTCTATCACAGACGATTACATAGGGAGAAGCACATATTTTGCACAGGAAACCCCAATAACTGTGAATGGTATAGAGGTGGACCCAAATGTGCAACTGACCACCCGGGAGAATATGGATGGGAATCGATCCATTCAGTCTTTTATGACCTATGGTCGTCCGCTTGGCTTTATGAAATCAAACCTCAATGGCAACCTGGCGTACCGCTTCACCAGAACTCCCGGGATAAACGATAGTGAACTCAATCTTGCAGATAATTCATCCTACACCGTAGGTGCTACTTTGAGCAGCAACATAAGCGAGCAGGTCGATTTCACGCTATCCTACCGCACAAGCTTCAACACCGTGAGCAATTCTGTAGAATCAAGACAGAGTGCCAACAACAACTACCAGAGCCAGAATCTTCGGGGGCGCCTTTACATTATGTTTCCTGGGAGCATAGTATTTCGTACCGATATGGCCAACCAGTCCAATAGCAGCCAATCCGGCACCTTCAATCAGAACTATTGGATTTGGAATGTGAGCCTGGCGAAAAAGATATTCAAAAACCAACGTGGTGAAATTAAACTTGGCGTGGCAGATGTACTCAGCCAGAACCAGAGCATCCGCCGAACCGTTTCGGCCAACTACATCCAGGACATGCAGATGCTCGTGTTGCAACGGTATTATATGCTCACATTTACTTACAGGATCAGAAACTTTATAAAAGGGGCGCAAAACAGGGACAATGGAGATGATGATGAAAGGAGGCGGAGGTTTATGCAAATGAGGGAACAGGGAGGTTTTGGTGGGCCCGGTGGAAGAATGGATCGGCCTGGAAATTAGCAAATTCAATTTTTTAAAAGTGAGAGGGTGTACCAAATGAAGTTTTTCGAATGAAAGGGATACAGGTAAAAGACGGGGAAAGAAAAGTAGCAGGAATTAATATTGTCCGCCATCAACTTCAAAATTCATACAAAATCGGGTAGTAGTTTTGATCTTGTAAAACCTTCAATGCGTTTAGTCTAGTCAATAACAAATTATGAAAATCAACAAACGAATTCTATTTTTCTCAATAATGCTGGTTTTTTTCGACCTTACCAGAACAGCGGCCCAAAGAATGAGCCCTGAAGACATGGTGGCCAGGGAAAAACAAAATGTATATAAAGAACTGGAAAATTTATCAGCCGACCAAAAACTGCTTTTAGATGGGATATATGATGAGTTTACCCAAACCTTCAAGGAGGCACGCGATGAAATCATGAAAACCAGAAATTGGGACAAGATGCGTGAAAAAATGGAGGAACTGCGTATTGAAAAAGATGGGTTGATTGGCGATGTTCTAAACGACGATCAGTTTTTGGTTTATAAAAAAGCATCAGCAGGAAGAGGAGCTGTAAACAACGAAGAGGAACAGGTCACCGAAAGAAAAAAATGGACTGCCCGTGGCATTTTGGCCGATGGTGATGATGGCACTGAGATAGTAGGTGCTACCATCAGGCTGGTAAATATCAGGGATTCCCTGAAATCAAAATATGCCATCACTGATGTTCAGGGGGCATTTGCCATACAAAATGTTGAAGACGCTTTTTATAGATTGAGTGTCACCAGTATGGGGTATAAGCCCTACACCAGAGTGGTGAGGGTAGGGGCTGTGGACCTGAACCTCGGTAGGATATTTGTACAACAGGATGCTAAAATGCTGGAGACCATAGAAGTAAAAGGAGCTGTAGTGGCCATGGAACAGAAAGGCGACACAACACAATACAACGCAGATGCCTACAAAGTGAATAGGGATGCCAGTACCAAAGACCTGGTAAGCAAGATGCCTGGGATAGTAGTAGATGGGGCCGGGGTTTCTGCCAATGGCGAGACTATTCAGCAGGTGCTTTTGGATGGAAAACGATTCTTCGGGCAAGACCCGTTGCTGTCTCTCAATACCATTCCGGCTGAAGTGGTGAAAAATATCCAGGTATTTGACCAGAAGAGCGAGCAGTCCCAGTTTACGGGGTTCGATGATGGCAATACTACAAAAACGATGAATGTAGTGACCAAGGAGGGCAAGCGTAATGGGAAATTTGGCAAAATATACGGTGGCTATGGCACAAACGACCACTACAATGCTGGACTGAACCTTAACTCTTTTAATAAGGATCAGCGGATCACCTTGATAGGTATGTCAAACAACATCAATATACAGAATTTCAGCAGCGAAGACCTGGCGGGTGTCAGCGGTGGTGGTGGCCGTGGTGGCTTCCGTGGACGCGGTGGGGATTCCTTTCTCACTGGCACTCAAAATGGTATCACCAATACCAATTCATTTGGGTTGAATTTCACTGATAGATTGAGCCCGAAAGCCACCCTGGAAAGCAGCTACTTCTTCAACCAGACCAGCAATACCAATAACGAATTTACCAGTCGCCAATTTGCCACTGATGGCAGTGATTATTATTCGGCGCAGAATAGATCCGATACGGACGATTCGAACCATAGGCTCAATATGCGCATAGAGTACAATATCAATGACAACAACAGGTTGGTGATACGGCCATCTGTGAGTTTTCAGGACAATGAAAGCAGGGACTATTCCGAGGCGGTCACACGAGATGAAACTGGTGACATCATAAAAGAAACCCAAAACAATTACCTCAATAGAAACAAGAGCTACAACGTGAGCAATGACATTGACTTTCAGCATAAATTTGGGAAAATCGGGCGTACTTTTTCGGTTGAACTAAGGAATAGGATACAGGAAACAGATCGTCAGAATTTCCAGGAAGAGCTACTCACAGAGGCTGGCAGGGACTCTCTCACCAACTATCAATACCTAACCGACGAAAAGCGATACTCCTATAATTTGGAGATCGATTATTCAGAACCTGTAGGTGCCAATGGACAGCTGTCCCTGGAATATGAGATTGATTACAATGATCGGTCATCAGACAAGGAGGCCTACATTGTAGATGAGGAGCGGGATACCAAGGAATTCAACTCTGAGCTTTCTAATGAGTTCGAAAGTGGGTACACCACCCACAAGACAGAACTGTCATTCACCAATAGGAGCTTTGGCCAGTTTTTTAGGGCAGAAGTAGCTTATCAGCATGCAATATTGAACAACGACCAGTTTTTTCCTGAGACAGGCACCTTTCAGCGCAAGTTCAACAACATCTTGCCTTCTGTTATGGGAAGGATAAATTTTAAAGGTGGGGGGGACATGTTTTTCCGATACGAAGGGGAAACAGACGAACCTTCGGTAAGTCAAATGCAAAATGTTATAAACAGGAGCAATACACTATTGTGGTCTTTGGGAAACCCCAACCTGAAACAAAGCTATTCACATTCTTTTTTCATGAGGTTTGGAAAAACGAACACGGACAAAAATACTTCCCTGTCGAATTTCTCCAGGGTTGAATTGACCAACAACTATATTACGAACGAGACCCAATTTGCCAATTCCGAAGTGGTGCTCGACGATGGTACCGTGGTACCTGCCGGTACGCAAATTTCCAGGCCAATCAATTTAAATGGTTATTGGAACCTTACCAACAGCACCACCCACAGTTTGTTGATTTCAAAACTGAAAACGAACCTCAATACAAGCCTGGGTATTTCATACAGGCGCCAACCAGGGATGAACAACGAGATCGAAAATTTTGCCAATACCTATTCTGGTAATGTAAAGTTCTCATTCGTAAGCAACATCAGCGAAAATGTGGACTTCAATGTTTACTACAACACCAGTGCCAATACTGTGGTAAACTCGGCTGAGTCCAGGAGCAATTCAAACAATAACTACCTGACCCAGACTTTGGGAGGTAAAGTGAACCTGACTTTTTGGAAAAGTTTTGTTTTCAGAAGTGACATTTTTCACCAAAAGTACAACGGTGTGAATGACGATTTCAATACTTCTTATACCTTGTGGAACCTGAGCCTGGCCAAAAAATTCCTTAAAAACAACCTGGGAGAATTGGAGCTGTCTGTTTTCGACCTCCTGAAACAAAACAGGAGCATCAACCAAAGTGTAACAGCTACCTATCTGGAAGAAAGCAGGACAGAAGTACTCCAACAATATTTCATGCTGACATTTACCTACCAGTTGAGGAAATTTAAAGCGGCAAAACAGGATAGGGTACGGGAATAAAATGTTCTATATGGATAGTGTGGACAATGGTTTTTTGCAGGAAGGTTTTGTTTGTAACTATTCAAAAGGATTTCGGGTTGATCCAAAGTAAGTTTATTGAGCATTACGACAAGGAGGGAGGGTGGAAAACCTGCCTGTTCGGCAGACAGGTTGGTGAGCGGATGTGGGTAAAGGCCTTGAGCGTTAAATTTTCCATGATTTTTGCCTACTTTTCATCTAGGAAAAGTAGGTGCCCCTCCGGCATAAGGAGAAATGTAATGAGATAAATTAGTATGTTCATTTATGGTTGGTTTGATAATCAAATAGCATGAAAATAAAGCTACCCACTATAAATCATAAAGAACAAAAAAATGCCGCACGGGGTTCAGTTCCCAGGCGGCATTTCAATTTAGGCTCGGCACTAATATTACCAGCCTGTACGGTATTCCCTTTTCACAAATTGGTTGGCATCATCGAAGTTTGTGATTTTCATGGCTTCCCCATCCCAAAGCAGTTTGATATACCTGCCTGGGTAGTCAAAACCTTTCCCATCCGCCTTTGGTTTTTGGATGTCAAAACTCCTGAGCGCAAGGTTGCCCATCAATATACTTTCAGTAAGAGGCCCGGCTATATCAAAATCTGAGCTACATTCCTTCTGGTCGTACCCAGCAAGGCAGGCATTTACCCACTGCAGGTAGTGTCCCTCAGGTACCCTTGCTATTTTCTCGGGCACGTTTATGTAGTCGTTTATTTCCGTAGGGAGCAGTCGTGGGTTACGGCCATATACATCACACATCATGGTACCTTTTGTGCCTTCCATGATCACGCCATTTCCACCATCGCCCATTTTTTCATTAGGCCCCAGTCCTTCTGGTCGGGCTGGCTGGATACCTCCATCCATCCAATGGAGCTTTACAGAGGACTTGTCCATCCTTTCTGGAAACTCCAGGATAATGTGCGAAGAAGGAGGGCAGCTCTCCGGGAAATAACCCCTGCTGAATTCCCCCACATATACATTGCCAACACTACATTCTACACTATTTGGATAACCCAGTTGCAACGTCTTGAAGGCAGGTTCTATGATATGGCATGCCATGTCGCCCAGGGCACCAGTGCCATAGTCCCACCATCCGCGCCAGTTAAATGGCACCAAATTGTCCACATAGTCTTTTTTCGGAGCTGTACCCAACCAAAGGTCCCAATCCAGCTCTTTTGGGATTTTACTTTTCTTGTCGGGCCATTGTATGCCCTGTGGCCATACCGGCCTGTTGGTCCAGCAATACACGGTATGCACATCGCCAATCATGTCGGCCTGGTACCATTCCTGCATCAGGCGCACCCCATCACCGGATGCACCCTGGTTGCCCATTTGCGTCACCACCTTGTACCTTTTGGCAGCTTCGGTAAGCTGTCGGGCTTCATGTATGTCGTGCGTAAGTGGCTTTTGTACATATACATGCTTGCCGAGTTGCATGGCTGCCAGGGCTTGTACGGCGTGCATGTGGTCCGGGGTAGAAACCGATACCGCATCAATATTGTCTTTTTCCTTATCCAACATTTCGCGATAGTCCTTATAATATTTAGCTTCAGGAAAATTGGTCTTGCTTTTTACAGCCCTTCGATCATCCACATCACAAAGAAAAGCCACTTTTACATTAGGACTTTCTGCAAAATTGGAAAGGTCTGATGTGCCTTTGCCTCCAGCACCAATACCTGCTATATACAAAGTGTCAGAAGGAGGAATATACCCACTCCCACCAAGAACAGATCTTGGAACAATAGTAAATGCCGCACCGGCAATGCCCAGGCTTTTGATAAATTTCCTTCTGGATTCAGTAGTGTTCGTTTGCTTACTCTCTTTCATTGTTGAATAGTCAGGTTTAATTGAAAAATGTACGGGTCAATTTACTAAATGTAATTGATTACTGCCACGTTTTGAGCAGATATGGGGCAGCCTTGAAACACAAAGTTTAAAAACCATTATTTTGGGGATAAAAAGTAAAACCCCGGGTACTCAATCGGCAGGATGGCACTTAACTGTATATTGGTATTCAGCTATGTTTCCGTTTTTAAAGGGCATATAAAGTAAATAAGATGCCTTAGTCATAACGGAAATCCCGTTAGCTGTTGTTGAATATCCTGTCGAAATGAGGGTCTAAGTGCTTGCGCATTCCCAGCCTGAATTCGTCAGGGGTGCCGGATTTGAGTATCTCAAACAGGCCCCTGTGGGTAACGAAACCTTCCTTATACTCATAGGCTCCATAGTAGTGGTTTTCATGTACCCACTTGAATACTGGCAGCAACATGGATTGAAACCTTTGCAGGGTGTTGTTTTGCGAGATTTCGTAGAGCTTTCCATGAAATTCAATTTCATGCTTCAAACTGAAATTCATTTTTTCCAATTCAGCCCCCTCTCCACGTGCCACTATCTCTTCCAGTTCAGCCATAGATGCCTCGGTTTTTCTTTCAAACAACAAATCGGCCATGCCCATCTCCAGCATTAGGCGCAACTCAAAAATATCTTTGAGGGTGTCGTTTCCGAGCATTTTAGGATTGAGCACTTTTTGAAAGCCATTCAATATATCGGGCTCGGTGAGGGTCATGCCCTTGTGCTTTTTCGATTCAATCAAACCAAGTGTCCTCATGCGCAATATTGCTTCCCGTACCACAGTGCGGCTTACACCAAGTGCTTCTGCTATTTCCATTTCCTTTGGAATCTGGTCTCCTGGTTTTAGGTTGTTGGTTTCAAAGTATTCTTTAAGGTTTTGTTCCACCCGGTCAACGAGTGAAAGTGTATTGATTGGTTTTAATTTGGCTTTCATGTATTTGAAAAAAGTATTATGTATAACAAATATACGCAAATATCATGGATAGTTGACAAGGCTACATCCGATCGTTGCACAAAATAAACCCTTTTCATGTAAAATGGCTAAAGCCAAGATGCTTCGACCGGGCGAAGGTATTTAAACTATTGTAAGGACATTAACCCTACAAGGGTTGCGTTTTTAATGTACCCGTCGGGCTTAAAGTTACTTACTTCACTTGCCAGGGAAACCCTGGAGGGTTTTTGCTTTAAATGCCTTTGCCCTATATGCTTCCACCACCAGTTGGTATCGGCGATGAAAGTCGGCCACATGGATGATGCAGTTTCAGTACTTATCCGTGGCATGAAGGCCCATTGCCCAAGGAGTTTAAAAAAAAATGTTGCCGTTTTTTTTTTCTTTCTAATTGACTAGTAGTGAGTTAAAGGGGCGTTTTGTTCCTGTTTTAATATTTCTTCAAAAAAAAGAGGGGATAGGACTAGGGTGTGTCTTCCAGCTTACGTCTGTATATATGTGATAGGCGAAATGAACGATTTTCTGTATATTTATACTACCAGACAACAGTTATACCCATGAATGTAGAAATCAAACAATGGATTTCTAAAGTTGCTGAAGAGGACGATGCTCGCGCCTTTCGTGGTTTGTTCAATAACTACTACGACAGGTTGCTCAAAATAGCACATTACTTTGTCCACAGCGACGTGCTGTCGGAAGAAATCGTAGTTGACGTATTCGTTAACCTATGGAAAAACCGACATCATCTACTGGAGATCGAGAAATTGGATCATTACCTTTTCTCTGCAGTCAAGAGAAAATCAATCGACTATCTAAGGAAAAAGAAAAAAGAGAAGAGCCTGCCTCTGGATGAGTCTTATGAATTGAGTATTCGCACCGATACCAATCCTGAAAAGCAAGTGCTCTATAAAGAATTCGAATCTGTAGTGAATGCGGCCATATTGATCCTGCCCTCCAAACGCCAATTGATCTATAAGATGGTAAAGGAAGACGGGCTGAAGTACAAAGAGGTCGCAGACCTTCTGGAAGTAACGGAGAAAACAGTGGAATTCCACATGGGCCAGGCCTTTAAAGATATCAGGCAGGAATTGCATAAATACCTCTCTTCGAGGGATATCCGGGAGCACCTGAGCAAATTGGCCATGGTGGCGGTTGCTTTGGTCATGAGTATTCTACTGGTTTAGAAAAAAGGAAAATACAATATAAAAAATGGACAAGGGAGTCCGGTAAAATGAGTAAGAACGATATATATAGCATGATTGGGAAAAAACTGGCAGGTGAAATGAGTCAGTTGGAATCACAAATTTTCGACAATTGGCTGAAAGATGCGCAGGAGAATAGAGAGATGTTCCGGATTATGGAGGAAACCTGGAAAGTGGAATCCCATTATCAGAAAAAGGAAAAAGGGGAGAGGCTATATAGTCAGGTGATGGATCAGATTGAGCTTGAAAATGCCGGGCCAATGGTGAGCAAACCCAATTATGGCTGGATGAAATATGCCGCTGCGGTAAGTGCCCTGTTGATTTTTTCTGCGCTGGTTACATTATACCAAATGGAAGTTTTATCCATACCCGGTGACAGTATCACATATATAGAAAAGACGAACCCTAAAGGTCAAAAGTCTAAGATACACCTTCCGGATGGGTCTGTAGTCATGCTAAATGCCGGCAGTACGTTGAAGTATCCCAATGAGTTTGATGACAATATTCGGGAGCTGGATCTGATCGGAGAGGCATATTTTGAGGTAGCAAAGGACAAAGTCAGGCCTTTTGTTGTCACATCCGCCCAAGTCTCAACTACCGCTTTGGGCACAGCGTTCAATGTCAAGGCGTTTCCTGAAGAAAACATCGTAGAAGTAGCCCTTACCGAGGGTGAGGTGAAAGTGAGTGCCACAAGTGCAGACGATCAGGAGTATTATTTGAGCCCTGGCGAAAGGGTGCAGTACGACAAGAATGACGATGGATTTATAAAAACCAACTTTGCGCCCAGGGAAGTTACCTCCTGGAAAAACGGGATCATCTATTTCAGGGATGCCTCCATGAAAGAAGTTTTCTCCAGGCTGGAAATGTGGTATGACGTGAAATTCAAAATTCAGGGAAAAACAGACACGCCCTGGACCTATTCGGGGGAGTTTCAGCAGGAGTACCTTACACGTGTGCTGCAAAGCATCAGTTATTCACAAGACTTTGAATTCGAAATTAACGATAAGAATGTATCAATAACATTTTGATATGTAATGAAACACGGGCCTGCAATGGTCCAATATTTTCGGCTGGCACCTGCCGGCAGCATTCGTTCAGCTAATGGTTGGATTTATTGAAAGAAGATGTGTTACCAAAACAATCGTGTATGACATAAAAAAAGCGACAAGATAGAAAGTCCCAGGGACTATAAAAAATGAAAGGACAGGCCGGAAACATTGGGGAATGTAAGGCTAACCTATCCTTTCGAAGTTCAATTTATTATAAATCGAAACATTGCAAGATATGAAATTTAAACTATTACAACTAGTAAAAACTGTGAGTAAAGTAGCAATATATGGCATCTTAGTGCAGTGCGTGACATATTCAATGCTATTGGCTACAGAAATGAAGGCTCAGAAGAGCCAGAGCATTAAGGAGGTATATATTGATTTTAATATAGACAACTCCACGATTTCCTTAGTGGATATTTTTGAGTCGATAGAATCCAAGACTGATTATAGGTTTGCATATGATAAGCGGGACATCAACAAGCGGATAAAAGTGCAGTTGGAAAAGGAGCCCCAAACCGTAGCTGATGTGCTGATGAAAGTATCTGAAGCTTCCGGTTTGAAGTTTAAGCAAATCAATAAAATCATCAACATTGACAAGATAAAGCGTAGTGAACAGGGCGAAAAAATCATTCAGGTTGTCCTTGATGATATAGACCTCTCTGGTAAGATTACTGATGAAAATGGCCAGGGTTTACCTGGTGCATCCTTATTTATCAAAGGTTCTTCAAAAGGCACAACTACTGACATAAATGGTAATTATAAATTGGCTGCACCAGAAAACTCTATTCTGGTGATTTCTTTTATCGGGTACGTCACAGAGGAGGTTCTTGTTGAAAAGCAAAATGTGATAGACCTTCAGATGAAAGTTGATGCATCACAATTGGAAGAAGTTGTAGTTACTGCTTTTGGGGTGGAAAGGTCCAAAAAAGCCTTAGGTTATGCCGTTCAGCAAGTGAATGGGGATGATATCAACACTGTAAAAGCTTCTACCAGTGCTATTTCCAACCTCAAAGGACGGGTAGCCGGTGTGAACATTACCGAATCGGGTTCAGGCCCGGGAGCAGGGGTCAGGGTGATCATTCGTGGAAATAACTCCCTTACCCAGAACAACCAGCCATTGTTTATAGTGGATGGTATTCCTATGGACAACACCAACCTCAACCAAGGGGGTAGTGTGTACAACAGTGGCAACTCCGGATCGGGTATATCGGATATCAATGCCGATGATATTGAATCTATGTCAGTACTGAAAGGCCCTAATGCAGCCGCCCTTTACGGATCAAGGGCAGCCAATGGGGTGATCATGATTACCACCAAAAAAGGTACTGCAGGCAGGGGGCTTAATGTTGGGTATTCTACTAGTGCAGTTTTTTCATCTCCTCTGATGTTGCCTGAATACCAGAATGAGTACGGCCAGGGTTCACAAGGTCAAATCTCTACTGATTATGACGAACTTAGGTCAAGAGGTGGATCATGGGGAGGTAGATTGGATGGCAGCAGCCAGTTGTATTGGGATGGTAGCTCCAAACCTTATACGGCTCAACCAGACAATGTAAAAAACTTCTTCGAAACAGGATCCAACGTTGTAAACACATTGGTGCTTTCAGCAGGGAATGACGCTGTAACCACAAGGTTTTCCTATTCCAATACAAATAACCAGGCCATGGTGCCAAACTCGTACTTGAAAAGGAACAACTTCAATTTGCGTACTACTGCGAAATTATCAGAAAGGCTATCTATCGACACCAAGGCCACCTATATCAGTCAATTTACCAAAAACAGGATCAATCAAGGTACCGAAGGCCTGTTGACAGGTGTATTTGGTATCCCAAGAAATGCTATTATCAGTGATTTCGAAGATTTTCAGGACGAATCAACAGGCCTGGTGAGAAACGTTACGGACAATGGGGTGAACCCTTATTGGCTCCTCAACCATGATAAGAGTGAAGAGACCAGAGATCGTCTTATGGGATTTGCTAAAGCTACCTATAAGTTCAATGATTGGTTGTCAGCCTTTGGCCGTATAGGTACAGACTGGACAGAGATTCGTGGTGAGGGGATTACCAACACGGGTCATTGGTTTGTAAGGGATGGTTCGATAGGGTTTTCTGAAAACACAATTCAGGAAACCAATGCTGACTTCCTGTTTATGGTAGATAAAAACCTATCAGACAAGGTGCACTTGAATGTTAACTTTGGAGGAAACCATTTGAAGCAAAGGCATGCTTCGATCAGCACCAATGGTACTGACTTTAGAATTCCTGCCGTGACCACCCTGGGAAGTGCTGCGGTAGTTACAGGTTCTTCAGGAATTCCTTCTGAAAGGGAAACCAACTCTTTGTATGGGTCGGCACAACTTTCCTATGGTGGATATGTGTTCTTAGATGTAACTGGTCGAAACGATTGGTCATCTACGTTACCGGCTGCCAACAGGTCATTTTTCTATCCTTCAGCTAGTTTGTCGGTGATATTGAGTGAGTTTATAGATCCCGATCAAGTGGTAATGGATATGTTGAAAATCAGGGGAAGTTGGGCGGAAGTTGGTAAAGACGCCCCTGCACGAAGACTTGAAAATGGCTATAACCTCAAAGGAAGCACCAACAGTTATCTTGGGATAACAACCCTTACTGTACCCGGAACTTGGAATGATGTGAATATCAAACCAGAGTTCACGAATACTTTCGAGTTTGGCTTGGAGGCTGTATTGTTTAGCAATAGGTTGTCGTTGGATTTTGCTTATTACGACATCAAAACAACTGACCTGATTGATGTGGTAAGCACAGATAATCAACAAGTGAACCCAAACAATTATGGACAAGTACATACCAACGTGGGGCAAATATCCAACAAGGGGTTTGAAATAATGCTTGGGGGAACGCCCATTCGTACAACTGATCTGTCATGGGATGTTTCTTTCAACCTTTCTAAAAACACCAATAAACTGGATGAATTCCTGCCAGATGTGGACAGTCGTGGTTGGAACTCAACCAATGGTGGAGCCATAGATACACGGGCAACAGTAGGGGGAGAATATGGTGAGATTTGGGGTACTAAAATTCTCAGGGACGATAATGGTCGTATGATAGTAACGGCGGCAGGTATTCCAAGGGCCACAAGCGAGCGCGAAAAGCTGGGAAGCTTCCAGCCTGATTTCCTTTCTGGTTTAAGCAATAACCTGACGTACAAAAACTTTGCATTGAGAATGCTGATTGATGGCCGGTTTGGTGGACAAATGTACCTTGGAACAGAGGCTGCTATGGATGGATCTGGGGTTTCCCCACAATCCCTACAATATAGGGAAGGTGGCATCACTGTGGATGGTTTGATTGACAATGGTGACAATACCTTCAGTGAAAACACAAACCTGATCACGGCACAGCAGTATTGGGGAGCTATGAGTGGTATTGGTGAAAATTACATCACCGATCAGACCAATGTGAGAATGAGGGAGCTGTCTATCACCTACAATGTACCAAGTTCTGTTTTGGGCAACACATTTGTGAAAAGTGCCTCTATAGGTTTTATTGGAAGAAACCTCTTCTTCCTGCACAAAGGCTTTGATGGAAATTTTGATCCTGAAGCTACACTGGGAACCAGTAATGCCGGACAAGGTATCATGCTCTATGGCATGCCGACAGCCAGGTCATTTGGTTTCAGTTTGAATGTGAAGTTTTAAGAATAAAAAAAACGACAGTCATGAAAATTTACAATAAAATAGTATTTGCCTTGATTTTCATTTTTGCATTGGGTGCCTGCACCTCAGATTTTGATGAAATCAATAGCAATCCAAACAACATTGGTATTGAAGATGCCAGTGCTAAGTATTTCTTAACAGAATTGATGCTAAGGCCCTATATTCCCAATAGGTTTGCCTATTGGAGGGGACATTTGATACATATGGACCGCTACTCAGGCCATTTCACATTTGGGCACAGTAAATCATGGTGGGGAGATGGACTAGGCTACACCTATCATGGGGCATATACCGATGCGACATGGGGCCATTATAATGGGCTTTTGTCAACACTTAAGCAGTTGTTGGAATTTACAGGGCCTGGTGGTGAATTCGAAAACGAGTTGACGCATTCTGTGGTATTGATATTGAAAAGTCACTACTATCAGGTGTTTACAGACACATTTGGCCAGATTCCCTATAGCGAACTTTTCCAGGAAGGTGTGAGCCTGCCCAAATTCGATAATCAGAAAGATATCTATAAGGGCATTATAGCCGATCTGGACAATGCCATGGCTACCATTGGAAGCAATGAAACCACCGGAGACTTTACCCAGGATTTGGGTGAGAATGACCTGATTTACGGTGGGGATTTACAGAAATGGAAAAGATTTGCCAATACTTTAAAATTGAGGGTAGCTATGAGGGCCAGAGGGGCCAACGGGGATGATTTTTCTGCCAATGCTATTTCACAGGCTTTGGGAGCCCCGTTGCTTGGTGAAAAGGAAAGTGCCCTTATAGAGAAAGATTTGGTAATATCACAATGGGCATATGCCACTTATGGTGACATCTGGTATAACTTCGGCGGAGGGTCGGATTGGACTGTTGGAAGGGAATTGATCAACCAACTTCGCGACAACAACGATCCAAGGCTTAAGGTGTATGCCAAACCTTCTGAGGGTGGTGAATTTACCTTGAACAGGCCAAAAGCGGAAGACGACCAAGCAGGATTTGACCTGTTTCCAAAGCGGACAACATTTATCAGGGACGTTTTGGATGAAGCTGGTGCCCAATATACCTGGGATGATCAGGGTGACCAGATTGTAATCACCATGCCCGAAGAAGTAAATTATGTCGGACAGCCCAGCAGGTTGAACAGCAATATGGCTTCTTTGGCACAGTTTGGGTTTTTCAGCCGTCCAAGTGATTTAGTCATTGCCAAGAAAAATTCTGGAGATGAAGCAACACCAGAAATCGTACTGCAATCAGCCGAGTCTTTCTTTTTGCAAGCTGAGGCGGCTGTAAGAGGTTTGTCAACAGGAGATGCACAGGCATTGTACCAATCCGGCATTAAAGAAGCTATGCGGGTATGGGGAATTGACGATGGTAGTATCGATAGTTTCCTAGGAGCAGAAGATATGGCTTTATTGAATGGAACGACAGATCAAAACCTTGAAAAGATCGCTATCCAGCGTTGGATAGCTGGCTACACAGACGGCTATGAAGCCTGGGCTGTGGTGAGGGATACTGGTTATCCAGCTAACCTTGCCGGTGGCGTGAGCGATTTCGATATTTATGACCCGGGTACTATTGTACAGGGTGGATATCCTCAGAGGTTGCGCTATGGAAGTGGGCTTCAGGCCTCAAACCCTAGCAATTTCGAGGCAGCTATTGCCAGCCAGGGTGCCGATTTGCAGGAAACCAAATTGTGGTGGGCTCAATAGTGAAAATTTAACAAGGAAATTAAAGGCTGTCTGGTTTCAGACAGCCTTTTTTGCTCTATACTTCTTTACTCTTACTTTTTACCACCTCAAAAGCCCCATTGCCTGTCATTTGAAATGGAGGTCATATATTTGTGTTTGCTGGTGGGGGTTAAGCGGATGCCATAGATTTTTCATGGTGGTCTGGAGTCTCACCCGGAAATGTATATTTTCAACAAAAGCAAATGGCCGACCGGGTATCTTCAGACAATGAATTATGGGATAAGTTTAGGCAAGGTGATACGAAAGCCCTGGACCAGGTCTATATTAAAGAATTTCAGGCACTATACAACTATGCCAGGAAAATCCATAGCGATCATGATTTTGTGATCGATTGTATCCAGGAGTTGTTCGCAGAACTTTGGGAACGAAGGAAGCATTTGGGTGAGGCCGGATCGATACGTTTCTACCTGCTCAAGTCAATAAAACGGAAGGTCATCAAAAAACTCAACCGCTTGAACCCGGTTACTTCGGTGAATGTATTGTCTGATGATTATAATTTCAAGGTAGAATATTCGATAGAACAGGATATTATTTTCAAGGAAATTGCCTCGGAGAGCACCGATAAAGTCCGGGAGGCAATAGGCCAATTGTCTGACCGTCAAAAGGAGGTTATCTATCTACGATTTTATCAAAACCTGAAATTTGATGAAATCTCGGAAATCATGTCCATCAAAAACCAATCCGCAAGAAATTTATTGTTCGAAGGATTGTCTCGCTTAAAGTCAATTTTGGCCAATTTTATGGTCCTTTTCATCTCCTCTTAAAAAATATCGATTTTTTTTTCTGTTCTACCAGTACATTATTGTACCAGGCGGCTTTTTAATAATAAAGGCCCTAAATAATAGTACACATGAACAATTCGAGCCTCATGATTGAAGATATTCTCGAAAACCCAAAATTCGTTGACTGGGTACTCAACCCCAACCAAATGACCAGGCAGGAATGGGAGGAGTGGCTGGCCCGAAACCCCCAGGATCAGGACAAAATAGATTTGGCCAGGAAAATCGTTTTAAGTTTGAAAGTGGAAGAAACTTCTTTGAGTGAATCCTTTATCAAAGAAAATTTAAAAGACTTCAAACACAAAGTAGGCATAAGGGAAGAAAATACAGCCAAGGTTGTACCGATGTGGTCTTCTAAGTGGATCAAGTGGTCAGCTGCAGCTGTGCTGTTGTTGGTCGCAGGTATTCAATTCTTTTCCACCCAAAAAACAGAAGAGTCAGCTGTGGTTTCTGCCAGCGAATGGATAGTTAAAACCAACCCAAAAGGACAGAAGCTAATCGTATCACTGGAAGATGGGTCAACGGTAAAACTCAATGCTGAAAGCACAATTAGGTATTCAACAGATTTCAGAAATTCAAGAATAGTAGAGCTGGAAGGAGAAGCCTTTTTCGAAGTGAAAAGGGATGCGGAGCAACCATTTGTAGTGAGAAGCCAAAACCTGGAAACGACCGTGCTGGGCACATCTTTCAACGTAAGGAGCTACCCTGAGGAGCCTATGTCCAGAGTGGTGGTAGCCAGCGGTAAAGTTCTGGTTGCCACTAAAGACAAGGACGAAAAGGTAATTTTGACAAAAGCCCAGATGACCCTCCATACTGCAGTGAATGGCCTTGCAGAGGCAGGGGAAGCCGATATGCGCAAAGAACTGGCCTGGAAGGACAATGTGTTGGTTTTTGAAAATGCCTCCTTCGACAAAATAGAACAAGAGCTTACCCGATGGTTCAATGTTCACTTCGAGTATGACAAACGTCCTGTAATCAATTCGTTTAATGGCGAATTTAAAAATCAGAGCCTCGAAAACATACTACAGGGAATCCGCTTTGCCACAGGGCTGGAATACAAACTGGAAAAGCAAAAAGTAGTCATTTTAAATTAGAAACCCTTAGAAAAAGATACAATGAAAAACGACACGAGTTAAAAGAAAAAGCTCCTAAACTGAACGCGTTTGGAAGACATAATCCAGTTTAAGAGCCCCACAATTTGTAAACTATTGTTTAAACAAATCATGTAAAATTATGTATAAAAAATTACAGCGTCAAATTATTAAAGCGTTGAAGATCACCTTACAAGGCATATTACTTCAAAGTGTTTTTGTGAGTTTGCTCATAGCAAACGACAGCAATGCCCAACGCCAGCGCAGCATTGAGGATATTTATATTGATATTAGTTTCCAAAATGCCTCACTTGAATCGGTTTTGGGAGAAATATCTTCTAAATCCGCCTTGAACTTCTCTTACGAAGGGAACAATATCCCCTTGAAAAGAAAGATTTCTGCCCATGCGAACCATGAGTCTGTAGCCAACATTCTGCGTAATATTTCCAAATCTGCCAAAGTGAAGTTCAAAAGGGTAAATGGAAATATTTTCGTAGCTACTTTGAAAAATGACAACCTTGAGATCGTCCAGGAGGAGTTTTTGGCAGAGGTAGATATAACAGGCAAAATCACTGATGAAAATGGAGAAGGACTGCCGGGGGCATCTGTTGTAGTAAAAGGCACATCAAGTGGAACGACCAGCGATCTGGATGGCAATTATAAACTTTCCGCTGAAGAAGGGGTTACGTTGGTATTTTCGTTTGTGGGCTATACTGCGAAAGAGTTTGTAGTGGGAAGTCAGAGTGTCATAGACATCCAGATGCAGGTGGATGCCGAGCAACTGGAAGAAGTGGTTGTTGTGGGTTATGGTACCCAGAAAAAATCTGATGTTACCGGTTCAGTAGCCACAGTGAAGGGGGACAAGCTTACAGTGGCTCCTATGCCCAATCTTTCAGCTGGCCTGGCCGGTAAACTGACCGGTGTAATCACCTCACAGCAAACAGGGGTGCCGGGATTTGACAATACCACAATACGAATCAGGGGTGCCAGTTCATTGAACAACAACAGCGCCCTGGTGATTGTAGATGGTATCGAAAGGCCGCTGAACCGTATCAATCCCAACGAAATCGAAAGCATTACCGTGCTGAAAGATGCAGCCTCTGCAGCTATATATGGAGCACGGGCAGCCAACGGGGTAATCCTGGTAACCACCAAAAGAGGAGGGGACAAGCCCGCCCAGTTTAACTACAGCGCCAGCTTTGGTACACAGAAAATCACAAGGCACCCTGAGTATATGAATGCCTATCAGTATGCTAAATTGATTACCGAGGCTCAATTGAATGACAATCCCAATTTGGATCCGGATGAGTTGAGGTTCACTGAACAGCAAATTGAAGATTATCGCACGGGCAAACTTCCCAGTACCGATTGGTTTGCGACCGTGCTAGATGACAGTGCCCCTATACAGCAGCATAATTTGTCTGTTGACGGAGGAAACCAAAACACAAAATACTTTTTCTCCCTTGGTTATCTTGACCAGAAGGGGCTTTACTCCACTTCAGGGTATAAAAGCTACAGTGTAAGGTCAAACATAGATACTGAAATTAGAAAAAACCTGAGCATTGGGCTGGACCTGGCAGGAAGACTTGAAAAAGTGAAAAATACAGGTGCTGGTGGATTGAACACGAATCCCGGATCCCTGGATTTTGGAACCAATCAAATCATGGCGGGACTGGCCAATGCCAATCCAACTTTGCCAGCTTGGGTCGATGGTGATGGAGATGGTGAAGTGGACGACTTTGGATATGATGGTCGGGTCGCCACTGCTTTAGGACGGGCAATTGGTGCTGGTGAGTTCAACCGTAGCAATAACGTATTCCAAAGTTCTTTGAGCCTTCGATACGATATGCCCTGGTTGGAAGGCCTGTATGCCAAAGCGAGGTATTCTTATGATGCCACTTTCCGACAGGATAGGAATTTCGAGTTGCCTTATACTTACTATGTGACGACCGCAAATGGATTTTCCGAGGCGACTAGCCGTACCTCTCCCCGCTTGCACGAAAACAGAAAAAATTTCGATCAAAGAACAGCCCAGGCAAGCATAGGCTATGACACTAATTTTGGGGAAAATGTTATTTCAGCGTTGCTGCTTTACGAACAGGTGGAAAATAGCGAAGATGAAATTAGTGCGTTCAGAGATGGTTTTTTAGGCACTTCCGTAGATCAGTTTATTGCAGGCTCACCAGAAAACGCCACCAATGGTGGTAAGGCAGAACAACAAGCACGGGTAGGTTATGTAGGAAGGGTAAACTATAACAGGTCCGACAAATATTTGTTCCAGGCCAACTTCCGGTATGACGGTTCGCACCGTTTCAGTAAGGATGATAGGTTTGGTTTCTTCCCAGCTATGAGTGCCGCATGGAGGCTCTCTGAAGAGGACTTTTTTCCAAATGACGGTGCACTTAGCAACCTGAAATTCAGGGCTTCCTGGGGTAAATTTGGTAACGACAGGGTTAACGCTTTCCAATACTTGTCATTGTTCAGCATCCGCAGTTCTGTATCGGCAATCGGTGGCACCACAAGAACGGGAATAAGGGAATCAGTTTTACCCAACCCAAATATTACCTGGGAGAAAGCAACCGGTACCAACATTGGTTTTGAACTCGGGTTAGTGGACAACAAAATCGAATTGGAGTTTGACTACTTTACTAAAAAGACCACTGATATTCTGGTGCCTGCGGCGGGCAATTTCCCTGATACCTTTGGGGCCAACCTTCCTGACGAGAACATAGGAGAAACTGAGAATAGGGGAATTGAAGCCCTTGTGAGGTATTCCAACGACTTTGGGGAGGTTCATATCAATACATCAGCAAACCTCACCTACGCCACCAGCAAGGTGGTAGAAATGGCTGAAGCCGAGAATGTAAACGACTACTATAGGCTTACCGGACAGCCGATTGGTGTAGAACGTGGGTACATAGCCCTGGGATTATTTCAATCGCAGCAGGAGTTGGACTCCTGGCCAAGACAGGATCAGGATGAAACCAACCCAAACTCTTCGCTTTCTCCTGGGGATATCAAATACCAGGACATAAATGGTGACAATGTGATTGACGGGGACGACCGTACGATCATAGGCAAAAGCGAATTGCCTGAATTCATTTTTGGTTGGAATATTGCTACCCGGTACAAAGGGTTTAGTGTGACCGCCAACTTACAGGGAGCCTCTGGCTTCACCAGGTATGCACAGTACATTCCATTCAGCATAGAGAGCAATTCCAGGGCATTGCTGGAAGACTCCTGGAGACCTGGAAATGAAGGCGCAAGGTTCCCTCGTATTACTGTGGGTACCACTTCCAACAACGACAAGCATTCCACATTCTGGCTGGAAGAAATTACCTATATCAGGTTGAGAAATGTGGAGTTTTCCTATACACTTCCCACCAACCTTTTAGAAAATGTAGGGATCGAAAGTGTGAGGGTCTATCTGGCTGGAAACAACCTGTTTACCTGGTCTAATGTAGCCGATATCGATCCGGAAGGGCCTTCTTCGTTCAGGCCTTATTACCCGCAGATGAAGTCCATGATCATGGGTTTAAACATTACCTTCTAAACAAAACTGAATCAAGATGAAAAATTTAAATATAATTTCTTTTATGGTCGGAGTACTCCTATTGCTAGGGTGCCACGACATAATGGATGTAGATAATAAATCAGCAATTAGCGCTGACGCAGTATTCAGCGACCAGGGGCTGGTAGAAGCTTATTTATTTCAAATCTATGGATATACACCATTTGAATACATGAGGGGGGCGCCCACAGTTGTTGGGCAGGATGGCCCGGGAGGCAGAGGGTTCAATACCACATTTATGCTTGCCACAATTACCGATGAAGCCCGTGCCAAAAGCGGCTGGGTGGATGCCAATGATGAAGTAGTTCCTGGAAATATTTCACCCACAAGAAACGTAGGCCTGGATGTCTGGGAAGACCACTATCGTGCCATTCGGGAGTGCAATACTATGATTCAGGGGCTGGAAAGTTCACCCCTCAACGAAGACTTTGTGAAGCAAATAAGTGCAGAAGCAAGGTGGGTAAGGTCATTGTTTTACTTTGACCTGGCCAGAAGGTATGGTGGGGTACCTATCATCACAAAACCCCAAGGCCTGGATGATGAGGTATTCGTTTCCAGAAACCCCATAGCCGATGTTTACCAGTTTATTTATAGTGAACTTGAAGCCATCGCCAATGACTTGCCTTCTGTAACGGAAGGTGCACAACGCGACCGTGCCAACAGAGAGGCCGCCTGGGCCCTTAATGGCCGGGCGATGATGTATGCTGAAAGGTGGGACGATGCAGCAGCCCTTTCCAAGAAAGTAATCGACGCAGGAATGGAACTTTCTCCGGATTATGGTGAATTGTTTAGAAGCTATGGTGAAGACCCGGAAGTGCTCTTCGAAATCCGCATGGAAGTGGGCACCTTCGGGCATGGATTGGATAAATGGAATTATCCGGTAGGATACAGGAGTGAGGCCGGAGGCCAGCTAAACCCTACTCAGGAAATGGTGGATTCTTATGAAATGGCCAATGGATTGCCAATCAACGATCCCATTTCCGGCTATGACCCAGCCGACCCCTATGCCAACCGTGACCCCAGGCTTGAGGCCAGTATTTTGTATCATGGCAATTCGCTTGGTGTACAACCACTTATTGGTATTGACAGGATTGACACGGAATTTATTGTGGGCCGGGAAGCTCTCAGAAAACCAAATGAAGGAAACGATTCCCAGTCTGGCTATTACCTGAAAAAATTCCTGGATCCATCCCTGGGAGTGAACCCAGACAGAGGGGCTAGCAAGCAGTCATTCAAACATTTGAGGTTTGGTGAAGTTTTACTCAACTATGCCGAATCCAGGAATGAAGCAAACGGACCCGACCAAAGTGTATATGATGCTATAAACGAAATCAGGGCAAGGGCTGGTATGCCTAATACCCCTACCGGTCAGTCTAAAGACGATATGAGGGAAACCATCCGTCATGAAAGAAAAATAGAGCTGGCATTCGAAACCCATCGATGGTTTGATTTGATTAGATGGGATTTGTCCGAACAGGTATTGAACGGCAAGCAATTTCATGGCATGAAAGTCACCAGAAAAGGGGATGTACCAGATCCATACGTAGCAGAATACGAGCCCGAAAACCTCAATTATGACCCAACGTTTGTGATTTCAACCTCAAAACCGCAGGTGTTTTTGCCGCATTTTTACCTTATGCCAATACCACAAAGTGAAATAGACAAAAACCCTAACCTGGCCCAAAACCCAGGATATGGACCGAATTGATTATTTGATGTGTAATTGAAGGTTGAGAACACTCCGCTACATTGTGGATGATATAATCAATTAAAGTAGGTTACGCTGGTGCGAGCCATTGGCTCGTATCTGGTTTGATTGATACGAGCCAAAGGCTCGCACCAGCGAATTAGCACATCCTTCCGTCATTTCAATTTGTGCGTTTTGGAAACCAGAATGTTAGGTCTCGTAATGACGAAATACTTATGATACAGCCTTTCTTTCCCTGGATATGGTGAAGTTTTTCACGATAATATTGATACTTACAAGTACGGGGTTGGTTGCAGCCCAGTCGTTCGTGGAGCGGGGAAGTGCAATGGGAATAGACCACTATTGTCAGGATGCCAGCTTAATGGGAGGGGGTGTGGCGGTGTTTGACTTTAATAATGACGGTTTCGAGGATATATATTTCACCGGTGGAAGGAATCCGGACAAGCTTTATGAAAACCAGGGCGGGGCTGGCTTTCTGGATGTGACCAGCACCAAGCATATCAATACGTTGGTTTTGGCCCATACCATGGGTGTAGTGACAGGGGATGTAAACAATGATGGTTTTGACGACATTCTGGTTACCACGGCCAGGCGGTACCCTCCCTTACTTTTCATCAACAGGAAAGGGAAGTTTTTTGAGCATATCAAAAGTAGTGGGTTGGAACAGGATAAGGCCTGGAGTATGTCAGCATCGCTTTCAGATATTGACCTGGACGGGGACCTTGATTTATACCTTGGCAATTACGTAGATGCAGACCCCCGGAACCTGGCCAATGGATTGCCACCACCAGTTTCAAACAACCTTTATGTAAATGATGGTAAAGGCAATTTTTCAGCCACTACAAACCCATTAATTGAGGACCAAAAAGGGTGTACATTGGTGACCTGTTTCACCGATTATGATCTGGATGGTGACCAGGATTTGTTCGTGCTCAACGATTTTGGCTCCTTTTATGCGCGCAACCAATTGCTGCGCAATGAATTTCCTGACCCCTCTTTTGTTGAAATGGGAAATCAGGCCTCCATGAATGCTGAAATCAACAGTATGGGTGTAGGGGTTGGCGATTATGACAATGACGGTGATTTTGATTATTATGTCACAAACATGGCCGAAAATTCCCTATATGAGATGCAACCCGGGTTTGTGTTTGAAGATGTGGCCGTGCACAAAAAAGTTGATGTCTCAGATAAAATAAGTTGGGGCACTCACCTGATCGATTACAACAATGATGGCTTTCTGGATCTGTTTGTTGCCAACGGAGGCTTGCAGCCAAACGGTGGATTTTTAGGCAATACCTTATTCAGGGGGGCAATCAACCAGGAGCTGGAGGATGTTTCGGACATGGAAGGTGTAGGCATCCCAAACAAGGGTAGGGGAGGTGCTTATGGCGATTTCAACAACGATGGCAGGGTGGATGTGGTGGTAGCAAATGTAGAAGCCAGTAAGGAATCAAAGATAAACTCACTCTTGTACATCAATCAAAATCGGGAAGACAACAATTGGTTGGGTATTGTGGCGGAGGGAAGGCTGAACAATACGAATGGCTATGGGTGTATAATAAAAGTATATAGCGGCAAAGCGAGTTGGATGAGGGAAATAAATGGGGGAAGTAGCTACTTATCCAATTGTAGCAACCAGGCCTTTTTTGGTTTGGGAAAATACCCTAAAATAGACAGTGTTGAAATCTACTGGCCTGGCAAGAAGCTGGAGGTATTAAAAAATGTGCCAGTCAATAAAAGGATTCAAGCGATCGAAGGGAAGGGTTTTTACACCTTTCAGTCAAGGGCCCTAAAGTTGAAAATGGGTGAGTCGGTATTTTTGGAAGGGGCATACCAAACAGAGTCCGGGATATACACAGATATTGTCATGTATGATGACCAACCCAACGAAATAGTGAAAACCAGGCTCTCTTTTGATGGCACAGTTACTGCATTGCCTGGCAAAATGGTTGAACCCAAGGCCCAGCTATATCCCAACCCTTTTTATGGCAAGGTGAAAATGTCCCTGCCCCGGGGTAAAAAATTTACCCTTTCGATTTTCAACAGTAGCGGGCTACAAGTTGCAGCTGATTCGAAAATCATCCAACAGGCAGACAATGAAGAAATAGAGTTGGATATAGATTTAAAAAAAGGAATATACTTCTTTAGGTTAACCGATGGGCATACAACGAATGGTTTCACCATGATCAAGCGATGAACAAAATCTGCTTGTTGCATAGATAGATATCGCCTTCCGTTTTTTTTGTTTGCCAAAAGAACAGCTCAGCCGCCCTCTAAAAAACAGGGCCGGTTGTGATACCGGCCCAAAATAATTGTGACAAGCAGGACTTGTTTATTTTCCTGCTACAAATAGCTTCCTGAGATAGTCCCTATTCCACCACGTTAATGGTGATGGGCAAGTCGATAATATCCTCGCTCTGCTTCAGGTTTTCCGTGCGTTCCCTTCTGGCCGTCAGCTCAATCTTAAATTGGCCAGCCCTGTTGAAGGTCACTACATCTACTACTTTTTTCTCAAAATCACCATCTCGGGTTTGGGTTGCCAACTCATAATACTCCCAGTTGTCCTCGTCCCCCTCGAAAGTATGCGCACGCCATTTGGTATAGTCTGGTCGGGCATTGTTGTCTTCCAGGAAAGCACTCAAATCTTCAACCTCCAATTGATCGCCAACTGTCAGTGTAATGGACTCTGTATTCTCATGGTCAATTACTGTACCGTCGAGGCGCCTGATCTGTGGCACAGCTACCACCGTGTCATACACATCGAGGATAAAGGAATATTCTGCCACCCATTCACCTCCGATAAACTCAGTTTTGATGGTGTCTTCCACCTGGGTCCCCAGGTCGGAATCCCAATAGGCATTAAATACAAAAGAGGTTGAATCCCGAAATGTGGCATAGTACCCTACCTGGGTAGCTGTGTCCCCTTTCGTCCACAATACATGCACCGTACGGTCGGTAGATACGGTATCGTCCATATCAATAATATATTCATCGTGGCGTTCCAGGTTGTTTGGGATGGGCCCTTGCAAAAAGAAGGCTGATTTTGGAATCCTCCATTCCTGGTGGGTCGCCCCTGCGGACATGTCCATAAAGGAGAAAAACTGGTTGACTTGCGATTCGCGAACAGCTGCCGCACCCGAACTCCATGTAATAGAGAGGTCGGTAAATTCACCAGGAACCACATATTCGTCTTCGCTACAGCCTATGAGCACCACCAATACCGGCAATACCAGGGCCTTTATTATGTTTTTTACTTTGTTCATAATTCAATTTTTTTGGTTAAAAACTTCGGAGTTAAGCGTTCCGAATTTTTAGGTTATTTGTCCCAGTTTAAATTTGACGTAATCTCATCTTGCGGGATTGGCAGGTAAGCATGCAATTCCTCGATAAAATTCTGCGATCCCAGCAGATGGTCTTTTAGATGGGGCTCATTTTGCCGTACATTCGGATTGATGAAATGCTCTTCAGGTGTAGATTTTGGCTGCCTGAATGCATACGGTGGCAAATTCGGATCATCGTACGTAGGCAATACTCCCCGTGGCATAATAAAACTTCGCCACCGGGTTGGGTTTTTGCCCATCCTGTTGTTCCTGAAGTGCCATCCATCATACTCGAATGTAGCCAGGTGCTGCAACCGCTCCTTCCATACTCCCCATCGCCTCAAATCTATGGTCCTGTCTCCTTCTAGGGACAGTTCCAGTGGTTTTTCAGTAAACCTCAGATGGTCCATCAGGTTTGTTAGCGTTACCGGCTGTTGTCCATTGGAGGGATCCAAATCGATATCGTCCATGTATGTGGTTTGCGGGCCTGCAAATTCACCCAATGCCTCGCTTCCCAGCAGATAGAGGTGCGAACGTTTTCTTACACGATTGATGTACCTCAATGCTTCGGTGAGGTTTCCGTTTTCTATCATTACTTCCGCATACATCAAATAGACCTCAGCCAACCGGACCACAGGTATGTTGATCTCGTCCCTTTGGGTTCCTTCCGGGCTCTCGTCTTCTCCTACGCCACCGTTATCTACGTTCCAGTGTGTAAATTTTTTGATGAAATTGGGGAATTGCCTCGCATGGGTAGCGGCATCCTGATGTCGTCCGTATTCTGCCATTTCAACACCATACATCCTGGAGTCCCGGTCGTCCACAGATGACATGGTATTGTGCATGCGCAAACTGTACATCCTCACCACATCTTGTTGCACACTGTCCAGGTCGCCATTGCCCAGATAGATATTTCTGTCCACAAGATTGGCAGGATCGGCAGGGTCTGGTCGCTCAGCTCTGTATTTCAAAGTAAGCCACGAAGTGAAGTGGACCCTGTTTCCGTCATTTAGAAAGTGTGTAATCCTTTGCGACAGCTTTTTCTCATCATCGCCGAGGGGGTTTATTTCCGCTGAGTAGTTTACCTCGTAAATTGACTCTGAATTGAACTCTGCGATACCGGTATATACTTTTTCCAAATCATCAACCAAAGCGTAGTTGTAATTGTCGATGAGGTTTTTCAAGTGAACCTCCGCATTGGCAAAGTCATTTTCATTCATATAGCTTTTGGCTATCAGTGCCTCGCAAAAACCACCCGTCACACGTCCCAAATTACCAATTCCGGCTACAGTATGCCATGCATTATAGGTTGAGGGCAGGTTGTCCAGCCCAAATTGCAAATCAGCCCGATAAAACGCCTTGACATCTTCTGAAGAAGAAAATACCTTTTGAAAATCGTCGAAATTCTGGGGCACGGATTCGAATATTGGCACTGAACCATTGTTGAATGAGTGGTGCAATACATAGTAAAAATAGCCCCTTAGAGCCCTTGCCTGTGCCAATACCCGCAACCCGGACTCTTCCGCATCTTCGGTGGTAAAGGTGTTTTCCAGCTCGATGTAGGCATCTATCACCTGGTTGGCCCTGAATATACCCTTGAAGCAGGCATCCCACTTGTCCTGCACTTCGTTTGTAGTGAGGTCGAAAGTTTGCTCATAAATAGGGTTGCCGGTTGAATTTGACCTCATGGAAAAGGGCACAGCAATGTCCGTACGGGTATAATCCCACAGAATCCCCAAAATATTTTCGTCCCTGAGTGCGGCATAGGTAGCATTCAACCCGGCATTCAGGTCACCAGTGTTTACCCAAAAACTTTCATTGGTCAGGGCGTTGGGGTTTACCTGGTCCAATTCACTTGTACATGCCTGAAATGCCATTACAAGCACTAAAAGAGGTACGATTTTTTTCATCAAAAAATGTCTCATCTCTACTACATTTTTTTCGGTTTTTATAAATATTCTTTTCATCTCCGTCTAATTAAAATTGAAATTGAAGACCTGCTTTGTACTGGGAAGAAATAGGGTACCTTCCTCTGTCAATACCTCTGGTACTTAGTCCGTTACCACCTACTTCAGGATCGAAACCCGAATAGTCTGTGATGGTGACAGGGTTTTGGGCCTGTACGTAAAAGCGGAATTTGTTCAACCCAAGCTTATCCAGTACTGAGCTGGGCAATGAGTACCCCAAAGCAATGTTCCTCAATCGGATAAAATCCCCGTCTTCCAGGAAATATGCCGACCCACCCCTGTACGATCGGGTATTGTTGCCATCAAACCAGGGCACATCAGAATTGGTGTTGTGCAAAGTCCACGAGTAAAACAGGTCCCTGTGCGTACCTACCTGATAGGCATAGGCCCTGCTGCCATTCATCACCTCGGCCCCAAACGAACCGTACCACTGCATCGAAAAGTCAAAACCTTTGTAGTTAGCCGAGAAATTAAGGCCCATTTCAAAGTCAGGAGTACCGCTACCGGCATATACCTTGTCATTGTCGTCGATAGCGCCATCACCATTCTGGTCCACATACATCAGTTCACCCAATTTGGCACTTGGGTCGATCAACCGATAGGCCGTTAGTTGACTTAAAGGCTCTTCTGTATCCGGGTGGTATCCGTATAAATCGCCATTTGGCTCATCGCTTTTGATTACCCCTCTTGATTCTCGTAGAAAGAATGAGGCCACTTCATAACCTTCGGTAATCACGCTCACCAATTCCCTCGTTCCGGCATCAGAAATGAAACTGTTGTCCAGCCTGATGATGGGGTTGTTCAAACTGGTTTTTGTAACCAGGTTGTTGTTTTGTGTGTAAGTGGCAGAAATTTTAAAGTCCAGACCGCTTTTGCTTCTGTGCTTGTATTGCACCGCATATTCCATCCCAGAGTTTTCCATATTCCCCACATTGAATATCGTATTGCGAAATGCCCCTGATACACCTGTAGATGGTGGGTTGACTACCTGGTACAATAGGTCTTCTTTTTCATTTTTATAGAAATCAGCCGACACTGTCAGCTTGTGCCTCAAAAAACCAAGGTCCACACCTATATTCCGCTCGATGTTGGTCTCCCATTTCAAATTTTCATTCGAATATTCCAGTTGTGTGGTGCCAAGGGCCACACCTTCACTGTGTGGATTGTTCAGGTCGCCGGAAGCGCTGTTCGATCCAAATACGTAATCCCTGCCCGGTTCTACCACAGGTTGGTTGCTATACGTGGCAAACCTGTCATTACCTGTTGTTCCATAGCTTGCCCTTACTTTGAAGGAGTTTACGATGGTTTTTACAGGATCAAAGAAGTATTCATCGGACACATTCCAGCCTACGGAAACGGAAGGGAACAAACCCGCCCTGTTTCCAGCACTAAACTGTGAAGAAATGTCGTATCTGGCGCTGGCGCTCAACAAATACTTGTTGTCCCAGTTGTATTGTAGCCTGGCCATGTTACCAATCAATACCCTGGTATAGTCTTGTCCACCAGACTCTACATCCCATATCAATTCATAATTGTCCAAAACCGTGATCGCTGAGTGCAGGTTGTTCCTCATTTCCAGTTGGAACCGTTCGTTGGTTGATTTCTCAAATGAAGTACCGGCCAAAAATTTAAAACTGTGTTCACCAATTTTTTTAGAATAGTTGGCAAAAACCTCAGAGGTGACTTTAGAGTAGGTAATATCTGTAATCGTGTTGGATGTTACATTGTCAGGGTTGGAAATCAGGTCGCCCTCTGTGTTGTAAATATCAAACCTTGGGATTATTCTAGAGTACTTGTTGTCCGTGGAAGTAGCCCCAAACCTGGCCGTAGCTGTCAATCCCTTTATGATGTCATAGTCGAATTGGATATTTCCTGTATAGCTACTTGATTTTCTTGTTTCATCGGTTTTTAGTAGCCTGGCAGCATTCGCCAACCTTCTGGCTTCATTCAGCTTCCAGTCATTTGTGGGGTCGTCCAGGCTGATCTCGGAAGCATTGCCAAGCGCATCATTGTCCAACTGGACTTCCGGTTGGAAAGTGCGGTATTGGTAAATCCTGTTCATCATGCCGGAATAAGGCACCTGCTTGTTGTCCTTTTTCAACATCAGTCCCGTTGTGATTTTCCATTTTCCTTTGGTGAACACCGTGTTTGACCTTACGTTGACCCTCTTGTAGTTGGAGCTGTAAAAAACCCCGCCTTGTTCGAAATAGTTGGTGTTAAAACTATAGGTCAATCCGTCTTTGCCCCCTGAAACGTTGATGGAATGGTTTTGAATCGGTGCATTGTCCACCAGCAGCACGTCACCGATATTGGTGTTGTTGGTGAAGTAGCTTGAATTTCTATGGATATCGCCATCTACACCACCCTGGGGTTTGTCAGTGTTGAGTGCCCCTCTTAGCAGGTGGATATAGGTGTATTCTTCTTTTGT
Organism: Cyclobacteriaceae bacterium; assembly: GCA_040222275.1. Lineage (GTDB taxonomy): Bacteria > Bacteroidota > Bacteroidia > Cytophagales > Cyclobacteriaceae > CAXBNB01. The sequence continues at coordinate 90,034 of JAVKDJ010000011.1, forward strand.
CATGGCATCAAAGTCAGAGGTGATTTTTTGAATACCATATTCGGAATTGACACTAATGCTCATTAGCCCGGCCTTTCCTTTTTTGGTGGTGATTAAAATCACACCACCGGCACCACGCGTACCATAGATTGATGCGGAAGCCGCATCTTTCAGCACGTCAATGGTCTCAATTTCACTGATGCTCAGCTGAGGATCAGAATCAAAAGGAATACCATCTACCACATACAGCGGACCGTTCTGCCCATCTATCAGCGAGCTAAAACCCCTGATCAAAATATTGGCCTCTTCACCAGGTGCTCCCGAGCTTGAGGTCACATTCACACCGGCTATCTGTCCCTGTAAAGCAGCACCGATATCGGCAGTTGTGGTTCTGGCCAATTCCTCCGACTTAATGGACCCGACTGCTCCGATTACCTCACGCTTCTTCTGCTCGCCATACCCGATGACCACAATTTCTTCGAGTTGCTCTACGTTCAGAGGCATCACTATGTCAATATTCGTTTGGCTACCGACAGTTTTTTTCATCTTTTTATAGCCAATAAAGCTGTACGTGAGTACAGTCTCTGGGCCAGGAACCTGTAGCTTGTAGTTCCCGTCCAGGTCAGTTACGGTACCATTGGAGGTGCCTTCTATAATAACTGAAACCCCGGGCAGAGTGCTTCCATCTTCGTCGGAAGTCACCTTGCCGGTAATAAGCGTCTGGGCATAGGCTTGCCCAACAGTGGTGATCAAGAAAAAAACCAGCAACTTCCTGATATTTTTCCCGATCGGGTTTTTCACCTTAATAGGTATAATCTTTCTCATAAGGTATTGATTTTGGTTTTGAAATAGTTTTAAGAATACTCCAAAGCTACCGGATGCCCTTCCCCTTTATAGGTAATCCAGAATTCCAAAAAGCGGGGCAAATACAGGAAAGGGGTACATTTTACAGCGAATTTTAGGGTCATATACTTATTGATTTCCCGTGTGTCACAGTGAATTGAGCCTTTAAAATGCCTTTAAAGCCTGAGAAATGGTTGTTTTATAAACATTTTGGGATCTGATCTGGGAGTGCCGATCGGCTGCCGGTTTTTTGTCAGGCAAGGCATTAATTGTTAAATTGGATAAGCTTACAGAAGAGAAACACAGAAAGATATGGAGAAGCTGGTCCCTAATATAGTACTGTCCCAACTTCACAAAGTTGTAGGTACTTACCTGATTTTTGTTGTGCTTCTGGTGCCGATAAATTTTAGCCAGGCCCAGGAATACCACAATAATTTCGAAAAACTCACCACCCAAAATGGGTTGGCCCAGAATGACGTCAGGGATATATACCAGGATCATCTTGGTTACATTTGGATAGCTACTTATGATGGGCTCAACCGCTACGATGGGTATTCCATAAAAACTTATAGAAAGGAACTGGGCAATCCTAATTCGCTGAGGAGCAGTCTGATCGGTCATATACAAGAGGACTCCCTGGGCAACCTGTGGGTTGGTACTGATGATGAGGGCCTGTCGATGTACCACCGGGATACAGATAGCTTCCTCCATTTTAGAAACACCCTGGAAAACCCCGACCTGATCTCGGACAACCACATCACCCGGTTGATGATTGACAAAAGCGGGTACATTTGGGCGGGCACTCCAAGCGGGCTAAACAAGGTCACGATGGATTATGAGAGGCATTCCATTTCCAATCAAATATTTAAACATGACCCGGAAGATTATGGCTCGATCATCAGCAATAGAATCACCTGCCTCTACCAGGACAAACTGGGCAATATTTGGATTGGAAGCCAGGAAGGACTGAGTCGTTATTACGACACCAGGCACAACGACAAAGAGCAATTTATCCACTACAATTCGGGCTTTCTGAGGCAATTGTCCTCTATACAGGAGACAAGTAAAGGCCTTTTGATTTCAGCTAATTCACTGTATTTGTTGCCATTTGCCGAAGTGAACAAGACCAATCCCAGCTTTCGGGAACTTTCAGGGGTTAGGGCCCGGCGCATTCTTGTATCCAATGACGAAACCCTCTGGGCCGCTACGAACAATGGCATCCAGATATACTCCTGGGATCAGGGAGCTTTAGGTAAAGTAGCCCAGTTCAATCACCAACTGGGCAATAATGCCAGCCTGAGCAGCGATGTGGTAACGTGCCTGAGTGTTGACAAATCGGGTATTATATGGGCTGGTACAGATGGGGGAGGGGTAAACATTTACAAACCCAACAAAAAGAATTTCAGGCATTTTTCGAGGACGGAGGATGAGGCGAGTATCACCTACAACAAAATCCGGGCGATCTTCGAAGATTCAGACGAGAATTTGTGGATAGGTACCATGGGTGGGAAGGGATTGAACTTTCTGTCAAATGAGACAGGGAAAAAGTACGAAAATGGATTTGAAAGAATAAAAACTATACAAGGGAATACCGGTCATGGCACAGTATATGCCATTGCTGAATATAAAACCGAAATTGAAAATTTGATCCTACTGGGGTGCGGATACCCTGCCCGTTTTAAATATGGCACCACGGACAATGTGAAAAAAGGGGAATTCTTCCAGGGTGATGAATACATTCAGGCTACAGGGCCTGTGTTCACAATACTGGTTGATAAAGACAAAAACATCTGGTTGGGGACTTACCAGTATGGGCTGCTGCGCTATCGGATAAAACCGGACGGCAAAGTCATCAAGGCAGATACTTTTTTGCTGGACGAGAACAATCCAGGGTCGATTTCCTCAAATATTATCAGGAGCCTTGCCCAGGACCATGACGGCAATATATGGATTGGTACCGGAAACGGTGTGTGCAAATTGCCCGGAAACCAGCTCAATGAAGAGGTGCCAAAATTCACCAAATATTTTCACAATGAAAAGGACAGGTACTCCATCAGTCATAATTACATACTACCTATCCACGTAACCAGCAAAGGACAAATATGGATAGGGACACTTGGTGGTGGGCTCAACAAAGTGATCAGGGGGGAAGGCTCTACAAAGGACCATTTTCTGTCCTATACCACATTGGACGGGTTGCCAAATAATGTGATCAAGTCGATAGTGGAAGACGACTCTGGCTACCTGTGGTGCGCATCAAATATGGGGCTTACCAGGTTTTCCCCGGAAAAACTGGAATTTCAAAATTTTGGACTGGACGATGGTTTGCAGGATGTGGAGTTTTCGGAAATAGCTGCTTTCAAAAGGGCAGACGGAGAGTTGTTGTTTGGTGGGGTAAATGGTTTCAATGCTTTTCATCCAACAGAGATTCGTCGGGATACCTTCAACGTGGACCTGGTATTTGGGGAGCTCCAGATTTTGAACAAAACTGTGGGTGCCGGGGATACACTGAATGGCAGGGTGGTTCTAAACGCCAATATCAATGAGGTGGAAGCCATCCAGCTTCAACACGACGAAAACAGCTTTTCGCTGGGATTTTCAACCCTTCATTATGTCTCCCCAATGGAAAACAAATATGCCTATAAGTTAGAAGGCTTTGACAAGGATTGGATCACTACTTCTGCCTCAAACAGGATTGCCAAATATACCAACCTGCCTCCCGGTAAATACACCTTGAAAGTGAAAGCTACCAATAGCGACGAACATTGGAGCAAAAATGAACTGGGCCTTAAAATTAATGTAGGTACACCGTGGTGGGCTTCATACTGGGCCAAGTCCTTGTATGCCCTGCTTGTCGTTATTGGCCTGTGGTTTTTTAGAAAGTACACCATCATTACCAACACAAGGAAAAATGAATTCCTGCTGGAACACATGGAAAAAGAGAAGCTGGAAGAGCTGAGCCAATTGAAGTTGAGGTTTTTCACCAATATTTCACATGAATTCAGAACGCCCCTGACCCTGATCATTGGGTTTATGGAGAGGCTGCAATCCCTTTCAGCCAGCTTGTCGGAAACTGACAAGCAGAAATATTACCGAAACATAATCAGGAACTCGAAAACCCTGCTAAACCTGATCAACCAGTTGATGGGTTTCAGAAAACTTGAACAGGGTAAAATGAAATTGAAAGTTTCGTACAACGACCTGAGCAACTATGTAGCCCTGCTTGGTGAGAATTTTTACGAAATGGCCAACCAAAAAAGCATTGACTTTAATGTGAAATCAGACGAACGGATATTGGCCTGGTTCGATGCGGAAGTGATGGAACGTGTGGTGTTCAACCTGTTGTCCAATGCCTTTAAATTCACCCCCGAACATGGAAAAATCACGATCGAACTCCTTGAGTCCAAAGATCAAATATCGATAACCGTACGGGATAATGGCCCGGGCATCCCCAAGGAAATCCAGGGGCATATTTTCGAAAGGTTTGCCAATGCCAAACTCAAGAGCGAACCAGGGTCGGGCATTGGGCTTTCTTTTATCAAAAGCCTCATCGAAATGCATCATGGAAGCATAGCCTACGAAACCATGGAAAATGAAGGAACAACATTCAAGGTGACCATACCAAACGACAAAAGTACCTATAGCAGTGAAGAGATCATGGGCAGTGAAGACTCGCTGGTAATAGAACAGCAAGGTGAAAGTTGGTTGCTCCCTTCAGAAGATGATGAAAAGATAATACCGAAGGAATCGAAGTACAAAAATTACTCCGTGCTGCTGGTAGAAGACAATGACGACATTCTTTTCTTTCTGGAAGAAACCTTCAAAATGGACTACAATATCTTCAAGGCACATGAAGGTCGGGAAGCATTGGATATTTGCCTTGATAAAAGTATCGATCTGGTAATTAGTGATGTCATGATGGAAGGAATGGATGGGTTCGGGTTTTGCAAGGAGCTAAAGTCTGATGACAGGATCAACCATATTCCGGTAATTTTGCTCACAGCCAAAGACAATCCCGAAAGCAAACTGAAAGGATATGCCTTGGGGGCAGATGCCTATATACCTAAACCTTTTAGCATGCAGGAGTTGCAAACAAGGCTGGAAGCGTTGATCGAATCAAGGCAAAGGATTGTGAGCAAATTTCAAAGTTCGGTGGAGTTGTCCCCCTCTGAAGCCGGCCTGACAAGCATAGATGAAAAATTCCTGAAGAGGGTAATGACTTTCATCGAAGACAATATTTCCATGACCGAGCTATCGGTAGAAATGCTTGCCAGTGAATGTGGCCTGTCGCAATTGCACCTCAACAAAAAACTGAAAGTACTCGTTGGCGATACGGCCAATTCGTTCATTAGGAGCATCCGCCTCAAGAGGTCAGCCCAATTGTTGAAAAAGGATATTTACTCGATTACCGAAGTGATGTATGAAGTTGGTTTTATTGATGCCAAATATTTTAGGCGCTGCTTTAAGGATAAGTTTGGCGTGACACCAAAACAGTTTCAGATGTCTGAAATGAAGGAAGCCGCAGGCTGAGAAGTAGAAGGTAACACCACGGTGGCCTGTATTTAGGAGAAACCATCAATCGTCTTCATGGCCGACACAACTAACCAGGACAACCGGGAGTCAATATCGATTCACAGGTTGGGTGGTTGGGGTTAAACCCAATTCATCAAAGACCATATCTAATTCTTTCAATGATTCCTTGTGTACCAGGTCCTTATAAATGGTAAGTTTCTGGCTCTCTGTTGAGAGTAGGCCATATCACCTTAATTCCAGCACCACTGCGAAATGGCACAAGATTTTTTTGAAACGTAAAATTTACGATTAAATGAATAGATTTGTGCGCAAACTATATTAAACTATCATTATGATCCGAATTTATTTATTTCTTAGCCTGCTTGCCTTTGCTTCTTGTTCAACTAAAAAAGGAAGTACTGAAACCACTGACAAACCAACACCTAATAAACCCAACATCATCTACATTCTGGCCGATGACCTGGGTTATGGCGATTTGAGTTGCTACGGCCAAAAGCACTTCGAGACCCCCAACATCGACAAACTGGCAGCCGGTGGAATAAAGTTTACCCAGCACTACTCTGGAGCTACCGTTTGTGCGCCTTCCAGATCTGCACTGATGACTGGCCTGCACACCGGACATACGCCTATCAGGGGCAATAAAGAAGTAAAACCAGAAGGCCAGCACCCTATGCCCGCAGCTACCATTACACTGGCCGAGCTACTCAAAGGCCAGGGATATGCCACAGGTGCATTTGGCAAATGGGGCCTTGGTTTTCCAGGCTCGGAAGGCGACCCTCTGAAGCAAGGGTTTGATACCTTCTATGGCTACAACTGCCAACGGATAGGACACAATTATTACCCCTTCCATCTTTGGAACAATGACCAGCGTGAGATGCTGGCCGAAAATGAAGGCGAAAATGAAGGAGTTTACGCACCGGATTTAATCCATAAGGAAACCCTCAACTTTATTGAGAAAAACAAAGACCAACCGTTTTTTGCCTATGTGCCAAGTATCATTCCCCATGCAGAATTAAAAGTGCCAGAAAAGTATATGGCAAAATTCATGGACAAACTGATGCCAGAAAAAAACTATGATGGCTGTGACCCGGGGTGCAACTCGTATAAAACCGGTGGATATGGTTCACAACCAGAGAGCCATGCGGCATTTGCCGGTATGGTCACGTTGCTCGATGAGCAGGTGGGTGAAATTGTGGCCAAGGTAAAAGAGCTGGGCCTTGAAGACAATACGCTCATCATATTTACCTCTGATAATGGCCCCCACATGGAAGGCGGTGCTGACCCTGATTTTTTCGATAGCAATGGTATATTGAAAGGCTACAAGAGGGACTTGTACGAAGGGGGGGTACGGGTGCCTATGATTGCCAGCTGGAAAGGGAAAATAGCACCAGGTACCACTACCGACCATATTTCTGCCTTTTGGGATGTGATGCCTACGGTGGCCGAAATAGCGGGGTTGAATGTAACTCAAACAATAGACGGGGTTTCCTTTGCTCCCACGTTGTTGGGCAGTTCCAACCAAAAACAGCATGATTTTCTCTACTGGGAATTTCACGAAAGGGGAGGGCGCAGGGCCATCCGACAGGGCAACTGGAAACTGGTACAATACAATGTAAACAAAGAAAACCAGGGGGCATTTGAGCTGTACGACCTAAGCCAGGATCCGGGCGAAACCACTGACCTGGCCAACCAACATCCAGAAAAACTGGAAACCATGAAAACACTGATGCTCAATGCCAGGACACCATCGGATGTGTTTTCATTTGCTCAAAAGGCCTACAAAGGCTGAGAATACTTCAAAACCATATAATCTCCCCTGCCGTTTTTTTTTAGCGGCAAGGGGCATGTCAAACTAAACACATAACTAAACAATGAAAACCAATAACCTTAGAATTGTCTTGGGCTGTTGCTTGCTGCCCATCACTTTCTTATTTTGTTCAAAAGCCAACTCCCAGGATATAGCCAATTGGGAAAACCCAGAGATCTTTCAGGAAAACCGGGCTCCAGCACATGCCAGTTTTTACAGGTACCCCGATGAGCAATCAGCCGCCAAGAACATGCGCTACTATCAATCCCCCTTCTATCAATCTTTGAATGGAAAATGGAAATTCAATTGGGTGAAAAAGCCTGCCGACCGGCCAAAGGATTTTTATAAAACTGATTATGATGTATCCTCCTGGGCAGAAATACCCGTGCCGGCCAATTGGGAGCTGGAAGGGTATGGCATACCCATCTATACCAACATAGTCTATCCGTTTCCCAAAAAACCGCCTTTTGTAGATCATGCGGACAATCCCGTGGGTAGCTATAGACGAGAATTCGAAGTGCCTTCCGACTGGAAAGGAAAGGACATCTTCATACATTTTGGTGGGGTAAGGTCTGCCTATTACCTGTGGATAAACGGGGAAATGGTAGGCTACAACGAAGGCAGTAAAACGCCAGCAGAGTTTGATGTTACCCCTTTTTTAAAAGAGGGAAAAAATACGGTAGCGCTGGAAGTGTACCGCTGGGCAGACGCATCCTACATGGAAGATCAGGATTTTTGGCGGTTGAGCGGAATAGACCGGGAAGTGTTTTTGTACGCTCGGGATAAAGCTACCATGACCGACTTTACAGTCACCAGTAGTCTGGATGGCGACTATAAAAATGGGTTGTTCAACCTGGAGATGGAATTTTCCAATACAAACAACTCAAAAAGTAAACTCACGGTAAATGCCAAACTTCTTGATGAAAGCAAAGAAATGTTGTCATTTGAAGAACAGGTTACCCTTCCCAAAGGAGAATCAATGGAGGTGAAATTTTCGGGCAGCATTGATAAGGTGAAACCCTGGAGTGCCGAAACCCCTAACCTGTACACATTGGTCATTAGTTGGCAAAACGATGAAGGGAAAGTAATGGAAGCCGCCAGTATTCAGGTAGGTTTCAGGACGGTTGAAATCAAGAACAGCCAACTGCTGGTGAATGGTGCGGCTGTTTACCTGAAAGGTGCCAACCTGCACGACCATGACCATATCAAGGGGCATGTAGTGGACGAAGAACTGACCATCTTGGACATGAAGGTGATGAAGCAGAACAACCTCAATGCGATAAGGTGCAGCCACTACCCCAAAAACCCGTTTTTTTATCAGTTGTGCGACAAGTATGGCTTTTATGTAATAGATGAGGCCAACATAGAGTCCCATGGTATGGGCGCCACCAACCAGGGACTGGACAACAACAAAAAAGCACAGGAAATCCATCCGGCCTATGCCCCACAATGGAAGGCCATGCACCTGGATCGTACCATCAGGATGTTCGAGCGCGACAAGAATTTTCCCAGTATCATCACCTGGTCCCTGGGCAATGAAGCGGGCAATGGACAAAATTTCTATGCCACCTATGACTGGCTTAAAGCCAATGACAAAACAAGGCCGGTGCAATACGAAGGGGCAACCAGCTATGAAAACACGGATATACAGGCACCCATGTATGCCAGGATAGAAGATATGGTGAAGTATGCTGAATACAACCCGGCTCGTCCCTACATTCAGTGCGAGTATGCACATGCCATGGGCAACAGTGTGGGCAATCTTCAGGACTATTGGGATGTTATCGAAAAGTATGATGTGCTCCAGGGTGGTTTTATATGGGATTGGGTGGACCAGGGACTGCTCACAAAAAATGATAAAGGTGAACCCTATTGGGCCTACGGGGGAGATCTTGGCGGAGAGGGGTATCACCACGACTATAATTTTTGCCTCAATGGCCTGGTGAACCCGGACAGATCAGCCCATCCATCCATGATGGAAGTGAAAAAAGTATATCAGTACATCAAATTTAGGGATGTAGATGCTGTCAACGGAGAAATAGAGGTGTACAATGGCTATGATTTTATTTCCCTGGAAGGTTTTTCTTTGGATTGGGTATTGAAGGAAAATGGAAAGGCCATAGCAAATGGTACCCTGCCACAACTGACAACAAAACCAGGTGAATCTGCCAGGGTGGTAGTGGCCCTGCCAGAAATGGATATTGAAACAAGCGAATATTACCTGGCCTTCTCTGCAAAGACCAATACGTCAACGGACCTGGTGCCCAAAGGCCATGAATTGGCAACAGCGGAATTCCAACTCAGTGATTTCAAAGTACCGGTATTTGCCCTGGAGGAAACTGGCAAAATACAGGTTCAGGAGGCTGGCAACATCACCGAGATAGTAGGGGAAGGATTCAAAGCGACTTTTGATCGTACCAGCGGACTGCTGATAGGCCTTGACTATGGTGCCGGCAACCTGATAAAGGAGGCCATAAAGCCGAATTTCTGGAGGGCACCAATTGATAACGACTATGGCTTTCAAATGCAAAAGCGGTGGGCAGAATGGAAAAAAGCCTCTTCTAACCAGCAGTTGAAATCTTTCGAGCTGTTTAAGAACATAGATGGCAACAAACCTGAAAAGAAATTCTCAAAAGGGAAGGTGTCCGCAGTGAAGGCAGTTGCCACGTTTGATTTACCCGATGTAGAAGGGCAGATTGAAGTAAGCTATGTCATCAACAGCAGCGGTGAGGTATTGGTAACCTCCAACCTCCAAAGCGTAGCTGGTGAACGTACCCAATTGCCACGGTTCGGGGTTAATCTGGTTTTGCCCCAGGCCTATGACCAAGTGGAGTGGTATGGTAGGGGGCCTCATGAAAATTATCAGGACAGGAAAACATCTGCCCTCGTTGGCAATTACACAGCCTCTGTTGCCGATCTGTATTTTCCCTACATTCGGCCTCAGGAAAATGGCTACCGAACAGAGGTCAGGTGGCTGGGGTTTACCAATGATGCCGGTTACGGCGTGGGTATATTGGCCCAGGGCGACCTGCTTGGTTTCAATGCCCATCATCAGTACAACGAAGACTTTGACGAAGGGGAAGTAAAGGTGAACAAGCACACGATAGATGTCACCAAGCGGGAAATTGTCAACGTAAATATCGACTACAAACAAATGGGTGTGGGTGGAGACAACAGCTGGGGTGCACATCCTCATGATGAATACAAAATCAACCCGAATGACAAACTAAAGTATAGTTTTGTCATCAAACCCATTCGTTAGTTATAGTTTCGATGTTGTCGGGTTAGACAATCGGAAAAAGCACCCGCCTTGACCTTGTTCCTTGCAAGCCGAAATAAAGTAGGTTTGTGCACAATTAGTTAAGATCGACCTAATCCAACGACATTGAAATTAGTTATGTCGTTTAAAATCAAAAGAGACTGTCTCAAAAGTCCAACAAACCGTCATCAGGAGTGTAGCGAAGTGATCTCAATCTTAGATTGTACTTTGAATAATAAGATTGCTTCACTTCGTTCGCAATGACGGAATACTTTTGAGACAGCCTCTTTATGTTTTGCTTGATCACTCAATAATTCATTATCTTGTATAAGAATCCACCCATTTAAAGATTCTATGGACAATCAGCTCTTTCAGCGGATAAAGGATGGCGACCTGGAGGCTTTCGGGGTTTTTTATGAACGGTTCAGTTTGAAACTCCTGAATTTCACCAGATTGTACATCAGATCCAGACCGGAGGCAGAAGAAATCGTCCAGGATGTATTTGTGAAAATATGGGAAAACCGGAAAAACCTCAATACTGAACTTTCCATAGAAGGGTATATTTTTAGGATTGCCAAAAACCATCTGCTGAACAAGATCAAAAAGAAAGTCCTTAAAACAGAAGCCATCACGCACGCAGTGGAATCTTTTGTTTTCAACAACAAAACAGAGGAGGATGTTTTCCTGAATGAAATGAAGGCAGTGCTCACACAAGCCATTGCAGGGCTTCCTGAAAAACGCCAGGAGATTTTTCGCCTGAGCCGCGAAAAAGGATACTCCAATCAACAAATAGCCGATGAACTCAACATTTCCATCAACACGGTGGAAAGCCAGATAAAAAAATCAATCAAATACCTCAGGAGCTATATAGAGTACCTGCCGGCAGGGATTGTCTTGTCCGCAATCATGCCCTGATCTGTGTGGATATTAAACCCTACAGAGGGGGAATTCTGCGTTGTTACCAGCAATTTCAAAAAAAAAATGTACTTTTTTTCCTTGTCGCGTCACCGGTAGGTGGCTGTAGATTGTATTTAATAATAAGAGCACAATAAATGCCCAATAATGAATGCACTACTTTTAAAAAAACTAAAAGAAAATACCTGCAGCGATGAAGAGCTGTATGAAATCTATCGCTGGTTGTCGGCTGCTGAAAAGGAGGAAGAGGTGTCGGCTTTTATCCATCATTCCTGGCAACAATCAACCAATGGCAATGGTAGTGAGGAAGATGTGGTGAGCATCGCCAAAATGAAAGAAGAAGTTTGGAAGCAAATCAGCAATGGGCATGAAACCACCAAGGGTGTACCTGATCCCGATCATGTGGATATCATACCTGAAAAGGGCAGGTCAGGCTGGGTCAAATGGGCCGCTGTGGTGGCGTTGTTGCTTTGTGCGGGAGTGGTACTTTGGCAGCTCAATTTTGTGGAAAATGAAGACACAAGTACCCTGGTGACCTTTGTAGAAAAGTCAAATCCCAGAGGGCAAAAGTCCACCATCTTTTTACGCGATGGTTCCAAGGTAATATTGAATTCATCCAGCTCTATCCGGTATGCCAGCGATTTTGGCGAGGGCAATCGCGACATAGAGCTTTCGGGAGAGGCCTTTTTTGAAGTGGCCAAAAACCCCCAGCTGCCATTTCGGGTAATGTCCAAAGACGTGACCACCACCGCCCTGGGTACTTCATTCAATGTCAGTAGCTTTCCGGAAAAGAACAATGTACAGGTGTCCCTACTCACCGGTAAAACCCTGGTGGAAGTGTCTGGGCAGTCTGTATCAAAAAGCCGCATACTTCAGCCGGGGCAGTTTGTGTCTTACAATAGAAAAAAAGGAAAGTTCGATATGGGCGAGTTTCAGGAGATGGAGGTGGTAGCCTGGAAAGAGGGGGTACTGTATTTCAAAGACGAAAGGTTCAAACAAGTGATAGACATCCTGGAAGAGTGGTATGACGTGGACATCACGATAGATTATGGCAATAAAAATATAGCTGAATACGGGGGGATCAATGGTGAGTTCAGGAACCAAAGCCTGGAAAACGTGCTGAAGGTGATGAAGCACTCCAAAAACTTTGATTACATCCTGGATGGAAAGAAGCTGAACATTACCCTCATGTAGCGGGCCATTTACCCAATGAAACTGTAAAATGTAACTGATAAAAAAACCATGAAGCAAAAAATGAACACAAGCTAAAATAACAAACCCCGGACAAGGTCCAGGGTTTGGCGCTCCATGTTGCTCGTCAGATTAAAGCTTGGCGGCAAATCCAGAACAACATTCAGCGCTGATCGAATTATGAAACTATTGTTCCACAAATCTTTACAAAGATATGAATTATAAAATTATACAAGTCATTAAGATGATTTCGAAATACTCCTTATATGCATTTGCTTTACAATGTCTATTTATGAGTATAGTCATGGCGTCTGGGGCCAGCGCTCAATACAAGAGTGTGAAGGAGGTGCAACTCAATATAAACGCAGGAACCACATCGCTCCTGGAGGTTTTTGAGCACATAGAAGCCACTACCGATTACAAATTCTACTTTCATGGCAAAGATGTGAAAGTAAAGCAACAGATCAGTTTGTCGCAAAATCCCGATCAAACGGTGGCCGACGTATTGGCCAGTGTGTCCAAGCAGGCAAGATTGAAATTCAAGCAAGTCAACAACAATATTTCAGTATCTGCCCTCAAAAAGAGCGAAGAAGGCCAGCCGGTAGTAGTATCCATCAGGGATGTGGAGATTCAGGGAAAAATCACTGACGAGAACGGGGAAGGCCTTCCCGGAGCATCCGTAGTGGTAAAAGGCACAGCTATCGGTACCACTTCGGACCTGGATGGCAACTACAAGTTGTCAGCACCTGAAGGCGCCATGATTTTGGTGAGTTTCGTAGGGTATTCTACCCAGGAAATCACATTAGGAGCCCAAACCGTGCTCGACATCCAGATGGTGCCGGATGCAGAACAATTGGAGGAGGTGGTGATCGTAGGATATGGTACCCAGGAAAAAACCAAACTCGTGGGTGCTGTGGCACAGGTCGAAGCTGAGAAAATAAACGACAGGCCGGTAGCACAACTGCGCCAGGCCCTAACAGGCCAAATGCCTGGGGTAACAGTAATCCAACGCTCAGGCCAACCTGGCAATTTGGGTGGTGAAATTCAAATACGTGGTGTCAATTCGGTGAACTCATCCAACGGGGCTTTGATCCTGGTAGATGGGATTCCTACCAATTCTTTCAATGACATCAACCCCAATGTGGTGGAGAGTATCTCCGTTTTGAAAGATGCTTCTGCCTCTGCGATATACGGGGCACGTGCTGCCAATGGGGTTATTCTTATTACCACCAAATTGGGCAAAGCCGACAAACTGAACGTATCATACAATGGTTATGTGGGTGTGCAAATCCCAACGGAATTTCCCGAATACGTAGATTCATGGGAATACGCAGGGCTTTTGAATGAAGCCAATGAAAACGGAGGGGCCGGGTTGGCTTATACCGATGCAGAAATAGAGCTGTTTAGAAATGGGTCTGATCCGGACAATTATCCTAACAGCGACTTTCGGTCAGCCATCTTCAAAGACCGCTCGGTGCTAACCAGTCATAATTTATCCATTGCCAACAAAACCGGCAATACGAATTACCTGTTTGGTCTGGGGTACCTGGACCAGGGTGGACTGGTGCCGGAAAACAACTACAAAAGGTACAACCTCAATTTGAACCTGGTATCGGAAATCAGCAAAAAGATGAAATTGACTACCAGGTTGACTGGCCGCTTTTCCAAAGATGAGCAACCAACAGGCCCTCCTGGTAGCAATGGGTCCAATATGCTCAATATCATTGGCCAGTCGGTTCGTATCCCATCTATTTTTCCCATCAAACTCCAGAATGGGGATTGGGGAGTAGGTTTTCAACAGGCCGGTACCCCCGCTTCATGGATCGGTTCGGATGGTTTTTACAATAGAAAGGAACAAGAGCTGGGGCTGAACCTGAAATACGACTGGAACATATTGGATGACCTGAAGTTTTCCATTATAGGTGGCTACAATTCCATGGAAGCCAAACAAGAACGTTTTGCTTCCAGCCAGTTGATAGCAGAGAACATTCTCCTGGGGCCTGCCCAGCAAAATATGCAGCGCGATGGATATGCATATTCTACTTTTCAGCAAGTGCTGGAATACAACAAGCTATGGAACGACCACCAGTTTAGTTTGATGGCCGCCCATACCTATGAATTCAGGGACACAGACGAGTTGACCGCTTTCCGTTCCGGGTTCCCCAGCAATGACCTCACTGAATTGAACGCTGGAGAGGTGGAAGGATCGCAAAATGGTAGCACAGGAGATGAATGGGCAATGGATTCTTATTTTGGTAGGTTAAGGTACAGCTATCAAAACAAATATTTGTTGGAAGCCGTTGTTCGCCACGATGGGTATTCGGGGTTTAGGGCAGACAGGCGCTATGCTACTTTTCCTTCTTTGGCTGCTGGCTGGAGGCTTTCGCAGGAAAGCTTTATGGAAAATACGGCCAACTGGCTCAGCGAACTAAAATTTAAGGCATCCTGGGGACAGGTAGGAAACAACCAGGTAAATGCAGGTGCAGGAGGATTGTACCCTTATCAGAGTTTGTTCACCAATACAAGCCCTGAAGGATCCACTCGTAACTACAACTATGGATTTGGCGGCACTGTTACCACAGGACTGGCGATAGCCAGAATCCCCGACCCAGAAATTACCTGGGAAACCCAGGAAATGATAGATGTGGGCGTAGAGGCCAGCATCAAGGATGGTTTGATAGATTTCAGTGCCACATATTTCAACAAAAAAACCAAGGATGCCCTATTGGCACAGACTGGTAGCGTGCCCCAAACATTGGGCTTCACCGTTGGTGTGACCAATGCTGGCACCATCCTCAATGAAGGTATGGAAATCGAACTCGGACACAACAGGCAACTGGGTGATTTTGGTTACTCTGTTTCGACCAATGTTACGTTCCTTCGCAACGAGGTGCTGGACCTGGGCAAAGCCGGGGTGGAGCAGCTCAATGGGTTTATAGCCAACAGTTCTACCTACGTAGGGCATCCACTACAAAACTATTATGGCCTGGTGGCCGATGGATTGTTTGTGGACGAAGCGGACATTGCCAGCTATCCCGATCAAAGCGAAGTAAATACCAACGGGCCTAACAGAAACGGTTTGCCGGGAGATATACGGTACAAAGACATCAGCGGCCCTGACGGGGTGCCCGATGGCAAGGTCGATTTGATATACGACCGCACTGTTATTGGCAGTCGCATACCAAAGGTTTCGTATGGTATCAACCTGGGAGCCAATTATAAAGGCATTGGGTTAAACATCCTGATACAGGGAGTATCTGGTGTAGATGGACAAATGGGAGGTACGGCCGGACAGGCATTGGTAAATCAGGGCACCATCCAAAGGTGGCAGGCAGATGGCCGCTGGACACCCGAAAACCCCGACCGCAATGCCGTTTACCCGAGGTTGGAAGTGATTCCTAACGGTGGCATACCAAACTCCCAAACCTCTACATTCTGGCTATCAAGTGCATCTTACCTGAAGGTGAGGAATATTCAACTGACTTATAACCTGCCAAGGACAATCCTGGATAAAATCCATTTGCAAAATGTACAGTTGAGGGCTAGTGGTGAAAACCTGTTCAGCTTTCATGGCTACCGCCAGGGATGGGACCCGGAGATCAACACATCTCTGAATTACTACCCCATTATGGCCAACTATACTTTTGGAGTAAAAATTGACTTTTAAGCGATGATTGTTATGAAAAAGATTATAAATAAAAATATAAAGGTACTATCGATAGTCGCTCTGGCTATGTGCCTTACGATATCATGTTCTGATGAACTGGAAAGGTCACCACTCGACCAGTTTGCAAGTGAAAGTTTTTGGACTTCAGAAAGCAATGCCCTGCTGGCATTGGCTGCAGTCTATAAAGGGGAAACCTATGGTACCGCCAATGCCAACTTTTCGGATTGGTGGAGCTACACGGCTACAGTGTTGCTGGAAGGTGCTACGGACAATTCCTACGACAGACGGGGCAATAACTCTCCGGTACATCGCTTGTCCAATGGTACTATGCTGGCATCAAACACCGCCATTGTGAGGCAGATGTGGGACAGGACTTTCGAAAAAATCGCTCGCAGCAATTTCTTCATAGAAAACGTAGGGCAAGTGCCAGTAGATGCCGGCGTTGTGGCCAGGCTCTCGGCAGAAGCCCGGTTTGTTCGTGCCGTACAATATTACTACTTGTCTCAAACTTACGGCGCTGTACCATTGATAGAGCGCACCCTCACATTGGAAGAATCCTTTGTGGTGGAAAAAGCACCCAAAAGCACGATCATCCAATTTGTAATAGACGAATTGGGGGCTATTGTGGCAGACTTGCCAGCTTACGGCGATATGTCCACTGCGGAGTTTGGCAGGGCATCCAAGCAGGCTGCACTGGCCTATTTGGGTAGAATGCAAATGGCCGATCAGCGGTTTGCGGCAGCTGCCACCACATACAAGTCCATCATAGACCTGGGCGACAACATCATCGACCCAGACTATGTGTCCCTCTTCGATGGAACGAATGAGATGAGTGCGGAGATAATATTTACCATGCCTTACATAGAAGACTTGTTTGGTAATGGTTTGCAGCAAAATGCCGGCCCGGCGATTATTGGGGCCTGGCACATTGTAAACCCCCTGGGTGACCTTGTGGAATCTTATGAATTTAACGATGGCACCTCGTTTGACTACAGCGATCCAAGGTATGACGCCAGCGACCTGGCAAAAGACAGGGATCCCCGTCTGAGCTACAATGTGCTGATAGATGGCGTGGATTTTGGTCCCGGGTTCAAATACATATCCCATCCTGATTCCACCAGTTCGATAGACAGGCTCACTACCAACAGGCAGGCCACCCGAACAGGTTTTGGATTGGCGAAATTCATGAACTGGAACTACACCGGCAACCTGAGGATGGCACCACAGGATCAACCTATCATAAGGTATGCCGAGGTACTGCTCACTTATCTGGAAGCCAAGCTGGAGGCTGGTGACGCGATAGATCAGGCATTGCTTGACCAAACAATCAATTTGGTACGAGGGCGGACATCTGTAAATATGCCGCCGGTAACGGAGACAGACCCGGATGCCCTAAGGGTGATATTGAGAAGGGAGCGTCGCAATGAGCTGGCCCTCGAAGGACAAAGATATTGGGACCTGCTGAGATGGGATATTGCCAAGGACGTACTAAATGCTGACTTCTACGGAGGGCCATTCCCGGGCGCCACGAATTTGAGGCAGAAGGACGGGGTGGCAGACCCACACAGCAGATGGTATGTTACCTCCAGGAGTTTTAGGGATGGTATAGATGATACCTGGCCTATTCCGGATAGCGAAATTGAGATTAATCCTAATCTGGGTTTGGATGTGGATTGATTTATTAAAAGAATTTAAACAAGCCATTTATTTGTAATTGACCTAGAAAAAGTGGCTGTCTCCCGATTATGGAGATGGCTGCTTTTTTCTTTATAAATTAGCAAAATGAACCAGCGACCACCTTGTTTTCTATTTCCTCAAATGGGCAAACCAAGCCTGGTATTATATTTTCAACATTGAAATTCAATAAACAATCTATATTTAAATCATTTACAAATTTCAATCTATTATGAACAAACTTTTAAGCTTTGCCATACTCCTTGCGATGGGAATGGCCTGCTCAAGCCCGCAGAAAAAAGAAGAAATGGAGCCGCTCGTTATAGCGCCCTTTTCAAAACAGGATACCCTGGCCATCAATGACTGGTGGAACCGGGCTGACAATCCCATTATCAACATGAAAGTAGAACGCAAGGATGTGGTGGCATTTGGAATCTACACAGTTTCCAACAAAACCCTGAAGCTTTCAGCCCAGTTGTACCCACTTTATCCGAATGAAACCCGGGAAGTGAGGTTGGAAGTAAAAGATGGAAACCAGTGGAAAGAAATTCAGAAGCAAAACGTAAATGACCTGGGGTGGTCGGCGTTGTTCAGGGTTGAAAATTGGGATGATTCTAAAGACATAGCATACAGGCTATTGCATGGAGATGAAGCTTCTTTCGAAGGTTTGATCAGGAAAAACCCTAAGTCCAAAGCAGAAATAGTATTGGCTGCCATGTCTTGCAACAGCAACAGGGACAGGGGCGACCGTGCCAACTACGTGAGAAACATCAACCATCAAAACCCCGACCTGGTATTTTTTGCTGGAGACCAGTCTTACGACCATACAGAGCATACAGCAGCCTGGTTGAAATTCGGGCAGCAATTCAGAGAACTATTCCGTGAGCGCCCATGCATCACCATCCCCGATGACCATGATATTGGCCAGGGCAACCTTTGGGGTGAGTATGGTAAAAAGGCCTCCAGTACGGCTGGAAATGATGGCGGCTACTTTTACCACCATGAATATGTAAAAATGGTAGAAAGGTGCCAGACTGCACACTTGCCTGATCCTTATGATCCCACACCGATCAACCAGGGTATAGGTGTATATTATACCAACCTGATCGTTGGTGATGTGGATTTTGCGATTATTGAAGACAGGAAATTCAAGTCGGGCCCTAATGGTAAAATCCCACAGCAGGGACCAAGGCCAGACCACATAAGAAACCCTGAGTACGATCCGGCATCTGTAGATGTGGAAGGCCTGGAACTGTTGGGTGGCCGTCAGGAGAAATTTCTGGACGAATGGGGTAACGACCAGGACCCAAGTATGAAGGCGGTGTTGTCAGCAACCGGTTTCTGTGGTGGGGCGCATTTACATGGCAAAAAGGAAAACAGGCTGCATGCCGACCTGGATTCCAATGGCTGGCCGCAAACCGGGCGGAACAATGCACTCAAAGCCATTAAAAAGGCCAATGCTGTTCATATAGCCGGAGACCAGCACCTGGCTACCGTCATCCAACATGGTACTGATGAGTTTGAAGATGGCCCGTGGGCATTTGTGGTGCCGGCCCTGGTAAACAACTACTACAGCCGATGGTGGTGGCCAGAAGATGAGAAGCCAGGCAAAAACAACAATGACATCCTGCCATGGACAGGCCAATACCTCGATGGGTTCAACAATAAAATCACGATGCAGGCTTATGTGAACCCTGAAAGCCCTTCAAGTGGTGGTGGATATGGTTTGATCCGCTTCAACAAGCCCAGCAACGAAGTGACTTTCGAGTGCTGGCCAAGGGACGTGGATGTGACTACAGGACAGGCCGAACAGTTTACCGGATGGCCATTTACTGTTGCCATGGATTAAAAAAGGAAGCCCACTGGCATGATTTTATCGTTCCTTATATCAAATTAAGGTTACTCAAGTGTAACCTACCCAAAAACGAAAGCTGCCTATTGGTGGCTTTTGTTTTTTAGCTGATAAGGCCACCACTCAGCTTTACTAAACTCCACAAGTTTAGTAAAGCTGCAGTAAGCCTGCGGTCGTACACATCTGGTTTAGTTTGATGTGTGCGTTTAGTTTAGCGGGATGTTTACCTTATCTACTGAACACCGCTACCTGCTTTACAGCCAGCCTACCGATATGCGCAAGAGCTTTGACTCCTTGTCTG
>JAVKDJ010000012.1:0-18563 GCA_040222275.1 Cyclobacteriaceae bacterium
TACGCCGAAAAGGGGATAAAAGATTATGAAACCAAGGTTAGTATGCAGCGAGAAAAGTGGTTGGTAAAAACAGCACAAGACATGGGATACCAACTGGTTCTAAATCAACAAGTTTAAAAATACGTCATCGGTAATGGAGCGTGAGCGGAATGAAGCAGTCCCTCAGGGTTAAGTACTGCCTAAAATTACTATAGCAAGTGGAATTATACCTCTAACAGATTGCTTCGTCGTGCCTCCTCGCAATGGCGGTTTTCACGGGTTTTAGTGCCATGCCGTATTCAAAATCAATTGGGAGTGGGGCAGCCTGTCCATAAGCACCCCGTCTCTGCGAATGAAGCGCAGCGGAATGAAGCAGTCTCTCAGGGTTAAGTACTGCCCAAAACTAATACTATGACCAGTGGAATGAGAACCCGAACTGATTGCTTCGTCGTACCTCCTCGCAATGGCGGATAATTCCAGGAAGTGTGCTGCAAATTTATCCGACTCAAAACGACTTGAACCTGGCTTCAGGCTACAATGACATTAATGCCAAGCCTTTCCAATTGGTTTTTAAACTCTTTACTGATGCCACTATCTGTAACCAGCACATCCACCTTGTCCATACTGCAAATATATGCGAGGCTTCTTTTGGAAAACTTGCTGGAATCGGCCAGCAGAATGACCTGCTTCGAAATGCTGATCATTTTTTGGTTGAGGTGCGCCTCTTCGATATTGGGAGTGGAGAGCCCATGCTCAATGTCAATGCCGTCAGCACCCAGAAACAGTTTGTCACAGTAGTAGTTTTGAAAGGTGTTTTCTGCCGGAGCACCTACCAGGGACAGGGATTCCCTTCGAAGGAAGCCTCCAGGCACGATCACGTTGATGTTTTGTAGGTTCGACAGCTGACTGGCGATGGTGAGGGCGTTGGTGATCACATTCAGATTCGATACACCGTCCATGTGGTGCACCAACTCTGAGGTGGTAGATCCCGAATCGATGATGATGGTGTCATTGTCGCTGATCAGACGGGCTGCCGCTTTTCCAATCTTACGTTTTTCCTTGATGTTGACCTTGTTTTTTTCAGAAAGCCTGTGGTCCATACCTACACGGCTCACCTTGATGGCACCACCACGGGCACGGATCAGTAGGTTTTTGAGTTCCAACTGGGCCAGGTCGTTGCGAATGGTCACCTCGCTCACTCCGAGTTCGGTACTTAATTCACTCACATTCACCTGGTTGTCTTGTTCCAGCTTTTCAAGGATAACCGTCCTGCGGCGAACGGTGGATCTCATGTCTTGGTCGTTTTCACTCATTGCTGTAAATAATCGGTATGCCAAAAGGCCGCTAAGTTAAAGATGATTTTCTTTTCCAGGCCCATGGTCTTTCGATAGTTGGCCAAATTTTTTGTTTTTGAGGTTTTAACTTTCAAAACTTTACAGTTGCAGCATAAATATACTTGTAAATACTTTTGTAACCATTTATTAAAGGCATTACTTTTGAAATACACAAGCCTCAATAGGTATAAATTGACAGGAGGGAGGACCATGAACTTCTTTCCAGACCGGAGGTACAGTGCTTATTAACTTTCGAACGACTACACCATGGATACCATCAAAATAAGACAGATGCGCAGTACGGACATTGAGGCTGTGATGCAGTTTAAGAATGCCGAAAACTGGAACCAGACCGAGCAGGATTGGCAGTTTTTGATGGACAACAACCCGGAAAACTGCCTGGTGGCCTGTGACGAAGATGTGGTGGTAGGCAGTGTGACGGCCATGAACTACAACAACAAACTAGCCTGGATAGGTATGTTGCTGGTATCGAAGGCTTACAGGGGCTTTGGATTAGGAAAAATGCTGCTGAATGCCATACTGGAAAAACTGGAAGCCTGTGAATCGATCAAACTGGATGCTGTGCCCGATATGGTGGCCACTTATCAAAAATGGGGATTTGTAGAAGAATATAAGGTCTGCAGAATGACTACAGCCAAACTCAAGCACATCAATGAAACCAGGCAAAGGATGGACCGTGACTTGAGTGATGAACCCATGGTGAAACTGCTGCCGATCACCGAACAGACCATTGCAGAAATATCGGAAGTAGATAGTCACTTGTATGGTGTGAACCGTCTGAACCTGTTGCAGTTTTTGCTGAACCAAAAAAACGGTGTGTGCTCACAGATCAAACAAGACGACCGTGTATTGGGCTATGTACTCGGGCGTGAAGGCAGTCAGTATTCACAAGTAGGCCCGGTACTTGCACAGTCTGTCGGTAATGTACAGATGTTGCTGAGCAGTGTCTTTCAAAAGCTCACCGGAAAATCTGTGGTAGTGGATGTGCTAATGAACCAAAAAGAAATTATTGACTGGTTGTATTCTTTGGGTTTTGTGGATCAGAGGAGGTTCACAAGGATGTATCTGAAAGGCACCACAGACCAGGGCAAACTCACCAAACAATACCTTACTAGCGGCCCAGAATTGGGTTAGAGCTCATCCTTTTAGATTTCAATCAAATATTAAGAATATGCCAAATAGAATAATAGAGGAGTGTTTTGAAATACTTTATTTAACATAATATAAATTATAGAACACATTAAGTGTTCGCAATAATAAGCATTATATTAAATATCCGAGAACGATTGAGAATTCAAAATTATTGTAATTGCCGTTACTGTTACTGATGTTTCAAAATGAAAACATTTGGATTAATTTTACGTTCAATGAAAAATATTGTCTCAAGAAAGATCATAAGAGAGTTTTGGGAGAAACACCCTGAAAGTGATGAGACGCTAAAAACATGGTACAAAGTAGCTATGAAAGCTCACTGGAAAAATAGCAACGAAGTAAAAGCACAGTACAGAAATGCGAGTGTTGTTGGCGATAACAGAATAGTTTTTAACATCTGCGGAAACAAATATAGATTAATTGTCAAATTCAATTATGAAATGCAATGGGGTTGGATACGTTTCATAGGCACACATTCGGAATATGATAGAATTAACGCTTTGACTATATAATTATGAATATAAAACCAATTAGAACAGAAAGTGATTATACCAGTGCTTTAGCTGATCTTGAAAATGTTTTTGATGCCCCAAAGGGTTCATCGGAAAATGATTTAGCTGAAATACTGATTACTTTAATTGATAAGTACGAATCTGAACATTACCCAATTGAGGCACCAGATCCGATAGAAGCAATTAAAATTCGAATGGCTGAAATGGATTTACATCAAAAAGACTTAATGAGTTTTGTAGGAACGAAAAGTCGAGGGACTATTTCAAACATTTTGAATAGGCGAAGACCTTTGACACTTCCTATGATAAGGGCACTTGGTCCAAAATTGGGTTTGTCATTTGATGTCTTAGTCAAGGAATATAAAATGGGATAATATCCATACTAACGCGCACACATTTACCATTCCCTCTCTCCTGCCCCTCAATCCTAAAATGTCAAAAGAGTGCTCGTGTTTCCCAAGAAATAAAGTGACTGCTTCTAAGGACGAAAAAGGCCAAACCCTAAACTATTCCTGTCTGCCGTAGGCAGGAATCCCGCCCTACAACGGGACAGGCTATAACGCAGGACATTATCGAACACATTCTGTGTTCGCGATAATAGCGCTATGTTAAGTGAATTAGCAACGATTAAGCATTGTCTCATATTGCTATTTAGTCTTTTTGAAAATTTCCAGAAGTTTTTTAGGATCTTGACGATTATCCCAAAAAGCAGTTATGATTATTTCTTTGGAATTGAACTTATAGAAAATACTGAAATGTCCCATGGATGCGACACGAGTATCAGGGAAATCAGCTTCTCTGAAAATTTTATAATTCCTGGCAATTAATTCAACTTTCGAATTACTGGCTTTGAGCAATTGAAAGAATATGAATTTGATTTGTCGTGACCAACCCAGTACTCCAATATATTTCTTCTCTGCTTTGCAGCAGTTTGTGTCCAGACTACCTGCCGACCGATTAGGCGGGTTTTTCTTTTAGCCATTGAAGCTCCTGCTTATTTAGTGAATTCTGATCAATTGTTTTCCCATTTTGAATATCATCTTCACTCATGGCCAACATGATCTTTTGCTCCTCAGTCAAAGGAATTTTAGCATGCCCGACATTGGATGATTTGATCATTTTTTTCGAGAGCTTGCAGATATTGTGAGTTGTCAATTGACATTAGACTATCAATCACACGATTTCTTATTTCGTTCAAAGTGGCCATACCGTAAAGATATTTAATTTCTTTCGTTTTAGTTTCGCACACATTCATCTTTTGCTAACTCCTTTGGCCTAAACTGAAAAGCTGAAAGAGTGCTCGTTTCTACTATGAAATGATGAGATTGCTTTTGATGGTGTTTGAAGGCCATAAGATCAGATATATGACAGCACCAGCCTGTGCACAACAAAGAAGCGGGTATAAAACGCTTAAAATCCGTGCACATTTACCTAAACCCTAAAAAGTAACCTGCAGTTCGGTAAAGGTGCTGAACCAGAGCTTGTCCACGGGTACTATGGGCTCGTAATCGTACAACATTCTAAATTGCACAGCCAAAGCCACATTTTTTGTAATGGCGAAAGACACCCCCGCACTGGTGCCCAATCTAGGCGTTTTTAAAAAATCCTCGAAATTGTCCTGCAGATAAAAAGCCGCTTCCCCCTTTACATTGTCGCTGATGGTTTGCTTTACACTCACATAGGCATTGAGTTTAAAATAATCCACTTCCACAGGGGTTGTGGTGCCAGGTGTTCTTTCAACCGGGACAGCCTGATAGTTCCACTTTTCGGATTCGTAAAACAGGCCCAGTCCGGCGAATGCACCGCTGCGCATGTTTTTATAAATCTTGTACCGGAGGTTGGATCCAAGGGCGTATTTCTTTTCCAGTCCCCTGGCTTCCGCCCACTGATACTGGAGGTAGTGCTCTACTACCAGAGGGTTGTCGTAAAATGTTTTGAATTTGGCATAAAGGAACCCACCACTCAATATGGTCTCCTCACCATTTTTGGTAAACTCAAATTTATTGGCCAGTACCAATGCATGGTTTTTAAACTTGTAGGCCATGTCGGCCCTGTTGGTAATCTCAATGTACAGTTCGTTGGGTGTTTTAACTTCCACCGAAGGGGAAATAGATCCTTTAAAATTTCTGGTAGTATCAAAAATCACCACATAACTCTCCGGATAGAGCAATTGTGCACTCACAGGTGCTGTAATATTTATGACCAACAAAACCACAACCATATAAAATATGCGCCATTTTGTTGGTATTTTGTCCTTTTTCATCTTTGTCCTAAAGTTTGGTCCGGGGCATCTGGTTTATGTCATAGCACCCCGAGCGACCACCATACATCAATCGTGGGTATTAGGACTCGGTTTTATGGACTTGGTCACAAAATTTCATGTATAAAATCGTTGCACCGGAGGTTTGGTGGATTCTACTTTTGGAGCACAAGACTATGGTGGTTTCTTGTTTGAACCTTAACTTAGCCTGAACTTGAAGTAGGGTCTTTTAAAAAAAAAATGGAAATGGAAGTATTTTTTTACGGCTTGTTTATGGATGGAACTATTTTGGAAAAAAACGGGATCAGGCCATCCAACCGAAGAAAGGGTTGTCTTAATGATTATGCCTTGAAAATTGGAAAACGGGCGTCTTTGGTTCCTTGTGAAAACGACAGGTCTTATGGGATAGTGATGACCGCAGATAGTAAGGCAATCCGTAAGCTATATGCCCAGCCAGGTGTGGACGACTATATCCCGGAAGAGGTCAACATTGTTACCAGCAAGCATGATGTTGTAACGGCTGTCTGCTATAACCTACCCATAGAATCACTGTCCGGTACCAATGAGGTATATGCATTGTCACTGTATGAGCTGGCTAAAAAAGAGGGTTTCCCGATCGACTATTTAGAGAAGATTAAAAAGATGGCAAGAACAACAGTTTAAATTAATAGCCAGCGTAAAACATGCGTTCGAGGTATAATGTTTAAGAAAACTACTATTATCCGGGTAATTTCAATTTTCATTAAAAATGTATGCTTAAACACAACAAGAAAACATTTTTTGTTCCTGCCCTCCTACCCCTTAAACGAGAATCGAAAGTTCCCTTTAGAGAGTTATAGGCCATTGTTCATTCATCCTTTAGCGATTTTTTTACGCACCTATTCACGGTTTGTGAGGTGATAACTGCCATTTGTGCGCACATAGAGGATGGCCTCATCAGCCGAACCTACATCTATCTGCGCTTCTCCTTTCGAACTGAAATAGCTGCCAGGCTCCATAGTTTTGTAAGCACCGTTCAATGGAGACTTAACCTGACCTTTTATCACCACAACCTTCAAGTCTGATCCATTGCTGAGAATTTCACCTGCAAACCCGGCAGGCAACCTGATCAGGGTTCCGTTCAGCTCGCCTTCTTGTGGTTTGCCCCAGAGGAAAGCTACCTTAGGTCGTTTCTGAACTTCTGGCATGTCGGCCTGGGAGTCTATCCAGGTGATGTTGGAGGCATCTACCCAAATGACGTTAGATGCCTCCATATTCACAGGCCTTTCGCCATTGTCAAAAGCCTCCCCGGTGGGTTGTACCAGATAGGGCCCATTCTCAATTTCTATATAGGCCATGTTGCTGCTGCCATTTGCAGCAGTGATGTGCCCCTCCCCGGCTGGCTGTGTCCAATAAGAACCAGTAGTCATCCACATATCAGCGGCATTGGGATCATCGTTGTGGATCAGTCCGCTAATGACTATGCCCCGATAGGTTATATTATGGATATGAGGGGGTGAACTAAACCCTTGGGTAAATTGCACCAGAAACCCTGACGCCCCTGAGCTTGTACGGTCCCCCCATAGGTTGCCAGCCCTTGGGCTTTGATTGCCACGCGCAGGGTTGAGGGGTTCCCATTTAATGTCTGTGGCCAACACTACCTTACTGTCCGGCTCAGAGGTAAGTGCATTCTTTTGTGAAAAGCCGATTGTAACCGACAGGTTAATAATAAAGAGTGCAAAGACTGATTTTTTCATGATATATCTATTTTTTTCAATGGGTTAACGGTGTAGCATTCTAATGTTTGCAGCTATTTACGGTATCCAAATTGGCAATAATTGTATCTAAAATGGTTTTGGTTGATCTGTATGTCAAACCAATGCCTCGCCTACCTGTTTTGGTACTGGGCTAAGTGATTGAGCGACCTTCTTTCCAGCCTAATATGAATTATTATAAAGATGGTATTTATATTGGTTTATTATTGTAATTACAGGTTATTTTTGAAGGATTAATGCTAATAATGAATTGAATTTCTTGTTTTTGGATGTCAACATCCAATAAACTTACTGAATTAACCAATATATGTACTGTCACCTGGTCTTGGTATTTGCGTTCCTTTGTAGAACACGAAAAAAATCTACATCAAAACAGAAAAACAATGGAACAGTCAAATTATTATTCCGTGCTGGACGTGACCCCTACAACAGAGGATTGGATTCCAGACTACATTGAACCCGCAAATAAATTGGTCGCTAAACATGGGGGCAGTTACCTCGCCCGAACGGCCAACCACGAACAATTGGAAGGTAGTAAGAAGGAAGCCGCACTTCGCATCATCATCGAATGGCCAAGCAGGGAGGCTGCAAAGAACTTTATGAATGACCCTGAATATATTCCACACCTGAAAGAGCGAACTGCCGGATCTGTGAGCCACCACTTCCTGATAGAAGCAAGGGACGACCTGGCCTGAACAATTACCTGAAAGTGAACATTGGCAAAGGCTCCTTTGCAGGAGTAGTTTAAACCAAATACTGACTATGAAAAAATTTGAAAACATCAATCGGGGGTACAACAGTGTATTCAAACCAGGTCAACTCAGCGTAGGGATTGTAGCGCCGATAGAAAACTACGCCCAGGGGCCTGTGCCGACCATGCAGCAACATGTGGAGCGGGCACAACAAGTCGAACAATTGGGCTTCAAAGCACTTTGGGTACGTGATATTCCATTCAATGTGCCTTCATTTGGGGATGCAGGCCAGACGTATGAGCCATTTACATACCTTGGCTACCTGGCCGCACAAACAAAGGAAATAGCCCTGGGCATTTCCAGTATTGCCCTGCCCCTGCACCACCCTGTGCATGTATCAAAAGCTGCTGGGAGTGTGGACCAACTGTCCGGAGGAAGGATGATACTGGGAGTGGCCTCAGGAGACAGACCGGATGAATACCCGGCCATGGGCATTGATTTCGAAAACCGTGGGACGCTATTTCGGGAGTCTTTTGCCTACATCCGCAAAACCCAGGAGCGCTTTCCCTCATTGCCCACAGACAATTATGGGGAATTGAATGGCCAGGTAGATATGCTGCCCAAACCCAAAGAGGGCAAAATACCCATGTTGATGACTGGGAGTAGCAGGCAAACGCTGGAATGGAACGCAGAACATGCCGATGGCTGGATGTCTTACCCGAAGGATTTGTTGAATCAATACAACACCATAAAACAATGGCGGGAATTGGTTGCCAAAAACAAGGACTATGACAAACCATTCATGCAACCGCTCTATGTGGTGTTGCAGGAAAACCATGACTTCAAACCGCAACCCATACCCCTGGGCTTCAAGATTGGCGCATACTATTTGAGGGATTACCTCCATCAATTGGAAGATATTGGCGTAAACCATGTGGCAGTTAACCTACGCTTCAATTCTATGAATATGGACCGGACTCTGGAAACTCTGGCCAATAAGGTTTTAACCCATTTTCACGAAAGCAAAACAGAAAAAATACTATCATGATCAGGACAATATTGATAACAGGAAGTACCGATGGCATTGGAAAGCTAACAGCCATCAAATTGGCCAAAGCAGGGCACGAGATTTACCTGCACGGGCGCAACCAGGAAAAGTTAACCGACTCAATTTCAATGGTTAAAAAAGAATCGGGCAATGAAAGCATTCAAGGGTTTGTAGCAGATTTGTCTGACCTGGGTGCTGTGAGGGAACTGGCCAGGCAAGTGCATAAAAAATTGGCCAAACTCGATGTGCTCATCAACAATGCCGGGGTGTACAACAGCCCACAGGCCACCACCAAAGATGGATTGGATATCCGGTTCATGGTGAATTACATAGCTCCTTATGTGCTCACCTATGAGTTGGTGCCGCTACTTAGAAAAGGAAATGATGCCAGAATCGTGAACCTTAGCTCAGCCGCACAGGCATCTGTAAACTTTGATGCCTTGTATGGAGGAAAGGTGTTTAGCCAGGGAGATGCTTATGCCCAAAGCAAACTGGCCATTACCATGTGGAGCCTTTACCAGGCAGGACAGCTGGATGACATTGCCGTGATAGCCGTAAACCCAGGTTCACTGCTACAGACGAAAATGGCCCTTGAGGCATTTGGTAATTTTTGGTCGCCCGCAGCAAAGGGTGTAGATATACTGTATGATTTGGCCACTTCTTATCGGTATGAAGAAATGAATGGGAAATACTTCGATAATGACGGTGGCAATTTTGGCACAGCCCATCCCGATGCGTATAATCCCGATAAAATCAAACAGTTGATTGATTCTACAGAGAGTATGTTGAAGGGTTAGCGTTTGCCTTACACTGCCACCCCCTAGCCAAGGCCCGGCATATTTAGAATACGTGATTCATCTGAATCTTCAAAATGCCATTTTTTTTTGAATCTAAATATCTGTGCCCAGTCTAATAATCTGAGCCCGATTGAAAAATGTACCATAATGGCAAGGAATGGCCCCAATGATTTTTGGGGCAGTCTATTCCAGAATTTTTCTTTCGAAATATTTGCGCAGTTAAGTAGCTGCGCTTATACTTGCAGTTAAATAACTGCATAATATGAAATCCAGGCGCGATGTTTTCCAGGCCATTGCCGATCCTACACGAAGGGCCATCCTTACCCTGCTGGCTGCCAATGCCATGACACCAGGGGCAATTGCAGGAAATTTTGATTCAGCCCGTCAGACTATTTCCCGTCATATCCAGATACTTACAGAGTGTGAGCTGGTAGAACAGCAACAATCTGGAAGGGAAATATTGTACCAGGTGAATGCGGCCAAGCTGGTTGAAGTGGTGGATTGGCTTCAGCCTTTTGCAGAAATGTGGGATGAGAAATTTGACAAGCTGGAAGCGATTATGAAAAACTACCAAACTGACAAATAGGACCAATGCAAGGGAAAACCAAAATAGTGGCCGAAGATGGCCAGCAGCAACTCTTCATTACAAGGGAATTCGGGTTACCGCTGGCATTGCTTTTCAAAGCCTACCAGGATCCGGCAATTGTAGAGCAATGGATGGGAACGAAAGTGATGAAGCTGGAAAACAAAAAGCACGGTAGCTACCACTTTGTGACTACCGACCCAAAAGGCAACAAGCATGGCTTTAATGGCACCATCCACGAGTTTGTTGTGAACCAAAAAATCACGCGCACATTTGAAATGGAGGGTAAGGATTTTGGTGTTCAGCTGGAGTTTCTGGAGTTTGAAGCCCTTACAGCAGAAACCAGTAAACTCACCATGCATGTACTCTACAGGTCGGTAGAGGTCAGGTACAAAATACTTCAATTGCCATTTGCCCAGGGCATCAATATGGCACACAACAGAATAGAGCATATTTTAAGTCAACCCAAAAACACTAACTGATACATCATGTCAAAGAGAAACAAAATTATCTATTGGATTGCTACCATCTGGCTTTCGCTGGGAATGGTATCTACAGGAATAGTCCAACTCATCAGAATGGACGAAGAAGTAACCAAAATGGCCCAATTGGGCTATCCCGTTTATTTACTGACCATATTGGGAGTTTGGAAAATTCTAGGCGTAGGTGTGGTACTCCTGCCGAAATTTCCCCTGCTTAAAGAATGGGCCTATGCGGGCTTTTTCTTTGCCATGTCCGGTGCATTTTTTTCGCACGTGGCTGCCGGAGATGAGGCCAAAGAGTTTTTCGGGTCTTCATTGCTGATTGTGCTCACCGTAGTATCCTGGTATTTCAGGCCGGCCGATAGAAAACTCTATTCCCTAAACCGACTATAAGCATGAACCCCAAGGTAGATTTCTTTTTCAGCAAACCCGGAAAATGGCAAAAAGAATATGCACAGCTGCGCACCCTCCTACTCGATTGTGGACTGACTGAAGAGCTCAAATGGGGTGTACCCTGCTATACCTTTCGGTCCCACAATGTGGTATTGATCCATGGGTTCAATGAGTATTGTGCCCTGTTGTTTCACAAGGGGGTATTGCTCAACGATACTGACCAGATACTCATCCAGCAAACAGAAAATGTGCAATCGGCACGCCAGGTACGCTTTACCAGCCTGCAAGACATCATAAAGCAGGAGGCCACCCTGAAGGCCTATGTCTATGAAGCCATTGAGGTAGAACGGGCTGGCCTGAAAGTACCTTTCAAAAAAACAGCAGAGTACCCTGTGCCTGAGGAGCTACAAATTGCAATGGAAGAAAACCCGGACCTGAAAGCTGCCTTTGAAGCACTTACCCCGGGACGGCAAAGGGGCTATTTGCTACATTTTTCCCAACCCAAACAATCGAAAACCAGGGCAGCAAGGATAGAAAAATGCCTGCCAAATATTTTTGAAGGCAAGGGGTATAATGACCGCTAAGGTTATTTCAGGGCTACTGCCCCAAATAAGCCCTGGGATTCTGCTTAAATGACAAAAGACACTCCTGTGAACAAAAATAATGGGTATGTCCGTCATCGCCAGGCCAGGATAATTTGTTATTCGTATTTTGAACCTGCATGCGGCATACCGGATCTATATCAACTCCCATATCCGACCCACTTTGGAGTGTATAGAGGGCCACTGGTTCCAAAATATTTTTAAACTGGGCTTTACCCAATTTTTTAAAGTACGAAGCATTCTTCTTGTTGATGGAACGTAAAAAATCCTCGGATGCCAACACTTGTCCCCTTTGGGCATGGTTGAGTAAGCGGGAAGTAAGGTTAATCGAAGAACCGAAAAAATGATTGTCGAAAATATAGATTTCCCCCGAGTGCAACCCGCCATGGAAAGATGGAAAGTTAACCTGTTCCTCAACCTTTTTTTTGATGTTTCTCACCAGGCTGACCAAAGCATCTGGGTTCTTTGACGTAATGACCAATTCATCACCTGTTCGCTCTGAAATTTCGCAAGGACTGGCAATAATCGATTTAACCAAATGGACGAACCTACTGATAACCCGGGCTGCAGTTTTGCCACCATGCTTTTCTGTTAGGGCCGTATAGCCCGAAAGGTCTATCATAAAAAAGGATAAATATTTTTCCATTGTTTTATCAGCATTAAACACACCCAATTACTTGACTTATAGTTGAATAACAAAAACCCATTGAACAATTCCTACCTACTGCTTGAATAGGTAGTCGAATGGGATGTAGGGCAAATTTCCGAAGTATTGTGAATTATACTTTTACACAATTCCGGGGAAGTGTTACAATATTTCCCGGAAGGGCTGTTTACACAATGTACTGGCGAAAAAAACCAACAACGCAGGGATATACTGACAAGTCAAATGGCCTGCCCTATTCCTGTCTGAGTGCCCCGACAGGATTGGTGCCTGATGCCTTAAAGGAATTGTAGCTGACTGTAAGGGCAGCAATAAAAGCAACTACCACACCCGACATTGGGAACAACCAATAATTGAACCCAACCCTGTAGGCAAAATCGGTCAACCACAACTCTATTAACCAATAGGAAACTGGTGCCCCAATCATAAGTGAAAGCATTAATGGTATGCCAAACTCCCTGTTGAGTAAGAGCATGATGGAAAACTGGCTTGCCCCTAGTACTTTTCTGATGCCAATTTCCTTGATTTTTTGCTGGGCGTAGAATGTGGCCAGTCCTAGCAGGCCGAGGCAGGCGATAATAATGGCAAGGATAGAACTGGCGGTAACTATCTTGTGCAATTTGAAATCACTTTCATGTAATTTCGCAAACACGTCATCCAGATAAGCCTGGTTAAAAGCCAGCTGTGGAAAGTGCTTTCTCCATTCGTTTTCCACTAGTCCAACGACTTCAGTCTGGTTTTGGGCGTTGTATTTCACCAGAAGATTGCCACTCTGCTGCCTGGACATACATATTACCATGGGCTCTATCCTATTGTGTAGGGATTCGAAATGAAAATCCCTGACTACCCCAATCACCAAACCTTTCTGCGGCTCTGTACTCAACCCCAAATTGGTTTCCATAGATGTCCCCAGAGGGGCATCCAGTGCAAATAGCTGAACGGCTGCCTCATTTAAAATATAGGCAGAGCTATCGGTGGGCCTGCCAGCGTCGAAATTTCTCCCCTCCAAAAGCTCTATGGAAAGCGCATTTAGAAATTCATGGTCCACGTAAAAAGTCTGCAAGGAAGGAAGTTCCTCATCGCTACCCACATAATTGCCTGGCTTGTACCTTCTGGCCATCCCCGACTGCCCGGGATATCCGGATGAAATGGAAACCGTTTCTATGCCGGGGTACAGCATCAGGCTGGCACGTATTTGTGGGATATGTTGCCCAAGTTGTTGGTTGCTCGCTCCATTGACAGCCAGTATAGATGATCCATTGAAGCCCAGGTCTTTGTCCTTGATGTATTCAATTTGATAATAGATCATAGCAGCTCCAATAAAAAGCACTATAGAAAGTGTGAACTGTGCCACTATCAGGCCTCTCCTTAGTGCCAGTCCTTTGGTGCTCGACTGGAAGCGGCCTTTGAGTACTTCAATGGGTTTGAAATTTGAAATGAGAAAGGCAGGATAAATACCTGAAGCCAGGCCTACAGAAAAACCAATAAGGAGCATTTCATCAAATCTGGAAAACCAGTCGAACCCCATGTTTTTATCCGTGATATCGTTGAAATAGGGAAGCGCAAGCTCTATGATGGCCAATGAGAATACAACCGACAAACAGGCAATGAGGACGGACTCCACAAGAAACTGGATCATGATATCCCTTCTGATGGCACCAAAAACCTTTCTGCTGCCGACTTCTTTGGCCCGTTTAGCAGACAAGGCAGTATTGAGGTTGATATAATTCACACAGCCAATCAGTAAAATAAACATGGCAATGGCACGGGCAATGTGCACATAGGTAATATTTCCATTGGGTGCCAGCTCACCAAACATATCAGAATGAAGGTGGATTTCTTCAATTGCCTGGAGATTGGGGGCATATCGCTCCATAAACCCTTCGCCAGCATGCTTTACAAAAAATGGCCCCATCAATTTTTCGAATAGAGCTTTCTTTATACCCGGTCTGAGCAACAGGTAGGTAAAACCGTTGTGTAAACGCCAGTCTGTTTTGGAGAATTGTGGAAATATATCAAATTGGGCTTCTTTGTTGAGCAAAATATGAAAAGTGATATGGGAATTTTTAGGAGGGTTTTCAGCCACGGCAGATACCCGATAGGTACGAAATTCGCCGTTTATGCTGATCTCGAGGGTTTGGCCCAGTACATTTTCCCCGGCAAAGTACTTCAGTGCCATATCCCGGCTGATCACTATGTCATTGGGCCCGCTCAGCGCCCTGTTGCGATCGCCCAATATTATATGATAGGTAAATACATCCAAAAAAGTAGAGTCCACAAAAAGCAGTTTTTCTTCATATATGATGTCTTCGCCATGTTTGATGGGTACATTATCGAAATAAAACGATGTGCGTGTGTAAGCCTGTACATCCGACAGGTCTGCTTTCATTTGAGGGCCCCAGGGCTGGGCCGACATGGCCGTCTGTAACCCCGAACTCCTAATACCACTCGTCACCCGGTAAATCCTATCCTTGTTTTGATGAAACGACTCATAGCTAAATTCATCATGGACATAGGCCAGTAACAAGTAAAATGTAGCTATGGCTATTGAAAGGCCTGCAATGTTGGTAAGGGAGAAATTCCTATGCCTCAGGACGTTTCTCCAGGCTATTTTGAAGTAACTGCCATATTTGGCACTGCTTAAAAAATATGTATTGTCTGTGGTTTTCCAGGCATAAGGCTGACAGCAACGGATAACATCCCAAAAATAGAACAGCCTGGCCTTGAATATCCCCATGCGGCCTACACGTTCTTCAAATAGTTCCTCAAGATCGCCATGGAGTTCTTCGTACCGGGCATCTTTACAATACCATTTGAAAAAGTTCCGGGGTAGTCTGGGTATGTTGCTAGTGCTGCTCATTCCATATCTTATTAGAACTTAAACGCCAGTTCTGGTATTTGTTCCCTCAATTTCATTCTCAATTCCATAGACTCATCCATGGCCTTCTTGCCCGTGGGTGTGATGCTAAATATCCTTTTTCTCTTTCCTCCCCTTTTTGGTTCAGGCTCACCAAGTTGGGACTTCAGCATTCCCTTTTCTTCCAATCGGTACAGCGATTTATGCACTGCACTGATATTGACCGATCTTCCGGATTGCCCGGAAATCTCCTTCATGATGGCTACCGCATAAGCATCCTTATACAATACCCCTACCGTTAACAAAACCAATTCTTCGAATTCTCCTAAATATGATCTGCCCATGTAGTTAAATTTACTTTTGTCAGTAAAATACGGGGGTCGATGCATAAAGTTTACTTTTGTCAATAAAATAAACCATTACGCTCCATCAAGTTGCTGATTGAACATTGGGCTGACCGAAGTAGTTTTTTCTTTATTGAAGAAAGTCTCTATTAAAATCCTGGGGCTGTAGATAGCCCCAATCGCCGATAATACCGACTATGCTCAAGCTGCCCTGTGGAATAATTTTATCGCTAAATCCGGCATTGGGGTAAACTTTCAGGATCAGCCTGCGATTGTCAGCAATAAGTATATTGTTCTCCGAAAAGCTGTTGCTGCCATTGGCTGCTTCAAAACGAACGTTTTTCACCCTTATTTTTCGTCCTTCAAATGCACCTGAAGCGAATTGCTCCGGGGAAATAGTTGGAATATCTAAGTAAGCATTTTTGCTCAGCACAATCCCTGCCCTATCCGCAACATCTGTCATTGCTTTCTGTCCATTGATTACCTGTCCTGTAGCACCCTTTAGGTTCAACCGGATCTTATCCCCTGTGTTCAGGATATTGTCAGCAGTGAACCTTAACATGATGGCTGCACTGTTGTCCTCAATATAGGCCACCCGCTTATCGGATACATTTTGGCCTGAAGTGACAATCCCTTCAATATAATAATCATCTGAAATCCAGAAGCTTCCCTGATGTATATTGAACTTA
This sequence comes from Cyclobacteriaceae bacterium, assembly GCA_040222275.1. Lineage (GTDB taxonomy): Bacteria > Bacteroidota > Bacteroidia > Cytophagales > Cyclobacteriaceae > CAXBNB01. The sequence continues at coordinate 16,164 of JAVKDJ010000012.1, forward strand.
TTTCGAAGCTCAGACAACTTTTGAATATCCACTTCCGAAGGTTCACCTTTTTCTATCAGGAGTGTGAATGTATCCTTCGGTCCGGTTGTAATCCCCCCTTCTGTGGCCAGAATAGTGAATGAAATTGTACGGCTGCCTTCTATCGACAGGTTGCTGACAGGAACCACCCTAAAGGAATAGTTGGATACACCAGGAACAGCCTCCAGGGTCAATTCTCCTAAAACAGCCTGAGGTTCTGTGGTGAAAAAACTACCATACTGGAAGTCACCCTGAGTTTTTATCTCAATTTTAACAGGAATCGTATGAGGTACATTTGCACTGAGATGTAGTCCAATGTCCAACCCGTTAGGTTCGTCTAAAGATAAATAGCCCAAAGACTCCACAAAGGATATTTGAACTGTATTGGGCTCCTCTGTCATTTCCTTTTTCTTCAATACCAAAGTGGTTGATGATTGCACACCTGGTTGTATGTCCGAACCATCTTTGTGGATGTTTACAATAACCGTTTTGTGATCCTCACTATGGTCTTCCATTCGGTTTATTGTGAGTTTGGCAAATTGAGAACCTTTGTCCACTGTTAATCTGATCCGTCCGGATTCCAGACCAGGGATAGTTGTGAAATGTTGCCCGTAAACAGCACTGCCCGAAACACTAAGTGTCATATCAGAAGTTGACGTTAGGGTTTTATCCAGAAGGATAGTTACTTCATGTTGTTCTTTCTCAAAAGCTATTTCTTCAGTTATTGTTTCAAAATTGGCAACAACCAGTGTTTCCATAGCTGGTTGAGGGTTTGTATCGTCATTTTCCGCACACCCTAATCCCATCCCTAGGACGAGAAACAACAGGGTTTCTTTAATTCTTGTTGTCATCACTAGCAATTAGCTATATTATAATCTGTGTAGAGACATCTATTTGGGTGCATACCCCCTGCCCATGTTCATTTTTATTTTACTGGCCGCAAACAAGATTTCGGGCACACCCTAAATATTCGGTGTTAAAGGCAGAGGAGAAAGGATGGGATCGAATAAAACTCTCCGGTTATGTCTTAGGATTCATTACATTTGAGAAAAATATTACAAACCCTACTTTGCCAGATTACGAGTCCTCGCCCCCGTTTTGTGTCTTCACAAACGGCAATCATATTTGAGAATGTTTGTGGGGACACAAACATTGGCGCTATGCGCAAACCTGACAAAGTAGGACTAACAAGTATAGCATTATTCCCATCACCAACACATCCCTCATGAAAGATTATCTGGTACAATTAGGCGTGGGGCCTGAATTACTATCCAAAGATGAAAAAGAATTCCTTGACCAAAACGGTTATCTAAATCTGGGAAAAGTATTGCCTGATGATACCATCCATGCCGTGCTGGATAAAATAAATGAATTGATGGCACTCGAAGGAGAATTGGCCGGTGAGGAACTGGCAGAATCTTCCAGGATCAAGTTTACAAGGGAAGCGGGTGTAAACCGGCTGGCCGATTTGGTCAATAAAGGCAGCATATTTGACGTGTTTTACACTACCCCCAGGGTATTGGTGGCCATAGCCCATGTTTTAGCTGGTGACATGAAGTTATCTTCGCTCAACTATAGGGCAGCCTTGCCTGGTGAAGGCTTGCAAAAACTTCATGTAGATTGGGAAACAAGTGTGCCGGCCGGAGAGTTTAAAGTGTGCAATGCAATATGGCTGCTTGACGATTTCACAAGGGAAAACGGAAGTACGCGACTTGTACCCGGTAGCCAAAACAGGCAGCACCTGCCAGGTGAAGTTTTAAACGACCCTATGGCCCCTCACCCCGATGAAATATTGGTTGAGGCCCCTGCCGGTACGGTAGTAGTTTTCAATTCACATACATGGCATGGCGGCACAAAGAACCAAACGGACAAACCCAGACGTGCCATCCATAGCTACTTCTGCCAACGGAACCAGCCACAGCAGACTGTTCAATCCAGGTTCATTACTAAACCCACCAGGGACCGCCTGAATGCGGCAACACAATACCTCCTTGATGTTTAGTATGGATTGGATGAGAGTATTATTCCATTAGGAAAAATATTTCCATAGCTTTCCATGCGAGACCTAATTTTTGGTTAAGCCAAACACACAAATTGAAATGACGGTAGTATGTGTCAATGTGCTGGTGCGAGCCTTTGGCTCGTATCAATCAAACCAGATACGTGCCAAAGGCTCGCTCCCAATGTCGTTAAGTTAAGTTGAACCGTCATCGCGAGCCTGCCTGTCGTCAGACAGGGAACCGAAGCGATCTCATCAAAATGGACAGATAACATTAAACAGAAAGACTGCCGCGCTACGCTACCGATGACGTATTTTTAAACTTGTTGATTTAGAACCAGTTGGTATCCCATGTCTTGTGCTGTTTTTACCAACCACTTTTC
>JAVKDJ010000013.1:0-315851 GCA_040222275.1 Cyclobacteriaceae bacterium
GGTGATTATAGCGAAGGTGTCCACCTCTTCCCATTCCGAACAGAGCAGTTAAGCCCTTCAGCGCCGATGGTACTACAGTTACATGCGGGAGAGTAGGTCGTTGCCAGTTTATTATTTACCCACCAAGGTGGGTTAGAAGCCCCAACAAAAGTTGGGGCTTTTTTTATGCCCAAATCTGATGGCCTCTGAAAGCATTTATTGTCAATATACAATTTGCATTGTCTAAAATTTGTACCTTGCAGCCCTGATTGTGGTTGTCAGTATTTGTTAACAGAGTAGTATAGATGAGCCGAAAATTTTATTGGGATAGTTGGGATAAGGAGTTTAAAAACTATTACCAAGGTTTATTGAGTGTAGTTTTGTTGTTGATGATTACCTGTGGATTTCTGGCCTACATCGGTAATGAATCTAGCATAGAATGGTTGATAAGGGGAAGCCTGAAATCTATAAGTACTCCTTTGGCGGGTTATGAATTTTCAAATGGAATTCTTGATTTCGAAACCCAGTTGTTTTTAGTAGATCAGAAATTTGTTGGTGGACAACTGACATTAAATCCCGTCATTACCTACATATATTTCTTTTTGGTAATGGTAGGTCTAATGGTTTGTCTTACTATGACAACCTATCTTAATCGATTTTGGTATACTTTGGCGATTGGACTGACTATGGTTACGGTCATTAGCCTGAGGTTTGAACTCCTTGGCTTATTTGGTGTGTTTGATCAATCAGTTACCATAGGCGTATTTGTTTTGTACGCTGCTGTGAGTTACTATTTTCATTCCATCAATGATTCGGTTGATATGAAATGGAGGATTATTTCATTTCTATTAATATCTTTTATTCTTGGACTTGGAATATTTTTCTTTTCTGAGGTGACGCATCCTTTTTTGTACTTGGCGAACTACGGATTTATACCTTTTTTAATTATTTGTATCGTATTTGTATTCCTTGTATCGCACGAAATAATTTATGGTATTCTTCGAATTACTACAGATGGTGCTTCCAGGCTGAATAATAGTAATACTAAACATTTTGTAGTCTTATCTTTAATATACCTGTTGAATGTTGGACTCGTTCAAATGAAGAATTCCGGGTTTATAGATTGGGATATTTTTTATATCAATGGATTTGTGTTGTTGTTGGTTTCTTCCATAATTGGGTTTTGGGGTGTTAGAAGTAGGGAGATTCTATACGGGAATATCCTACCTTTTTATCCTTATACCGCCTTTTTGTATTGTGGACTCTTGATATGTTCTTTGTCATTTATTGGATTTCATTTTTACCAAGGGAATGATGTTGCGATCGAAGTAGTTGAGGACGCAATCATTTTTGGCCACCTTGGATTTGGTTCAATGTTCTTTATTTATGTCATTGCTAATTTTATTAACTATTTAATCAAGAACCTTCCAGTTTATAAAATCGCCTACAAGGAAGATAATTTTCCATACTTTACTTCGCGATTGGCTGGATTGATAGTAGTGGCTGCATTGTATTTCTCGTCAAATCAAGTAGCGAAATATCAAGGTATCGCTGCATTTTATAATGGGATTGGGGATATATATGTGCAAACTGACAGGGTGAAAGAGGCGAAAGCAATGTACCATGAAAGTGCTATTTATGGGGTGAACAATCACAAAGCTAACTATAGCCTGGGTTGTTTGATGGATGAAGGCAGTGAAAGAATTGGGGCTTTTAAGAAGGCTACTATGAAAAAGCCTTCTGAATATGCTTTCGTGAACCTGGGTATGGAGCATGAAAGAAGCAACAATTTTTTCGAGGCGTTATTTGCCTATCAGGATGGATTGGCTAAATACCCCAATAGTTTGCCTTTGAGAAATAACCTAGCATTATTGTACGGTAAAACCAATGTTTTGGATTCTACGCTTTATTACTTAACTGACATTTCTTCAAAGGGCTTTAAGAAGGAGGTGGTGCTGTCGAATTTGCTAAGTGTGTGTGCGGAGAAAGGAGTGCAGGTGGATGGATTATTGTCAGATTCAATTTCCAATAAAGACGGGAGGTATGATATTGGTGCCAATTTGCTAGCAGTAGAAGGTTTTGAAAACAACGCCTCACCTTCCAATGCGCTAATTGAACCTTCTAACCTTAAACTCAATTTAATAAAGTACGCTTACATTAATAATTTGTCGGTGAGGGCCTACGCACAACCTCAGCCAGAAGTTTTGGATCTATTAGATGGGTACTTGTCAGATGAGGATAATCTTGATTATAGGGAACGATTACGCTTTCTGAAGGCTATAAATATGTACGCTCTGGGAATGGTAGGCCCGGCCTTCAAGCTCATGGAAGAATTGCTGCATGGTAGTCAGGATGCGGCTTATTACAGGACTCTATTAGGCTTATGGAGTTTGGAAAGGGGAGCCACAAAACTGGCTATTGACTACTTTGATGCAACTGTAGAACAGCGAAATATTTTAAGTGACTATTATCTGATCATCGCTTTGATGAAGAAAGGAGCTCAAGAAGAGGCTGCTGACTACTATGGAAAACTACTGCAACAAAGTGATTCCATTGTTAGTATGGAAACATTGACAAAAGCTTTGACCTATGATCTACGCAACAAAAAAAATATTATCAGACAAGGTGAGGTGGAGAAAAGGAATTTGGATCACGCGCATGAAATGGAAGCTGCTGGAAATAAAGAAGCGGCAGCTATTGCGTATGAATCATTGGCCTATAATAATCCATTTAACGAAGGGGCGATTGCGTCTTCGGTAAGGTTTTTTAATGAAGTGATGGAGAATGATTCGAAGGCTTATGATATTCTACTGTCGGCCATAGAAGTGAACCAATACTCGGAAAAACTAATCAAAATGTATATTGATCAATGTTTGAGCATGAATTTGTTGAACTATGCAGAAGGAGGACTGTTGAAATTATTGGATGTTCTCACTAAAGAGGAATTTAGTGAGTATGAGATAAGGTTTGATGAAAGAAAAAGGCAGAGTAGCATTGAGGATCAGGAGTGGGGGATCTAAACTTCTTACCATTTGCCGCATTGCACTGGTTGATGCCCGTAATTATTTATTTTCATGGTATAATTTTTCCCCGGCTGTAATGGCTATCGGCAATATGTTTTCTGCCGGTGGGAAAGGGCAGCTAAAACTTTCGATATAAGCACAATATGGATTGTAAGCCAGGTTGAAGTCAAGTTCGATCCTGGTGGCATTTTTAAAAGAAAGATCAAGGTACCTTCCCCCACCATAGGTGGAATTTCCACTAGAATCATCCGCAAAAGCAGCGAAAATAGGTTCGCTTTTACCACCGCTGGCTTTTTTGAGTAGGAGAAGTTTCATTTCCTGTCCTTTTAGTTCGAATCTGGCATAAGCAAACTTTAAATATTTTTCACTTTTCCCGGTGGATGTCGCGAGATCCAGATAAGACCTTGTCTCGATTCGTTCAACGCGTGCCTTTACTTTAAAATCGAGATTTGGATCAAAATACTTAAGCTTTCCGAATTTTTCCTTCTGGTTGTAAAAAGGGGACTCGGTGGAGCTTTTCATAAATTCGTTTTTTTCTTTCCTTACCTGCGAGATTTTCTGGGTGTAATCCCCCAGAGACTCTTCACCAGATTGAGAAAAATAGATCACGCCAGTGACCAATATGAGCGCCAGGGGAATGTATAACTTTTTTTTCATACTCTACAATAGTGATTCGTCTGCAAAACTAAAATAACCGTGATTGGTAAAAATTATGTGATCCAAAACAGGGATGTCTAAAATCTTGCCCGCTGCACTCATTTTTTTAGTGAGCTCCACGTCCGACTGGCTAGGTTTCAGATTGCCTGAAGGGTGATTGTGGATGATGATTATCGCACTCGCCAATTCTTCAAATGCCCTTTTGTAAATAAGTCTTGAATCCACCACAGTTCCGGAAATACCCCCTGAACTCAACGCTTCTTTTTTAACCACCCTGTTTGCCCTATTGAGAAATACTACCCAAAATTCCTCGTGATCTAGATCGAGCAATTCAGGTTTCATCAAATCATAGATATGAGATGAGTGTTGTATTTTTGGTAGTTCTTCAGAAAGTGTATCCTTTCTACGCCTTCCAATTTCGAGTGCACTTATGATATTGATGGCTTTAGCCTCGCCAATACCATTAAATTTCATCAATTCTTTGACAGACATTCGGGCAAGTTTATTGAGATCATTGTTGACAGCAGAAAGCAATAGCCTAGCCAATTCCACGGCACTGATCGACCTTGTGCCCGAACCCAGCAAAATAGCTACCAACTCGGCATCTGAAAGTGCTGCCTTTCCTTTTAAGATTAATTTTTCCCGGGGGCGGTCTTCCTCGGCCCAGTTTCTGATCGAGAGATTATTGGAATAGTCCATTGTACAGGTTGTGAGGTTCCTGCAATCAATATAAGAAATAATAACATAAACCAGTACAATGTATTAAACAAAGAAAAGGGTTCACGTATTTTGAGGGAATAAAAAAAGCCTTTCATGTGGAAAGGCCTACGTAAAGTTTTTATCTAAATATCGCGAGTTAAGATAGAGCTGCTACTCTTTTAGTCAGTTTCGACTTTTGGTTGCTGGCTTTATTCTTATGGATGATATTGTTCTTAGCCAATTTATCTATCATTGAGGTCACTTTGATCAACAACTCCTGAGCCTCCTTTTTATCGGTAGTTTCTTTGAGCCTTTTGATGAAAGTCCTGGTAGTCTTATGCTGGTATTTGTTGCGCAATTGTTTAGCGCCGTTAGACCTGATTCTTTTTAAAGCCGATTTATGGTTTGCCATGAATTTTTTCGTTATGAATTTTTTCGGACTGCAAATTTACCGTTTATGTGAAGAAATACAAATATGTGTTATAATTTTATTGAGGTGTTTCGGATATTTTTTACAGAGTAGTGAGTATGCCGTTATTGAATAGTAAATTGACTTTTTAGACCAAGTTTTGCAGAAATGAAGTACTTGACCCCCTGTATGTTTTGTTTGTTGTTCTGTCTGATCGTTTGGTATGATTCCGATGGTCAGGCAAACGGCTCTTTTGATAGTCTTGGATTGGTTAAGCGACAGAAGATAGAAAAATCTTTGGTCTTGCTGAAAAATGACCATGGTATTGTTCCTATTGCCCGGCTGGACACTCTAAACATGAAACCTTGGTTTATTGGTGATCCAAGGAATAGGGAAGCCTTCCTTAATAGAATATTTGCCTATAAGGAGTTTGACCTTTCTGATGACGCGCTTAAAGAAAACTATTTTTCTGAATCCAGTGGAAGTGATATTTTCATTATTGGGATAGATTCTATTGGATTGACCAGAGGAGTGGAAATTAGCCGGCTTATTGCGCATCTGGAAACTGCCAGAAACAATTCTAAAGTAATTTTGGTTGTCCCCTCTTTTGAATGGATTTTCCAACGAATGAAACTACTTGAGTTGGCAACCGCCATAATATACAATCCAACAAATGAAGTAATGGGATTTGATTTGGCTGTTCAGGCTGCCTTTGGGGGAATAGGGTTGACAGGTACACTCAAGGCTATTCCTGATTCGCTTTTACCTAAAGAAGCTACCCTGACCAGTAATGAAAATAAGAGGTTGAAATATACAATTGCCGAGGAAGTAGGTATTTCCTCCTATCTTTTGGATAGCGGAATTACCAAAATTGTACAGGAAGGTATTGACTCTATGGCTTTTCCGGGTTGCCAGGTTTTGGTGGCCAAAAGTGGAAAAGTAATATATCAGAAATCATTTGGGTTTCATACCTATGCCGCAAACCAACCTGTAACCAATAATGATATATATGATTTGGCATCAGTATCTAAGGTAACTGGGGCTACCACGGCACTTATGAAATTGTACGATGATGGCCTGATTGATTTGGATGCAAAATTCTCCAACTATTGGCCGGATTTTAAAAAGGGAAACAAGAAGGACATAACAGTGAGAAATGTGCTGGCGCACAATGCCAGGCTTAAACCTTATATTACTTACTACCTCCGGTCCCGAAGAAAAAGCGGTCGGTATAAGTGGCATACGGTCAAAAGTGATTCGTCGCAGCGTTTTCCGTTGAGGATATCTTCTTCCCATTTTCTACACAAGGATTACAGGGAAAAGAAAATATACAAAATGATCAGAAAGTCGCCGTTGAACGAAGAGCCTGGCTATGTGTATTCAGGCTTGTCTTTTTATTTATATCCGGAAATAGTGTCCAGACTTTCTGATGATCAGTTTGCAGACTACCTGAACGGGTATTTCTTTCATCCTTTAGGAGCCAGCACACTTGGGTACAATCCCAGCGAGAGGTTTGGCCTGGAGAGGATTGTGCCAACAGAAACTGATGATTTTTTTAGGATGGAGCAGCTGCACGGTACAGTTCATGATGAAGGGGCAGCTATGATGGGAGGCGTGTCTGGAAACGCTGGATTGTTTAGTAATGCCAACGATCTGGCCAAAATATGGCAGATGTATTTGAATGAGGGATACTATGGCGGGAAACAGTACCTCTCCAAGGCTACCGTCAATGAATTTACCAGATGCCAGTTTTGTGACCAGGACAACCGCAGGGGGTTGGGGTTTGACAAACCTTTGATCGAATATGACAGCCTTAAGAGCAGTGTGGCCAGGGCTTCCAGTCCACGGAGCTACGGGCACTCTGGCTACACGGGCGCATTTGTATGGGCCGACCCGGAAAATGAAGTGTTGTTTGTCTTTTTGTCAAATCGCGTGTACCCTACCAGGGAAAACAGGAAAATATACGAAATGAATATCCGCCCCAGGATACATACCCACATCTACAGTTTGGTACCATAAAAGCAAAATCCCGTTCCGACATGTCGAAACGGGATAAAAGCTAAACCTAATGTATTTGAATTAATAACCCATAGGAGAACGCAAAACCCTACCTATGTAAAGCAATGTTAATCAATCTATTTAAATTAAACAAGAAAAATTATAAATATTATTGGTATAGTTCAATTTTTATCCAATCTTTAATTCTGGCCAGAGCACGAAATTCCCTAAATATCCCTCTTGGGTTGGATTCCACTAATAGTAGCACCATTTTTGCGGCCTAATTGGATCAGCTATTGTTGAGTATGTACAGATATATTTTTGTAATTATTTTCCTGGCCTTTTCGCGCCTCTCTTTTTCACAAATAGAAATTTTCAGTAAGCAGTCCTCTCTGGGGCCGCAGGTGAATTCACCCTATTATGAGTCAAATGTGGTGATAAGCCCTGATGGAAAACGTGTGTTTTTCACCCGACAAAACCATCCAGGCAATGTTGGGGGGAAAAATGACGAGGGGGATGTTTGGACGAGTGAGGTAACCCCTTCAGGCGAATGGACAAAAGCTGAAAATTTGGGGAGCCCGCTGAATGACGCTTCTGCCAACAAGATATTGGGATTTATGGATCATGGAAAGGCTATGCTGCTGCATTCCCCCAAGGGAATAGCATTTGCCTACAACTACAATGGCAAATGGTTGAAACCAACCGAAATCGAAATACCCTATTTTAAATCCAAATCAGGCCATATCAGTGGCTGCATTTCATTTGATGGACGTTACTTGCTCTTTGGAATGGAGTCTTATGGCACCTATGGTGTGGAAGATTTGTATATGTGCAAGCTCAAAGGGGATGGAAGCTGGACGAGTCCTAAAAATTTAGGGGCTGTCATCAACACCCCTTTTCAGGAAATGACACCCTTCTTAGCCGCAGATAATAAAACGGTGTTTTTCGCATCCAATGGCAGGGGAGGTGAGGGAAGTTTCGATATTTTTATGACAAGCAGGCTTGACGATACATGGCTCAACTGGAGTGATCCCGTGAACATTGGTTCCAAAGTAAACACAAAAGGTCAGGAATTGTCATTCGTTTTTAGGACTGATGCTGAGTATGCCTACTTGATAAGTACCCAGAATAGCGATGGCTATGGTGACCTGAAAAGGGTGAAGATAAAGCCTGATATAGCACCCGAGGTGGTGGTAGAAGATACGGTGCAGCTGGAGGAACCGGTCGAATTGGCTGGACTAGTCTTGCTTGAAGGCTTTGTGCTGGACGGAAAGTCAAACGCCCCTGTGATAGGGGCGAGGGTAGAAATAGTGAGCGATCCTGACGAGGTAGTGTATAATGCAGTGTCTGATAATGTAGGTCGTTTTAGTTTTTCTGTAGCTGAATGCCTAGGTTTTGAAGTTAAAGTCCACTCCAAAGACCACTTGAGCCTGGAACAGTTGGTCACTATGGAAGAAGTAAAAGATGGCAATAAAGATGAATTTCTGCTGGAGCCATTGACGAAAGGCAATACCATTGAACTAAAGCATGTACTTTTTGAGCAGGGTAGGGCTGATTTGGTTCAGGGCTCAGAACGGGAACTGAACCTGGTGGTGGAAATGCTGCAGGAACATCCCGATATCAATATTTTCCTCGCAGGACATACGGACAACCAGGGCAAAGCATTGTTGAATGTGAAGCTGTCTTTTGACCGTGTTGAAACGGTGAAGAAATACCTCGTGGAAAATGGTATAGACGAAAAGCGTATTTCAGGTAAAGGCTATGGGGGCACCAAGCCAATTGCGAGTAATGACAATGTGATTTCAAGAAGGCGCAACAGGAGGGTGGAGTTTACCATTGAGTGATATAACCTCGGTAAATTTCGGTCACTGAATGGGTTAATTTAACCCTCATAGGCATAGAAATAAAAAAAATTACCAATTGCCGGTAATTAAACCTACCTTTGCCTTTTAAAATAACATATTTAATGAAAAACGGAACAGTTAAGTTCTTCAATGAATCTAAAGGATTTGGATTCATCAGCGAAGACGATTCAAACAAAGAACATTTTGTACACATTTCTGGATTGATCGATGAGATCAGAGAAGGCGATGAAGTGGAGTTTGAGTTAACAGAAGGTAAAAAAGGTTTAAATGCAGTAAACGTAAAAGTAGTTTAATATTTAATCGTTAACTTTTTTATTAGAAATAAGCCTGTCAGCAATGATGGGCTTTTTTTATGTTTTGGGTTTGATTAGGAAGGCAACAATGTTTCTTCTCCCCGATACTGCTGAGGTGAGCATTTTTCATACTTTTTGAAAACTGTAGAAAAATATTGACTTGTGGCAAAACCACAACGATAAGCAATTTCGGCAACACTTAGTGATACCTCCCTTCTGAGCAGCGAACGTGCTTTTTCCAGTCTTTTTATGGTCAGGTATTGCATGGGGGTCATGTTGGTAAGTTGCTTGCAGTGGTAGGTAAACCTGGTGAGCCCAAGGCCTGCGGACCGGGCCATTTCTTCGATGGTCCATGGTTCGGATAGCTTTTCATTGAGTTCGTCCAGAAACAACCTGGCACTTCTCATGCTGTCTGTGAGGGACTCGTTGAGTACCAGGTTTCCTGAGTCAAACAAATCCAACAGGCACACCAGCAGCTCGTTTACATACAACCGCACTTTCGAAGAATTGCTTCCTTTTCTGTCGGTGTTTACCGCCCGGGAAATTTTCTGAAAACATTCCCTTATTTCGTTGTTTGCCTTCCAAACTGGTTGTTCATTTTGTCGAAGAATGGTAGTCAGCCGCTGCAGGTCGCCGTCTGATAGCATAATCCAATCGGGCCAGCTCCATTCCTGATGAGGTTGTCTTACCCCTACATCCAGGATCACCCAATAGAATTTTCCAATCCCGATATGGGGATTGCCTACTTTGTGGGCTTCCCAGGGGCGTGTAATGGTCAGGTCGTTGGCAGATAATACCATTTCACCGTTTTCCTGCGAGTATGGCATGGTTCCGGATTCCAGAAAATGTATTTCTATACCTTCATTTCTGTGCCAGTCTAGCCCCCAGTCTTGCGCTTCATGGGCATCCCAATATCCAATGCTATTAAGCCCCTTGGTATCGTCAGTAAGCCGGTTGCCGGGATAAGTATATCTCGCCAGGGCTTTTAATTTCACCTTTTTTCTATTCCAGGCATCAACCAATGGAAGGCATGTATCTGCATAGTATGTTTTGCCATTCGCACGAAAAGGTTTGATCTTTTGTATATTTTTTTTCACTGAAATAATTTAAACATGCTATTGGTGCAATTTATATACTTTAGCCTGATTTGAATATCATTTGAGTTGGAATAATTGATTCGTTTTACTCAGTGAAATATTTTATACAAATAATACAATAAGCATTACAAAATCATTAGTCATGGCAAAGAAAAAAATAAGGTTAGGAATGATTGGTGGCGGACATGGGTCTTTCATCGGAATATTACATCGTGTGGCAGCTTATATGGGAGAGGATTACAACCTCATAGGAGGTGCCTTCGATTTTGACTATGACCGGGGAAAGCAATTTGCCGAAGAATTGGAATTGGACCTTAACAGGGTTTACGAAAATATTGATGTGTTTATTGAAAAAGAGTCTGCCCTGCCAGAGACTGAAAGGATAGAAGCAGTAGTCATTGTTACGCCAAATTTCCTGCACTATTCTATGGCCAAGAAATTGATTAGTGCTGGATTCAACGTGATTTGTGAAAAGCCTGTAACTACTACAGCGGCTGAGGCTATTGAGTTGGAGGAGCTAGTGAAGAAACACAAGGTGGTTTTTGCCTTGACACATACCTACACAGGTTACCCTATGGTGCGGCAAATGAAAACCATGATTGCCCAGGGCATGATTGGCGATATACAGAAGGTAGATTCCCAATACTATCAGGGGTGGATCAATCCTGTGATCCACGACAAAGCAGAAAGAGGTAAAGTATGGAGGCTGGATCCTGCAAAGGCAGGAATAAGCAGCTGTATTGGTGATATAGGTGTGCATGCATTCAACATGATTGAGTACACCACAGGATTGGAAGTAGAAAAGGTATTGGCCGACTTAAATACCCTGTATGATGACAACCAACTGGATGTGGATGGCACAGTTTTGCTGCGACTGAACAAAGGAATAAGGGGAATAGTACGAGGAAGCCAAATAGCCACGGGGGAAGAAAACAACCTCCAAATAGCAGTGTATGGGACTAAAGGTGGACTCAAGTGGGAACAAGAAAACCCCAATTACCTGTACTTTTTGAAGGAAGGGGAGCCCTATCAAGTATTGAAACCAGGAAATCCTTACAATGCTGAGTTTACCCAGGATAGTACTAAAATGGCGCCTGGGCACCCTGAAGGTATATTCGATTCAATGGGCAATATTTACAAGGGAGCTGCCAGGGCTATCAGGAGCGAATCCAATGGCTTTGATGGCTCATACCCTACCATTAGGGATGGCGTAAGGGGAATGCAGTTTATAGAAGCTACCGTTGAATCTTCACAAAACGGGAATGTCTGGACTGCCATGGAGCAAAAATGATTTTAGAAACAGAATCCTAACCAAGGCACCATTATGCTTTTAACCCATTTATTCTTATATAATTGATTGAAAGAGCATTGGGGCAATTAGTGTATTTAATTTAAGTTGCAAACTATACAAACCTGGATATGGTTCCCTCTCTGTTTTTGAGAGGGACCATGTCATTTTCTTCAAACTAAACTATAAAGTATAGTATCAAAAATAGCATGCCTGGCCACTTTTTAGTGCACTGAATTGATTGGTTGCGCTGTGGCTTGGGCATGATATTTGACAAAGACGCAAAAAATACATTCATGAGCACAAATCAAAGAGGCAAGGTTGCCCAAATCAGCATGCTGCTGGCAGGTATGGTATTCGTACTATTTTTTATTTCCTGTACGGAATCTAGCAGGCAGGAGAAAAGGGTATTGGTATTTTCTAAAACAGCAGGTTTCAGACATGGTTCTATTGCAGAAGGAATTCAAGCCCTTCAAAATATGGGCAAGCAAAAAGGGTTTGCCGTAGATGCTACAGAAAACGCTGACGCCTTTAACGAAGAAAACCTGAAAAATTACAGTGCGGTCATTTTTCTGAATACCACAGGCGATGTGCTGGACTATTACCAGCAGGCGGACTTTGAAAGGTATATGCAAGCCGGAGGGGGATTTGTAGGAATACATGCAGCCACCGATACCGAATACGGATGGCCCTGGTTTGGAAAGCTTGTGGGCGCATACTTCAAAGGCCACCCCAAGGTACAAGATGCCAAGATTGTTGTGGACCATTCTTTGTCACATCCAGCCTTGGATTCCATGCCCCAAACCTTTACCAAAAAAGACGAATTCTACAATTTTAAGAACATCAACCCCGACCTCAATGTGTTGATGACCATAGATGAAAAATCCTATACCGGGGGTACCAATGGCGACTTTCATCCCATGACCTGGTACCATGAATATGATGGAGGAAGGGTGTTTTATACCAACTTTGGCCATACCAAAGAAACTTTCGAAGAACCGCTCTTTCTAAAAATGCTTGACGGTGGAATTAAATACGCCATCGGAAACAACCAGCTGGATTATTCCAAAGCTACCACCCAAAGATTGCCAGAAGAAAACAGGTTTGTACAGACGGTGCTTTCCGAAGGACTGGACGAACCTATGGAAATGGACGTACTCGACAAATTCAGGCTTGTGATTGTGGAGCGAAAGGGCGCATTAAAAGTGTACAATACTTTACAGGAGAATATCCAGACAGTGGCCAATATGTCTGTATATACCGGTCAGGAGGATGGTCTTCTTGGGGTAGCGGTGGATCCGGACTATGCCAACAACAACTGGATATACCTGTTTTATTCTCCGGTGGGCGATGAACCGAAGCAACATGTTTCACGCTTCGTGTTTGATGGTGTTACGCTAGATATGGCTTCAGAAAAGGTAGTGTTGGAGATTCCTGTACAGCGGGACGAATGCTGTCACTCTGGTGGTTCTTTGGAATTTGATGCCAGGGGCAATCTATACATATCGGTAGGAGACGATACGAACCCATTTAAGTCCAACGGCTATGCTCCCATAGATGAAAGGCCGGGCAGAAGCCCCTGGGATGCGCAAAAGTCATCGGCCAATACCAACGACCTGAGGGGGAAAGTTTTGCGGATAAAGCCAGAGGCAGATGGCACGTATAGCATACCAAAGGGCAACCTTTTTCCTGTTGGCACGCCCAAAACAAGACCTGAAATCTACGTAATGGGATGTAGAAACCCCTACCGCATATCGATCGATAAAGAGCGGGGATTTCTATACTGGGGAGATGTAGGGCCCGATGCTGGGGAAGACAATCCGCTTCGGGGACCAAAGGGTCATGATGAACTCAATCAGGCGAGGCATGCCGGCTTTTGGGGCTGGCCTTATTCCAGAGGCAACAACAAAGTTTACCGCGACTATAATTTTGAAACAGAAGAATCTGGTGCACCATTCAATCCTGATGCACCGATAAACGACTCACCATACAATACTGGTAAAAAGGAATTGCCACCCATACAGCCATCGTTTGTATGGTATCCCTATAAGGAATCTGAGGAGTTTCCCTGGGTAGGCAAAGGAGGGCGGACTGCCATGGCTGGCCCGGTGTTTTATTCACATCACTTCTTGCAGTCCAAAAACCCCTTCCCCGATTATTTTGATGGAAAGATCTTTATGTATGAATGGATAAGAAACTGGATATATGTGATCACCACCGACGAAGAGGGCAATTTTGTGAAAGAAGAACCTTTCATGCCTGGCATGAAACTGTCCCATACTACTGACATGGTTTTTGGGAAAGGTGGAGAGCTCTATGTGCTTGAGTACGGCGAAAAGTGGTTCAAGCAAAACGAAGATTCGCGCTTGAGCAGGATTGACTATATGAGGGGCAACAGGAAACCAATAGCCAGGCTGCATTCGGACAAACAAGCAGGGTCGGCTCCTTTGAAGGTGTCTTTTTCAGCGGCAAAGTCTGAAGACTATGACAAAGATTCCCTGACCTATGAGTGGCGGTTTACCGGTTCGGGAGAATCAAAAGCAGCAGGAGTGACCACAGAGTATGTATTTGACAAAAACGGTATCTACGAAGTGGAACTTACAGTAACTGATACACAGGGCAATACGAGCAAAGCAGTGCAGGAAGTGCAAGTGGGCAATGCCGCGCCTTTGGTGAAGATAGAATTGGAGGATGGGACACCCACCTATTCTGATAACGGACGGGTGAAGTACAATGTGCTGGTTGAAGACAAAGAAGATGGCAGCACAACAGATGGTGGTATCAGCTATTCTGATGTGAAAGTGACATTACACTACATACCACAAGGCAAGGATATGACTCTGGCAGCCCAGGGGCATCAGATTGTGAAAATCCCTGAAGGTAAAGTGCTGATGGATGGCTCTGACTGCAAAGCGTGCCACGCTGTTGATAAAAAGGTGAACGGCCCATCGTTTATGGACGTATCCAAGCGCTATAAAGATAGTGAGTCAGATTATTTGGTGAATAAGATCATCAAAGGTGGATCCGGGGTTTGGGGAGAAACGGTGATGTCGGCACATCCACAGCTCAAACAGGAGGACGTACGTAAGATGGTTGACTATATCCTGGGATTGAAAAAAGCTACAGAGAAAGACAAAAACCAAGTGGCGGCCTCCGGGGTATTGCGTTTCAACCAACATAAAGGTGAAGACAAAAGCGGTATCTATTTACTCAAGGCGAGTTATGTTGACCAGGGAAGTGGCACCCTGCGGCCATTGGTAGGGAGTGATCAGTTTGTCTGGTACCACCCCGATGCTAAGAAATAATCTATTTCAATAATTTTGAATGGAAGTATCAATATGCTGTGCATTATAGCATATTGATACTTTGCAGCAATATTTCCTTGTTGTTGCGACTGATGGGGATGATTTTGTCTTTTATCATTAGGTTGGAATCTTCGATATCCACTATTTTGTCCAGGTTGATGATAAAGGATCTATGCACTTTCAAAAATTGGCTGTTGGACAGCTTGCTTTCGATATTTTTCATAGTAGAATGAATGATGAAACTATCGGTTTCAGTTTTGAAAACTGCATAATCGCCTTTGCACTCAATCCAAAGAATGTCCTTTACACTGATATTGACCAGACGGGAATTTACTTTAAGGAAAATATGGTTCAGTTCCCTCGACTGTCTGGATTGTAAGTCAATTACCAGTTTGTTTACTTCTTCAAATTGATTCATCGCTATCTGGATGGCCGTGTCAATGTCATTGGAATTGTAAGGCTTTAGTACAAAACCGAAAGGTTTTTCCATAATGGCCATTTGGATCAAATCTGTATCATTCGGGTCAGATGAGGTGAATATAAATGGGATGTTGTACCTGTCTTTTATCTGCCTGCCAAGATAGATTCCATCCATTTTGGCATTTGTACATATATCTATTATGACAAAATCAGGATGCCTCTCATCAATGAGTTGGATGGCTTCCGATGAGTTGGAAGCTTCCCCTACCACCTGGTGGTGAAGGAAATCTAATATTTCACAAAGGTTTTCGGTTATTACTGGGTTTTCTTCAACTACTATTATGTTCAAGCTTTTCATGACTGTTATAGGTTTAAAATTTTTATAAAAGTCAGCATTTGGGAAAGGGAATAAATCAGAAAAATTCTTGTTTTGAAAAAAATAGGGGATTTACTTAGGTCGTATTGGATGTCCTAAACGTGTGTGTTTCAGCGACTTTTTGTACTTGTGAAAAAGTCAGGTGGCCTGGATGAATGCTGTTTGTCAAATGCAGCAATGGCCTATAAACATAGTCCAATCTGTTTTTTGAGGTAGCCATTGTTCGGTCTCACCAAAAATCCTGAAATCTCTGCACTTCATCGATTACTCCTGGCAGAACTTCTAAAAACCAAAGCTTGCGGTTGTTTGGCATTTACCTTTGGTCTCATATCGCAGGAGCAACACATAGTTCTTGTGTAAAAAAAAAACTAAAACATATACAAATGAAAAATTTATTGATAGGTGCCATGTTGATGATTTCACTCACATCTTGTTTTGAAGAGAAGTTCTTAGGAGATGATTTGGAGCAGACGGGCGTTGTGGAATTTGATTTTGATGTATCCAGTGACCACCAACTTGATTTAAGTTTTAGGGATACCAGCGGGCAGCCCCTGGCCCGTATAGGTATCGAAATGTTTACCAACCTGCCTGAAAACAATGGAAAGTTACTCTTTCAGGCTTTCACTGATGCCAATGGAGAAATATCATCAACACTGGGTATGCCGGATAACCTGGATGTCCTGGTATTGAAAATTAATTACTCAGGCACACCAAAGTATTTTCAGATAGCACTGGAAAACGGAAGATACCAATTGTACTACAAAGGAGAGCTATAAGCCTTTTATGGTTGATTTTCTCAAAGCAACCATTTCCCCTAAGTCCTGTACTGATTCACTAAATAGCATGAGGCTATACAGCTTAGGCATAAACAACTAACCAAAAAACCAATAAAACCATCAACCACATGATTTTTTCGACCCCAAAAAACCGGAATCCCTTAAATCTAAGGTTTCCTTCCTGTTATCGAAGGATTCGTCCCGTTTGTCTAATATTTCAAAATAGCATAAAACCATCACCTACTTTTACCCTGTAATTGTTAAAAGAAAATACAACCGTGGATACTAAAGACAAAATATTGGATAGCACATGGCCGGGAAAAATCCTGAAATCCCCATGGATAGGAGCGGTTATCCTTGGTTTGTCAGCGGCTATTATTACGGTAGCGAAAGCCCCTGCGCTTGGAATGTCAGTTGTAATCCTCCTGCTCATTGTAGTGTTTGTATTGAAATATTCGGAAAAGGAAAAGCAGTCGAAATGAAAAGAAATGTCAATATATTGTTTGTATGCAGAGGCCTTTCCAGTCAATACCATGAAGGAATTGATTCACAGACCTGGAATTTGAGCCAATCGTTGATCCGAATGGGACATGAGGTAACCATATTATGTATTGGTGGTGATACAGAATGCGAAAACTCCTATATACAGGATAGTGTTGTCATCACCCGGATCCCATATTTTTTGGGTGCATATATCAACCCTTCGGTCTTGCTTGGCGAGGAGTACTTTTTCTATTTATCTGCCAGGAAATGGATCAATAAAAACAAGGACGAATTTGATGTGGTCCACTTGGAAGGCAGCAAGGGATATTCAGTTGCGGATGAAAACCGGTCGAAATCACTTGTGTCAGCTTTGCAGACATTGCCTGTTCCTCAATGACCAGACGATTTTTTTTTGAAAGAAATAATATAAAAGAATAAACCCATTTATGATAAAGAAGCGCATCGGTTTTATAAACCAAGGTTAGATTGTCGTATAAATACCGGTAGGAACCTTTCAACCAGCTTATTGAGCCCTATCCAGTAGGTTGTAAACCGATCGCTTCTTCTTTCTTTACACCAGGCTACAAAAAGCTCAGGGCAAGCGCATTGAAAGCAAAAACCCTCCAAGGGTTTCCCTGGCAATTGGTGGAAGTAACTTTAACCCCTGCAAGTACATTAAAAACGCAACCCTTGGAGGGCTAATCTCCTTACAATATTTTAAAAGCGTTTGTCCTGACAAAAAGCCAAAAACCTATCTAAGTAAATCCCCTAATTTTCGTAGTTCAGAAATTCGCTCATGTGTAGCAGTCGCTGGTTCATGACCTTTGTCTCATAATTAATGTTTCAAATAAATACAAAGAGTCATGAAAACCACTAGCAATTTTTACCCGGTACTGATTATCATAATCAAACTGTTGCCAATCATTTTGATCCTGGCAGTTACCACATGCAGCAATGCGCAGGGAGTGAAAGCAACCTCCTATATTGAGAAAACGAAGATGTCCCCCAAAATGGGTTACTCGGTAGGCGTGGTGCTGCCGGGCTACCTTGGCGACATGGAATTGGGTGGTTTTTACCAAAAAGCAATGACCGAACAAGGCGAATCGACCTACAGGAAAATAGTAGAAGAAAAATTTTATGGTATGTACTTTGGTGTATCCTTTATCCAGACCGAGCGGGTAAATGTGAGCTTCAAAGTGAGGGCCGGATCAGTAAACGACAAGTTTTTGGTGCTTACCCCGTCAGTATTCTCCGATGTAATGATATCCCGTTCACTGGGCTTTGGCTTTGGCCTTGGCATGCGCAACCTGCAGCCCACCTATACCGGCAGGTTGGTATTAAAACTGAGCAATTCCAATCAGGGTCTTTCCCGACACAGCTATAGACGGTACCGATAGTCAACAAAGAAATTTGATTTGAAACATGACCGTTTGGGCGGCTGGTGATACCGGCCGCCTTTCTTATTTATTCATCAACAACAACAGGCAGGCGCACAGTAAAACATGAGCCAACCCCCTCAGTACTGTCAACATTGATATCCCCTCCGTTTGCGTTTGCAAATTCCTTGCACAATATAAGGCCCAGGCCACTACCTTCTTCTCCATTGGTCCCTATCGATTTGGTCTTATTCTCGATTTTAAAAAGATTTGAAATGTTTGCCTTTTTAATGCCTACACCCGAGTCTTTGATCGAGATGTCAACAAAACCGTTTTCACAGGCAGTAGTGATTTCTATTTTTCCATTTTCATGGGTGAATTTGATCGCATTGGTGATCAGATTGACAAATATGGTGTCCAGCATGTGCTTATCAACTGACACAAAATGTTTTTCTTGTGGAAAAAAGAAGATTGATATTTTTTTCAAGCCAGCAGTTGAGCTAAAGCTTTCCACGGTATGCTCTATATAGGAATTGATATTGATTTCCTCCGGGAAGAAATTCAGTTTGCCGGTTTGCGAAAGAGCCCATTGCAGCAGGTTGTTGAGCATAGATTTGCCATTTTTGGAAACCGTGTTTAATGCCTTGGCCGTTTCGAGGAGCTTTGAATCGGTCGTGATGGACTGTGTATTCTCGATATGCTTCACCAGCAAGTCCGAATGGGAACTCAATACGAAAAAGGGTGTTTTTAAATCATGGGCTATGATCGAAAAAAACAGATCTTTTGTGGCCACCATTTCCTTGAGCTTTTTCTCAGACTCCTTCAAAAGCTGATTGGCATGGTTGAGTTCCCTGTTTTTGGTGAGCAATTGCTCTTTCTTATGTTTGAGTTCCAGGTGGGTACCTACCCTGGAGAGTAGTTCCTGGCTGTCAAAAGGTTTTACTATGTAATCTTGCGCGCCCGCATTGAAGCCTTCCAGGATGTCGTTTCTTTCTGATTTGGCCGTCAGGAATATAATTGGCAACTCATCGGCTGCCCTGGTTTTTCTTATCTCCTTACATGCTTCTATGCCATTCATTATTGGCATCATTACATCCAGGAGCAACAGGTCGAATTCTTCATTGGCCAGCCTGTTGATTGCTTGTTTGCCATTTACTGCAAACTCTACCTTGTAATTTTCGCGCCTGAGGATATTGCCCAGAACCTGAATGTTTTTTGGGTTGTCATCTACTATTAATATGTTAAACTTTTGAGTGTCTAGGTTCATTCAAGGTTTTTTTTGTGGTATTAAGGGCATTAAGCTTGTCGAGAAAGATCGGGTACTGTTTGATAAGTACAAGCATCCTATCGATCTCAAAATTATTGACAGATTCTATAATTTCGTCTCCCAGGATTTTGACCGCAGTGGCATTTAGTTCATTGCCAATTTTTACTATTTCGCCTCCAAATGCTTCTACTTCATTGATAGGCTGCTGATTGACGAGTTTTTTATATGCTGGTCTTAATTCATTCATTTTTAGTATAAGCGATTCGAGCTGATCAGGTGCTATATCAATTTCAAGTGTTTCTGAATCCTTTTTGACTTCTTCAATTTTTATTGCCCTGATCTTGTGAGGCAACAATTTTTTCAACACAGCATGAAATTGATTTAAAAGTACAGGTTTGATCAGTAAATCGTCAAATATTTGGTAATAATTTTTATCCCCCGACCTGCTCATGGCAGAGGCGGTGACGGCCACTACAGGTATGGATTTCAAATTAGGGTCTTCCTTGAGGATGGCTGTTGCTTCCCGGCCATTCATTACGGGCATTTTGAGGTCGGTCAATATGATGTCCGGTTTCGACTCGGAGGCTTTTTTTACCAGTTCTTTGCCATCAGAGGCAGTGATGATCTCAATTTTAGTGCTCCTGAGTATTTCCATCAGGTACTTTAGGTTTTGAACATTATCGTCTGCTATTAAGGCCAGGGTGTCTTCAAATTCAAGAATCTCATGGTTTTCTATAGCGGGTAGGGTTTCACCCGGGCTTGTTTTCACACCCTCAAATGTTATTTTGAAAGTGGTGCCTTTTCCGAGTTCAGATTCAAAAGAAATTTGCCCAGACATCAGATCTACCAGCTTTTTTACAATGAAGAGGCCCAGCCCTGCACCAGGATTGTAGTCTGTGCCGGCAGCATTTTCCTGGCTGAAATCATTGAATATCTGTTCACGAAACTCAGAACTTATACCAATGCCGCTATCCTCTACTTCTATCACCAGATTGGTGAGTTCGTTATCTTCGAGATAAAAGGTAGAATTGCTTGCTATTTTGATCATTACAAACCCCTCGTTTGTAAACTTTATGGCGTTTCCTATGAGGTTCATGAGCACTTGCCTGAGGCGGGCTTCATCGAAAATCACGAACTCCGGTACTTCTTTGTCTATTTCTACAAATAACTCTAGCCCCTTTTGTCGCACCTTTCCCCTGAATACACTCACGATTTCATCAATAAATGACTTGAGGTGCAGTTCCCTGAAGTTGAGTTCAAGCTTTCCTGAGTCAATTTTTGAGATGTCAATGATGTCGTTGATCAGCTCCAAAAGGGCTTTGCCGCTGGACTTGATGCTCGACAGGTAGTTATACTGTTCTGAATTCAGTTCACTTTTAGAGAGCAAGTCGCTGAAGCCAAGTACGGAATTGAGTGGGGTCCGTAAGTCGTGGCTGATGTTGGCCACAAATGTACTTTTGGCTTTGCTCGCTTCTTCTGCAAATTTTTTGGCCTGTATGAGTTTTAGCTCCGCATTTTTCTGCCTGGTTACATTTTCCACCGCAAGTATGGCATTGTAGTTTTTGGCCTCACCCAGTCGTGTTACCTTGATGAGAAACCAAATCTGCTTGCCATTCACCAGACTGGGGTAGAATTGTTCAAAATCTTTGTGTTTGCCAGACAATACCAGCTCAAGGCTTTCTTTGAATAGCTGCAATTCGGGTATTTTTCCGTTTTGGGAGATTTCGGGTAAAGTCAGGTAGTTGGTGTTGTCCTCACAATACGGGAAAGCATCACCGCTCAAGTCCTGGAGTTGTTCCCACTTGTCGTTGGCGAAAATAATCTTGCCCTTGTTGTCCAACACAGCAATGTAGGCCGAATAGGAGTTGATGATCAGTTGTGAGAATACAGTGGATTCTTTTAAGGCCTTATTGGATATTTCTAGCTGCTTGGTCCTCGTGCTTACCCTTTCCTCGAGTTCTACATTGATGTTCTCCAGTTTTTTTTGATTGATGCTTAAGTTTTCGTTGACTGTCTTTAGTTCGCTTATCAACGATTCGTTGTGTTCTTTGAGGTTGTAAAAATCAATGCATTTCTTTATGATGTCGTTGAGCTCTTCCGTATTGAGTGGCTTGGAGCAGTAGTAATGTATGTTTTCATTGTTGATGGCTTCTTTGAGCAATTCCATATCGCCATACCCCGTAAAGAGCACCCGCATTATTTTAGAATGGCTGTGCTTTACTTTTTCCAGAAGCTCAAGGCCTGTTAACCCAGGCATTCTTTGATCCGATACCAACACCTGTATTTTATTGTCCTCAATGATTTCCAGGGCTTGTTTGGCTGATTCTGCCGTAATGATGTTGTAGTCCCATTGAAAGGAACTCTTGAAGACCCGAAGGTTGGCGGGTTCATCATCGACGTATAGTATCGTATTTTTCATTTCTTTTTTTTCCATAGCTTTATAAAGTTATAATTTTTAAATTTACAAAATCATATCTTTAATCAATTTTTAGGCAAAAAAACTGTCATTTGGAGTGGTTTTCTCGTGAAAACAAGCTGAAATCTCAGCTTTCACTGAGGGTATGTGTACATAACAGATCGATTTTCTGTTCTAGTTTACTTTTTTATGTGTGATGTGGTCAACATATTGCTGTTTGCTGGCCGGTTTATTCACGCCTTTTTACCGCTATTTTAAAACACTACAAAAAAGAAATAACCAGCACAGGGTTGCTACCAGCAAATATTGCCGAAATGGTTGAACAGTGGAAGGAATGAGGCGAATCCTTTGAGGCCTTATTCCTGTACAAATTTGGGTAACTCAGACAGAATGGCAATTCAACATTTCCGTAGAAGGATTGAGAGTACAAAGATGGTTTAATCAATCACTGTTTATCGGGAAAGTGTTCCATCAGGATTTCATGGATGATTTCTTTAGAGAGGGGTTTGTTTTTAAAACCTGATACTTCTGGAATCCTTTCGGCCCTTTCCTTGTCGTCCGGGTTGAGCGAAGTAGTAAGCATGACCAGCACAACTTCGGCTTGCTGTGAAATTGGAAGTTTTGCATATTCCTCTAAAAACTCCCAGCCATTGATGCCAGGCATGTTGATGTCCAACAAAATAAGGTTGGGCTTTGGGTATTCGCCATCAATTTTTGTTTTCAGAAAATCAAGCGCCTTCATTGCGGTCTGGCACACTTTTATAGCTTCGGTACATTGGGCCTGGTTTATAATCATTTTATTGATGAAGTTGGTTGGTTCATCGTCATCGATAAGCATGATGCATTTTAGTTTTTCCTTCATTGGTGTTAAGTGGGGATTGTAAAGAAAAAGGTGCTGCCAACATTCAGGTCGCTTTCCACCCAAATGTTTCCTTCGTGCATTTGAATAATTTTTTTGCAATGTGCCAGTCCAATGCCTGTACCTTCATATTCTGATCTGGGGTGCAGGCGTTGGAAGATCATGAATATTTTTTCCCTGAATTGATCATCGATACCTATGCCATTGTCTGCAACTGTAAATTGCCAGTACCCGCTGATCTTGGATGCCTCTATTTTTATCCGTGGGGTAGTTTCAGGCTTTCGAAATTTGATAGCATTTGAAATCAGGTTTTGAAACAACTGGCGCAATTCAGTTTTGTAAACCGGAATTGTGGGTAACCGGCCTATTTCTACTTCTGTTTTGGTTTCTTTGATTAGCGTGTCCATATCCAGAAGGACTGTGGCCATCAATTCATTGCAATCAGCTGTTTCAATTGTGTTTTTTTTGTCGATGCGGGAGTAGTCCAAAAGGGCATTGATCAGGTCTTTCATGCGATTGGAGGCCTCATTGATATAGCCCAGATACTCATCGGCTTCCTCATCAAGCTGACCACTGTATTTGTCCAGAAACATAGAGGTGAAACTGTTGACTGTTCGAAGGGGTTCCTGAAGGTCGTGTGAAGCGACATATGCAAATTGTTCGAGTTGTTTACTAGACTTTAACAGATCGTTCATGGCTTTCTTTTTCTCGGAAATATCCTTTACCATTCCTATGGCATACAGTGGTTTGTTCGTCAGTTGGTCCCTGGCCAGTGATACACTCAGGTCGGCCCAGATTTCTTTACCGTCTTTCCGGATATACCTTTTTTCCATGCTGTAGTTTTTGATCGTGTCATCGATCAGGTCCTTGTAGTGTCCAAGGTCTTCGGTGGCGTCTTCTGGATGGGTGAAATCAGCGAATGTCATTTGGGTAAACTCCTCGTTGGTATATTGCAGCATTCTTTGGAGGACACCGTTGGTAACTATGGGCCTGCCGTCCAGGCCAACCAATGCCATGCCTGCCCCCAGGTTTTCGAAGGTGAGCCTAAAACGTATTTCACTTTCTTCGAGGTTTTTTTCTGTTGTTTTTTGGGTGGTGATATTCTGGTAGCTGCCAACAATACGCAGTACTTTTCCTTCTTTGTCCCATTCTACTGCTTTCCCCTTACAAATGACCCAAAGTATGGAGCCATCCTTGTGAAAGTACCTCGCTTCCTGCTGAAACGGGGATTGCCCTTTCGTTTCAATGTGTTTGTTGAAGGTTTCCAAAAAAACGGGCAGGTCATCCGGGTGGATGAGTTCTTTCCATGAGCCTGGTTTACTCGGAAACTCGCGATCTTCATATCCAAACAGGAGTTTGGAAGAAGGGCTCATGTATTCTTTACCTTCCTTGATATTCCAATCCCAATACCCGACATTGGTACCCTCTAAAGTAGTATCAAGCACATTGCGGGCATTGGCAAGTTCTTTTTCTAATTCATTTATTCGATCGTGATTTTCTCCCATAGTTATTGTCCAGGTTTGAGGCTTTCCTTTGGTGGTTCACAGGTTCAGTTGTAAACCTTTGCAGGAGCCCATCCACTCTTAGATAAAAGTAACAGAACTCGTTTAATTTACTGAAAACAATTTTATTTTGATCCGGAGTATCCATAACATATTGAATATTTAACTGTTAGCAATGAGCTAAAGTCAGTTCTTCTTTTCTTCCAAAGATTTGTTGAAACAACGTTAGTACATGTTTTGAGTAATAGCACCCACCATTGATCACAGCATTGATGGCGCTGTTGATGTCTGTGTCCAGGAATTCCTTGTCCAAATACCCGGATGCACCGCTGTTAACGATTGATTTTAATTGATCCGTTCCATTGAACATGGTGAGGGTGAGCACTTTGATAGCAGGAAAATCCCTTTTGATTATTTTGCAAAGCTCCAGGCCATTCATTTCTGGCATATCAATGTCAGTGATTACCATATCAAATTTGTGTTTTTTCAGGAGCATCAGGGCTTCTTTGCCATTTTTTGCTTCATGTGTGATTTGAAACGACCTTTCCTTCTTTAGCTTGTCACAGATCAATTGTCTCACAAGGCCTTCGTCCTCTACCAGGAGGATTTTTTTGTAAGATGAGTCTCCTAATGTTATGCGTTTATGGAGGAAACTTCTGGTAAGCAACGACACCCCTACTATTACCAGCAGGCCCAATACACCATCAAAAATAAACAGGTTCCAATTGTACCGTTCGATGATTGTGTAGAGCACCTCCAAAAGAAGCCAGCTTGTGGCGATAAATGATAAAACCGTTTTCATAGTTACTTTGTTTGATAGTTATACATATACAAGACAAAAGTACCTGACATGTGCAGCGCATCAATTAGAGAAATTTTGATCTTGGTATTTTAGGGGTTTTACCTACGGTCAAAATCATGAAATATCGTCGAATAAATTGCGCTCAAGGGAGTGCATCACCAATCCTACGATGTTTTTCGCCCCGGTTTTGCCAAGTATATTTTGTTTGTGGGCATCTACGGTCCTTTTGCTAATAAACAATTTTTCGGCAATTTCTTCATTGGAGTATTCTTGAATGATGAGGTGCAGTACTTCCAGTTCCCTTTTTGTCAACGGTTGCTCCAGTACGGTTCTGGTCTTGACTTTTGGTTTGCCCCCGATGTTGTGCATAATGGAGTTGGTTATGGTTTTAGAATAGTAGTTTTCACCAGCCATCACCGTTTCTATGGCCTGGAGAATTTCATCCCGCTCAGCTTCTTTGGAAATATAGCCTGATACGCCAGCTTTGAGCATTTTTTTTACGTAGGAGGTGTCGGTGAGCATAGAGAGCACCAGTATCTTTTGGTCTGGTTTTTCTTCTAAAATTTTCGATGACAAAGTAATGCCATCCATTTCGGGCATATCTATGTCCGTCATGACAAGGTCGTAATCGTTTTGTTTGTAATTTTCAAGCGCTTCCTGGCCGTTGGATGCTTCCTGTATTTCAGCATTTTGACCTTCAATGTACGATTTCAAGATGTCCCTTATCATTTTGTGATCATCCACGATAAGTATTTTTCTTTTTCCCATCTTCAGGTGTATTTAAGGTGATTAACGTTTTGGCAATATAATACGAAATTCCGAACCGCGCTTGGGGGCAGTGATTACAAGTATTTCGCCACCATGTTTTTCTACAATGCCGTAGCTTATGGATAGTCCCAGGCCCACTCCTTTGCCCACCTCTTTGGTGGTGAAAAATGGATCGAAAATACTTCTTTTTAATTTTTTCGTCATTCCTATTCCATTGTCTTTGATGCTAATGACCAGCTTGCCAAAAGGCATGCTTGTTTCTATGGTGATCTTCCCTTTGCCTTCCAGTGCTTCTATGGCGTTGCTCAGAATGTTCCAGAATACCTGATTGAGCTGGGTTGGGAAACACTTGATCATCCCTATTTTTTTATCGTACTTCTTCTTAATCACTATATCATCGGTTATTCTGTTTTTAAGGAGCATCAATGAGGAATTAATTCCTTCATGTATATCGTATTGTTTTTTTACATTTTTATCCGAACTGGTAAAAGTCATTAAGCTTCTAATGATATAGGATGTTCTTTCTGAGCCCAATTTGATGTCGCTAATGAGCTCTGGGATAGAGTCTATTTTTTCTTTGAACGAATGCTTTTTCTTTGCCTTGTTAATTTTATCCAACTGCTGATGAATGTCGTCATTTTCATTCAATTGATTGTACTGTTTCAGTATGGGGTGTACATCTCCCATAATCCGCTCCATATTGTTGATCCCGGCATAGATAAAATTCATCGGGTTGTTAATTTCGTGGGCAAGGCCTGCTATCAACGAACCCAGAGAGGCCATTTTTTCCGAATGTATCAGTTGAGATTGTGTAATTTTGAGGTCTTCAAGTGCCGTTTCTAGCTCTTCAATGGTCTCTTCCAATTGTTTGTTGGACAATCGCAGTTCCTGTTTGGTTCTGGTTAGTTCCCGATGCTTGTTATAAAGCTGGAGGAATGTATTGACGGTTAATTTTAAGAGTTCGTCATCTATTGGTTTATTAAGATATGAGACGGCCCCCAATTTTATCCCTCTTTTCACCATACTAATTTCTTTATTGGCAGATGTAAGGAAAATGATCGGAATCTCCTTTGTTTTGTTGATCGCTTTCAGGTTTTCGGCTAGTTCAAAACCATCCATTCCGGGCATTTGTATATCCAGTATAAACAAGTCATAGTCTTCTTTCAGCACCATCCTCAATGCTTCTTCACCGGATAGGGCACAATAAATATCATACCCTTCTTTGGTCAGGATAGATTTCAGGACCAACTGGTTTTCTTTCAGGTCATCTACATACAAGATTTTCGAAGAGGCGATATTCATTCCATCATCTGACATAGGTTCTAGCCATTAGAAAGTTGGAGTAAAAAATTGATAATTTCAGGCACTTCCATCGTTTTGCCATTGGTTGTGTGCCGGGCTGCCAGGGGCATAGTAGGCGCCTGCGCCGTTAATGGTTCCTGGATAATCACCGACCCGCCAGAGTCCATTATGGCCTTGAGGCCGCTTGCGCCATCCTCGTTGGCACCAGTGAGCACTATGCCAATAGACTTTTCTTTATATACATCGCCTACACTTTGCATCGCCACATCAATGCTTGGCCTTGAATGTTTTATTTTTTCATTATGATCCAGTATTATTGTCCTTTTTTTATCAACTCGGAGGTGGTAGTCGGATGGTGCCAGGTACACCAAACCAGGCAATATCGGATCGTTGTTTTCAGCGATTTTTATCCATATATGCGATTTGTTTTGAAGTAGGCCAAGAAGCAAATCCACGTTCATTGGTTTTCTGTGCAATACCACCACCACGGCTAGCGGGAACTTTCTGGGCAGCTGTGGGATGATTTGCATGACAACTTCTATGCTGCCTGCAGACCCTCCGATTACCAGTATTTCATATTTTATTTTACTTTCAACCATATCCGTTGTTTTTTGTCAATTGCCTTGTACCGGTCTTCATAATCGGTGAAGCGTATGGATTCTTTCCCTCCAAGGGCGAGATAGCCAAGCTTGGGAAGGCTGTCTGAGAACAAGCCGATTACCTTGTTCTGCAATAAGCGGTTGAAATAAATAAGAACATTGCGGCATATTACGATGTTGAATTCATTGAAGCTTTGGTCGGTCACCAGGTTGTGGTTGGAAAAGACCATTCTTTTTTTAAGCCTTTCATTGAAAATAGCATAGCCATATTTGGCCGTATAGTATTTGGAAAAATCCTCACGTCCACCTGCGGCCATGTAGTTTTGGGTATAACCCTGCATTTTATCAATTGGATATTTGGCACCTTGTGCTATTTCCAAAACCTTCTGATTGATATCGGTGGCATAAAGCAAGCAACGGTCGAGAAGGCCTTCTTCTTCCAGCAGAACAGCCATTGAATATACTTCCTCGCCGGTAGAGCACCCTGCATGCCATATTCTTATAAAAGGGCTTTCGCGGAGGTGCGGGAATACTTTTTCCCTCAAAGTTTGATAAAAGACCGGATCGCGAAACATCTCCGTAACATTGACAGTTACCTCTTCCAGAAATACGTTGAAGAAATCTATATCTTTAAGGATTTTTAGTCGCATTTCCCCAACATCGATCAGTTTGTTGCGATGTGCAACCCTGGATATCCTTCTGTTTAGGCTGGCCTGTGAATAACCATTGAAGTCATAGCCATATTTTTGATAGACATCATGCAACAATTCGCTGATATCTGATTTTTCTAGTTTTATATCGGCACTCTTTATAGTCATTCTTTCAGGCAATTTTCTATTTTGTTGAATAGTTCGATGATATCCACTGGCTTGGCACAATAGTCATTGGCCCCAGCTTCCAGGCATTTCAGTTTGTCACCTTTCATGGCCTTGGCAGTAAGGGCGATCACCGGGATGTTTTTGATGGACTTATTGTCCCGGATGGCCCGCATTGCTTCGTACCCATCCATTATGGGCATCATAATATCCATTAGCACCAGGTCGATATTGGGGCGACTGGTCAATGTTTCCAGGGCCAATTCCCCATTGGCGGCTGTGCTTGTTTCAAACCCTCTGGAACGCAATACTGCCTCAAGGGCGAAAATATTCCGCTCGTCATCATCTACTATAAGTATGGTTTTTTGTTTGGTCATACTCACAATTTTTTACTCAACCACACCCGCAGCAAAGAGATCAACTGGTCTTTGTCCACAGGTTTGGATATATAATCGGATGCCCCGGCTTCTATACACTTTGCCCTGTCGCCCAGCATGGTTTTGGCTGTTACGGCGATTATAGGGGTTTTCTCCCACCTTTCTTGTTGGCGGAGGGCTTCCATGGTTTCATAACCGTCCTTTTCTGGCATGAGCATATCCATCAGCACCACATCTACATTCTGGTTGGTACTGAGCACTTCAAGGGCCTCTTTGCCATCGTTGGCAGATATTACCTTCATCTTTTCACTTTCAAGTATTTTGGTTAGGCCAAAAATATTCCTGACGTCATCATCTACTACCAGCACTTTTTTGCCAACAAGCGATTCTTCACCTATATAAGGTTTTCTGCTTTTAGTTTTTCCATTTTCACTGTCACCTTCAACCAGGTGTAAAAACAGGTTTATTTCGTCCATCAGTCTACTGTAGCTGTCGGCTGTTTTGATGACGGATGCGCTGGCAAACTTTTCTATTTTCATTTCTTCTGCAGTAGAAAGGCTCCTGCCGGTGTACACGATGACTGGCAGTGTTTCGAACTTTTTTTGCTTTTTTATTTTTTCCAGTAACTCGTAACCCGTTTCGTCGGGGAGTCCCATGTCCAGCACAACACAGTCTACCTGCTCCTTTTTTAGGATATCCATGCCTTCCTTTGAAGAACGGGCACTCAGGCATTCCCTGTCGCCATTGCCTATAAATGCTTTTAATGCCAACTGGTGGGCCTCATTATCTTCTATTAGGAGAATTCTTTTCGGATATTTGTCAGCAGTTTCCCTTAGTTTGTCAAACACTTTTTTGATTTGTTTTTCGGCCAATGGCTTGTTTATGAAGTCCACTGCCCCCAGGTCAACGCTTTCCTTGCGGGTGACCTCCATAGACGACATCATGTGTATTGGGATGTGTTTGGTGTCCTTGTATTCTTTGAGTTGTTTCATTACGGTCCATCCGCTTTTTACCGGTAGCTGGATGTCGAGTAGAATACCTACGGGTTGATATATTCTGGTGTATTCGAATGCAGTGGCCCCACTTACGGATACCACAGCTTTATAGCCGCGTTTATGGGCGAATTTGACCAGTGCCATTGCAAAGTTGGTGTCGTCTTCTACAATAAGGATGACCCTATCGTTGGGGCCAATGTCATCACGGTCATCTGGTATTTCCGCTGGTACGGTATCTACTGTATAAGGGTCTTCTTCGTTTTTCAGGGGAATGGGATTGTCATTCGATGAGGTGCCTGAATGAGAGGTATCCTTGTAGGTGTTCGTGCTACCTTCGGTAGGTAGATAAAGGGTAAATGTACTTCCTTCTCCCAAAGTGCTGACCAGGGAGAGTTGCCCTCCCAGAAGACCTGCAATCTCCCTGCTGATCGAAAGGCCAAGGCCAGTTCCTCCATATTCACGATGTGTGGAACCATCTACCTGATGAAATGGCTCGAAAATCGTGTCCAGTTTTTCTTCAGGTATGCCAATGCCTGTATCATTCACTTCAAAAGCTACTATATCGCCTGCTTTTAGTGGAGTATCCCCCTTTAAGCTGCTAATGGTCGTGGTATATATCCTCAAAGTAACATTGCCTTCGCTGGTGAATTTGATAGCATTGCTCAACAGGTTTTTGAGCACCTGTTCCAGTCTCAGCTTGTCGGTGACAACCTGTAAGTCGCTATCGCATTCAATTTGACATTGGTAATTGATATCCTTGTCACTGGCCAAAGGATCAAATATGCCGTCCAGTGTTTTGCAGAGGTTGGCGATTTTCACCGTCTCATAATGGATGTCCATTTTTCCTGACTCTATTTTGCTCAGGTCCAGGATTTCATTTATCAGCCTCAAAAGCCCATTGCCCGAATTGTGGATCACATTCGCATAGTTGATTTGTTCGTTATTGAGGTTTTTTTCATTGTTTTCGCTCATGAGCTTGGACAGGAGCAGAATGGAATTGAGCGGGGTTCGGAGTTCGTGGCTCATATTGGCCAGGAACTCACTTTTGTACCGGCCAGTCAATTCCAACTCATGGGCCTTTTCTTCCAGCTTTTGTTTGATGTTTTCAAGGTCGGCATTTTTTTCAGTCACGGCCTGCATCTGTTCTTCAAGTAACTGACCCTTTTCCTCCAGTTCCTGGGTATTGGCCTCCAACTCGGAATTGGTTTCTTCCAGCTCCTCTGATGCCACCTTGAGTTCTTCGGATTGTGCGGCCAGGTCTTCAGTTTGTTTGATCAACACCTCCTGCTGCTCTTTCTGGGCCGTTATATCAAAGCAGATAGCTACATACTTGATGATATTCTCCTGGATATCCACAAAAGGCATGATGGTAGTATCCACCCAGTAATATTCCTTGCCGTATTTTTTACGGTTCAGGATTTCCCCCTTCCATACCTCTCCAGATGAAATGGCCTCCCACATTGTGGCAAACATTTCGTTATCTTGCTTCCCGCTTTTTAGGATACGTGTATTTTTTCCTATGACTTCTTCCCTGGAATAGCCTGATATTTCGCAGAACTTGTCGTTAACGAACGTGATATTGCCATCGGTATCCGTCTCCGATACAATGGATGCTTCGTTCATCGTATCGATTTGCTGTTGCATTTCCAGTTGGATCCGGTCGAGCTCATCGTATTGACGTTTCAATTCTTCCTCGCTGGCTTTTAGTTCTTCATTTTGGGATTGTGATTCTTCCAGCAAGTCCTGGATTTTTTCCCTGCTTTCTGCACGGCTCACAGCAATGGCAATGCTTTCGACTATCATTTCGAGCAACTGCCTTTGTACATCTGTAAATGGTTCCGTTGATGCTATTTCCATCACCCCTTTCAAGGAATCATTGGAGGCAAATGGTACAGCGATGAGTTGGGTGGGCTTGGTGTCGCCCAGGCCGGAGTTTATTTTAATATAATCATCGGGGATATTTTCGAAAACTTTGGTTTTCATTTCCAATGCTGCCTGGCCTGCCAAGCCCTCGCCAAGTTTTATTTCCTGCCGGGAGTAGCGGTCTGCATGTATGGCATAGCCAGCCATAAATTTCAAGAGGCCACTTTCTGTATCAAAGACATAGAAGGCACCTACTTGAGCCCGAAGATGCGGCACTATTTGGTTGATAACGTTTTGTGAAATAATGGCCAACGCATTTTCTGCCCTTAGCTGTCTGTTGACCGACTCTATGCCTTCCTGAAACCATAGTAATTTGTTCGCAGAAGCAGCCAAAAGCCCCAATTCATCATTTCTGTGTAAAGTAAGGACATTGGCTTTTTCCCCTTTGGTGATGGCCGTGAAAGTCTTGGCAAGCTTCTGGATTGGGTTGGAAAATGACCGGGCAATAAATACCGAGAGTACTACATTGCCCAGAAGTAGGAAAATCCCCAACAACACGATGTTGTTTCGGAGGTCAACCACTGGCGCGAAAGCCTCGGTGGTGTTTATCTTGGCTACCATACCCCAGTTGGCAATCTCTATTGGTTCCCATACAGCAATGACTTCATTCCATATATAGTCTGTACTGATGCCTGACCCACTATCTCCCATGGCCGATTTTTGAACCGGTAGCGCACGGTTGCTGCCTATGAGGATAGATGGGGCGGTTTCGATGTGGCGCAGGTCGTTGATAAAATTTATCTGATCATCTACTTTTTGGCCCAGCAGCACCTCTCCGGTTTCGCCCAGGCCATCACGTTCGCTTGTGATTTCTGTTAAGATGCTTGTGTTTACTTTTGAAAGGATGACCCCAGCAAACGACTCATCTTCATAGTTGCGTATTTGCTGCAAAAAAATGAGGAATGATTCATTGGTCAATGGGTCGCGCTGGTAACCGCCAAAGTATGAGCCATTTTCCTTTACTTGTTGTAAATAATTTTCGGGCATACTTTTGCCCAGCAAATCCCTGTTGGTGTTGGCTATGATGGCACCATTGCGGTCCCAAATCCCGATGATGGTAACATCATTGACGCTACTCAGCGCAGACGGGTTTTGGGAGTGTCGGAGCTGAACCTCCTGATAGATGGATTCTATTTCCCTTTGAATCCTGGATACGATTTCAGGATCGTTTTCCCCATGTGATTTCAACTGCCTGATCTGGTAGTTGCCGGCCAACTCACGGCACATTTCCTGACGAAGCTGTAAATACCTGGAGATCTCTGATTTTCTCGATTTGATTACAGCTTGCAACCCATTCAACGCCAGGTTCTCGATAGCTGTTTTGCCATTATTGAAGCTAATGAAACCAATAATCATCAACGGCAGAAAGGAGATGACTGAGAATAACAATATTAGTTTATGCTTTATCTGCATTCGTTGTGCTTAATTGTTGAGTCTTGAAATAACCTGGGCTAAGGATCGCTACAGGATAACTAATGCCCAAGGGTTGGGAAATGGCTATTGTTGGTTGGTTGTGAGTAGGGCCATAAATCCATAAAAAAGCTATCCGGTTTTTTTATGGATTTGGTCGTAAGATAGGTGCTGCCCACTTGGGAAATTGGCATGTTTTTTTGTAGATAGGGTGTTTCATGGTTTCATCTTTTGGGTGAGAATTTGTTTAGAAAATTTGAACCGCTTTGGTGTAAAATAAAAATACTCAATATTCCGTCAAAATTCTATCGTTTATGTAAAAAAATAACATCAAAAAATAATATTTAAATTAATGTATGAAAATGTCCTGTAGTTCATTATTAAGAATAAACCTTCCGAGCGGCGTAAATAAACTATTCATTTAATGGCACTGTGCCCTATTTTCATAGAATTGATCCTTTTTATACTGGAAGCCTTAAAAACACACATTTGTTGGCTAAAATGCTTTTTAAGCACAGGGTGTAACTCGTTCTTTTGGGAAGATGGTGAAGCTTATACTAATGTTTAAACCCCAATATTGTTGAGGGTCTTGAGTGTCGGGCTTGATCTATGCAGAATAGTGAAACGATTGCAAAGTACGCGTGTGCCACTTCCCTTTTGTTATGTTGGTTTCAGGATTTAGGCAGTTTTATCCTGAACTCCGTTCCACGTTTGGGGGCACTGATCACCATGATTTCACCCCCATGCTTTTCAATAATGCCATAGCTGATGGAAAGACCGAGCCCAACACCTTTGCCTACCTCTTTTGTGGTGTAAAATGGGTCGAAAATTTTGCTTTTGGTTTTTTTAGTCATTCCGATTCCATTGTCCTTTATGCTGATAACAGGTTTCCCAAAAGGCAACCCTGTTTCAATAGTGAGCTTTCCTTTACCATCCATGGCTTCTATGGCGTTGCTCAGTATATTTAGAAATACCTGGTTTAGCTGGCTGGGGAAGCAGTTGACCAATCCTATTTTGTTGTTGTATTTCTTTTTTATAATGATGTCGTCGGTGATCCGGTTTTGAAGTAGCATAAGGGATGAGTCCAAACCTTCGTGGATGTTGTAGGGCTTTTTCTCGTTCTTGTCCAACCTGGAGAATGTTCGCAGGCCCTTCACTACTTCAGTTGTTCTTTCTGCGCCAAGCTTGATGTCGCCGAGAAGTTCGGGGATGGTGTTGATTTTTTCCTCAAAGGCACAGTCCGATTTCAGTTGTGCTATTTCCCCGAGTTTATCGGGCACATTATTGCTTTTGTGAAGTGATCGATAGAGTTCTATTACTGGTTTAATGTCCCTTACGATCCGTTCCAGATTGTTGATGCCCGCATATATAAAGTTCATGGGGTTGTTGATCTCATGGGCAAGGCCTGCTGTCAGTAATCCCAGTGAGGCCATTTTTTCCTGCTGGATCAGTTGTGCCTGGGTTTTCCTGATGTTTTTTAGGGCGTACTGGAGTGCACGGGTTCTAGTCTCCACTGTTTTTTCCAGATTTTTGTTCAGCCTTTTTATTTCGTTTTCCGCCGATTTTGATTTGCTCAGGTCAACCGCCGTACTGAGTATAAGGCGCTTTCCATTGTCAAGATAACCCAACGGGGTAGAATGAAAATTCCATGTTCTTTTTTTTCCGTTGTTGTCGGTTATTTCTGCTTCTCCGTTGTTTATGGTTTCATTGTATGCAAACAGGTTGTCTATATAGGCTTTGGATACTTTTTGCTCTTCTCCAAAAGCAAACTGTGTCCACCGCTCAATCGTGGGAATCTTGTCAAGGCTATAGCCCGAGTATTTTTCCCACCCCCTGCTAATTCTGTATATTTTTCCGTCCTCATCATGTATCATCAATGGAATAGGAGCGGAGGCTATTGCTGTTTTTAGCCTGTTTTCACTCTCAATGAGCTTGTTTTCCTGCTCCTTTTCTTCGGTAATGTCGGTTTCAATCACAATGTATCCATCTGTTGAGCCTTCAGATGTTAAAGGGATAATATTGCATTTGAAGTAATATTTCCCGCCTTCGATGCGGTTAAAATACGCTATTCCGCTGGATTGTAAGTCGGCGACTATAGACCTCCATATTTCCCGACCGTTTAACACGAATTCAAAATAATTGGAGCCAATATAAGTTTTGCTTGTGATGCCTTTTTGCGTGAGGTTGGGCGGCAGGTGGTTGATGTCCAGTACTGAAAAATCCTTGTCCAGGATTTGAACAACGTCATTGGCATTGTTGAACAAAGAATGCCATTTGCGCTGGCTCTCCCTGAGTTGGTTTTCGAATAGTTTCCTTTCGGTAATGTCCTGATCTGTTCCTATCACTTTGGTGATCTCCCCGTCCGGGTTTTTTATTGGTAGCCCTAGGGAGTAGATATGCCTGATGCCTTTTTGAGGGTGAACGATGCGGTACTCTTTTTTTACTGCCTTGGAGGACAATACTTTTGTCCAATCCTGGTCGGCGAGGATTTTTCTGTCCTCCGGGTGGATCCTGTTTAAAAATTTTTCGGTTGAAATTTTTTCGGTCAACTTGAAGCCATAAATCCTATACTGCTCCCTGGACCAAATCAGGCTTTTTCGAGATTTGATATGCCATTCCCAGTTGCCCACGTGGGCGAGTTTTTGAGATTCGTTTAGCCCTTTTTCGCTATTTTCCAGGGCTATGGATTTGATCCTTTCGGCTGTAACATCCCTGCCTGTGGCATACATCAATTGGGCTTTTACATCAGGTATGGCGTTCCACTGTATGTAGATGTAATCCCCATTTTTGCATCTCAACCGGTTTTCGACTGATATGGTGGGCTTGCCTTCAATGAGCCGCTCTACTTCTTTTTGGGACTTTTTCAAGTCCGATGGGTGAACAAGTTCGATGAATGGGGTGGAGAATAATTCGGTGTTTGAGTAACCCAGGGCAGCCTTTAATGCGGGGTTCACTTTTTTGAAATATCCATCCATGCCAGTAATGCAGAGGAGTTCCAGTCCGGTGGAGAAGAATTTTTCAAAATCTTTTAGTTCCTGGGATGCTTTTTTTTGGTCGGTGATGTCATGTTGGACCCCAATGAAATTGATGACTTCATTTTTATCGTTAAAGACCGGGTTTATAGAGAGAAGGTTCCAAAAGGAGCTGCCATCTTTTCGGTAGTTTAATATTTCGCATTTGATGGGTTTGCATTCCTTGATAGCCTCTCTGAGTTTTTGTACGGTGGTTTGGTCAGTTTCCGCCCCCTGGAGTATTCGACAGTTTTTTCCTATGAGGTCTTTTTTATTGTAACCTGTTATCTTTTGAAAGTTCAAGTTGCTATATATAATGGGATTGTCCGGCTGATGGGGGTCAGTGATCAATATGCCATCGTTGGCGGATTCTACAGCCCTGTTTTTGGTCAACAATTCTTCAAGAATACTCCTCTCCCTTGTAATGTCTTTTACTGCGACTTGAATGATTTTTTCCGGTTTAATATCAATCGTTGTTCCTGATATTTCAACGGTTAGCTTTTTGCCATCTTTATGCAAAAGGTGTGACTCTAATTTGAAATTCCCCTTTTCGCCCAATTCACGCACCGCCCTTACGCTCAAATTGTTTTGTCGGTTGGGGTGCAGTTCCCTCAACGATTTATTTCGAAATTCTTTTTGGGTAAAGCCCAGGAGCTTGCTGGCATTTTGGTTGGAATCCAGTATTTGGCCTTTGATATTGGCGATAAACTGGGCATCATTTGATTTGTTGAAAAGTGTGCGGTATTTTTTTTCGGCATTGGTGAGCCTGGATTTCAAAGACGCAATATCTTGCCCCGCTTCAGGCTTTTCACCTGGCAAATCTTGGGTTGACAGGCTTGTAAAAAGCTTAATCTTGTGCAGCAACAAAGCCGGGTGGTTAGAAGGCCGGATCATGATGTCCACCATTTGGCCATCCAATTCGGGAATATTCGAGTCTTCCAAATCATCGTCGATTAATATCAACAAGGGTGTCCCTTTAACCTTGCTGATTTTGGTCCAAAAGCTGGGTGTAAACTTTTTTTTATCACTAAAACAAATAATTATCAGCTGGAACTTTTTTGCGGAGAGTTGGGAAATACCACTGGTGAGGGATTTTTGATATTCCAGATCATATAATTTCTGGTCCAAACCACTGAAAATTGATTTGGAAACTGTAGAACCGTCATTGATAATCAAGATATTATGCATGACTTTTGTGAATATTAGCTGGTTTTGATATTAATATTACAGTTAAATATATAATTATTTGATAGGTTCAAGGGCATGTTTTCGAGAAGACTTTTAACACAATGCCGGTATATATCCATTTTACGACCTGTTGGGGTTGCATTTATAAATGTAAAGAAAAAATAGACGCCCCTCAGTGATAAATATAATTTAATATAATGGATTATTTTATCTGCTTTTTTAAAAACATATTTAGGAGGGCCTAAAGAAAGTATGAGACACCTAATAGACCTGAAGTCATTGATTCGAAGGATCAAATTATTCGAATTGCCTTTTAACCTGAACTCAATGAAAACAGTACCTTTAACACAAGGCATGACGTCATTCCAGAATTTTTCTTTCCAAATTTTAAAGGGGAAAGAAAAATATCCCAGCCTGCGGCCGGCAGGAGGAATCTCTTTGATGAAAGGTGAGATTCCCGATAAATATTGATCTTTTTGAAAGTTAGATCAATATTTTCGAGAATGACGTCCATATATTAATCAAGTGCAGGTTTTTAGAGATTTCAGTTTTACATGGATTCCATGTAACCTGGGTTCACATTAACTTGCCCGTTTGTAAGAAGAAAAAAGGTGGTTAGTATGTACAACAATATCAACCAAACAACTGCTTCAAAATGAAGTCGTGAACCTGTGTAGGATCAATAGTTGGGGATTGCTGATGGTTGCCTATGAATACGGCTTTGTCCCGATCGTCCAGGTTTATCCTGCCATGGGATCCCTTGATCAGGGTGGCGTCCAGGGGGATTAGGTCCATTAAAGTCCGAAAGCCAAGCTTTTTGCTTAATAATTTCAAAGCAATCCTCGGGATGATTAACTTTTTCTCAGGGTCTAAAAACATTTCTACCGGGTCATATCCTGGTTTTTTGTGGATGTCAACCGTTCGGGCAAAGTCGGGTGCTTTGGCGTCATCCTGCCAGTAGTAGTAGGTAAACCAGCTCTTTTTGTCTGCGATCGCCACAAGTTCACCACTGCGGTGATGATCAATGTGGTTTGCCTTCTGCTCTTCAGTATCCAATACCTGTTCTATTCCCGGGGTTTGTTCCAGGGCTTTCCGGATCGAATCTTTGAGGGTGGAGTCCTTAATGTAAATATGTGCCACCTGGTGGTCGGCCATGGCAAAGGCAGAAGAAGCTCCCGCATCCAGCAATTCCAATCCATTTTCTTCACGGACGCTGATTGTGCCCATTTCTCGTAAAACCCTGTTGATGTGAATGGGTTGCTCAACATCGGTGATGCCGTATTCAGAAATGATATTGACCGCAACTCCCTGTCCTTCCAGGTAGGTGATCAAATCTTCACAAACCTCGTCGATTTCCCGTAGGTCTTGGGATAAAATTTTATCATCATGCCCAAATTTTTGCAAGACATAATCCAGGTGAGGCAAGTACACCAGCAACAAATCAGGCGTGTGCCACTGAAATGTCAATTTAGAAGCATCGGCTATCCATTTACTCGACTTTATGGTGGTTTTAGGCCCCCAAAAATGAAACAAAGGAAAGGTGCCCAATTCTGCTTGTAGCCTGTCCCTGAGGTCGGCAGGAAAAGAATAACAGTCTGGTACTTTCAGGCCATTGGCCCGGTATTGCGGCCTTGGTGTGACGGAATAGTCCACCGAAGAGTACATGTTGTACCACCAAAACATATTGGCACAGGTAAATTTGGGGTTGATTTTCCTGGCATTGTCCCAGATACTGGGTGCTTCTACCAGGCTGTTCGATTGCCTCCAAAGCCTGACTTCCTGCTCGTCGCGAAAAAACCAACCATTGGCCACAATGCCATGCTCAGACGGCCATTTACCAGTTAAGTAAGTGGTTTGTACAGAGCATGTGACAGCCGGCAGGACAGGATCTACGCTTGAAATGTTTTTACCTTCAGACCAGCGGGACAAGAAAGGGGTGTGCTCTCCAATTAACCGCTTGGAAAGGCCAACCACATTGATTATTGCTGTTTTTTTCATGTATTCAGGTAATTGGCTGGTAAAAGGTAATGTGTTCGTTTATCAGTGAATCGTCTCTTGTACCCAGGCCAGTTCCCTCACTATGCTGCTGACAATGTCTGTCCTCATGTTTTGCGGCAACACATCCCAGGTATAGGTCTCTACTTCCAGGTGGTTGGTAAAGTTTTTTTCTGACCAAACAGACAAGGTGTCCACAATGTCCTTTTGTGTAGATACCAGTTGTCCGTATTCTTTGGTGAAAACTGGAACATGGAAGTGGGTCCTTATTTCTTCGTTTTCAGGTTTGTCCAGTTGATCAAGCGCCACGCCAAGGTCAGGAAACCTCTCGAGGGTTGCCCCTTTCGTCTTAACCACTGCCTGGTGCAGGTAGGTTGGTTCATCAAATTTTTTCAATTGTTCCCTGGCCACCTGCCTTTGTTCCTGGCTATTGACAGGGCCGGAACCCAATGCTGCACTGATCTGTATGCGCCCAATTTTAATGCCGGCTGCTTCGATGCGGGCAATGGCTTCTGCGGGGTTTTCAAATCCCACAGCAAAATGGCACACATCGTAGCACAATTGGAAATGCTCTCGAATAATACCGTCAGCCTGGGCTAAATCGCACTTTTGGGCCTGCATGATTTTGTCAACTCCCTTTTTTAGCACGTAATCGTTAAAGAAATCCACAAACTCCGTTGTAGTTTCCAGGATGCCATCGGGTTCTGGTTCCATATCCAGGTGGAGGCTCTTGCCTGTGCCCTTTTTTATTTCACAGAGGTGGTTGATGAGATTGCTTAGATGTGCGCAGGCTTTTTCTTTGGCTGCCTCCAGGGCCGGTTCATCTTTGTGCCAAAACCTGTACGAAATAGGTGAGGTGGATACCCCACCGTCCAGGCCTTCAGGGAGGAGTTCTGCGAGAATGTCGGAAAGCCTTTTGGTGTACTCCAGGCGGTCGGTAGTAGTCCAGTCCGGTGTATGTACATCGTCTTTTACCACCTGATTGTGAAATCCCCCATAAGGAAATCCATTGATCGTAAATACATACATATTTTCACTTTGCAACCAGGATTTGAAGTCTTCCAGGTTGGAACCTTTCAGTATGTCGAGTGAAGCCTCGTTGGACAATCTCAACCCGATACCGAAAGCCTCCTTGGTGAGGCCATTCCTTACTTTGGTGGTATGTTTTCTGAGGTTTTCAAATGTGGCTGGCCAGGACTCCCCGGCGTGGATATTGCTGCAATAGGTGAGGTGTGCCTGGTGCTTGTTAATACGCATACATTTCTTGCTTTTCCATCAAAGTATAAATTGCTTTTTCAATCCAGGTTGGGTTCATTTCGTGTACGTCAAATTTTTCACCTATTTTTCCTACCATGGTGATGGTAAGTTCACCTCCCAGGTGTTCGCGAAACTCTTCCAATCCTTTGATCAACTCTGGGTTGATTTTCGAACCGGATTTGTCCAGTAGCAATGGGTGAAAGAGGTTGAACCCAAGGTTTTTCATGAGTTTTAAAATCCTTTCTGCAGTGTCTTCATTGAGGTAGCTGGCATGCATGGCATAGGCTATGTCCAATGCTATGCCTACGGCTACAGCCTCTCCATGTTTGATTTCAAATTGGGTGAGTTGTTCCAGTTTGTGTGCCGCCCAGTGGCCAAAATCCAACGGCCTTGAGGAACCCATCTCGAAGGGGTCGCTGCTG
This sequence comes from Cyclobacteriaceae bacterium, assembly GCA_040222275.1. Taxonomy (GTDB): domain Bacteria; phylum Bacteroidota; class Bacteroidia; order Cytophagales; family Cyclobacteriaceae; genus CAXBNB01. The sequence continues at coordinate 40,953 of JAVKDJ010000013.1, forward strand.
TTGGAAATGTGGTCGGTATGCAGCCTGGCACACTCGAATACCAGTTTTTCCATGCTGTCCAGGTCACGTTCGTTGAGTGCGCTGGCATTTTCTTCCAACCAATAGAAAAATTTCTCGTCCTTGATCAAAGCTACTTTAACGGCCTCCGATATGCCAGAGCGCCAATCCCTGTCATCCAAAGTAGTGAGGAAATTGAGGTCGTTGATTACCGCAAATGGCGGGGCAAACGTGCCAAGGAAATTCTTTTTACCAAAATAATTGATGCCGTTTTTCACACCAACACCTGAATCATTTTGCGACAGCACTGTAGTAGGAATGCGGATGTGCCTGATGCCCCTGTGGGCCACAGCCGCCGCAAACCCGGCCATATCAAGCACGGCACCACCGCCTATGGCAATCAGAAATGAATGTCTGTCAATTTTGGCTTCATTTACCAGATTGAGGGTACGCATAAACTCCTGGGTGGAGTTTTTAACTGTTTCCCCACCTTCTACTATGATCGGAGAGCCAGCCAACTGAATGGTCTTTTGGCTGGCCATATATTCTTCTATTTGGCTGAGCAGTTTTGGTTGGGATTCGCTGAGCCCTTTGTCTATCACGAAAGCCACGCGGATTACCTTGTTTGCGCTTACTTCTCCAAATACCTCCTTGAGTAGGTTATTGTTTGTATTGAACAAATCCCTTGTAAAAAGTACATCGTACTTAAAGTCTATCACAAATTTCTGTTCTATCTTCTTCATGGTCTATTCCCCGGTGGTTCTATTCGTCTTCTGTTGTCTCATGTCACTGCAAACTTTCGCGCCAGTAGCAAAGAGACTGGCAACAATGATAAAACGGCCAAACCAAACATCCAGTTGCCAAATCCAGCTACATAACTGGCATTTAACGGTATCAATGATATGACCCCTATTTTTACGGCATTCATAATATTGCCGGGCTTGTTTATAATAATGGCTTTTAGTTTGGCATAAAAATTCATCGCCAACCACAAAGTTACAAAAGGAAAAACTGTCCAAAAAACCATGATGCCATTCCATCCGAGTAGGAGCAGGGTGCCGGCCACCAACAGGTCCAGTGTGAGTGCAAATGTTATGGAAAGTTGGTTGTTGCCCAGCACCTCCCCACGGCTGGTGAGTGTAATGGCCGCAATGAAAACTATGGGGATAAAGCAGATCATCCATAGTTCGGGCAGTTGGCCGGATGAAGCCACGCTCATGCCCAGGAGCAGGTTGAGCCCACGGCACAATCCCATGGTTAGGGGGCCGGCTATCAGGTGGTGTTTGGCGTACTTGTCATAGACAAGTGCAGAGATAACGATGGATATGGCAATGAGGGCGCTGTTCACGGCCACCAGCAAAGCAAATACTATTCCAAAAACGAACAGGCTGCTGCCCAGTACAATCGCTTGTTTTTTGGGGACTTTACCGCTTGGTATAGGCCGTTCCGGACGTTCGGTTTTGTCAATTTCAAGGTCGAAAATGTCGTTGAATACAATGCCACCTCCATAGAGTCCTATAGTGGATAGCGAAAGGTAAACAATATCATATATGCCAGGTAAGGAAATTTCTGCGGCGAACATGCCAGCTATGGCCACCCCTGCAATGATATCTGATACGGCCGTTACGATATTGGCGGGCCGCATCAGTGCCAGATAATAAAAAAGCCTCATATCCGGTTGGCTCAATTCTCGATGATGTCCGAAGAAGTTGATTTTTTTGGTTCCTGGCCTCTTAAGACACTGTTGCCGCCGTAGAGTATGGACTGGTCATAAGTCACGCCATCGCTCCAGTCACTCTCTTTCATATTGCCGCTTTGTCCGTAAGCCTCCAGGGCGTTTTGGTAGCAGGTTTTGTGAATATCGTTAGGGTCTATACCCTTTTCCTTCATCAGGTTGGCTGTTTTCGGTACTGACAATGGATCGCTCACCCCCCAGTCGGCGGAGCTATCTACTATGATGCGTTCAGATCCGTATTGCCTCACCACTTCCACCATTCTTTCGCTCCCCATTTTGGTCTTTGGATATATGGTAAATGCCGCCCAAAATCCACGGTCGAGCACACTCTGCACAGTCTCCTCATTGTTGTGGTCTATCACTACCAACGATGGGTTGATGCCATGTTCTTCCAGTACATCCATGCTTCTCAAAGTGCCATTTTTCTTGTCACGATGCGGTGTGTGTACCATAATGGGCAGGTTCACTTCCTTGGCAAGTTCTATCTGTGCCCTGAAAAATTTATCTTCGGCTGCTGTCTGGTCGTCATATCCGATTTCACCTATGGCCACCACATTGTCTTTCAAAGCGTACAGCGGAAGTAGGTCCATCACCTGCTCTGCCAGGGGCTCATTATTGGCTTCTTTGGAGTTTAGCCCTATCGTGCAATAATGCTTGATGCCAAATTGGGACGCCCTGAAAGGCTCCCACCCTACTATGCTACTGAAATAGTCTTTGAACGAGCCTGCTTCAGTCCTGGGCTGACCCAACCAAAAAGCGGGTTCTATGATGGCAACAATTCCGGCTTTTTGCATGGCTTCATAATCAGAAGTGGTCCTGGAAGTCATGTGGATATGCGGGTCAATAAATTTCATAAGTATAATCGTTGAATATAGTGAATAATTTTAGTCTTCTTTTGGTTACCCTTGGGGTTTGGCTGACGACCAAACTTCGTGCCCAATTTCTTCCCATGTAGTATCGGATGGGGAAAATCCCTGATCCTGAAGCCAATTTTGTGCCGGAGTGAAATTGCTTTCTGATATTACTTTGATGGCCACCGTTTTGGCTATGTCTGTATCGGTTTCAATTACTTTTTTCAAATCATCGAATAGGGCGTCATTGAGGTAGTTGGTAGTCATTCTCCAAAGCTCGGGGGTAACAGGCCTGTGTGCGGCCCACCGTTCATGTACAAAGTCATACAGGATCGAAGAGAGCTTAGGATTGTTCCTTTCGTCCAATCCGACTATTTTGAAGACCGGTCGCTCCATAAATATGGCTTTCAGTACCATTTGGTTCCAGGCTTCTTCGCTAAAGAACTTACGCGGATAGCTGTTGTTCAAGGCAATGGCATCAAATACATCAATCATATTGGTGCGAATGCCATCTACTGCATTCAATACGAAATCTTCAGCATTGTCCAGGTATTGCAATGATTTGTATATCACCACCTGTTCGCGCATGTCTGCCGCACCCAGCAAGGTACTTATCAGCTTTGAGTTGGCACCTACAGGCAAATGCATTAAAAAAGCGAGCCGGCAAAGTTGATCGAGGGTCCATAAATCCGGATTGAAAGCCGGATCTGTACCCTTGAATTGCTCAATCAGCTCAGCATCAAGCGGAGTTGATTCCCTGGGCACTTTTTTGTTGACCATACCAAATGCAAGAAAAAAAGCCGAACCTGTTTCCCCTATTTTACCTGTAAACCAATCCCTGATAGAAGGATCGGTCAATTGTCTGCTGCAAAATTGGGACAGCATGTCTTTAAACTTCGTGTTGGTAATTCCCTGGTCAATCATAAAATATAGTAGATTACATGAAACATCGTGAGACACACCATGTAGTAAGCATGAACAAAATTATAAATTTTAGTGCTTTGAATTTCGTGTTGCAACAATTAATTATGGGTTTGGGGTTTAATTGCGCAATTATTTGACAAAAAACTATCTCAATAGCACACCTATAGACGAGCACAGGTTTTGGAATTGACCTTTACCAGCAAATGGCAAAAGCTAACCCATGAATGTAGAGCCATCCCTTTTTTAGGATCGAATATATTTGATGTATGAAACTATTTAGTGTTATCGCCTTCACCTTACCCTGGTTGATCTCTTGTCAGGTGAATGAGTATGAAGGTATTATCCATACCGTTAATGGTAAAATTAAAGCTGGGGATTTAGGTTTTTCCCTGACGCACGAACATGTGATGTCAAATTTTGGGGCAGCACCCGCATACAACCCACAATACGACAGCTTGGCACTTTTTCAGCAAGTGGTGCCTTATCTCAAAGCAATAAAATCCAAAGGTGTTTTTTCGATATTCGATTGTACAACGGCTTACTTTGGCAGGGATGTGAGTATGCTACAGGAACTGGCCAAAACCACAGGCCTGCAAATTATTACCAATACCGGGTTTTACGGAGCGGCCAATGATCGCTATATACCCGAATTGGCATACAGGACTGATGAGTCCGCAATTGCCAGGCTATGGATTGATGAATTTAAAAATGGCATAGACAATTCGGGGATTAAACCGGGTTTTATTAAGCTGGCTTTTGATGATGGCGCACCTTCAGATATAGATATAAAACTATTCAAAGCGGGAATATTGACTCACCTGGCAACAGGACTCACGCTGGCCGTGCACACTGGCAACAATCCAGCGGCTGCCCAAACACAGTTGGATTTGTTGCGGGACAATGGTGTAAGCCCGGAAGCCTGGGTGTGGGTGCATGCCAATAAGGTGGAGGACTTAAACCTTTTGGAAGAAACTGCCAGAGCTGGGGCTTGGATTTCATTGGATGGAGTCAAAGCGTCAAATGTGGACGACTATGTGGACATGATCGATAATTTCAAAGAAAACAACCTGCTAAGCCGGGTGTTGGTGTCGCACGATGGTAATTCTTTCCCCAGAGGTGGGGCAATTCGACAATATGAAGCCATTCCCGATGTATTGATTCCTGCACTGCTAAAACATGGCTATTCCAACGTGGAAATCCACCAATTGATGATTAAAAACCCGGCGGAGGCCTTTGCTGTCAGGGTAAGAAGGGTACAGTGACCGATAAGTTCAGGCCATGTCATCAGCCGAATTCGCTGGCTATCTTTTCTGCTGCCATGGCACTCATGGCCATAATGGTCCATTGTGGGTTGACTCCAAGGCTGGTGGGAAAAACGGATGCATCGGTTACAAATACATTGTCACAGCCCCGTAGCTTGAAGTTTTCATCAACGACCGAATTTTCGGACGCACCCATGGCATTTCCTCCCTGAGGGTGCGCTGTGCTCATGATGAGTTCTTCCATTTGAAGAGGGTATTTCTCAAAAATGCTCAAAAATTTCGACAATTGATTTTCATTCTGAAGCTCCAGTAACACACCAGGCCGGGTAGGTAGTATGGCACTGTTGGCTCCCGAGTGTTTTCCTATTCTTAGGAGGGTTTCGAAAGCATATTTGATTTTCGTTGTATCGTTTTGGCTAAGCTGCCAGGAAAAGGCCCTGCCAGTGAGAGGACTTGCTTTTAAGTGGATTTTACCTGTGTTTTCTGACCCTATCAGTGCACCCATACTTAAACTGTGGGCATATTGGTCCATAATTTTCCTATTGGTATCGAAATTGAATGGCACAGTGATAGAATATGCACCTGGAGGATTGAAATATGTTTCGAACACGGCTCTTTCTTTGGGGTCAAGTGCAGCCATGGTGATTTGTGTGCCATCAAAGGCGTCTATTTTATCATCATAAGTAAAGGCCATAGGAAAAGCATAATTACAACATAGTCCCTGACCAACATTTTTTGTAATACCACTTCTCATGATCAAATGGCTGCTGGCAATTACACCTCCTGCTATTATCAGGGCTTTGTTGATTTTGATGGTGGTGAGCTCCCCTGTGTTGAGTTGTACCAATATTTCCTTGGCTTTGTGCCCCTCGTGGTTGAACCTCAGCACGTTGGTATTGTCCAGTATTTGTGCTCCCAGGCCCTCAGCCCAGGGCAGGTAGGTGTCGAGCATTGATAGCTTTCTCCTGCGTTTGTTGCCCAAATTCCAAAGTCCATCGCCTATTTCGTTTCTGGCATTGACCAATACAGCATCGAGTAAATCCAGTTGTTCGGTGGAATTGGAGTTGTAACCATCGACACCCATTAGAAATTTGGCTTTTACTTTTTGGTTGATGGCCTTGTCGTCCAGAGGATGGATGTTAAGTTCCTTTTGTATTTGCCGGTAGTGACCGGAGAGGGTTGAAAGGTCCAGGCCATGGTCGTTTTCCCATGTTTGGCGGCTGTTGTCTGTCATTTCAAAGCAAACAGCATTGTTGATGATTGATGTCCCTCCGAAGGCCTCCCCCTGCAATACGGTCATGTCGAAGTTTTTTGTCTGTTGCAAGCCTCCTTCCTTGTATAGTTTGGCCAGCATGTCAAGTTCATCGTCATTCATATCATGGATAGGGGAGTACCTGCTACCCCTCTCCACTATCAGGATGTTTTCTTTGTCCACGTTACCTTGTTGGGCAAGCTTGTAAGCCGCAGTAGCGCCTCCTGGCCCAGATCCAACAATCACATAGTCGTACTCTTTTTTAACGGCCTTGTTTGACACGAAAGCAGTGGTGCGGGACGCAGGAACGTTTCCAGGGTCAGGTTCTGAGGGTTTATGGTTTAAAGGGTCATTCTCGTCAGTTGGCAGCTTTTCCAGTTTGGTGAAAGGAGGGTTTTGCAGTGGCAAATAAGTTTTGAAGCGGTCGCGAAGTTCAGGCACTACATACCCTATACTGTTTTTGCCTTTTTGGGTAGTAAAATGGGCCAGGTTGGCAATAGCCTTGATGGAAGTCCCCAGCATAAATGCAATTTTTGAAAGGGGTGGAATGAAAGATTTTGTCATTTCAGCAGGCAGCTTCAATACGTATCTTCTCAAAAAGTGGCTCCTTTCATCTTCGCTCATGCAGGAAAACCTGGGCCTGAGTGCAAGGATGGGCGGAAGCAGGTTTTCTAAAACCCAGAAAGGGAAATTTATAAGCCCCCTTTTGCGCCCCCGGATATTGCCCATATATAGGTCTGTTTTCTTTAGGCCTTCATACGCATTTACATTTTCTTCACCATAAAAAGAAATAATAGCCGCCCTGATGGCCAGGGCTTCTGAAGGATGCATAGCCGTAATGCGATGGTCGGTATTGAAACCCAACCGCCTGAGGGTAAAAAGGATCATGAGCACAGAAAATGTGACCAGCAAGAACCAAATGAAGTAACTATTGAACCCGGCAGGGTTGCCTCGATATAGTAAAAACCAGACCAGTCCGATAGTGAGCATGATTATCATCGGATCTGTAATTGCCCCAATAAGGTAGTCTTTCAATTTTGACCACCTGGCACCCAACAACGAGAGCAATCCAAGGGCAACAAAGAGTGTAAGTGAATTGGCCAGCATAGGGTCCGGATTTTCATATAAGAACTTGAATTTTGCGAAAAACGATCCTGAGCCCGAAAACCTTACCATTATCATAAAACCAACATAAAGCCAGGAAGCGATGCAAAGGGTATAAAAGAAAAGAGTGTTCATCCACATGGGCAATGAAAAGTGTTCAGGGATGCCCTTTATCCTGTTGAACGATGCGCCAATGGCTTTTTTCGATCGGATCAAAACTATAAGAAAGAGCACCACCATTGCCCCGTCAGCGAGTGCTGATGCAAGTAAAAAATCCTTTATGGATCCTGCAGGATTGTTGACATAAAAAATAAATGAAAACAACGTGGAATTGATATGGCCAATGAAAAGCACCAGCACGCAAAACCAACGAATTTCCCTATTGAATGCAGCATGAAAGGCCAGGAGCGTCATGATGGAAATTTTCCCAAATGTGTTAATGCCATGTACAGGGTTGGCATAGGTCATATCGAAAAGCTCTGCCAGGGATGCCGGCCAGGGCGAGCTTCCCAGGCTACCGATAAGTAGCAATGAGAAATAGACAAAATAAATGATCCCCAATAGCCGCAATACCCAAAAGTCGAAACCTCTTTTTCCAAGGCTGGTATCGTCTTTTGTCAAACCCTTACTGAACAATTCCAAATGCTCGTCGAGGGTGGGTTTCTCATTGAGGCTGCCTTTGGCTTTGTTGATACCGTGGGCTATAAGCCTGCTGATGAAAAGGCACAACGGGCCTATCAACAAGCCATCAACCGAAATGGTGATGAAAAACCTTAGGGCTGGTGGGTTGATGTTGCTGAAAAAAGACCCGGGGTAGTAGTCCCACAATGCAGGGCCATAAGGCCGGACATGGTGCTCCAGGTAGAGGTCGAAGGGGTAGAGAGGGGCAAGTATCAGAAGGTAAAGAAAAACGGAACTACTTTTTCTCAATGCAATAAGCAGCGGGGCAAAAATGAACCCGAACCAAACTACCTCTACAACCTTCACCCAAAGGGATTTGAATTTAACGATTTGGAGCACATCATCTATGACGTAAACAAGCAACCCGGTAATGACAGTAGTAACCAGGATGTGGATGATATACCTGGCCCTGCTTCCAACCAAATCTAGGGGGTCGGTTTTTGAATAGCCCTTTAGTGTAAACAATGGGATCATGGTGAAATGGTTTTATTTTAGGTTTTTTTGAAACTGGGAAAAATTTCCAGGCAATGGGTATTGGGGTTCCAATTGAGCAATTCGCAAACGCTCTTAGTTTCGTTAGTCCTGATTCTTATCACCGTGTATAGCGGGCTATTTCGTATGATCGATTGGTTTACTTCATGCGTGGGAATCCAGGTTCCCGAGTTTATATAGTGGATTCCCTTGCGGATATCATATTCGGGATTGTGGTTGTGCCCCAATATCACAATGTTGACTTCAGGATTTTGCCTTGCCAGATCGTATGCATTGTCTTTCAAACCCTTATCACTGTATCCAAAGATTCGAAATAGGAAGTTGAACAATATATTGACTGAAATAGGGCCAAGTGACAGCAGTGCCAGCCACCTGTTTAAAACATCACTGGATTGAATGAACTGGTGCAAGGCGTAAGCCAATAAAATAGCCGGTATGCCCTTGCTCAGGAAGTGCAGGAGCAGTTCCACCAGCGACTTTCTCTTAAATTTCAATAAAATGTAAAACAGGTAGCTTCCGGAATCAAGAAGCAGCTTCAAAGCAGTTGTGAATTTCTCCCGGAAGAAAATTTTGGCGAACTTTTCCCCTCCCTTATAATTATCCACAAATGGGTAATACATTTCCACCTTGTTGATCAGATAGCGGTTGAAAAAAGAGCCCATTGGCATTCTTAATTCTTGCGGCCTGCCTTCAGGATCCAGGGTGGCATTGCCTTTCACGCTTGTCATTTTCTCAAACCGATGGCCATGCTCCACATGGATGTCGTTGATCCTTGCAGAGTCTTTGAAGCTGATGTTGTGGTCAAAATCGGATTTTTTCAGCCGGTTTTCCGAGAGGTCGAACAAGGTACATTTAAAGTAATCCTGCAACAGTATCCAGTGCCATTCTATGTCATGGTTGCCTTTCGTGATCACCAGTTCGTTTCCATTGTCCACCCATTTCGCAAGGGCCATAAAAACAGGGGCATGCCCGGCAATTGCTTTATGCAACTTCCATACACATTTGAAATCATGGGTTTTTAAGCCATATTTCTTTTCTTTTTTCGATACCGACTCCTGGAGATTCTCTATGCTGTATTCTTTGCCCGCTTTTTTAAGCTCACTTTGCCAGATCGAATAGTCGTTTCCCTCAGGTATATGGGTGATACGGATGAAGTCAACAAAATCCCCATTAATAATGAGCGACGATTGGTTGCTGTCATGGTCTAGCAGATGGTTGATGAACGATTCAAAAGGCAGGTCTGCGAAGAAATTTTCAGTGCCAAGATAAATGCCATTGCCCTGATTGCCTTCTGCGAGGTGGAGGTCGCTAATCACATAAACGGTTTTGTCGTGTTGGATCACTGGGATAAAATAAGTATTTTACGATAAATATAAGTTATAAATAGAATAAAATATTAAAACAATTTCCTGATTTAATTTGGTTTTGCATCCTAATAATTCACTAAATGAGTTTTTTAGATTGTTTAATGGTTTAATTGCATTGTTATGTGGAGTGGGTGTTTTTATATGAAAGGTGAAAGGATGGTGAAACCAGATACTCCATATTGTAAAGAGCTATATGTCCAAAAGTAGAATTTTAGTGATCCCTTTAATGTGTCTGGTAAGCAGTTGTATGCTATTTAAAAGCCTGGATAAATCCCTTGAAGATACCGCCATACGTCTGGAAAAACGCTATGATATTAACCTGGATTCGATTGCAAGCGGGTTGGGTAAAAACCTGGTGCGGGGAGCAACGACTGAATTTAAAAGCGATTCTTCCAAAAGAAATTTAAATGAAGCACTGGGCAATATCCTGCTGCAATTCTCTGATAGCCTTGCCGTAATAATTGAGGAAACAAAGGGGGCATTGCTGAATGAAGATACCGATAGGTTGGTAAACGCACGAATTGAGAACCTGGGCCGCACTTTAAAGATGGAAGTGGAAAAGCTCTTGGGAGGAAAACCCGGAGAGCAGATCAATGCGCTTATAGATGGGGTAATTGACCGCATAATCAGCGAAGAGACAATGGGCAATTTAAGGAAGTTAAGAAACGATTTGTTGGGAGACGAGCTCAAAGCATTGACCGATTCCCTGGTGAGAAGTGCTGTAAGAAATGCTGTTGATGAACTGGCCCGTGGATATGATGAAAAATTGAAAGGGAAACTGGACAACAAACTGGATGATGTAGAGAAAATAAAAGAGGATGCGGTGAAGGACATAAGGAAAATACTTTATTTGGCTGGTGGAATTGGTGTGTTGCTCATTTCGCTGGCCGCCTATTTTTATTTTAGGGCCAAGCGAAACAGGGATACGCTAAAAGTGCTGACCAACGAAATAGACAGGATTGATGAACGTGCCATGTATGATAAGCTGGTGGGAAGGATTCATAAGGCTATGTCCGAAAGGGGGCTTGAAAGACACCTGGCTGAAACGCTAAAAGAACAAAACCTATACCAGCAGCCCCAATGGCTGGACAAGAATAAGCAAATTTTGGACTTGATAATTAGATCAGTTGAAGAGGCGCCAGACGAACAGTCGAAAAAGGAATTGTTGGAGGGTATGTTGAAACAAGCTGAAAAATCGGGAATTAGAGAAGACCTGAGCCAAGTTTTTGTAAAAGAAAATAATGGAGATGGGCGTTGAGTTTGTACTAAGGAATGAGGATTTTTAGCCTCACCCTCTTTAAAGTAGTCTTAAGGACATTATGAGCATGGAAAATAGAATTTCACTCCTGTTGCTAAGCCTGGTTTATCATGGTGTTTGGTGCGTGATAAGCTTCTACGGACATGCTATGGCTAAATGAAGAATAAAAAAAGGGGCGAAAGCCCCTTATTATTTTCTTTTAAAACCTCACCTACCAAAGCAAAGCGTACAATGCCACCAACACAAGGCAGATGGCGAACGATGCGATGTTAAATGTCGGGCTGGTAGCAAACAATCCTTTGGTAAGCGGAATACCTTTTTCGTCTTCAACTCCTTTGCCATCTATGGTACTCACCACCACGATCACCAGCATCGACAACAAACAGGTTAGCCCCATTTGGTTCATAAATGGCATTTCAGGGAATAATTTGAACAACATAGCGATCGGCACTGATAGCACAGCCCCCCAAATAGCGCCTTTGTTGGTAGCTTTTTTCCAGAAGAGGCCAAGCATAAATACGGCCAGTATTCCGGGGCTTACAATACCGGTATATTCCTGTATAAACTGAAACGCCTGATCTATACCACCCAGCAATGGGGCCATGATGCAAGCCACCACCAAAGCAACACCAGCGGAAATCCGGCCTACACTCACCATATTTTCTTCACTCGCATTCTTATTGATGTATTGCTTATAAACATCCATGGTAAAAATAGTGGAGGTAGAATTGAGCATAGAAGCCAGCGAAGAAACAATAGCAGCAGCCAGAGCAGCAAAAGCCACGCCTTTCAACCCAGCTGGCAACAGCTGCAACAACCACGGATAAGCTTTGTCTGACTGTCCGGCAGAAGGCACGTTGACCTGCCCAAGGTCTCCCAGGCGCGCCATGATCTCAGGGTCATTAACCATCACATAGGCGGCAATTCCTGGGACTACCACTATAAACGGGATCAACAATTTTAAAGAGGCGGCCAATACAATCCCTTTTTGCGCTTCCTTGAGGGATTTGGCTGCCAGGGTTCTTTGAATGATGTATTGGTTGAACCCCCAATAGTACAAGTTGGCCACCCAAAGCCCGCCTATCAGTACCCAAATGCCGGGCAAGTTGATGTATTCCGGGTTGGATTTGTCCAGTATCATGTGGAACCTGTCGGGCACGGTTTCTATCACTTGTTTAAAACCAGCAATCATTCCTGCCCCATCGGATAATGTATTAAGGGCCAGGTAGGTTGTAAACAAACCTCCCAATACCAGGAATACCACCTGCACCACATCAGTCCAGGCTACCGCCGACAGACCGCCATACAAAGAATAGGCCGCTGCAAATAGTCCTAATCCCATGACTCCATATATCATTGGAACGCCCATGATGGTTTCCAGGGCCAAAGCCCCCAGGTATAGTACCGAACTTAGGTTGACAAAGACATACAAGCCAATCCAAAAAATAGCCAGGATCGTTTTTAGTTGAGTGCTGTACCTTTTTTCTACAAATTCAGGAATAGTGTAAAGGCCTTTTTCTATAAAGATCGGGAGAAAATATTTGCCTACAATGAGGAGGGTAAGGGCGGCCATCCACTCATAGGAGGCAATGGCCAGTCCGCTGGCAAAACCTGCCCCTGACATTCCAATAAATTGCTCGGCAGAGATGTTGGCGGCTATCAGTGAAGCCCCGATGGCCCACCATGGTAGTGATTTGCTGGCCAGGAAGTAGTCTTCGGAGGTCTTTTCACCTTTTCTGGAAACCCATAGCCCAATTCCAAGAATGAGCGCTGCATAGCCTGCAAATATGACGTAATCTATGGTTGCAAAATTCATAAGTGTTATAGCATTAAGTTTAGTTCAACCTCAAATATTAGTTAAAAAAACTAATTATCCTACACAGTACATAATTCTCATGTCAAATAAACGTAATAATTACGCTTTATTAAATTAATTACACTGAGACTGATGGTCAACTATTTTATGAAATCATCGTATGGCAGATGGCACTCATTGAAGTATGGATTGTCTTCAATGTGGAATGAGGCAACAAAACTAACTCGAAGGTTGAAATTTTGTTAAATAAACCAGTTCTTTGCGGGAAATTAGAAATTGGTAGGGATATGATGGTTCAAATGTTCAAGTCTAAAATACACCAGGTTAAGGTCACTGAGGCAAATCTTAACTATGTGGGTAGCATTACCATAGATGAAGATTTATTGGATGCAGCCAATATTTTGGAAGGGGAAAAAGTTCAGGTTGTGAACAACAACAATGGTGAACGACTGGAAACCTATACCATCAAAGGAAAGCGGGGATCAGGAATTATCTGTATGAATGGTGCTGCAGCCAGAAAAGCACAGGTAGGGGATGTTGTGCTCATTATTACCTACGCCATGATGGACTTGGATGAAGCCAAAGCTTTCAAGCCCACAGTGATCTTTCCGGACGAGAACAACCGCTTGACCTAATCAGGCTCTTTCGCTCCTTGTACCTAAAACATTCCACCCATGGGATGTTGAAAGAGGTATTAATTTCTATAAAATGAATTAATTGCCAACCCTCACTAAATCATGAAGGCTGGCAACTACATCTTTACTTTTCAGCTCCTTTAATAATGGCTTCTACTACCTCAGGATTGAGCAGGGTAGATGTATCCCCCAGGTTGGAAGTGTCTCCTTCCGCTACTTTTCTCAATATCCTACGCATGATTTTCCCAGATCTGGTTTTTGGCAATCCCGGTACGATCTGTATCTGGTCCGGCTTGGCAATAGGCCCTATGATCTTACTTACCGTATTTTTGATTTCGTCTTTAAGGTTTTGCTCCGTGCGGCCTTCCATATCGCAGATCACATAAGCATAGATGCCCTGCCCTTTGATTTCATGGGGGTATCCTACCACGGCAGATTCCACTACTAGCGGGTGTTCGTTGATGGCATTTTCCACTTCGGCTGTGCCCAGCCTGTGGCCGGAAACATTGATTACGTCATCCACGCGTCCAAGTATGCGCAGGTAGCCGTCATGGTCGCGCTTGGCCCCATCTCCGGTGAAGTAGAGTCCTTTGTAAGTAGAAAAATACTCTTTTTTACAACGGTCATGGTCGCCATAGGTAGTCCGTATGATAGATGGCCATGGGAATTTCACACATAAGTTGCCTTGTACATTGTTGCCTGTCAACTCCTTGCCATCGGCATCTACTATGATGGGTTGAATGCCAGGCAGGGGTAGCGATGCATGGGCTGGTTTGTTGGGGGTAATGCCTGCCAGGGCAGAGATCATAATGCCGCCGGTTTCTGTTTGCCACCAGGTATCTACCAGCGGGCAATTGCCTTTGCCTACGTGGGTGTGGTACCAGTGCCAGGCTTCCTCGTTGATAGGTTCTCCTACCGATCCTATTACTTTCAAAGAATCGAGTTTGTATTTTTCCAGAGGTTCTAATCCATGGGCTTGCAAGGCACGTATGGCAGTCGGGGCAGTATAAAATTGGTTGACCTGATATTTGTCAATAACATCCCAAAAACGCCCTGCATCGGGGTAGGTGGGCACGCCTTCAAACATCAATGTGGTGGCGCCAGCCAACAAAGGACCATATACTATATAGGAGTGGCCAGTGATCCAGCCTACATCTGCGGTGCACCAGTACACATCGCCTTGTGAGTACTGGAATACGTTGGAGAATGAGAACTGGCTATAGACCATGTAGCCGCCACAAGTGTGTACCACGCCCTTTGGTTTTCCGGTGGATCCTGATGTATATAAAATGAAGAGCATGTCTTCACTATCCACTATTTCGGCTTTGTTTTCGGTAGATACACCCTCGATGGCCTCATGCCACCAGATGTCCCGACCGGCTTTCATTTCCACTGGAGTGCCGGTACGCTGGAGTACGATCACCTTGTCCACATCGCAAATGTCCAGGGCCTGGTCCACCACGCCTTTTACATCGATCGTCTTGGCACCCCTAAAGTTGCCATCGGAGGTCAGTACCATTTTGGCATCACAATCCGAGATGCGGTCGGCCAGAGCGCTGGCAGAGAACCCGGCAAAAACCACTGAATGAATGGCGCCAATTCGGGCGCAGGCTAGCATGGCAATGGCTGCTTCCGGTACCATGGGCATATATATAATCACCCTGTCGCCCTTGCCTACCCCCTGGGCTTTCATGGCATTGGCAAATTGGCATGTTTTTTCGAACAGTTCTTTGTAAGTGAGTGTAACGCCCTTCTCTTTGGGGTCGTTGGGCTCCCAAATAATGGCGGGTTTGTCACCAAGGGTAAACAGGTTTCTCTCAAAAATATTTTCCGTAATGTTGAGTTTGCCGTTTATGAACCATTTTACATCGGGTTTGTCAAACTCCCATTCCAGGGTTTTGTCCCATTTTTTGTCCCAGTGGAAAGACTGTGCCACCCTGTCCCAGAATTCTTCTGGTTGGGCCACACTTTTTTGGTATTCGTGGATGTAGCCTCCTAGTGTTTGTATTTTTTGCATAGTTGTATAGTTTCTAAATAATCCTGTCAATTACTTTTTTTATAGTCATAAATACATTGTCCGCTTTTTCCTTTGTGGATGACTCGGAGTAGATCCGCACTATGGGCTCGGTGTTGGATTTCCTTATGTGGGCCCATTCATCATCAAAGTATATTTTTACACCATCGATCCTGTTTTGTGGATAGACGTGAAATTCCTGTGTCAATTGTTCCAGCAGTTTGTCCACGTTGATTTCCGGGGACAACTCGATCTTGTTTTTGGAGATATGGGTCTGCGGGCAATTTTCTTTTAAATTGGATACCGTCTGGCCGGGAGTCGCCAAATGGGTGAGAAACAACGCAATACCTACCAGTGAATCCCTTCCATAGTGGAGCTCTGGATATATGATGCCACCATTGCCTTCTCCGCCGATTACGGCATTTGTACTTTTCATTTTCGCCACAACATTGACTTCACCCACAGCTGCTTCGTCCCTTTTTTGTCCATATTTTTCAGCTATTTTGGTAAGCGCACCGGAAGAAGACAAATTCGAAACAACGGTTCCGGGGGTTTGGGAGAGCACATAATCCGCAACAAGCACGAGCGTATATTCTTCACCAATAAACCCGCCCTTCTCATCGATAATGGCCAACCGATCCACATCGGGATCTACTACAAAACCCACATCGAATGAGCCTCCATTCATTTTCTCACATATTTCCGTAAGGTGTTCCGGGAGTGGCTCGGGGTTGTGTGGAAAATGCCCATCAGGTTCACAGTACATTTCTTCAACGGTATTTACCCCCAGGGCTTTGAGGAGTTTTGGTAAAGCCAACCCTCCAGTGGAATTGACACAATCAATGGCTACTTTAAAATTTTTAGCTGCAATGGCGTTTTTATCTACCAACGGTAGTGCCAGGATATCCTCAATATGTTGGTCAATATATGTGTCGTTTTTCTCGTATTTTCCAAGGTCAAGGACTTTAGCAAAAGTAAACTGTCCGCCCTCAGCCAATGATAGGATTTCTTCACCGTCTTTGCCTGACAGGAATTCCCCCTCTTTGTTGAGTAATTTCAGGGCATTCCATTGTATGGGGTTGTGACTGGCCGTAATGATAATGCCCCCACCGGCCTGCTCTTTGGGAACTGCTATTTCCACAGTAGGAGTGGTGGTCAGTCCAAGGTCCACAACATCTATCCCCAGGCCAATCAGGGTATTGCTGATGAGCTGAGAAACCATCTCTCCCGATATCCTGGCATCCCTGCCTATCACCACTTTTCGCGATCCCCGATTGATCACCCACTGGCCAAACGAACAGGCATATTTTACAATATCGGTAGGGGTAAGGTTTTCCCCGGGTTGTCCGCCTATAGTACCTCGAATTCCTGAGATAGATTTTATTAGAGTCATAAACTGATGAAATTAAAAATAAGTGCTGATGTTTTCTTTGGTAATGATATCGATGGGCAGCAATTCCTTGGTGGGGATTTCTTTTTTAAAGACCAATAGCTCAGTAAGGTAATGAACCCCCTGAAATGCCTGCTTGCGTGGATTTTGGTTGATTAGGAAATCAATCTTTTTAGACTTCAAATGCTTGACATTGTCTTCTACCAGGTCATAACCTATAAGGGAATAATTTTTAGCTCCATCACCCAGAAATTTGGCTACTTCGTAGGTTTTGGAGGTAGTGACAAATATGCCGCTTACATTTCCTTTTCCAAGTTCTTTGTGTAGGATGGTTTTCAACTCATCCTGATAGTTGTCTATCAAATTGATGGTTTGGAAGCCAGAAGTATCTACCCCGTTTTCCCGAAAAAAATCTTTAAACCCTCGTTCTTTTTCCTGCATGTGTGGTGAGTTGGATATCTCTTCATCAAAATGGAAAATGAGGATTTTCCCTAGCTGATGGTTTGTTTTAAACATTAGATCAGCCGCAATTCTCCCGCTTTGATACAGGTCCTGCCCTATGAAGCAGGCATATTGGGAGCTGGGTATGTCTGTATTGAAAGTGGCATAAGGGAGGTCAAGGTCCCTGCATTGGCTAAAGAAGTCCAGGGCTTCTTTGTGGAATAAAGGGGCGGTGAGTACACCGTCCGGCTTGGAATCTATTACCTGTTGTGCTACTTTTTTGAAATTAGACTTGTTGTTTTGATCGTAAAAATGCTGAACAACCGTAACGCCAAATGAACTGTAACTGTTGAACGCCTCGGTGATTCCGTTTTTTGGTTTTTTCCAAAACGGATCTACTTCCGGGGACGGGATCAAACTGGCAATGTGCACGATTTTATTTTCCCTCAAAGTCCTGGCGATTACATTCGGACGGTAATCAATTTCTTCCAGTACTTTCCTTACTTTTTTTTCAGCCACTTCTGATACTTTTCCCCGGCCATGGAGTACACGGTCAACAGTTCCCCTGGATACATCGGCCAGCCGGGCTATGTCTTTGGTGGTGTATTTTTTTATACTCATCCCAATAAGGTTGTTATGCAGAATTTTTACAAATATATCAATATTATTCTAAATCAGTGTACACGAGAACGTTTTTGATGTTCACGTGAACAATTTTTTTTGATTTTACTTTGATTTACAAAATCTATTTGCTTTGTTTGCATCAGGGATTCTATCTAAATCGGATTCTGATATCTTGATTGGCCGGTTTGACAGATACCACATTTTAAACTTAGAACCATCTATAAAGGAAATGACAGACATTAAACCTGTATTGAGTGAAGCGACCGCAAACATCGGGCACCAGGAAGTAGGAAGAATTGAATTGACACGGTTTGAGAAAATGCACGTTGAAGTATTTTCAAATTCGACTGTAGCCTCGCTGGCAGTGGCCAATGAGATTGCTGATTTGATCCGTAAAAAAGAAGCTGCCAACGAAGCATGTGTGCTGGGGCTGGCTACTGGCTCGTCACCTATCAGAGTGTATGAAGAATTGGTGAGGCAACACAAAGAAGAGGGGCTAAGTTTTAAAAATGTGGTGACCTTTAACCTTGATGAGTACTTTCCAATGCAGAAATCCAACTCTCAAAGTTACTACTACTTTATGCATGAGCACCTTTTCGATCATGTAGATATTCCAGCAGAAAACATCAACATACCAGATGGTTCTATTCCTTTAGAAGATGTATATCAATATTGCTTTGATTACGATGCGAAAATTGAGTCGCATGGTGGTTTGGATTTTCAATTGCTGGGTATTGGCCGTACTGGCCATATTGGTTTTAACGAACCAGGCTCACACTACAACTCATCCACCAGGCTGGTCACGCTCGATTACCTGACCAAAGCAGATGCAGCTTCTGACTTTCATGGAATAGACAATGTGCCCACACGTGCCATTACCATGGGGATCAAAACCATCAAGTCGGCCAAGAGGATAGTCCTAATGGCTTGGGGAAACAAAAAGGCTGATATAGTGAGACAGGCTATTGAAGGGGAAGAAACGGCATCTATTCCTGCGACATTCCTTCAGGACCACTTCAAGACGACCATTTTGCTTGACGAAGAGGCTTGTTCTGAATTGAAAAGGTTTAAAACGCCCTGGTTGGTAGGGCCGGTTACCTGGACAGAGACTTTGAAGAGAAAGGCCATTGTATGGTTGAGCCAGCACCTGGGCAAGCCTGTGTTGAAGCTGACCGATAGGGAATACAACGACCATGGTATGTCCGAGTTGATAGCAATGGAAGGTTCGGCTTACGATCTAAACATTCAGATGCACAATAGTTTGCAGCGGACAATAACAGGATGGCCCGGGGGCAAACCAAACGCCGATGACAAACACAGACCTGAAAGGGCAGAACCTGCGAGAAAGCGCGTGATTTTGTTTAGCCCACACCCGGATGACGATGTGATTTCCATGGGAGGGACTTTTCTCAGGCTGGTACAGCAGGGCCATGATGTTCATGTAGCTTACCAGACGTCTGGAAATATAGCAGTTGCTGATCACGATGCGCTAAGGTTTGCAGAGTTTACGAGAAATATCAATCTGGCAAACAATGTGTCCACTGATCAACTGGATGCCGTTATCGAGGAAATAAGGAACAAAAAAGAGGGAGACCTGGACTCGTTGGATATGAGGAGGATCAAGGGGTTGATTCGAAGGGGTGAAGCCATAGCAGGGGCGAGGTATTGTGGACTGAAGGATGAGAACATTCATTTTCTGGACATGCCATTTTACGAAACGGGCAAAAACAAAAAGAACCCAATTGGTCCGGTAGATATCGAGATTATTGAGGACTTAATTGGTGAGGTGAAACCCCACCAGATCTATGCAGCGGGAGACCTTGCAGATCCTCATGGCACCCACAAAGTGTGCCTGGATGCCATTTTTGCCGCTGTAGATAAGTTGAAGGGCAAGGATTTTATGAAAGATTGCTGGGTGTGGTTGTACAGGGGTGCCTGGCACGAATGGCCAATTGATGAAATCGAAATGGCCGTACCATTGAGCCCCGATGAGGTAATGAAAAAAAGGAAAGCGATATTCTTTCACCAGTCACAGAAAGATGGGGTTATGTTCCAGGGAGAAGATAGCCGTGAATTTTGGCAAAGGGCAGAAGATAGAAATGGTGAGACCGCACGTTTGTACAACAAACTTGGCCTGACAGAATATGAAGCCATTGAGGCTTTTGTAAGGTATAAATATTAAGACTGGCATGGGTGAAACCATTGCTCAGCCGATTCCCATCACTCGGGAAGTAAAGAGACTCTTAAGTAAATCGTGAGTGATTAGTTTTAGTTTAATTTGGCCGGGTCGATAGATCCGGCCAATCTTTAACAACAAAAGAACTTGAAATGCTACTGAATACAATTGACTGGGTAATTATTGGGGTGTTTTTTGCCATCGTATTGGGAATTGGCTGGTTTGCCTCCCGCACAGCTGGTAAAAACACTGATGAATTCTTCCTCGGAGGTAGGTCTATGCCGTGGTGGCTTCTGGGTATATCTATGGTAGCCTGTACGTTTTCGGCTGATACCCCAAACCTGGTGACGGGCATGGTGCGTGAAAATGGGGTTGTGAAAAACTGGGCCTGGTGGGTGTTTTTAATCACCGGTATGGTTACTGTTTTCATTTATGCCAAGCTATGGAGGAGATCAAATGTCAAAACAGACCTTGAGTTTTACGAATTAAGGTATAGCGGGAAATATGCCTCTTTCCTCAGAGGGTTTCGTTCCCTTTATTTAGGCATATTTTTCAATTGTTTGATCATGGGGTCTGTGACCCTGGCGGCCATTAAGATTGGTGCGGTTATGCTGGGCTTGTCCCCTGTGACCACTGTGGTGGGTGCATCGGTAGCGGTAGTGCTCTACGCCTCTCTCGGGGGGATAAAAGGAGTAATCTGGGCTGATTTTTTTCAATATACCATTGCCATGGCAGGAGCAGTTTATGCGGCCTATGTGGCTGTGAGCCAGCCGGAAGTAGGTGGATTGGCCAACTTGATTTCCAATCCGGTACTACAAGACAAATTGGAAATATTGCCCGATTTTGGCAATCCGGCAGTTTACGTACCCCTGTTGATCATACCCCTGGCTGTGCAATGGTGGGCGGTGTGGTATCCTGGTGCAGAGCCAGGTGGAGGTGGCTACATAGCGCAAAGAATGCTGTCGGCCAAAGATGAGAAAAATGCTATTGGTGCAACTTTGCTGTTCAACTTTGCCCACTACGCCCTGAGGCCATGGCCGTGGATAATTGTGGCACTGGCTTCCCTGGTGATTTACCCAGATCTTGCTTCGATTAAATCAGAATTTCCAAATATTACCGATCAATACCTTGGCCATGATGTGGCCTACCCTGTGATGCTTACCAGGCTGTCTCCGGGTTGGATGGGGCTTGTGGTAGCGTCTATTATAGCTGCATACATGTCCACTATAGGTACACACCTCAACTGGGGCTCTTCCTATGTGGTGAATGATTTTTACAAACGTTTTGTTAAACCGGAGGCCGAAGAAAAAGAATTGGTAGCCGTCGGACGTGTTTCTACCGTTTCTTTGATGGTTTTGGCCGGTATATTGTCTTTAACCCTCCTGGAAAATGCCACTCAGGCGTTTAACATATTACTGCTCTCTGGAGCTGGTTCCGGGGCTATTTACCTGCTGCGATGGTTTTGGTGGAGGATCAATGCCCTTACTGAGATAGTGGCCATGGTTGTGGCATCCATTACAGCGATTGTCCTGGTGGTGGGGTTTGACGATGCAGACTTTGCTACTGCCGTGTTGGATGGATTTACTATCAAACTGTTGATTGCGGTGGGAATTACCACTGTCACATGGCTGACTACCACATTTGTGACCAAACCCGAAAGCTATGAAACCCTCCTAAAATTTTACAAGGTCACACATCCTGGTGGCCCTGGGTGGAAAGCTTTTGTGAATGCCGCCAAACTCAAAAAGGATGAACTGCCCGATGCTAACAGGAAATGGGACGTGCCCAATGGTTTGTTGAGTGTTTTAATTGGCAGTATTGGGATTTACAGTGCTCTATTTTCAATTGGTAGTTTTGTGTATGGCAACACTCTCAGTGGTATCATATTGGGAATAGTCTTTGCCCTGGCCGTCTTCATCCTGATGAAGTTGTGGTCAAAAATGAATATAGAAGAAACAACTGATGTACAGCCTTAAACAAACTAACAATATGCAAACCTTTACACAATGCTCTTTGAGTGCAATGAAAATGCACCTTGGTTTCCTTTTATTAAGCTTGTCTGTACTTTTCGTCTCCTGTGAGGCACCTGTTGTGGAGCCGGGGGATTTTAAGTTGCTTCCACAGCCGCAACAATTTGCTGTGACCGGATCAAGCGAATTGAAATACGATGATGTAAAAACTTATTTTGCCCAAAACGACATTTCACTTCCAGTGGTAAGTGATTTACTCAAGCAAATCTCTAAGAGCGAATCGGAACAGGATGCCGACATTGTGTTTGGTATAGACAGTTCTTTGGACGTCAAGCCAGAAGGGTACGAACTGAACATTACTGATGAACAAATTGTCATTACAGGCAAAGATAAAGCCGGGTTGTTGTACGGCTTTGCAAGCCTTGGACAAATGATGGTTGATGCCCGGGAACAAGGTGTCTTTTTACCTTTATGTAGCATCAAGGATTTCCCCTTGTTGTCCTACCGCTCCATCCATCTGGACATCAAACATCATCTGGAAAAAAAGGACTACTACTACAAATTGATGGACAAACTGGCCAGCTACAAGGTGAATGGCATCATAGTGGAGTTGGAAGACAAAATACAATACGAGCGGCAAACCGGGATTGGTTCATCTGATGCCTGGAGCATAGATGAATGGGAACAACTCGCCAAATATGCCAATGAAAGAAACATAGAAATTAGTCCATTGGTACAAGGGCTGGGGCATGCCTCTTTTATTTTGAAACATGATAAATTCAAAGACCTGCGTGATGACCCCAAAAGCGACTGGGCGTTCAACCCGCTTGATCCCAAAACCTATGAAGTGCAGTTTGACCTTTACCTGGATGCGATTAAGGCTACCCCTCACGGCAAGTATTTGCATATTGGTGGTGATGAAGTACACACCACGGGTCGTGGCAGTGGAAAATCCCAATTGGAACTGCAACTGATCTGGCTAGACAAGGTGTGCAAGTTTGCCGAAGAGCAAGGGCGCACCCCTATTTTTTGGGACGACATGCCTTTGAAACATGCAGGGGTATATAGGCCTATGTTTAATACCAAGCTCACCAAGCAGGAGGTGGATTCAATCTGGGCAGAAAACGAACACAAGCTGCTTGAATTTCTTGATCAATTTCCCAAAAACTGCATTTATATGCGGTGGAACTATAGCCATTCGGATGCCATTGGCAATGGCAAGGCCATGGAGTGGTTTAGAAATCATGGTATGCAGGTGATGGGGGCGACCGCCGGACAAACCAGATGGGTATTGATGCCGCAAGCAGAAAGCAATATCAACAACATCAGGTCATTTGCCCTTACTTCTATCGACAATAACCTGGATAGGTTATTGCTGACCCTGTGGGACGATGATTCTCCCCATTTTGAGTTATATATGCGCGGAATTGTGGCATTTGCAGAATATACCTGGTCAGGGGAGAAAAGACCAAAAGAAGAGTTGAAAGCTGCCTACCGCCACCGCGAATTTTCACATAAAGTATCTGGTGCTGAGTATGCGTTTATTGATCAATTGGAATCCCCCGTCGCTTTTTGGAAAAACGTCCTGCTCAATGGAAATAGTAGGAATTATCTGATGCGCAATGAAAACGCCAAGGAGGAGTCCGTGATTGCTTTGCCTCAAATGGACAAGAAAGGGGAATGGACCAAGGAGCATATAGACAGGTTGGCTGCTGCTGAAAAGGCATTGGCGACATGCGATAGTGTATCTGCAAGGATCAATGAGATGAAAAAACTGGCCCAACGAAACCAGTATAACCTCGAAGTGTATGAGCAGGTAAATGAGCTTATCAGGTTTAGTTGTGGTGCGCTTATCGCTTTGAAGACATTGGATCAGTCGAAAAACGAAGAACAGCAAAAAGTTGCTTTGTTGTCGATAGCTAAGTTGAATGACCAATTCAGGGCATTGAGGAGTAAATTTGAGTCTGTATATGGCAAAACCAGGATATTGACCAAACCAGATGATTATATTCTGGACCAGGACCATCATGTACACCTGGCCAACCAGTCCAAATCGTTCGACTGGCAGTTTTACGCGGAGATGTTGTTTTTGGAAAAACTGGAAGAACTAAAATATTAGAAAGTAATGAAACCAAGTTTAGTAGTATTGGCCGCAGGGTTGGGGAGTCGTTATGGAAGCCTGAAACAGATGGACAAGTTTGGTCCTTCGGGCGAAACCATCGTGGACTATGCCATTTACGATGCAATGAAAGCCGGTTTTGAGAAAATAATATTCGTAATCCGAAAAAGCATTGAGGCAGAGTTCAAGGAAATTTTTGTAAGCAAACTGGAAGGAAAGGTACAGGTAGAATATGTATTTCAGGAGCTGGATGTGCTTCCACAAGGTTTTACCGTTCCTGTGGGCAGGGAAAAACCCTGGGGTACTGCGCATGCTGTACTGACCGCAGCATCCAGGATCAACGAACCCTTTGCGATTGTCAATGCCGACGATTTTTACGGCAGGGCTTCCCTCAAGACTATCTATGACCACTTGCGGACACTGGACAACAACGAATTGTCAGCATGCCTTGTAGGATTTGTTCTGGAAAAAACACTCTCGGAGCACGGAAGGGTTTCCCGCGGTATCTGCAAAGTAAGTGAGCAGGGCAAGCTGGAGGAAATAGTGGAGCGCACCCACATATACAAGAAAGAAGAAGGAGGGGCATACTACGAGGAAGACGACCAGAAGGTAGATCTGACAGGGAAAGAAATAGTATCAATGAACCTGATGGGTTTCACCTCGCAGGTTTTTAATTTGATGCAGGATCAATTTGTCGATTTTTTGAACAATCAGGGCAAAGAGCTCAAATCCGAATATTTTATCCCTTCGGTATTGGACAATGTCAGAAAGAATGGAGTGAAAGTACCAGTTTTGGTTTCCACGGAACAGTGGTTTGGAGTTACCTACAAAGACGACAAGCCCATTGCAAGGCGCAACTTGCTTAAATTGGTAGATGAAGGCGTTTACCCTCAGAACTTATGGGAATAATTAAAGATCAAAACATACCGGTAAAACAGATCATTGGTCAATTTGATATACAAGGGTCGATGGGTTCTGCCAATCCTTTTGGAAGCGGGCACATCAATGATACTTTTCATATCGTCAACGAGCAAAGAAGCTTGCCGGATTACCTTTTGCAAAGGGTCAACCACGAAGTGTTCAAAGATGTACCTGGCATGATGGACAACATCTGGCAGGTGACCGAGCACATCAACAAAAAGAACATAGCTGCACGACATCAGTCCGACCAGCAGGAAACCCTGGAGCTGATCAAAACTCGTGATGGCAAGTTGTTTTCAAATGACAAGCAAGGAAACTATTGGCGTGTTTTCGTTTTCAAGAACGGGCTGAAGTCCTACGATCTGGTAGAAACACCGGAGCAGGCTTATGAAGGGGCCAGGGCTTTTGGGTTGTTTTTTAAATTATTGTCAGATTTTCCTGCTGAAAAACTGACGGATACCATTCCTAATTTCCACAACATTATCCTGAGGCTGAAGACCCTTCGGGCTGCCATCGACCAAGCTCCACAGGGCCGGGCCAGTCAGGTTAAGGATGAGCTCAACTTCGTGTTTGGGATAGCCGATGAAATGTGTAAGGTGGAAACCCTGAAAAACGAAGGGGCAATTCCGTTGCGTGTGACCCACAACGACACGAAATTCAACAATGTGTTGTTGAGTCCTGAAGACAAAGGAGTGTGTGTAATCGACCTGGATACCGTAATGCCCGGAGTGGTGCATTATGACTTTGGTGATGGCATCAGAACGGGTACCACCACTGCAGCTGAAGATGAGACTGACCTTTCTTTGGTACGGTTTGACCTGAAAAAATATGAAGCCTTTGCTTCTGGTTTTTTGGAAGAAACCAGGGACATACTGTCAAAAGTAGAGGTGGAATACCTTGGAATATCAGGCGCTCTTTTTGCCTACATCATGGGGGTACGGTTTCTTACCGACTACATTTCCAATGATGTGTATTATAAAATAAGTCACCCGGAGCATAACCTCGACCGTGCCAGGTGCCAGTTTCAGCTGACCAGAAGGATCATGGAAAGACTGCCAGACCTCAACAGGATCGCGCTGAGGGAATCAACAACAGGAGTGCAAATAAGGAAACCAGTATAATCATATGATGAAAAGATTTCGTTTTGTAGCCATTATCTTATTATTGACCGCTTCTGGTCAATGGGCCATTTCCCAGTCGAATCCCAGTGGCAATGTGGTCAAAGTGCTTTCTTTCAACATACTGCATGGGGCCACCACCAGGGGAGACTTTGACCTGGATAGGATTGCACAAGTGATCAAAGACACAGATCCTGATTTGGTAGCCCTGCAGGAAGTGGATTTTCTGACCAATCGGGCCAGGAAGTATGACCTGGTGACAGAATTGGGCTGGAGGACAAAAATGGCGCCATTATTTGCAAGGGCTATGCCTTATGATGGTGGAGAATATGGAGAAGGGGTTTTGTCGAAAACATCATTTTTGAGTTCGCGCAATGTGGCCCTTCCATTCACTCCGGGGAACGAACCCAGAAGTGCTGCTGAAATTACCACGGTACTTGCCTCAGGGGATACCATCAGTTTTGTGGGCACCCACTTGGACCATCTGAGGGATGAGACCGATAGGATCTCGCAGGCACAAAGGATCAACGAAGTGTTTTCCAGGAATGCATACCCTACCATTATGGCTGGTGATTTAAATGCCACACCAGAAAGTAAAACAATCAGGATACTTGAGGAAATCTGGACGGCATCTTATGATAAAAACGACCCGGCACCTACTTTTCCGTCGGAAAACCCTAACCGGAAAATAGACTATGTGATGTTTTTGCCCGCCAATCGCTGGCGTGTGGTGGATACTCAGGTGATTGCGGATACTATTGCTTCCGATCATTGTGCCTATCTCGTAACCCTGGAATTGTTGGAAAAATAATGGTACAAAGTATAACTTGCGCGAAATTGTCACACTAAACAAGAAAAGGATGCAAGAAAAAGTATTGGTAACGGGTGGTACAGGCTATATAGGGTCGCATACAGTCGTGGAATTGTTAGAGCAAGGCTATGAGGTAGTCATTGTAGATGACCTCTCCAACTCCAAAATTGAGGTGCTGGATAAAATTGAAACTATTGCCGGAAAAAAACCGAAGTTTTATGAATTCAACCTATGCGATGCGGATAAACTCAAAGCATGTTTTGAGGCCGAAGGAAATATAGGCTCGATAATCCACTTTGCTGCAAGCAAAGCTGTAGGTGAATCTGTAGAAAAGCCTTTGCTGTATTACAACAACAACATCGTATCGCTGATCAACCTGCTTGAAATGATGAAGGCCTACAACGTGCCAAATATCGTTTTTTCATCTTCATGTACGGTGTATGGTCAGCCCGAAAAACTCCCTGTAACAGAAGATACACCGTATCAACCAGCCGAATCTCCTTATGGCAATACCAAGCAGATTTGCGAAGAAATATTAAAAGACACATCCAGGGCGTATAGCGAAATCAAAACCATTGCGTTGAGGTATTTCAACCCGGTGGGAGCACACGAGTCTGCTTTGATTGGTGAATTGCCATTGGGCGTACCTGCAAACCTGGTGCCATTTATAACACAAACAGCGGCTGGTCTCAGGGAGCAGTTGAGCGTATTTGGTAGCGACTACAATACCCCGGATGGCACAGCGGTTCGCGATTACATTCATGTAGTAGATTTGGCCAAGGCACACGTTGTGGCGTTGGACAGGCTTTTAAGCGAAAAGAATAAATCAGGTTTTGAGTTTTTCAATATAGGTACGGGTAACGGGTATTCCGTTTTGGAAACCATCAAGACGTTCGAAAAGGTGAACGACATCAAAGTGAACTACAAATTGGTGGACAGGCGCCCGGGTGATATAGAGCAGATATATGCAGATACCTCCTTTGCCAACAAAGAGCTGGGATGGAAAGCCGAAAAAGGCCTGGACGAAATGATGTCCTCGGCCTGGAAGTGGCAGCTAAATGTAAAATAGGGAAGGACATAGTTTTGACTTTGTCAAATATGCTTTCACGCCAATGTTTGCCATGTCTGCCGACAGGCTGATGTCCCAACAAACATTTTCCCAAACGGGGGCTGGTTTCATAATATGACAAAGATGGATTGCCATGTACCTGACTTAAAGAAAAAGAAACTATGAAAAATAGAATCAATTTGAAAGCAGGTGCCATGGTATTGGTGTTGGTGGCTGGTTTGGCGGCATGTAGTGTCACTGACAAAAAAGAAACCAATCAAACTACGGTTGAAAACCGAACCACCAGGCCAAACATAATAGTGATTTATGCCGATGACCTGGGCTTTGGTGACCTGAGTAGCTATGGCGCTACCGAACTGAAAACACCCAATTTTGACCGCATCTCTAACGAAGGGATCAGGTTTACCAATGGTTATGCCACTTCCGCTACATGTACGCCAAGCCGGTATGCCTTGCTGTCCGGTGAATATCCATGGCGGAACAAAAAAGCACACATCTTACCGGGCAATGCCCCTTTGTTGTTCGATACATCGAAGCAAACCCTTCCTTCCATGTTGAAGGGGGCGGGATATAAGACCGCCGTTATAGGCAAGTGGCACTTGGGACTGGGTGGTGAAAACCTCGATTGGAACGGGGAAGTTGCTCCCGGCCCCAATGAAGTGGGGTTTGATTATTCCTATATCATGGCTTCTACCAACGATCGTGTACCAACTGTTTATGTTGAAAATCACAAAGTAGTGCGTCTCGATCCCAATGATCCGATAGAAGTAAGTTACAAGGAGAATTTTCCCGGGGAACCAACGGGAAGGGAAAACCCTGAGCTGCTCAAAATCCACCCCAGCCACGGGCATGACATGAGCATTCACAATGGCATTTCACGAATAGGCTATATGAGGGGTGGTAAATCAGCACTCAACATAGATGAAAACATGGCCGATACCATTTTGTTTCGGTCGAAAGAGTTTATCACAGAAAACAAAGACAATCCGTTTTTCTTGTTTTATGCGCTGCACCAGCCCCATGTGCCCAGGGTGCCACACCCACGGTTTGCGGGCAAATCCGGCATGGGCCCCAGAGGAGATGTGATACTGGAAGCAGACTGGTGCGTGGGACAACTGCTCAATACGTTGGACAGGCTAGGCATTGCTGACAATACTATTGTAGTGTTTTCCAGCGATAACGGGCCTGTACTGGACGATGGGTACAAAGATGACGCGAACGAAAAACTTGGAGAACACACCCCTTGGGGGCCGCTACGTGGAGGCAAGTACAGTTTGTTTGATGCGGGGGCGCATGTGCCCTTCATGGTCAGGTGGCCAGGTACTATTCAGCCCGGGGTGTCAGACGCACTGGTATGCCAGATGGACTTGTTGGCGTCATTCGCGAAGCTCACTGGCCAGGAGAACCAAAGTACTGATAGCGAGGATATTTTGGATGCGCTTACAGGAAAATCCAAAACGGGCCGGGAAAACCTGGTGATAGAAGCAACGGGCCGGGTTTGCTACCGGGAAGGCGACTGGATCATGATACCGCCACATAAAGGCAGGAAAATCAACAATAAATGGGTGAATATTGAGACCGGAAACTCCCCGGACTATCAGTTGTACAATGTAGCTCAGGATCCGGGCCAACAGCAAAACCTGGCAGAAAAGTTTCCTGATAGGGTAAAGTCTATGGAAGAAACGCTACATGCCACCCGGCGGAATACACCCAATAGCTGAACAGAACTAAACTAAACAATATCAATATATAATTTGCAAGCTATGTTTAAGATACCCTTTTTCATCCTAGTCGCTTTTTATGCCCTGAACTCCATGTGCGTGCAGGCCCAGCAAAACGCCAACATCATTCCACGTCCGCAGCAGGTGGAAATGGGACAGGGCAGTTTTACCCTGAATAATGAGACCAAAATTGTGAGCGGGCCTGAAAGCCAGGCGATAGCTGTTTTGCTCAAAGGTTTTGTTGAAAAGGGGTTGGATGCCTCTTTGGAAATTTTGGCTTCCAAAAAGAAAATCCGAGGCAGTATCACCTTCGGGTTGGACAAAGAATTGGGCAAAGAAGCGTATGGACTGAAAATATCTGACAAGGGGGTACAGATTGTAGCTTCAGGTGTCGCAGGGTGGTTTTATGGGCTGCAAAGCTTCAAACAGTTGTTTCCTACAGGTTATGAGTCCTCTGGCTCAAAATCCAGGTCAATTAAGTTGCCTGCTCTTGAAATTGAAGATGCCCCGAGATTTGGCTGGAGAGCTTTTATGCTGGATGAGTCCAGGTATTTTAAAGGCAAGGAGCAGGTGAAAATGCTGCTCGATGAAATGGCCCTGTTGAAGATGAATGTTTTTCACTGGCATCTGGTGGATGACCAGGGATGGAGGATAGAAATAAAAAAATACCCCTTGCTGACCGAAGTTGGCTCAAAAAGAAAAAGTACGCAGGTAGGCCCCCTGAAGTGGCAAAGTCCTATCCAGTCTGGAGAGTCGCACGAAGGCTATTATACCCAAAATGAGATCAAAGAAATTGTGGAATATGCTTCGAAAAGGCATATTACTATCGTGCCGGAGATAGAAATGCCGGGCCACTCAAGTGCCGCCATAGCTGCTTACTCCTGGTTGGGTACCAATAAAGAGGATATTGAAGTGCCAATAAAATTCGGAGTAGGCACAGATGTGTACGATGTGAGCGACCCTAAAGTGTACCAATTCCTGACCGATGTGCTGGATGAGGTGATGGGGTTGTTTCCATCAAAAGTGATCCATATAGGAGGTGACGAGGTGAAGTACAACCACTGGAAGGAATCGGGTACGGTACAGGCCTACATGAAGGAGAAGGGAATAGCCACTGCGGCCGGATTGCAAATTTATTTCACCAATAGCATATCCCAGTATCTACAGGGAAAAGGAAGGCGCATGATGGGCTGGAATGAAATCATGGGGCACAATGTGCATGAGTTTCAAGGCGATGAGGATACCCAAGCAGACCAGCAATTGGCAAAGGAAACCGTGATCCATTTTTGGAAAGGGGATTTAAAACTGGCTACCGAAGCGGCCAGCAGTGGTTATGAAATCGTGAATTCACTGCATTCCTCTACTTATCTGGATTATAACTATAAAAGCATCCCCCTTTCCAAGGCATACGGATTTGATCCGGTACCCGAAGGCTTGGATTCTCAATACCATGACCGGGTAATAGGTACAGGCTGCCAGATGTGGGGCGAGTGGATACCTACCAATGGCTACATGCATTTTCAGGTATTTCCAAGGATAGCGGCGTATGCAGAAGTGGGCTGGACCGAAAAGGAGAACAAAGATTTTGGACTGTTTAAAGAAGCACTGAAAAACCTCCAGGCCCGCTGGGAGTCCCGTGGCATTTATTATGCGCCGGAATCTGTAGTGGAAAAACCAGTGGAATAAATAGATATGAATAGAAGGAATGATTTGTGGCGTGGCTAGACCAATGCCAAAGAGGATAGATAGTGTGACGGTGGTAGTAAATTTCGTATATTCAACAAACGAATGCCATCAAAGCTATCTGTCGCATGCAGGTAAATGACTGTGACCAAAAACGATATCGAACGTATTGCCAAACACTCCGATCAGGAGGCCTTCAAAAAGCTGTTCCATACTTTTTATGGAAAGCTGTTGGGATTGGCCAGGTACTATGTGCATTCGAACGAGCTGGCAGAGGAAGTTGTCAGTGATGTCTTTGTGAAAGTATGGGACAGTAGGAAAAAGCTCACCGGTGTAAAAAAAATGGAGTCCTACCTGTATGTTCTGGTGAAAAACCATGCATTGAACCAAATCAGGTCTTCAGCAGGCCATCAGTTTATGACCATCGACAAAGTGGATTTGGAAATAAAAGTAGCTGCCAGAAACCCTGAAGAACAGCTTTTGTCCAAAGAAATGATGTCCGTATTCGAGGGAAGCATATCTTCCCTGCCCGCAAAATGCAACCTGGTGTACAGGATGGTCAAAGACGATGGAATGAGCTACAAAGAAACGGCCAGGCTGCTTGATATTTCAGTGAAAATGGTAGAAAAGCATATTGGCACTGCCCTCAAGAGGATCAGGAATGATATGGATCACTACACCAGTCATTCCGGGACAGATTTCAACAGTTTGATCAATGTGGGCTTGCTGTTTCTGTCCGGCCTCACTTTTTTATAACAATTGACCTTTACTAAACTTTTAAAGTTTAGTAAAGGTAAGGCTCTATACTAAATATGATGGATACATAAAATATAAGAGTGAATCTTCCAATTAGACTATTAAAGAAAATTGGACTTGAAAGAAAGAACGTTATCTCGTTGTTGACCAAGGAGGGAGGGTGATAAACCTGCCTGTTCGGCAGACAGGTTGGTGAGCGGGTGAGCGGAAAGGCCTAAGCGTTAAATTTATCATGATTCCTGTCCGTCCGACAGGCGGGTTTGCCTACTTTTCATCTAGGAAAAGTAGGTGCCCCTCTGGCATGAGGAGGAAAGTGAGATTAAATATTTTAAGTCTGATATGTAGCCAAATAGATGCTTGAAAGATAAAAATCACAATAAGCGGAAGCTATAAACCCACCTATACCCCGACCAAGCAAAAATCTCAAAGCCAAAACCTAGTGTTTCGGTCTATGAGGACACAGACCGGGGCACCTATTAATCACCCCTTTCACCCCTCGTCCTTTTTCAATATTTCAGACTCGTTTTACCTCTTTTCACCAAAATAAAAAAAAGTTGTGATCCTATGGTAGGGTTTGCCATGGCGACCTGTGTCTCTCCTTATAGACAACAGAAGTTTTCAGCAAACCGCAATGGACCAGGAAAAAATATACGATATCATAGGCTCAGAATTATCAGGCCATTCCACTAAAATCGACAAGGAGCTTTTGCAGAGTTGGCTGGAAGAATCACCGACCAACGTGAAAACTTACCAAATGCTGAAAGAATCCTGGGAAGGCACCAGGATCGAAGTAGGCCACCCAGAGGAGGATGCCCAGTTTGACAAAGTGCTGCACAAGATAAACAACCGGGGCAGGGTTCAAAAGTCATTTATGGCTTCACATTTTCTAAAAATAGCCGCATCTGTGAGCATCTTGCTGGTATCGGCATGGTTTGTTTTTCAAGGGAACGAGGCATCACAAGAAGTGGCTGGCCCACCCGCTATTGTTGAAAAATCTAATCCTGCAGGGCAAAAATCCAGTTTCAATTTACCCGATGGCACCAAGGTATGGTTGAATTCTGAAAGCTCCTTGACTTATACCGGAGATTATGGAAAAAGCAACAGGAAGGTGACCCTTGAGGGAGAGGCTTTTTTCGATGTGAAAAAGGATTCCTCCAGGCAATTTGTGGTAGTATCCGGGAATTTTACCACTACAGCCCTGGGTACTTCATTCAATGTCAGGGACTACCCCAGCGAAAACCAGCTACAGGTGGCGTTGGTTACCGGCAAGGTGAGGATCGATCAGTTTATCACTGATTCCTTGTCAGAAATAGCCACAAAAACATACCTGCGCCCGGGCGAGCAGATTACTTACAGCCAGGAGTCCAACATTTACAAAAAGGAAAATTTTGATTGGAAACGAACTGCGTCATGGAAAGATGGCACCTTATATTTTGAAGACGACTGCTTCAACGACATTGTGAAAAACCTGGAACGCTGGTACGGTGTGCAGATATATGTAAACAACCCGCCACAAAATGGCCAGGTGCTGTTCTCCGGGGAATTCAACAATGAGACACTGACCAATGTACTCAATGCCATGAGCTATTCGAATAAATTCGAATACACACTGGAAGAAAAAAATATAAAGATAAAGTTTAACTAAAACCATTGAATATGATCAACAGCACCTAGAAAAACACATATAAAAAGCTCCAAAAAATCGAACCGGTTACAATTGGAAAGGTAGAGGTTCAACTCTTGGAGCTTTGGCGTAATGAAACAATTTGTTCCACTAACTAATTCAAAGATATGAAATTAAAATCTTTACAACTAATTCTCATGATCTCTAAATTGTCTTTATACGGAGTATTGGCACAGTGCCTTTTCATCACTGTCATGCTGGCTTCAGAGGGCAATGCGCAAAAAAAGCAGAGCATCAATGACGTGTACCTTACAGTAGGGTTTGACAAGAGCAACCTGCTGGATGTGTTCCAGGCCATAGAGTCAGCCACAACATTCGAATTCACCTATTACAAAAAAGACCTGCCCAATGCGAAGCTTTCGTTTGGCAAGTCAACAAGGAGCCTGGCCGAAACCCTGTACGTAATAGCCAATCAAACGGGGCTCAAATTCAGGCGTGTCAACGACAACATTCTGGTGGACCTGAACAAAAATGCAAACAAAAAAACGCGCAATGCTTTACTGGTAAGTGAAGATGTCGATGTGTTTGGGAAAATAACAGACGAGACGGGCCTTGGCCTGCCGGGAGCCTCTGTGGTAGTGAAGGGCAGCACCAATGGCACCACAACGGACATAGATGGCAATTACAAACTGACTGTGCCTGAAACTGCCGTATTGTCTATTTCCTATGTTGGCTATATTACCCAGGATGTGGAGATAGCAGGAAGGTCGGAAATCAATGTGTCTATGGCACCAGATGCAGAAACATTGGAGGAAGTAGTTGTGGTAGGGTTTGGTAGTCAGAAGAAAGCCCACGTGACAGGAGCGGCTGCTTCTGTAGATATGGAAGAGATTTTAGCCAATCGGCCTGTCACCAATACTTTGGCCGCTCTACAGGGAACCATTCCAGGCCTTCAGATCACCACGAATTCTGGACAGCCCGGTGCTGCAGGCCTGGGGATCAACATTCGTGGAACTACTTCCATAAATGGTGGAAGCCCGCTGATACTCCTCAATAATGTGCCGGTATCGGCAGAAGACATCAACCCACAAGATGTAGCCTCTGTCACTGTATTGAAAGATGCTTCGGCAACCTCCATTTATGGAGCCAGGGCTGCATTTGGAGTGATTCTGATCACCACTAAAAACCCCTCTAAAAACCAACCAGTTAAATTTAATTATTCGTCAACATATAGTTTTCACTCGCCTGAAGACATACCGGATAAGGCTTCTACCTATGATTTTGTAAATGCCTTGAACGACTGGGGAACAGCTACTTTCTGGACCGGACAGGATATAGCCTCCTGGGTTGGTTTTGTGGAAGAATACAGGGCTAATCCATCCACATACCCTGAAGGCTATGCCGAGCTGGATGGTCTGAGGTATCCCTTAAAAGATACCAATCTAATTGGTGAATGGCTAGATGATCCTGGATTTACCCAAATCCATAATTTCAACTTTAGCGGGGGAGGGGACAAAACTTCTTTCCGTATTTCTATGGGGTACAGTGATGAAGATGGGATAATTGTTACCAGAAACGACAGTTACCGAAAATACAACATCAATGCCTCTATCAGTACCGAATTGATGAAAGGCCTTACATCTACCACAAATGTTATTTACAGAAATAGTATCAGAAGGACACCATTGGGAAGTTATGGCAATTCCATCACCTTCAATGCCTATACTCCCGCCAGTGGCAACCACGTATTTGATGATGGTACGGAGGTACCCTATGATACACCTGCTAATAGAGAACATTTAAAAGAAGCTCCCAAAATCCTAAATGACAACATCAGGTTTTTTGAAAAACTTGATTATAGTCCTGTCAAAGGATTAAACCTCATCGGTGAATTTACTTTTGAAAAAAGGAATGTGGACAATATCACCAGTGACAATCAAATCCTGACTGTAAATCCGGAAAGGTTTACTTTGAATGCGGTAAATCCTGTGAATACTTTTTACAGGAAAGTCAACAGCAGGACAACCTACAATGCTTTGAATTTGTATGGCAAATTTCAAAAGAGTTTTGATGAGCACAACTTTAGCGTATTGGCAGGGTTCAACCGCGAAGAAAACAATTTTGAAAGTTTCGAAGCTCGAAAAACAAACCTGATCAATGTTGACCTGCCATCCCTTTCAGGTGCCACTGGTACTGCCGAAGTGGATGATTCATTTGGTCAATGGTCAGTAATGGGGTATTTCGGACGGTTTAATTATAATTTCTCCGAAAAATACTTTCTTGAAGCCAGTGGCCGGTACGATGGATCATCGAGGTTTCCTGATGGCAGTAGGTTTGGTTTTTTTCCATCCTTTTCTGCTGGCTGGCATATTGCCAGAGAGTCATTCATGGAGCCAATAGGGTTTCTATCTGATTTGAAAATCCGGGGGTCATGGGGGGAAATTGGCAACCAAAATACGCCATCCCTGTATCCTGCCGTACCTGGTTTGGGTATAACGGATTTCGGAGATACAGGCGTCAACAACTGGTTGAACGAAGATACTGGCACGCGTTATTCGACACTAAACCTACCGAACCTGGTGAGTACCTCTTTTACATGGGAGAGGGTGCAAACTTTGAATATTGGTTGGGATGCCCAATTTTTGGACAATAAACTGTCTGCTTCATTTGATTGGTTTAAACGAAAGACCCTGGATATGCTGGCGCCAGGAGCCGAATTACCTGCCATATTGGGAGCTGATGCGCCCTTCGAAAATGTCGCTGACCTGGAGTCAACAGGATGGGAGTTTGTTGCCTCATGGCAGGACAAAATCGATGACTTTTCTTACAACATAGGGTTTACACTATCAGACAACCAAAGCAAAATCACCAAATTCGACAATCCGGCTGGTTTGTTAAGCCAGTTCTATGTTGGCGAGCAATTTGGGGAGATTTGGGGTTACACCACCGATGGATATTATACTGAGGATGATTTTGAAGACGGCAGTCTTGATGCCAACCTCCTGGGAGGTACTCTGAAGGAAGGTATTCCCAACTGGGAAGGCAGGACTCAAAATCCCGGTGATATTAAGTTCGTGGATTTGAATGGGGATGGCCTCATTACAGATGGCAACAGTACATTGGATGATCCAGGAGATAGATCCATAATTGGTAACAACACAAGAAGGTATCAGTATGGAATTTTTGGAAATGCTTCTTTTAAGAATTTTGATTTTTCATTTCTTCTTAATGGTGTTGGAAAAAGGGACATTTACTTGAACAACCCCGTAAGGTTTCCCTATACCGATGAGTTCAAGATCGTGTATATTTCCCAGTTGGATTACTGGACTCCTCAAAACCAAAATGCCTTTTTTCCTAGGAACTATGCACTTGGCGGTGTGAACTACGGCGTTAGTAGAAGCACCCAGACCAAATATTTGTTGAATGGGGCCTATATGCGCATAAAGAACATTACGCTTGGATATACATTACCACAGCACCTTTTGGAAAAATTCAGGATTCAAAAGCTTCGTATTTATGTAGCGGGTGAAAACCTTGCAGATTTCAACGATTACCCTGACGGAATCAACACAGAGTTGGCCAACAAAGGAAGTGGGGCGACCTATCCATTCTTGCGCAGTTATTCTTTTGGTCTTAATATCACTTTTTAAATACCAGAGAGATGAAAAAAATACAGATAATATTCCTTACTTCATTACTCCTTGTATTCAGTGGTTGTAGTGAAGAATTTCTTGAAAAATTACCACAGGATCAGTTGACAGTTCCTACCACCTTTACCACACATGCCAATTTCAGTACTTATGCCTGGGCTATGTACAATACGTTTCCCGGATATTGGGATTTGGGACAAATACGAATGGAAGAGGGGAGCGATTTGCTGGTCAACAATGCTGGCACAGTAGGCAATGAGCTGTTTTGGCAAAGAAAGACTGTGCCTTCATCCTCTAATTCATGGTCGGGGGCATACGTCAATATCAAGCGTGCCAACCTCATGTTGGACAATATTGAAACCAGCCAGCTAACAGATGATGAGAAAAACCATTGGAGGGGCGTAGGCCTTTTCTTCCGGGCTTATGAGTATGTGGAACTTTTGGCGGCCTATGGGGCAGTACCTTGGGTGGACAGGGTTTTGACAGAAGCTGATGAAGATGTATTGTTTGGGCCAAGGACCCCAAGGGACGAAGTTGCTCAAAACGTGTTGAACGACCTGTTGGAAGCTGAGACTAAAATAAGCCCTACAGGCAGTGGGCCAAATACCATCAACACCGATGTAGTCAGGGCACTGATCTCAAGGTTTGGCCTGTACGAAGGCACATGGAGAAAATACCATGGATTGGGCAATGAAAATCAATACCTTCAGGCAAGTGCCGATGCAGGGGCAAAATTGATGGCAGACCACCCCAACCTACACTCCAGTTATGACGAAGTTTTCAACAGTGAATCCCTCAAAGGTGTGGATGGTGTATTGCTGTATAAAGCGTATGAATTTGGGATATTAAACGGGAGGTTCTCCCACCACAACAGAAGCTCCATTGGTCACCGTGACTTGACAAAAAAAGCAGTGGACCAATACCTATGCTCAGATGGGCAGACCATACACACCAGCCCGCTTTTTGATGGAGAGCAGGATGCGTATGATGAATTTAGGAACAGAGACCACCGTCTTTATTTCAATACCCCACCACCATTCAGGGTGGATACCGAGGGAAAGAACCAATTGACCTGGAACTATGTGTCATCCAGTACAGTAGGGCCAGGATCGCCTTATTCTTCAGCAGATAGCATTAAATTCAGGGAGTATATCGACCTGATGGTAACACTGTCTGATGATACGCACAAAACATTGCCTACCATCAATTGGAGGGGGCTTGTGGTGAGGACATCCCCACACTTTAGGAAGTTCAACGAGGGGCATGGTTTCAATGTCACCTATAGTGGATACGCCTTCTACAAGTTTTCCAACAAAATAAGCCGCCTGCAAAACAGGGATTCCCATGACGCCCCGATTTTTAGAATGGGGGAAGTATTGCTCAACTATGCGGAGGCCATGTATGAGTTGGGGCAGTTTGACCAGACAGTGGCAGACAACACGATCAACAAACTAAGGGCCAGGGGCAATGTTGCACCTTTGGACCTCACCGATATTCCCAACGACCCTACTCGCGATAGCGATGTGGCAGCACCGTTGTGGGAGATAAGAAGAGAAAGAGGTGTTGAACTTCTGGCAGAAGGCTTGGGAAGGGTATTTGATATCAAGCGCTGGAAAAAGCTAGTGGAATATGGTGATGACGAAAAATTGGGCAGGTATGTAAACAATGCCGATTATGGCAACAAACTGCCAATTCAAGGCGGTGCTACTTCAGGTTATGTATCACCATTCGGGGCACCTCCCGGGGTGCCAGACCATTATTATCTGGAGCCCATACCATCTGATCAAATAGTATTGAACCCTCAGTTGGTACAAAACCCAGGCTGGGATTCACAATAATAGTATATATCATGTTTAATTTGGACGAACGGGAATTTAGGTTCCCGTTCGTTTTTTTAACTTCGCACTGATGAGATCAAATGTTTTCCGAGGGGTTCTTTTTGTAGTTGCATCCATGTTTGTTTTAATGGGATGTAATGAAAAAGAGTCCAAACCCAATTTTATTATTTTCCTCGTTGACGACCTGGGCTGGATGGATGTAGGATATATGGGAAGCAAATATTACGAAACCCCCAACATAGACCAAATGGCTGCAGAAGGTATGGTATTTACCAATGCCTATGCCAATTCACCCAACTGCGCCCCTACCAGGGCCAGCCTGATCAGTGGGATGTACGCCCCCAGGCATGGGGTTTACACAGTAGGAGATCCAGCCAGAGGAAAACCTGAAAACCGGATGCTCATCCCATCACCGAACAACACTGAGTTGGATGGGGGCTTTGTCACTATAGCCGAAGCACTGAAAGAAAACGGCTACACCACCTGTCATGTAGGCAAGTGGCATTTGGGCGAAGACGACCAGACATCCCCGGAAGCCCAGGGTTTTGATGTGAATATAGCGGGCAACCATGCCGGGCACCCCAAAACCTATTTTAGCCCATATAAAAACAAAAACCTGACCGATGGACCTGAAGGCGAATACCTCACCGATAGATTGACCGATGAAGCGGTCAGCTTTATTGAGGGTAATCAGGAAAAACCCTTCTTTTTATACTTTGCCCATTATTCTGTACATACACCCATTCAGGCCAAAGAAGGTATTGCCACCAAATACAAAACCAAAGCCAGCCACAATGGACAGGACAACCCCAAATATGCTGCCATGGTAGAAAGTACCGACCAAAGCCTGGGCAGGATATTGGCAACCCTCAAAAAACTTCAGCTTGATGAAAACACCGTTGTACTGTTTTTCTCAGACAATGGTGGACATGGAGGGGTAACAACACACGGCCCACTGAAAGGTTCGAAGGGGATGATGTATGAGGGAGGGTTCAGAGAACCTATGATTGCCTGGTGGCCGGGTAAAATCAGAAAAGGTGCCAGGTCTGATGAGGTGGTGATGGGAATGGATTTTTACCCCACTTTGGTGGACCTGGCCGGTGGAAGCCCCGCGAAATACAAAGTAGATGGGGAAAGCCTGGCACCAGTGTTGTTGGAAAAGGGAGGGCTGACCAGAGAAGCCGTCTATTGGCATTTTCCGGCATATTTGCAGTCTTACAATGGCATCAAAAACCCCGAAGACCTGACAAAAGGCTGGAGGGCAGTCCCATCCGGGGCAATCCGTATGGGAGACTACAAACTCATAGAAGACTTTGAAGATGGGAGCCTGGAACTATACAACCTGAAAGAGGATATTTCGGAGCGTAATAACCTGGTGGAGGCCATGCCGGAAAAAAAGGATGAATTGCTCAGTGCCATGAGGCAGTGGAGAAGTAGAACTAACGCCCCTGTTCCCAATAAGAGGAACCCGGAGTATCGGGTAGAGGCGCCCATTTGATAAGTGTAGGGGTAAATTGCTGCGATCGAAAGACCAACAACTAGAAACTAACCAATTCAACAACTAGTAAAATATGATGATTCCGGATGTTCGCAGGTTTGTGCTTCTCTCCAAGGGGGAATGGTGGGCTTTTCTACTTGCTATGGTTAGCCATGTAGCAGGCGTTTGGTTGGTTGCTTGGGGTAGATTAACGAACAGTATGTTTCATCGACTCGACTTTAGATTAACGCTTAACCCTGCTTTGTCAAATTGAGGTGCTAGGGTCGAAACCTGACAGGTTTCTATCTCTTAACTGGCGTAAATTAGGCTTCTATGGTTATTAAACCTGTCAGGTCTTACGCTGTTCCCGAATAAGACAAAGTAGAATTAACCCGAATAGAAAAATTATAAAGCTTTATCCTAACAAATAAATATTATGTTGCAAACCAGACTTTTCATGAAACCACTTATTGCTGCGCTTGTGCTTATAGTAGCAGCCTGTTCCGCACCCAAGCCGGAAAGAAAACCCAATATTATATACATCCTGGCAGATGACCTGGGCTATGCCGAATTGGGCAGCTACGGCCAGGAACTTATAGAAACCCCCAACCTGGATGCACTGGCAGCCAGCGGAATGAAATTTACACAGCACTATGCGGGTGCACCTGTGTGTGCACCGTCCAGGTGTGTGCTCCTGACAGGCCAGCACACCGGTCATGCCTATATTCGTGGCAATGATGAATGGGCGGAACGCGGTGAAGTGTGGAATTTTGCCAAGGCAGTGGAAGACCCCAATCTGGAAGGCCAAAGGCCGATTCCCGATAGCATTCCTACCATCGGTAATGTACTGCAGCAGGCCGGGTACAAAACCGCCATCGTAGGGAAATGGGGATTGGGCGCACCCCTTACAGATGGTATCCCTACCAACAGGGGGTTTGATTTTTTCTATGGCTACAATTGCCAGCGTCAGGCACATACGCTTTACCCTAAGCACCTTTGGAAAAACACTGAGAAAGTATGGCTGAACAATGAACTGGTAGTGCCAGGAACTAAACTGGATAGTGCCGCTGACCCTAATGATCTGGTCAGTTATTCCAAATTCTTTCAGGAAGATTATGCACCAAAAATGATGCAGGACGAAGTGCTCGGTTTTATCGATCGAAACCAGGACAACCCATTTTTCATGTACTATGCTACGCCCCTTACCCATGCTCCGTTGCAGGTGCCACAAAAGTACATTGATTATTATGTAGAGAAGTTTGGGAAAGAAGAGCCGTATATTGGCAACAGAGGTTATTTCCCCAACCGCTATCCAAGAGCTGCCTATGCGGCAATGGTAACTTATCTCGACGATCAGGTGGGTGAGGTCATACAAAAGCTCAAAGACAATGGCCAATATGAAAATACGCTGATCATATTTAGCAGTGACAATGGCCCTACCTACAATGGAGGAACAGACTCCCCATATTTCGATAGTGCCAAGCCGTTTAAAAGCGAGTATGGTTGGGGCAAAGGGTTTACCCATGAGGGAGGTATCCGGGTGCCAATGATCGCCAGTTGGGCAGGTAAGATTGCACCAGGCAGTACGAGCGATTTGATATCGGCCTTTTGGGATGTACTGCCCACTCTGGCCGATGTAGCCGGTGTGGAAGCACCATCTAAAATTGATGGGATTAGTTTTTTACCTGAATTGTTGGGGCAGAAGGAACAGGAAAAGCACGATTTTCTTTACTGGGAGTTTCCTTCCTATCAGGGGCAGCAGGCCGTACGGATGGGTGATTGGAAAGGGATCCGAAAGAATATCTTCAAAGGCAATATGGATATAGAACTCTATGACCTGAAAAACGACCCGGCTGAGCAGCGGAATATTGCAGCTTCCAATCCTGGTATTGTCAAGCGAATAGAGCAGTTGATGGAGCGGGAACACTCATCAGCCCTTATCGACAGGTTTAAAATCGAAGAACTCGGGGATGTGAAAGCTGTAGCCAAGAAATAGCTGCTCTGATCAATATCTTTTGGTAAAAAGAATTGCATTTTTTGTCACCCATTGATGGGTGAAAAGTGTTAGGACACAAAAAGGGCAGATGTTTAATCTGCTCTTTTTTATTTATATTTCAACATACCTTGTGATAAAACAACTATGACTTCAAGAAGAAAATTCATCCAAATATCCGCACTGGGCAGTTTGTTGCCATTCAAAAGTTTTGCCGGTGTGGGCA
This sequence comes from Cyclobacteriaceae bacterium, assembly GCA_040222275.1. Classification (GTDB taxonomy): domain Bacteria; phylum Bacteroidota; class Bacteroidia; order Cytophagales; family Cyclobacteriaceae; genus CAXBNB01. Next base: position 83,948 of record JAVKDJ010000013.1, read on the forward strand.
AGCCAAAAATCAAGGCAGCTAAAAACAACCCTGTGGTGATTTCCACCTGGAGGCATGGCCTGGTAGCCAACAAGAAGGCATGGGAAATCCTTTCTGCCAACGGAACAGCACTTGATGCTGTAGAAAAAGGAGTAATGGAGGTGGAAAACGATCCCGATGGCCGCAGTGTCGGATATGGGGGCAGGCCAGACAGGGAAGGAAAAGTAACTTTGGATGCCTGCATTATGGACGACAGAAACCGCTGTGGTGCGGTGGCTTTTTTGCAGGATATCAAAAACCCGATAGCAGTAGCAAGAAAAGTGATGGAAGACACCCCGCATGTAATGTTGGTAGGACAAGGCGCCAAGCAGTTTGCACTGGAGAAGGGGTTCAAAGAAGAAAACTTACTACTGCCCCAGGTGGAGGCAGATTGGAAAAAATGGCTGGAAAAATCCAAGTATAAGCCAGTAATCAATGTAGAGAACCACGATACCATTGGGGCTTTGGCATTAGATGCACAAGGTAATTTGTCTGGTTCGTGCACAACGAGTGGGGCAGCTTACAAGATGCATGGCCGGGTAGGGGATTCCCCCATTATTGGTGCAGGGTTGTTTGTGGACAATGAAATCGGCGGGGCATGCGCCACAGGCCTGGGAGAAGCGGTGATTAGGGTGGCAGGTAGCCATCTGGTAGTGGAGCTAATGCGCCAGGGAAGGGAACCGGAAGAAGCCTGCAAAGAAGCTGTGGAAAGGATTATCAGCAAGCATGAAAACATAGAGGGTGTACAAGTGGGGTTCCTGGCTTTGCGCAAAGACGGTAAGTATGGCGGCTATAGTATATACAATGGTTTCAACTACGCAATTACCAACTCATCGAAAAATGAAATGGTGGATGCAAAGTCCAACCGCAAATGGAAATAAATACCACAGACAATATGAAGTATCAATTAGAAATTTGTTCCAACTCGGTGCAGTCATCGATCAATGCCCAACTAGGAGGGGCGGACCGTGTGGAACTCTGTGACAATCTTTGGGAAGGAGGCACAACACCCAGTGCCGCCACGATCAGGCTCACCCGGCAAAAGACTGATATTGGTTTGTTTGTGATCATCAGGCCCAGAGGTGGTGATTTTTTATATTCAGACCTGGAGTATGAAGTCATTAAAGAAGACATCCGAATGGCCAAGGAGCTGGGTGCCGATGGACTGGTGTCCGGCATATTGAAAGCAGACGGACATATAGATATCAAGAGAATGGCAGAGCTCGTCGAATTGTCCCACCCACTACCGTTTACCTGCCATCGGGCATTCGATCTATGCACCGATCCCTTCAGAGCCTTGGAGGACGTGATCGCCTGCGGGGCTCAGCGCATACTTACATCGGGCCTGCAATCCTCAGTGCCACAGGGTCTGGAAATGCTTCAAAAACTAAACGAAAGGGCTGCAGGTAGGATAGTGATCATGCCTGGGGGAGGGATCAACGAAAACAATATTCAGGAGATAGTAGATACAACTGGTTGTACAGAATTTCACATGTCTGGCAAAGTGGTGGTAGATGGTGATATGAAATTCCGTAAAGAAGACCTCAGAATAAATGGCGCCAGCGAAATACCTGAATATGGCATTACAGTTTCGGATGTGGACAAAATAAGGCAAGTGAGAAACGTACTGAATTAAAGCTTTCTTGATCTTTATAGGCACAATACCTTATATTTATAAACCACAAGTTGACCAGACAAATGAAAAAATTAGCACTTGGGCTTTCAGCGATCGTCCTGTTTTTTGGTTTTACAATCCGTGTGCAGGCACAAACAAGGCAGCTTGAAGACTGGCTTGGAATAAAAAGGTCGTTAAGGCCTTCTATTTCTGATCAGGAATTTGCAAAAAAGCCTTTAAACAAGAAACAGGCCCAAAAGATATCAGAGTTGCTGACCAAAGACCAGAAATTGAAAGCTATCCAATCTTTCGGGGAACAATGGCATGGAAGGGAATTGAGGTACGGGGAATATAAAATGCCATTTTTCTATAAAATATGGGGGGAGGAACCCGAAGACGGCAGAAGCCTGTTCCTGTCAATGCATGGCGGTGGTGGAGCCCCTACGGAAGTGAACGACAAGCAGTATGATAACCAAAAAAAGTTGTATGACGCCACAATGCAGGATATGGAAGGCGTCTATTTGGCCATGCGTGCCCCCACAGACACCTGGAACCTTTGGCACCAGCCACATATAGATGAGTTTCTCAACATTATCATTCAACTGGCGGTCATTTACGAAAATGTAAACCCAAACAAAGTTTATATTCTTGGGTATTCGGCAGGAGGCGATGGGGCTTTTCAGTTGGCTCCCCGCTTGGCAGACAGATGGGCTGCTGCCTCTATGATGGCCGGGCATCCGGGAGATGCTTCACCCCTCAACCTTAGAAATACCCCCTTTTCGGTGCAGGTAGGTGAGCTTGATTCATTCTACAGGAGAAATGAACATGCGGCAAAGTGGGAGGTACTGCTCCGGGACTTGCAAGACAGTGACCCCAAAGGATATCAGCACCTGGTAAAAATACCGAAAGGAAAAGGTCACTGGATGCAGCTGGAGGATGCCGTGGCATTGCCCTGGATGGCCCAATACGTGCGCAACCCTGTACCTGAAAAGGTGGTATGGCAGCAAGATGATGTATTGCATGATCAGTTCTATTGGTTGGCCGTGCCTGAAGATAACATGGCGAAAAGTGGAAAAATTGTAGCCGAATACAACCGCAACAAAAATGAAATTGTTGTGCATGAAAACTACAGCGAAAAGCTGATAATCAACCTGAACGATGATATGGTGGATTTGGATGAAGAAGTGACGCTCATTTACCGCGACCAGACAATTTTTAAAGGAAAAGTGTCCAGGCAAACTGCCAATATATGGGAAACACTTGCCTATAAGGGAGACCTCAACCTGACATTTAGCGCACGGCTGACCATATTGAACCATGAAAAAGTGATACCTGCTTTTATAAATTAAAAACTTACGATACCTATGAAACTTACCTCCAACTGGATGTTGACAGTGCTGCTGTTTGTAATGTTGGCACATTGCACCCCACCAAATAAAGAACTCAAAACCACCCCTCCAAATGTTGTTTTAATTTTTATGGACGATTTGGGATATGGCGATCTCAGTGTGTATGGGGCGACTGGTTATAAGACACCCCATTTGGACCAGATGTCTTCAGAGGGCATGAGGTTTACCAGTTTTTATGCAGCACAGGCCGTGTGTAGCGCTTCCAGGGCAGGCCTGCTTACAGGCTGCTACCCCAACAGGATTGGGATACAAGGTGCACTTTTTCCCAATGCGAAAAAAGGCATCAACCCAAATGAAGTAACCATAGCAGAGATGCTAAAAGAACAGGGATATGCCACCGCTATATTCGGAAAATGGCATTTGGGTGATGCCGAAGAGTTTCTGCCCTTACAGCACGGTTTTGATGAATTTGCTGGTTTGCCCTACTCCAATGATATGTGGCCTGTGGATTTTGACGGCAATCCTATCACAGATACCACCAATTGGAGGCTGAAGAGTTTTCCCCCATTACCATTTATAGAAGGAAACCAAAAGGTAAAAGAAATCAGGACCCTTGATGACCAGGCGCAGTTGACCACCACATATACCGAAAAGGCCGTTGATTTTATTCGTAGAAAAAAAGACAAGCCATTTTTTCTCTACGTGCCACACTCTATGCCCCATGTACCTATTGCTGTGTCAGACAAATTTAAAGGCAAGAGCGAAGAGGGGCTGTATGGCGACCTGATGATGGAACTTGACTGGTCGGTAGGCCAAATCCTACAGGCATTGAAAGACAATGGAATTGATGACAATACCCTGGTGATTTACACCAGTGACAATGGCCCATGGCTGAATTTTGGCAACCATGCCGGCAATACCGGTGGATTGAGGGAAGGAAAAGGCACCAGCTGGGAGGGTGGCCAGCGTGAACCCTGCATCATGAGGTGGCCTGGCGTGGTTCCGGAAAAGTCAATTTGCAATAAAATAGCTTCCTCCATAGATGTATTGCCAACCCTGGCAGCCATTACAGGTAGTAAGTTGCCCGACCATAAAATTGATGGGGTGAATATATTACCATTGCTCAAAGGGGAGGAGGCTGCCAATCCCCGGGATCATCTGTACTACTACTATGGTCGCAACAATTTGGAAGCGGTTCGCAAAGGACAATGGAAACTGGTGTTTCCACACAAGCACCGGTCTTACAAAAACAACCTGCCCGGTAACGAAGGCCATCCAGGGCCTACCACGCAGGTTCAATTTGAAAAAACTACGCTTTATGACCTGCGAAGGGATCCGGGAGAAGAATATGATGTGACAGAACTCTACCCTGATGTGGTGCAGGAGCTGGAAGCTTTGGCTGAAGTAGCCCGCAGGGACTTGGGTGATGATTTGACGGAAAGAAAAGGGGAAAATGTACGACCAGCAGGATTTTTAAAAGAACAACTATGAGAAATTTTCAAATCATTTTATGGTGCCTGTGCACCCTTGTGTTGGTGGTTGGTTGTACTACCCCTAAAAAACAGAACAAACCCAATATCATCCTGATTATGGCCGATGACCTGGGACGGGAAACCATAGGTACCTATGGAGGGGAAAGTTACCAGACGCCAAATCTGGATAAGCTGGCGGCCGAAGGCATGCAATTCCAGAATTGCTATTCTACACCACTGTGCACCCCTTCAAGGGTACAGGTGATGACAGGGAAATACAATTTCAGAAATTACGTCGGTTTTGGCCTGTTGGATTCCAAAGAGCGCACCTTTGGGCATGCCATGCAGGATGCAGGGTACAAAACCTGTATCACGGGAAAATGGCAGCTTTATGGCAACAAACGACAACAGCAGCTCGCCGGTGGACGAACGGGAAGCTTGCCGGTTCAGGCCGGGTTCGATACCTACCGGTTGTGGCAAGTCAAGGATAGGGGCACCAGGTACAAAGACCCAACACTGGAGACTTATAAGGATGGCTTGCAGACATTTGACGACCAGTATGGGCCTGATAAGTATGTGGAATTTCTTGAGGATTTTATGACCACCAACAAAGACAATCCCTTTTTTATATATTTTCCTATGACCCTGGTGCACGATCCATTTGTACCCACACCAGATTCTCCCGGTTTTGAAGACTTTGACTCCAAAGCCAAGGTAAATGATACCATCTACTTTAAAGATATGATGGCCTATATGGACAAGCAGGTAGGCAGAATAGTGAAAAAAACGGACGAATTGGGTATCAGGGAAAATACTATCATCTTATTCATTGGCGACAATGGGACCGATCGTGAGGTTATCTCCAGGTGGAAAGGCCAAATGATCCAGGGACAGAAAGGCCACACTGTAGAAGCTGGAACCCATGTGCCCTTTATAGCCAATTGGAAAGGAACGATTGCCCCCAACCAGAAAAATGACAACCTGGTGGATTTTACAGATTTTTTCCCATCCTTGTTGGATCTTGCACAGGCTGAACCAAAGGAGGGGCAGGTGCTGGATGGCGTAAGTTTTTACCCACAGCTTATTGGTGAAGAATCTGACAGCAGGGAGTGGATCTTTTGTGATTATAATCCCAATTGGGGCCAGTTCACCCCAAAGAGGTATGCACAGGATACAGAATGGAAACTCTACGGAAATGGAGATTTTTTCAATTTCAAAAAAGACCCGAATGAAACCAATCCTATACCAGACAGTGAATTGAACGAAGAACAAAAAAAGGCAAAGGCCAGGTTGCAAAGTGTCCTGGAAAAGATGCGGTAGCCAGTAGGCATTTAGGTAGTAGTTGGGCGTGCCTTGTAAAAAGGAAAATGAGCTGTAATGCCGTTGGCTTGTTTCTATTTCCTCGGATAATTAACTAATTTTGGAAAAATACCTTGTAACAATGGGGACAGTACAATTAAAAAAGGAATTGCACCAATATATAGACCGGGGGGATACAAAGCTCCTTCATATGATGCAAGCCATGGCAAAAGCCTATTTTGAAGAGGACTATACTTTACCAGGAAAACCCATGAGCGTACAAACCTACAAAGGCAGGATAAAGGAAGCAAGGTTCAATATTGAAACTGGCAATTTCACGACTCAGGAAGACCTGGAGAAGGAAATGGAGCAATGGTGAAAAAGAAGCTTAGGATCATTTGGAATGATGAAGCCAAAAATGCCTTAAAAAGTATCTACAATTACATTAAGAGAGAAGAATCGGCCGATAGGGCAAAGAAAGTTAGAACGGAAATAGTTGAATCAGCCAGAAATTTAAATGTTTTCCCAGAGAAGTTTGCCGAGGATCCTTATCTGAAAGATGAACCTGGGAACTATCGTTTCAAAGTAATTTGGAGCTATAAAATAATATATGAGATTACACCTGAAACTATTATGATTTTGGATGTTTTTCATACAAGTAGAAACCCTGATGACATCAGCGGTAATAAATAACCCCTCCTTCTGCTAAGTATAGTTGTATAGTCAGTGATTATTAGTAAAATTGATTTTGAATCAAGCGTATCGAAGTGAATTTTATGGATATACTAGACGAAACAGACAAAATAATACTAAGGATACTTCAGAAAGACTCTAAGAAGACTGCCAAGGAAATAGCCAACACCCTCAACCTCACCATTTCGCCTGTATATGAAAGGATCAGGCGACTGGAGAACCTGGGATACATCAAGAAGTATGTTGCCATCCTTGATAAAAAGCTGATCAACCGATCGGTTACCTGTCTGTGCCAGGTATCGATGCGCTACCATACAGAGGCTTTTATAGAAAAATTTGAGCAGCAAATACAAGCTTTGGACGAAGTACAGGAGTGCTACCACATGGCAGGCCAGGTCGATTTTTTCCTAAAAATCAATGTAAAAAACCTTGAGGCTTACCATGAGTTTGTGCGGTACAAGTTGTCCAAAATAGAAAACATAGGAGTGCTCAACAGCACGTTTGTGCTCAAAGAGATTAAGCATACTTCGGAGTATTATATATGAGCGGAGTATTTGCGGCCCCATACATGATGAATTGGTCGCCAGAGGTTGAAAAATTTTCAATTTTTTATAAATAATGCAGAATGATTTGAGAATTTTTATCAATTAATATGTTTATTTGCACATTCGTTCTTTAAGAATATTTTGACTTATCAAGAAAGGTGGAGGGAAAGGCCCTAAGAAACCTTGGCAACCTATTGTAAGAATAAGGTGCCAATTCCTACCCTGAAAAGGGAACAGATAAGAAAGTAGAGGATTTCAAGAAAAAAGATATAATCCCTTCTGACTTATCTCAGGAGGGATTTTTTTATGGATAAGGGTTAGCATTGGTCAACATGTGGGTACACCGAACCCACGGACCCCAGCAAAATCCTTGCACCCATTCCCTTTTTGAGAGTCGAGATAGATGAGCGCAGTGTGGAACTAAAAAAATACCGGTCATGTACGAGAATTTCGAAACAATAGCTATCAGGACCCAGGAAAAAAGGTCTGGTAACAGGGAGCATTCAGTACCGCTATACCTCACGTCGAGTTACGTGTTTGAGGATGCCGAACAGGCGCGCGCTTTGTTTGCAGACGAAGAGCAAGGCAATATATACTCAAGGTTTACCAATCCCAATACCTCTGAATTTGCCCAAAAGATGGCCCTGCTGGAGGGCACGGAAGACGCCTTTGCCACAGCTACGGGTATGGCGGCAGTATTTGCCAGCATAGCCCCGTTTTTGAAAGCAGGCGACCATATTGTGGCATCCAGGTCGGTGTTTGGCAATACCCACAAGATCATTACCGAAGTGCTGCCCGAATGGGATATCCAGTACACCTATGTGGATATTAAGCAACCAGACACATGGGAGGCAGCCATAAAACCCAACACAAAGATGATCTTTGTGGAGACACCATCCAATCCTGCACTTGACCTGATAGACCTGGAATGGGTTGGCAAACTGGCCAAAAAACACAATTGTTTGCTGAACATAGACAATTGTTTCGCTACACCTTTTTTGCAGCAGCCGGCCAAATGGGGCGCTGATTTGATCACACATTCAGCTACCAAGTACATAGATGGCCAGGGGCGTGTAATGGGAGGAGTGGTGTTGGGCAATTGCGAATTGATAGCCAAAGTGCGGACATTTGCCAAACGGACCGGGCCGTCATTGTCCCCATTCAATGCCTGGGTGCTTTCCAAGAGCCTGGAGACGCTCGCCCTGCGAATGGAAAGGCATTGTGAAAATGCTTTAAAATTGGCAGAATACCTCGAGCAACATGAGCAGGTGAAATCAGTGACCTATCCCTTTTTAAAAACACACCCCAACCATGACATAGCCAAAAAACAAATGAAGCTCGGTGGAGGGCTGGTTTGTTTCGAGTTAAAAGGGGGGGTGGAAAGCGGACGCAGGTTTTTGGATGCCCTGCAGATGATTTCGCTGACTGCCAACCTGGGGGATACAAGGACGATCGCTACACACCCTGCATCTACCACCCATTCCAAACTGACCGACGAAGAAAAAAAACAGGTGTCCATAAGTGCCGGGCTGGTGAGGGTGTCACTGGGCCTTGAGCATTTTGAAGACATCAGAAACGACATTGAGCAAGCCATCCAAAAATCAATTAACTAAGGATATATGTCTGCAAAGCAGTTTTATAAATATAAGAAGAAATTTGAGCTGGAGGCCGGCGGGTACTTTCCCGAGCTCACCATCGCATACCATACGTATGGCAAGATGAATGCCGACAAAAGCAATGTGGTTTGGATTTGCCATGCCCTTACTGCCAACTCGGATGCTGAAGACTGGTGGCCGGGAATGGTCGGTGATGGCTGTTACTTTGACCCGAAAGACTATTATATAGTTTGTGCCAACATGCTGGGATCGTGTTACGGCAGCACCGGGCCATTGAGCATCAACCCCGAAACCGGAAAACCATATTATCTGGATTTTCCTGAAGTTACAATCCGGGACATGGTGAATGCCTACGAGCTGTTGAGGCAGCACCTGGGGGTAGAAAAAATACAAACCGTGATAGGTGGGTCATGTGGGGGGCACCAGGCATTGGAAATGGCACTGCTACAGCCCAATTTGATCGAAAACCTTGTGGTATGTGTGTCTTCAGCGACAGAATCGCCATGGAGCAAGGCCGTACATACCACCCAGCGCATGGCCATGGAAGCTGACGCCACATGGGGCGAAAAACATGAACAAGCTGCCGTTGAAGGAATGAAGGCCGCCAGGGGGATTGGCCTGTTGACATACAGGACAATTGACGCCTACATCAAAACCCAAAGCGATGAGGACGATTCCAAGCTGGATGACTTTAAGGCATCATCCTATATCCGCTATCAGGGTGAAAAACTGGCCAAAAGGTTCAATGCTTATTCTTATTGGTATTTGTCCAAGGCACTGGATACACACAATGTGGCCAGGGGCAGGGGGCAGTTGAAAGATGTGTTGAATTCTATAGCACCAAAAACCCTGATCATTAGCATCGATTCAGACATGCTCATTCCTGTATCTGAGCAGAAAATACTGGCTGAGCATATTCCAGAGGCAAAACATGAAGTGATCCACTCGGATTACGGGCATGATGGATTTTTAATTGAACATGAAAAACTAACAACCGAACTCAAAAAATTCCTGAACCATCAATCCTGACTTGGTTTTCTGGTTTAGATAAAAAGATTAATGTAAATAAAAATGTAATGGAATCGAGGTTGGCGCCATACTGTGGATAGTTTCAAAACCTAGTTTCTGTTTCATTTGTTTCAAAACCTAATACACTTATGAAAGTTTTAAAATTTGGAGGTACATCAGTTGGATCAGCTGAAAACATCAAGAAAGTAGCTCAAATAGTAGAAGATGAAAAACCCAGGTTTGTAGTACTGTCTGCAGTATCAGGCACTACCAATGACCTGGTGTCTATTTGCGATAGCTTATATGCCGGAGAGAAAGATGCAGCACGAAAAGTCATTGAGAAGTTTAACATTAAATATGAAGGATTGATCAATGACCTGTATGATACCGACGAATACAGAAAGAAAGGCAAGGAGCATTTCCAGGCGTTTATAGAATTGTTGGAGTCTATTATCGCATCACCTTTTTCAGAAAGGGAAGAAAAAATCGTGTTGGCACAAGGTGAGGTACTTTCTACGAGGCTTTTTGCCACCAAACTGGAAGAAAATGGCAAAGAAGGGATGTTGCTCGATTCGCTGGAATTTATGCGGTTGACCCCAGATAATGAACCCGACCTGGCCTTCAGTAAAGAGGAGTTGGAAAAGATATTGGCCACCAATTCAGCAGTTCCATTATTTATAGCGCAGGGATACATTTGCCGCAACAGCAAAGGTGAAGTGGACAATTTGCAGCGTGGAGGCAGTGACTACTCAGCTTCGTTGCTTGCAGAAGCAGTAGAGGCGTCAGAGCTCCAAATCTGGACGGATATAGACGGCATGCACTACAACGACCCGAGGATAGTGGAGCACACCGAGAGTATAGCCAAGCTTTCTTACGAGGAGGCCGGAGAGCTTGCCTATTTTGGGGCGAAAATATTGCACCCATATTGTCTGCTGCCCACACGTAGGAAAAACATTCCGGTAAGGGTAAAAAACACAATGGACCCTTCTGCCAAAGGAACCTACATCAGCGATGATGTTTCGGAAATCGGAATCAAGGCTGTAGCGGCCAAAGATGGTATTATTGCCATTAAAATAAAATCCACCAGGATGCTGCTGGCCTATGGTTTTCTTAAAAAACTCTTTGAGGTTTTTGAAAAATATGAGACATCAGTGGATGTAATTACGACTTCCGAGGTGGCCGTTTCACTCACCATCGATAATGGCAAGAACCTCAATAAAATTGTGGAAGAACTCTCTCAATATGGCGATGTACATGTAGAGAAAGAGCAGTGCATCATCTCTGTGGTGGGCAATTTTATAGCCGAGGAAAAGGGTACCGCATCCACGATATTCGACGCATTGCGCGGAATCCCATTGCGTATGATTTCTTTTGGGGGAAGCAAGCACAACGTGACCCTGCTGGTCAATGCCAGGCACAAGAAAGAGGCCCTCAATGCATTGAACGACAGCTTGTTTGGGGCTAAATCGGCCTAACAAGCGGATACAGAAAGAACAACCAAGCCTGTAGCGAGGCAAAGGAACAATATTTAAAAGGGGCTGTCTCAAAAGTATTTCGTCATTGCGAACGGAGTGAAGCCTGCCTGTCGGACAGACATGGCAATCTTATCATACAATGTGCAATCGAAGGTTGAGATCACTTCGCTACGCTCGTGATGATGGCTTGTTGGACTTTTGAGACAGCCCCTTTTTTTACAGAAATTAACTTTTTTCGCTTCCGTAGGATGATTGGTCGTGGCAGCTGAATAAAAAGTTGCAGGAATCTATATTTTTCCATTTTTTCCCTCAAATTTGACAAAACTTGTACGCCTGCCTTTTGTGTTTTTTTGGATAGGAAATCAAAGGGTTTGTATGGCTGAAGCCAGAAGTGGTTGTTTGGTTAAAATCCCATGCTTATATGAAACCCCATCTATTAGATAGAAGCAGCTCCCAAAACCGTTCGTTTACAGTCAACCATCATGTATTTCCAAATTTCCTAAAGGTCTGGCACTACCATACCGAGTTTGAATTGATACTCGTGGTGCGAAGTGTTGGCACCAGGTTTATTGGCGACAACATCGAAAAATTTAAACCAGGGGAATTGGTTTTGATTGGTAAAAACCTGCCCCACATGTGGCTCAACGATGAGCACTACTACAAAGAAGGGCATGACCTGACGGCAGAGGCCATGGTTGTGCACTTCAGGGATGATTTTGCTGGCCGGGAATTGTTTCACATACCAGAGCTGGGTGCCATTCAGTCGATGATCGAAAGGGCGAGGCAGGGAATTTCTTTCACCGGCAAAGGGGTGAAAGGTTTTGAGAAAAGGTTCAAAAAACTGATGGCCCTTGAGGGCTATGACCAATTCATCGAATTGCTCAATATGCTCAAGGTGCTGGCCGATGAAAAGTCGTACCGCCTGCTTTCTACAGAGGGGTTTATCCATTCATTTGAACAAGCGGAAAAGAGGAAGCTGGACGATGTGTATGGTTTTGTGGTGAGTAATTTCAAAAGGCACATCACCCTGGATGAAGTGGCGGGTATTGCCAACATGAACCCTTCGGCTTTTAGCAGGTATTTTAAGCGGGTCAACCGTAAAACTTTCACGCATTACCTGAATGAAATCAGGATTGGTTACGCCTGTAAATTGCTTATAGACAACAAGCACAATGTGACGGAGATCTGTTATATGTCTGGTTTCAACAATGTCTCCAATTTCAACAAGCAGTTCAGGAGGATCACCAACTATTCACCAACCCAGTACATACAATTCCATTCTTCAGGAGTGTAATGCTGGGCAGATGCCTGATATGGGTTGTAAATTGCCTTGATCAATTTTGAAGAATTTCCTTATTAAGCAGTTGTTTTTTCGGAGAAAACCTTAATTTCAAGCCATGGCAAAAAAGCAAATAAAATGGGGAGTGATCAGCACTGCCAAGATAGGTTGGGAAAAAGTGATCCCGGCTATGCAAAAATCAGAGTTAGGCAAAATTGTAGCCATTGGTTCGGCCAATACAGAAAAGGCCGCCAAGATAGCTGCCGACAATGGCATTGCCACTGTACACCCCTCTTATGATGAACTGATCAACGACCCTGAGGTAGATGCGGTTTACAACCCCCTGCCCAACCACATGCACGTGGATTGGACGATCAAAGCCCTGCGGGCAGGCAAGCATGTACTGTGTGAAAAACCATTTGGATCGAATGCCAGTCAGGTCCGGTTGCTACTGGATGAAGCCGTGAAACACCCAGACCTCAAAGTGATGGAAGCATTCATGTACAGGTTTCACCCTCAATGGATCAAGGTCAGGGAACTTTTGAATGAAAAAACGATAGGTGAGGTACGGACAGTGAACATGTTCTTCTCTTATTATAATGACGACCCGAACAACATACGAAACAGGGTGGAAGTCGGGGGAGGTGCCCTGATGGATATAGGATGCTATTGTATTTCGATCCCAAAATTTGTTTTACAAAATGAACCCACCAGGGTGACGGGCATTATGGAGCGGGATCCTAAACTGGAAACTGACCGCATGACCTCAGGCATCATGTCTTTTACCCAGGGAAGAACTGCCACTTTTACCTGCTCTACCCAGCTCATGCCATATCAAAAATGTACCATTTATGGGACCAAAGGGTACATAGAAGTTCAGATTCCGGTGAATGCACCGCCATCGGACCCATGCATGGTGTTTTTGCATACTACGGAGCAGGAAGAATTGTTTGCCCTGGGGCCGGCCGACCAATACACGCTGGAAGCCGATGCTTTTGCCAGGTGCATAATGGGCGATGAAGACATGCATTTTTATATGAATGACGCCCTCGGCAACATGAAAATCATTGATGCACTTGTGCATGGAGCCAGGGAAGGGGAGTGGGTAAATGTTTGACCAAATCCGCAAAGCTATTCTGAGTATTTAGAAGAACTATCCACTGGATTTTAAGAACAAAAGTCTTTAGCAATGTCAGTTGATCCGCCATACGATCACCTCAAGAAAGTGGTGTCGAGGTTAAGCGAACTGTCTGATTACGAATGGGCGGATTTTTCTTCCAGATGGCAGTTGACCAGAGTAGCAAAGGGGGATATGGTCATTCGGGCCGGGCAAACAGAACACTATTTTTATTTCGTTCACAAAGGAGTACTGAGGGCCTATGTGCTTCACGATGGTCAGGATGTGAGCGTGGGTTTTTCGTACGATAGTGATTTTTCAGGAGCCTATGATTCGTTCTTGCAGCAATCAGTTACCGATTGGAATATCCAGGCTGTGGCAGATACCGAACTGCTTAGGATCAATTTTGAAGATATGATGGCAATGTACGACCAATACAAATCCGTAGAACGATGGGGGCGTATTTTCAATGCCAATGTGTTGATTGGTATAGGGAGGAGGCAAATTGAAGTAAGAAACTACAGCGCTGAAGAGCGGTTCGATAGGTTGCTCAGGCAAAGCCCGCACATCTTTCAGCTTGTGCCGCAAAAACACCTGGCTTCCTACCTGGGAATGACCCCTGAGACATTCAGTCGCATGCGTAGGCTGAAAATGGGCAAATGAGTTCAGGACGAACTTGATTTAGATCAACATTGTATTCTACAACCCTTGATATTTTTGCCATATCCACATAAACCTACGAAAATGGAAAGGCAAAAAATTATTAATTCCTTAAAAGAGGATACCCAAAGCATTGTCGAAACAGTGCGCAGCAACTTTTTGGCCCTGGACAGGGAAAAACTAAGGCAGAGGCCGCTACCCAACCAATGGAGCATTGGTGAATGCATAGCCCATCTCAACATCGCCGATGCACATTATATCCGGCAGTTTGATCGAAAGTTGAAAGACGTGAACCCATCTCCGGAAAGTGTAGAGTTCAAGCCAGGTCGGCTGGGAAATTATTTTGTGAAAATGATCAAACCTCTTGAAGATGGCACCATTCCCTCTCCAATGAAAACACTCAAAAAATTCGTTCCTGAAATTGATAATGATGAAAATACGCTGCATCAATTTTTATCCGATCAGCAGGTCATTCTGGACACGTTGGAGCGTTCGAGGGTGTTGAACCTGAACAAAATAAAAATTACATCGGCAATCGGGCCCATTGTTACTTTTAAGTTGGGGGATGCCTTCAGGTTTTTAATTGGCCACAACCAGCGCCATATCATACAAGCCAGTCGAGTGTTGGAACGAATTTAGTCTTTTCCTTACTTGCCGTATGTGAGAACAACTTGAAACCTGACAGGTTTCAACCCTTATACCTCAACTGGACAAAGTAAGACTAACCTTTTCCCATCAATGTCTCCAGATAGTGCTCCTCCACTAAAAAATGCTTTTTGATCTGATCAATTTTCTCATAAACAGAGCTGTTTTCCTTCTTTTTGTTTTTCACCCCGACCAGCATTACATTTTTCCTGGTATGTTCGTTGGATACAAACTCGAAGATTTTAGACTGGTATTGATGCTCCTCCATGATGAGCGCCCTGATGGTATCAGTGACCATTTCAAATTGTCTTTCCTTGAAAATGCCATATTTTAGAAGGGGGCTTTGCTGTTCTTTGCCTTTTACCTGCTGACGGATTTGCTTGTGGCAGCAGGGTGCGCAAATAATCATCTGGGCGTTGGAAGAGATACCCCTGGCAATAGCATCATCAGTGGCGGTATCGCACGCATGCAACGCAATTAATATGTCAATTTTGTTTTCAGAAAACTCCTGAATTGGCATGCACCTGAACGAGAGGTTTTGGAAACCGCATTTTTTCGCTGTGGTATTGCAGTAGTCCACCAGGTCTTTTCTGAGCTCTATACCGGTAATCTGTGCATCCAGCTTTAGTTGGCCGCAAAGGAAGTCGTAGAGGGCAAACGTGAGGTAGCCCTTGCCTGACCCCATATCTACAATGTGGACTTTTTTAGGCAAGTTGGCACTGGCAATCAATCCTTCGATTATTTCCAGGTACTTGTTGATTTGCCGGTATTTGTCTGCCATTTTCGGAATTACCTTTCCGGTTTCATCTGTAATGCCCAAAAGCTGCAGGTATGGGCTTATTGTATTGGCCCGTTTTATTTTAGGTCTGTCGTGAGAAGTGTCTGGATCATTTGTTATGGACGGGGGAGACGATTTTATAGATATTTTACCCTTCTTACTGGTTAGGAGGCTGATGTCCGCATCGGTTGTGAAAAGAGTGGCATTCTTGAACGTATCCTTCAATAATGCATTCAAATGGTCAAACCCCTCTTCAAAAGTGTAGTTTTTCACCTGATCGTTGGTTTTATACCTATATGTGAATGACAGGTTGGGTACATTTCGCAGGACAATCGGACGTATGTAAACGTTCACCAATTCAGCCTGCTTGTTTATAGGCTTGCTCAAGGTTAGTTTGATAAAACTCCCCCCATCCACATGTGCTTTCAATTGATCAACAAATTCATTCATAGGGCAAAGTTAAGCAGTTGGGTTGGGTTGAGAAAACGACTATCCAGTTTTACCCGGTGCACTAAAAAAGCACGTCACTTCGACCAGCGGGAGCCTTCCTGCCGCAAGATAGGAAGTCCCCGCCAGAAGCAGCTCCCCCTGAAAGCTCATTTCACCAAAAGTGGCTATTAGTGGATCAGGAGACTTCTCGCTCGTGCCTCACTTCGAAGTGACGAAAAAAAAGAAGGTAGTGCTATAACCATTGGTGCTTTCCTGCCGCAAGACAGGAAGTTTCCAGTTAAAAACAATTTCCTTCTAAATCTTATCCGCAGCTGGCGCAAGTCTTTTCGACTTGTGCTGTTGACCGCAGAAAATAAAACCAACTCCCTAAAAAGCACGTCACTTCGACCAGCGGGAGCCTTCCTGCCGCAAGATAGGAAGTCCCGCCAGAAGCAGCTCCCCCTGAAAGCACATTTCACCAAAAGTGGCTATTAGTGGATCAGGAGACTTCTCGCTCGTGCCTCACTTCGAAGTGACGAAAAAAAAAGAAGGTAGTGGCATAACCATAGGTGCTTTCCTGCGGCAAGACAGGAAGTTTACTGTTAAAAATAATTTCCTTCTAAATCTTATCCGCAGCTAGCGCAAGTCTTTTCGACTTGTGCCGTTGACCGGCAGAAAATAATATTTATATGTTGTCAACGGATGCAAATCAGGAGACTTCTCGCTCGTGCCTCACTTCGAAGTGATGAAAAAAAAGAAGGTAGTGCTATAACCATAGGTGCTTTCCTGTCGGAAGAGAGGGAGTTCCCACAGGGCCAGGGTAATCCTCAAAATGAACCAAAGTGAAATTTTTCCCAACATTTTAGAGTAGATCGTCTCTGGTATTTGTATGTAGTAGAGTAAACCAATGGATACTACTACAAAATAACCAGTATGAATTATCAGATTACCCGAATATTTAGAAGTGCCCTTCTGCTCTTGAGCGGGACCTTACTTTGTTTCAATACCCTAGCACAGGAAAAGAAAAATGTGCTGTTGATCCTGGTGGACGACCTCAAACCAAACCTGGGTACCTATGGAGATCCGGTAGCCGTGAGCCCCAATATCGACAAACTGGCCTCCATGGGTACCCGGTTCGACCTGGCCTATTGTAATCAAGCAGTTTGTATGGCATCCCGTTACAACCTGCTTCTTGGCGCCCGTTCTACCTCCACAGGGTTTTATAATTTCGGTACGCAATTCAGGGAAGTATTTCCGGATGCAGTTACCCTGCCTCAGCATTTTCAAAATGCCGGCTACCATACCGAGTCGATGGGCAAGGTCTTTCACATTGGCCATGGCAATGACAATGATGAAGCCTCCTGGAGCATTCCCCATCACAAAGAAAAAGTAATAGAATACCTCCTGCCGGAAAGCACTGGCAGGCAACTCACCCGTGAGGAGGCATTTTTCCAAAATTCACGGATGCATATACCTGACCTCCCGCCCAATAAGCAGCTTCCGAGGGGAGCTGCCTGGGAAAGCCCGGATGTTTTGGATGAGGCCTATGCAGACGGAAGGGTAGCAACCCACGCCATCAACCGCCTACGAAAATTGTCCCAAAAACCGGAACAACCGTTTTTCATGGCATTGGGGTTTGCCCGCCCTCATTTGCCATTTTGTGCCCCCAAAAAATACTGGGATATGTACGACCCGGAAAACCTGCCCATGCCCCAATTCGAAGAAGACCCGGAAGGTACACCGGCATTTGTAGTGAAAAGAAGGGGGGAAATGAACCAGTTTTTTCCCGTGCCTGAAGATGACAATGAGCCGTTTAGTGATGAATTGAAACGAAATTTGATTCATGGCTACTACGCCAGCCTGAGTTATATGGATGCGCAGCTGGGGCGTGTGGTTGATGAGTTGGAAAGGTTGGATATGCTGGACAACACGGTGATTGCACTTTGGGGCGACCATGGCTGGCACCTGGGCGACCACAGCTCATGGACCAAACATTCCAATTTCGAGCAGGCCACCCGAATTCCAATCATATTTGTTGCCCCTGGTGTGACCATTCCTGGCTCAGTTTCGAAGCAATTGGCCGAAACAGTAGACATTTATCCCACGCTCTCAGAGTTGGCGGGCTTGCCAAAACCTAGTGCGCCACAGCCAATAGATGGTACAAGTCTGGTGCCTGTGCTCAAGGATGTGGAGGCCAGGGTACGCGACCATGCGTATCATTCCTACCCTAAGGGCAGGCTTATTGGCAGGGCCATTCGGACAGAACGGTACAGAATGGTAGAATGGAAAGATTCAAATGATCCCCGCGGAGAAAAAATCTACGAATTGTATGATTATCAGGAAGATCCACTGGAAACGAAAAACTACGCAAAAAGCAAGAAAAAAATACTAGGTGAGATGATAGCTATACTGGAAAAACATCCTGAGGCCAAGGTGCAGGTGCGAAAGAACAGATGAGGTTTAAGAAGGCTATCGAAGTAAATCTGCTCCGAAAATTGTATATTTAGTATGGGCCTGTAAAATGGCGGGGCATATCAGGCCATCAATGCGGTATCAATAATTCAAATTTTGATATCTGAAAGATGAGGCACAAGTTATCATTAAGGCTGAAGAAAGGCGATTTTATGGCCTTTAAAGAAATCTATTCAGAGTTTTCTGACCGGATATACTTTATCTCGAAGAGGTACAACCTACCTGAAGAAATGGCCAATGATATGGTGCAGGATGTCTTTATGAAAATTTGGGAGAAGCGGGAGGACATCAATCCGGATTTGTCAATTGGCTCATTCATTCTCACCATAGCCCGGAACATGATCATCAACAAGGTCAAGCGACAGGCTTTGGAAATAGCCAACCTCAATTATTCACGAAAGTTTAAAAACGACTTTGTTAGTACTACCGAGGACTTTATCATTTTCAGGGATTATGAGAAACACGCTACTGAATTTATAGAAACATTGCCCGAGAAAAAACGGCAGATATTTTTGTTGAGCCGAAGCAATGGCCTCTCCAACAAAGAAATTGCAGAAGAACTCGGGATATCCCAAAGAACGGTCGAAAACAATATATACCAAGCAGAAAAAGCCATTAAGGGATTCCTCAGGGAACACAATATGATGTAACCTGATCCATGGGCCAACCTTTTTTATACAGCAGTAGAGTAAATCAGGTAGATCAGATGTAATAGTATATGAAACCAGAAATTATCGATTGACACGATCATGAAACAGGATGTAATAGACAAATTTCACCGGGGGCACTGTACACAGGAAGAATGTATGGAGGTCCTGACCTGGTATATGTCTAAAGATTCCAACAAGCAGCTTGCGGAAGAAATAGGCATCCTCTGGGAAGATGGGGAGGCCAATCATGTGGCCTCTTTCGAACAAAAAGACGATATTTTCAACAAGCTGTCCGACATCATCATAAAAGATACGCCATCACGCCAGATACTTGAAGAACGTGCAGAAACCCAACGCTATCTGGAAAAAAGGAAACATCGGACCAAACTGTACTGGACAGCCATAGCGGCAGCTGTGTTGCTGGCCATTGTGAGCACATTTGTTTTTACACAGGAGCCTACCGTAGAGCCAGTGGCTGTGGTACGGCCCCAGTACATCTCGAAATCAACACCGAAAGGAAGTAAACTGAACATTAAGCTGGGGGATGGCAGCATGGTAAAACTGAACTCCGACAGCCGGATTTGGTTCCAATCAGACTTCAACAACCTGGACGTCCGTGAAGTGTACCTGGAAGGGGAAGCTTTTTTTGATGTAGCGAAAAATCCGAACAAGCCATTCAAAGTATATACAGGTCAGGTGGAGACAAGGGTGCTTGGTACTTCCTTCAACATCAAAGCCTATTCGCCTGGCCAGATGGTAAATGTAGCGGTGGTCACCGGCAATGTGCAGGTGACAGATAAGGGCAATGATTCAACTGGCACTCAACCCATGGATCTATTGCCCAATGAGCAGGCAATTGTGAGGCCTATGGAGAGGAACATTCAGAAATCCAATTTTGACTACATAGAAGTAGTGGCCTGGAAGGACGATCTCCTGCATTTCAAGAATGCTTCGTTCGAGCAGGTAAAGGACAGGTTGGAAATGTGGTACGGGGTAAAATTTGTACTGCAAAACAAGAAAATAGAAAAAGGCTTCAGTGGCACCTACGACGACAAATCCCTCGAACATGTGCTCGATGGCGTAAGTTATGTGCTCAATTTCGACTATGAGATCAATGGAAAAGTAGTCATTATAAAATAGAAAACTAACCGGATAGGCCTATGTAAATAACTGTACCATAAAAAAACCAACCTTCATCAGATGAAAGTTGGTTGTGATTCTTAAACTTCAACCAGGTTAATTTGGCGATCAACAGCGGCTTGAAATTTAGGAAGATTCGATGAAAAAAATTATTCACCTAAATCTGTTCAAAGATATGAAATATAAGTTTTTACGACAAATCATAAATATGTCTAGGTATTGTGCATATGGGGTTGTCATGCAGGTGGTTCTGGCTGGTGTGTTGCTGGCAAATACAACAGGACATGCACAACAGAAGAGCATAAACGAAATATACGTTAATATGCAGCTGGAGAATGCCAGCATCGGGGATGCCCTTAAAGAGATAGAAGACAAGACAGGTTTTCAATTCGTGTACAACGAGAAAATCCTGAAGAAAAAAGAAAAGCTCAGCTTCTCTGGAAACCAAACCCTCGGGGACTTGCTGCGCGACATGTCGCAATCGATGAAAGTCCAGTTCAAGAGGATCGATGAGAATATCCACATCAATACACCAAGAAAAAACCAGTCCATGGTGGAAGAAGAGTATTTTGGCAGGGCTTTGGCCGATATACTCGTGAAGGGCAAAATAGTTGCCATGGAATCCGGGGAAACCCTGCCCGGGGTGAACGTGCTGGAGAAAGGCACTACCAATGGTACCATCACCGATCTGGATGGCAACTACTCGCTCACAGTCAATGAAGAAGCCATACTCACGATCAGCTATATAGGTTATTCTACTATTGAGGTACCCGTGAACGGACGAAATACCATCGACATCAAAATGGCGGAAGATGTGGAGCAGCTCGAAGAAGTAGTGGTGATTGGATACGGGAGCGTAAAGAAGAGCGACCTTACGGGTTCGGTAAGTTCTCTAAAAGAAGAGGATTTTGGTAGGGGGGTAAATACCAACATTGACCAGATGATACAAGGTAAGTCAGCTGGTGTGCAGGTAATTCAAAACAATGCCCAGCCGGGTGGGGGAGTGTCCATCAGGATTAGGGGATCAAGCTCCATCAATGCTGGAAACGACCCATTGTATGTGGTGGATGGCCTGCCGCTGAGCGGTGGAAATGTTGTGAATGAGGCTGGTAACAGATATACAGGCACAAGGGCTCCACGAAACCCACTCAATACCATCAACCCATCCGATATAGCCTCGATTGAGATTCTGAAAGATGCATCTGCTACTGCCATCTATGGTTCCAGGGGAGCGAATGGGGTGATCATGATCACTACCAAAAAAGGAGCAAGCGGCAGAATGAAGATTGACTACAATGGCTACTATGGCGTACAGACTGTAACCAAAAAGCTTGACATGCTGAATCCGGAAGATTACATGCGGGTATTGAACGACATCATAGCCGATGGTGGTGGTGAGCCGGGAGCGGATGTTACCGGCATAGAAGATGGTGGTACAGATTGGCAGGATGCCCTTACACAATCTGCGGCTGTACAGAGCCATGGGCTGTCATTTTCCGGTGGGGATGAATCCAACAAATACTTCGCCTCATTGAATTATTTCAACCAGGAAGGAGTGGTCAAAAGTTCAGGTTTTCAGCGCCTGAGTGCCCGGCTCAACCTGGAACACACCACAAAGGACAAGTTTAAGTATGGCATAAACATGACTACTTCCTTTACCCAGGACGACTATGTGCCCAATGGGTCGGGAATCAATGAAGATGCCGGCTCTATTTATGGGGCTATCAATTTTGATCCTACTTTAGCTTTAAGGGATGCCAATGGTGACTATTCCATTTCACCTTTCATTTCCATAGACAATCCATTGGCTTTGGCTTTTGGAAAAAATGCCAACACCAACAACTACAGGACCCTGGGGTCGGTATATGGTGAATACTTCTTTGTGCCATCCCTTTCCCTCAAATTGAACTTGGGAGGAGATATAGAAAACAGCCGCCGGGATGTTTTTATCAATGAACTGACCAAAGATGGCCGGGCCCAGGGAGGGATCGCCTCTGTGTATCAGGGCACCAAATCAAACTACGTGATAGAGGGTACCCTCAACTACAACAAAGACATCAATGACAGTCATTCGATAGCCGCTGTAGGCGGAGTGACCACCCAAAAGTTCTTGTTGGATAGGTTGAGTGCCGGGGTTTCCAACTTTGCTTCCAATGCCACACAGACCTACAACCTTGGACTTGGGGATGAACTGCAAAACTTCGTAGGCAGCAACAGGGTAACGAACCGCCTGATGTCGTTTTTTGGCAGGGTAAATTATTCCATGTACAACAAATTCCTCATTACTGCCAGCATGCGTGCAGATGGGTCTTCAAGGTTTGGACAAAACAACAAATACGGTTATTTCCCATCTGTGGCTGTTGCCTGGAAATTGGCCAACGAAGATTTTATCTCCAATATGGGCGTATTCAGTGACCTGAAGTTGAGGACAAGCTGGGGTAGGACCGGTAACCAGGAGATAGGCAACTTCAACTCGATTACCACATTTGGTGGAGGCCCAACAGCCATTTACGAAGGGCAGCCGGTAACCACATCAGACCCCTCCAGGATACCAAACCCCGACCTGAAATGGGAAACTACCGAACAAGTGAATGTAGGTATCGACTATGGGTTTCTCGACAACAGGATAAATGGTAGCCTTGAATTTTATACCAAAACCACCTCAGACATGCTGCTGAACGTACCCGTGCCATCATCAACGGGCTTTGGTAGTGTATTACAAAATGTAGGTGAAATAAAAAACACTGGGATGGACTTCAACATCAGCAGCCGCAATTTGGTAGGCGAGTTTGAATGGACCACAACGCTGAACTTTTCTACTGTGAAAAACGAAGTGATTGATATCGGTCGAGATGAACCTATTATCAGTGGTGGACTTGCATGGGCCAGTGATATGGCCATTATCCAGCCAGGCCAGCCGTTGTTTTCTTTTTATGGGTACGAGGTAGAGGGAGTGTGGCAAACAGACGATGATTTTAACGAGACTACAGACAATGTTTCCCCAGGGTCGATGAAATATAAGGATCAGAATGGTGATGGTAGGGTAGATTTTGAAGACAGGGTAATTATTGGAAACTCATTCCCCGATTTCAACTGGGGGTTGTCCAATACTTTCAACTACAAGGGATTGGAACTCTTCTTGTTTCTTGAAGGCGTACAGGGTATAGAAATGTACAACACCAATTTGGCTGAAAGTTATTTTCCCATCAGCTTTAGGAGAAATAAGTACGCCGATCTGTACCTCAACAGATGGACACCGTCCAACCCCACCAATGAATACCCTTCTTTCGTGGACCCGACTGATCAGGGTGTGAAAGCTGTGAACACGAAAACCCTTGAAGATGCTTCATACATCAGGTTGAAAACCATCAGGCTTACTTACAACATACCCTCAGCCAATGTGAGCTTTCTGAGGAGTGCGCAGGTTTTCGTAAGTGCTACCAACCTTTTTACAATCACCGATTACAGCGGCTATGATCCTGCTTCCAATACCAATGGGGATGCCAATTTCAGGATAGACTACAATTCCTATCCTTTGAACAAAACCATAATGGTGGGACTAAATGTTGGATTTTAAACCTTAACCAAGAAGAAAATGAAAAATGTAATAAAATATATATTCGGACCGGTTTTTTTGCTTTCCACAGTCATTTCGGGGTGTGAAGGGCCATTGGAGGAAGAGGTTTTCTCCCAGCTGGCACCTGCCAACTTTTTGAATACCAAACAGGGATTGGAGTCGGTACTGGCTGCCGCTTATGCTGAGCAGGCTTTAAACGGCTGGCAGGGGAAAAGTGTACTCAACCTGGAGTCGTGGTGCACTGACGAAGAATGGGAAACATCCGGAGGAGAAAACCGCACTGCGGTATTGATGATTGGCTTTACCTGGGACCCAACACTTGGCTGGGCCAAAGACAATATGTGGGACAGGAAATTCAGGTCGATACGCAATGCCAATGTACTGTTGGAGAACATTGAGGCTGTAACTGGTGTAGATGACGCACTGAAAGCCCAGTTGACGGCTGAAGCCAGGTTTGTAAGGGCGGTGAACTACCACTATTTGTATGGATGGTATGGCCCTGTGCCCATAAGGACCGAGTCTGGCGGTGAGCTGGAAGTACCAAGGGCCACAGAGCAGGAAATGCTGAGTTTTATAGAAACAGAATTTACAGAAAGCATAGCAGACCTGCCTGAACCCGCTACCGCCGTATATGGCAGGGGCAACAAAGGTGCTGCCAGGGCTTTCCTTACCAAATTTTATTTGAATACCAAGCAGTGGCAAAAGGCTGCCGATGCTGCCAGGTCTGTGATAGATATGAATGCTTATAGCCTGTTTCCGGACTATGAAAAGCTTTTTACTGTGGACAATGAACGCAATTCAGAGTTTATATGGGTGCACCAGGCGGTAATCACCGTACCCGGTAATTTGTACATGAACGGCGCATTTCCTCCCAATTTTGGGTCTGATCCCGTTACCGGTGCAGTTCATACCGATGGTATGCGCAACTGGGCGGCCCAGTATAGGCTCTATGACGAGTTTTACGATTCGTTTGACCCGGACGACAAAAGAAGGCGGTTGATATTGAACGAATACATCCACAAAGGCAATGGGAGTACCATTCAGCTTTCCACTACACCGGACAACAGGAGGTCGATCAAGTATGTGCCAGATCCCAACTCCGCAGGTAACGACCAGGGCAATGACATTCCGGAGATTCGATATGCGGATATTTTGCTGGCAAGGGCTGAAGCTCTGAACGAACTCAACGGCCCCACTCAGGAAGCCATTGATCTGATCAATGAGGTACGGGAAAGGACTGGATTGGCAGATCTGGTATTGGCAGATTTCGATAAAAATTCCTTGAGGGATCATCTTTTGAATGAAAGAAGATGGGAGTTTTTTACAGAAAGGAAAAGAAGGGAAGACCTCATCCGTCATGGCAAGTTTATTTCATCTGCCATTTCGAGGGGGAAACCCGCGCAACCTTACCATGTGCGCTTTCCTATTCCACAATCCGAAGTGGACGCCAATTCCAATATGGTTCAGAACGAAGGGTATGGAGGATCGAATTAATATGTTGAATTGTTGAAATAAAGCCTCTGGTGAACAACCAGGGGCTTTTTTATCCTATAATTATCGCGGCAAAACCAAATTGATGAAATCTGTTTTTTCCGGGCACGGGCCTTTATCGTTGTTAGTTTTTCTGTCGTCATTTCTGATGTTTCAGCTTGAATTGATGATAGGAAAACTCTTGCTGCCAAATTTCGGGGGGAGCTATGTAGTATGGGGTGCTTGCATAGTTTTTTTTCAGACTGCCCTGCTGGTGGGGTACAGTGGTGTCTATTTTGTTTATCGCCGCTTTGGGATCAGGGTGCTTCAAATAGTTTTTCTGGTCGGGCTGGTTTTGAGCTTCCTGGCTTACCCATTATACAAAGTAGATTTGCTGTTCGAGGTGGTGCAAGTCAGTTTGGTCGTATCAGTTTTTATGGAGTTGGTCACCACTATAGGTTTGGCCTTTTTGGTATTGTCTATGACAAGCGTTTTGTGCCAGTACTGGGCACGGCAGCTGCCCGATAAGGACGAAGTAAATGTGTACCAAATTTTCGCAGTGTCCAATTTGGGATCATTTCTGGGCTTGTTGGCCTACCCCTTTTTGATGGAACCTTATATGGGATTACAAATACAACAAGACGTTTGGGCCATTGTTTATTACCTTTTTGCGGCACTCTTCATTTACCTCCTGTTTAAACTAAAGCCAGAAAAGGCAAAAACCGAAAGAAGTGGAGCGACAAAGCAATTGATGCCAACTTCGGAAATCATCAATTGGTTGGTTTGCAGCGCAGGTGGGGTTGTTTCTTTTTTAGCCATTACCAATATGGTCACTACAGAAATAGCCCCAATGCCACTGTTGTGGGTTGCGCCCCTCGCGCTGTATCTTTTCTCTTTCGTATTGGCTTTTTCAGGAAGGGTCAGGGTCAAAAGCCTGTCTGGTATGGTGGTTTTTATTTTACCCGTGGCAGTTATTTATTACTTTCTTGGAACCATCAATGCATTTCCCGTTCTGGTTGATCTCCTCTTTTACCTGGGGCTCTTGTGGTATCTCTTATTGCACTTTCATACCAAACTCTACAGCCAAAGGCCACCAACTGAGTCCCTTGGGAAGTTTTACATCCTGATGGCCGTTGGGAGTTTGTTGGGCAGTGTTTTGGTGGCCTGGATTATACCCGTTTTTGCTACCAGTCACCTGGAGTATTTTCTTGCGCTGGTTTTGATGGTGGCCACTTTGACAAACTTTACTGAGGTTCAATTAAGCCTGGCTAAATTTATGGTACCAATTTTTGTCGTATTTGTCCTTTTTCTATTGCCAGATATTGTGGCTGGTTTCAGCATTATTATTGGTGCAGTGTTGACGTTGTTGCTGATGATCCTGTTTTACAAATGGCGGGAAAATTATGGCTCGGTCTTATGGGTTATAGGAATGGTGGGAGTCTTTTCACCAGGGATAGAATCGTCATGGGAAAACAAAAATTATAAGTCTAAACACAGGAATTATTACGGGATATCCAAAGTCTATGAAACCAAAGTGTCGAGGTTTTTAGACCACAACGGAACCATCCACGGGGGGCAGATACTGGCAGATGAAGAAGGCAGGATACCACTGACCTATTACCATCCGGGTTCACCAGTAGGCCAGGTACTCAAAAATCAGGAAAACTTAAAAAATGTGGCCATTGTAGGCTTGGGCACTGGTGCTATGGCTACTTTCTGTGGAGAGGGCACAACAGTTGATTTTTATGAGCTCGACAAGGATATGGGAGCTTTAGCTGAAAAGTATTTTTCTTTCTTAGGAAAAAGTAAGGCAACCATCAATTTTATCTGGGGTGATGCCCGCAAAATGTTGGAAAGCAGCCACAGGGTGTATGATCTGATCATAGTAGATGCTTTCAATGGTGATGCTGTCCCTACCCATCTTTTGACACGTGAAGCCATAAAACTATATGGCTCCAGGCTGACAGGGCAGGGTGTGCTATTGATGCACCTGACCAATCGTTTTATCGACCTCAAGCAGGTTTTGGTGAATACCATAAACATGGACAAAACCGACTGCTATTACCGGCTGGATAACCAGGCGGGGAACGAGATGTTTTTTAACGAATGGATGTCAGTCGTACCTAAATCATTCTCAGGTATGGATTTCAAAAGTATTGGCTGGGCAAAGGTATCTCCTGAACGAGCCAGACCTGGCCAGGCATGGACGGACGATCACAATTTTCTGCTGCCTTATATTGAATTGAAAAACCTTTTGTAACAATGGATAAATGTTCTGAAAAAATTAATGCTAATAAAATAATTATGATCAATCTCAAGAACGGACTACTGGCGTGTCTTTTAATTTTGTGCTTCGAAATAGAAGCACAAAAACGCAGGCCGAATATTGTACTCATCATGTCTGATGATATGGGGTATTCCGATATAGGGGCTTTTGGTGGGGAAGTAAAGACCCCAAACCTGGACAGGCTTGCCGAAAAAGGGCTAAGGTTTACACAATTTTACAATGCCGCACGGTGCTGCCCCACCAGGGCATCTTTGATGACGGGCTGCTACCCACATCAGGCCGGAATTGGGCATATGACGAATCCACCATCGAATGCCCAGGGGCACAACTACGGCTTGCCTGAATACCAGGGCTACCTGAACAGAAACACAGTGACCATAGCGGAAGTGCTGAAGGAAGCAGGGTATGCTACTTTGATGACGGGCAAATGGCACCTCGGGTATTTCGGGAAGGACAAATGGCCCCTGCAGCGAGGGTTTGACAAATTTTATGGCATCATTGCTGGCGCATCCAATTTTTTCAATCCCGTAGCACCAAGGGGGCTTACTTTGGGCAATGAAAGCGTATTGCCCGAAGGGGAAGAGTACTATACCACCGATGCTTTTACCGACTATGCCATCAGGTTTATGGAAGAAAATAAAAGGGAGAATAGCACAAAGCCTTTTTTTCTATACCTGGCATATACTGCCCCGCACTGGCCTTTGCATGCCCCTCAGGAAGACATTGAAAAATATAAGGGCAGGTACAAAGCCGGGTGGAGTAGCCTGCGGCAAGAGAGGTATGCGCGGATGAAACAAATGGGGATCATGGACCCTGCATGGGAGCTCAGTCCACAAGATGCCCGCGAATGGAATTCGCTATCTGAAGAAAAAAAGGTGGAAATGGACCTACGAAGGGCGATCTATTCGGCCATGATCGACCGGATGGATCAAAATATTGGAAGGGTGGTCAGTTCGCTGGAGACGATGGGTGTTTTGGACAATACCGTTATCATTTTTCTCAATGACAATGGAGCCTGTGCTGAGTTTAGTGAGCTGGGAAGCGGCCCGAAAGAGCAACTTGAAACCAAAGAGGGGTACGTGCTTTCTTATGGGAAGGCATGGGCCAATGCATCCAATACGCCCTATCGGGAATACAAACACTGGGTGCACGAAGGTGGGATATCTTCACCTTTCATCGTGCATTGGCCTGCTGGGGTTGCGCCCGCCCTCAGTGGCCAGGTGATTAGCAACAACTACGCTTTCCTGCCCGATATCATGGCTACATGTTTGGATTTGGCTGAGGCTTCATATCCTTCAGTTTATGATGGTAAAAATATCGTACCCACATCGGGTAAAAGTATATTGCCTGTTTTGCAGGGAGGGAATAGGCCGATACATGAGGAACCAATTTTTTGGGAGCATGAAGGCAACAGGGCAGTAAGGCTAGGCAAGTACAAGCTGGTAAGCAAATGGGAAGAAGGCCAACAAGACAATTGGGAGCTTTATGATATGGAAAAAGATAGAACCGAAATGCATGATTTGGCAGGTGTACTTCCCGAAATTGTTGAGAAGCTATCGGATAGTTATGTAGAGTGGGCCCAAAAAAACAATGTATTGCCCTGGGAAGATATTATCAGAATCAGAAAAGAAATAAAAAACCACAATTGAGACAAGAAAAACGATGATCACATTTTATAAAAAATTGAACCTGGTTGTATGGACAATGTTGTTGGCATGTGGAACCTCATCGGGCAAAAACCTGCCCAATATCGTGTTTTATATAGCTGATGATATGGGGCAGATGGATGCCAGTATATATGGTTCGGGTGATATTAAAACCCCGACCATGGAAAAGCTGGCTGCAATGGGCATGACCTTTGACAATGCCTTTGTGGCTTCCCCTTCCTGTGCCCCAAGCCGTGCGGCCCTTCTGTCCGGGTTGATGCCGGCTCGAAATGGTGCAGAGCCCAACCATAGCTATCCCAATCCTGAAATTCAGATGCTCACCAAACCCCTACAGGACATAGGCTATGAGGTGGTGGCTTTCGGAAAGGTGGCGCATTACCGGGGTGCCAGCAAGGTGGGTTTCGATTATTTCTCAGACAATCAAGTCAACCTGGCTGCCAGGGTCACGGAATACATGACCCAGCGAAAGTCCAAAAAACCATTGTGCCTATTGGTAGGTGACAGGAGGCCTCATGTGCCCTGGATAAGCGAAAGCCAGTACGATCCCGGTTCGCTTAAACTACCAGATTATCTGATAGACACAAAAGAGACCCGGGAACACTGGGCCAGATATTGCAGTGACATTACCGGACTGGACAATGAAATGGGACAAATCCTGGAACTGGTGAAATCGAAATTTAAAGACAATTTCATCTTCTTGTTTTCTTCGGATCATGGAGGGCAATGGCCATTTGGAAAATGGAATTTGTACGATACCGGCATCAAAACCCCATTGGTAGTAGCCTGGCCAGAAAAAGTGTCCGCCAATACCCGCTCCAAAGCGATGGTGAGTTGGGTGGATATTTTTCCGACACTTATAGAAATGGTTGATGCAGAAGTACCTTCTGATATTGATGGTAAGTCATTTTATCATGTACTTAAAAACCCGGCCAGCCCGCATCGAAACCTCATATTTACCACCCACAGTGGAGATGGAAAGTGGAATGTATATCCCATAAGGAGCGTGAGAAGCAACAAATACAAATACATACTCAACCTTCTGCCACAAGCCTATCATACCAACCATTCGGATATCCTGAGAAAGGATGGTGCGGGTGCTTATTGGCACTCATGGGACGAAAAGGCTACCGGCAATCCGGAGGCCAAAGAACTGATCTCCAAATATTACATCAGGCCTGCAGAGGAATTTTACGACCTGGAAAAAGATCCCTTCGAGCAGGTGAACCTGGTCAATAACCCCGGTTTGACCGAAAAGGTGCAAAAAATGAGGGCGGCTTTGGAAGAATGGATGAAGCAACAAGGAGATGCCAGGCGGGTATTCAATACCCCATATTATTTGTATGAGGACCGGCCTACTAAACTGAGTGTTACCGGTGAGGAATAGCATTCCCGTTTCCGGGATTTGAAAAGCGTGTAGTGTGAATGAGTGAAATTCCTGGTTTGGCTTTTCTTGATAACTGAATGGCTCTAAAAAAATCATAACGATAATTGCCAATTATACTATCAATTAACCAAAAATTATTTATTTGTTAATGATTTGGCCTTAATATTGAATTGATTTACAAACACGACCATGTTCTAAATATTAAAGAAAGAAAAATGCGAAACATCCGATTTACCAAGGTTCTTGTGGTATTTTCATTGAGTATAGGAATGACAGTTCTAAAAGTTGATGCCCAGAAATCATCTGAATTTCCCTTTTACGTTGGGACTTACACCAAAACAGAAAGCAAAGGGATTTACAAATATGTGTTGCAGGGCGATGGTTCCCTGGAAAAAGTAGGCTTGGTGGCCACTTCTGATAATCCCTCTTTTTTGGCAAAAAGCCGCAATGGCAAATATCTGCTGGCTGTGAATGAAATAAAGAATGACCAGGAAGTAGGCCATGTTGAATCATTTTTGATAGAAGATAATTTCCTTAAACTCCTGGGCAAGAGGCCTTCTGGTGGCGCATACCCCTGTTTCATAACCATCAGCAATGCCGGCCATGTGTTGGTGGCCAACTATGGTGACGGCACAGTGGGGCTTTTGAAACTGGAAAGAAAAGGAGAACTGACCGGGCCATTGGACATACAGCGGCATGTGGGCAGTGGGGCTTCTTCCAGGCAACAGGGGCCGCATGCTCATTCCGTTTGGTTTGGGGCTACACAGCGGGATGTCATTTCTGTGGATCTTGGTACCAACGAACTATGGTTTTCGCAAATTGATCCGAAAAACGATAAATTGATCCCTGCCACCCCTTCGAAACTGGCTATGTCCGAAGGAGCCGGCCCACGTCACATGACATTCCACCCTAATGGTCAGTGGGCCTATGTGCTCAATGAATTGAACTCCACAATGACTGTACTGATGAAAAATGAGGAAGGTGTGTACGAAAAAGGGGCAACACTCACCACTTTGCCATCAAATTTCGAAGGGAAAAACAGCACTGCGGACATTCATATCTCGTCTGATGGTGCTTTCATTTATGCTTCCAACAGGGGGCATGATAGCCTGGCGATTTACCAGGTCAATGCGGAGGATGGAAGTGTGCGCCTGATTGGCCATGAAAGTACCCGGGGGGAGGTGCCGAGAAACTTCTCGCTATCACCCGACGATCGGTTTGTGTTGGTGGCCAATCAAAAAACGAACACCATTGTTTCCTTCCGTCGTGATGAAAATACAGGGGCATTGACACACATCGATCAGATAGAAGCACCAACACCCGTTTGTATTTTGTTTTGATCAGCGCCCTCTGGTGTATCGTGCAGGTCTTCTTTTGGCGGCCTCTTGTGCCAGTGGGAGGCCAACATCGAACCGGTTATATTCATCAGCGGGCCAAAAACAGCCGGTGCTAGTCCCATAGTAGCTATTTTTCCAAGGGAATTGGCAATACCAGAAGCCAGACCGCCATTTTGCATGCCCACTTCTATGGCTATGGTGCGCGCGTCCTGCTCGCGCAAACTAAGTGCCCGGGCATACCAGTACCCCAGGAGATAACCAAACACATTGTGTAAAAGTACCAGCAACATCAGGATACCGCCTATTTCGAGCAGGCTATCCCGGCCGGCTGCTGTGATCACAACTATGATGAGGCCAATGCCCAACATGGAAACTACAGGCATGGCCTTGCTCAGCCATTTGGAATTTTCACCAAGGAGTCTGTTGGCCAGCAAACCTGCCCCTATTGGCAGTATGATCATTTTCATAATACTCCACATCATTGTCAATACATCAATTTCAATGAATTCCCCGGCCAGCAATTTCATCAAAACAGGGGTAACAAAAGGAGCGAGCAACGTCGCTATCGAGGTAATCGTGATTGACAGGGCCAGGTTGGCCTTGGCCAGATAGGCCATAACATTAGAGGCCACACCGCTGGGCGAACAACCTATTAACACTATGCCTGCGGCAATTTCTGGTGGGAAATCACTGACTTTGGCCAGGATAAAACCCATAATAGGCATAATACCCAGTTGAGCAGAAATACCTACCAAAACCCCTTTAGGTGATTTGGCTATGCTGGCGAAATCGTTGAGACTCATAGAAGTGCCCATTCCAAACATAATAAGCTGTATGAGCGGTATGATGAGTGCAGTGAGTTTGAAATCGCCTATGCTGATAAAGCATGACGGATAGTAAAGGGCTATGGTGACACCTGCAAAAATCATAATGGTGAAAACATAGCTATTGAGGGACTTTCTGGTACTGAAACCAATAGCAAGTGTGATAAAGAACGCAACAATGAGCAAGCCACTTTGTGCGAGCGCCCCACCCAGGATCATTACCAAAATAGTGACAAACAATAGTAGGGACAGCCCCAATGAGATATTAAATAGGTTGAACTTTTTCAAAACTGTTGAATTTTTAAAATTACTAATAGGGTATATTTCTTATTTGTGGTATGTGAAACCTGGCATGGTTCAGAGTTTGTATGCCTGCCGTGCCAGGAGTTTCAGGCTGCCATCTTTTTGAGCTGTAAATACCATTATGTTGCCTAGCTTTATATCAATGGGGTTACCATCTTTTGAACCATAGATCGAGATAATGTGGCGAACTATGGCAGATTGATCAAAAATTTGAATTTGATCCCCTGATGTTGCTACTGATAAAAATTTGAATGGTCCATTGATCAGGTCTTCGATAAATTCCGATTTAGTTTGAATGGTACCGCTGGAGTGGCCATAACTCAGTTCTTCCGAACAAAGTTTGTCCAATAGGCCTTTCGTTGGGGTGACAAGAGCATCGTTAAATAGGCGAACGGCATTTTGAACCTTTTCTTTTGAAATTGCTTGTGCACCGGTGGTTGTTTCTGTGGATTTGTCCTTGGTTGGAGAGCAACTGAATGTGCAAAGTATATAAATGGCTATCAGAAAGTTGGTGTAGTTTTTCATAGGGTTACGACTTGTTTATTGTTAGTGGTTAAAAGGTTTTTTCGATTTGATCTAAAATTTACCGGAATCTGGTAGGGCAAAAGCAATATAGTTGGAGCCTGGCTTTTGTCCCCTCCCTCCACCAGCGGCTATAGCCACGTATTGTTTGCCATTTACCAGATAGGTGACAGGTGTGGCGAACCCACCGGCAGGAAGTTGGTATTGCCAAACCACCTCTCCGGTTTTTTTGTCAAACGCCCTGATGCGTTCGTCCTTGGTGCCTGCGATGAAAATGAGTCCACCAGCTGTTACTATCGGTCCGCCATAACTCTCAGTCCCTGTGATAGAAATTCCTTTTTTTGTCAATTCCGGAAATTCACCCAGGGGCACTCTCCAGAGGTAGTCGCCGGTATTCAGGTCTATGGCATTCAAGGTTCCCCAAGGCGGTTTTATTCCCGGGTACCCGCCCTGGTCAAGTAGCTTTTTCCATGTTTTGGCTATGTATGTCGGTTTAAAACCGAATTGATTGTTGTCCCAGGTGGGGTTTTTAGCTCCTCCGTTGTTTTCACTATATACCTTGTTTGTTACATTAAAGAGATAGTCAACTATCATGTCTTTTTGTTGCCCTGACAGGTGCTGGAAAGGGGGCATAAGGCCCTTCCCTTTATTTACTACCTTGAGCACTTCATCCTGGGTCAAGCGCTCATGGATTTTAGAAATATCGGGGAAAGTGGAACCATTTCCCTTTCGATCTACCCCATGGCAGGTTGCGCAGGTTATATCGAAGAGGCCTTTGTCTGAACTGACCGTCTCCATGCGTTCCTCCCTTGTTTTGGCATCTATCATTTCGAGAATCCACGGGTCATCGTTTGAGTTTTGATAAAGGATCCCATCCATGTCTATGGCATTGCCTCCCCATTCAGCTCCTCCACTGTAGCCAAAAAGAAGGGTTCCTTTCGTGCTGGGAGGTGTGAATTTATTGTCAGTTTTGTACTTAACAAAGAGCTCCTTTATGTACGCTTCAGATTCCGGTGAGATATTGGTAATGTCCTCTTCAGTATAGACCTGACGGGAGAATGGCAATGGCTTGACCGGGTATTTTTGGGTGGGGAATGGGTGTTCACCAGGCAGTCCGATTGTTGGCACTGGCCGTTCCTCGATAGGAAAGACAGATTCACCGGTATCCCTGTTCAATACGTAAATAACACCATCTTTGGTAGCCTGAACTGCCACGTCCACAGGTTTCCCGTCAAGCGTAATGGTAGTAAGGTTTGGTGGGCATGGGATGTCCCTGTCCCACAGGTCGTGGTGGATGGTTTGGAAATACCATTTCAATGTGCCTGTTTCAGCGTTCAGGGCCACAATACAATTGGCGAACAGATTTTGGCCTCTCCTATTGCCCCCATAAAAGTCGGATGAAGGCGACCCTGTTCCAAAATACACCTCCCCGCGTCGTTCGTCCACCACCAATCCAGACCAGTTGTTTGCGCCACCTATTTCTTTATAAGCATTTTCAGGCCAGGTTTCATAGCCATCTTCACCAGGATGGGGGATTGTATGAAACACCCATTTAAGTTTTCCTGTAGGTATATCAAAAGCACGCACGTGCCCTGGAGGAGCCTTGCCAGATTCTGTCATACTCGACCCTACGATAAAGGTGTTTTTATATACTGCTCCGGGGCTGCTGGAAGCAATTCCAAGGCCACTCACTGATTTGTCCTGATTGTCTGAAAGCCCCGTATGTAAATCTACAACCCCGTTATCACCAAATGCTTTTACCAAAACTCCGCTGGTGGCATCCACAGCGTATAAGGCCGGGCCAACCGAATACAATATGCGCTGGTCTGCACCACTGGCCCAGTAGGCAAGTCCCCTGCTTTTGTTGCCGGTGTTGCTTGGAGTAAATACCCACTTTTCTTGTCCTGAAGCAGCATCTATTGCAAACAATTCTAGTCTTGGGCCCGGTCCGGTCCCATAGAGTATTCCATCTATCACTATAGGTTGGCACTGTATGCCCTGCAACTTCATACTGTCCTTATTGCTTTTGACTGTATTGTAAGTCCATGCTACTTCCAGTTGTTGCACGTTTTCCCTATTGATCTGATCCAAAGCAGAATACCTGTTTCCTGCTTTGTTGCCTCCATAAGCTGGCCAGTCCACCGTGGGCTCTACGTGGCTGGCACAGCTTAAAAGGAACAGGGATATAACTATCGCTGGCAGCTTAGTTGCTTTTCGAAATAGGACACATTTTAACCTTCCGATAGGGGAATGGGCTTTTCTGTCAATCCAGTAGTCTGGACAACTGTTCTTCCCCGTGTACATTCCTTTGGGCAAAAACCTTGCTTTTGGCTGTTTCATTGTATCATCTGGTTAAAGCATACACATTGGTGGCACTTACTACGAAATTAGGAACCTTTACATAGCCATCGTTGATGCATTCGTTGATGCCATTTTCTTGAAAATCGGCGATCACTTTGTTTAGGGTGAACTTGCCCAGTCCGGGTTTGCCCAATTCATAAACTGGAATTGTCCATGCCAGTGGAGTTGCCCAAAAAGCGCCGTTCTGATAGGTGCCCGGTTCGCAAGGGTTAAATAGATTGTTCCAAACCCCTTCACTACGAGTAAGGTGCCTAATTTGCCCGTTCATCACGGTTTCATTGTAGTGTTCTACCAGGTAGCTGGCAATCCTTTTGGTTTGTTCTTCATTGGTAATACCTATATCTACAGCATAGGCACTTCCCCAGATATCAATCTGCTTGCAGTCTTCATCGGCAGCCCAAAACATGCCATAATCTTCATTCCAAAGCTTATATATACTTTGACGAACGTATTCATACCGTCTCTTGTAAATACTTGGATTGCCACAGTTATATTTTTCACATAGCTTATACATCTCCAGGTTGGCTTTGTAATACAACAGGGAAGAAAACAACAAATATCCTGTCTTTTTTACTATATCGGTAAAGCCATAGACACATTGAGGCTCTTTTGGGTTGTTGTAAACCAGCCCGTTTTCCCTTACACATACATGGTCTAGTCCGCGGCGAAGTTTAGGCTCGGTTTCTCTAAAAAGGGCACCATCTTCAAATTGATTGACATAAGAGCATACCATCATGGCCATGAAAGGACCATTGTCCAGTGCATGGTCTGCCATGGGTTTACTAGGGGCACCCGGGCTATAAACTGGCTGGCCGGCTGCATTGACCCTATCTGGAATGCACCCATCTTCCCTCTGGCCGTTGAGCAAATAATAAATGGAGGCTTTGATCTCTTTTGGATCCATCAGGTCGCCTGCATATTCTACCATATAGTAGCTGTCCCGCGTCCAGAGGGCCTTGTAGTTGCCCACCCCATCGGGGGTATGAATCCAGGTGCCATTAGCCCCTTTCACACGACATCCATGTAGCTGCTTTAGGGTAGCCTCTTTCATCCAGGCAATTTTGTCATCTGAAATGCCATAGGGATTGCTGATGGCTTTGGTTTTCTCTGTGGTAGTTTCTTTATTATGTACAGCCTGTACACTCGTAGCAATCACGGACATTGACGTGAGTGACAGGGTTCGTTTAATAAATTTTCGGCGGTTTTCCATTTTCATTTCTTTTTTTTGATACACTGGCTCTTTTCCGGTTTAGCAGCCATCCCTTGCGGAAAGTGTTGTTTCTTTCCATAATAGGCCAAAAGGCTAAACCCAATATGGTATGGAGCAATTTGAATAGGGTAAAGCCAATATTACTTTAGGCTCATTAATATCATCTTAATAATAGATTAACCTGATAAACAGGGAATCAACCCACCCTCTGTTTCCGGGGTGGAACAGCGACTTTATATTCTTTTTTTTCATCTCCTTGATGTGGCCATAAAATGAAGCAGGCCTTATGGAAGTACCTAATGGCGACAATGAATCGATCAGCGGCAATCATCCCTGGCCAACCACCCTCACTGGTGCAAGGAGAAGTCCAGTTGAATCAAATTAATCAGGAAAA
This sequence comes from Cyclobacteriaceae bacterium, assembly GCA_040222275.1. Classification (GTDB taxonomy): domain Bacteria; phylum Bacteroidota; class Bacteroidia; order Cytophagales; family Cyclobacteriaceae; genus CAXBNB01. Next base: position 121,544 of record JAVKDJ010000013.1, read on the forward strand.
TCCCATTAATCATTTGTTAATCATTTGTTAAATCATCAAAAGTATCTTGGCAAAACCTTAATTATTGAGTGGAAACAGGGTTTTTCGTTTTCGCTGCATAACCAAGGTCAGGTTTTGTTGGAAGTTAATAAACTAAAGGATGAGAACTTTGAATTATCGTTTGTTGGTGGTGTGTTGGCTGATGGCCCTGTTTGCTCTTGCCTGCGAAAGAAAGGGAAGTACCGAGCACAATCTAGCTGCTGCCCGTGCTGAAAATGCTATAGAAGGTAAAATTTTGTGTGGCTATCAGGGTTGGTTCAATGCTGAAGGGGATGGCTCGGGACTGGGGTGGAAACACTACGAAAAAGAAGGAAAGTTTGAGCCTGGTAGTTGCTCTATCGATTTTTGGCCAGACCTCAGTGAGTTCGATGATGATGAGCTTTACCCTACAGCATTTAAGCATGCAGACGGGAGCCCTGCCTATATGTTTAGTTCGGCCCATCCGAAAACCGTGAACAGGCATTTTGAGTGGATGCAGGATTATGGTATTGATGGCGTGTTTGTCCAGCGCTTTGTGTCGAGTACCAAAAATGATAAGCGGCGCGCCAACATGCACAAGGTGTTTGACAATTGCTTTCAATCATCCGTTCGACATGAGAGGTTGCTGTCAGTGATGTATGACCTGTCTGGTAGTGGCAGGGAGGTGGTAGAAAATACCAAAAGGGACTGGCGCCACCTTGTAAATAAATATGGGTTGAACGACCCAACAAAGAAAAATGTACTGACCAAAAATGGCCGGTCAATTGTAGCCATCTGGGGAATGGGGTTCAAAGACAGGGCCTATACACTGGAAGATGTTGCAGATCTGATAGATTTCTTTAAAAATGATCCCGTTTATGGGAATTGTGCCGTTTTGCTTGGAGTACCCACAGGGTGGAGGACACTGGACAGGGACTGTATATCCGATCCCAAAATTCACGACCTGATAAAAAAGGCTGATATAGTACACCCCTGGACGCCCGGGCGTTATGACTCAGCAAAGGCCGCAGATGACCACAGGGAAAAATACACCGAGCAAGATAAACTTTGGTGCGACCAACATGGGTTGACTTACATGCCGGTCGTATTTCCGGGTTTTTCCTGGCACAACCTTCAAAAAGGAGACGAAAAGTTGAATGCCATCCCCCGGCGTGAAGGCAGGTTTTTATGGCGCCAGTTTTATAATGCCGTTCGGTCAGATGTTGAAACTGTATATGTAGCCATGTTCGACGAGATCGATGAGGGGACTAGCATTTTCAAGTGCAGCAACAATCCACCCGTAGGGTCAAGCCCTTTTGCTTCTTATGAAGGCCTACCCTCAGATTATTACCTCTGGCTAACAGGCGAGGCGGGCCGTATGCTTCGAGGGGAAGTGCCTCTCAGCGATGGTGTTCCTGAATATCCTAATACAATAGCTGAAAACAAATTTTTGAAAGATTCAAAAAGGTTGAAAACCAATGCAAACTAAAAATCTAAACTATACAATCAGAAAAGTGGGAAAGAAAATTATTTTACCGGCTGTTACACTGGCTGCCATGCTCCTGATGTCCAATGGCACGAAGGACAAAGACGAGGGCAATCTTCAATATGTGGATCCACAAATAGGGGGAGTAGCACCATTCCTCCAACCAACTAGGACCAGGATACACATACCCAATTCTATGGTACGTATGTACCCCGAAAGAGACGACTATCGCGATGACCAGATCAAGTCATTTCCATTGAACGTTCGAAACCACCGGTCTGCACCTATATTCAATATATTGCCAGTTTCAGGCAAATTCCCATCAGACAAAGTACCTGTTTCGGCATGGGATCAGGAGCTTGAAATTGCCACACCATATTATTATTCTACCTGGCTGGAAGATTTTGATATTACCGTAGAGTTTTCCCCAGGGGAAAAAACGGGCTTCTACCGTTTCAATTTCAAAAACGCTGTTGACAAAAAGCTTTACCTTAGAAAATTAAGCGGTAGAAATTGGGAGCTTGGTTCGGACGGAGCTCTTACAGGCACTGAAACGTTCGAAGGCATGCAAGCTTTCGTTTATGCTGTATGCGATCATAAAGCTGAAATTTTGGAGAAAGAGGCGGGGGATTACTGGCTCAAATGGCCGGCTGCCGATGACACAACAATCAATTTCAAATATGGAATTTCGTATATCAGCCTGGAACAGGCAAAACGGAACCTGAATACAGAAATAAGTCAGTGGGATTTTGAAAAGGTAAAGGGCAATGCCAAAGAAAAGTGGTCCGCTGTAATAGATCAGATACAGGTAGAAGGAGGCACCCAGGCCCAAAGACGCTCCTTTTATACCGCACTTTACCGCTCGTATGAGAGAATGGTGAATATCTCCGAAGGAGATAGGTATTATAGCAATTACGATGGCCAGGTGCATCAGGACAAAAGGAATTTCTATGTAGATGATTGGGTTTGGGATACATTTCTGGCACTACACCCACTACGATATATCCTTCAGCCGGATTTGGAGGCCGACATGATCGACTCCTACCTGAGGATGTACAAGCAGTCTGGCTGGTTGCCCCAATTCCCACAGGTTTATGGGGACTCCAGGCCAATGAACGGTTTTCATTCCACCATTATGATTGTGGATGCCTGGAAAAAAGGAATAAAGGACTTTGATATCAACCTTGCCTATGAAGCCATGAAAAAGAACGCACTACAGGAAACTATGGTGCCCTGGCGCATGGACCCTGCGTGTGAGCTCGATACATTCTATTATGAAAATGGCTATTTTCCGGCTTTGCGCCCCGGGGAAAAGGAGACCGTTGCGCTGGTAGATGATTTTGAGAAGCGGCAGGCGGTGGCAGTCACGCTGATGCACAGCTATGATGACTGGGCGTTGGCCCAGGTAGCGCTGGAATTGGGCAAAAAGGATGATTATCAATTTTTCCTGAAAAGGTCAAAAAACTACAAAAACCTGTACTGGAAGGAGAAGGGTTTTTTCATGCCAAAAGACAAGGATGGTAATTGGATAGACATTGACCCCAAATTTGACGGGGGAATGGGTGGTCGCGAGTACTATGATGAAAACAACGGTTGGACATACCTGTGGAGTGTACAACACGATGTGCCAGGCCTTCAACAGCTGATGGGTGGCCCTCAGGTTTTTGAGCAGCGGTTGGATCAGTTGTTTAGGGAAGATTTGGGTAGGAGCACTTACGAACTCAACGCCAGGTTTCCAGACTTCACCGGAATTGTGGGGCAGTTTTCGATGGGCAATGAACCAAGTTTCCATATTCCTTATTTGTACAACCTCACCGAATCGCCCTGGAAAACCCAAAAGAAAATAAGAATGCTCCTCAATACGTGGTTCAAAGACAATATTTTCGGAATCCCGGGTGATGAAGATGGAGGAGGTATGTCCGCCTTTGTGGTGTTCTCGTCAATGGGGTTTTATCCAATTACGCCGGGGGTGCCTGTGTACACCATTGGAAGCCCCTTGTTTTCGAAAGTGGTGATCAACCTACCAAACAAAAGGCAATTTACGATATCGGCACCCGGTTGCTCTACAACAAATAAGTATATCCAAAGTGCAATACTCAATGGTAAAGCCATCGATTCCCCGTGGTTTACACATGATGATATTGTGAATGGGGGAGTGCTGGAGCTTGAGATGGGTGCCTACCCCAACAAACAATGGGGCCGGGATCAAAGCATGGTGCCTGAAATGTTTAAAACCAACAATTAATCGAAAAATAAAAACCTGTGTTTCAGGGTAAAAAAAAAGAAATAGTGATGAAAATATACCTTATTCTAGTTGTTGCAATATTGGGTTCTTGTGTGGGAAAACCTCATAAGGAAAGTGCTGATCAGGAGAAAACCAAACCGGATAATGTGGATAAAAATGTGCTGTTTATTGTGGTTGATGACCTCAATACAACATTGGGATGCTATGGGCATCCATTGGTTAAAACCCCAAATATTGATAAACTGGCCGGGATGGGGGTCAGGTTTGAGAATGCCCATTGCAATTTTGCCGTATGCAACCCCAGTCGGTCATCATTTTTGAGTGGACTAAAACCAGAGACCACTACCATACTGGACAATAAAGTACCCTTCCAATCGGTACTGGCGGACCGGGTGACCCTCCCGGCACTGTTTAAGAAGAACGGCTTTTACACCATGAGCCTGGGCAAGGTTTTTCACCGCCCGGAAGGGGACCATAATGACCTGAAGGCCTGGGACGAAATCCATCGCTTTGATGAAACCGAACTTGGAAAACAAGGGGAAGGCAGAAATATTTCGGATGGCGCATTGAAGTGGTGCCACTGGAGGGCAGCAGAAGGGGATGACGAAGACCAACAAGATGGCCAGATCGCTAAAAAGGCAGTAGAATTTATCAAAACAAAAAAATCTAAACCATTCTTTTTGGCTGTCGGTTTCAAAAAACCACATGATCCTTTTGTGGCTCCCAAAAAATACTTTGACCTCTACCCACTTGAGGAATGCGATCCACCGGTATTGCCAGAAGGCTGGCAGGCGCCATACCAGCATTCCCTGCCAGGGGAAACTTCCGTGTTTGATAAGTTTGATGATCAGGACCGTAGGGAATTTTTGAGGTCATACTATGCCTGCACCAGTTTTATGGATGCCCAGGTGGGCAAATTGCTCGATGCACTACAGGAAACAGGGCAATTGGACAATACCCTCATCGTATTTTTTGGGGACCATGGCTACCACCTCGGAGAGCACAATTGGTGGAACAAAGTGACGGTGTACGAAAAGGGCACCAATGCGCCATTTATTATGGCTGGACAATCCGTGGGCAAAAAAGGTGTGGACTCACAGGCCATGTTTGAATTTGTAGATATCTATCCCACCCTTGGTGAATTGTTTCAACTCAAAGATGTGCCGGCAGACCTGGAGGGCAAGAGCTTTGCAGAGGTAGTACGCGACCCTTCACAGAATTTTAGAAAAGAAGTGAGGGCGGTGATCCGAAGGGGCGGGATGCTCGGGAGGATGGTGAAAAATAGCGATTACCGATACATAGAATGGGACCATGGCAAACAAGGGAATGAACTTTATGATCAGCATAATGACCCGGTGGAATATGTAAACCTGGCAGTCGATGAGAAATACAAGGGTACGGTAGCAAAAATGAGAAAGCTGCTTTACGATGAGTTACAGTAAAGTATTATTGACAACATGATGAAAATGATAAGAAAATTTGGATTGGGATGTCTTTTTGTCCTAGCCTTTGGCAATCCCGTTTCGGCACAGGATGGTTCTTTTGGATGCTTTCCTAAAGATAAATTGCCTCCATACATAGCACCGCTGACCCATTTTGGCCAGCGATCAGATTGGTCATTGGATGGTAGGGAGGTTTATTTTGTGGACAAGGCAGGAGGGGAAGTCTGGAAGGTGGATATTGCCACAAAAAAAACCACACAGGTCACACAAAAGCATTTCCGGCCAGAAGGGCACGGGTATTATAGGGTTTATGCACTGTCCAATGGAGACTTGTTTTTTACCTGTGGGCCGGAGCGGCATAACCTGTACATACAAATATTACGAAAGGGGGAGGATGAGCTGCCTGTCAGTATCAATGAAAGAATAGATGAGGGGGCTGCTATCTCCAGAAAGGACATGAAAATAGTATGGACCCCTGACCAAAAAGTAGTTTTTTCCGGTAGGATTTCAAATTCTTATGGCAAAACAACCATTGTCAACAAGACCCAGATCATTGACAATGGATCCGTCGTTGTGGACGGGCACAGGTACCAGGGGATACTTGAACCACAAAATTTCAGGCCACCGCTGGAACAGGAAATCATTTGGACACAATATGGCTACACCAGGGAAGGCCTTTTCACAAGCGAAACTATGGGATACAATTTAGAAACCGCCGATATGGTCAACTATTCCAAAACACCGGAGCAGTACGATGAACCGGAAGGCATCTTTCCTGATGGCGAGCACACGCTTGTAGAATGCGACAGGCATAGCCAAAAAGGCATGAAATCTATTGATGTTTACAAGCTGAAACTGGATGGGACTGGCAGCAATTTCGAGCGAATGACTTATTTCAACGACGTGGAAGGGTACAAAGCCTCCAACCCGGTAGTGCGGGACGATGGAAAAATGATAGCCTTTCAGGCTGCCAACGCCAAGGCACCCGCAGGTGTAGGGTGTGGTATTTATTTGCTCGACGTTGAGCTGTGGAGACAAATGAAAGGAAAATGATAATGCCAAAACCAATTAAGAGAGGAAACATTTTGCATGGGTATAGCAGTCCTTCACGATGGTCGATTTTTGACCAATTAACAGGGTTTTGGGCCAATTGGTCAGGTATAGTTTCTAATTGTTGCTAACTTATGTGGTAAAACTTAAAAAATTGAAAACTAATAAGATAATCAATATAGACCCTTCAAGCAAAGGCTTTTCTATTAGGGAAGAGTCTGATTTTAAAGAAATATATGATCTTTTCTTCTTTAGGTTGATTGCTTATGCCAGGATTATTACAAAATCTGAAGACCTGGCAAGGGATGCTGTAGCCGATGTTTTTCTCAATTTATGGAATACCCGAAACCAAATCGCTATTAGCAATATTGATTCTTATTTACTCACATCTACCAAAAACCAATGTTACAAGATACTGAGTAAGGAGAAAAAATCTAACGATAGGGAAGAACCATTTTTATATATGGAAGACAGGGACTTTTATACACCCGAGGCTTTACTACTGACCAAAGAGACACTGGAGGTGATCAGAAATTCCATAGAGAACCTACCCAGCCATGCCAGACTGGTCTTTAAAATGGTAAAGGAAGATGGTTTCACTTACGAACAGGTTGCCGGGGAACTTCAAATCTCCAAGAACACTGTTCGGAACCATCTTTATAGGGCGGTGAACCAGATCCGCAGTGATTTGGACAATTATTTTAGCGAAGAAAACAAGAGTGGCAAACGTAGTGGGGATATAGATGTACAGGCAGTAATGATAGGATTGTGTATAGGGCTGTTATGAAATGCGTGTATGTTATATTTTCAATATTCCCTGCGTTCTGTTGATAAATATCTTATAGAATTAGCGTTTTATTGATTTTTGTCTAAAAATTCAGAAAGTGTTGGTACTTTTTTGATCCTGACGGCTCTTACCATACAAACGCGGAAATTCAGAATTATCAAACATGAACAAAACAGTAGATGATCTTATAGTCAAAAGCCTTTTGGAGGAGATTTCTGATGAAGACGAAATGGTGCTGAAGGAATGGATCAATAGTAGCTCCAGAAATAAGAAAGTCTATTCTGAATTGAAGGGCTATTGGCATATCAAAGAGAAGGATTATGGCACTAAGGAGGAAATATGGAGTGAGTTGCGGTTTAAGACCAATGAATTTAACAATGGGAAACAAAACGAGTCCAGCTCTTACAAGCCCTTTTTCCTTAAAGTTGCTGCAGCGGTGCTGTTAGTGTGTAGTTCTGTTTTCGTTACCTACCAATTCCTGGCCAATGACCAAAGTGATGGACAGGCCACTCTCATTAAAAAGAGGTGCCCGGTAGGGGCAAAACTGACGGTGCGGTTGCCAGATGGCAGCAACGTCACCCTCAATTCGAATAGTTCAATAGAATACCCCAATCAGTTTGACCAAAAGATCAGGTATATAAACTTGAAAGGCGAGGCATTTTTTGATGTCGTTTCCAATCCTAAGCAGCCATTGGTGGTGAACACCCCAAAAGTACAGACTACTGTACTCGGTACATCATTCAATGTGAGGGCTTATCCGGAAGACGATATGGTAAAAGTTGCCCTCCTGACGGGTAAAGTTGCCGTGAAAGTGAAAGGACAAAACGAGGATGGCGCAATGCTGTTGGTGCCGGGAGAGATGGTGGTGTACAACAAAACAGAAGACACCCATATCAAAACGAAATTTGACGAAGTAAAAGAGTTGGGGTGGAAGGAAGGGATTATATACTTTAAAGGTGCCGGTTTCAGGGAAATAAAGAGCACATTGGAAAAATGGTATGGTGTCAACATTGTGGTTTCCGGCACCATCCATGAAGACTTCCACTATACGGCTACCTACAACAACCAATCACTAAATGAGGTATTGCGTGGAATGATGTTCGTACAAAAGTTCGATTATTCCATTGATGGCGATACCGTGAAAATAAATTTTTAACCATACAAAACACTAAGCCTATGAAAAATTAAGACCAAAAAAAAGCCTACGGATGCGGGAACATCACATAGGCCGAAAACTTTTAAAATTTTCTATTTCTAAAAAATAATTGTAAAGTTATGAAAAAAACTATTCTTAATGTAGTAATTACTATGTCAAAGAAGTTGTTGCAAGCCCTTTTTGTCAATTGTCTGCTGCTGAGCACTATATATGCGAGCAATTCGAATGCTCAATATGTGAGAAGTGTGCGCAGCGAGAAAATTGATATCGAACTGAACAAGACCACTCTTGTTCGTGCTTTCAACAAAATCGAATCAATGACCAACTACAACTTCGCCTATCAGGACGAAGACATAAGCAAAAAATTGCGGATATCTGGAAAATTCCAGAAGAAGAGCGTCGCAGATGTTTTGACAGAAATTTCGAAACAGTCCAAACTAAAATTCAGACAAGTCAACAATACCATTCACATTTCCAAAAATGAAGAATTCCCGAATAACAGCGTTGAAGTTGTATTGATGGATGTTGACATTTCAGGGAAAATTACCGATGAAAATTCTGAAGGATTGCCCGGTGCGTCAATAGTAGTTAAGGGAAGTGCTAAAGGTACTACCACTGATTTAGATGGCAACTATAAACTGAGTGTGCCGGAGGGGAGTACCATAGTGATATCTTTTGTGGGCTATAAGACCAGTGAGATCGAAGTTGGTAACCAAACAGTGATCGACCTCAAAATGGCTCCAGATGCTGAACAACTCGAAGAAGTTGTAGTGACAGCTTTGGGAGTAGAAAGAGAAACAAAATCTTTAACTTATGCCAGACAAGGAGTTGATACCGAGGATATGAAGGAAGCGCGTTCCTCAAATTTCGTCCAGTCTTTATCTGGAAGAGTAGCCGGAGTATCCGTAACAAATTCACAAACCCCATCTGGATCTAACAGGGTGGTGATCAGAGGAGTGAATTCTTTGACTGGCAATAACCAACCCTTATATGTGGTAGATGGTATCCCATTGGATAATACCACAGGTGATGATGAAGTTTCAGTGTGGAATGGTGGTACTGACATTGATTATGGAGACCCACTATCTCAAATCAACCCAGATGATATTGAATCTGTCGAAGTATTGAAAGGAGCCAATGGTTCTGCCTTGTACGGGTCAAGAGCTGCGAATGGCGTTATACTCATCACTACTAAAAAAGGAAAATCGGCTAAAGGCGAGTGGGGAATTACCATCAATTCCAATATCATGTTTAATCAGGTAAATGAGTACCCTGATTACCAGTATGTATACGGAGGCGGAAATGGCCATAGGGTTGCCAATGGAACGAACAATTTTGATGTGGAGACTGGCTTGCCTACACCAGGAGGGGAAACTAGGGCTTATGGAGCTCCAATGTTTGGCTTTGACGTACTTTCCTACAACGGGGAAGTAATTCCCTATCTCCCTAGGACTGAAGGTATTAAAGAACTATACAAGACCGGTTCCAACCTAAGCAATAGTGTAACCCTTCAGAAATCTTCAGCAAATGGGACTTTTAGGTTAACCTATACTAACACAAATGCTTCTTGGGTAATGTTGAACATGGAGGATCAGTCTAAACACAACATTTCTCTGCGAAGCACCACAAAACTAACCGAAGATCTTTCAGTAGATGCCAGCGTTTTATATACCAACGATCAGGTGCGCAACAGGGTATATCAAAATGGTAGTGAGAGAAATCCAGCCAACAACTATATGTACATCAGGCCAGATATGTTTAGCGGAAACCTGTTCCCTTATAAAGATGAAAATGGCAATGCGTTTTCATACCGAGGACCTTTCAATAACCCATGGTGGGGAGTGTATGAAAATAATAATCAGGATGAAAATAATAGGATCATAAGTAGTGTAGCATTATCTTATAATATCCTTGAAGGCTTGAAGTTTAGGGGAAAAGCAATGACCGATGTGAGGTTGCAGTCTGGAAGTGAATTCAATGATATTGGTGCTGCGTACGATATAGATGGCATGTATAGGGCGTTTAACCAAGATGTTTATAATTGGAACTTCGAAGGGATGTTTACCTACAACAAAACCTGGGAAAAACTATCATTGAATACTATACTCGGGGGAAATATTTATAAGTATCGATTGTCAAGGAGACAAACCACTATAGCCTCTTTGCTTCTCAGGGATGTCGAGAGTTTATCAAATTCTGCTTCAATCCCCTCTGTTTTGGAAAGAGATAGGGAAAAAACAATAGAATCGGTCTTTGCGTCCGCTTCTATAGGGTACAACGGGATAGTTTTTTTAGACTTGACGGCACGTAATGATCGGTCGTCTACTTTGCCATCAAACAATAATTCTTATTTCTACCCTTCAGTTGGGTCAAGCTTTGTGTTTACCGAAATTATGCCACAAAACAATGTTTTGTCTTTTGGCAAGCTAAGGGCTTCTTGGGCTCAGGTCGGAAATGATGCATCACCTTACCAGACCAGCACAGTTTATAACTATTCTGGAAATTACAATGGTATATCCACAGTAGTTCTGGATCAAACCCGAAAGAATGTGAATTTAAAGCCAGAACAGACTAATTCGATTGAACTCGGTTTAGAGACGATGTTTTTGGCCAATAGAATCAGCTTGAATGCCACCTATTACAAGTCTTCTACTACCAATCAGATTGTAGAAGCGGAAGTATCTCCTACAACAGGGTTCAACAGGCAAGTTTACAATGCAGGGGAGATTCAAAACAAAGGTTTTGAAATTTACTTGGGGGCTAAAATTTTGGAAAATAATTTCAAATGGAATGTAGATATCAACTGGTCGAAGAATGAGTCTTTGGTGGTTTCTCTTTTGGATGGAGTGGATAGGTTTAGGATGAGGAGTTGGTTTAACGCTATAGTATATGCAGAGGTGGGACAACCGTTTGGAACTATTCGTGGATGGGTTGGTCAAAGAGATGAAGAAGGACATTATTTGGTAGGCAACAATGGTCGTATCCTTAGAAACGAAGATCAAATACTTGGCAATGCCCAGCCAGATTGGATTGGAGGTATTAGAAATACATTCAGCTATAAAAATTTCAGTTTCAACTTTCTTGTGGATATAAAATCTGGAGGTGAAATGTATTCTGGTACTTATCTTAAAAATACGAATCATGGTCAAAATATCGCTACGCTATATGGCCGTGATGACTATTATTTTTCCTCTATTATACTTGGAGAAAATAATGATGAGAGAAGAGGGGTAGGGTTGTATGGTCATGATTATATTGATTCGGATCGGCCAAAAGGGGCTATTTATGAAGACTCATATATTGGCGTAAGAGATCCCGAAACGGGTGAATGGGTTGCCGGAGAACCAAACACCAATTACATCAATACGCAGCAATATTTTTACGACATTATTAGTTCACAGGAGAGGGCTACTTTCAATACATCTTATGTAAAGTTGAGGGAAGTGGTACTGGGCTACACGTTCGATAGAAAGTTATTGGAAAAGACCCCGTTCAATTCAGCGAAAGTGTCGTTTGTAGCACGAAACCTATGGACCATTCATAGAAATACGCCACGCGGGCTTGATCCTGAGGCAGGAACTACATCCGGCAATGGGCAGGGTATAGAGTATGGGTCATTCTTGCCTATGCGTTCACTAGGTTTCAATGTTAATTTCTCATTTTAACTTCCAATGATTATGAAAAAGATGGTATATAAGCTAAAATCACTGGTTCTGTTATTCGTATTGATTTCGTTTTCATGTACTGATGATTTGACTGAAATAAATAAAGACCCCAATTCCTTTAATGTGGCAGAGCCAGAAAACCTGCTCGCACATTCGGTTAAGCAAACGCTCGATTTGGTAGGAGGGGATATGAATTTCCAAATGTTTCTCAACTATAGCCATTACGTTGGTGGAGTAGGTGGGCAGTTCCCAAGGTTCTTTTTTACCGAATCTGCGTTGGATGACTGGTGGAGAAGGATGAACATTGGCATTTTGAAAAATACCCAGGAAATAATTGATAATTTTTCAGACAATGACGATTACAGCAATAGAGTGCTCATAGCCAAGGTTTGGAAAAGTTATGTGTATTCTATCATGGTTTCTACATTTGGTCCTGTACCGATGAAAAGTGCTCTTGGTACTGCTACGGAAGTACCTTATGATAGCGAGGAAGCGGTTTACACTGAAATTCTTACCTTGCTTAAAGAGGCGGGTGATAATATAGATGTAGCCGGGGACAAATTGTCGCAGGATGCTGTTTTTGCCGGCGATAACACAAAATGGATCAAGTTCGCAAACTCACTTCGTTTGAAGATTGCATTGCGTATTTCAGGTGCCTTTCCTACCCTCTCAGAAACCCATGTGAGAGAAGTGATGAGTGACGAAAGCATGCTGATTTCCAACAATGGGGACAATGCCACGATAAGCTGGGGACAAGATGAAGAAAACTGGTCGTATCCATACAGAAGGTTCGTGACAGTAGCTGATGCAGCTCAGTTTCCAAAAATGAATCATACTTTTATGCTTTACATGAAGACGTATCAGGATCCAAGGGTGACAGTTTTTTCAGATCCTGCTTCTCAGCCCAGGTTGTTTCTGGATTCACTTTATGAGTCTGAAGGCAGCACAAATAAAGTTGCTGTAGTGTACCCAGTGCCCTATATTGGCACACCGCTGGGATTTGCACCATTGGCCGCCTGGGATCTGAATGGAAACGATAACCCTTTGCAGAGCACACAGGATGAAAATTTCGCAACTCCAAAATTGGAAAATTTTATGGCTGCAGATATTGATTATCCTATATCGACGATAGCCGAAGTTAATTTCTTAAAGGCAGAGGCTGCATTGAAAGGCTGGGGTGGAACCAGCACTCCAGAACAATATTATTATGCTGGCATTGATGCCTCGTTTGATCAATACAGTGTTGGTGGATCTGCCGCCTATAAGGAGCGGGATGGTGTAAAATGGGGTACTTCAAGTACAGGAGATAGAAATGTGCATGGGATTGTTACCAGCGGAATATCCGCAAGCCCATTGGAGAAAATTGTTGTTCAAAGATGGCTCTCAGGTTTCTTTCAAGGACATGATATATGGTGTTTACAAAGGAGAACAAGACTCTTGAATTGGGATCCACACCTATCCCCTGATTCAGGAGAGGGCGACTATCAGCACATTCCTGAACGGATGATTTACCCTACATCCGAAGCTGCACTGAATGGGACAGCCTATGAAGTAGCCGTAGGTATGCTTGGTGGAATAGATTATCTGTACACTCCATTGAAAATCAACAAATCTTACACTCCTGTGGTATGGGAAAATTTTCCAGCCGAATACAATACGGACTTTTATTCTCAATACTATGGAGACTCAGTCGATGACCTTATTGCTGCCGGAGTAACATACGAAATTCAAGAATAATACATTATGGAAAAGATAAAAAATATATTAATTGTGGTTTCAACTTTGCTGATATCCGCTTGTGTTGATGATGAAGTGCCAACTCCGGATGATCATTTTCTAAACTATGACATTCCAGATGTACCTGTTGATCAAGACTATATTGTTGGAGCTTATTATAACAGCTTTGCCTGGGATCCTGATATGGTGGAGGTGCCTTCTGCAGGGTTGTACGATGCTCAAAATGGTGATCCTGCTGCTTACCAATCTCATATCGCTAATGCCAATACAGGTGGAATAGATTACTTCATCTTTGGAATTAGATCAGCGGTGAACCCAGCTCAGTTCACAGCCGACAGTAGCTTTGTCGCTATGTTGCAATCTGCTACCAATGCTTCAGATATGAATTTTGCTTTGAATTATAATTTCGGAGCAATGCAACTTTCTGATAACAATAGAATCGAAGGCAAAGGTTTTGTGGATGATTTGGTCGCAGATTTTGAGCGTATGGAAGATTTGTTCAAACTTTCAAATTATATGCAGGTAGAGGGGAAAAAAGTAGTTATGATCAGCAACGCCGCAAACTTGCATTCAGATGATAATGTTAGTCTAATTACCCAGGTGAGGTCTGCCATGTCTGCAAAAGGGATCGATTTGTATATTATCGGTACTCAGCCTAATTGGACCCCTCCGTTGAGATATGAGTTCAGGTATATTGATGCAGTAGATGCAGTATCCCATGATAGCTACATCAGAATTCAACAAGCATGGTACGACAGATACTTGCTCTTTCACAACATGGTTGATCAGGCATTGACGTATTCCCAGGAAGCTTTGGGAAAACATAACCTAGAGTACATTCCGCAGATTTCCCCTTCATACAACGGGAAAATCTTGGCTGCCAATAACAACGATGTGGTAGTTGAAAAGAATGCAGATTGGTTCAATAAATATTGTGATATTGCCAAAAGGAGTAGTTCTGCCAACAGAATGATTATAGTGGATTCCTTCAATAATTGGAATCAGGATAAGCAGGTGGAGCCTGCCCAAAGCTATTCAGACAATTTTCTGAAAATACTCAAGGACGAGTTTAAAGTCAACTAGTTTGTTTCATTAGTACAGTGACCGATGCAGGATCTGAAAAGATCCTGCATTTTTTTGTCCTTCTCAAAACCTGCTGCTTTATCAGGGCGGCTTACTTTTCATATCAAACAGAACAATACACTTTGAAAAACAATAACCAAACCTTATGGTCATTTACAGTCTCCTTGGCTGGTTTCCTTTTTGGGTTCGATACAGTAGTGATATCTGGGGCCAACCTTCCCATCAAAGAACTCTGGCATACCAGTCCATGGTTTCATGGTACATTCATCATGTCTATGGCGCTATGGGGTACTGTGGCAGGCTCACTTTTGGGGAGCATTCCCAGTCAGAAATTCGGTAGAAAAAATACGCTGATATGGATCGGTGTGTTTTATTTCGTTTCTGCTTTAGGGTCTGGATTGGCCCCAGATCCATATACGTTTTCATTTTTTCGGTTTATAGGAGGCTTGGGTGTAGGGGCTTCTACCGTGGCTGGTCCCATGTACATTTCTGAAATATCCACTCCTAAAAACAGGGGAAAACTCGTAGCATTGTACCAATTCAATCTGGTCTTGGGCATCCTTATCGCATTCATTTCAAATTACTTTCTCAACGGATTTGATGGAAGCAACGACTGGCGCTGGATGCTGGGCATAGAGGCACTGCCGGCAGCTATCTACTTCGTGTCAGTTCTATTTGTGCCTAAAAGCCCAAGATGGTTGATTACTGTAAAAAAGGATGAGCAAGCAGCTCGAAAGATACTGTCAAAAATGGGAGTTGAAGATGTTGAACGCGAGCTTGCGCAAATCGAACAAAGCGAAGAAAACGTAAGCCAGTCAGACTCTTTTTTTGTGAAATACAAGAAACCAGTGATTCTGGCATTTCTTGTGGCTTTCTTCAATCAATTGTCCGGGATCAATTTTGTGCTGTATTATGCTCCGGAAATCCTTGAAATGGCAGGTTTGGCAGCTAGGGAGTCGCTTTTCAATTCTATCGCCATAGGAGGGGTCAATTTGGTGTTCACATTTGTTGGTCTGTATCTGATCGATAAGGCGGGGAGGCGACAGCTCTTGATAATTGGTTCCGTTGGCTATATTTCAAGTTTGCTGATGATAGCCCTTTCTTTTTATGCAAACCTCGGAGCAGGTATTTTGCTTGTTTCCATCATGGCGTTTATTGCATCTCATGCCGTAGGACAAGGGGCTGTTATCTGGGTATTTATTGCTGAAATCTTCCCCAACCATGTTCGTGCCTTGGGTACATCTTGGGGCACGGGTACCCACTGGGTTTTTGCGGCCCTCATCACATTGCTGGGGCCTGTTGTCATCGGTATATTCAAAACCAACCCCTGGCCCATTTTTATCATATTCGCTGGGATGATGGTACTGCAATTGTTGTTCGCCCTGTTTGTGATGCCTGAGACAAAAGGGGTGTCCCTCGAGGAAATAGAAAAGAAGTTGGGGATCTAGGAGGGTAGTGCAAATTATACAATAAACGGGGCTCCCTCCCTTGCAGGTGCTGTTGAAAGCGCTTTTGGGTACAAGTAACAATCGCAACCTATTGTGCCACTCAAAAAACTTATAAAAACACTCTAAAACTTAATTTTTTCACTCATGAAATTCAAATTGCTTTTTGCAATAATGCTGATGGGGCAAGCAGGTTTTTGTCAGGTTTTGCTCCCTGTAGAGGTGATAGGTGAAGAAGGAAAAATTGTAGAACGAAAAATTACCCTAACCAAAGAGATGGCCCGAGTAGCCAGGAAAATCTGGCTACAGGCAAACAACCTGAGCTATCAAAACAAAGCGTCCGTGCAAGTAAATGATGGCAATTGGGTCAACCTCAATCATGCGACTGTTCAGATGAACCATCAAGAGGAAGCACGCGGTGGTATGGTCCATGGTGGGTTCAATACCATCAGGCTCAGTATAGCCGCCTCAGGTTTTATAGAAGGCGAAAATGTGGTCCGTTTCCGGTTCAATAAGTCCGATGGTATATCAAATGGATATAGGATTGTGAAGTTCAATATTCTCGGAGAAAAAGGAATTAGACTACTACCAGAAGAGTACTTCCTGGCCGAAGACCCCAATACCTGGTGCCCACCATACCCTGATAGGGTGTCCATTGAGCAGGGCAGGGAACTTTGGTACAATGCCAACCTTTGGAACAACTACCTGAAACCAGGTCAGGAAGGTTTCTGGTATGGGGCAAAGTTGAAGCCTTTTCAACCGATCAAGGCAAAATGTGCCGATTGCCATACACAGGATGGAAGGGATTTGGAGCTGTTTGCCTATTCGAATGAGTCGATTGTAGAACGGGCCAAATTTCATAACCTGTCTGAAGAACAGGGAAAGAAAATAGCTTCCTACATCAGGTCGCTTTCCTCCAAACATGACAATGTCAATCGACATGGGCGTCCGTGGAACCCACCTTATCAGCCGGGCCCACAATTGGAAGGAAAACCCATAGAACACTGGGCAGCAGGTGCAGGTTTGGAGGCTGTTTTGGATTCGGACGCAGACATGGCCAGGTATATGTTTCCCGGGGGCATCAATGAACCTTCCGTTAAAAATCGCTTTGATTCCGATAAAATGGTGGACAGGACAACACTCCCGCTGGCCATTCAGCTGCCTGACTGGAAGCATTGGTTGCCAATAATCCATCCTATGGATGCCTTTGCACGGAATAATTTTTACAGCGACCCAGGCACGGTTTGGAGCCCGGCAAAGGCCTACCCCAAATACAGGGACTTTCTGGAGGGTGCAAGTCCTCTGAGCCAGTCTGATGCCGACAACCTGATGTTTGAAATAGGTGAGTTTTGGAAACATTTCCGTTTTTTCCTCAGTGAGGGGGCAGATCAGGGAAGGGGTGAGCACTGGAGGGCCGACGATGGGCATGCCCGCACACGTGGACTAGTTGATGATCAATTGCTGGAATTGGCAGCTACAAGCCTTGGGCGGCTGCTGGCCGTTAAAAATTTTGAGGTAGTACAGGAGTTTGATTTACAGGACAAGGCTCACTGGTTCGCTGATCCTGTAGATCAGCCCGGCGAAAGACAGTGGTTTGGAGATATGTATCAGGTTTTTGAGATACCCCCTCATTTTACAGCCTGCGTGTTTAACAACTGCCAGCAGTTCGAAGGCCAGCCGACAGAAACCGGACAGTATGAATCCACCGCCTGGTACCATCTACAATCCATAGTAAACGGTGGAAATGGCATGATTTCCCACAATTCACCGGTGGATTACAATTACCAGCAGGAGTTCATTGTAAATGCCAGTAAATCATCCGGCTTATATGAGCCAATGCGTTATTATCATGTACTGAACACCATGTACCAAACCAGGACCTGGAGTGGTGCTACTACTCCCAACGACGGAAAAGGCTTTCGGATTCGTGTGCAAGGGCCTTGGCAATTTCTGGGAAAGGAGGGGGATGCAGGGAGTTCGCAGTTTCATGGATTTGCTCCAGGAGTTTGGCCCACCCTGCTTGATAGGGTGAGCCAGGGGCTGACCAAATGGGTGCTGGATGCCCAAATGCGGCAATTTCTAAAAGAAGTACATAAGCCGGAAAACGATCTGGACTCCTGGGAGCGATGGGCACCCGGAAAGCTCGCATCCAACTTTCTGGATCCGATTGATAAATCAATCGTCAGGAATGTGGAAGGCCCATTGGAGGGGTTTACCACCAACGGGCCATATTGGTCTGACCACATGTATTGGTCGATAAAAGAATCAATAAAACTGGGAGTAGATTGTCAGTTGATAGATTCACTGATCGATTGGAGTATAAAGGCCTGGCCGAAAATCAAGACCTACGAAGATCACACCACCACAGAGGCCCACCTTTTTGATGAGCTGAGGCAAACATCCAGGGTTGGATTGGGGCTAAAGGTTGTTAAAGAAAACAATTGCCTTCCGCATGTGGAGGCACTGATAGCCAATGGTGGTACGGTTCCAAACCTCACGTGGTATGTCAATGATGCACTTGTAGATGAGTCCTCGAACGTATTGCCACATACGGCAATATCTCCCGGGGATATTGTTAGGTGTGAGGTAGAAGGCAATTCAACGTGTACTTCAGCCACGGCCAACACAGCCGTGCAAACAGTCCGCATATTGCCAGATTTAGAGGTGGGCCTTTCTGCCTCCATCAACAGTGGTGGTATAGCCAATGGAGCCACCGTAGTAGCCAACATTGGAGAGAAGTTGCACCTTCAGGTCTCAGCCGATAAGCAAATCAGCGATTTCTTTTCCCCGGTTCTATGGTTGGATGCCACGGATTTGGGTACGACATTGAACGATGGGGAAGAGGTCATTTCATGGGGTGATTTATCCGGGAATGGCCATAGCGCCGAGGCAAGGGAAGAAGCCCTACACCCCATTTTCGATTCCAGGGGTTTTCATGGTTTGCCTGTAGTAATGTTTGGCCAGTCGAACAACGCAGATGGATTGGAGCTGTTTTCTACCTCGGAAGACGATTTCTTCGAAGATGACTGGACTATTTTTATGATTGGGGCCAATTACTATATGGGCAATTGGACCAACCTGATTGGCAATAAAAACGAACCACCGAAGGATGATGGATGGTTTTATAGGTTTTCGGCGCAAGGAAGGACACAATTAAGTGCAGGCGCAGGGTTGAATGCAGGGGGCACCTACGGAGACGGCTATGAATTTGCAGCGACTATAGTAAAAAAGGGAGCCAAACTGTCTGCCTCTTTGAACGGCACGCCCAATGAATCTGGTACTTCATTGCCCCGTGGATCAAAAATGACCAACAACCAACCCATATCTTTAGGTGTTACCGGCAATTCTAACGGATCTACAGGTAGGTATCACAAAGGCCCGATCAGTGAAGTATTGGTATTTGACAGGGCCCTGTCGCGGGATGAAATAATGTTCATTGAGAGTTACCTTGCCACCAAATGGGGATTAAGGGATGTTATTGCAGAGAGCAATCAAATAGTTTCGCCGCAAGGCTTGAATATGGTAACCCCTCAGGGAGATAATGTGGTATTGGAAGCCTCACAGCCTGACTATGAGATAGAGTTGGTTTCAAGGGCAGGTTTTGGCGACTACACTTTCTACAAAACTGGCTGCAACGACCCATTCTATACCTTCTCCATTACAGGGAAAATATCCATGGACAACCACGAATTTACTGTGCATGAACACAGTACCCGCGATACTTTTATAGGAAAGGTAAATGCCTCCCACATCACTGGCGGGAAACTCACCTACCAGATAGTTTCGGGCAATGAGCAGGGTTCGTTCAAACTGGACCCTGATACCGGTGAATTATCTGTTCAGGATGGCACATACTTGAATTACGAATCACATCCGTTAGCTGCTCTGTTGATCAGTGCCGCGGATGGAGCCGGGGGTGCTACTACTGCTCAATTGGCGGTTAGGCTCCTCGACATAAACGACGGCCCTGTTGTTTCAAACGGCTTAGAGCATCAGTTTTTCCCTGTTGGTTTTCAGGGTAAAGTAACGAACCTGTATCAGTTGTTTTATGATGAAGATGGGGATGACCTGGCCTTTACAGTTGAGTCCGGGGATAGTAAGGTTGCCAGTGTTGATCTCAGTGCAAATGACCTGATAATTCATGCCATAGAAGAAGGCACCATCACCATAACTGTATCGGCAGATGATGGAAGTGGTAGGGCGGTCAGTTACAGTTTTCAGGTTACAGTAGAAGGCAAGGTACTATCGGCAGCAGGCGATTTGCCCCAAGGGGGCATAGTTTATCCCAACCCGGGGCATGGGATATACCGTCTAAAGTGGGATAGGTTTTTGCCGTACACAAAACCCAATTTGGCACTATACGACCTGGCCGGCAAAAATCTTCCTATTCGAGTTACAGGAATCAATGGTCAGGAAGTTCAAATTGACCTGTTGGACAACCTTCCAGGCATATATCTACTGAAAATCAAACATGAAGGCCATTGGATGGCCATAAGAATAGTCAATCAATAGCCCATTTATCAAATTGAAAACAGCGTATAAATTTCCCCCGTTTTTGGGGGATTTTTATTTCACATCTTTGATAAGCTCACCCATTGATATAGAATAGTCTTCGTCGTATATAGTCTTGTATTCCTTGATGAATCGTTTGTATGTTTTTTCGGCAAGGCTGTGTTTACCTAGTTTTACAAGAGCCTGACATTGCAAGTTGAGGGCGTCTTCATTTATGGGGTCAAAAGTGAAAATGACATTGGCCAAATTCACGATCAGATTATGGTTTTTCATTACATCAGGACCACTCGTAAAGTTGAGCAGTTTGTCAATAATCTTATTGGAACTATCCCCTTTATAATCGTCTAGCCATTCGTAGTTGGAGTTGGGAAGAAGCGCCCCCCCTTTCACCAGGTCAGTGAGCCTGTTGATGAATTCAGCCGTCACGTCCCCGGAGTTAATCAACTGTAAATACTCAAAATAATCTACATATACGGAATCATGGTTGATGTCAATCATCCAGGATCCATTATTGAGGTTGAAATTGCAGCCGTCCAGATCGATGAACACGGAATTTATTTTTGAAATATTCACAGACCTGTTGTTTCTGGCTTTTATTTTTGACTTGTCAAACCAAAACAATTCATCCAGGCGTTCTGACGAAATTCCTTTCCCATAGCGCAGTGTGGTCATCAATACCACCAGAAAAAGCTCTTTTTGCAGGGGGGTAATTTTACCTGTTATTTCAGTTCCGTTTTTATCAAAAACCTGAAATCCCCCGAATAAAAGGATACTGTTTTTAATTTTTTCTGGCTTTTGAAATGCAGTTTTCTGAATTGGCTCCAATTCGTCAGCTAGCGGGAGCCCTGGCGTCTCTTTACTTCTCCTGGTTTTGGTATAATAAACCACAGCTATGGCGATTGCGATAGCCATTACCAGCAGATACCAATAATTATTGGATCTGGATGGGGCCAGTATGGTTGAAATTGGAGGGAAATTTAATGAATAGATGTTTACTTCAGTAGATTCCGTTTTGTCATTGTAAAAGCTGGTAAGGGTGTACAATTTCTTGTCAACCTGGCTGAAGTACAGGTCGGCATAGGACCTGATATCGTGAAAAGAATAGGGGATGGAATCGGCCAATACTTCCACTTCCGGGTTTGCCAGCGAAAACTTCACCAGTTTAATCCTACTGTTGAATTTGTTTTTGTTGTACACCAGCCCGTAAAAGTTTTTCAGGCTGTCCATCACAATCTTATTGGCAAAGCAATATTCGGAACCCTGAAGGTTGAGTGTAGATACTTTTTCCAGGTGCTCTTTTTTTGGCACAAATAAATGCACGTCGTAGAAAAACTCCGGCCTCAACAATTGATTGCCCTTTCTCGATCCGTATCCCCCCACTATGTACACACTGTCACCTGCCTGTGTAGAGGCCAGGCCACTCAGCGACCTGGGGGGAAACTCAGCCTGGTCTGGAGCCAACTGAGACCAGCCCTCATTGCTGAGGTCGTAGCTGTAGATGGTGTTTTTGAAGGTATGCTGTCCATAGCCACCGATTAAATACAACTTATTGGTTGTATGGGATATGAAATTGTTGTGATGCCAATGTTCGGTAATGATTTGGCTGCCGCGGTAGTTGCCACTCCACTTCTTCGATCTGAAATCGTACTCATGCATGTTTTGGGAGTGGGAGATATCATATACCAGAAGACGGTGTTGGGTAGGATCGTAAATGGCCCGGTCCCCCACTTTGTACTCCAGATTACTATCAGAATAGGCAGTATAGGCAGTATAGGCTATGGAGTTTTGGTTTGGGTCAACGATCGCCATGGAATCGTTTCCCGCCAGGTAAATGACATTGTCTTCTTTGTTGAAGGCCGGCAATACAGGACCCGGTAAATTAAGTGTTTTTTGCAATACCCAGGTTTGATGTTTTTGGGCATGCCATCTTGGGTTGACTACATGGGCCCTGGAGCCTTCTATTTCATCATAGGCATTGGTGCCTATCCCCTCGTTCAGTGGCCAGTAGTACACAGGCTTGTCATTTTGCGACAACTTAATGCGCTTCAGGTTCATAGGGGGCAAGTCAGTAGTGGCGTATTGCAGGTACCTGTTGGCACCAAACAATACTTTCAGTTTGTCATCTTGCCGGAGGCTTAGTCCCTCATGCCTCATGGTAATGGTATCATACCTGAGGGTGATGTCATTGGTGCTGAGGTTAAAGTCCACGCATATATTGCTCCAGGATTTCAATAGGTTTTCTTGTAAAAGGTCCAACCTTATGTCTGATTCAGAATCGCCATTCACAATCATGATTTTTGTCTTGGCCCCCTCTTTCTTCACCAGCAAATCTATATTGATAGAATCATTGCTTATGATCCGGAAAACATAGCCAAAAAATTGGTTGTTGTTGTCCGTAAGCCTGATGTCAAAAGACAAGCTGAAATCCATGTTGAATTCAAAATGCCCGTCGGGCGACAGGTCCAGGGCCGTCCTGTTCTCGTAGTTGGTTTCGTGTGAATAAAACCCCAGGCCTTCAATCTGTGCCAGGCATTTAAAAAGCGGTAGGAACATCACCGCTACAATCAGAAATATAGATAGAAAAAGGCCTACACGACTGGCCGGATAATACAAAAGGGTACTGCGAAAACCTCTGTCCCTGCCAATTTTTCTACATTGATTTTGACCCATGCGGTTCGTTTTATAAACTTTTCAGAAATTCAATTTAAGGATTTTTGTGCAATCAAAAGCATATTGAATTAATCAAAAATTAAGGTTTGCTTAAGTCGCGAAAGGCATATTAGCTTCTTTGCAAATTTAAATTAAAATCATATGTGTTGCGAACTCTTAAAACGAATACTTCTAAGTTGTTTAATGTTTTTACTCTGCTTTACCACTTATGGGCAGAACAGCGAGCTGGGACGTCCACCAAATATTGTAGTTATACTTGCCGATGATTTTGGGTATGGGAGCACCAATGCTTATGGAGCCCGGAAAGACTATGTAAGAACACCTCATTTAGACAAATTGGCCCAGGAAGGAATGATGTTCACTGATGCCCACACCCCGGCATCTATTTGCACACCGACCAGGATTGGCTTGCTTACGGGCCAGTACCCCTGGCGGACTGACCTCAAATTTGGAGTGACAAACCCCCTCGACCCATTGATACTGGATCCAGCATCGCCTACCCTTGCAGACATCTTGAAAGACAAGGGATATCAGACGGCAGCCATTGGCAAATGGCATTTGGGGTACGGTACAGACACAGAAGTGGACTTTACCAAAAAGCTGAGCCCTGGTCCGCTGGATCTGGGGTTTGATTATCATTTTGGAGTCCCGCAAAACCATGGGGATGTGTGGGGCGTGTATGTGGAAAACGACCACATATATGGGCAAAAAACCGAACAGGTAGTTGCTTATTCCAGAACCTATTATGGCAAGCCTTATGTGGGAATCGATGCACCACAGCGGGTAAATAAGGATGTGACGCCAGAGCTGGCTGAAAAAGCTGTTTCATGGATGAAAAATACAGACCCCAACAAGCCATTTTTTCTATATTTTGCTGCAGTGGCTGTACATAGGCCCATTACTCCTTCCGACGGTATGCGGGGACTAAGTGGTTGTGGCCCTTATGGTGATTTTATCCAGGATCTCGACCAGAGTGTGGGACATATTTTAGAGGTGTTGGAGTACATGGGTGTAGCAGACAACACTTTGGTTTTGTTCACCAGCGACAATGGCGGCCAAATCCCTTTTGACAAAAATGAAGGAGAAGAAATCTATGCCAGAAATGTAGGGTTCAATGCCAATGGCAACCTAAGGGGCGACAAACACACCATTTGGGAAGGGGGTACCAGGGTTCCTTTTATAGTGAAATGGCCGGGTAAAATTGCACAGGGTACACGATCTTCCAATACGGTAAACGTTGTAGATATTTTTTCTACCATACATGAAGTTGTTCATGGAACCGAAGCGTTTTTGCCAAACGCCGGAAGGGACAGCTACAGCTTTTTACCAAATTTGACAGGAAATGATTCCGAGCAAATCCGGCCGGCTATGGTCACCGCAGATGTAGATGGTATGCAGGCCATTAGAATGGGGTCCTGGAAATATATAGATCCAACCCAACCCCAAGGTTTGCCCAAAACAAAAGCACAGAGCCTGGCGGCATCATTTCAACCCCAACTTTACAACCTCAGTGACGACATTGGTGAAGAGAACAACCTGTACTCCACCAATCCCAAAATGGCAGCAAAGCTGAGGAAAGAACTGGAAAGGCTAAGAAATAACACAAGCAAATAATTGGAAGAATCGTAGGGCGCTCCGCTGTTTCTATCATAGTAGTGAAGGCCTCTTGTATCCCAGGGTAGGGGTGCAAGAGGCCTTAACCCAAAGAATTCCTTGAGGTTTAGCCCAGGGGGATAGTTTGTTTTAAGAAACCCTTATTGCAGGGTTTTCTAACAAATTAAGAAGGTACGGATGCCTTAAACAACACTGCGTCAGATTCGCTCGAAATTTGATACCTGGCACCTGATGTCAACAGCGCTGATGCTCCTTTTTCCAGAGTGCATCGTTCGCTTCCTTCTGCAACGGCCACTTTTCCTTTCATGCACAGGACTATTTCTATTGTGTCACAGTTCTTGTTGTATTGCTGTCCACTGCCCAGTTCGATTTTGCTCAGTTCAAAATCCTTTACCGGTGATTTGAAGACCCTTTCCAGGCCATTACTGTCCAATTCCCCATTCAATTTATTGGGTATCGTGGCTTCAAATCTTACGTGCTCCATTAGGGCCTGTATGTCGATATGTTTTGGGGTAAGGCCGCCACGGAGTACATTGTCCGAGTTGGCCATCAGCTCTATATTTTGGCCTTCAAGATAGGCGTGCGGAAGGCCTGCATCTTGAAAAACTGCCTGCCCTTCTTCAGCTTTCACTATATTGAAAAAATAGATGGAGTAGATACCTTTGTCAATATCTGCACCGTTTTCGGATGTGCTGGCAGCCCGGGCTGCCCAAAAATCCGGGCTCGATTTATCCAGTTTCCCAGCTTTATACTGTGGGACAATCCTGTCTATCAAAGGCTTCAGCTGTGCATTGCATGCTTCCTGGGGTTGTTCCATCACCGATTGGTAGAGGCCCTTATAACCCTGCGATTCAAAGATTGGAATCAAAGTGTTGAATTCCTGATTATTTCTAAGAACCTGCAATAACTCCGACTCTGGCAAAAAACCATGTAGGAGCCAAAACTCACTCAATGCCACCATTATTTCCGGTTTGTGGTTGTCGTCTTTAAAATTTCTATAAGATGCACCGGGATCCACACCCCTTTCGTTTTCTTCTTCAAACCCTATTTCGGCTTGTTTTTTTGTTGGATGCACCTGGATCGATAGCATGTCTTTCACGTCCAGCACTTTGAATAAATAGGGAAGTCGATTGAAAGTATCCTTAACATAGGATCCCAGGTGCGAAGGGTTTTCGCGTAAAAATTGGTCGAGTTTTTTGTCACCATCAGCGGTAGAAATGGTGGACGGGGCATTTACATGGCCGCCAAGCCAGTATTCAGCAATTATATTTTCCGTGCCTTTATAATTTATCAACTCGGCAATAAAGTTTGAACCACCCCAGGCATAAGGTTGGATGGTGCCTTTTAATGGAAATAATTTTGACATAGATAGGATATTAAGTTAAGCGCACAAATTTGAAGAATTGATATTAGAATATCCTTAAAAAATAATTAATTGACGATTATTTCTCCTTTCAGCCTATCACCATGTCAACTGACCAGTCGAAAAGGGCATTGGCGACTGGAAGTGTTGATGGTCCGATAGTCCTCTGATGATTGCCCCATCCCTATAGATAAAAGCGCTGAAAATGAATTTGTACGAGCGTTAATTATTTTTTAACCAATCGTTAAGGTCCAAAAACTATCCTTGGGGCGAAAAGTTAGGGTATTCCCTGTCACCTTCCTGTTTGATGGTCCTGGCAGCTGTATCAGTCAGGGAGCCCGTTACTGTTCGAATAAAAATAGTTTATAACCATTCACAAACTCTGTAAAAGACAATGATAAAACCACAATTAAAAGTAGGCCTGTTGCTGTTGATGCTATTGGCTGCATGTACGCAAAAGGAGAAAGGTAAACAGATAAATCCTGCATTGGCCGACAATGCACGCCATGTCAACACATTTATAGGGACTGGAGGCCATGGACATACATTTCCTGGTGCTACTACACCCAATGGTATGGTGCAATTGAGCCCTGACACGCGCACCCTTGGGTGGGATGCATGTGGTGGCTACCATTATTCGGACAGCTCCATTTTGGGGTTTAGCCATACACACCTGAGTGGTACCGGCATTGGCGACATGGGCGATATCTTGTTTACACCCTTTGCAGGAAACGCCAATATCGAGCCTGGCAGTCCGGAAGACCCTGATTCAGGATATAGGAGTAGGTTTTCACATAATAAGGAACAGGCCAGGCCAGGTTATTACACGGTTGATTTGTTGGACTATGGCATTACAGCCGAGCTCACCGCTACCGCAAGGGCCGGGTTCCATAGATATACTTATTCTGAGGACTCTAATCAGGGGGTAATTATTGATTTAAAGCATACCATTCATGGCCATAGGAATACGAAACATACTTTTCAGGTAATCAATGACAGGGAGATTGCCGGGTATAAAATGACGAAGGGATGGGCGCAGAACCATCATGTGTATTTTCATGCAAAATTTAACAAACCTTTCACTTTTGCCTTTTATGATGGCTTGCAACAACTGGAACCCGGGAAGGAGCAGGTGTCAGGAAAGCAGTTGCTTGTCGTATTGGATTTTGATAAGTCATCGGAAGAACCGTTGTTGGCCAAGGTAGGTATTTCATCTGTTGATTCTGAGGGGGCAAAAAAGAACCTTGAGCAGGAAATTGAGGATTGGGAATTTGACAGGGTAAAGGAGGAAGCCTATGGAAAATGGAAACAAAGACTGTCCAAAATTTCTGTCAAAGGTGGTTCTAGCGATCAAAAGAAAATTTTTTACTCGGCATTGTACCATACATCTGTAAGCCCCTACATATTTAATGACGTGGACGGCAGGTATAGGGGGATCGATCAGCAAATCCGCAAAACAGACAAAAACATCTACACAGTTTTTTCACTTTGGGATACATTCAGGGCTTTTCACCCTTTGATGAACATTATTGAGCCAGAGCTCAACAGTATATTTATAGAAACGCTCCTCACAAAATATGAAAACGGGGGGATTCTCCCCAAATGGGAACTTGCAGCCAACTATACAGGTACTATGATCGGCTACCATGCCATCCCGGTGATAGTGGATGCGTTTCTGAAGGGCAACCGGGATTTCGATGCAGAGAAGGCCTACCAGGCCATGGTGCACGCCTCAGCTTATGATACCACGGGGATTTACTTTCCTTCGGACAGGGTAAAGGAAAAGCTGTCGCCAATGGCTAAAAAGTACAACGAAGAACTTGGGTTTATACCTTCAGACCTTGAAAATGAGTCAGTGTCGAAAGCCCTTGAATATGCCTACAACGACTGGTGTATTGCCCAAATGGCCAAGGCACTGGGCAAAGAAGAAGATTATCAAAAATTTATGGAAAGGGCCGGCCGGTACAAGAAATATTTTGATCCTGAAACAGGATTTATGAGGGGTGTAAACCGCGATGGTTCTTTCCGTGAACCTTTCGATCCAAAATTTTCCAGGCACAGGGAAGATGACTATGTGGAAGGGAATGCCTGGCAGTGGACCTGGTTTGTACCGCATGATGTAAGTGGGCTTGTGGGGCTGATGGGAGGAGAAACTGAATTCGTTGAAAAAATAGACGAATTGTTTGCCACCAGCTCCGAAATAAAGGGTGAGCACAGCTCGAGTGATATTTCGGGTTTGATTGGTCAGTATGCCCATGGCAATGAACCAAGCCACCATATTACCCACCTGTACAATTTTGTAGGCCAACCATGGAAAACACAGGCCCTGACCGATAGCATCATGTCTTCCCTTTATTTCAATGACCCAAATGGGCTGTCAGGCAATGAAGATTGCGGTCAAATGTCGGCTTGGTATATATTGAATGCTATGGGTTTCTATTCATTTTGCCCGGGCGCTACCCAATATTCCATTACCAGGCCTGTGTTTGATGAGGTGGAAATCAAGTTGGCAGACCATAAGACTTTCACTATCAAAGCACCAGGGAATACACCCAAAAACAAATTTATCCAATCCATCAGGCTCAATGGCAAACCTTTGGACCAACCTTTTTTCAACCACGACCAGCTCTTAAATGGAGGTGTGCTCGAACTTCAGATGGGGGCCGAAAAAACAAAAATGTTAAACTCTAAAACAAATTAAAATATGAGACTATTTAGTGTAATATGTGCCATCATGGTCAGCGGTCTTCTGGAACCAGCCCTGGCCCAAAAAGAGAAACAGAAGCCGAATATCATCCTGTTTGTAACCGACGACCAAAGCCCCATTCCGCTGGCAGAAGACCATGTAGATGATTCCCGGGCTTTTGGGTTTAACGGCGAAAATAAAGTTCATACCCCTATAATCGATGGACTGGCCAAAAATGGCATTATATTCAATCGGGCGTATGTTTCCAGTTCGGTTTGCTCCCCAAGCCGGTACAGCACCCTTACAGGAAGGTATGCAGGCCGGAGTGAAGGCACCCAGTTTATGAAACTGCACCCCATGGGCGCAATGACACGGGTGGAAAACAATACTGAACTCGAAATGAACAGGCCAAATGTGGCCAGGTTACTGAAAAAAAGTGGTTACAAAACCGGGTTTGTTGGGAAAAGCCATTTGATAGACCATCATATTTTAAACAATCCTCAGGATTGGGAAAAACACGGGCTGATGCCATACGAAAAGGGCGCTGAGGTCGAAAAGCCCTCGGTATCTAAAGCCATGGCCCACAACCACAGACAATGGGCTGAACGGATTAAGAAATATGGATTTGACTATGCCAATGGAATTTACTCAGCCAACCTGAGGGAACTGTATTCCACAGCAGCAGATGTGCACAATGTAGAATGGACAACTGACGCAGCTTTGAAGTTTATTGATAAAAACAGCAAAGACCCTTTCTTTTTATATTATGCCCAAACTACCCCACACGGGCCTGCTCCTTGGTTGAAAAAAGAAGGAAGTTTTCCCCATGGATTGGATGCTGACCCCAAAATCACAGGGGAGGGTTATGTAGATAAAGAATATGGTTTTATGCCTTCCAGGGACTCCATACAGGAGGAAGTAAGCAGCATGGAGGGCAAGGATCCTGACCAGGCCTGGCTGAGGTGGATAGACCATGCCATTGGGGCCCTGGTGGACAAGCTCAAAGAGAAAGGGGTATATGAAAATACCCTTATCATAGTGACATCTGATCACGGAGCTACAAGGTATGGCAAAACAACACTCTATGAAACTGGCGTCAGGGTACCCTTGATGATGCACTGGCCAAATGGAATAAAACCGGGCAGCATTTACAACGATCTGGTTCAAAACATTGATTATGCTCCTACCTTTCTGGACCTTGCGGGGCAAAAAGTCACCGATGAAATGGAAATAGACGGAAAAAGCCTCAAACCTATATTGGATGGAAATTCGCAGGCTGTTCATGATCATTTGTTTTTCGAGTTGGGCTTTGCAAGAGGGGTAATGACCCGGGATTGGAAGTACATAGCTGTACGGTACGATGACAATACACTCGACCAGATTGCTCAGGGCCATAGATTCAAAAGCTGGGGAGGGATCACCACCATGTTGCCCTACTACACCAGAAACTCACATTTGGGCTACCATGCCTGCCTGACCAATCCACACTACCATGAGCCCAACCAGCTGTTTGACCTAAAAAGTGACCCGGATGAAAAGTTGAACATCTATTCTCCTGTGGCACCCAAAACCATGGAAATGGTGGATTTGCTGAAGGCAAAACTAAAAACGTTTGACAAAAGGCCTTTTGCAGAACTTACAGAATAAAGATATGCGAAATTCAAATTTCAACTTTAACATTTTGCCCTTCCTGTTACTGGTTTTGGGCATGTGTGTGCAATGCGAGCCCAAGGAGGACATTGCAAAACGTCCGAATGTTATTTTTATATTGACCGATGATTTGGGAGCGGGGGATTTGGGCGTTACTGGCCACCCCTACGCCCAAACACCAAATATAGACAAACTGGCCAATGAAGGCATCAGGTTTACAAAAGCCTACATGTCTGCCGCCTGGTGTGCTCCAAGTCGTTACGCCCTTATGCGTGGGCTGCACCCAGCCAGGGAATTTTATGAATCGTACGATTTGGATCCTGCCCAACCCAGTATTACCAGCATTCTTCAAAAGTCAGGGTATGCTACGGCCCACATAGGAAAATGGCACTTGGCCAATAACACAGTCGATTCGCCTGCCCCTGCTGCATTTGGCATTGATGTGCCCATTACCACATCCAGCCCCAAAGCGGCCTGGTCGGGAAAGGAATCGCAGACGAAGGAGTTCAGGGCCAATAGTACTGAACGATATGTTGACCTGGCCATTGATTTTATCGAAGAAAACCATGAAAAACCTTTTTATATCAACCTTTGGGTACAACCAACCCATTCTTATATAGACCCCTCCGACGAACAGTTGCGCGTTTACGATGGGCTAAAAGTTGATTTGAAGGATTTTAAAAACCCCCAGCAAAGACAGTTTCTCGAGTTTGTGTCGCAGTATGGAGATATAAACGAATCCATGCAGGCCTATTGCGCAGACCTGACTGCCCTGGACACGGCATTGGGTAGGTTATTTTCTTTTTTGAAAATGGCTGGAATTGACCAAAACACCATTGTTGTGTTTAGTAGTGATAATGGACCGGGCCCGCTCACCAGTCAGGTAAAAAACCAAAGTGTGGCCGGTAGGTATAGAGAGCGGCCCACCTTGCTCAACAGCGTGGGGTCGGCAGGTGAATTTGGGGAAAGAAAGTTGTCGGTGAAAGATGGTGGAACACGGGTCCCTTTCATCGTAAGATGGCCAGCACAGATTTCTGAGGGTAGTGTAGATAATAAGACCGTGCTGAGCGGGCTGGATTGGTTGCCGACTATAGCAGCACTTACCAACACTGAATTGCCGCCTGAAACCGGGTTTGACGGACAGGACATGAGCAGGGCATTTACTGGAAGCCCTGTTGACAGAAACTCACCACTGCTCTGGTATGAATCGAATGGCCATTCGGCTGTTTTGGTAGATCAATGGAAGGGTACCATCACCGATGGCAACTTCCATCTTTACAACATAGAAAACGACCCGGGAGAGGTGGCGGACCTGAAAAATATCGAAAATCAAAAGGCACGTGAGGTAGAGGATATTTTGAGGGCTTGGATGGCACAAGTGCCTGTGCCAAAAGCAAAAGTGGTAAGGAAGAAATAAAAAAGTGGACTATAGCCCATATCAAAAAAGGGCTATAGTCCACAATAATAATGGTTTCCCGCAGGGAATACCCAGATCAGGTTTAACTGAGTACGCGTTTGTAATTTTCAACGATCAGGCCTGCATAGGGCTTGGCCAATTCTTCCAGTCTCGCTAGTTCCTTTTTCTTCATTTTGCCCATTTCCTTCAGCACTTTTACATTCTGCTCCAACTCATAAGTAAACCTACAACCGCTACACAATGAAGATATGGGCAGGGAGTAAACATACTGGTGGAGGTTGGCTAATGTTAGGTCAGTTTTGGCCACTACGTCGGGTATGTGTTCGGTTTTGATGTCCTGTGGGGTGGTATCAATCCGGCCACCCATCATACTGCCTCCTGCCATGGTTTTCATGGCAATTACGCCATATTTTTTCTTGAGTAAAACAGGTAGCACATGGTGCTGAAAAGATTCGAATGATGGGTCGCATACATTCAAGGGCATTTGGCAAGTATCAAACGCCAAACCCATTTTGTCGAGAATGTCTAAAAAGTACAAATGGGTTTTTGGGTTTTGGTGTCCGGTAAAACCCAGGTATCTCGTTTTTCCTTTTTCCTTTGCCTCCAGAAAAGCATCGAGAACCCCAGCTTTGATCCTTCTATCTACGTCCTCCGGAGTGGTGAATGTGTGGATTTGCCACAAATCCACATAGTCTGTTTTCAGTGCCTTGAGCGATTGGTCCAATTGCTCCCTCACTTCCTTTCCTGTTTTGGCGGGTGCTTTGGTCATTAAGAAAATTTTGTCACGGTATTTTGGGGTTAGAAACTTTCCCATGTACTCTTCGGATCGGCCATCGTGATACCTGCGGGCATTGTCGAAGAACCTCACCCCCAGTTCTATGGAGCGTTCAACCATTTTTTCGGCCTCTTTAGGGTTTTCCGTAAACCCAAGGTGGTACCCACCAAGGCAAAAAGCTGTTACTTTCTCGCCATTCCTGATCAGCTGCCTTTGTGGCAGGATGTCACCAAGTGCGTCACTGGCTGGCATGGCAGAGGCCCAGTCAGATATCAAACCCAATGCAGTAAGCGCACCGGCCTGCTTAATAAATTTCCTTCTGTTTTCCATTCGCATAATATTTTAATGAGTGAATACTTGAACAAGCTCTGTGGGAGATGTTCCGAATTTCTTATGTCCACTAAGTAAAGAATTGAGGGTTAATGCTGGGTTAATGAATGATTAAGGAGCCTGTAAAGAGGGTGGAATTATGAGAAATTAGTCTTTCTTAAAAAAAATATCATGTCCATTAATAAAGAAGCCTATTCCTGGCTCGTGTTTATGATAATGATATTTAAACGAGGATACTCCGGGACTTTGCCCCTGAATACCTATGAACAGCCATCCCTACGAAAGCCGGGAATAAATATAGAAATTGTGATTTTGCTCTGCGGATGAATACAAAGCTACCAAGATGCTCCAACGGTTTTGACTAAGGGATAAGTGGTTTCCATCATTTTTTATTTCAAGATATATACTAATACCCGGGCTTGTTAATTAATTATTTATGATTTGTTAATCATCAAATAGTAAGATTACAGTCATGTTTGGTTTAAGGAGCCATAACTGAAAGGAGATTTCCGGCAAGAATTTTTTAGAGCAACATTAACTGCAAATCCTATGGTCGAGAGTTATATAGACAAATTACGCATCTGGTTCGAAAACAAAGCCGGAACCATAACGGCCTTCTCAGGCGGAATTGACTCCAGCCTGGTTGTGTACTTGTCCCACTACTTTCTCGGAGAAAAAGCCATTGCCTGCATATCCAATTCGGCTAGTTTGAAACAAAAGGAACTCCAACAAGCCATAGACTTTTGCAAGAAATACGATATAGACCTGGAAGTGATCACCACCGACGAACTGAACGATGAGGACTACCTAAAAAACCCTTCCAACCGCTGCTACTTCTGTAAAAACCACCTGTATATGTCCCTTCGGGTGCTCGCAGAAAGATACCCCGGCTATACCCTTTTGAATGGGGTAAATACGAACGACCTGGGGGACTACAGACCGGGACTAAAAGCCGCCAATGAACATGGTATATTGTCACCACTGGTGGATTGTGGTATAGACAAGCAAGGTGTAAGGGATATTGCCAGGCATCTGGGGTTACAACATTGGAACAAACCGGCAAGCCCTTGTCTCAGCTCAAGGGTGCCTTATGGAAATGCGATCGATCGCCAAAAGCTAAAGGAAATAGAAAATGCCGAGGCAATATTGAACGAGTATGGGTTCTATGATGTGAGGGTTCGCCATTTCCAAAATGAAGCAAGAATTGAAGTGCCGGCAAGGGAAATTGATTTGCTGCACGAATGCTTCCCCCTTGTTGCTGCCAGGATCAAGAAACTGGGATTTGCCCAGTGTAGTATAGATAAAGAAGGGCTGGTTTCAGGAAAATTAAACAGAGCACTCCATGGATAATAAAACCTACGAAATTGATTTTGATCGTAAAAAACGCCTGGGCTTTCCGGAAGTGGTATTTGGAGAGTCTAAGGCAACCGGTCAACTCACGGCGATTTTACGGCAGTATTCTGAGCGGAAGGAGCCTGCACTTGCTACAAAAGTACAGGAAGATAAAGCCAGGCAACTGTTGGAAGTTTTTCCGGGGGCTTTTTATGATGAAATGTCGGGTGTATTTGGCCTCAATATCGATGAAAGCGCCGGGAAAAGTGGAGAAGTAGCCATAGTCTCAGGAGGAACATCGGATGCCTATGTGGTCAATGAAGCGTACTATACCCTACTCCATTTGGGTATAAAGGCCGAGCGCGTACAGGATGTAGGTGTTTCCGGGTTGCACCGGTTATTGAACAAGATCGGCCTATTGCAACAGTATCGGGTGGTGATAGCAGTGGCGGGATTTGAGGCTGCCTTGCCCACCGTATTGGGGGGGCTTATTCCCCAGCCAATTATTGCTGTGCCTACCAGCGTGGGCTATGGGGTGGCCAGTGGAGGACAAGCCGCGCTGAATGGCCTGCTGGCCAGCTGTGCCAACGGACTCTGTGTAGTGAATATCGACAATGGATATGGGGCGGCTATAGCGGCATTCAGAATGATCAAAAGTATGGGCAAAGAAAAATAGAAAAGCAGGTTATGGGGATTTTGTATATAGAACCGTTTGCAGGAGTGGCAGGAGACATGTTGTTGAGTGCTCTGTGTGGGTTGTGTGATGGATATGAGGAAATCAAAAAACTACCTTCCAGATTAAACCTTCAGGATGGAAAGGTAGAGGTGAAAACAGTAAATAAAAATGGTATTGTTTGCCTGCATGTTCAGATTGTGGATTTGAATGGCCATGAGCACAGGCATGGTCACCACCACAGCCATGGGCATGCACATGGGCATTCCCACAGGCACCTGTCTGATATCAACAAAATAATCGATCAGGCCGATATTACCGCGAGGGCAAAAAAGATCGCCAGGGACATTTTTCAGATCATAGGGAAATCCGAATCGAAGGTACATAATATACCTCTGGAAAAAATTCATTTTCATGAGGTGAGTGCCGTAGATTCTATATTGGACATAGTGGGCTGTGCCGTTATGTTGGATAAGCTTGGCATAACAAGAACCTACTCTGGTGCTGTATGTGTAGGCAGTGGTACTGTAATGACACAACATGGTGTGCTACCGGTACCTGCTCCGGCCACAGCGGATATTTTGACGGGTATGCCCACTTTTAAAGGAAATGAGCCGGGAGAAAAGACAACTCCAACCGGCGCGGCTGTTTTGAAGTATTTGAATCCCGATTTTAGGGAAACCACCCTGCAGGTTCAGAGGTCAGCTTATGGGCCGGGTACGAAGGATTTCGAAGTTGCCAATGTGGTCCGAGTATCGCTTTTATCAGAGGGCACAGAAGATCAGGGGAAAATGTATGTAATTGAGACGCAATTGGACGATACTTCACCAGAAATGATCGGCGCAGACTTTCAGGACAGCCTACTTTCTACAGGAGCCACCGATTTTTATTTTACAGCGGTGCAAATGAAAAAGGGGAGACCTGGAATTAAGTTTTCTGTATTGGTAGAAGGTAGTAACCTGGAGGATGTTGTGGATTTTATTTTGGACAACTGCCCGACCATAGGCGTGCGATACTACCCCGTTCAGAGGAAAGTTTTGGAAAGAAACCAGCTTGAAATCAATACGGAACTCGGGCCGGTCCAGGTAAAAGAAGTAGTGCGGCCATCGGGCCGAAAAGACAGAAAAATAGAATACGACTGCCTGCGTAGTATCAGCGAGCAACAAAACCTGTCATTATTAGAAACATCGAACATTTTACAATCATTAATAAATAAAAAATCATGAAAAAGACCACATTAATTGTTTTAGCTTGCCTGACCCCACTAGTGACAATGGCACACGAACTCCCTGTACCGCACGCACATTCGGAATACGTACATGGTATTGTTCCGTTTATCAAATATATCCTGTTGCCTGTCGCCATTGGGTTTGGGGCACTTAAGTGCTATCGATACTTGAAAGGTTCAGGTCAGGCATAATTACCATAAGGCATAGATGGACTATTCTACGAATTTACCAGAGGATTATCGAGGGAATTCTGAAATGTATTTTCGGGGGTTGATAGATGAATGGTGTGATATACCTTTCATGAATTTCCTCACAATCCTTGGTGTATCCCTGATATTGATTATGGTTCAGGGAGTTTCATTTGCCCAGGAGGGCAAATGGCTCTCCCTTGGTGAACAAAAGGTGTACAAGGTAGTCAAGGCGCATGAACGCATCAGCATCGATGGCATGATGAATGAACAGGTATGGCAGCAGGCAGAATCACGGAAATTTGAAGATTTCTATCGCATAGAGCGGCCGTCAGACCGGCAAAGCACTACGTTTAGAATGGCATGGGATGAGGATTTTTTGTACCTGTTTTACAGCATGCAAGACAAGTACCTGACAGCAAGGGAGAAAAGGAGGGATGGAGAGCCCTACAACGACGATTGTGCCGAAATCTTCATCATTCCTGCGCCAGACAGCCTGGTGGCACACATAGGTTTTGAATTGAACCTCTATAAGGCATGCAACGACTTTGTCTATTTTAACAAATATTTCAACAACAAGGATTACGTTTTTAAAGCATTTGACCCAGAATACCAGGCAGAAACCAGTTTTGTAGGTACCATCAATGACAACTCGGATGAGGATGAAAGCTGGAACCTGGAATTGGCAATACCCCTGTCCAGCTTCAGGAATTTGCCTTCCGAAAACAACCCGAAATCAGGTAATAGGTGGGCATTTCAGGCTGTGCGCCAAGATAGGAATGACCCGAAAGGCGACAGGAGGTCCACATCCACCTTGTTTCCAATTTATGAAGCATCCAAGGGAGTCCATCAGGCCAATCGGTTTGGGTTGATGGAATTTATCGACTGACCACTACCAACCAACTACTCCTAATTAGTACCCCAGGTGGGAGGGCTTTTTGCCCATGGTATAAGTATGAATCACGAAATACAATATGATGAACATGAAAAAAACTTTATTAGCATTCTCCTTGATTTGTGTCTCCATGGTCGGGGCAGTTCAGGCCAACCGAAGTATCAGGGAGTTTGGCGTATTGCCCGAAAACACAGCGGCAATCAACACGGAAAACCTGCAAAAAGCCATTGACTGGGCGGCCAGTTACGGTGCTGCATTGTTTGTAAATCCTACCGATGAGGCCTATCCGATAAATGGGGGAATTGTACTCAGGCAAAATGCTTCACTTGTTGGGGTACATGGGCCAACCCCCAGGGGCACCAAGCATCCCGAAAAGAAAGCCCCTGTCGGGAGTGTTTTTAAGATACTGGACGACCAGAAGGCGTTCATTACCGTAGAGTCTGGCACCCAAATTCGCGGAATCCAATTTTGGTATGCCAATCAGGAGTTGAAAGACCCTGCGAAAATAATTGAGTATCCACCCACCATTCAGGTGAGCAAGACCCATAGTACACAAGGGGTCACATTGTCCAATCTGACGTTTTACGGTGAATACATTGCTATGGATTTTAATGCCACCAGGGAAAATATATGCGAACTGATTTTGGTGGAGCATTGCTATGGGTATCCCCTGAGTGGAGAGTTTATCCGCATAGATTATTGCTATGATATACCGAGGTTTTTGCATTGTCATGTCAATCCCTCGATTATGCGAAAAATCGGATACAAGCTGAGTAAAGATGTAATCGATGCAGTGGTGGACAAAGGCACTTTTGCGTATGCAGTGAATCATACTGATAATGCTCAATTGATGGATATTTTTACTTTCGCTACATGGGGCGGGATTTTACTTGGCGAACAGAGCTATGGCCAACTGACAAACTTCAACCTTGATTGTGTGGCCGTGGGCATTCACAAAAAAGGGGCCAATACCAAAAATAGAAATTGGATGATAGCCCAGGGATCGATTATAGCCAATGCCGGTAATACTGTGGAAGAAACACACCCGATTGTGGTAGAGGGGCAGGGACATACGGCCTTTACCAATGTCGAAGCTTTTTCGGGTGGAAACGGTGCTTTGACCAACCTTGAAAAATCTTTTGACTTTATGACTGTACGAGGCAGTGAGAAGTTGACCATTTCGTTGGTGGGAAGTCGCATGAGAAATTATGTGGCAGACCAGCCAATCACCATTGAAAACCCTAAAGCGGCCATACAGGCAGTGGCTTGCGTTGACAAGTTTGAGCACCTGTTTAACAAAACAATCCAACCTGAATAATTCGCGTTGCTTTGCCATTATAGGGCCGGTAATCTAAAAAGTGAAGTTGGGAGGATTAATCACCCGTTTTCGAGTAATCCTCCCTTCGGCTTTTCAATCTGCTTTCCTCCAGGATCAATTCATAGATAAACTGCCCATTGGTACGCAGGTAGAATTCGCGGTACAAGGGCATTTCTTTTTGCTTCACCGCTATTTTATTGCCTTCTATGTGGTAGGTAAAAGGTGTTTCGCTTCTTTCGTTCCTGGAAATGAACATTCCGTTTCCTTTTTCCATTATTACAACTGATCCCTTTTTGCCTTCCCACGTACCGATAATTTTTTGCACAGAAG
The DNA here is from genome assembly GCA_040222275.1 of Cyclobacteriaceae bacterium. Lineage (GTDB taxonomy): Bacteria > Bacteroidota > Bacteroidia > Cytophagales > Cyclobacteriaceae > CAXBNB01. The sequence goes on from JAVKDJ010000013.1 coordinate 160,619, forward strand.
GTCTTTTGTGTGGGTATTTTCCGGCCAGTTTCAGGTCCAGGTCTTTTTGCAGTTGATTGTAATCTACTGTGGGCAGGTCGAATTCTTTTTCAAAAAGCCTGGCAATTGCCAAAACACTTGTTGTAAGCACTTCAGGATAATTGGGGTTTCTGCAAGTATGATTGATCCCATTGAAGAGGATAACCTCTGCCTGTCCTCCTGATTGGCGTATTTTTTCTGCAAATTTTTGACTTTGGCTGGGGTGGCATAAGAAATCGTCTGAGCCATGAAGCAAGAGCGCTGTAGCAGGCTTTTCCCTTAAGTTGTAGAAAGGAGAGGCGTTGAACGACTCTTCGTAAGTAACAAGCCCGTAGTTTGCCCTACCAGTTGCATTGGGAAAATATGAGCGCAGTGTATCGTGATCCACCAGGTTGTACATACCCTCACTTCCTACATAGAGTTTGCATTCACGGTAGCGCTGTGCCAGCAAAGCGGACAAAGTGGTGCCAGCTGAGCCCCCCGTAAACCCTATTCTGCTCATGTCTGCGCCGAATTGGTCGGCCCTATCAGCAAACCATCCGATGCTTGCCTCCAGATTCTGCATGGCCAGGGCAAAAGTGCCATCATTTCCTTTGCACCTGTAGGCCAGCCCTACATAGATGATCCCGAGCCTGTCGCAGAGAAATGTAGCATCTGCAGGTACGCTTGCCGGTGGTACTTGTGTTTTGTCACCCCCATTCCATCCACCACCATGCACATTGAACTGCACGGGGCGTTTTCCTGTGGCATTTTCCGGGAGTAATATTTTAATAGGAATCTCATAGCCCCCGGATACAGTGGCTATATCGTCAACGACTTTATAAGCATGGGCATAGGGCAGCCAGGTGGTGAGGATACCAATGGTAAATATAATTTTCAGATTCATTTTTTGGAGATTTTTATGATTCCACCCAAATAGGGCTGGACCACCCTATATGTTGGTTTTTTTGTATTACCCGCACGTAGTAGTACAGCACATCGCCTGCATTTTTAAAGCCGCTATCACTGAATTCAGAGGAGTACTGCCGGGTGTTTTCGGTTGGGGTTATGGTTTCGATCACTTTGCTGTTTCGTAGAATATCTACCTGCTGGATATCATCCACGGCGCTAATGTTGAGAGCCAGCTGAGGTGCCTTTATGGACTTTGTCGATTGTCCTTGCAATGTCCCGTTGAGTCGAAAATCCATTTCGATCTGATCGCCGGTAGTACCAAATACCCTGCGGTTTTTCATAGCTTCGAAAATGCCTTCCCTGCTGATTTCTTTCACCCAGATACAAGCCAGTCCCACCCCGATGCTGTTGTGGTCTCCACTGGCAATAAAACCAAGTTTATATTTTTTGTCCCGCAGGGCGTAATCAATGAAGCCTTTGTCATTGTCTGTGGGCTTGTGGCGCTCCACGTTGATCATACGGGGTGCCCCGCGATATTCGGCGTTTCCCCGGCACTGAAATATCTCAACTATGGGCTCGATCTCCTCATCTCTGGTTTCCCAGCAGCACGCATGCACTTCATCTGCAGGGTGGTGTGGTATAGAGATACAATTGATGCCTCGTTTGTGAATGTATTGCCAGAGCTTTTCTGCATCCGCCGTTTCCGGATTGTTGACCGAATATACCTCGTTCTTATTTCGTACATATTTCCTGGCGTCAGCTGTAGTTTTAAATATGATGTTTCTATGCCCTGCGCCTCGTCTTATCTCAAAATTGCGTTCGTTGGATAGTGTCCATTCTACAGATGGAAAGGCTACAAAGTTTTCACCATCGTTGTAAAAATCAGCCAACCTCAGGTGTTTTCGCCAATACACTTCTGTTTGGGAGTAGGCATGGTCCGTGATCCCCATAAAATCGTACCCCTCCGATGTGAGGCCGAAGCGGTAGTCGTCATGGAGTGTGCCGTCTGTGCCTGCTGGCCAGCAACTGGATATTTCAGAATGTTCATGGAAATTTCCAATGAGTAAATGGTATATTTCCCCATTGTGTTCGATGGTATTTCTCTTTGATTTTGGCCTGCCACTCAGCTTTGGGAAGAAATTTTCTGTTGGGTGATGTTCTTCCACAATTGCGGGCACCAAATCGAGACGGGCCTGCTTGTCGATTATTACAGGTGAGGAAAATTTATTCATCTCCAGCATCCCACGACGCTCCTGATTGGTGCCACTATCATATTCGCCGGGATGATCATAGTCCCTTTCTTTGTATTGTTCACTTTTCCAGGCCATCCAAAAATATTCGTTGCGATTGTCGAAAGCCAGGGTTGGTTTGATCGATTCTCCTTTTTGCTTGGTTTCTAAAATAGTGACAGGCTGGGTCCAGCCTATGTCGGGATCAAGGTATGAAACCCTGAATTTCCAAAACGGGTTTCCCTCAAAGTCGCCCCCACAATGGGTCACAGCGAAGAGGTTGTTGTTCTGGTCTTTCTGGAAATTAGGCCAATGGTCGTTTTTGCCTTTAAACAACCACCTGCCATTACTTTCTTGAGTCCATAATTGGCCATCGTGGTAGCATACCATCGCACAGCATCTATCTCCGGTGTAATTGTCACCATCCTGAAGCCTATGGGCAAACCGGTTGTTTTCCCAGGAAATCCAAAGCTTGCCGGATTTGTCGAAAGCCAGTGCAGGTTTTGTATTAACGTTTACCCTGTCCCTGAACCCTCCACCGATGGCTATTGGGATCGTTTTTACTTTCGAAACCCCATCTATTATTTTCATTTCAATGTTTCTGTGAGGGCCATCAGAAACGTCATAGGCCAGGTAGATATTTCCCCGGGTGTCTCCTTCCAATGCCGGATGAAAGCAGTTCCTTTCTCTTTCAGTAACCTGACGTGGAATGGTCCATTCACCATTTTTAAATGACGACAGGTAAATGCTAAATTTTCCCTCCTCAAAACTTTCCCATGCGAGCAAATATTCGTTCTCAGAAATAGCTTTGACTACCGGGTTGATTGACCTTTTGGAGGGCTGGCTAATTGCCGTAGGCCTTGGGAAATTTCCGTTGGATTGAATAGTAACCTTGATGGTCCAGCTTCCATTTTCGATTTCGGCCCAAGCCACGGCAGGTAACCCATCCGAGTGACAATCGGCTGTAACCGCTTCATACGAACCTTCTTTTGACGTCACCGGGTTTTGCTCTTCCCATTGCCCTTTGTTCCATCTGAAAAGTGAAATAATCTCTTTGTCAGCAGGATACTCTTTTCTCCTAAGGGTGGTTAAGTAGGTATTCGATTTGTTTTGAAAAAGAATTGGGCTTTCGTCCTGTTCGTCTTCAAAGTCGGATAGTTGCAGGCTTTCCAATGCCTCGAACATGTTGCTTTTGGACCTGACGGCACTACAACTCCAGGCAGGTAGCAAAAAGGTGGAGGCGGAAAGCAGTGCACTGTTGCGGATGAAAGTTCTTCTTTTCATAATCATGTTGGTACAGGTCTTTCTACTTGATGTATTTTCCTGGCAGTGTCTGTTCCCACTGATAGGCCCTGGTTTTTAAGTCGTTTACAATACTGGGGAATTTGTCGGCTACATTTACCAATTCCAATTCATCTACGGATAGGTCATAGAGTAAAAATTCATTGGTGCTATTATCTTCATGTCCTTTCCAGTTGTTGTGTAAAATGGAGATGGCACCATTTTCATTGCTTGGCTTCCAGTAGAGGTACCTGTCGATGTTTGCATTCTTCCCAAACCAAATGTCTGAGGCGTCCAGGCCTTCTGTTTCATCTTCATCATATGGGGTGCTGGTGATGGAACAAAGCGTAGGTAGCCAATCCAGCCCTGAAAGGATTGAAATGTCATTGGTACGGTTTTGGGGTACTTTTCCAGGATACCTGACAATGAATGGGATGCGTACGCCTCCTTCAAATTGGGTGTGTTTTCCACCTTTTAGCATGCCAGCAGACCCCAACATACTGGCTGTAAGAGTACTGTCATGATCGGCATTGACTTCCCGCCTGTTTGGGGCAGGGCCCTGATCGGATGAAAAAACAACGATAGTGTTGTCCCTCAGGCCTAGCTCATCCAGCTTTTTAAGAAGGCGTCCAACGGCCAGGTCCAGTGACCAAACTTCACCGAGGTATTTGTGCATGGCCGTATTTACATCTGGTACCAGTCTGGCTGAGCGGTCGATTTTATCCTGAAAGTGAACACCAAAATCGTTTTTATTTACCTGTAGATTGGCAAAACGGGCTGGGAATTTTTCGTGCGGATCTACACGATAGTGGGAGATATGCCCCCAAACGTTGAGGTAAAAAGGAGCGTCCTTGTTTTTTTCTATAAAGTCGATCGCAGCATCAAAAATATCATCGTCCTTGCCAGCCTCTTTATTTTTGGAATTGCCAATTACCCTCAGGTCTTGAATACCGTAAGTGCCATTGGGTGGGTTTTTATCACCGCTTATATGCCATTTGCCTATATGCCCTGTTACGTAACCGTTTTTGTCCAGCAATTCTGTAATGGTAGGTTTTCCGGCAAAATCGTGGAAGGGCATATACTTTTCGTAAGAGGCAGGGTGCCTGCTCGTCATAAATCCCGTACGACTTGGAGAACAAGTGGTGCCAGTGGCATAGTAGCGGGTGAATTTTGTGCCTTCCCGTGCCAACTTATCTATGTTTGGGGTTTCCATATAAGGATGGCCATAGCAGCCCAGGTCCCCATATCCAAGGTCGTCAGCAAAAATGAATAGGATATTGGGCTTGCGCTGTTTACCATCAATGTGGCTATTGTTTTGTGCTATTGTGGCTGTATAAGTGGTTATTAGTAGGTATGTGAAAATTATTTTTTTCATGGCTAAAAGTGATAATATATGATTGGAAAAGTGGTGGATTAATTCCAGGTGATTTTGGATGGATTGAGAATAATTTGCTCGAGGTATTGACGTGCCTGTTTGGTTTGTCTTGCTTTCTTTTCAACTACATTTTTAGATTCGGCAGGGTCATTGACGATTTCAAAGAGCATCTCCTGATCGTCGGGATTATTACTTTCGGTGTTTTTTGGTTCTATGTACTTCCAATTGTCAAACCTGATGGCTTTTCTTCCCTGGGCGTCTCTATGAACCAGTGGAGGCCTTACATATTTCGCAGTTGGATTGCGGACTGCTTCAGCAAAGCTATAGCTGTCGGGGGCATCACCTACTTCTAGTCCATCGTTGCTTCCTACATATTCTGCGAGGAAAGCATAGATGTCCACTGTAGATACTGTGGCATCAGAAACCATTTGTGGAGCGATATTGCCAGGGTGGCTTATGAAAAACGGGATTTTGAACCCTCCGTCCCAAATGGTATGTTTGTCGCCCTTGAGGCTTCCATTGATTTTTAGTCCTTTGTTAAAAGCAAAATTTTCCGGGGTGACTATTCCTTTTTTGTCTGGTATATCCCCGCCATTGTCGCTTGCAAAGAGGATTATTGTATTTTCTTTCAATCCATTGTCCTCGATGTATTCCACCAGTTTGCCAAACGACCTGTCAATGTCCTGAATGAAATCCCCATAGGCACCAGCGTTGCTTTTGCCCCTCATTTCCGGGCTGGGAACGATGGGGTGATGTACTGCCACTGAGGCAAAATACAAGAAAAATGGTTCGTTTTCCTCCTGGTTTTTCATCCATTCAAGGGACTTATTGGTCAAATCGTCCATGACATTTTCCGTCACCCTTTGAGGGGCATCATATCCGGCATATTGCTTTCCATAGAATGACTTTCCATAAGCGCAGATCTTATCTGAACGCAAACCATAAATCCTGTCATTTTCAATGTAAACCTTGTGTACATCGTCCAGATTGTTTGGGACTACAAAGCTGTAATCAAAACCATGCTCATTTGGCCCCAACTCAATTTTTCCAAGCAGGTTGTCAAATTGCTCTTTTTTGAAGCCCAGGTGCCATTTTCCAAAAGTCCCGGTATTGTAGCCCTGGCTTTTCAGGTATTCCGGCAAAGTTTTGGATTCTGTTTTGATCAAAGCAGGGTCATTGGAATTTACCACCCCTTTTTTGAGTTTGGTCCTCCAGGAGTACTCACCTGTGAGCAGGGCATACCGGGTGGGTGTACAAACCGACCCGGTTGTGAATGCATTTGAAAAGCGAACACCATTGTTGGCTACCTTATCTATGTTAGGGGTTTGGATAAGTGTCGTAGGAGCGCCATAAATATTGGTGCTGCCATAGCCGAAATCATCAGCCAAGAACAGTATTATGTTTGGTTTTTGCGATTGGCCAACAGCTGCATCCATAAAGAAGAAACACCCTAGTACCAGCAACCAGAAGCTATTTGGAATCAAAATTTTCATTAGAATTAAGTTTAGTTTGTATGACGGTACAGGCTTATGGCCTTACTGCCGTACCGTCATTTGTTCTTACTTGTGTCCAGTTGTAATTGTATTTTACGGGTGGGTACTTTTTGGCAAGTTTTTCGTTGATATCAACTCCCAATCCCGGGGCATCATTCACATGCATGTAACCATTTTCTACGTAGGGCATTCCCGGGAACACTTCTTTTACATGGTCTTCGGGGGTTCTTATTACCTTTGCTGCCTCCTGAATGCCAAAATTCCAAACGGCCAAATCGATGTGTGCATTGGCGGCATGCCCCACAGGGGAGGTGTCTCCAGGACCATGCCAGGCTGTTCTTACGTTGAACCATTCGCCTAGTCTGGCTACTTTCATGGCGGGTGTTATTCCCCCTATCTGAGAAATATGGATTCTGATATAATCGTACATTCTGTTGCTGATGGGTTCCACCCATTCATGAGGGTTGTTCAAAAGCTCGCCCATGGCAATCGGCACGCTGGTCTGCTCCCTGAGCAGTTTGAACCAACCCATGTTTTCAGGCGAGAAAGGGTCTTCTATAAAAAATGGCCTGTATTCTTCCACTTTTTTTATCATATCTATGGCATCCATGGGTTGCAGCCGTTCGTGCATATCATGTAGGAGTTCTATCTGGTCTCCAAATTTTTCCCTGGCCTTCTTAAATATTTCTACGGTTCCCCTTTTGTAGGCTTGCGGATCCATGGTTTTGTCGCCTTCGGCACCAAAGCCCCCTCTTTTCCAGTCAGGGTTGGTTGCCAGGTGGGTAGATCCGTATCCGCCTAGTTGGATACGGATGTTTCGGTATCCCATGGACTTATACATGGCTACTTCATCCATTACAGCCTCAACACTTTCCCCCGAGGCATGGGTGTAGGTGTCAATTGCAAAACGAGCTTTCCCTCCAAGGAGGCTATAAACAGGCATTCCGGCCATCTTTCCCTTAATATCCCATAGGGCCTGGTCAAGTCCACTCAGCGCATTGTTCAGCACAGGTCCGTTTCTCCAATATGAACCCTGATATGCTGTTTGCCAGATGTCTTCAATGTTTGATGGGTCTTTGCCTTTACAGAAGTCATTCAGGTAGTCGTTGATGGCTGATACCACGGTGTGGGCGCGCTGGGTGAATGTGGCACACCCAATACCATACAGCCCGTCCTGATCGGTCTCAACTTTAACTACCACCAGGTTTGTATTGTATGGTGCTGTTATGATGGCCCTTACCCTGGTGATCTTGGCTTTTATGCCGCTGGTTTTTGTATTTCGCTGATTGGTCATATTGTTGCCCAATGCGTTGTTGGTAGCTGCCAATGGCAACAGCATCATTCCTTTTAGTAGGTTTCTTCTTCTTATCATGATTTGTGAGTATTTATTTATATAAGGATTTATCGCTGGTCTAGCAATGCTTTCATCATTTTGAGTACGTTTTCGTACTTATTGTTATTCGCAAGATTTTGATATTCGATTGGGTCTGTATGCTCATTGTAAAGTTCATAGCCCATGTTGCCATTGTCCCATTCTATGTACCTCCAATCATCGGTTTTGATAGATTTTCCGAGGAAATTCCCTCTCCGTACGATTCCATATACATTGTCCCTAAATGACCTCAAAGGGTTTTCTATCACATATTTAAAACTTTGCCCCTCAAGATGATCCGGTATATTGCCAAACTGGCATAAATCGGCAATAGTAGGGTAGAGGTCTATGAATTCTACCATGGCATTGGTTTTAAGGCCCTTATTGTTTTCATTGCCATCTACAACTATAAGGGGCGCATTTTGACCTTGCTCATAAAGGCTGACCTTATTCCACCATTGATGTTCGCCCAGGTGGTAGCCATGATCCCCCAAAAAGATGATGAGTGTATTTTCTTGGAGGCCTTCTTCTTCTAGGGCTGATAGTACTTTTCCTACCTGTGCATCCATAAAAGTAGTGCAGGCATAATACGACCTTAAAAACTCCCTTTTGTCCTGATCAGTGAATTTATCAAATACCTCTGACTTGGCCACCAGTCCGTCTAATGAATGGCTATAGGGCAATCCCCAATTGTCAGGTACAGAAGGGGGGACGCAGTTTACCAGCGGATACATGTCAAAGTACTTCTTGGGAGCTATAAATGGGTCGTGGGGCTTGTGGAAACCTACAGCAAGAAAAAAAGGCTGATCTCTTTTTTCTTTGATGATTTCTATCGCTTTTTGGGCTACTTGTCCATCTGGTTGATCCATGTCATCGCCTTCTGCCGCCCTCCAATGGCACCATTTCAAAGCACCATCTGTGAGGTTCCTTTCTTCTCCTTTTTTACCTAGCGCAGTAGCAGAGAAGCCAAATATATCATCCCAGGCGTTTGGGTCATTGTGCTCCTGGCGTCCATGAAATACCTTGCCCAGGGAAGCTGTGTAGTAGCCATTTTTTCTAAACAAATGGGGTAATGTAGTCCTGCCAGCAATGGTAGATTGAAGGGAGGTTTTGTTTTCTGTAATGCCGAGGGTTTCTGGCATCAGGCCCGACAAAAAGGAAGACCTGCTTGGGTTGCACAGGGCGAAATTGGAATAAGCACGGTTGAATTGAACCCCTTGCCTGGCTAACTTGTCGATGTTTGGAGTGAGCACTGTGGGGTGGCCATAGGTGCCGAGGGTGGGGTTGAGGTCATCCACTACTATGAACAGGACATTTTTGGCCTGTGTATTCTCATTGTCTGGGTTTTTACTTTCTGCACTGCATACTCCCATAAACCCGGCCCATAATAAGGCCATCCAAATTATTGTTTTTCTATTTTCCATTTGCTAAATCAAAGACTATAAGAGATTAAATTGTTAAAACCATTTAGACCAAATACAGCAAACAATGATATTGTTTCGACCTTAACAGGGCATTAATTTTGGATTAATGGGAAGGTGATTGTACTCTGATTGCCAGGAATTTCTTCTTTTATAGAAAAGTATGATGCTTCTGGTTCAGCTCGGTTTGTGGGTAATCACTTACGCTTTTTGCGTTTTATGAAGCATAATCCCAACAACATCTTTTTTGGTGCCGACAATACCGCATTGTATTAAAATGGGCGCTCTTGCCTTCTTTCTAAATAGCGTCAGAGGGGAAGTTGCCTGGATGGATAGCCTTTCTATGGAATGGTATTGGGGATGGTTAATCAATGAAGCAGGGCTAAGTACTGTGCTCATCGAAAAAGAACAATCCAGGATACGGTCTGCTTCATCTCCAGCACCTGAACCACCTCGCTACCATCAGAAGAAGTTGACCATTCCACCGCAGATATCAGTATCTTTAGAACTATTATAAAAACTGATATCGAATACTGGCCCTATGAAATCTACTTTTGTAAAAGGCCACTGGGAAAGTCACTGATTCAGCTTTTAGAATTGTCTCCTTTTTAGTGTATTTAAAATTGAAGCATTACTTTAGAAGAATGCTTCAAGGGAACAGAATAAGAACTTTCCCAAGAGGCTTACGACGATTTTAGTCGACATACAAAACTGAGACCCCTAATTTCTGCGCGACTCGTAATGCTGGTGACACAAAAAAAGGAGTCACGAATTAACGTAACTCCTTGATTTTCAAGAGCCCCCTGCCGGGATCGAACCAGCGACCTACTGATTACAAGTCAGTTGCTCTACCAGCTGAGCTAAGGAGGCATTCCTTTTTGTGCTATTGCTTTCGCAAATTGCGAGTGCAAAAGTAAGTCAGATTTTAACTATTCCAAATTTATAAAAGAAAATGTTGGACTATTTTTTCATGCGCTTTTTCGCCTCTTGTCAAACGGTCATGATGAGCTTTAATTCTTCCTTCAATTCCTTCAATTCACGCTCGGCATTCTCTATTTTTTCTTGAAAATCTTTGAGCAGCTCATCGGCATTTTTTGAGGAAGCGAAGAAGCCAATATTGTTTTTCCAGGTGGAGATGTCGGATTCCAGTGTAGTGATTTTCCGTCTCAGGCTGTATTCCTTGCGGTTGAGTTTTTGGTCTGCATTGGGTCCAGATTTTAGTTCGTGGATATTGATCAATGACTTGAACTCACTCTTCGAGCTGGCGTCCAGGTTCTCTGCGTTTTTCACCAGCTTGTTGAGGGCATCCTGATACCTTCTCTGAATCGATTTGATGTTTTTACGGGGCACAAAGCCGATTTCGTTGTAGGTGTCCTGAAGGTTGTACACCTCCTCCATATCCACATCTTTGGTACTGGCCATTTTCTCCAGCAGGTCGCAAATTTCCTCCTTCTTTTTGAGGTTTTCTACATATTCAGAATCGAGTCCCTGGTTGTGTTGCCTTCTCTTGTTGAAAAAGCTGTCGCAGGCCGATTTGAATGACTTATAAATATGGTTCCTGTGTTTTTCCGGTACAGGCCCTATGTCTTTCCACTTTTGCTGCAGCCCTTTCAGTACCTCGGCGGTTTTGTGCCAGTCGGTACTATCTTCAAGCGCACGGGCCTGGGCCACAAGATCCTCTTTCAGTTTTAGATTGTCTTCACGCTGCGATTCAAGTTTTTTGAAAAACTCAGACTTATTGTGAAAGAATGCTTTGAAACTGCCCCAAAATTTCTTGTTCACTTCCTTGGCGGTCTCTCTTGGCATGGCACCTATGGCTTCCCATTCTTTTTGGATGGCAAGCAGCTCCTTAGTTTTGCCATTCCATTCATTAATTTTTTCTGAATCGAATTGCGTGAAGGCTTCTATTGTTTCGGAGAGTTGCAGTTTTTTTGCAAGGTTTTCTTTTTGCTGCTCTTTGACGTGCGAAACGAATTCTTTCCGCTTTGAATAAATTAAATCAGAGGCGGTTTTGAACCGGTCCCAAACTTCGTCTTGTACGTCTTTGGGTATTGGCCCTACATGCTTGAATTCATCGTGGAGTTCGTTCAGTTTCTGGATGGCATCTTTGAAATTCTCCAATTCGTCTAGTTCCTCTGCCTTTTGGCAGATTTCTAGTTTGGCCTCATAGTTTTTCTTCCGGTCCAGTTCTTTGAGTTCGAAATAGATGCTACGATGGTCGTAGAACCTGTCTATGAGGGCGTGGTAGTTGGCCCAGAGGGTCTTGTTTTGTTGTGGGGGTACAGGGCCAATCGATCGCCATTCGGCCTGGATTTCCTTCAGGGAGGTCATACTGGCGGTGCTTTCTTCACTGTCCACTGTTTCCCGGAGTTTTTCCAATAGCTCGTTTTTGAGGCTAAGGTTTTTCTCTTTTTCCTTTTCTTTTTCTTTGAAGTGTTGGTGCCTGTTGTTTCGAATGAGGTTGTAGTACTCGTTGAACTTAGAGCTTGTTTCATCTCCTTTGAAGACAAAATCTTCTTTTAGTCCGCCTGTTTCGACAAACCTGGCCAGGGCTTCTTCTCTTTCTTTGTTGAAAATACCATCGAATGTGTCTTTGATGGCCCCCAGTGTTTTGCTATGGATATCTGTACTGTATTTGTTGGCTACTTTGGTGATGGTGTGGAGCAGGTCTTCCTTGTTCATGGAGGAGATGTCGGCATGTTCGATCAGGTCGAGCCCTTCTTCGTGCTCATTTTTACCCTTGGTATCTCCATCGTCCCCGGTTTCTTGATCCTCCGTAGCTTCTGTGTCCTCTTCGGTGGCATCATGAGAAACTAATGCGGCAGCCTTTTCTACCTCAGCCTTTTCTACCTCAGCCTTTTCTACCTCAGCCTTTTCTACCTCAGCATTTTCTACCTCAGCATTTTCTACCTCAGCATTTTCTACCTCAGCATTTTCTACCTCAGCATTTTCTACCTCAGCATTTTCTACCTCAGCATTTTTCAATTTTTTTTCATAATCAGCATCTTCCAAAAAGGCGCGTGCCATTTCTGCTACTGATTTTTTCTGATTGTCCTCAGGTTGCCCGTCTTTCGATTCGGAGGGTTCTTCGGCTGGTGTACTTAATTCAGGCTTGTCCTGAACAGATTCTACAGGGTAAGATGCACTGTCCTTCTCTGTAGCAAACTTCTTCTCATCACTCATAATATGTAAATAACACTTTTATCATTACAAATCTACTCATTTTTAAGGATTAGTGTCAAATCAAGTTATATTAGAAGGGCAGACGTCATTTGCTGTCATATACCTATGGCAAAATCCATGATTTCTGCCCCTGGCAGCAGGTGTATGGTACTTGAAAGTGCCGTCACTATCCTAAATTCTATTGGTGTGATGCGGCTACAATCAATTCATTCTTGGATCCTGTGGGTAGTTCGAAAACATTTTAAACTTGCCCCCAAGTTCTTTCAGGGCTTCCTGCCACAAAAGGTGCGGATCGAGATCGAAAATCTTGTCTGACGTGGGTTGCTTATACACGATCCAGGATTTCGCTTTCAACTCCTCCTCCAGCTGGCCTTCGGACCAACCGGAATACCCCAGAAAAAACCTGAAGTCTTCTGCGTTTATTTGCTGTGTGTTGATCAGTGACAACAAACGTTCGAAATCCCCTCCCCAGTAAATGCCGTTTACGATTTCCTTGCCGGAATTCATCTGCCCGGAAGAGCGATGTATAAAGTGCAGAGTGTCCTGCTGAACGGGCCCGCCAATAAAGAGCTTTTCCTGAAAACCATAACCGTCCTGAATGACCTCTTGAAATTCTACTGTCGATTGTTTGTTGAGTACAAACCCAAAGGAGCCGTTTTCATCGTGCTCACACAGCAGGATCACGGTCCTTTCGAAGTTGGGGTCTGGAAGAAATGGCTCAGATATGAGCAGATCACCGCGCCCCGGATTAAATTTCGTTTTCGCATGGAAGTAGTCCATATTTATTTAGCTTTTAGTGTAATGCCGGTGTTATTGGCATATTTGATATAATATCGGCTTCAAGCTCATTGAGTTCTTTTAGTCTTTCAAAAACGTTTTTTTCGTCGAAATAGTTAAGCGCCATTTGCACGAAAATTTCCCCGTGTTTGGCTTCAGATGCCCACAAGTCGTGGTAGAATTTTTTGAGCTCGGGATCATCAAGGTTTTCATACACCAGCCGAAATCTTTCTGCTCCACGGTTTTCCACCACTGAGGCCAATAAGAGCCGGTCCATGAAACGCTCCAGCCTTCCACTCCTGCATTTGTCCACCAATTGCTTGACGTACTTGTCTTGCCCGATTTCGTGTGGCAGTATAAGGTTTCTCTTTTCCATAATCTGGTACACCGACCTGAAATGTTCCAGCTCCTCTACGGCTGTATCGATCAGCAAGGGGATGATTTCCACACGATCGGGAAACTTGGCAACAAAGCTCATGGCCATGGCCGATGCTTTTCTTTCGCAATTGGCATGGTCTTTCAAGAAGGAATCAAAGTCGTTTATCACAGCATTTACCCATTCGGGCGAGCTCTCAATGCACAGTGGCACTCTTAATTGCATTCATCTATGGTTTATAAGTGGTACAAATTTTTATCTTACCTGCCTGAGTTTGAACTTGGATACATCGCTGCGACACCTGAATGTCCTAAATATTTATTGAATTTGATGGCAGCATGTGCGCACAGGGTCCTGCAATGTATCCTTATAACAATCTAAAAAAAATAATCCCTTGATTGAAGGATTAGGAGTACATATTTAATCAATTAATTGATATTTGTGGAAAAAAAAGTAAAAGAATCCAAGAATAGGCATCTATTATGGTAAGTAAGCAAATAGGGTCGTTGAGAAAAGAATACGGCATACTGGAACTGAACAAAGAAAATGTAAACCCTGATCCGATACAGCAATTTGAGTTGTGGTTTTCGGAGGCTTACAAACAGGAAGGGGAGGAGGCCAATGCCACCACCTTGTCCACCCTTGGCCTGGATGGAAATCCTGAGGGCAGGATAGTATTGCTCAAGCATTTTTCCGGTGAAGGTTTTACTTTTTATACCAATTACCTGAGTATGAAAGGACAGGAATTGGAAAAGCACCCCTTTGCTTCACTCACTTTTCACTGGAGGTCGGTGGAAAGACAGGTGCGTATCAGGGGGGAAGTGGTGAAAGTGGCCCCCGAAGTGTCGGATGAATACTTCAGGTCCAGGCCGTTGGCCAGCCGAATAGGCGCATGGGCATCTCCACAAAGTAAAGAAATTGACAACCGAAAAATTCTCGACGAGAATGAAGCACTGTATAGGGCTAAATTCGAAGGACAGGAAGAAATACAAAGGCCACCCCACTGGGGAGGTTATCTGATTACCCCTCAAAAAATAGAATTTTGGCAGGGAAGGCCAAGCCGGTTGCACGACAGGATTGTATATGAGCGAGCAGATTCGGGCTGGCAAATCAAACGACTGGCTCCCTGATGGCCGGATCGAATATTTATTTTGAGCGATATGCGTACCCAAAGAGGTATTTGGATTATTTGCCCGGTGCGGATATCAGTCTGATAGTCGTACTGCCTTGTCATGACGAGCCTGCCCTGAACGATTCGCTGGAAGCACTAAACCATTGCGAAGTGTCTTTTCCGGTAGAGGTTATAGTAGTGATCAATGCATCGGAACAGGCTCCTGAGGAGGTGAAAGAAAGGAACAACAAAACCTACCATACTGCCCTCGAATGGGCCAAAAGTGCCCAAAACCCCAAAATAAATTTCCACTTTATCCTTGACAACAACCTGCCGCGAAAGCATGCTGGTGTGGGGGTGGCGCGCAAGATTGGAATGGACGAAGCGGCGAGGATGTTTGAGGCCATCAACCGCCCGGAGGGGGTTATTCTTTGCTTTGATGCGGATTGCCTGTGCACCCCCAACCTGTTGAGTGAAGTTGCCAGCTACTTTGAAAAATATCCCGGTTCGCCCGGATGCTCCATCCATTTTGAACATCCCCTGGAAGGTCCGCTTGATCCTGAAGTTTATTCAGGGATTTTGTACTATGAGCTGCACCTGCGATACTATGTAGATGCCTTGAAATATGCTGGATTTCCCTATGCCTTTCAAACAATTGGCTCAAGTATGGCTGTCAGGTCTTCTGTTTATCAAAAGCAAGGTGGGATGAACAGGAGAAAAGCCGGGGAGGATTTTTACTTTTTACATAAAATCATTCCCCTTGGAGGTTTTGGCCAGGTAAATACAACAACAGTAATACCCTCCCCCCGAGTCTCGCATAGGGTGCCGTTTGGGACGGGCAGGGCAGTAGGTGAATGGATGGCCGGGGAAAAGGAGGTTCATCTGACCTATCATCCGGAAATATTTAAAGAGCTTAAAGTTTTGCTGGGGCAGGTGGATTCATTTTTTGTACTTGACCTTGAACAGATCGAAGACCGGGTAGGCTCCATGCCGAAGAGCGTTTGTGAGTTTTTAGAATCCCGCCATTTCGATTCGAAGATAAAGGAAATCAAGGGGCAATCGTCAACTTTGGGGAGTTTTAGAAAAAGGTTCTTTCAATGGTTTGATGGCTTCTTGGCGCTAAAGTTTGTGCATTTTTCGAGGGATAATTTTCACCCGAATGTTCCGACAGAAGAAGCGGTGGACTGGCTGTTTGCCCAGAAGGGAGTGGAGGCAAGTCGGGACCTGAAAGGAAAACTACTCCGGCTTAGGGAGCTGGACAAGTCAAGTTCCTGTTGATATTGCATATCCGTTCGGTAATATTAATATTATGACATACAAAATTTCTCTCATGACAAAATACATCCTAACCTGCACAACAATACTTACCCTGTTAGTGCTAATGAGTCACCTGGTTTACTCACAGCCATCATCCAAAACCGAACCTTTAAGGGTAGGCATTGCCGGGCTTTCACACTCGCATGTACACTGGATATTGGGTAGAACAGATAGGGGAGATGTGAAAATTGTGGGGATAGCCGAGCAAAACAAGGAACTGGCGCAGAGGTATGCCGATCAATATGGTTATCCCATGGATATGGTGTTCAGTAGCCTGGATGCTATGCTTGATGAGGTCAAACCCGATGCTGTGCTGGCATTCAATTCGATTTATGGTCATCTGGAAGTGGTACAGGCTTGCGCCCCAAAAGGAGTACATGTAATGGTAGAAAAGCCCCTGGCCGTAAGTTTTGACCATGCTTTGAAGATGAAAGAACTGGCAGAAAAGCACCAGATCCATCTGCTGACCAACTATGAAACTACCTGGTATCCCACCAACCACAAAGCTTTTGAGATGGTCGGTGATAATGCGATCGGCAAACTACATAAGATTGTGGTAAGGGATGGCCACAAGGGACCCAGGGAAATCGGTGTGAATGAAGAATTTCTGGAGTGGCTGACCGACCCCAAGCTCAATGGCGGTGGGGCCATCATCGACTTTGGCTGCTATGGAGCCAACCTGGCTACCTGGCTCACAAAAGGCGAAAGGCCAGAGTCTGTATATGCATCTACAAAGCAACTGAAACCTGAAGTGTACCCAAAAGTAGATGATGAGGCTACCATAGTGGTCAACTATGCCTATACCCAGGCAATTATCCAGGCATCATGGAACTGGCCCTTTTCCCGAAAAGACATGGATTTGTACGGTAACTCAGGATACATATTGGTTGACAACAAATCCGACATGAGGTACAAGACCGGGGCAAAGAAACCACAGCAATCGCTTAAGCTTGACGACAGACAATATCCCTTCGACGATCCGTTTGGGTATTTGGCCGCTGTGGTGAAGGGTGAGATTATTCTTGATAAAAACGATCTGTCTTCTCTGGAAAACAACATGTTGGTAGTAGAAATACTGGATGCGGCTGTGAAAAGCGCCCAATCAGGTAAGGTTGTAAAGTTGAAATGAAGCAACCTGGCATTTATTCCATTATTCTGCTGAAAAGTAAATAAAGAAAGACCAAAAGGGTGCCAAGCAGGACTAAATTGGTGGCGTGGCTGTTTTTGTGATGGCTGACCCACTTTATTTTATTGTTGAGGTACAGGAGTGTGCCAGCCAGAAAAGGCATGAAAAATGCCCCTGCTATGGAGTAAATTATGATGACCCAAACAGGCCTGTCCAGAAACAACAGCACCATGGGAGGAATGGCCATGTAGATCAAAAACCATCGGTAATGGCTGGACTTGGTCGTTTTTTGTGAGGTGAGTAGTGACTGTTTTTTGATGGCCACAAATTCATTGAATATGTAGGGAATCCCACTCCAAACCCCCAGCATAGACGAAAATACAGCCCCCCAAAACCCCAAAAGGAATATCCATTGCCCCATACTGCCGGTGGTTTCAGAAATTTTTTCACTCAAACTGATCACCATTTGATTGCTTGACAATTTCTCCGGACTGAGGCCTGCTGAGAGGATAACAAGTGCAAAACCAAACAATCCGGTAAACAGGTAAGCAATGCCCAGGTCAATTCGTGATCTTTTGATACTTTCAGTCCCTTTCCAGCCTTTTTCTTTCAACCAATAGCCATAACTCAGCAGTGTTACACTGCCACCTACACCACCGATCATGCCCAATATGAATTTTACAGAGCCAGTAGGTACCACTGGTGTGAAAAGTGAAAGGATTGCCTGTGCCCAATCGATATCCGCCAAAAATAGATTGAATATTATCGTTAAAAACATCAGGCAGATGAATGCCTTCATGATGGTTTCCAGGTGTTTGTAACTGCCCCATAAGACCAGCGAGAGGGCAAGAATAGAATGGACAATGCCCCAAACCTTTACTGAAAAAAATGGGAAAATAGAATGGGCGGCAAGTCCGCAGGCGGCCATGAGCGCCCCAGCCACTATAAAAGACCAGAGGAATAGGTATCCTACAAAGTAGTAGGAGGCCATCGGGTGTATTTTGGCCATCCAGCCCTCAAGGATACTGCTACCAGTGGAGAGTTGCCACCTGGCTACCCCTTCATTCAGATAGTATTTGAGAACAGCGCCAACGACTACAGCCCAGAGAATGCCCATGCCATAATTTGCCCCGGCTACAGTGGCCGTCACCATATCACCAGCCCCGATTCCTGTAGCCGCTATGATAAACCCAGGCCCGATGTAGCCAAATGCCTTTTTAATCTTAATCATTGAAGGATCGATAATCCAATGGCCAAAGATTCAGAATTCCTGCATGGTTTGCAATTTTCTGGAGCAGTGCTTTTTTATCAATCCGATAGGTGTGTCCATAAACAACTTCGGCATGCCCAGTGGACATGCCGAATACCAGGTTAGACTGGTTGTTTGTTGTTCAGAAAATGCTATTTCAATATATGGTTGGTATCCTTTAAGACCGATGCTGTGAGCGTGTTTTGAAAAGCTTTGAATGCCTTGACAATGTCACCGGCGGTCACATTGCCCTCTATCCATAGGTCGTACTTAAACACAGCCTGGTTTTTTTCATTGTCACAGTAGGCCGTTACTTCTATCAATTCCTTGTTGATTCTATTGGCAAATTCGTACTTGTTCATTTGGCTAACTCCATCCTTGAAGTTGTTGAAAATGACGAACTCAATATAACGCTTGTTGGCGTCATACAGGGTCACGTAGAGTGAATAGGTGTCTTTGACAAGGATAAAATCATCGTTGGTAGAGAGTACCTGTAGGTAGGCGTTTTCAAAAATTTCTTTCAGCCCCTGTGTAGTGAGGGTTGAATGGTCAATGATTTTGTCGGCTTGGGCAAGTGCGATGTTTCCCATAAACAGCAACATACAAATGGTTAGGATCTTTTTCATGGCGTAATAAATTGGTTAAAGATTAATTTTTATCAAAGATTCTACTTTAACCAATGATTGGCCATCCCCGATATTGGGTATTTGTCAGTTGCGGGAATTGGGTATTAGATTCAGGAAACCTTCACCAGCGACTCTTCAATGTCCCTGTTGAACCTTTTGCGGTACTGGTTTTTGAAATTGGTGACATTCTTCATGCCTATGCTTTTTGCGGCTTCAGATGCATTTTTCACATGCTTGTTTTTTACCAGGTGCTCCAGGTATTGCCACCTTACCTCCTTGATATAGTCAAAAGGAGTAAGGTTGGTCAGCTTTTTGATCATGCGATATACTTTGCGTTCGCTGGCTGCCATAGCATCAGCCAGGTGCAGCACCGAAAGGTTGGAATCGTCAATTCTTTCCAGTATCAGCTTTTCAAGTTTTTTTAGCAACTCTTTCTCCAGGTCGTCAATCAGATGGGTGTTGTTGAAAATCAGCGGGGCATTTTGCTTTCCATTGGCCGGGTGACTGTTCAGCAGGTTGTCAATCCTCAACAGCAGTTCGGTGCGGTTAATGGGTTTTTGCAGGATATCGCTTACTCCAGCTGTAAGCACCCGGAACTTGTCGTCATCTGTATTGCGTGCCGACACCACAAGTACCGGTATCTGGTTGTATTTTTCATTTTTCTGGATGTTTTCCAGAAGCTCGAAACCATCCATCCAGGGCATCATAAGGTCGGTTATGATAAGATCAACAGTTTCTTTTTTCAGTGTTTCCAGTGCCTTTAGGCCATTTTCAACTTCTATTACCTGAAAATTTTCCCCTAACAAGCCACAGATGTATTCCCTTACTTCGGGGTGGTCTTCTACCAGCAGTATTTTTTTGCTGCCCGGGCTTGCTTCGTTCAGGATGTTCAATTTTACCGGCTGCTCTTTTTGGTAAGTTTTTTCCCATAAATCGGCCCACAGTGAGTTTTTGTCGAGAATGTAATCCGATCTTTCCGGTATGGTTCCATTTTTTGTGTCCGCTGTATTGGGCAATACCACTGTAAACGTGGTGCCAATGCCTGGCTTGCTTTTGACGCTTATGCTACCCTTGTGTAGCTTTACAAGCTCTTTGACCAGAGCCAATCCTACACCCAATCCTTCATATACATGGTATTTGTTTTCAGGAGATTGGTAATAGCGGTCGAAGATATATGGGATGCTGGCTTCAGGTATGCCATCACCGGTATCTTTGATGCTGATAATGATGTCCCGTTTTTCCCCCTGGTCCAGTATTACCAATACTTTGTCCTCTGATTTCGAATGTTTCAGGGCATTGGAAATCAGATTGTAAATTATTTTTTCAAATTGATAGGGATCAAGCTCCAGGGTGGTGGTTTCATCGATTTTGTTTTCAAATTGTAGATCGACCTCCTTGAAATCAGCGGTGGATTGAAACATGCTCACGAGCAATTTCAGATAAGGGCCAATTTGGACTGCTACAGGTTTCAGTTGCAGTTTTCCTTCTTCCAGCTTGGTGAGCTCGTTGATCTCGTCTGTGAGGAACAGCAGCCTCCTGGCGTTTTTATGTGCCACTTCCAGGTATTGTTTGGATTTTTTCGTCAGGTAGTTTTCATCGCTTTGTATAATTTCATCCTGATTGCCAATAATGATGCTCAAAGGACTCCTGAGGTCGTGGGAAATGTTGTGAAAAAAACGAGACTTGGCCATATCCAGGGCTTCCAGTTTTTTGGATTGCTGTTCTATCAGGTTTTTGTCCTTCAGTGCCTGGTCTCTTTGTTCACTGATCAGTATGTTGAGTTTTTTTCTGGTGAGTGAAGACCGATAGGCGACTATGGCTATGACCAAAAGCAGTGCGATACCGATGGCTGTCAGTACTATGACCGTTTTTTGCCTTTGAATGATCACTTCATCCAGTTCTGCCTGGCGCTTGAGCAGCAAAGTTTCCACTTCCTGCTTTTCCGCCTTATATTTCGACCTCATTTCCTCAATTTTTCTGGTAGTTTCCTCATTGAAGATGGAGTCCCTTTTGTAAATATGGTCTTTGTAAAACTGCAGGGCTTTTTCATGCAGGCCAAGTTGCTGGTATATCAGGGAGAGGTTTTCCAGTACCTTGCGCTCGTCATTTTTCAGCTCAAAATCCTTGGCGACCTCCAGGGCTTCCAAAGCATATTTTTGGGCGTTTTTCAAGTCGTTTTTTTGCCGGTATATTTTGGCAATATTGTTGAGGCTGAAGGCGAGTGCCCCGTTATTGTCAATTTTCCTTGTATCATTCAAGGAAAGCGTGAAAAACTCCAGGGCTTTGTCCAGGTTTCCCCTCAGGCGGTACAGTTCGGCAATGTCGGCATTGGAAGTGATGATGCCGTTGGTGTCGTTTAGTTCTTGTCGTATGTCCCTGGTCTTGAGGTAATAATCTTCCGCTTTGTCATATTGTTCTATCCTGCTGTAGGTGCGTCCGAGGTTGAGGTAGCAATAGGCCATCATGCCCTTGTTGTTGAGCTTTCGTGCAGGTTTTAGTGCATTTTCGAAATACTCAATGGCCCCCACATAATTGGTTTGGTAGATGTAGATATTGCCAATATTGATCAACGAATAGCCTTCTTGCTCGAGATTGCCAGACTCCTCGGAGGCTTTTAAGGCTTCCACGAAATATTCGAATGCCTTGGAATAGTTGCTTTTGTTGCGGTAGCCAATGCCCAAATAGTTGAGGCTCTGTATGTTGCCATTGGTGTATCCAATAGATTTGGAAAGTTGGTTGGCCAGGTTGGCATAGTGTACAGCAGAGTCTGTGTTGGTATTTCTGTACTCCCAGGAGATTTGGTTGTATAGGTCTGCCAGCTCTTCGTTTTGGTGGGAATGAAGGGCTGATTGGAGGCTGTCTATTTTATCCTGAGGGGTAGAGGCACGCAAAGAAACATGGGCCAACCCCAAAAATAAAATAATCCAAAATAGTGATAATAAGCGCTTCATCCTCTACATATAATGTCGAAAATTATAGTCTATTGCCTTCTAAAACAAGTTTGGGGCAATATATCAGGTGAATAAACAAGAATGGTTCCAGAAGTGGATACACACAATGCCTAACAGAAATACTGGCAATTATCCTAAAAAATACCTGAACAGAATTGGAAGATAATAGCCAAGGCTTTGTGGAGCAGGTGCCAATTGTCTTTGCTATTTAATGAAAGCTGCCATTGCAATTTTAGATTGAAGCCATATATTTACGCCAAATTTTTACTGATAGCTATGGATAACAAAACCCGCTCTACCTTAAAACTTGTTGCAATTTTAACCGTGCTCCTTATGGTCACCATGGAGCTTGGCTGGATCATCATACCATTTCTGGTACCCTTCAAATTCTGGCTCATGGTTATCGCATTTAGCTTAATGATAGTAGCATCCAAATAGCATAGGTACCTCTCTCTTTGTTTTTCGTGTAGCACCAGCCAGGGGGGGCTTCCCGGTAGGTCGTTTCCGTTTCGTATTGCTTTTGTAATACCTGATGAACTATGTCCATTTGGTAAAGCTCAAATGCCTTACTTGTAGGGTTCTTATAGGGCTTTGGATCCCATTCAAACCGAGTGACACCATTCTTTACTGGATTATTTATGCACCGTCTTGTTATCATCTAAGTTTTGGCCCTTGGGTGAAATCATTTTCAATACTATGATCTGATGTTTTGTTTTGCTGTTGTTCAATCTCAACATGCTTTTAATCAATTGCTTATGGTGATTTTTGGCGTAAATATCGTACAAGGTCAGCCGTGAAAATGCATCCCATAGCCATCCAAAAAGTGGGAGGTTTTTATCAAAAAAAGGAGGAAAATAGAATTATGTGGTAAAAAATGTCATAAAGTGGGGGAAAATTCCAAAACTTTCTTATGTTTGTACCGGTGGTTTATATTTTTCTAAAACTCTATGGCTTTTTTTACAAGCGAATATGAGTGTAAGTTGGATGCTAAGGGTAGGTTGGTCTTACCTGCAAAGATTAAGGGTAACCTACCCGAGGTGTCTGGCAATGAGCTCGTTATCATGAAGGGATTCGACCCGAGCCTGGTGGTTTATACCATGTTGGAGTATAAGAAGATTCATAACAAATTCGCCGCGCTGAGCGATTTTGATGCTGCCCAAAGAAAATTGAAAAGACAGTTTTTTAAGAGTGTTGCCCCAGTGGAACTGGATGGCGCTGGTCGTTTCCTGATACCCAAAGCATGGCTGGAACACGCCAAATTGGAAAAGGAAGTGATTGTGATCGGAACGGGAAACACTATTGAAATATGGAACCCCAGTTTGTACGAAGACTACCTGATCGAAGATAGTGAAGAGTACTCCGAGATGGCCAAAAAATTTCTGGATGAATAATGGGGTATCATACATCGATAATGCTGCAAGAATGCATTGAAGGACTCAACATCAAAGAAGACGGGCTGTATGTGGACCTGACCTTTGGTGGCGGGGGGCATTCAAAAGCCATACTTGAAAAACTTTCCAAAGGACATTTGTATGCATTTGATCAGGACATTGATGCCCGTGAAAATGCCAGGGATATAGAGAGTCGTTCTTTCACATTTGTACAATCCAATTTCAGATACCTCAAGAAATATCTGAGGTTTTATGGAGTCAGCCAGGTCGATGGGATTTTGGCAGATTTGGGTGTTTCATCACACCAGATCAATGAAGCCTCACGAGGGTTTTCCACGAGGTTTGATGGGCCGTTGGATATGAGGATGGATTCGGGTATGGCCAAAACAGCCAAAGACGTACTCAACGAGTATGGGGAGGCCGATCTACATCGGATATTGGGAATGTATGGAGAAGTGAAGAATGCCAAAACTCTGGCAAATGAAATTGTGAGGAAAAGGCTGGATCGCCCCTTTGAGACCATAGCCGACTTCAAGGCAATCCTTGAAAAGTTTGCACCGAGGGGACGGGAAAATAAATACCATGCACAGGTATTTCAGGCCATTAGGATAGAAGTAAATGAGGAGTTGAAAGTATTGGAAGAAATGTTGGAGCAGGCAAGTGAAGTAATAAGACCGGGAGGAAGGTTGGCTATTATGTCATTTCACTCCCTCGAAGACAGGATAGTAAAGAACTATATAAATAAAGGAAAGTTTCATGGAGAGGCTGAAAAGGATTTCTATGGAAACCTGATAAGGCCTTTTCAACCAGTAAAAAGGAAACCTATAACAGCTAAAGAAGAAGAAGTAAAAACGAATAACCGGGCGCGCAGCGCCAAACTAAGAGTAGCAGAAAAATTATAAAGTTATGGCCGCCAATACCTACAAAAACAACGCTTCTGGGAATTCTGGCAAGAGCAGTTTTTTTGCTATGATCGAAAACCACCTCAACGTAGAAAGGTTTTTCGAAGATGGCCTGCCCATCCAGTACCTTCCACCTACATTGTTCCTCACTTTTTTGGGCATACTTTATATAGGTAATCTGCACTATGCGGAAAAAAACATCAGAAAAATCAGCAGCCTTGAAGTAGAAGTAGAAGACCTCCGGGCCGACTATACCACCCTCAAGGCCGACTACATGTACACCAGCAAACAATCTGAAGTGGCACTGAAAGCCGCTGGAATTGGCTTGGTAGAGAGTGATATTCCTCCATCTAAAATAGTCATAGGCAAGGATGAATATTAAAACCTCCATATTGTTGAGGGTAAGGATAGCTTACCTGGCAGTACTGCTCTTTTCATTTGGCATTATTTACAAAATAGCCAATATCCAATTTGTGGAAGCAAGCAAGTGGAAGGCCAAAGCAGAGAACAATAGCCTCAAATTCCGACAGGTGAAAGCCACAAGGGGCAATATATATTCAGACAATGGCAGCTTACTGGCTACCTCACTTCCATTCTACAAGGTAGCCTACGACCCGTCCCTGATTTCAGACGAAGACTACAACCGCGGCATAGACTCCCTGTCGTGGCTACTGGCCAATTATTACAATGACCATTCCTATAAATATTATAAAAGGAAGATAAACGATGCTAGGGTGTCAGGAAGGAGGTACCTGGTCATCAACCACAAAGAGATCAACTACCAGACCAAAAAGATGATGTCTTCCTGGCCAATATTCAGAAAAGGAAGAATGAAAGGCGGGGTAATATTCGAAAAGGTTGACCAACGGTACAAACCTTTTTCGCATTTAGGGGATCGCACAATCGGGTCGCTGAATGAGGATAAAAGCAGGGGCACAGTAGGACTGGAATACAGTTTCAACAGACAACTGTCCGGTAAAAACGGGGAAGCCCTGTTTCAGAAATTTTCGGGAGGTAGCTGGAAGCCCGTATATGACGGATCTGAAGTGAAGCCGAAAAATGGGTACGATGTAGTGACCACAATCAATGTGGATTTGCAGGATGTAGCAGAATCGGCCCTATTGGGGGCGTTGATGGAAAACGACGCGGACTATGGCTGTGTGGTGGTGATGGAGGTAAAAACCGGCGAGATTAAGGCGATATCCAACCTGAGCAAAAACAAAAAAGGGGAATATTGGGAGCTATACAATTATGCTGTAGGTAGTCAGGGATCCCGTGAGCCGGGTTCCACTTTCAAGCTGGCTAGTATGATCGCCCTGCTGGAAAACTCGAACGTGAGCCTGGGTGACTCGGTGGAGACAGGCAATGGAAAATTCGCATTCTATGACCAGACCATGGAAGACCATCGGCCTGGTGGATATGGTACGCTTACGGTGAAGGAGGTTTTTGAAAAATCATCCAACATAGGCACAGCCAAATTGATCAACAAACATTTCAGTGCCAATCCGGAAAAATTTTATGAAGCGCTGGAGGAAATGGGCATGACCAAACCATTGGGTTTCCAGATGATCGGTGAAGGCAAGCCCTACATAAAACATCCTAAAAAAGACTCTACATGGAGCGGGACCACATTGCCCTGGATGTCCCACGGCTATGAATTGAAAATGACCCCACTTCAGACGCTTACGCTTTTTAATGCTGTGGCAAATAATGGCAGGATGATTCAGCCAATTATAGTGCGTCAGGTAAGGGAGGCCGATAGGGTGATAGAAACCTTTCATTCCAATGTGATCAACAAAAAAATATGCTCTGAGGCTACACTTGCCAAGATCAGGGAGATGCTCGAAGGGGTTGTTCAGCGTGGTACGGCAAGAAATATAAGTGATAGTTTCTATCAGATTGCAGGTAAGACAGGCACAGCCAAAAACGTGGAAAATGGCCGATATACGAACAAATACTATACATCCTTTGCAGGATATTTTCCAGCCGAGAACCCACGATACAGCTGCATTGTAGTCATAGACAATCCCAAGGGGTTCAAGATTTACGGTAGTGATGTGGCTGCCCCTGTTTTCAAGGAAGTCGCTGATAAAATATATGCATTGGATTTGAAAATGCACCATCCGTATATAGCCGGTGATCCGCAGCAAGGGGTATTCCCTGTGATCCAGTCAGGTGAAATGGACGACCTTAAACTCATTTGCAACAAAATCGGCATATCCAACCATTCCAGTCAGGATTCCAAATGGGCCAGGGCCAGGATTGCCAATAATGGGATAGCCTGGAAGAACCTGGAAGCAGGAAAAGACAAAGTACCGGATGTAAGGGGAATGACGCTCAGGGACGCCATTTACATCCTGGAGAATAAATCATTGAAAGTGAGGTATGAAGGTAGTGGCCGGGTGCAAGAACAGTCCCTGGTGCCCGGATCGTCCACTACCAATGCAAACATTATAGAAATAAAATTAGGATAAATTGGCCCAACTGCTGAAAGACATATTGTACAATGTAAATCTCAAGACAGTATCAGGTGATATGAATACTGCTATAAGTACTGTCGGCTTTGACTCGCGAGAGTCAAAGCCCGGCAGCTTATTTGTAGCAGTAAAAGGCACCCAGGTAGATGGACATGAATACATCGACAAAGCCCTGGACAAAGGTGCTGTGGCTATTGTGTGTGAAAAGCTCCCTAAGAAATTTCGCCCAGAAGTTACCTATGTGGAAACCTCCGATAGCAGCCATGCCCTTGGGGTCATCTGCGCTAATTTTTACGAGAATCCTTCAAAAAAAATAAAACTGGTGGCCATCACCGGCACCAATGGCAAAACCACTACGGCTACCTTACTGTACAACCTTTTTAGAAGTTTGGGTTACGGTACGGGCTTGTTGTCAACAGTGAAAAACTATGTAAATGGCAAGGAAATAGCTGCCAGCCACACTACACCAGATCCTGTTAGCCTCAATGAGTTGCTGGCACAAATGGTAAAAGAGGGTTGCACCCATGCTTTTATGGAAGTGAGCTCCCACGCCATTGACCAAAACCGTGTAGCGGGCATCAATTTCCGGGGGGCTGTTTTTACCAATATCACCCACGACCACCTCGACTACCACAAAACTTTTGACAACTACATTACCGCCAAAAAGAAATTATTCGACCAGTTGTCACCATCCGCTTTTGCGTTGGTGAACCTCGATGACAAACGGGGGCAGATTATGCTGCAGAATACACGGGCGCACAAATTTACCTATGGACTAAAGTTCCTTTCCGACTTCAAAGCCAGGATTGTGACGGATTCCCTCCAAGGCCTGGAACTGGAAATAGACGGGCATGATGTGTGGTTTAAACTGATAGGAAAATTCAACGCATACAACATCCTGGCCGCTTATGCTACTGGTGTTTTGTTGGATGAAGAGAAAGGTGATTTGCTCACCTCCCTTTCGGGTGCTATGGCCGCACCGGGCAGGTTTGAGCAGGTGAGTGTAGGGAGTGGGGTTATCGCCATTGTGGATTATGCCCATACCCCGGATGCACTGGAAAATGTACTTCAAACGATCAATTCGTTCAGGACCAGAAGTGAGCAGATGATCACTATAGTGGGATGTGGAGGAGATCGCGACAAAGGAAAAAGGCCTATAATGGCCTCCATAGCCGTAAAGTGGAGCGACAAGGTGATTTTCACCAACGACAATCCACGCAATGAAGACCCGGATGAAATCATCAAAGATATGCAGGCAGGGGTGGGCAAGACCTATGAAAAGAAGACATTGGTGATCAATGACAGGCGGGAGGCCATCAAAACGGCCTGTTCGATGGCTGGTGAAAGAGATATTATCCTGGTGGCAGGCAAAGGCCATGAGGATTATCAGGAAATCAAAGGGGTGAAGCACCATTTTGATGACCGGGAGGTTTTAAGGGAAATGCTGGAAATGTTTAAAAATTAAAAAGGGCAATGCTATACTACTTATTCGATTTTTTGGATAAACAATTCGACCTGATAGGTGCTGGTCTGTTTCAGTTCATCTCATTCAGGGCTGGCATGGCGGTAGTGATTTCATTGCTCATTACGGTAGCTTTTGGGAAAACCCTCATAGGCATTCTTCATCGCTTTCAAATGGGCGAATCAATCCGTGACCTGGGCCTGGAAGGACAAATGGAAAAGAAAGGTACCCCTACCATGGGCGGGCTGATCATTATAGCTGCCATTTTGATTCCGGTACTGTTGGTTTCAAAACTTGATAATATATATGTCATCCTTTTGCTGGTGACAACCGTTTGGATGGGGCTGATTGGCTTTCTGGATGACTACCTGAAAGTGAAGAAAAACAACAAAGAAGGCTTGTCGGGCAAGTTGAAAATAGTCGGCCAGGTAGGAATAGGCCTGATCGTAGGGGTGACTATGGTGATGCACGACGATATCGTGGTAAGGGAATTTCAGGAAACACCTCCCGCTCAGGAAAAGACGCAAAAGTATAAGGCCTTTGAAGACATTCAATCTTCCATTACCACCATTCCTTTTGTGAAAGACAATGAATTCGACTACAAATGGCTGCTCCCTTCCTTTCTGGAAGATTATACCAATGTTTTGTATGTGATAGCGGTCATTTTTATTGTAACAGCGGTGTCCAACGGAGCTAACATAACAGACGGGTTGGATGGCCTGGCAGCAGGTACTTCTGCTATTATCGGACTTACACTGGCCATATTGGCCTATCTCTCAGGTAACGTCATCTTCTCCGACTACCTCAACATCATGTACATCCCCGATTCGGGAGAGTTGGTGATATTTTGTACAGCATTTGTAGGTGCATGCGTAGGGTTTCTCTGGTACAATTCCCATCCCGCTCAGGTATTCATGGGCGACACAGGGAGTTTGTCGATAGGTGGTATCATAGCCGTACTGGCATTGGTGATAAGAAAGGAACTGCTGATTCCGGTGCTTTGTGGGATATTTCTCATAGAAAACATATCGGTAATGATGCAGGTAGCTTATTTCAAGCATACCAAAAAGAAATATGGAGAAGGCAGGCGTATTTTTAAAATGGCACCACTGCACCACCATTATCAGAAACTTGGGCTGCATGAAACGAAGATCGTTACCCGGTTTTGGATAACCGGAATACTGCTGGCAATTTTTACATTGGCAACATTAAAAGTAAGGTAAGGAGTTGAGGAACAATAAATACCATAGTGTAGCAATTTTAGGAAGCGGTGAGAGCGGCATGGGCGCGGCATTCCTTGCTCATAGCAAGCGAGTGAATGTGTTTTTGTCAGATTCAGGAGCAATTGATCCTGATAAAAAGGCTATGTTGCTGGACAAAGGAATAGAGTTTGAGGAAAATGGCCATACCATTGACCACCTGCTCAATTTTGATGAAATCATCAAGAGTCCTGGAATACCTGAAAAGGTACCGGTAGTACAAGCTTTAAGGGCAGCAGATAAACCTATAATCTCGGAGATAGAATTTGCGAGCAGATATACCAAGGCAAAATTGGTAGCGATCACTGGTTCCAATGGGAAAACGACTACCACCCTGCTCACTTATCACCTGCTAAAATCGGCAGGATTGAATGTGGGCCTTGCAGGCAATATTGGCAACAGCCTGGCTGGATTGCTGCTCGAATCAGACTATGATATCATAGTGTTGGAACTGAGCAGTTTCCAATTGGATGGCATGTACGATTTCAAGGCAGACACTTCTGTGCTCTTGAATATAACACCAGACCATCTAGACAGGTACAACTATGACATCAGCCAGTATGCAGATTCAAAGCTCCGTATTGTTCAGAACCAGGATGACAAAAACCTTTTCGTTTTCAACCTTGATGATGCTTTAGTTGGTGAAAAAATCAGTGAGAAAAATATAGAAGCAGAACAGGCAGGGTTTTCACTTGAAGCCGGTGCATCAGGAGCTGTTGCCAGATTGGAACGGGACCAGTTAGTTTTTGACGGTTTTTCCATCCCAAAAGAAGATATTCCTCTAATTGGCAGGCACAACCTGTACAACACCATGGCTGCCGTGTTGATAGCTACCAGATATGGAGTAAGTGCAGCAAATATTCTTGCAGGCCTGAGAACATTCCAAAACGCCCCACACCGATTGGAGTATGTGGCTACTATCGATGGGGTGAAATTCATCAACGACTCCAAGGCCACCAATGTGGACTCTGTTTATTATGCACTGGATGGTGTGGATGGCCAGGTGGTATGGATTGCCGGAGGTGTGAACAAAGGAAACGACTATGCCCCGATAAAGGAATTGGTTGCAGATAAGGTGAAAGCTTTGATTTGCCTGGGAGTGGACAACAAGCATCTGCTGGATGCTTTCGGTGGCAAAATAAAATCGGTGCTGGAAACTCAAGATATTGATCAATGTGTAGAAGAGGCATTGGGAATGGCAGCTCAAGGGGACGTGGTATTGCTGTCTCCGGCATGTGCGAGTTTTGACCTCTTCAACAACTACGAACACCGGGGCGACCAATTTAAGGAGGCAGTACTTGACTTAAAAAAAAACTTCAAAACTGAGAAAACACTTGTAGTATGATCAAGCAATGGGCAGATAGGCATATTCAGGGTGATCCGGTAATCTGGTTCATAGTATTGGCATTGTCCATACTTAGTGTATTGGTGGTGTACAGTGCCACAGGTACCTTGGCCTATTCCCAGATGGAAGGCAACACAGAACATTACCTGTTCAAACATTCTTCGTTCATGCTCCTGAGTTTGTTTGCGATGTGGGTAGCACATAAAATTGATTATCGTTACTACGCCAAGTTGTCCAGATTGGCGCTGTGGCTGTGTGTGCCATTGTTGTTTGTTACATGGAAATTTGGCCTCAATATCAATGAAGCATCCAGATGGATTACCATTCCCCTGATCAACCAGGCTTTTCAGCCTTCCGACCTGGCAAAATTTGCCTTGATTGTTACCCTGGCTTCTATGCTTGCCAAGCGGCAAAACAATATCGACAATGTAAAAGAGTCGCTCATACCTATGCTACTCTGGATTGGTGCCATCTGCGGCCTGATCGCCATGTCCAATTTCTCCACAGCCATTTTGGTGTTCACTACCTGCATGTTGATGTTGTTTATAGGCAGGGTACCCACCAAATACCTTATTATGCTTGTGGCTATTGGATTGGTAGCAGGCGGGATTGCCCTGGCCTTGGGACAAAGGGCGGAAACAGTAATGAGCAGGATAACGGCTTATGTTACCGCCGAAGAAGTACCTTTTCAGGCCGAGCAATCATACATTGCCATAGCCTCCGGTGGCATCCAGGGGTTAGGCCCTGGCAAAAGCCATCAAAGAAATTTTCTACCCCACCCTTATTCAGATTTTATTTATGCCATAGTCATAGAAGAATATGGAATGATCGGGGGAGTGTTTGTATTGTTCCTCTACCTGGCTTTGCTCTACCGGGGCACGAGGGTAGTATCTACAAGTGAACGCACTTACGGAGGGTTGTTGTCGGCAGGATTGAGTTTTGCATTGGTACTGCAAGCGATGGTCAACATGGGAGTGGCAGTAGGGCTGGGGCCCATTACAGGCCTCACATTGCCCCTGGTCAGTATGGGGGGTACCTCGCAGTTGTTCACAGGAGTTGCATTGGGTATCATACTGAGTGTGAGCCGTGGAGAGGTAGAGGAAGCCGCAAGTACGCAGACATCCGGAAATAAGTTTAGAGCAGAATTGGAAACAGCATAAATGGCAGCTAAGGCAACATATCGCATCATGATCAGCGGAGGAGGTACCGGGGGGCATATCTACCCTGCCATAGCCATAGCCAATGCCTTGACCCAAATCGAACGTGATATCGAAATACTTTTTGTAGGGGCAAAAGGCAAAATGGAGATGGAAAAAGTGCCTGAAGCCGGTTACAGGATAATTGGCTTGTGGATCAGCGGTATCCAGAGAAGCCTGACCATAGACAACCTGTCTTTCCCTTTCAAGTTGATTTCCAGTATTTGGAAGTCTTTCAAATTGCTAAAGGAGTTTAAGCCGGATGCAGTGGTCGGGGTAGGCGGATATGCCAGTGGGCCGTTGTTGTATGCCGCCACCCAAAAAGGGATACCGTCTTTGATCCAGGAACAAAATGCCTTTGCCGGCATCACCAATAAACTGCTGGCCAAAAAAGTGCAAAAAATATGTGTGGCCAATGAAGGCATGGATAAATTTTTCCCTGCCGATAGGATAATGCTCACCGGAAACCCCGTAAGGACAGACATTTTGAATGTTGACCAAAAAAGGGGACAGGCGTTGGAATTCTTTGGTTTTTCTACAGACAAGCCCGTTCTGATGGTTTTGGGAGGAAGCCTTGGTGCCAGAACACTCAATGAATCGATTGTGTCCAATATAGATCAGCTGATAACAAAAGGAGTGCAGGTACTCTGGCAAACAGGCAAATTTTACTATGACGAAATGCTTGACCGGACCAGGGACAAGGAAATGACAGGGATAAAGGTGATGGCATTTTTGAAAGAAATGGATCTGGCTTATGCGGCGGCAGATGTCGTGATTTCCAGGGCTGGGGCTTTGTCTATTTCTGAATTGTGCCTTACCGGTAAGCCTGTGGTGTTTGTGCCTTCACCCAATGTGGCTGAAGACCACCAAACAAAAAACGCAGAGGCTTTGGTATCGAAGGATGCCGCTATAATGGTGAAAGACAGCCAGGCCAGGGAGCAACTGGTGTCTACCGCATTGGGGCTGATCAACGATGAGCAGAGAAAAGAAACACTGTCAGCCAACATAAAGAAAATGGGCAGGCCAAATGCGGCCAAAGACATTGCCAATGAAATACTGAAAATGATCGAATGAAGCTGAAGGACATACATAGCGTCTATTTTATAGGTATCGGTGGTATCGGTATGAGTGCGCTCGCCCGCTGGTTTAGGGCCAACGGCTATTTTGTGGCCGGGTACGACAAGACACCTACCGTGTTGACCAGGACGCTGGAAGGTGAAGGTATTTCCATTCACTATACCGACGCTGTGGAAAATATTCCAGCTGCAATTACAGCGGACAAAAGCAGCTCACTGATCGTTTATACGCCTGCTGTACCCAAAGACCATTTGGAGTACAATTTTTTGAAAGAGGCAGGGTTTGAAATCCTCAAGAGGTCGCAGGTATTGGGAGAGTTGACCAGGGACAATTTCACGATCGCTGTAGCCGGAACCCATGGGAAAACAACCACTTCCAGCATCATTGCCCATATCCTGAAGTCTTCAGGGTTGAAT
This sequence comes from Cyclobacteriaceae bacterium, assembly GCA_040222275.1. Taxonomy (GTDB): domain Bacteria; phylum Bacteroidota; class Bacteroidia; order Cytophagales; family Cyclobacteriaceae; genus CAXBNB01. The sequence continues at coordinate 193,940 of JAVKDJ010000013.1, forward strand.
TGCACAGCATTTGTTGGGGGCATCATGGCCAACTATGACTCCAACCTGATCATCGGCAAGGAAGGTGATGACAATATTATTGTAGTGGAGGCCGATGAATTTGACCGGTCGTTTCTGACCCTAAGCCCGGATGTAGCCATTATTACTGCTGTAGATGCCGACCATCTTGATATCTATGGTTCGGCTGATTCCCTCAAGAGTAGTTTCAGGGATTTTATTGGCAACATGAAAAAGAACGGGAAACTGTTCATAGAAGAAAGGGCAGCCAAAAAGATGGACCTTGCTGGCGATGGAGACATCAAATACGAAACTTACGGACTGAATGGGGGGACGATCCAATCGACAGGAGTGAGAGTGGAAGACGGGGTGTTTGTTTTTGGCCTTCAGCGGTCAGGGAAGTCCTTTGATCGAATGAAATTGTTCCTGCCAGGGTTTCACAATGTTGAAAACTGTCTGGCCGCAATTGCCGTGGCTGATGAATTGAATATTGCATCTGGGGATATAAAAAAATCTATTGAAGGGTACAGGGGTGTAAAAAGGAGGTTTCAATACATTATTAAAAATGACCATTTGGTGTTCATCGACGACTATGCACATCACCCCGAAGAAATCAACGCACTGCTGAAGTCTGTAAAAGCCCTTTTTCCAGAAAAGAAAATCACAGCGGTCTTTCAACCACATCTGTTTACCAGGACCAGGGATTTCGCTGACGGGTTCAGTGAAAGCCTGAGCCTGGCAGATGAAGTGATCCTTTTGGACATCTACCCTGCCAGGGAACTTCCCATAACAGGAGTGGATTCGCATATGCTACTGGCCAAAATAGCCTCCAAACGAAAATATGTGTGCAGTAAAAATGACCTCATAGATAAACTAAAAGGGCACGACTTGCAAGTGCTGTTGACCATTGGTGCAGGGGACATAGATGCTTTGGTAGAGCCTATAAAAAATGCTTTGGAATCATGAAAATCGATTATACCATATTGAAACCTTTCAAATACCTCATTGTGGTGTTTATACTTTTTATACTGATTGGGTTTGCCAATAAAAAACAGAGAGGCCGATATGTCCAGGATGTGGTGGTAAACATCGACAACCAATTTGAAAACTATTTTATCGACCAGAGCGATGTTTACGACCTGATACATGAAACAGGCAAGAGCTACCTGCTCAACCTTGATATTGGGAGGTTGGAGCTAAAAGAAATCGAAAGAAAGATAGAATCGCACCGTTTTGTTGGTGAGGCGGAGGTATATCACGACCTGAATGGCAGGCTCACAATAGATGTGAAGCAAAACCGTCCGATCGCACGGATTTTAAATGAAAGGGGAGCGGACCGCTATATTGGCACTACCGGGCTGATCTTGCCGATATCCAATCACTACACGGCCAGGGTGCCGCTCATTAGAGTCCACAAAGGTGTACAGTATTCCAGCGAGAATATAGGCGATACAGAAGAAGGGCTAGAGCTGTTTGAAATGCTCACCTTTATAGAAAATGATCCATTTTGGAAGGCACAGGTAGCCGGTATAGATATAGACAAAAACCATGAATTGACCATTCACCCCCAGGTAACCAAACAACTCGTGATGTTTGGCCCGGCCAAGGGGTTTATGGACAAGTTCAAAAGACTGAACGTCTTTTATAAGGAAATCCTGCCCAATAAAGGGTGGAACAATTACTCAGAAGTGAATTTAAAATATGAAAACCAAATCGTTTGTAAATAAATAGTTTAAGGTATGGAAGATCAAAAAATTATCGTTGGCCTTGATATTGGTACCACAAAAATTTGTGCCATAGTAGGCCGCAAAAACGAGTACGGCAAACTCGAAGTACTTGGTATGGGCAAGGCAGTTTCCGATGGGGTGATCCGCGGAATTGTGACCAATATAGACAAAACCATAAACTCTATCCAGAAGGCTGTAGCCCAGGCAGAAGAGCAATCAGGCATTGATATCCGGGTGGTAAACGTGGGCATAGCCGGACAGCACATCAGAAGTTCTGTGCACCATGGCTCTATAATCAGGGACTCCATCGACGATGAGATCACTGTGGAAGATGTGAACAGGCTTACGAATGATATGTACAAGATTGTGATACCACCTGGCAGTGAGATCATCCATGTTATGCCCCAGGACTACATCGTGGATTATGAGGATGGTATCAAAGATCCTGTTGGGATGTCGGGTATCCGGTTGGAAGCGGACTTTCATGTGATTACCGCGCAGACCAATGCCATCAACAACATCAACAAATGCGTACGACGAGCTGGTTTGGAAATTGACAACCTGGTGCTGGAACCTTTGGCTTCCAGCCTGGCAGTATTAAGCGATGAGGAAAAAGAAGCCGGGGTATGCCTGGTAGATATTGGTGGTGGTACCACAGATGTGGCCATCTTCCATGAAAATATCATCCGTCACACCTCAGTCATTCCATTTGGCGGCAACATCATTACAAACGATATCAAAGATGGCTGCAATGTACTGAACCATCAGGCCGAATTGCTGAAAACAAGGTTTGGTCAAGCCCTGGCAGAAATGGCCAACGCCAACGAAATTATTTCCATACCAGGCCTGAAAAACCGTGACCCCAAAGAGATTTCCATTAAAAACCTGGCCAGCATCATAGAAGCCAGAATGGAAGAAATCATAGAAATGGTGCACACCAAAATTATTACAAGTGGGTATGAAAACAAGCTGGCCGGTGGTATTGTTGTCACTGGAGGTGGGTCACAGTTGATCAGTCTGAAGCAATTGTTTGAGTACATGACCGGGCTAGATGTAAGGATAGGTTATCCGAATGAGCACCTGGGCAAGAGCAAGGTAGATAGCATCAAGAGCCCGATGTTTGCCACATCTGTCGGTTTGGTATTGTGTGGTTATAAAGCCCTGGATGATCGGGAAAACAGGCTGATTGATACCAAAGCGATGAAAGGCAATGAAAAAGTAAGAAAGAATGGATCAACTGATTCGATCCTGAAAAAAATACTGGAAAAAACCAAAGGGATTTTGATAGACGACATAGAAGACAAGGAGTAAGCTGGGTACTGGTCTCTGGATACTGGATACTGGATTCTAGATACTCAATACTCAATACTCAATACTTTGTACCTAATACCAAGTAGAAGAAAATACAGGGAAATAAATTAAAACCATAAAAGTCATGACAGAAAGTACTTTTAAATTCGATTTACCCACCCACCATAAATCCATCATCAAGGTGATAGGAGTAGGGGGTGGAGGCAGTAATGCCGTTAACCACATGTACAACCTCGGCATTAAAGATGTAGAATTCATCATTTGCAATACAGACTCCCAGGCGCTCAATAGTAGCCCTGTACCCAACAAATTGCAGATTGGTATCAACCTTACAGAGGGACTTGGAGCAGGGGCCAATCCTGAAAAAGGGAAGAATGCAGCCCTGGAAAACAGGGAAGACATACGCGATATGTTGCAGGAAGACACCAAAATGGTGTTTGTAACTGCCGGAATGGGCGGAGGTACCGGAACCGGTGCTGCCCCCATCATCGCCCAGGTAGCCAGGGAACTCGACATACTTACAGTAGGTATAGTCACTGTGCCTTTTAAGTTTGAGGGCAAAAAGAAAATGAGGCAGGCCATGGAAGGGGTTCAGTCCCTGAAAGAAAACTGTGATACCGTCCTGGTAATCCTCAATGATAAACTTACAGAAGCTTTTGGCAATTTGTCCGTAAGCCAGGCATTCGGCCAGGCAGACAATGTACTGACTACTGCCGCCAAGGGTATTGCAGAGATCATTACCGTACCGGGATATGTCAATGTCGATTTTGAAGATGTGAAAACCGTAATGAAAGATTCTGGTGCAGCCGTAATGGGTTCTGCCAAGACCACCGGGGAAAGCCGTGCCAGAAGAGCGGCTGAAGAAGCCATCAATTCACCTCTGCTGAACAACCAAAATATTGAAGGTGCTGACAAAATATTGCTGTCAATAATTTCCGGCGACCAGGCCGAGCTACAGATGGATGAGTTGACTGAAATTACTGATTTTATGCAGGAGATCGCCGGGGATGATGCCGAAGTGATATTTGGCCATGGTGTGGATCCGGAGTTGGGCGAAAGCATACGTGTCACTGTCATTGCTACAGGTTTTGCGGCAGAACAATCAACTGTCAACCTGGAAGTATTGGAAAAACCTGCCGAGCCAAACCCTGTGAACGGCGAGCCGGAAAAAAGGGTATTTGACCTGGAATCGAAAATGCAGATCAATAAATTCAAAGAAGAAATTCAACGCGAGGTAGAAAGGGAAGACAAGGAAAAAGAACAGCGGATGGAGAGCAGGCAACAGTCTTTGTTTGAGTTTGAAATGCCTGAAAAGACCAACGAACCAAAAGATTTTGATTTTGAAACATCATTTGGTTTTGAATATGAAAAAAAGAATGTGGAAGAAGATGAGGATGCCCCATTGGAAGAGCTGGAGGGAATGGCCCACAAGCCATCCAGAAAGGTTACCCTTATGGAGCAGTCAGAGATCAGAAGGCAAAAACTCCAAGGCATGAAAGATGATCAGTCTATGGATGCGGCCAGTTTCAAAGAAAAACTGGAAGTGCCCGCTTATCAGAGGAAAAAAATCGATTTTCAGAATGTACCAGCTGCATCAGAGCGGCTTATTTCCAGGTTCAACCTCAACGATGACGATGAGTTGCTGGGCAATAACAAATTCCTTCACGACAATGTAGATTAAACGCATCAACCGGAATTGGCCATATCGGCCTTGTTCGGAATACCATGCTTCCCGGGATAGTACCGGTAGCATGCGATAAAGATTATTTTCTGTCAAATTTTCTTCTATGCGGGGCTGCATGCCTTCCTTGCAAGTGCCTGCGCCCCGCAATAGTTGAAAATTGAGAAAGCCCCGGTCCCCAAACCACAGGGACAAACACCTTTCCCAGGGCAATTCTATTTTTTCTTGGCTGTAATCCCCAAACGGCCTTCTGAGTACGATACAGTTCCCTCCATGGTTTTGGCGGCCACTTTGATTTTGAACGTAACGTATTCGTTTTCCACATAAGTGGCGAACGTGAGGTTGGAATCTGAAAATTTCACATTGCGTGCCTTCATTTCAGTGCCGTTGATGTTGAATTTGACTTCATACCCGCTCTCTACTTTCTTTACCAGCATTTTTCCTGTTTGATACTCATAAGGAGCCTGCGGTACTTTGTACTCCCATGTACCTTCCGGTGATACTCCTGCAAGCAATACAGTACTCATTAGGGTAAACACTACTACTGCAAATCCTTTTTTCATTGACCAATTTTTCATTGTTTTAAATTTTTAGAGTTAAAAAAAATTATGATCCAAAAATCGAAAATAATCTGTCTTAGGATTCAATTAGCCGCAGCTTTGGGATGAAATGCACCTATTTGGGATGAATGGGTCAGCCCTTTGTGGGATTTAGTTGGCCAATGCCACTATTGGAAAGCACTGAAGCCACCCGGCTTTTATAATTTCTGGAAACAGTGATGGGGGTTTCGGGCATGTTTTCTATTTCCAGGGTGAGTTGGCGGCTCACAGTTTTAAAAGCCCTGATATTTTTTACATTCACCATAGCCGACCGGCTGCACCGCAGCAGGGCAGTGTTCGAAAGTTCTTTTTCCAATTTTTTCAGGCTGGTCCTTACCAGTTCTTTTGCCAGGGCATCCTGCTTCGAATAGTACACGGTTACATAATTATCAGCAGCAAAAAGTGCCAGCACCTGGTCCTGGTCAATGGCCAGCTGTAGTTTGTCGTTTTCATCTTTTATGTGCAGCAAATGGTTGGTGATAGCCGGTATTTTTGAAAGGGCCTGCCGGTGATGGAAATAAAACAAAACCGAGGCATAGGGAATGATGAGGATAAGGGTTGTATAGCGCATGATGTCAATAAAGTCTTCAAAACCCCCAGCGGGCAGGGAGGTGATATATTCGAACAACAGAAACATCAAGAGGCTAAAGACCAGTAACTCACCCAGCAAAAACAAAAGAAACGTGAGGTGGGTAAACTGACGCAGCTTTAACAGGGGACGTACGCCGAGCTCCATAAGCAGCAGGGAGCACACAGCCAACAACGAGAATTTGAGAAAGATCAGAAAGTGCTCCCAGTCGCCACCAGCAAACCAACGTGTGAGGTTAAAGGGGTTGTACAGATACAAAAAAAAGAAACCAAATACCCCAACACTAAAAACCAGGGCCAATTGGTTGCGCTTTTTGTCAAGCAGCGTAAAAGGTTGGTTCATCCAGGCTTTGAGGGGGCTCAGCATAAGGAATTTAGACAAGCGTGTTGGAAAATGTTTTCGTATAGACCGGAAAATTAATTCATAAACATCGAGGACTCAAATGTTGAGAAGTTATAGTTGCTACCAATAAACGACCAATATTAAATATTTGAGATGCTGCAATTTTTTAGTCTAAGTATGACGAGTAATAAATTTCTTGCTCCTGATAATTATTTGGGTCAATTTTACTATCAAGAGACTTAATCTCAGGTTTATAAAAAACGGATCAGCAAAAGGTACAATTTATTATGACCCGAGCCTGATAAAGAGGTGAACATTTATGAACAACACAAACGATTATGATGAAAAGATATATAATTATTCTGGCTCAAATTATTCTGGCGTTTTTGATTATTCATTTTGTCGGAAAAACCCCTCTAGTTGTATCTATTATCTGTAGTATCCTGATCATAGTTTTGGTAGAAATTCTTAAACCCTGGTCAACAAAGGTGGTGACCAGAATTGTGCGCAAAATTGTTGGATAAAACTTCATGAGGACCAGCCCAAAAGAGAACGTAAACCTTCAGACAACCACTTAGAAAACAGGACAACCATTGGGTTTCTGCCAATGACCAATCAAAGTGCCAAGTCGTGGTGCAATGTCCGCCTGATGAGATAGGGAAACTTCTTTTGCCAAAAAAGAGATAACACCTAAATTTAGTGTTCTGGCATATCCGATTGTTTCTATGAGAAAAAGTTTGTACCTATCTTTAAGGACAACAATTAAACACACAGCGGACAACCTGTATCCAATGGATATAAAATCCATTAAAAAGCACAATAAATCCAGTGGGGCAAACCTATTATGGTATTTTTTTGTGATAACTAGAAAACACAAAATCAGAAAAGGAAACGTTGTTTTAGATCAATGATCAATATCAGTCGCACTATATTGCTTTTCATATTTGGGCTATTGCTACAGACAGCTTCCATAGCCCAATCCAACAGCAATTTTGAGGTGACCAGGTTTAAACTACCCACCGAAACCGCTACGTACGACCTTTTGGAAGATCAGTTTGGGTTTGTCTGGATAGCGTCCAAAAGCGGCCTTTGGCGTTACGATGGTGGCAATTTCAAAAATTATAAACGCGATCCCAAAGACAGCACCAGCATTACCGACAATAACATTTCATGTTTGTATGAGGACAAAAGTGGCACTTTGTGGGTAGGTACGTATGGGGGAGGCTTGCTGCGTTACAACAGGGATTGCGATTGTTTTCAAAGGTTTATCCATAAACCTCATGACCCCACCAGCCTTAGTTTCAACGAAATAAAAGTAATATTCGAAACTTCAGACAACATGTTCTATGTGGGTACCGACGGTGGTGGCCTCAATATAATGGACAGGACAAACAATACCTTTAGATATTTTAAACATGCCCCGGATGACAGTACTACATTGAGCCACAACAATGTGCTGGCCTTAGAAGAGGCCCGTGATGGAAATTTATATGTGGGCACCTGGCTGGGGTTCAACATTTTTTACCCCGCTACCGGTAGGTTTAAGAGGATATATCAGGAATTCCACCCCAAAAACCAGTATTTTTTCTCCCTTGAACTCTTCAACAAGCGCCTGTTTACTTCGGGTGACCCGGCATCTTTTCTCAATCAAAACGACGAATTGGAACAACTTGGGGCACCCATTCATTATTCCAACAAGTTGGCCAACGATAATAAAGACAGGTGCTGGTTTTCAAGTAGCAATGGCGTGTCAATTATCAATAACGAATTCCAATTGGAGCAGCTCATCCCCATCGGGTCATTTTACCCGGAAAACGAATATGGGGGATTGGAAGAAATACGCCCCAGCCAGCAAGCCAATGTCACATGGGTACTTGGAACCAACGGAAACTTCTTTATGGTTGAGGAAAAACCTAAAATCTTCAAGCACTTCCTTACCAGCAAAAACGTGCGGGAAATTGTCCTTACAGACTCCAACTATTGGGCGATTATCGGCAATACAATCAGCATATTTGACAAATCCGGTAGTAGTTTGGAGAAAACCTTGTCCAACTTTCAGGGAGGGGTGCACATAGCCAGTCGCTCACGAAACAGGGTGTGGGTAGTTGATCAACAAAATTACTACGAATACACCAGTAGGGGGGAAAGGATAAGTACCACACCCCATAACACAAATACAACCATCAATACCTTGGAGCCTACCATGGACAATCAGGTTTGGACAGGAAAGATTTTGGGGGTCAACAGGTTTGATCCCGTAACAAAAAAAATCACCAGGTTCAACTGTGACCCCAACGACGACAAAGGCATAGGATATTTTCACCGTTCCAGCAAGATTTTTCAGGACCATCTGGGGCAGATATGGATTGGGACCGATGGTGATGGGTTGAAGAGGTTTATTCCGGAAAGTGAAGAATTCCAGCATTTCAGGCATATTATAGGCGATACCACCACCATCAACAGCAACTTTGTCAACGATATTTTTGAAGACAACCAATTTAATCTTTGGCTGGGCACCAATACGGGCTTGTCCCGGTTGCACAAAGAATCCAATACCTTTATCCAATACAACTTTGAAGAACTACAGGATAAAAGTGTCTATTCTATAGAACAGGACTACAAGGGCAACCTCTGGATCGGTACGCTCAATGGCTTGATCAAATTGGATTATAAGAACAACGACATCAGGACTCTCAACCAACAGGATGGAATACTTTCTGACAAAATCTGGCCAGCCAGCCTAAGGCTCGATGATGGCCAGCTGGTGTTTTGTACTTCCAATGGCCCAATGCTTTTTGAACCGGACGATGTAAAACCGAGTGACAAACAACCCAATGTTTTTATTTCCGAACTATGGGTGAACAATGAACTGGTCAGGCCCAGAAACAGCGACTATATCAGCCGCAATATTGAAGTAGAGAACACCATCCATTTGAACTATACCGATAAGAAGTTTGAGCTTCATTTTCAGGTGATCCACTACAACAACAACGACAGGTGCGAGTATTCTTATAAGTTGGATGGTTTTGACAAAGCATGGATTGGCGTGAACAATACACCAAAGGCCACCTACACCAACATTCCTCCGGGGCAATACACCTTCAAAGTGAAGGCCAGCAATGAAGACGGCATTTGGAACGACAAAGTGACAACCGTCGATATCTTTATTTCCCCACCATTTTGGGATATTTTGTGGGTGAAACTTTTGGGCATAGCCATCCTGGGGTATATTTTCTTTTTGATCATTCGGCAGATTATCAAGAAAGAAAGGACCAAAACGAAGTTTGAAATAGAGAAGGCCCGGGTGCGCCAGGCAGAGGAAATTACACAAATGAAGCTGCGTTTTTTTACCAATATATCCCACGAGCTGCGTACCCCCCTTACTTTGATCACCTCACCGCTCGACAAATACATCCGCAACAATGTGGTGCCCAAAGCCAATGTGCTTGATATGATGTACAAAAACAGCAGGCGCCTGTTGGAGTTGGTCAATCAAATACTGGACTTTAGAAAACTCGAAAACAACCAACAGCAACTAAAAATAGCCCCACAAAAAAACCTGTTGCTTTTTCAAAATATCTATGCGGCCTATTCGTACTGGTCCAACGACAAAAACATTGATTTTAGCATCAATGTTCCGCAAGACAATTACATCACCTATTTTGATGCCGATGTGATTGAAAAAATAGTGTCTAACCTGGTGTCCAATGCCTTCAAATTCACCCCTGAATACGGTCGCATTGGCCTGGATGTCAGGTTTGAAGATATTGTAAACAAAGACAATCTGGTGACCAGCGGAAAAATGATGGTAAGTATTTCGGATACCGGCCCGGGCATCCCAAAAAAGGTGCAGGCGAAAATATTTGAAAGGTTTTACCAGATGGACGATACCACCATGGCTTCCCATGGCAGTGGCATTGGATTGTCCCTTACCAGTGAATTGGTGCAATTGCACCATGGTCGGATAGAATTGGTGAGTGGGGAAGGGGAAGGTACCCATTTCAAGGTCGAAATTCCTATTGGCCTGCAAGACTATCCCGAGGGTGAAAGGAAGGAATATACCGTTATTTACCCCGAAATTGACCCTAAAAGCACGATGATCCTGATAGTGGAAGACCATGAAGACATCAGGAACTATTTGGTAGAAGAACTGAACGAAGTATATGAGGTGCTGGAAGCAGAAGACGGAAAAGTAGGCCTGCAAAAAGCCCTGGCCGCCATACCCGACATCATCATCAGCGATGTGATGATGCCTGAGATCAATGGTATTCAATTGGCCAACCAACTAAAAAACAACGAACTGACTGCACATATCCCCATCCTGTTTTTATCGGCCAAAGGATCTACAGAGCACAAACTGGAGGGGCTGGCCACTGGTGCGGAAGACTACATCCAAAAGCCCTTCAATATTCAGGAGATCAAACTCAAAATCCGAAACCTCCTGGAAACGAGGAACCTGTTGATAGAAAAATTTAAAAGGGAAAATGTAGAGGTGGAGCAGCCATCACCTGAAAACAAATACCTTTCGAAGGTGAATGCCGTTATTTCCAATAACCTGGACAACTCGCAGTTTTCGGTAGATATCCTCTGCACAGAACTGGCTGTTGGCAGGTCGCAGCTATATAGGAAAATACTGGCACTAACTGGCAAATCCATCATAGAATACATCAACTCCTACAGACTGTCAAAAGCCATGGAACTCATCAAACAGGAGAGCTATTCACTTAAAGAAATCGCCTACAAGGTTGGCTATAATGACAACCACTATTTCAGCAGGTCCTTCAAAAAAGAATTTGGGCAGTCTCCCTCTTTCTATACGCCCAAAAGGGAAAAATCTCACAGATAAGACGCTCAACCGAAAAAAATCCAGTGTTTTGAACAAAATATCCATCTCGGCAGGGAGATGATATAATTACTTTGTAGAAAAGTAAATCTCAATAAAAACACGAAATGCGTTATACTTTCCCCTTATTTGGAGCCTGCTATTTGATTGTGGCAATACTGCAAATATCTTGTACCTCACAGCCCGGTCATGGATTGGCCGACAATAGAAAAGTGCCGGATGTTATTGACTTCAATTACCATGTGAAGCCCATCCTTTCCGACAAATGCTTTGCTTGTCATGGGCCGGACCTGGCCAATCAGAAGGGGGACCTCAGGTTGGATACCCCGGAAGGTGCTTTCGACACCAGCCTGGAAAGTGGCGGTCATCCGATTGTGCCAGGCGACCTCTCCCAAAGTGTGGCCTATACCAAAATTACATCCCATGATCCGGAAAATATCATGCCACCACCAGAGAGTAACCTGGAACTCTCAGAATATGAAATCAAAATCATCAAGAAATGGATAGAGCAGGGAGCCGAATATAAGCCCCACTGGGCATTTACCAAACCTGCTGAGGTGGAGGTGCCGGAGACAAGGCAGGAAGAATGGGCGAAAAACCCTATCGACTATTTTGTGGCAAAAAAACTTGAAAACGTGGGGCTGAAAACCTCCCCCGAAGCAGATAAAGAGCAACTTATAAGAAGGGTTACCTTTGACCTGACAGGCTTGCCACCCACTGCCAGTGAAATAGATGATTTCGTAAATGACGATAGTGACCAATCTTACGAAAAAGTGGTGGACAGGCTTCTGTCCTCACCGCATTATGGCGAGCGAATGGCGAGCGAGTGGCTGGATGTGGCCAGATATGCCGATTCGCACGGGTATCAGGACGACAGGCCCAGGACCATGTGGCCATGGCGCGATTGGGTGATCAACGCCTATAACGACAACCTGCCCTACAATGATTTTGTTACCTGGCAACTTGCCGGCGACCTGCTGCCCAACGCCACTTTTGATCAAAAGCTGGCTTCAGGGTTCAACAGAAACCACGCCATCACCCAGGAAGGTGGGATCATAGAAGAAGAATATCTGGTGGAATATGCCGCCGACAGGGTGCAAACTTTTGGTACAGCATTTATCGGGCTCACGGTTCAATGCGCCAGGTGCCACGACCACAAATATGACCCATTGTCCCAGAAGGAATTTTACCAACTTTTCTCTTTTTTCAACAACAACAATGAGCGGGGGAAAATAAGCTACAGCGACCTGGCACCAAAACCCTCTATCAAATATGAGAATGAGGAATTGGAAAGCGAAGTGGCCGAGATCAAAGAGATGCTGGCCGATTTGGAGCAAAAGCACAAGGAATTCAATCCCGAAATAAAGGAAGAAACCCTGAGGGCTTGGTTTGACGGGTTGGATTGGAAAGCACTGGAAGAATCAGGGCTGGAAGCACGCTATTTGCTGGACTACCAGGAGGCAGGCACCATGAGGGACGAGGTATCCAGGGAGTTTGCAGGATCTATAAATTTCAAACTCCCATTAACCATCCCAAAACCCGAAAGTGTACCCGGAAAATATGGGCAGGCATTGAAGTTTAATGGCACCAATACACTCACCATTGGCGATGTGGGTGACAATGAGCATTATGACAAGTTTTCTTTGGGAGGATGGATCAATTATTCGGAGACACCAACTTACAACGCAGGCATATTGTCCAGACGAAACGGTGAGCACAACAGATCGGGTTATGGCTTGTACCTGGGAGACGACAATGCTCTGAGGTTGCAGGTGGTCAGTACATTGAGGGAGCTTATTGAAATCAAAACCAAAATTAAAATACCAAAAGGCGAATGGGTCAACGTTTATGGTACTTATGACGGCTCTGGCAAAGCTTCAGGAGCCAGCCTGTTTGTGAATGGGGTGAAGCAGAAAGTTGAAATCCTGTCGGACAACCTGGGCGCAGGAAGCATTTTGGTAGGTACCCAACTTACCGTGGGCAACTGGATGATACGGGCCCAGCCAAGGAGCAACCTCGGCGGATTTAAAGGTGCCATAGATGATATTTCGCTTTACAACCGTGAACTCAGCCCACTGGAAGTGCGGTACCTCTACGATCAGCAACCACAATACGAATCTGAAGTGGTGTACAACACCTATATAAAAAGGGAAACCGACGGAATGGCCAGAATCCAGGCCAGACTTGATAGCCTGAGGGCCATAGACACCACCATCCCCTATGTGATGATCATGGAAGAGCTGGATAGTATCAAGCCAGCCTACATACTGGCCAGGGGTGTTTACAATGCCCATGGGGAAAAAGTCAACCGAGCAACACCTGAGTCCATCCTGAAATTTTCAAAAGACCTGCCACAAAACAGGCTTGGCCTGGCACAGTGGCTGTTCGATGAAGACCATCCATTGACGAGCCGGGTGATAGTCAACAGGTATTGGCAGATGCTCTTTGGAAAAGGGCTGGTATCCACACCGGAAGACTTTGGAAACCAGGGCGCATTGCCTTCGCACCCCGAATTGCTGGATTGGTTGGCCCTTGAATTGATCCGAAATGATTGGGACATGAAGAAAACGTTGAAACTCATGGTGATGTCTGCCACGTACCGTCAGTCTTCGGTGATCAACTCCAAAAGTTATAAACTTGATCCAGAAAACACCTATTTGTCCAGGGGGCCTTACAAAAAACTGACCGCAGAGATGATGCGGGACCAGGCGCTGGCAGCCAGTGGTTTGCTCAATAGGAAAGTCGGTGGTAAATGGGTGAAACCTTATCAGCCAGCCGGGATTTGGAAAGAAATGGCCAATCAAATTGGTGAAAACAAATATCGACAGAGTACTGGCAATGACCTGTACCGAAGAAGTATCTATACCTATTGGAAGCGCACGATTCCAGTGCCTTCTATGCTTACTTTTGATGCCTCTGAGCGGGCCATGTGTACTGTGAAAAGGCAATCGACCAGCACACCCCTCCAGTCGCTGGTGCTGCTCAACGACCCACAGTATGTGGAGGCCTCCAGAAAACTTTCTGAGCACCTGATCAGTACCATGGGCGATTTGCCCTCCGAATGGATTGAAGAAGGGTTTAAGACATTGGTGACCAGGGAGGCTTCTGAAGATGAAATCGAAATGTTGGTTGGCATATTCAATGCTGAGCTGCAAAGGTTTGGTTCAGACCGTACAAGTGGGGTGAAATTGATCAAAATAGGGGCTTCAGGGCTGGAAGGTGAGATAGATCAAAAGAAATTGGCCGCACTCACGGTAGTCATCAATGCTATCCTCAATCTGGACGAAACCAAACATTGTTAAAAAAATTATTCATTTGGAAAAACATTAAACATGAACGATCCTCATTCCGAATATTTACACAAAATAAACCGGAGACATTTCCTCTCCAAGTCCAGTTTAGGCATAGGTACCCTTGCCCTTGGTTCGCTTCTGGGCTGCAACTCATCAAGCAGGGATAGCGATGAATTGGCCGAAGAACAACTCCGAAAGCTGCACCATATTGCGCCAAAAGCCAAAAGGATCATTTACCTTTTTCAAAGTGGGGGGCCTTCACAGATCGACCTGTTTGACTACAAGCCATTGCTCATGAAAATGCGTGGTGAAGACCTGCCCGATTCTGTAAGGCAGGGCCAGCGACTGACCGGCATGACGTCCGGACAGTCGTCGTTTCCACTTGCCCCGGCCATTTTCGATTTCAAGCAGCACGGTGAAAGTGGTGCCTGGGTGAGCGAACTGATGCCACATACGGCCAAGGTGGTGGACGACCTGTGCTTCATCAAGTCTATGCATACAGAAGCGATCAACCACGATCCGGCCATTACTTTTTTCCAAACAGGCTCGCAACAGGCCGGCAGGCCGAGTATAGGGTCCTGGCTCAGCTATGGGCTGGGCAGTATGAATGAAAACCTTCCTACATTCAGCGTGTTGCTCTCCAGGGGTGCCCAGCGGCCCCAGCCTATTTATTCCAGGCTTTGGGGAAATGGATTTCTTGCCTCCCTGCACCAGGGGGTGCAGTTTAGATCGGGCAAAGACCCGGTACTATACCTGCAAAACCCTGAAGGAATAGATCCTACATCGCGAAGGCATGTATTGGATGTGCTGTCAAAAATGAACCAGATGAGGATGAAAGATTTTGGTGATCCGGAAATACAATCGAGGATTGCCCAATATGAAATGGCCTATAAAATGCAGACATCAGTACCGGAAGCTACCGACTTATCTGGCGAGCCGGATGAAGTTTTTGAGCTGTATGGGGAAGATGCAAGAAAGCCGGGAACCTATGCGGCCAATTGCCTGCTGGCCCGAAGGTTGGCCGAACGAGATGTCAAGTTTGTGCAGTTGTACCACCTTGGGTGGGACCAACACTCAGACCTGCCCAGGGAAATTACTTCCCAATGCAGGGACACAGACCAGGCATCTGCTGCCTTGGTCACAGACCTAAAGAGGCGGGGTTTGCTCGACGATACCCTCGTGATTTGGGGTGGGGAATTCGGACGTACCAACTTTAGCCAGGGCAGGCTCACAGAGACCAATTACGGGCGCGACCACCATCCCAGGTGCTTTACAGTATGGATGGCTGGCGGTGGCATCAAGCCAGGCATGTCGTATGGTGAAACGGACGATTTTAGCTACAACATTGTGAAAGACCCGGTGCATGTCCATGACTTTCAGGCCACTGTGCTTCATCAGATGGGAGTGGACCATGAACGCCTCACATTCAAACACCAGGGCAGGAGGTACAGGCTTACCGATGTACATGGCAGGGTTGTGAAGGAGATATTGACTTAATTATGACCATGAGGTATTTGGTATTATTTCTGGCGGTGGTTTTTATATTAGGCTCTTGTAACAATGAGAGTGAAAACCTGGCCAATACAAGCAATGTTATGCCAGAAGTGATAGATTATAATATTCATATCAAGCCAATTATTTCTGACAAATGTTTTGCCTGCCATGGCCCTGACAAAGCCAGTCAAAAAGCCGGACTAGCCCTGCACACGGCGGAAAGGGCATACTCCGAGTTGAAGGAAAACCCTGGGCATTTTGCCATAGTACAGGGAAAAGCCCAAGACAGTGAAGTAGTCAAAAGAATAACATCAGAAGACGAAGAGGAAATGATGCCTCCGATGGAGTCGAATTTAAAACTCAGTGATTACGAACGTCAGCTTATTGTAAAATGGATAGAACAGGGAGCAGTCTATAAACCTCATTGGTCGCTGATCCCTGTTGAAAAACCAGAAATCCCTTTAGTGAAAAATGATGCCTGGCCTTCAAACCCAATTGATAATTTTATTTTATCGAAGTTAGAATCCATAGGACTGGAACCAGAAGGGAAGGCCACCAAAGAAAAACTTATCAGAAGGGTTTCGTTCGATATTACAGGCCTGCCACCAACCATAGAAGAAATAGATGCCTTTCTGGAGGATGAAAGTGAAAATGCGTATGAGAAGGTAGTGGACAGGCTTCTTGGCTCAGTTGCCTACGCCGAACACATGGCATCTAAGTGGTTGGATATCTCACGATATGCGGACTCACACGGCTATCAGGATGATTTTTACAGAAGTATGTGGGCTTGGAGGGAATGGGTAATCAAAGCATACAACGAAAACATTCCTTTCGATCAATTCCTAACCTGGCAAATGGCCGGAGACTTATTGCCAAATGCCACCTACGAACAGAAATTAGCAACAGGGTTTAACAGAAACCATAGCATCAACCAGGAAGGTGGTATTATTGAAGAGGAGTTTAAAGTAGAATACGTAGCAGATAGGGCAAATACCCTGGGCGCGGCAGTCTTGGGCCTTACAGTGGAATGCGCGAGGTGCCACGATCATAAATATGACCCAATATCCCAAAAAAACTACTACGAATTGTATGGCTTCTTCAATAGTGTACCCGACGAGGGCAAGGGCAGGCTGATGGGGGCAGCACCCGGACCATCTGTTAAATATCCTGAAGAAAAGCTAAACGAATTAAGGGCATATTTGGTAGAAATAAACGACAAACAGACCAACACGATTTTTGAGCGCAAACAGGAAGTCTATAGCAACCCACTTCGTGATAAAAAATTTAAGGCCTGGGTAGAAAACTACGCCCCCACAAAGGCAAGCACAATTTCCCGAAGTATTGCCCCTGCGGCTTATTTTTCATTTGACGATCTGGACGACTCATCTAATACTGATCAATGGAATATCCGGGATAAGAAAAAACAACTCGAAACAATACGGCCTGGTACAGGTAAGTATGGAAAGGGGCTTTTTATTGGACGGGGACAAAAC
Organism: Cyclobacteriaceae bacterium; assembly: GCA_040222275.1. Classification (GTDB taxonomy): domain Bacteria; phylum Bacteroidota; class Bacteroidia; order Cytophagales; family Cyclobacteriaceae; genus CAXBNB01. Next base: position 211,309 of record JAVKDJ010000013.1, read on the forward strand.
TACGACTTAGGCGGGAGCAAATTCATCAGCGAAAGTCAGCCTTTTACGATCTCATTCTGGTTTTTCAATAAATTCAAAAACGGAAAAACAATTCTTTCCAAAATTGACGAGCAATCTAAAAGTGGAATAAAAATCGAAACTCATTCCGGTTACATCCACCTAATGACACCTATATCCAGCAAAGATGGCGGTGAAAGATTAATCTCGGACAAACTTATCCCGGATGGCAAATGGACTCACCTTACGATTACTTATGATGCTTCAGGAACATTAAACGGACTCTCACTTTATGTAAATGGAGACCCCATGAAACTAAATGGAGATAAAGAACAGGCATTTTCACATGTATCGGCTAATTCCCTGTTAAGAATAGCCTATCCCAATGGACTTGCCGGTTCGGGAATTGACGAAATCCACCTTTTCGACAAGGAGCTAAGCCAACAGGAAATCCAATCCATAGTCAACTTCAATCCTATTGATGGTTTGATGCAAAAGGAATTTGCTGACCTTGGGGATAAAGATAAAAACCTTGTCACCGATCATTTTCTTTATCACAAAGACCGGGAATTCGGAATAGCCTTACGAAACCTGGAATCAGTGAGGTTCAAAAGGCTCGATGTGCCGGATGAAGGTGATGTGAAAACTATGGTGATGGCCGATTTGCCAGAACCCAATAAAACCTATATCCTCAACAGAGGGGCATATGATGCTGCCGGAGAGGAGGTCCTGCCTGCTACCCCTGAATCGATCATGACATTTAGCGATTCATTGCCCAGAAACCGCCTCGGACTGGCCAGGTGGCTCATTGACCCTAAAAACCCACTCCCTTCTCGGGTAGCTGTAAACCGCTACTGGCAGTACATTTTTGGGCGTGGTATTGTAAAAACAGTCGATGATTTTGGCAATCAGGGGGCACTGCCCTCCCATCCGGAACTACTGGATTGGCTGGCGGGCTATTTCATGGAAAATGAATGGAATACCAAGGACATAATCAAAATGATGGTGATGTCTTCCACTTATCAGCAAAAATCTGAAGTCAGTGAAAAGAAGAGGGAAATAGATTTGGATAACATTTACCTGGCCAGGGGTCCCCGGTACAGGATGTCTGTGGAGATGATGCGCGACCAGGCCCTGGCTGCCAGCGGCCTACTCAATAGAAAAGTAGGTGGCCCAAGTGTGAGGCCATATCAGCCAGACAATCTTTGGAGTGCCATTACAGGTGGAGGGGCAGGTCCGCTAGCTAAATATGTACTGGATGTAAGCGAAGACCTGTACCGTAGAAGTCTATATACATTTTGGAAACGAACCGTGCCACCTCCCTCCATGCTTACTTTTGATGCTGCTACCAGGGACAGGTGCATCGTCAACCGCCAAAGCACAAACACTCCATTACAGGCGTTGGTGCTGCTGAACGACCCACAATATATGGAGGCTGCAAGGGTTATGGCACAAAACTTATTAACAGAACAGCTACCCATAGAAAATAACATTACCACCGCTTATAGAAAACTTACTGGTAGAAGGCCTGATGAAAATGAGTTAAAAACATTAATGGATGTTTATAACGATGGCTTAGGCTCATTTAATGATAATCCGGAATTGATACCTGAGTTGCTGGAAATAGGAGATTATCCAATAGACGAAAGTTTGGATCAAAAGCTGCTAGCGGCACATACCTACACGATTAGTGCCATTTTAAATTTAGACGAGACTATATCAAAAGAATAAATCAGATGGATGAATTACATGAATATAGGATGAACCTGAACCGGCGTGAGTTTTTATCCAAAACAAGTCTGGGCCTTGGTGCTACAGCGCTTGCTTCAATCATTCCGGGATGTGGCACCAAGGCCATATCAGGGTTGGAAAGCCTGTCAGATGGAAGTAGTGCATTGAATGTAGCTCATATTGCCCCTAAAGCGAAGCGCGTTATCTATTTATTTCAAAGTGGTGGTCCTTCGCAGATAGAACTTTTTGACCCCAAGCCTGTGCTCAAGAAAATGTTTGGGGAAGAACTGCCAGCATCTGTACGAAATGGCCAAAGGCTCACTGGGATGACGGCCGGACAATCATCATTTCCTCTAGCTGGTTCTTATTTCAATTTTGAACAAAAAGGACAAAGCGGGGCATGGATGAGTGAGGCCCTGCCACATATTGCCAATATATCGGATGAGTTGTGCATCATCAAAAGCATGCATACAGAAGCCATCAACCACGACCCGGCGATTACATTCTTTCAAACCGGCCACCAACAAGCAGGTAGGCCATGTATGGGCTCCTGGTTCAGCTACGGGTTGGGTAGTTTGAACAACAACCTCCCCACGTTCAGTGTGCTACTTTCCAGGGGATCCGGCAGACCCAATGCTCAACCTTTATACTCTAGATTATGGGGAAATGGATTCCTGCCATCGCTGCATCAGGGGGTGGAATTTCGATCGGGAGCAGATCCCGTATTATACCTCAATGATTTGCCTGGTATTTCCAAGCAAGGGAGGAGAAAAATGCTGGATAAAATAGCTGAATTGAACCAGGCTAAATTTGAAAAAACTGGGGACCCTGAAATACAAACACGTATTTCCCAATATGAAATGGCCTATAGAATGCAAACATCAGTACCGGAAACTATGGACATTTCAAAAGAACCGGAAGAGATTTTCGACCTGTACGGACCAGATTCCAGAACCCCCGGTACCTATGCTGCCAATTGTATCTTGGCCCGAAGAATGGCAGAAAAAGATGTCCGCTTTATCCAGCTATACCACATGGGATGGGATCAGCATGGTGACCTCCCCAACGCCATTGGAAAACAGTGCAGGGATGTAGATCAGCCGACTGCCGCCCTCATCAAGGATTTAAAACGACGTGGTTTGCTGGATGATACGCTGGTCGTTTGGGGAGGAGAGTTTGGAAGGACCAATTACTCACAAGGAAAACTAACGCCGGAAAATTTTGGTAGGGACCATCACCCAAAATGCTTTAGCATTTTTATGGCAGGAGGTGGGGTTAAGCCTGGTATCAGTTATGGAGAAACTGATGATTTTAGTTACAACATTGTAAAAGACCCGGTACATGTTCACGATTTTCAAGCTACGCTGATGCACCTTTTAGGTGTGGATCATGAGAAGCTTACTTATAAACATCAGGGCAGGCGGTACAGACTAACGGATGTACATGGCCGGGTGGTAAAAGAAATTCTAGCTTAACTATTCATAAAAATATAATCAAATAATATGCACAAAGAAAGCTCAAATTCCAGAAGGGAATTTATCAAAACCAGCGCCCTGGCAGGTGCCGCACTGAGTGTTCCATCTTTTGGGTTCAATATAGTAAACAAACCAGCCCTGGAAGATCAGGTTATTGGGCATGGAGGGTTCAAATACAAGGTTCACAAATCGTGGGGCAACCTCAACCCCGATACCACCCCGGTGAAAAATTGTCACGAAATGGTGATGGATTCAAAAGGCCGGTTGATTATGGTAACGGATGAAACCAAAAACAACATCATTATTTATGATAAATCTGGCAAGTTGCTTACCTCTTGGGGTAGTGAGTTTAAAAGCGGGCATGGCCTCACTTTGTTCAACGAAGGAGGAGAAGATGTTTTGTTCATTTGCAATCCTGATGGGGAAGACCCAAGGGTAACCAAAACCACTGTTGATGGCAAAAAACTGCTGGAACTGCCCGACCCCAGGAAAATAGGTGTTTACGAAGAAAAAGACAGGTACAACCCGACCGAAACGGCTATTGCTCCCAATGGTGACATTTATGTTGCTGATGGCTATGGGTCGCAATGGATACTCCAATTCAATAGCCAGGGTGAATTCATTAGGAAATTTGGCGGCAGGGGAGACAATGACGACCAGTTTAGTACAGCACATGGTGTAGCCATAGACAACCGCGACCCCAACAACATTACCCTGCTTTGTACTTCCAGGGCACACAATTCGTTCAAGCGTTTCAGTCTGGATGGAAAATATCTATCAACGATTTTCCTGCCGGGAGCTTTCGTTTGCCGTGCAGTTATCGATGACGAAAATATTTATTCAGGAGTATGCTGGTCCAGGTTGAGGTACCTCAACCAGACAAGCGACTCGGGGTTTGTGACTATATTGGACAAAAGTGATAAAGTAATTTCCAATCCTGGTGGAACCAGGCCGGAGTACAAAAAAGGCGAACTCCAGTTGATGGTTCAGGAAACTCCATTGTTTAACCATTGTCACGATGTATGTGTGGATAATGACAAGAACCTTTACATCTGCCAGTGGAACGCCAACAAGTCTTACCCCATAAAGCTGGAAAGGGTGTAGGCACAAGGATAAACTCGAGCCTGCAAGGGCTTGTTGTATAAAAAAAACATTGCCTCTAATAGAGGCTGGATGAAATTGATCATGGATGGCCCTTGCCATTCATGGGAGAGTAAAAGTGAATGAAGTTAGTATAGTATCGTGAAGAGGGCAACCCAAAAATGATCATGAATTGTTGACCCGTTACGAGTATTTTTTAAATATATATTTCACTAAAACTATAAACTATGACTACTAACAGAGGAATTGCTTACATCAAGCCCGGCGTAGTGGAAGTGCAAAATATTGCATTTCCGGAATTGGCGCTTGGTGACAGGAAATGCCACCATGGCGTTATCCTAAAAATCGTTTCCACCAACATTTGTGGAAGTGATCAACACATGGTCAGGGGAAGGACAACCGCACCCGAAGGGCTGATACTTGGGCATGAAATTACCGGCCTGGTACTCGAAAAGGGGAGGGATGTAGAATACCTGGAAGTTGGCGACCTGGTGTCGGTACCCTTCAATATCGCCTGTGGCAGGTGCCGTAATTGCAAAGAGCAGCAAACAGGTATATGCCTGAATGTAAATGACGCCCGCCCAGGGTCGGCCTATGGATATGTGGACATGGGTGGATGGATTGGAGGCCAGGCAGAATACGTGATGGTGCCTTATGCAGACTTTAACCTGCTCAAATTCCCAAATAAAGACCAGGCCTTGGAGAAAATCCGTGACCTCACCTTGTTGTCAGATATATTGCCCACCGGATATCATGGTGCTGTTACTGCTGGGGTCAAGCCCGGAGCAGTGGTGTATGTGGCTGGGGCTGGCCCGGTAGGATTGGCTTGTGCTGCTTCGTGTCACCTGTTGGGGGCTGCAGTCGTGATAGTTGGGGATATGATCCCTGAAAGGTTGGAGCAGGCCAGGAGCTTTGGTTGTGAGACAGTTGACCTGAGGAAAGAAGCTACCCTGGCTGAGCAAATAGAAGAAATTGTAGGTATTCCTGAAGTGGATTGTACTGTCGATTGTGTAGGCTTTGAGGCCAAAGGACATGGCCATGGTAGCGATACCGAACAGCCGGCAACTGTATTGAATGCCGCCATGGAAGTAACCCGCGCTGGTGGGGGTATCGGAATCCCGGGCTTGTATGTGACGGGTGATCCGGGGGGTATCGACGAAAATGCCAAAGTAGGTAATCTGAGCATTAGAATTGGTCTTGGATGGGCAAAATCGCACCATTTTCATACCGGTCAGTGTCCTGTTATGAAATATAACCGTGACTTGATGCAGGCCATTTTATATGATAAAATAAAAATAGCCGATGCTGTAAATGTACAGGTGATCAGCCTTGATGAAGGACCGAGTGGGTATCTGGATTTCGATAAAGGGGCAGCCAAGAAGTTCGTAATAGACCCGCATGGGATGGTGCCGGCTTAGAGGAGCATATAGACCAAAATTTTCACAAACGAATGGGAATTATTTAAGCCTTGTTTTTTAGTTCCTGTTCGTACTTTTAAATTACGTGCCAAATAAAACAAAAATGCCATTGAGGTATGTCCCTTTGGGATAATGTATAATAGCGGATATTTAAAAGCAAAAAAAATACAATGGATCAAAACAGAAGAAAATTTTTGAAGAACACTTCACTTGCCCTTGCAGCAGCTTCTATTGTCCCTACCGGCCTGACAGCCAAGCCATCATTACGATTGCCCAATGGGTTGACCGTTTTGTTTCAGGGCGATTCGATCACAGATGCCGGGCGGGACAAGGAACAAAATAGTGCCAATTCCACTAAAGGATATGGGTTAGGTTATGTGTTTTTGGCCGCTTCCCAACTGCATGCAGATAATTTTGATGATGGCCTAAAGGTTTACAATAGGGGCATCAGTGGCCATAAAGTGCATCAATTGGATGCCCGCTGGGATGACGATGCTCTGAACCTAAAGCCAGATGTGTTGAGTATTTTAATCGGTATCAATGACTACTGGCACATGGTCAATGGCCACTATGATGGTACTGTGGAGCGCTACGAGAATGATTACCGCGGGCTACTGAAAAGGACCAGGAAGGAACTGCCCAATGTGAAATTGATGATATGTGAACCATTCGCAGTTTGGGGAGGGTCGGCCATTACCGATAGATGGGAAAAGGAACTACCCGGCTACCAGCAGGCTGCAGCCAAACTGGCCAAAGAATTCAACGCGGGTTTTGTGCCTTATCAGAAAGTATTTAATGAGGCATTGAAAAAGGCCCCAGCATCTGTATGGTGCCCCGATGGCGTGCACCCTTCACCGGGCGGGGCATACCTGATGGCAAAGACATGGATAGAAGAATTTAACAAATTGTATGCATAAAGTAATAATGGAAGATGTCTGTGCAGGCGTTTTCCTGTTTTTTTTAACTAAATAACTAAACATTGTGGAACAAGGAGTAAGTGATTTTGTGATATTTATTGGGAGGTTTCACCCCCTTATTGTACACCTGCCCATTGGGTTTTTGATCCTGGCTTTTGTGCTACATTTGGTGTCTGGCATTGAGCAGTTCAAAAACTCCGGGCCATTCATAGACCTCACTTTGTTGCTTGGTGGGCTCAGTGCTTTGGGTGCCTGTATCATGGGGTACATGCTCTCACTGGGTGGAGGCTACAATGAAGAGGCAGTGATGTGGCACCAGTGGGCTGGGATTGGCCTTACTGTAGTGGCATTTGCTTTGCTGGCCGTCAGAAAACTGGAGCTTTCCAATGCCAAAATACAGCGTGTGGCCTTTGTGGTAGTTATGGTATTGCTCACCTTCACAGGGCATTTCGGGGGCAACCTTACCCATGGTTCTACCTACCTGTTTCAATACGCCCCCAATCCCGTACGGGCAATAGCCGGATTGCCTCCCAGGGTCGAGCGGGTTTATAAGGAAATCACACACATAGATTCTGCTTTGGTATTTGAAGATGTACTGATGCCGATACTGGATGCCAGGTGCATCAGTTGCCACAATGAAGAAAAGCTCAAAGGCGAGCTCCTGATGACCTCTTTCGAAGACCTGATGAAGGGAGGGGAGACTGGCAAGGCTATTGTAGCTGGCAACAGCGCATCAAGTGAGTTGATCAAGCGGGTGACCCTGGCGCATGACGATGAAGACTTCATGCCGCCTGAGGGAAAAACACCCCTGACAAAGGAACAGGTACGTATGATAGAATGGTGGATAGACGCAGGTGCCAAACCGAAGGCTTCCCTGGTCGCTTTGAATGCGGATACAAAGGTGAAAGACCAATTTGAAAAATACCTCGGCATAGGTAAGTATATGACCATTCTCAACCAGCCTATTGAAGCGGTTGACCCGGAAGTGCTAGCCGATATCAGGTCTGCGGGCTTCAATGTATCGGCCATAGCAGAAAAAGTCAACTATTTGGAAGTGTCTGTGAAAGCTGGTGGGAAAATCAGCAAACAACAGCTTGAAAAGTTGAAAAAAGCCAAAAACCATATCGTTTGGCTCGACCTCAAAAACAGTGGTATTGAAAATGGCCATTTTTCCATCATCAATTCCCTGCCCAACCTCACCAAACTGAGGCTTGATCATAATGATATATCAGATGAAGGCGTAAGTCAGCTCACCGATCTCAAGAACCTGGAATACCTCAATTTGTCCTTCACCAAAATCACAGACCAGGCGCTGGCCTTCATCGACAAATTGGAAAACCTGGACAAAGCGTATTATTACAGCACCGGAGTGAAAGACTCTGATAAGTTGGAGTAAACCTTTACAGGTTTAAGGCTTGGCCATGGCCCTTAGCTTATCATGTGTACTGGAGATTATTGAGTGAAAACTTGTTAGGTTATATTGAATATGCTTTTTTAATGAAAGCCCAGCTATTCAAGATATTAGCGTAGAGCATCATTCGATTGAAGCTACTAAGTGCCCAGTTTTTGGACAAGTCACTTCTCTATTCATAATTTGCGAACTCACTGAAAATGCAACCGACCTATGGGACCCTGATGGTGCGCGTTTAGCCTTTTCGGCGTAACGCGTTACACAAGAGACAAACCGAGCAACTGTTCAACACGACCTTCAACGGCAGCAAAGTGAGCCTGCTCAATGGAGGCTCGACCGTAATAGGCCCGGCCACTTCCCTGGAGGTAAAAGAAGGGGACAAGCTAAAGCTGGATGCCAATTTATTTTTCGTAGAAGACAACAACGATGGCGTATTTCCCGGTCTAATGGCCTTTTTGGCGAGTAGCTTTGGGGTATCCAACGGTGCAGGTAGTGAGACGGCCCATATCTACGAGGGGTTGGAAAATGCCTCCAACCTGCTGGTGCTCTCGCTTACCAATTCGCCCAATGCACCCCGGGCCTACCTGATGTGCATGGTCTTTGATCAAGACTATGTGCTGATAGACCCGGGGGGTACGACTTCTATACCGCCGTACCGGAAGCTGCCGCCACAGAAACCCAAAATATATCCCTGGAGATAGACATTCCCGAAAACGCAAAGTATATTTACACCTATGTGGCCAACGAAAGTGCTGGCACCCATGTGTTCTTTGACGATTTTACCGTAAAGCAGCTAGGCGTGGACATCACCCAGACCACAGACTACTATCCTTTTGGGAGTATCATGAGCCATTGGCAGAAAGAAAACTATAGGTTTGGTTATCAGGGAGAGTTTGCAGAAGAGGATGACGAAACCGGCTTTAACCATTTTGCCCTAAGGTTGTATGATAGCAAAATATTAAGGTGGAACTCAATAGACCCTTATAGACAGTATGCTTCTCCATACATTGGTATGGGAAATAATCCAGTTTATCTGACTGATCCTGATGGTGGTTGTACCGATGCTGACGGAAAAAAAGTTCCTTGTGGTGGTGATACTTTCTATACTATTGAGTCGTCATATCTTGATGATGTTACTATAACGGCTTCAAGATCTATTTTACCCAGAGATGTTCCTAGCTGGATGAAAACTAGGCATAATGTTGAATTTGAGTTTGATGTTTATGCAAAAATAGTTGCTGGTGATATAAATTATGAAGATTATGGGCCTTTAGGCGTATCGATGGATAGATTGAGCGCAGATGTTATCAAAATTGGTTTTAGTCATACCTTTAAAGATGGAAAAGGAACTCTTTTAGAGAATGGTGGATACTATGACTATTTTGGTAAAAACAATAAATGGACTCTTAATCATGGGGGTTCTGCTGAGTTGGGGATAGACGGGAAATATAAAGGTAGTGTTACTTATGACTCAAGTAATGGGTCTTTTTATATTTCCAAATTGGAAGCAGGTTTGGGTGCACCTTTCGTTGAGCTTAAGACGATTCGAGATCATTCAAGTCATCACACTATAAGATTAGGAGTACAAGAGGAGTGGGGAAAAAATATTTTACCCGGTGTAGCTTGGAAAGCAGGGGGATTTATGGGGTTTCATTATGTTATTACTAAATAAAGGAGGGCAGAATGGAATCTATAAGTTTGACGCTAATAATTGTATTATTTGTTATAATATTAATTAATGTTACCACGTATCAAAGGTTTAAAAATATTTATATACAACAGCTTAGTTTTTTGAACCGAAAATTGTCTACTCTTGAGAATGTTGAGCGATATGCACTTGTTAAAAAATTTGATGTTGATGTTGAAGTTGATACCAAATCACTACCAAATGTGAACGGGAAATTTTTGATAAATCGCTCTTATAGTAACCTTGTAAAAGAATATAAAGAAAGGGTCAAATATTTTAATTTAATTAATAGAATTTTAATTTCCATAATATTACTGCTAACAGTGATACTAATGTTTTTTTATCCAGATTTTCTCAAAGGTATTTTCGAACACTAACTTCAATATTGGCCAACGCGGATATGGCTAGCTTCGGCCTAGCTTCTAGATTTAAGGTGGGAGCAGAACTAGCAGAAACAACTACAAATCTTGTTTATCATTCGACTACTAGACCAGGTGTAGCAGATGATATATTAAGGAATGGTATTGATCCAAACTTTTTTAATTCTGCTTCAAGATTTGGTAAGGGATTTTACGTAGGAAACAGTCCTTCCACGACTATTGCTGAGTTAGGATATCATGGCTATTCAAGAGTTAATACCATTCGATATACTTTGGAGAATGCTAAGCTTTTTAATGCTACTGGCCGTATACGTATATGGGATATAGGAGTAAAATATACCCCAAGATTATTAGGTAAAGGTGCAAGACTATTTAATTACGATGGTATAATTTTTAATTCTTTAAGGTCTAGTGGTACAAACACAGTTTTATTCAAGAATTTTGGAACTCTAAGAAATGGCACAAAGATTTTCTAACTATCCGAAATTTAAACTGATCAAGAAAAGTTTAAATTTAAAGGCTATTCCCTATGTAAGCCTTAATACTAATGGGGGAAGAAAAATCAAAGTAGAATTGCCAGATTCTGCATATGGTGAGTGGATAATATATCAAAAAAATGAACCGAAATTTTACTTTTGTGCATTTAAGGAAAATGGGGAAGTAAACAGAATCGCTTCTTATGCTAGAGAAAAAAAAATGGACATGGAATGTTTTTTGGTTGAATTATTGAGAACTCGTGAATACACAGATTTGGCTACAAAATTTACCGGAACATTGTCTATTCCATTAAGGCAAAAATCCTCTATGCAAGAATTTGAATTAATGCAAATAGTAGATTCATGATCCTCGTTATCCAATGTAGCTGACACCACCCTGATGGTGCGCGTTTAGCCTTTTCGGCGTAACGCGTGATTTCTACTCCCGGCCTGATAGCCTTTTTGGCGAGTAGCTTTGGGGTATCCAATGGCGCAGGCAGTGAGACGGCCCACATCTACGAGGGGTTGGAAAATGCCTCCAATCTGCTGGCGCTCTCGCTCACCAACCTGCCCAATGCACCCCGGGCCTACCTGATGTGTATGGTCTTCGATCAGGACTATGTACTGATAGACCCGACGGCAGGAGGGTACGACTTCTATGCCCCCGTACCGGAAGCAGCCACCACAGAAACCCAAAATATATCGCTGGAGATAGACATTCCCGAAAATGCAAAGTACATTTACACCTATGTGGCCAACGAAAGCGCTGGCACCCATGTGTTCTTTGACGATTTTACAGTAAAGCAGCTCGGCGTGGACATCACCCAGACCACAGACTACTATCCCTTTGGTTCTGCCATGAGTCATTGGCAGAAGGAGGATTATAGGTTTGGGTATCAGGGGGAATACTCAGAAGAGGACGAAGAGACTGGATTTAATGCATTCGAACTACGGGCATTTGATAGTAATATTGGCCGGTGGATGGCTCCTGACCCGTATAGACAATTTTCATCTCCTTATAATGGAATGGGGAATAATCCTGTTTATTTGATAGATAAAAATGGTGGATGCGCTGGTAATGATGCTGACTGCATTAAAGCAGCCAAAGCTGCTGGGTTCACAAGTCAGGCTGATATCAACGCATATCAAAACCTTGAAGGCTTGGGTATCAAATGGAGTTTTTGGGATCAGTTATGGGCAAGTTTAGGAGAACTAAGGTCTACAGGCACAGATGGAATTGCTTTTAATAGTGCTGCTGATGGTATTCAAGGTTCAGGAGCTGATTATTATGTCCGCGAGGGGCAAGCTGCTTATACTATCGAAGACCCTACCTATGGATTGGTTGTATTTAAGGGATTAAGAGGAAGGAAATTCAAATCGGATAATAGAACTCCTGAAACGGAAGACCAATGGCAAAATGTTAAAGATATAATTCAAACCGGCAATTTCGTTCTTCAAATGGGAGAAAAGGTAGCAAAGGTGAAAATTGATCCAAATTTAGTAGGGAAGATATTTTCGGATGCCTCTGAAGGACACAGGAAAAATCATGGATTAATCGGGAGTGAAGGGGATTCAACGATTAAAGTCTATGTCAACGACTGGGACGCAAATGGAATTCCTCAAGATACGGTCATAAAGAAGGTGCATTCACAAACTAAGCACGGTCGAGATTTGTATAGAAAGGAGTAAAGAATGATATGACAATATGAGAAGATTTATTATGGTATTGAGCCTGTGGCTGTTTTTGCTAGCTTGCCAGCAAGCCTCCCAAAAGTCTAACGTAAAAATTCTTCAAAGTCACCGCGACCAACGTGTTAATACTTTGGCCAAAAACTACAAGTATCAAGTGTTGCTTGCACATGGATTAATTATGAATTATGAATGGGTGGCAGATAATTTTGATGAATTGAGACATAAACTTTCTAAGGACGTTGAAGAGGTTAATAAGACCATAAATAGAATGTCAGAGCAACATCAAATCTCTCTTTTAGAATGTAAATCAAAAGAAGATGTGGATATTTTTTTATTGAAGAATGAAATTCTTATTTATGATCATATTTTGTCCAAAACCTTGGGAAGCATGAACCCATTCGAAAATCTTCAGGCAGAGGTATTGAAAGTAAAGGATATTGACGAATATTCCGAATACAAGGTCTTCCTTTCCGTTAACGATTCTACATTTAATCCCTCCGTTGAAGTCTTTATGAAAAAAGATACATTTCTGGTTGAAGTAAAAAATGAAGATTATTCGATTTTAAGAATGAGAAAAAAGTCAAAAACACATGTGCATAGTTTTAAAGGAGATATAATAATAGGTGATAATGAAAATTCGTATAGAATTCCATTTTCATATCCTTCCCCTGCTGGCGCAAGCAGTGATAAAGTAAAAAAGTAGGCTAGTTCGAGCCTGCGGCTTGCACTTTATGCCCCGTTATTTTAGTGTTGCGTAGCACACTTGAAATTTTGTGATGACATGTAGTGTCTGTGACACACGGTGTAAAAAGAAGCCCGGTCTTAGCGTCTCGCTGGGGGCCATAAACGAGGAATAAAGCAAGGTGTAAAAGTCCAACAATAAAGGCATTCAGTTTTGGCAACATCACAATCACCCAATAGAGCTGTTTGCTAATGAAACAATACTGCATCGAATTGATTATATTGTGAGCAATCCGCTTGGGACCTCATTTGTAGCCGCCACTCCAAAAGATGTATGAGTGATGCCGTGTCACAGACACTGGTTTTCACGGTAGGTTTTAAGTGGTCTTTCAGAACACTTAAAACAACGGGTTAGGCAACAAATAAGTTTCTCCAAAAAAACTGTATCAATTGTAGAATCGTTAACTTTGAAAAAAGCATCGATTATGACAACAGTTGACATAAGGGAAGAAATTCATCAATATATCGATAGGGCAGATGATCGGATATTACAATTGATTTATGGTATGATACAAGCCGATTTGTCTGAAGACGGTTATGAACTGAGCGACGCGCACAAGAAGGTTTTGGATGAAAGGTTGTCAGATCACAAATCAAACCCTACGTCAGGTTCTAGCTGGGAAAAGACGAAAGCGAAGATATCTCGTCAATTATGAATTATGAAGTTGTCATCAAAGCTGCTGCAGAGCTTGATGTTACAGAAATTGTTTCATGGTACGAATCAAAAAAACAGGGTTTGGGTTTACGTTTTTTAGAGGCAATAGATGTTAAAATTAAGCTCCTTGAGCAGAACCCTCATATTTATAGAGTTAGATACAAAGAAATAAGATTTGTTCTTGTGAGGCGGTTTCCCTATTGTATCCATTTTACCCTTGAAAACCAGAAAGTTTACATACATGCTGTTTTGAGTACCTATAGAAACCCGAAGTTATGGACGGAACGAAGTTAACGACTATGGGACTTCTCGCTCGTGCCTCACATCGAAGTGACGTACGTGAATGTACTGGCTGGTAGCCCCCAAACGGTTGAAACATTGCTTGTAGAGGGGTGGTAGGTTTTCGCAGCAGATTTTGTAACACCCGTCACTTCGACCGTAGGAGAAGTCCCCTTGGTTAAAGCATTTATTCAATATATATCCTCCGATGGTGCTCATTTAGCCTTTTTCGGCGTAATGCGTAATTTGCGAACCCATTGCAAATGCTCCCAATCTATGGGACTTCCCGCTCGTGCCTCACATCGAAGTGACGTGCGTGAATGTACTGGCTGGTAGCCTCCAAACGGTTGAAATATTGTTTGTAGAGAGATGGCAGGTTTTTACAACAGATTTTGTAACACCCGTCACTTCGACCGTAGGGAGAAGTCCCTTTGGTTAAAGCACTGATTCAAAATATATCCTTCGATGGTGCTCATTTAGCCTTTTTCGGCGTAATGCGTAATTTTCGAACCCATTGCAAATGAGCCCGACCCATGGGACTTCTCGCTCGTGCCTCACATCGAAGTGACGTGCGTGAATGTCTGGCTGGCAGCCTCCAAACGGTTGAAACATTGTGTGTAGAGAGATGGCAGGTTTTCTCAACAGATTTTGTAATACCCGTCACTTCGACCGTAGGGAGAAGTCCCTTTGGTTAAAGCACTTATTCAAGATATATCCTCCGATGTTGCTCATTTAGCCTTTTTCGGCGTAACGCGTAATTTACAAACCCATTGCAAATGCGCCCGATCCCTGGGACTTCCCGCTAGTGCCTCACATCAAAGTGACGTACGTGAATGTACTGGCTGGTAGCCCCCAAACGGTTGAAACATTGCTTGTAGAGATGGCATGTTTTCTCAACAGATTTTGTAATACCCGTCAAATCAACCAAATAAAATATCTCCGAATTTTATATAGTTAGGAATCCTTACTATATTTACAGCGACAATATCGTCGCAACACAACAAAAACATTTAAAACCATGAGCAAGTCAATTTTTTATCATGCAGGATGCCCTGTATGCGTCAGCGCAGAGCACGACATCATCAACCTGATCGGGGCATCCAATGTAGAAGTGGTCCACATCGGGGAAGACAGGGCCAGAATATCGGAGGCCGAAAAAGCGGGCGTAAAATCCGTACCCGCATTGCTGACCACCAATGGCCATGTACTCCACATCAATTTTGGTGCGTCTATGGCAGATGTAAAAGGTTAATCTGATCACGCAGCATATCCGGCTTTTGGGTATGCTGCTTTTTTACCACCCAAATCAACATAACATGAAAGTAGCAGTCTGGGATACCTATGTCACAAAGAAGGACGGCAAGGTGATGCATTTTGACATTATTGTGCCATCGGAATTGAAAGATGAAAAAACTATATATACCTTTGGTAAGGATTACTTACAGTCGAAAGGCCAGGGAGGTCAGGTATTGGCGGCAAAGGAATGCCGTTTTTGCCATATAGAACGAGCCAGCCCGGAGATGAAGGCAAGAATCCATGAATGTGGGTATTATATAGTAGAAATGCAGAATTGCGACTAGATGGCTTCATCATTTAACCTCACCGAGCAGGAAAACAAAATTGAAAGCAAAATAGTAGTGGCCCTGGAGCGCATATCAGAAGCCTTCAGGGTGTTGCTTTGGAACGAAAGCAAGGAAAATTCCCTCAGTCCCATACAAATTCAAATCCTTGTTTTTCTGCTTTTTCATTCCAGTGAAAAATGTAAGGTGGGGTATCTGGCCAATGAATTCAACATGACCAAGGCCACCATCAGCGACAGTGTGAAGACACTGATGAAGAAAGGAATGGTCGAAAAAACACAAGATACACAGGATACCAGAAGTTTCGGCATTAGCCTTACCACAGAAGGAAAAGCTGTAGCCAACAAAGCTTCTGTTTTTGCTTCCTCCATCGAAAAGCCCATTGAATCATTCAGTGGGGAACAGAAGGAAGCCATGCTGAACGGGCTGTTAAAGCTCATCCACGACCTGAACAACGCAGGCGTTATCACCATCCAGCGGATGTGCTTTACCTGCCTGAACTATAGGTACGAGGGTGGGGAGCACTACTGCAAACTGTTGAAGACAAAACTGAAAAACACAGAAATACGAGTGGATTGCCCGGAACATGAACCCGTGCAATAAAGCGAGCTCGCATGAGCTGTGACAGAGACAATGAAAAAGTTGAGCATCCATTACTTTCAGCACGTTCCATTCGAGGAACCTGGTTACCTGGAAAACTGGGCCCTGTCGAATGGCCATTCACTCAGCTCTACCAAATTTCATGAAAAACACGAACTTCCCGACCCTGACAAGATCGACTGGCTCATTGTGATGGGAGGGCCGATGGGTGTATATGACGAAGAAGAATACCCATGGTTGAAAGAGGAAAAGAAATTTATCAAATTGGCCATAGAAAACGATAAAACGGTGATTGGGATTTGCCTGGGTGCGCAATTGATAGCTGATGTGCTGGGTGCCAGGGTGTACCCAAACACCCAAAAGGAAATAGGCTGGTTTTCTGTGTTCAACAGCAGCCGACAAGACCACCGGGCACTGTCCGGCTTGCCAGACTCCTTTACGGCCTTTCACTGGCATGGCGATACATTCGACCTGCCGGATGGAGCCACACACTTGTTGGAGTCGGATGTATGCTACAATCAGGCTTTTATCTACAACGACAAGGTTTTGGCATTACAATTTCATCTGGAGGTGACCAATAAAACACTGGGGAAGTTGGTTGACAACTGCCGGCATGAGCTGGTGGCAGGGGACTTTATACAGCAGGAAGACAAAATCCTGGAACCGGGTTCCTTCATCAATCAGTCCAATCTCTACCTCAAACAAATCCTCGACAACCTTTCGGCCTGACCCGGCTCACAGATCTACTTCCAGGGGCTTGTTGGACCGGATGCTTACTACAGGCACTTTGGAGTGCGAAATAATGCGCTTTGCTTTTGGCGACACCCACAAATCTGACCACCGAAAACCCGGCCTGCTCATAATTACTACCAGGTCTATATCAGCCTGCTCGGTGTAGGCGGAAATGGCGGCAGGTAGCGTGCCCGGGTACAGTCCATTCGATACCACCTCAATGTTGCGATGGTTGAGGTCATTTCTCAGCTCGTTGAGTTGCTGCTGTAGCTGGTCATGGTCTTCCTTGTGCTCAGAGGCAGATACCAGGTGCACCCTGGCACCAAACTGTTCGGCAAGGGAAGTGGCGAAAGGCACTTTGTACATGCTACCTTCACTCAAATCCAGTGGCACCAGTATGTTTTTCATTTTCGGCTGGGTAGGTATTTGTGTAAAAGTGAAAACCGGGCAAGGTGATTCCAAAACTACCTTGTAGGCATTGGTGCTCCTCAGGTGGAGCTCCCAATCATCCATATCCGGTAGTCCGTGGCTCCTCATTACTATAAAGTCGATATCGTTTTCAGCTACAAATTCTACAATATGATCATAAATAGGCTTTTCCAACCCACGAATCTGAAGGTCAATTTTTTTGATGTCAGGGTATGTTTTTTGGATGTCGAGCAGTTTGGGGCGTAGTTGCTGCTCCACCATATCCGCAAGTTCTTTGCGAAACTCGTCTTTGGAATGATAATCTTTGGGATTGGCCAGATGGAGGGCCGTGATTTTAGCACCAATGCCAGAAGCAAACATGGCGGCATATTCCAGCGCACCGATGGACTTCATGTTGTCATCAAAGGGAACCAATATTTTCTTAAAAGTTGACATCTATGCTACGTTTTCATTTTCTTGTAAAACCAATCCGACCATGTTCGCGATTAAATACTGAATGTTTCCAACCGGCTTTGTAAAATAAATAAATTTTAGTTCGGAAACATGGCACTTTTAGCGTTCGTCACAAACCCCGCCCGATAAAGATACGAATTGACCCGGCAACCCAAAGGCAGTGCTTGATTTTTATAGGTTCTGACGGGTTAATCTCATTTGGTCACTTTTTTTAAGTGATTTCGGGGTAATATCATTTTAAAAAAAACAATAAAAACCGTTCCCGGCCTTCGCTGGGACAAGCTATTCAGGGGCTTTGTCCAGGGATGTGTCAGGCCAAAGCCGTAGGAATCTCCTCCTTGCGGGCTCCTACGCCCTTTTCTCACACCCATCCTTATAAAAAGGACTCTGAGTGATGATATAGTGGGTTTTTATCGTTTTTTAAGCCGAATTCAGCTTTAAACCGATTTCATTCAGAAAGCCAAACACCTTCACCGGTACCATCTTGCATGATCTTGTAAGTTTTCGATTAAATTAGCAACTCTACTACACCAAGTTGCATAGCAGTGAATAACCACAAGAGTTTTGCCGGGTCTAAAAACTTTCTCCTTGCCATCATAGAAGGGGCACCTTATGGTATTATTGCCATCGACCCACAGGGCATCATCACCATAGCCAATGCCCAGGCACTGTTGCACCTTGACTTGGGTGTAGCCGTACAGGATGTATTGCACACAAATATCCTGGATGTGCTGGGTGATATGGATGAACTAACGAAACAAATCCATAAAAGCCTTGCCCGGGGGCGCACTGGTTTTGACCTGGAGGAATTTTACAGAAAGGGCAAGTACCTTGCATTGCGGGGCAGAAAGATGGAAGAAGGAATGATCATTACCATAGCCGATATTTCATCCATCAAAGAATCGGAACACATGGCCATGAATGCCTTGCTGGAAGGGCAGGAGCAGGAGCGCAAGAGGCTCGCACGCGAAATCCATGATGGCATTGGCCCTATACTTTCCACAGTTAAAATGAACCTTTCGGGCATTGAGGACGAAATAGAAACGCTCAACCACAGCCTTGGTGAAAAATTCCGCAAATCCTACAGCATGATAGATGAAGCGGCCAATGACCTGAGGTCCATTTCCCACAACCTCATGCCCAAATTGTTGTCGGATTTTGGGTTGGTAGAGGCCCTGGAGACCCATTGCGAAAAAATCAATGACACCAGGGGCATAGCAGTGGATTTTATCCATTCCGGTAAAGTGGGGCGCCTGGATATGGTAACGGAGCTGGCCCTGTACAGGATCAGTCAGGAACTCATCAACAATACCCTGAAGTATGCCATGGCCAAAAAAATCACATTGCAACTGATCAAACGTGACGCCAATATCCAACTCATGTATGAAGATGATGGCCAGGGGTTCAACCACAAGAAGGTGCACAAAGGGCTGGGGTTGATGAACATTGAAAACCGCACCAAGGCACTGGCCGGAGAAGTAGTGATCGACTCACAACCGGGCAAGGGCATGACAGCTACTATAGAAATACCATTGAATTGAAACGCATGAAGCAGATAAAAATACTCATAGCAGACGACCATAAGATATTCAGGGAGGGCCTGGCCGAACTTTTGGGCAAAGAAAAGCACCTGAAGGTAGTAGCAGGTGTAGGCAGTGGGGCTGAGGTACACCAAGTAATGCAAGAGCAGGAAGTGGACCTCATACTTATGGACATTGATATGGGCGAAACCAATGGGATTGAGATTACTGCAGAAATAAAAAAAATATACCCCGAGGTGAAGGTACTCACCCTGTCCATGCATGGCGAGAAGAACTACATTTTGAAAATGCTGGAGGCAGGTGCCAATGGTTATATCCTGAAGAATGCCGGTAAGGAGGAGATGGTCAATGCCATACAGACAGCAGCCGAAGGCAACACCTATTTCAGCAGCCAGGTGTCTGCAAAGCTCCTTGAGCACCTTTCCAACCCCGGAGGGGCCAGTAAGAAAAAACAGGAGGACACACCACTGACCGACAGGGAAATCGAAGTACTCATTTTGATCTCAGAAGAATACTCCAACCCGGAGATAGCTGAAAAGTTGTTCATCAGTGTGAGGACAGTAGATACCCACCGACGAAACCTCCTGGACAAACTGGGAGTGAAAAACACGGCGGGCCTGGTAAAGTATGCCATTCAAAAAGGGTTGCTAGATAATTAAAGCCAAGCCTTCACTTCGAAATCCAAGTCCGATCTAACATTTGACCAAAAACCCGTTTCCACTACAGTTGACGTCATTCAAGAAAAAACTGACTACAACCGGTACGCTGGTGCGAGCCCAATGTCGTTAAGTTAAGTTGAACCGTCATCGCGAGGAATCGAAGCGATCTCATCAAAATGGACAGATAACATTAAACAGAAAGACTGCCGCGCTGCGCTCGCAGAGACGAAAAACTTAACTTAACGACATTGGGTGCGAGCCTTTGGCTCGTATCTGGGTTAATGGATACGAGCCAAAGGCTCGCACCAGCGATATTGTCATCTCAATTTGTTCATTTTACAACACCAAAATGTAAGGTCTCAGAATAACGAATTTTTGTTGGATTTTAAGGTCACAACCCCGGACCGAAAGTTTCAATAAAGATGCCTGGCCTACGCAATTTACCTATGCCCTAAGTGATTTTTATCCCCTATCCGCTATAAGGCCGCTTTTTCAATTTACGCCTTTACGCTCTTATATTTGGCAGGTATTCCACCCAATTTAGCATCGTCAAAATTTATCTTTTACTTACTGATGAAGCCAAAAAAGCAAAACCAAACAACGGACGAACAACTGATCAAACAATTTCAACAAGGCGACCAATTGGCCATGGGGGAGCTGTATTCACGCTACTATATGCTGGTGTTTGCCAAAAGTTTGTCTTTTGTAAAAAACACGGATGATGCCGCCGACCTGGCCCAGGACATTATGTTGCGGGTGATGGAAAAGGCAGGGACATTTAAGCAGGAATCAAAGTTTTCTACCTGGTTGTATGCCATTACTTTCAACTATTGCACCGATAGGGTAAGAAAAAACAAAAACAGGTATTATGAGTATATGGACGTCCTCGATTCCCATATCGATCACAGCACCGAAGATCAGGATTTGGTTTTTGAAAATGAAACCAAAGAAAAAGTGGCGGAGGAAGCCCTGATGGCTATATCGCGCGAAGACCATGAATTGTTGCTGATGAAATACCAACTCAACAAATCGATCCATGAACTACAGTCCATCTACAACCTTTCTGCCAGTGCTGTGAAAATGCGCCTGATGAGGGCCCGGGAGAAGGCTGCCACCATTTACAACGCATATTCACTGGGAGCAGCCTGATATACGAACATACCGCATACCGCAGCTTCACTGGATATTTCATTTAGTCATGTGACCGGTTGAATTATTTACGTCTAAATGTTTAAATTTAAAACTAACAAAAAATGAAAAGTATTTTTTCTATCCTAATGTTACTCGGAGTAGTGGCATACGGAGCAAATGAGGGAGCACCGAAAGTAGTTTCAAAAGCATTTTCAACCAAGTACAAAGGAGCAGAAAATGTCTATTGGGTAGTTGAACAGGGCAATCATCAGGTATCATTTGAGCATGAAAATTTCACAAAAGAGGCGACCTTTAAAAAGGACGGAACATGGGTGATGACAGTGACCACATTGGACACGGAAGATTTGATGACCTGTATCAATGATGTGCTCAACGATGACTATTTTGGCCCTGTAGTATTGGATGCAGAATTTGTGGAAAAACCGGATTCGGAGAAATACTACATTACCATAGAAGATGCCGAAGAATTTGTAGAAGATGAAGAGGGTGACGAAGAAGGTGTCGAGGAAGAAATCTCATACATCCGACTGGTATTCGCCTCAGACTGTGAATTCCTTGGTGAAGAGCAACTTGCAGATAATTAAGTGAGCCGTAAGGTATAATGGACGAAAAAAAAGAGGACAAACCACAAAAAAACCAGGTAAGTCAAAATGCCATCTCACAGGAGTCTAAAAAACTCAGTGAGATGGTAAAAGACCAGAAACTCTCCCTGCTGGATAGGATTGAGTGCTACGAAGACATCATCAATATTGAAGTAGGGGATACCGCTTTATTGCGCGCCAGAAACATAGAGCGCGAAGCAGGGGTGAGGCAACTCTTTATGAAATTCGAAGGGGGCAACCCCACCGGCACCCAAAAGGACCGCATAGCTTTCGCCCAATGCCATGATGCCCTCCGGCGCGGATACGATACCATTACTGTAGCCACCTGTGGCAACTATGGTGCATCTGTGGCGCTGGCTGCCAGTCTGGCGGGTTTGCGTTGTATTATTTTTATTCCGGAAAACTACCACACTCTTCGTGTGGTGGAAATGGAAAATGTAGGTAGCGAAGTACACCGGGTCAAGGGTTTGTATGAGGACAGTGTAAACCATTCCAGTGAACAGGCCAGTATCAACCGGTGGTATGATGCCAACCCCGGAGCGGTCAATACCCCCTTGCAAATCATAGCCTATGCAGAAATTGCCAATGAAATTTATGACCAACTAAGGGACGCCCCCAAGGTGGTGTCAGTGCCCGTTTCCAACGGTACTTTATTGGCTGGGGTCTATCGTGGGTTTGTAAGCCTGTACAAAAGGGGCAAGACCTCAAGGGTGCCGCTTATGGTTGCTTCTTCTTCCACGAGGAAAAACCCTATCATCTATTCGTTCAAGAAAGGCCTGGACTACTGTGCCGACCTGGTACCGGAGAAAATAAAGGAAACTGCTGTGAACGAACCCCTGATCAACTGGCACAGCTTCGATGGCGAAGAGGCACTTTATGCCATAAGGGAATCCAAAGGTGGGGCATACAACATCAGCGATGAAAAAATGCTAAAGACATCAAAATTATTAAAGGAAAAAGAAGGACTACATGTGCTGCCAGCATCGGTGGCCGGGTTGGTGGCCCTGTTGGAAATGGACAAGGAGAAAGACCTGGAGCCAGACCGATATGTAGCGATTTTAACAAGCAGAAAATGAAAAAAACAATAGACGGCAAAGCAATAGTGTATTGCGAAGGTGCATTCAATACCCCCAATGGCAAAACAGCCCATGGGCTGGTAAGGTTTACCGAAAGATATGAGGTGATGGGGGTAATAGACCCCACCTACGCCGGGCAGGACGCCGGGGAAGTACTGGATGGTAAAAAGAATGGCATACCGGTTTTTTCAAGTTTTGCTGATGCCTGGAAAAACCTCACCGATATAAGGTGTTTTGTCATTGGCCTTGCACCCGATGGCGGGCGATTGCCTGCCCAGGCCCGTGCTGTTATACAAGAAGCGCTGGAAATGGGATTGAATGTTGATTCAGGTTTGCACGATTTTTTGTACAAAGATGAAAAGCTTGTGGCTTTGGCCAAAAAAAATGGTTGCAGAATCCGGGACATCAGGCGCACCCCGGAGCGCGACGAGCTTCATTTCTTTTCCGGGAAAATAGAAAAAGTGGACTGTTTGAAATTGGCCGTATTGGGCACGGATTCAGCTGTGGGCAAAAGGACTACAGCCTGGATTATTGTACATGGGTTAAGGCAGGGGGGCAGGAAAGCAGAGATGATCGGTACAGGCCAGACAGGCTGGATGCAGGGGGCAAAGTATTCCATGGTGATGGATTCACTGATCAACGATTTTGTGTCAGGGGAAATCGAACATGCCGTCTATGAAGCCTGGAAAAACGAATCCCCGGATGCCATAGTCATAGAGGGGCAGGGTAGCCTGATGAACCCAGCCTATCCCGGTGGGTTCGAAATACTGGCTGCCGGAAGGCCCGATTATGTCATTTTGCAGCACGCCCCCAGAAGGCTGGAATACGATGGCTTTCCGGGATACCCCATTCAGCCACTCAATGAACAAATAGCGGCCATAGAAATGATTTCTGGCAAAAAAGTATTGGCCATTACCCTGAACCATGAAGGTATGGAAAAAAATGAGATCGAATGGGAATGTGATAAAATTACAGTGGACACTGGACTCCTGTGCACTGATGTATTACACGACGGGCCGGGGAAACTTGTCGGATTGATAAAGAAATACCTGTGAAAGCATCTGTAGATACCAAAGAAGGTATTGGCCTGAGGGAGTTTGTCACCTTCAGGCAATTGAAGGCAGGGCCGGTGGTACTGGAAGCCAAAAGGGTAAAGGTACCTTATACACTCACCATGCACGATGGAGCCACCGTATCCAATGAACTGATCTACACCTATTCGGAAAAAGTATTTGACAAAAACCGGCAGGAAGATGTCAACCTCGCCTCTATGATGGGTGTGCAGGTGGCGATGAACTATGGCCTGTTTTGTGAGGAAATGGTTTTCGATGGGATTTTTGATGATGCCGATCAGCGTTTTATCCTCGACATGGTGGAGAACACCTCCAGGGAGATTTATGTCAATAAACTATTGGTGCCCAATGAGTTTTTAAAACAGGGATATGAAAAAGTAAAGGTTGAAAAATTTAAAAGATATACTGCAGCAAAAATCTTTTTTACCAATACCGATTTTAAGGCTGAAGAAGATACCTGGAACCTCTCGCCAACAGGCAAGGAAGAATATGTAATATTGAGCAGCGGGGGCAAGGACAGCCTGCTGAGCTATGGTGTGATAAAAGACCTGGGGCATGGTGCCCACCCGGTTTTTATCAATGAGTCCGGGCGTCACTGGTTTACGGCTATCAATGCCTTCAAACACATGGAAGGGATAGAACCCAATACATCTCGGGTGTGGTGCAATAGCGACAGGGTTTTCAACTGGATGCTGCGCCAGATGCCGTTCATTCGGGAAAATTTCGCCGATATCCGGGCAGATATTTATCCCATCAGGCTTTGGACTGTGGCCGTTTTCCTGTTTGGTGTATTGCCTATTGCACGAAAAAGAAAAGTGGGCAACATCCTTATTGGGGATGAGTACGATACTACACTCAAACTCAACCATGAGGGCATCACCCACTATGGAGGGCTGTACGACCAGAGCAAGTATTTTGACAATGCCCTTACCCGTTACTATATGAAAAAAGGGTGGGGCATCCATCAGTTTTCCATACTAAGGAGCCTCTCCGAATTGCTGATCCTTAAAATCCTGGTAAAAAGGTACCCTGACCTGCAGGCCCAGCAGGTATCGTGCCATGCAGCCCATGAGAAAAACGGCAGGATATACCCATGTGGCAATTGTGAAAAATGCAGGCGGATTGTAGGGATGCTTTCAGTTTTGGGTGAAGACCCCCGAAACTGTGGGTATTCCGACGAACAAATAGCCAGGGCTTTCAAGTCGCTGGAAGCCAAAAAAGTGAAACAAATCGGACAGGATGCGGCACACCTTTTTCACTTGTTGTTGGAAAAAGGCTTGGTGGAAAACAACGAGCACACCCGAAAACTGGCAAAGCCACATGAGCAAATATTGAAACTGCGCTTCGATAATGAGCGCAGTATGATGGCGGATTTGCCCACAGGGATCAGAAAGCCACTGTTTGAGCTATTTCTCCATTATAGCAATGGGGCCGTAAAGCTAAAAGACCGAAAATGGGAAGATGTGGACCCTTTTCAAAATGGCCTGATCAATGCAACCTACCCTTTTGAAATAAAAAGGACAAACCCAAAAACGATGAATTCTTCAAATGTCAACAACTACCACTGGGAATCGCTCACCTGGAAGGAACTGGAAGAGCGCCTGAAAATTGTGGATACGGCCATCCTGCCTTGTGGGGCTATAGAGCAGCATGGGCCACACCTGCCTGTGGATATAGATTATTTCGATGCTGTCTATCTGGCCAACAAGGTGGTGGAGGCATGTAGCGACCCCAAGCCCTTTGTATTGCCACCGATCCCCTATGGTGTGTCTTATCATCATGAGGAATTTAAAGGTACCCTGAGTGTGACCAACGATGCACTCTCAAGGTTTGTTTATGACATTGGCATGGGGCTGGCAAAAAACGGTATCAAAAAATTGATCATACTCAATGGCCATGGTGACAATGCACCGACACTGAGTTATGCAGCACAAATGATCAATAGGGATGCAGAGATTTTCGTATGTGTCGATACCGGCGAAACCAGTGATATCGACCTCAATGATTTGATCGAAACCCCCAACGACATCCATGCCGGGGAGATTGAGACCAGTACTACATTGGCCATCAGGCCCGAAGTAGTGCAAATGGACAAGGCGGTAAATGAAACCCTCAATTTCGGCAGCAAATACCTTGATTATACTTCCGACAGGGGAGTGGCCTGGTATGTCCGCACCAAAAGGATTTCAGCCAGCGGGGTAATGGGAGACCCTACCAAAGCCACGGAACAAAAAGGCAAAAAGATGTGGGAGATAATGGTGGCACACCTCGTCAAGTTTGTTGAGGAAGTGAAAAAAAGCAAGCTGGAGGATTTGTATCAAAGAAAATACTAAGATGAAAATCGTTTCTGCCGAATGCTGGTGTGAAAACCTGCGCCTGATGGAGCCTTATACCATCGCCTACGAATCCATTGATGAGGCCAGCAATGTATTTATAAAAATCAATACGGACCAGGGGCATATTGGCTGGGGCTGTGCTGCCCCAGATCTGGAAGTGACCGGCGAAACTGGCGAAACGGTGCTCAATGCTTTCAAAAAGGTAATAGAACCGTTTCTGACAGGAAGGGATCCTTTCCATTATGCCCGTATTTTAGAAGAACTTAAAAAACTCTTAAAAAATCAACCATCAGCCTTGGCGATGGTGGACACCGCCCTGTTCGACCTGATCGGAAAAAAGGCCCAGGAGCCGGTGTACCGATTGCTCGGTGGCTATAGGGCAAGCATTCCCACAAGCGTGACCATCGGGATACTTCCACTGGCGGAAACCCTGGAAAAAGCCCGCGACTTTATGGCCCAGGGGTTTACCATCCTCAAAGTAAAGGGGGGCAAAAGCATGGAAGAAGATGTGGAGCGTGTTATACGGTTGAGGGAAATGCTTGGCAAGGGCGTGGAATTGCGCTTTGATGCCAATCAGGGCTTCACGGTAGCCCAGTCCGTTGCGTTTATCGAGCAAACCAAACACATCCATATAGAATTGCTCGAACAACCCACACAAAAGGAAAATGCCGACCTGTTGAAGCAGGTAAGCAACCAGGTACCTGTACCTGTAATGGCAGACGAAAGCATCATGACATTGAAAGATGTATTTCACCTCACCCGCCACAATTGTACAGATATGATCAATATCAAACTGATGAAAGTCGGGGGGATTGCTGAGGCACTTCGGATCAATGCCGTGGCAATGGCTGCCAATGTGGAAACCATGGTGGGTTGCATGGACGAATCTGCCATGGGGATAGCCGCAGGTTTACATTTTGCATTGGCCCGTCCCAACATCCTATACGCAGACCTTGACGGGCATTTCGACCTCCTTGATGACCCCTTTGCTACAATGATCCGATGTGAAAAGGGTGTACTCTACCCATCTGAGGCACCAGGGTTTGGGTGGAAAAAATAATCCGTATGAATTTTAATAAGTCCACATTTTAGGTTAGGTAAAATTCACATACCTAAAAATAAGATAACAACCGTTTGCCATTAACGTTTCCCACCTAACACCTAACACCTAACACCTAACACCTACCATCCAACAATATTTAAAATTTATATGTGACCATTCCCAATTTTTCAGTCAAAAGCTAAACAACATTAATCCAAGGGAGTGGGCGCCATGTGTCGCGAGCCTGGCGCTGCTTAAAAAATTAAAACTAAACCATTATGAAGCTGAAATTTGAAGTACATGTGCGCTCAGTTTTGGAAATTCAGGAGTTGCCGGATGCATGGACCAGCGAAGATTACAAAAACCTGCTCGAACTGGCCGACTTTGAAGACTGGGACGAAATAGACGAATCGGAGTTGAAGGATTATACTGTCATGGCCTTGCAGGACCTGGAAGAGGAGGAAGCCGCAACCATTGTGCTCGGCTATAAGTTTCAGGGCCGGCTCACTAAAGGGCAAATACAAAGCATAGTATATGACATGATGGAAGTAAACATCTGGGAAGAATACCAGAATATTGGCTTTCACCAGGATTTGTACAACTGTGCCGTGTTGCTTCGGTCGGTTTTTCCAAAGAAATTCCCAGAAACAGATGCAGTAAAATGTGTGGTGGCAGTTGATCCACTCGATCAGGCAGCAGAAAAGGCTTTGCTACAACCAGACAAAACCCTGCTTGTGCGGTTGCTGGCTGATGGTATGACCGATCATGCCGTCATCAAGCGTTTGTTTGACGATCAACTGGCGGGAGGTGCTTTTCCTGAAGCCGAACATATTATATGGCATTTTGATAGTGAATTTCTGGGAAAGAAAGCGATTTTTACTATCTTTTCTTCATGGTATTGGCTAAGGCCATTGGACGAAGTATCAAACTATACATCTGGGGCAAACGCAAGCCCAACAAAAACAGGATAAATTGGAATTAGAACCGAGCTACGCAATGGATGGATTTAAAATTGGCCTCACGGTCATTTTTATTATCCTGAATGGTTTTTTTGTAGCTGCAGAGTTTGCACTGGTAAAGATCAGCAAGAGCAAACTAAAGGTAATGATGAATGAGGGCAGGCCATTTGCCGTCACCGCCATGTGGCTTTTTAAAAGGCAAAACCTGGCCCTATCCGCTTGTCAGTTGGGTATTACCATGGCTTCCCTGGCACTTGGCTGGATAGGCGAGCCGGCCATTGCACATTTGATTACCCCAGTTATTTATGATATGGGCATCACCTCTGAGGGGCTCATCCACGGTATTGCTTTCACCATCGCCTTTACCCTCATTACTGCATTTCATATCGTTATAGGTGAGCAGGTGCCCAAGATTTATGCCATTAGAAAACCAGGAATCGTGTTTTTGGGCTGTGCCTGGCTACTAAAAGGATTTTATGTGGTACTCTACCCATTTATGTATGTACTCAATTCTATTACCAACGTTTTTTTGAAATGGCTGGGAATAGAAGATTCTGACGAGCACGACACACCGTTGACCGAAGAAGAAATCAGGGCTTCCCTGAGCATTGCCCACGCTAAAGGGGAACTATCCAAAAACGAGCATAAGCTGTTAAATGCCGTATTCAGGTTCGATGACGAAGTGGCACGACAGATCATGGAGCCGCGGAGCGAGGTGGAATACATGGACATCAACCGTTCATTCGCTGACAACCTCGAGTTCGCCAGGCAGTCCAAGCATACCAGGTTTCCCCTGTGCGAAGGCTCGTTGGACAAATTGCTGGGCGTAGTGCATATCAAGGACATCATTGGTTACGATGCAGACGATCATGTGGATTTGAGCACTTTTGTCCGTCAGCCGATGCTCATTCCGGAAAACATCCTGATAGGCCGGCTGCTCCAGGAGTTTAGGCTGGCCAGGCAACATTTTGCCTTTGTGCAGGACGAGCATGGTACCATTCTGGGCATAGTTACTATGGAAGATGTATTGGAGGAGCTGGTGGGCAATATGCAGGATGAATTTGACCTGGAGGAACCCGAAATTGTAGAGCAGAAAGATGGTAAGTTTGAAGTGGACGGGGATATCCAGGTAGATGATTTGAATACCCGGTTCGAACTCAACCTGACTACTGAAGATGCCAATACACTTTCGGGGCTGATAGTGGAAAAATATGGCCACAAGCTGGAAAAAGGCCTACGCCTCAAACTTGACCGGGGAGTGGATGCTGAGATCATCGGTGTGGACGGTATCAGGGCCACCAAAGTAGTTTTAACAATAGATACAAATAAGGACGATGAAGCAATTTGACATTATCAGGCCGGATAAAGTATTGTTATCCGGATTAAAAATACTGGGGGATTTTTCCATGAACCTGTACTCGGGACAAAAAAGTATGTCCAAGGGTACAGGCCAGATTACTTTTATTGGAAAAAAGAAGGTAGAAAAGGTCGAAAGCCAGTTGTACACTTACAATAAGGAAGACATTCAGTCAACCCAAAATATTGAAGATTTTGCATTCTTTTCAGAACTGGAGACACAGAAGGTGTACTGGCTCAATTTTCACGGCCTTCATGAGGTTGGTTTAATTGAAGATATAGGAAAGGTACTTAACCTCAACCGCATCACCACACGCCAGATACTGGATACCACGCTGAGGCCCAAGGTAGATGAGTATGACCATTACGTCTTTTTCAGCGTGAAGTCGGTATTGCAAGATGAACTGGAAGAGCTTAAAATTGAGCAACTTTCGTTTGTTTTGGGCAAAAACTATGTGGTTTCCTTTCAGGAAGAAAGGGGTGACCATTTTGACCACATTCGAAACAAGATGGTGGAAAACCTTGGCCTGATAAGGAGAAAGGGAGCTGATTTTCTGGCGTTCCAATTGCTAGACGCCATTTTGGACAACTACTTTGAAACCATTGAAGCCATAAACGAAGATGTGCGCAAACTGGAGAAAATAGTCCTCAAAGACCCCACACAGAAGTCCCTAATCCAACTGGAGCACATGAAACAATTGGCCGAAATGGTCAAAAAGTCCCTGAACCCTTTCAAAGACTCCCTAAAAGTGATCACCAACCGCGAAACTGTATTTATCCACAAGGAAAACGTTAAATATTTCCAGGATTTGGGTAGTAGTTGTACCAGTGCCATTGAAGAAATTGAC
Source organism: Cyclobacteriaceae bacterium (assembly GCA_040222275.1). GTDB lineage: Bacteria > Bacteroidota > Bacteroidia > Cytophagales > Cyclobacteriaceae > CAXBNB01. Next base: position 241,707 of record JAVKDJ010000013.1, read on the forward strand.
TCCACTATAAAATCCCTGGAAGGGCTTACCAATATCTATTTTTCGTCTTTGAGCCAAAAGATGAATGAAACCATGAAAGTGCTCACCACGGTTGCCACGGTGTTTATACCGCTCACTTTCATTGCTGGTATCTATGGCATGAACTTCGAAAACATGCCGGAATTGCGCTATCAAAATGGTTACTTCATGGCCCTTGGAGCTATGGGGGTCGTGTTTGTGGGCATGCTGGTTTATTTCAAAAGGAAGAAATGGTTATAATATCAACATTAGTAAATGTAAGTGTTACACTAATATGATAGAGACATTCTTAGCCGCCTTTAGTGCCTTGTTTTCGGTAGTGAACCCGCTAGGGGCCATGCCAGTGTTCTTAATGCTTACCACAGGAAACTCCAGGCCTGAAAGGAGAGGTCAAGCCATTAGGATAGCCATTTTTATGATCCTCATCCTCACTGTCTTCTTTTTTGCAGGCAACCTCATCCTCAATTTCTTTGGCATACAGATCGACCATGTGCGCATAGCAGGTGGGTTGTTGATTTGCAGTTCGGCCATGACACTGCTGGGAAAGGAAGCCTATAAAGGCAAGCCGCTCGCCAAAGAGGTGCAGGAAGAAGGCATACAAAAGGAAGACATTACCTTTACCCCGATGGCCATGCCCTTGCTGTCTGGTCCGGGGGCTATAGCACTTATGATCAGTATGTATGGCAGTGCCAGTTCCAGGGGATTTATTGGTGTAGTCGGCATTTTGCTGGCCATACTCCTTGTGGCGATAACCACCTTTTTAATCCTCATATTTTCAGGTCAACTGAACAGGTTTTTGGGCAAAGGGGGCATGGCGGCCCTTTCCCGAATGATGGGGTTCATCACATTGTCCATTGGCATCAGTATGATTCTCAATGGCCTGGTCTCAGTATTCAAAATATGAAAAGAGGCTAACGTGACCCGTTTAAGGAAATAATACCTGGTTTGATATTTGAAAGATGTTCTAGCTGTAGCCTGCCGGTAAGGGCCAAAGAAAAATAGAGACTTTCATTATCAGCATGTGCCGATTCGTTCAACCTGCCGATATGGGCTGTCAGGGATTGGATCACCAGGCTTTCATTGATCAATTTACAACCAATGCCATAGTTGGTAATCCTGCTGTGCCCGATTCCAGGTATGCGGTTTTCAGAAATGGTGCCATAGTGAAAAAATGAGTTCATCGAAAACCAGAAACCGTAGAAATACCATGGAAAATAAACCCGGACATCCACTTTCCCAAGGGTCATTTTATTGCCTCTTGATAACAGCTCCAAGCCTGAAGGGGCGATTAAATCGTCAAGGACCAGCTGCGAAGGGAGTGAAGTCCTGTAGCCAGCCACATGGTGAAAGTCGCCAAAGACCCTTAACCCATATCGGTGGAGTTGCAGATAAGGTGTGAAATATTGCAGGTGGGACTGAACTACAGTATTGTCCGGTCGGCCTTGCCTAATGAATGAGCCTACCTGATTCGTGAGTGCCAAATAACCCAGGTTTTCAACATATAATGCATTGATACTACGCGAACCTATATAACTGGCCGGATCAAATTCCCCAACCTCGTGCCCATAAGAAAGTTCGTATAGATGGCCCACAGGTACATCTTCTGTCACCCCTATGGTGAACAAATTCTTCGTTTTCAGGAAATTTCTTCTGGTGGAGGAAAGTGAAAACAAAGACATATTGGTGTTGTGGTAGAAATAATTGCTATCTGCCATTACCAGGGGACGCTCCGCATATGACCTATGCAGGTACTGCGCTGATAGGAAGACATTCTTTCTGCCCCTTTTTCCATATTGCAGGGCCCTGGCAACCCATATGTCTGCTACATGTTTTTTCGTTCGGAAGTTGTACATCGAGTCAAGATATTGCTCAGATTGGTGTTCTTCTAAATTGGCATAATTTAGCTCTCCCCCATATTTAATGCCCGGGTTTACAAAGTCTTTGGCAATGGTTGCCCCATAGCCTTTTCTTTCCCAATTGTCGGCAAGGAAATATTCAAGGTTGGTAAACGAATTTTTGAACCGGCTACTGATGTAGCGTATTTCATACCCTTGTCGCGTGGGTTCATCTTTATTGTACAGGTAGGAGAATTCGGCCTGGTTGCCAGAGCCCAATATGTTTTTGTTGAATACGCTGGCATCCAAATTTCCCAGCGATGAGCTCGATAGGCCGGCACCCATCGGGAATTTGTCCTTGATCACAATGGTGAGATCGATATGCTCCGGGTTGTCAACCGATTCTGTGACCACTATCCTGGCATCTTCCACAAAATCCAGGTTGCGCAATATCCTTTCATTGTCAGCAAGCTGATAAGGGTTGGCATTGTCCCCCACACCAAAAAGAAGGTTGCGGTAAATTACAGATCGGCGTGTATTGACATGATATCGGTTGATCATATTCGACACATAGGTGGTGGTTTGCATGGTGGTGTCCATCACATTTCCTTCGTACAAATCGGTGCGCATTATTTTTATAGAAGAAATAAGCTTTCCTTCGTATCCCTTGAAATAGGATTCACTTTTTATCAGGTCATCTACAACCACCGGGCCTTTATGGTCCATGCGTATCAATAGGCTGAACAACTCGCGTGAAAGCCTGCTCTGTTGTGTTTTTGCTTTTAGAGAGTCGTAAAACCTGGCCGACCTCACAAATGGATTATATCTTACATGGTACTTTGTGCCTTTTGGAAAAACGAACACAGTGTCGTCCTTGGGATAATAGACATAATCTTTCAATATTATATAGTGGTTTCTCGATACCACGACCGTATCGCTCTGACCATAAGACGGGAAATAACCCAAAATACCTGTTAACAGGCATATCAAAACTATTTCAAAAGAGAAAGCCTTCATTTGACAGAAGGCAATTATTTTGGAACCCCTATGTGCATAATGGCGTCACCTCTATGGATAACGGGGTTGTTGTTGATGGCCAGGACATGGCCGGTGAGGTGTGCTTTTACCGGGACTTCAAACTCCCCAAAAGGCCCTGTAATGAGCCCTACCTTGTCGCCTTTCTTCACCCCATCGCCAGGCCTGAAAAAGGAGTGGTAGAGGCCTGCAGCCTTGGCCCTAAGCCACGACGACCTTTCGATGAAAATGGGAGTGACACTTGGCTTTGGGGCATCTTCCCTCATGCCCAGGTGTTTCATTACCCGCAACAGCCCGTTTACCCCCTGGTCCACCGCATTTTTCCTAAGCCTTAGGGATTCGCCCCCTTCGTAAATAAGAATGGTTTTCCCCATTTTGGCTGCTTCCTTTCTGAGGGATTTTTCCCTAAACCCGGCATGGATCATAAATTTTGGGGCAAAAGCAGAAGCCAACTCCATATTCATTGGACTGTCGAGCAGTGCACGTATTTGTGGGTAATTATTGATACGGGCACCTCCTGTATGAAAGTCCAGGCCATAATCTATGTGCGGCAAAATTTCCTGGCAAAGGTGGTAGGCCAGCTGACTGGCCAGTGAACCATGCCTGGTGCCAGGGAAAGAGCGGTTGATGTCTTTTCCCCCATCATTTACCTGCCTGGAAAAATGGATAAACCCGTAGATGTTGAGCAAAGGAATACAAATCACAGAACCGATCAGTGGTTTGTTGTATCCGTTGGATATGATACGCCTCACTATCTCTACGCCATTGATTTCGTCACCATGCATGCCACCCATTACGAGTAAGACCGGTCCTTCTTTTTTGGACCGGCTTACAACTATGGGAATTTCTATAGGGGTGCGGGTGGGGAGTTTCGCCACCTGCGCATTAATGAGCTTTTCTTCACCCGGCTTGATAGTTATTCCTGCTATTTTCATCGGAGGTTAGGGTTATGCATCTACCTTACGTCTTTTCTTCGACATTTTCTTTTCAATAAATTCCACGATCTTTCCTGCGATATCCACATCGGTGGCACTTTCTATGCCCTCCAGGCCGGGAGAGGAATTCACTTCCAGGATGAGTGGCCCACGTTTCGATTGGAGCATATCTACCCCTGCAACGGACAGTCCCATAGCTTCTGCTGCTTTGAGCGCTGCTGTTTTTTCCGCCCTTTTTAACTTGATGGCCTTGGCGCTTCCACCCCTGTGGAGATTGGACCGGAATTCCCCCTCTTTGCCCTGGCGTTTCATGGCGCCAATTACTTCACCGTCAACAACAAATGCCCGAATATCTGCGCCCCCGGCCTCTTCTATATATTCTTGCAGGATCACACGAGCTTTTAGTCCTTCAAATGCTTCCACCACAGATTTGGCTGCTTTATTGGACTCTGCCAATACCACTCCCAGGCCTTGTGTGCCCTCCAGAAGTTTGATCACAACAGGGGCGTCACCTACGTGGTGAAGCGTTTTGTTTTCTTCTTTGGAAAAATTGGTAAAGGCAGTCCTGGGCATTCCCAGACCAGATCGGGAGAGTATTTGCAAACTCCTGAGTTTGTCCCTGGATCGGGTGATGGCCAGAGAGCTCACTGCCGAGAATACTTTCATCATTTCAAACTGCCTTACCACGGCCGTTCCGTAAAAGGTGACTGAAGCACCAATTCTTGGGATGACAGCATCTATATCAGTGAGTTTTTCACCTTTATGATAAATGGATGGTCCCGAATCATCTACGATGATGTCACATTTTAAGTGGTCAATAATCAGCCCTTCATGGCCTTTTTGTTGTATCGCTTCCATTAACCTGGAAGTAGAGTACAGGTTAGCATTTCGAGACAGTACGGCAATCCTCATGGTTTTTTTTATTTTTAGATTTATATGATAAATTTTGTTGATCTACATCTACAATGAACCGACCGGCCAGGAGTTTTCTGCCCAGAAGCACGGGGTATTTCATATCAGTCCTGTCTGTCAGTGAAAATGTAGTTTGAATCCTTCGTCCAAACAAGACCACAGTGGTCTTGATAATATAGCGCTCCTCTACATGGCCCGAAGAGCTTTTGATTTTCTTTTTAAAAAAGTCTGAGGTATAAAAAGTGTTTACCCCATGACTACTTACCAGTGGTATCTTAAATGTGATACTATGGACCCCGTTGTATTCATGGTGCTCGATTTTGGAGCAATGAATAGCAGAACGGTTCGCCCCGGTATCTATTTTGGCCCTTACGTTTTCAAGGCCAAATTCGGGAATGTCTATCTTATCATTTCTACCAACTATTTCTTTGTCCATACTTGCGGTTATGGTGTTAAATTGTTTGCCATTTCATTGGGCCAAATCACGGCCAGGTAGGCGTTTTAAGCCAGGTCGAAAATAATCGCGCAAATGTGATTATTTTTTAGATAATGAATCCATTAAAGGTAATGAATTAATGTGATATATTTTTTTCGATGGTCTTTGTGCAAATTTTTTAAAGCCCCAACCTTAAAATAAGCCACCAATCGTTATTCTGAATGACAACAGTTGCGGATAGTTCGAAAACCTCTCAACAAGTTTGGATCATGGGATTGTACTGTGAATCCTCAATGTTAACATTATGCTATTTGTGATCATGCTTTTTTTTTAGAATTTCCTTCAGTCAACCATGACGGTTAAAATGCATAAAATCAGTTGTTTATCCTATGCATTCATCCTGCTTCATTTTTGCCTAAGGTTCGATTTTGTTTCGTTGAATTTTAGTACGAAACTTGAAATTTGGAAAGAAAGGCCAAAATCTAAAATGGATTGCCAGGACACGCGATCCAAATTCAAACTAAATGTTGTTGAGTTTATGATAAAAAATGCCCTTATTTCATTTACCGTCTTTTGTGCCATTTGTTGTACACAAAAAGAACAAAAAACCGCGCCGGACTTCCAAATAGAATTTGGGAAAGTGTCACCGATATCAGTTTTCGAAGGAGACACCATGAGCATTTGGGGAGGATCACTGGTCAAAAGTGAAGATGGGAAATACCACATGTTTTATTCAATGTGGCCAAAGAAAATCGGATGGGAATGGGTGAACTATTCTGTAATCGCCCATGCGGTTTCGGACTCTCCTTTTGGCCCTTTCGATCATAAGGATGTGGCCCTGCCGGACAGGGGAAAGGAGTACTGGGACGGCTCTTGTACCCACAATCCTACCATACATAAATTTGATGGCAAGTACTACCTTTATTACATGGGCAATACGGGTGACGAGAAAATCGTAAGTGTTCCCGGAAAGGCAAAGATCAACTGGGTGCATAGAAATAACCAGCGAATAGGGGTAGCGGTGGCAGATAGCCCCAATGGGCCCTGGAAGAGGTATGACGAACCCGTTTTAGATGTGACAATTGGAGACCCAGCCGCTCATGATGCATTGATGACTTCCAACCCTTCGGTATGCCGGATGGCAGATGGTAAAATCCTGATGGTGTACAAAGCAGTGGGCTTGAAACATAAACTGCCACAGGGAGGTCCCGTGGTGCACATGGTGGCCATAGCCGATTCCCCGACAGGCCCATTCAAAAAGTATCCCGACCCGGTGTTCACATTTGAAGGGGAAAGGTTTCCGGCCGAGGATCCTTACATTTGGTATCAGGAAGGAAAGTACCGTGCTATTGTAAAACGGATCAAACACGAAGGTAAAAAGCGTGTATTTTCGTTGGTCCACTACGATTCTGAGGATGGTATCAACTGGAATCCTGGAAAATTCCATGATATTTCAGAAAGAAAAGTCCAATGGAAAGGTGGACAAATACAGCAGTTTGACCATTTGGAACGGCCCCAGGTATTTGTAGAAAACGGGGAGCCAGTAGCTTTGCTTTGTGCAGCCGATTCTATTGATGCCAATAACGTTCGTCAGTCATTCAACATTCAGATTCCCCTGAAGATAACAAGGCACAGCAACCAAACATTGAACTAAATAGCTATCCATGAAACAACTCTACTTACTATTTTTTCTTTCGAGTATGATGGCTTGTGAAAGTCAAAAAAAACAAATGACGACACAAGACCAGGGGGAATTTCCCTATACGGTGACAGCAGACACAAAGAACCGGAAACTGAGCGCTGCGATGGACAGGAGCTTCAACCATTACAGTGCCATCCATCCACGCAACAATGAACTCTACTCTCAATTCAAATATACAGAGCTACAGGGGTTAGACTATAATGGCCATGATGGCACTATTTCCCGACGTGATCCCTCCAAGGTTATTTTTGAGAATGGCAAATACTATGTTTGGTACACCAAAAGGGACACGCCCGTGATCCCTGTAGGTGCAAAAAACGCCGATCAAAGCAATGACACCATCCCATCCACAGATTGGGATCTGTCAGAGATATGGTATGCTACCAGTAAGGATGGATTTACCTGGGAAGAACAGGGAGTGGCAGTGCCTCGTCCGCCCAAACCAGAAGTAGGCTGGCGGGCTGTCACCACCACCGACATTTTAAAGTGGAAGGGAAAATACTATTTGTACTACCAGGGTTTTATGGAGGCAAGTGGCAAGCGGGGCGACTATTGCCCGGTCACGGCATCTTATGCCGACTCCCCCGATGGTCCCTGGATCCCTGCTGGCAAGATCGTGATCGAAAATGGACCGGAAGGCTCCTGGGACCAGTACGCCATTCACGATCCTTACCCCTTGGTGCATGATGGAAAAATTTACATTTACTATAAATCAGCTTTTAACAGGCCAAACCCGGTATGGGTAGGAGGCGGTTTGGTCATTGGGGATGATCCCCTTGGGCCATTCGAAAAACACCCCATGAACCCACTGACCAGTTCGGGTCATGAGGTGAGCCTTTTCCCTTTCAAAGAAGGGGTAGCGGCCATTACGGTAAAAGACGGAACGGAGCATTTTACAATTCAATATGCCAAGGATTGGGTCAATTTTGAGATTGCATCAGTGTGTGAGTTGGTGCCCATTGCGCCTGGTCCTTTCGTGCCGGATGCGTTTAATGATACCAGGGATGGTAGGGGGATTACCTGGGGGCTATCACATTTTGTGAACGCCGGACAGTATGGGGTAAACCAACATTCCATTCTGGCCCGTTTCGATTGTGACCTGAGCCAGGATGTGGATGACCCTGTTATGAAGGAAACCGGGGTTCGGTACGATTTGGAGGTTTATTTCAGACAGGGGTTGAATGATGAGCAACGGGAAAGGATTGCCGCTGGGAATGACAGGCTGAGATAGGAAAATAAAAAGAGATTTTAACCACAGAGGGAGCAGAGGAGCCACGGAGTAAACGGAGAAACGGCTCTATTCACTCTGCGTTGAACTCAGTGCATTCTGCGGTAAAAAAGGAATATAACCACAGAGAGAGCAGATAAGCCACGGAGAAAACGGAGAAAAGACTCTCTTCACTCTGTGTGATACTCAGTGTACTCTGCGGTAAAAAAGGAATTAAACCACTGAGAGAACAGAGAAGCCACGGAGTAAACGCAGAAAAACCTCTTTTTACTCTGTGTGATACTCTGAGTACTCTGTGGTAAAAAAAAGAGGTATAACTACGGAGATAACAGAGAAGCCACAGAGTAAGCGGAGAAAAAACTCTATTCACTCTGCGTTGAACCAAGTGTTCTCTGCGGTAAAAAAGGAATTGAACCACGGAGAGAACATAGAAGTCACAGAGAAAGTGGAGAAAAGGCTCTATTTCCTCTGTGTTGTACTCAGAGTACTCTGCGGTAAAAAAAGAAGTATAACTACGGAGATAACAGAGAAGCCACAGAGTAAGCGGAGAAAAAACTCTATTCACTCTGTGTGATACTCTGAGTACTCTGTGGTAAAAAAAGAAGTATAACCACGGAGATAACAGAGGAGCCACAGAGTAAGCGGAGAAAAAACTCTATTCACTCTGCGTTGAACTAAGTGTTCTCTGCGGTAAAAAAGGAATTGAACCACGGAGAGAACATAGAAGTCACAGAGAAAGTGGAGAAAAGGCTCTATATCCTCTGTGTTGTACTCAGAGAACTCTGCGGTAAAAAAAGAAGTATAACCACGGAGAGCAGAGAAGCCACAGAGAGAACAGAGAGAACAGAGAGAACAGAGAGGACACGGAGTAAGCGGAGAAAAGGCTCTATTTCCTCTGTGTTGTACTCAGAGTACTCTGCGGTAAAAAAGGAATTAAACCACGGAGAGAACAGAGAAAAGACTCTCTTCACACTGCGGTAAAAAAGGAATTATACCATATAGAGATCAAAGTAGAAAATTTTAATTCTTTGTGTTATATTTTGCAAAAAAAACACAAGTGAAGGACATTAATCAAATAACAGAAAAGATTATCGGTGCAGGAATCAAGGTGCATACTGAACTTGGTCCAGGGTTATTAGAATCAGCTTATCAAGAATGTTTGTGCTATGAATTGGGACAACTTGGTTTAAAAGTAGAAAAAGAAAAACCTCTGCCTCTTATTTATCATGATGTTCGTATGGAATGTGGCTATAGGGTTGATTTGATGGTTGAGGACAAAGTAGTCGTGGAATTGAAGGCAATTGATTCGATAAACGATATTCATTATGCCCAGGTTTTGACATACCTGAAATTATCTAACAGTAAGATAGGGTTGTTGATCAACTTCAATGTGCCAAGGCTTAAAGAAGGAATAAAACGATTGATTAACAAGTATTATGTTCCCGAATCAGACTAAGCTAAAAAATGTAACCGAGGGATGAGAGAAGCGACGAGGTAAACGGAGAAAAGACTCTCTTCACTCTGTGTGATACTCAGAGTACTCTGCGGTAAAAAAGGAGTATAACCACGGAGCAAGCAGAGAAGCCATGGAGAAAACGGAGAAAAGACTCTCTTCACTCTGTGTTGTACTCAGTGCACTCTGCGGTAAAAAAGGAATTGAACCATTGAGAGAACAGAGGAGCCACGGAGTAAGCGGAGAAGAACCCCTATTCACTCCGCATTGAACTCAGTGTTTTCTGTGGTAAAAAAGGAGTATAACCACTGAGAGAACAGAGAAGCCACGGAGTAAATGGAGAAAAACCTCTTTTTACTCTGTGTGATACTCTGAGTACTCTGTGGTAAAAAAAGGTAATAATCATCTGAAGAATAAAGCAACGACCCATAGTAAGGAAAGAAAACCACAGCCATGAGTAATCAAAAATTCATTTTCAGTATGATTTGTTTAGTGCTATCAGTTCTAATACTTGGTTCTTGTAAAAAAGAAGAAATACAACGACCCAACATCCTCTGGATCAATTCTGATGATCTGGGGCCAGAATTGGCTTGCTACGGCAACCCCGATGTGACCACCCCTCACATAGATCAATTGGCCGCTGAGGGCGTCCGGTTTACAAAAGCGTATTCCAATTCACCGGTGTGTTCTTCCAGCCGTTCCTCCCTGATTACGGGTATGTATCCTCCCAGTGTCAACAGCCACGACCACCGCACCATCAATATGACCGACCTTCCTGAAGGTATCAAACCTATTACAGAATATTTCAGGAAGGCTGGTTATTTCGTTTCATTGGGAGATGCCAAAGACATGTCTAAAATGGGCAAAGCAGACTACAATTTCTTAAACAAGAAAATGTATGATGGGCCCGATTGGAGTGGTAGGGCTAAAGGGCAGCCATTTTTCGCCCAGGTGCACATCAAATACCCCCATCGGACTTTTGAAGAGCATGTGAAAAATCCAGTGGACCCCAACAATGTGGCCCTGCCGGCATGTTACCCTGACCACCCTCTGCTTAGGGCGGATTGGGCACTGTACCTGGAGAGTGTGCAGCATTGTGACGATTACGTTGGAAAAATACTGAAAAGGCTGGAAGATGAAAGCCTTGCTGACAATACCATCGTGTTTTTCTTTGGGGACCATGGACGGCCACATTTAAGGGATAAACAGTTTTTGTACGAAGGAGGGATAAAAATTCCATTGATAGTAAGGTGGCCGCAGAAGTTGAAACCAAAGGTGGATGGGCAATTGGTCAGCCTGGTGGATGTAGCAGCCACATCCCTGAATTTGGCGGGGATCAAACTTCCTGAACATTTGCAGGGGCAGGTTTTCCTTGGGGAAAAGGCAAACGAACGAGAGTACGTCTATGCATTTCGCGACAGGGCTGGTAATGCGGTGGACAACATCCGGAGCATAACCGATGGCCGCCACAAGCTAATATGGAACCGCATGGCAAGCACGCCGTACATGCAGCTGTCCAGCTACAAAAAAGCCCAATATCCCGCTTTTACTTTGTATAAAGTACTCCATGCCCGGGGGCAGTTGCAAAAGCCGTTCAACCTTTTCATGGCAGAGAAAAGACCTGAAATCGAACTGTATGACCTGGGCAAAGACCCGATGGAAGCCCACAATCTGGCCGACAATCCGGCTTATTCGGATATCAAAAAAGAGCTTTTTGACAATCTAAAAGATAGAATGCCCGCATTCGAAAAAAATATGGTGCCGGAAACATCGGAGACAACCGCAAAAGCCAAACAAGGAAGCTACAACTACTATGTCAGCCTGATGGAAAAAAGAGGCCTTGATCCCGATATCTCAGATGAAGACTACTTGAAGTATTGGGAGAAAAGGTTATTGAACCAAAATTAATCCCTTCAAAAATAGTACTGCTCAGGGGTGTTTTCAGATAATCAAACGGAGGTAAAATACCCCTCAAATAGAGGTGTAACTAAATCACCCTTCTTTTAAGTACAAAATTTCACCCCTCCCTGCCTGATCTACCGCCTACTTTTACCAAAGTAAATAGGAGCGGGCCATTCAGGCTTTTGAATGCTATTGTCCACTTTAATCTTAATGCATCAATTAACAACATACGACATGAAGTCAACATTTATTAGAATATCATTTTACCTGCTGATTACCTTTTGTTGGAATACTCAAGTACAATCGCAGGACAACCAAAAATACGATTCCGATTGGGAATCTTTGAGCCAGGTAAACCCAGCGCCGGACTGGTTCAGAGATGCCAAATTTGGCATTTATGCCCATTGGGGCCCGGTATCATCTGCTTTCGTAGATGCCGACCCTACCAAATGGTATGCGGGCTGGCATGGTATGAAAATGTATGACAATGGCAAACTGGACAAAGAAAAAAAAGGGAAGCCAACGACCAACTACCTCCATCACAAGAAAAAGTATGGAGACCCGAAAAAATTCGGATACAAACATATCATTGAGCAATTCGACCCGTCTGCATTTGATGCCGTCAAATGGGCCGAACTATTCGCACAGTCTGGGGCCAAATTTGCCGGGCCTGTGGCCATGCACCACGACAACTTCGCTATGTGGGACAGCAAGGCCACCCGTTGGAACTCCATGAACTATGGTGGCATAGATCCATCTGCTGAATTGAAAAAGGAAATAGAAGCCAGGGGTATGAAATTTATGGGCTCCTTTCACCATGCCTTCACCTGGAAGTATTTTGCCACAGCCCACGCCTATGGTGGTGTAGCACCAGAAGATTATGACCTTTATACCGATCCGCACGAGCTGGATTCTGATACCCCGTCCGAGCGTTTTTATAGCGAGTGGTGGGCCAAGCTGAAAGAATTTATAGATGTTTACCAGCCTGATTTGATTTGGTTCGACTGGTGGTTGGAGAATATGACAGAAGAATGCCGTACTGATTTTCTGGCTTATTACTACAACAAAGCACAGGAATGGAACAAAGAAGTGGTGGTTTGCTACAAAGAGAGCACTTTCAACGAGCAAACTGCCATAAAAGATTACGAAAGAGGGCGACCAAACCAACCAAAGGATGCTGTTTGGCTGACTGACACCTCTCCCGGGGCATGGTTTTACCGTCCCAATGCCCAATTCAAAACCCCAAATGAGCTGATCGATATTTTGATTGACATAGTAGCCAAAAACGGTTCTATGTTGCTGAATGTGCCACCTAACCCCGATGGCTCTATTCCTGAAGAAATCGTGTATTTGCTCAAAGAAATGGGGGGATGGCTGAGTGTAAATGGTGATGCCATTTATGGCACACGCCCCTGGACAATATTCGGTGAGGGGCCTACAAGGCTTCCGGAAGGTGGCCACAAAATTGAAAAACTTAAAATTGCCTACAAAAACTCTGATATTCGATTTACAAAAAAATCTGACAAGGAGTTTTACGCCATAGTGATGGACAAGCCTGCTGATGAAATTGTGATTAAATCATTAAGCACAGAAATTGGTGTATTGAATTCCAGGATAGAAGAAATCAAACTTCTCGGAAGCAATGAGCCCATCCGGTGGGAGCGAAACGAACGTGGACTTGTAATCAAAGCCCCAGGGTCATTGCCGAGCGATTATGCCAGTGCTTTCAAAATCACCCTGGAAGGATATACGGAAAACAATATCGGTGGAGCTGTAGAGGCCCATGTGGAATAACCCTGATTTGGATAGAGAACGGAACGGGGCATGTCCCAATGTAATAGGCCAACCTATGCTTGAATTGAAAGCCTTACCCATGATCAACCTACAGTTTTCTTTTTTGACCCTCATGGGACTGTTATGGAGTCTTTCCACCCAGGGTCAGGATATAGTTGACATCAATCTCGATGTGAAACATTCAGTAGGAGGGGTATCCGAATTGGACCGAACCAAGTATATGCTGGTGCATGCCGGAGTAGATGACAATTGGCCAAGCGATGCTTTTCAAAAACAGTTTCTGGAAGATTATGATGTTTATCTGGGACGCAACAATGGGTCATTGCCCTGGAATTTGTCAATATGTGAAGAAGACCCCAACAAACCAGGCTGGCCGAGTGTGTCCTATTTGCAAGCAGAGGGGGAGAAGCAGGTCAACAACTACAAGGCCAAAACGAACGAACACCTGTATGAAAGCCGTACTTCCCGCTATATGATGGGAGGCCAGGAGGGTATGTATCCCAATGGCCAGCACGAGATCAATCCTCAAAAACAAGGACTGCTAAATTGGACAATGGCAAAAGATGGGTACAAGCCTTTGGCTGAGTTTTATGCCAACTACTTCAAATATTTTTTTGGTAACGGGGGTGCCAACGGACAGCCAAAACCAGTGTATGTGGAAGTCATGAACGAGCCATTTGTAAAGGCCGGCAGTCTGGGAACAACCCGCGACAACCTGACTCAGATGCACAGTGTAGTAGCAAAGCGCATCAGGGAATTGAACCCGGACATAAAGGTAGGAGGGTACAGTGCGGCCCACCCGGCTTATGAGGCTACAGATTTTAACCACTGGGTGAAAAACTGGAAGACATTCATAGATGGGGCTGGTGCTGACATGGATTTTTTTGCACTGCATTTGTACGATAATGTCCAAAAAGTGCCTGAAGAGGGGCAATATAGGGCAGGTAGCAATGTGGAGGCCATATTGGATATGGTGGAGCACTATGGTTATCTAAAGCTGGGGGAGGTGAAGCCATTTTGTATATCGGAATATGGCTGTTTGAATACCGAAGGTGAGCCTTTTTCGAAAGAGCGCGACTGGAACAACCTTAGGTCATTCAACACCATCATGATGCAACTGCTGGAAAGGCCAGATGTGATCGATCAGGCCTTGCCCTTTATTTTGCTGAGGCCGGGAGCCTGGTCTGTGCACAAAGAAACAGGACAGCCGTATGCACACCGGTTGTTTCGGCAAAAGAAAGAACTGGCTGGTGAAACCGGCGAAGAGTGGGTTTATACCGAAATCGTAAAATTTTATCAGTTGTGGGCCAATGTAAAAGGCACAAGGGTAGATACCAAATCAACAAACCCGGATACCCAGGTAGATGCTTATGTTGATGGAAACAAAGCCTATGTGGCTATAAACAACCTCCACCATACCACCCGAAAAGTGAACCTCAATCTGGATGGATTCGGAGATGCCACAGTTCAATCGGTTCTGGTCAGGCACCTGCACATGGAGAATGCCGGGGTTCCAGCCCTGGATGAAAACGCAGGTACCTCTGCCCCCGATCAAATTGATATTGGCCGTGAAGCGACTGTAATTTTGGAATACACTTTTGACAAAGATATTGGCATCACGAATACGTCAGACGAAACAAAATATTTTGCAGGTTCCTACTTCCAGCCTATTACCGCCAATCAGCAAATTGAATTCACCATCAATGGTGTGGCAAGCGCTGACCATGGGGAGGTTATATTGAGGTTAGGTGTCGGAAGGGATCATGGAAAATCATTAAGCCCGTCTTTAAAAGTGAATGGATCGACGGTGGAGGTGCCAACCAACTGGCGAGGTAATGACCAATCCGGAAGAGACCGGTTTTTCGGAGTTCTGGAAATTCCAGTGCCTTATGAATTACTGGAAGTTGACAATGCCGTTTCGGTGGTATTTCCAGATGCAGGCGGCCATGTGAGCAGTGTGCAGCTACAGGTATTTAATTTTAGCCGAGAGATAGTAAGGAGCGAGGAAAAGAAGGTGGAACCACCCGTAACTGGGTTTGAAGATAGCGGGCTCTGGAAACCAGAGATATATCCCAACCCAACTTCACAAAAGATTTATTTCAAAAACATTCCCGAACGA
Organism: Cyclobacteriaceae bacterium; assembly: GCA_040222275.1. Taxonomy (GTDB): domain Bacteria; phylum Bacteroidota; class Bacteroidia; order Cytophagales; family Cyclobacteriaceae; genus CAXBNB01. Next base: position 257,076 of record JAVKDJ010000013.1, read on the forward strand.
TCAGCGGCATTTTCCATGACCAACCTGATGGGCATGCCACTGAAAACCGGAACTATTTTGGGCCATTCGGGCTCCATTGATATATCTGATGTGTCAAACGGGATATATCTACTAAGAATTAAATATCAGAACCAGGAAAATATACTGAAGGTTATCAAAGCAAACTGAACCTTTATTAGGCCTGGCTGGGCAAACGTACTATTGACCGTGATGGCATGAAAAACCCCTGACAATGATAAAAAAATCATCGTCAGGGGTTTGGTTTGATATGGGTAAGTCCTTTTAACTGTTGGGTGTGCCCGGTTCAAGTTGGGCATAAATTTCATCCAACATCAACTCATCTCCCATCGAGTTTTGCAATTCCATGAGGTCTTTAAAAAGGGTTCTGACCTTTTCCTGATATTCGGGGTTTTCAGATAAATCGGTGATCTCATTGGGGTCATTTTTCAAATCAAACAACTGCACTTTGCTGATTTCAGGAAATACCAGCAACTTGAACCCATCTTTTCTAATCATCCTTTGAAAATTGACATAGGCACCATAGACAGCATCGTAGTGGCTTTCAGTCTTTTGCCCTTTTACAATGTCCATAAAACTGTTGAATTCTACATAAGAGGGCTTCTGAATACCGGCCAGTTCCAGGCTTGAAGCCATAATGTCCTGTAGGTAAACATCCTGGCTCAGTTTCTGCCCTTTGGGTACATCAGGCCCTACTACCATCAGCGGCACGCGAATGCTGTGGTCAAACAGGGTTTGCTTTCCTATTAACCCATGCTGACCTACCGATAGCCCGTGATCTGCTGTGAAAAAGATGTAGGTGTTGTCCATCTTTCCTGTGGCCTCCAGGGCATCCAGTATTTTGCCTATTTGCTCGTCGAGGTGGGTGATGATGGCATAGTATTCCTGTCGGTGTTTTTTCACTGCATATTCTGTACGGGGAAATGGCGCAAGTGCCTCGTCCCTCAACCCCGGGTTGTTGCCTATTTCATCCTTCCAGGGGTATTCAGGAAGGAAGCTCTCTGGCACTTTGATGTTTTCCAATGGATACATATCCACAAACTTCTGTGGCGCCTGTCGGGGGTCGTGCGGGGCATTGAATGCCAGGTACATGAAAAAAGGATCCTCTTTTTTGGAGGCATCAGCTATGAAGTCCAGTGCATCGTCTTTTACTACCTCGCTCCAGTGTTTTCCTCCTTGCCAAAACCCACCATGGGTGGTGTCGGTTGGTAGCCAGGAATTGTCGTTTTCATCAAGCGGACGGCCATAGCCTACTGGCATGTAGTTGTTCCAGTCCTTCATATCTCCGGATTCTTCTTTCCATTTTTTTATGGCAGCACCCAGTTCGCCCCTACGGTCGCCAGGCATGCCTGGACGGATGTGCTCAGCACGGTCAAACAACTGACCGGCAGGGGCCGCTACATGCCATTTTCCTGTCATGTAGGTGTTGTACCCTTGTTGTGACATTAGTCTGCCCCAGGTTTGGTTGAGGGCCGTAGAGTCCTTTTTGTTCCAAAGGCTCTCTTTTTCTTTGGCATTCCATATAAAGGCACCTGAATTGATCATTGTGCGGGAAGCCACACACACGGCACCATGCCAGCCACCCATGTTGTAGGCGTGGGTAAATGTGGTGCCGGCATTCACCAGCTTGTCCAGATTGGGGGTCTGGATTTCGTTGTAACCCAATGCCCGCACTGTTTCATAAGTCTGGTCATCGGTATAGATGAATACTATGTTTGGAGGGCTCTTTTCTTCAGGGCTATTATTCTGTACACAACTGGATGCTATCACGAGCAAAATCAGGATCAAATGGAATGGTTTTTTCATTTCTATAATTTAGTAAGTGTTTAGTGCAGGTCAAATATGGCGATTTCTCATCAAAAAAGAGGGGTAGTCTTCAAACTACCCCTCTTAATATGGTCAATTTGCACCTCAAAAATTGGCCAAAAATTTACCAATCGGTATTTTGAACAAGGTTGGGGTTCAATTTTATTTGTGCATCTGGAATGGGGAACATCAGCATAAAGTCTTCCACATTTTTTCCCTGGGCGCGCATGGTGGATAGAAACTGGTTTCTCCGCTTCAAATCCCAGGCCCTCTGTCCTTCAAAAGCCAGTTCAAACCTTCTTTCCTCCAGCACAGCTGTTCTGAAAGCATCCTGGCTCAACCCGGAAAGGTCAGGCAAATCTGTATCTACTCCGTTCCTGGCCCTTTCCCTTACCCTGTTGATCCAGGTATATTTGTCGTTGTTGGCAGGATCGGTTTCGTTCAGTGATTCTGCAGCTATCAACAGGATGTCAGCATACCTCATCACTGTGTAGTTTACGCCAGACTGGAATTCAGCCGATCTGTCATCGAATTTATTGATGTAGTAGGGGAAAGTCCCTCCATATACTTCATCCATGGTCACTGTGCCGGATACACCATCTATATGTTCGTAGCTGTCGGCAATGGTGGCAGAACGACGGTAAGAAACCGGGTTGTCTGCTACAAACTCTGCCGATGGGGCATAGGACCCACCCACAATAGTGCCTGCCCAAAAGGAGTTGCCATAAGGGCCGGATGGTGCCCTGGGGCCAAAGCTACCGGGAATACCATTGTGCCGCTCACCAACAAGATATTGTGCCTGAAAGATATGCTCAATGCCATTGTCATTGGCTGGCTTGAATATATCGGCATAGTCTGCAAAGAGGTCGTACCTGCCTGAATTGATGATGGTTTTGGCATGTGAAAGGGCATTGGCATAGTCCCCACGGTATAGGTATATCCTGGCCAGCATGGCATTGGCAATATCGGAATTGATCCTGCCATCGGCACTGGTAGGCTCCAGTTCGGTAGCCGCATTGCCCAAATCCCTCAAAACCAGTTCATATATAGCTTCTTCTGTTGCCCTGCTGGCATTTACGGCATCAAACCCAATCGTAGGTGTCTCATACAAAGGTACACCGCCCATTAGCCGTACGAGGTTCCAATAGTACAGTGCCCGGAGGGCTTTGGCTTCAGCAATCAAATCTGCTTTCCTGCCAGCTTCAAAGTCTATGTTTTCGGTATAAAATATAACTTCGTTGGCCCTGTTGATTCCCTGGAATGCACTTGACCACAAACCACCCATTACATCGCTGTTGTAGGTGAATTCGTCCCATGCAAACTGGTCGGAGACGATTGGGGAGATGGTCGCATTGTCTGCGTTCATTTCGCCATATTGCAGGGCGTTTCCTCCGTAAAAGGAGTAGATGTTGCTATACGCACCATATAGCCCTGCCAGGGCATCACCTTCAGATTGATAAAAACTACTCAGGCTTATATTGCTGGGAGGATTTTCTTCCAGCACACTTTCACATGCCCCTAAGATCAGGGTGCAAAGCATTAACTTAAATATCTTTTTCATAATACTGTTCTTTTCGATTTACTATTAAAAACCAAATTTCACACCTAACCGCACGCTTTTAGAGGCTGGGTAAGCCCCGTTATCCACACCCAATTGGGTATTGCTGCCACTGTAAAGGTCAACTTCCGGGTCAAACCCAGTATAGTTGGTGATGGTAATCAAGTTGTCCAGGGCCACATAGACCTGAGCTGAAGAGAACCAATTCGATGAAGGCAGGTTGTATGAAAAGTTGATGGTTTTCACCCTAAGGTAAGACCCATCCAGTACATCCCGGTCGCTAAAGTTTTTCCATTCACCGGCATTGGTAAGCGGTGCTTCGATGGTATTGCCAGTGCCTGGCCCTGTCCATCTTTCGTCAAACACCTGCTGGAGCACATTGTGTTTCTGCGGCTGGGCAAGAAGTCCGATTCGGTTGAGATCGGCTATTTCATTGCCATAGCTTCCATTGATGAAAACAGACAATCCGAAATTTTTGTAAGAGATGTCATTGGAGAAGCCATAGATAAAGTCGGGGTTTGGATCACCGATTACTTCCCTGTCGTCATCATTTCTTCTGAAACCATCACCATTCAGGTCTTCGTACCTTACCAGGCCGGGACGGTTGATGCCCCCAACCGGGTTGCCGGCAGCAGTTATTTCTTCTTCTGTTTGCCAGATGCCACCAAACCTGTATCCGTAAAACAAGCCTAGCGGCTCGCCTGGAATAGCGATAGAACGACCATGCGCTGATTCGCCCCTGCCAATTCCATTGATCAACCTTTCAGTACCTTCTGGTAAGGACAGCAATTTGTTTCTGTTGAAAGAAATGTTGAAGGTGGAGTTCATGTTGACTTCTCCAAAGGATTTGTTCACCCCAAGGCTGAATTCGAAACCACGGTTTTCCACCTTGCCTATATTCTGGGTACTGCTGCCATACCCGGACTGATTGGGTATCGATACATTCAACAGCAAGTCCTTGGTTGTTTTTACATAATATTCCGCAGAGAAATTGATCATGCCTTCCAACAGCTCAACATCGAATCCCGCATTAAACTGGGCTGTTTTTTCCCATTTCAGGTCTGGGTTTGGGATGCGGTTTGGCACCAAGCCAATTACAGGAGCACCTCCGATGATGGTCCTGGTGGAATTGTACAGTGCCAATGAAGAATAAGACCCGATGTTTTGGTTGCCTGTAAGACCGTAGCTGGCCCTCAATTTCAAATCGCTGAATACCCCTGCACCTTGCATGAAGCTTTCATCACTTACTCTCCAGGCAAATGCTGCTGAGGGAAATACGCCCCATTTGTTGTCGTTACCAAATTTGGAAGAGCCGTCCCTTCTGATGGTTCCGGTGAAAATATACTTGTCCCGGAAGATGTAATTCAGCCTGCCTATGTAAGAAAGCAAACCGGTTTCAGTGGAGTTGCTGGTTGATGGCCTGGGGTTTGATCCTACGGCCAAATTGTTGAATTCCAATTTGTCAGTAAAGAAGTCCTGAGCTTCGCTATATACATTTTCTGTTTGACGAGTCTGAATGGTATAACCTGCCAGGGCATTTATCCTATGGTCCTCATTAAAATCTTTTTTGTAGGTCAAGGTGTATTCAGCCAGCCAGTTGCTACTTTCTACAGCACCTATTGAAGCTCTCCCGTTGTTGGGCAATGCCTGTGTTTCGGCAGTGGTGGGTATGTACACATTTCGCTTGCTGTTGATGAGGTCGGCCCCAAAATTGGCACGGAAAGTCAAGCCTTTCAGTACATCTACATCTACAAACGCATTGGACAAGATTCGTGTGGTGGTGGTGATGTCCGACCGGGTTTCGGCAATGGCTACAGGGTTTTCCAGTACTTTTACAGTCTCGTCGTGGTTGTGTAGGTATTCGCCATTTTCATTCCTTACCGGAATTGCCGGTGTGGTGGTCAGTGCATTCCACAAGGGGCTGTCATGCTGGTAGCCCGAGCCATCTGATGGCACAGCATCGTTGATGGACCGGTTAGCATTCATGTTGAAACCAACCTTCACCTTGTTGTTTACCTTTTGGTCGAGATTGAATTTTATACCGGCCCTTTCAAAATTCGATTTGATGATGATCCCGTCCTGGTTCATGTAGTTTCCGGACAGCAGGTACTTGGTGTTTTCAGTTCCACCAGAAACGGACAGGTTGTAATTGTGCGTGAGGGCTGTCCTGAAAATCTGGTCTTGCCAGTCAGTGCCTTCTCCGAGTTCTTCCGGAAGTGGCTTGTTGACGCCATCATATATGGCAGGCCTGTTGTTGTTGGCCGCCCATTCATTGGTAAGGATAGCCAATTCTTCAGCATTGGCTAGATCCAACCTTTTTCTCACATTGGCGATGTTTACCGAATAGTCAAACGCGATTTTCGCCTTTCCTTCCTTACCTCTTTTTGTAGTAATGATCACCACACCATTGGCACCCCGAGCACCATATATGGCAGTAGCAGAGGCGTCTTTCAGTACTTCTATAGATGCAATCTCACTTGGGCTGATAGAGGATAGCGGATCTGCCGAATTGGCATTATTGCCTGCTCCTGACGGGGAACTGTTGATGTTGTCAATGGGAAATCCATCTATCACGTATAATGGGTCGCTGGACGCGTTGATAGAGTTGGTGCCCCGTATCCTTATTCTAATGCCGCCACCAGGAGCGTTTGAAGCTGCTTTGATATCTACCCCAGGAGCACGTCCCTGAAGGGATTGAATGAAAGTATTGGCAGGTGTTTTGGTCAGGTCATCGCCTTTGACCGAATTCACTGCCCCTGTGAGGTCCCTTTTCTGGACAGTTCCGTATCCTACCACCACTACTTCTTCCAATTGCTCAGCATCCAGTTGCATCTGTACATCGATCACCGATTGGTTGTTGACCAGGATTTCGCTGGTTTTGTATCCAACGAATGAGACTGTGATCAGCGCTTGATCAGGTACTGTGAGTTTGTACTTGCCTTCCAAGTCTGTGGTGGTACCGGTAGAGGTGCCTTTTACTACTATCGAGGCACCAGGTAGCCCTTCGCCGTTTTCATCCGTAATGGTACCGGTGATGTTCACATCAGCCGATATTACCACTTCCAGGCCTGTTTCGTTCTCTGGATAGTTTTCAGGGTCAATTTTGGTAACGGAAATGTTGTTGTTGACCTGCTTGAATTTCAGTCTGGCCTGTTTGGAGATTTCAAAAAGAACCTCGGCCACCGAATGTCCATTCTTATTAGGAATGTTTAGTTTCAGGCTTTTGTCAAGGTCTTTTTGGTTGTAGTAAAACGCAAAGTCTGTCTTCTTTTCGATCAATTCGAAGGCTTCTTGCAGGGTTTTGTTGTGGAAAGAAGAGTTTAAATGTGTCTCCTTTACACTGGAATATTGGGCATTTGTACTGTGGGCAAATAAGATTCCCATGCACATTACCTGTAAGATCAAACCATAAGTAGAGTATTTTATGGCCATAATAAGTAACCGTAATAGTTGAAATTTCATAACTTTGAATAGTTAATTGTGAAACATGTGTTTTGCAATTGCTTTCCTGAATGGTCATTTTAGTCGGTGTTGCATTCAGGAAACAGAATTGCCCCGGGTATATCTATTCGGGGCTTTTTTTAACTGGTATCGGGTTTTAGTCTTCTCATTTGTTAAAATTTTAATAAAACTTTTCTTTCAATAATCTCGAATTCAAATTTCATGGAATGGCCTAAAATGCGCAGTACATTTTCCAGGCTCTGGTTTTTGAACTGGCCAGTCCCCCTCACTTCTTCAGGGGATGTCAGGCCCATTATATCAAACTTTACATCATACCATCTTTCCAGTACTTTGAGGGTTTCGTCCAGCGAAGCGTCATCAAAAAATATAACCCCATCCTTCCACGAGAGTACTTTCAGAGCATCGAAGGGCTGCTTGATGAATTGGTTTTCAAGCACGATGGCTTCTTCACCAGGTTTTAGGATGAAGTCTTTTTCACTTTCGGGGTAGTCCACATCTCCTTCCACTTTTACCCTGCCGGTAGCAAGGGATACACTGGCCTGCGTTTCATTATGGAAAGCCCGCACATTAAAGGAAGTGCCCAATGCTGTGGTGGTGATTTTGCCCGCTTTGACAATGAATGGGTGTTTGGGGTCTTTGGCGACTTCAAAAAATGCTTCTCCAACCAACTCAATTTCCCTCGTTTGCTGGCCATAGTTTTCCATATATCTGATGGTGCTTTCAGAGTTGAGGTGCACCTTGGAGCCATCTTTCAAAGTGATGGTGGATTTTTGTCCTTTGGCATTGCTTTTTTCTATGGTCGCCACAGGTTTTGATGCTGTAGTTTCCGGCGGTGCAACCCGGTTGGTGAAATAAACGCCAATGGCAAGAAGGACTACAGCGGCCACTTTCCACCAATGTTTTCTATAAAAAGTAGTGGAAGCACCGGAAGTGTGATCTTCATGCCGTGTGACAGAAGGTGCCTGGGTGTCCATTTTTGTCATCAGCTGCCTATAGACTTCCTCTTTTCGCTGGCCATTCGTAGGGCTGTCCCCATTCCCATTCTCCCAGGTTGTTTTCAACAAAGCAGTTACCTCCTCGTTTCGGTCTGTGTTTACCAGCCAGTTCTGTACTTGTTTGAGCTCTTCAGGCGTACACTCTTTGTTGATAAGTTTTCGAACTAAATTCCTGTTCATCGTATCGTTTATTTACAGCCAGTTGGCTTCCTAACTTTAAATACACAGCTTTTAACAGTAGCCGTTATTCCCCCAGAAAAAAATTAAATGAAAAAATGTAACTGCCAGGCCAGGACGATGGACAGTGTGGTAAATTCAATGTAGCTTCTCAGGTATTTTATTGATTTGCGCATCTGACCTTCGACAGTGTTTTCTGAGATATTGAGCCTTTTTGCAATTTCCTTATTGGGAAGGCCGCTTAAACGGCTCAACCGAAATATTTGCTGTCTTTTGGGTGGAAGCGCTTCAATGGCTTTCATCAGCAATTGTTGCATTTCGTCCAACATGATGTCTTCTTCTGTTTGGTTGGAGAAGACACTTTCATCTTCTATCTCATCAAAATAACGGGGCTCCATCACTTTTTTCCTGATTTTGTTGAGCGTCAGGTTTTTGGCAATCCTAAAAATATACCCGTTTACAGACATCTCTTCGTCCAGTCCATCGCGGTGCTTCCATAGTTTTAGAAAGGTGTCCTGTGTTACTTCTTCGGCATCTTCAATTGACCCGGTATAGGTGTGGGAAAAGTTGAGGATATTAGTATAATAGGTATCGTAAAGAATTCTGAATGCACCAAGGTTTCCATGCTTGATTTTACGCACCAAATCTTTATCGATACCGTCTTGAAGGTTCATTTTCCCTTTTGCTGTTTACTTAAGAATCCCATAATGTGATTGAATTTACAAAAAATCAAGCACATGGGCTGCCGACTAATAAGTAATACACAGGAAAAAAGTACACCCGTTATCCAAAATATAAATAATAGGTGAAATGCAGGTAGCGACACTGCCAATGTCAATTGGCAATGCATATTCTATTCACGTTACGATGGGCTTACCAGTTCTGATTAAAGGTATCCAACTGTTCCAACGAAGTTTTCAAAAGGCTTATAGAGTTGTTGACATCTTCTTTATGTACCATTTCTATGACCTGGTGCAGGTGACGTGTTGGGATGGAAATGGCACCAGAAATTGCCCCCTTTTCCCCTCTTCTTTGGATTCCTGCTGTATCAGTACCTCCGGCAGTCAATATTTCCGTTTGCCATTTTATTTTTTCTTTGCTGGCGATTTCCTTGAGGTACTTCACCATCCTTGGGTCACAGATTGTGAGGGCATCCATTATTTTTATGGCTGTTCCCTCTCCAAGTTTGGTAATTTCTTCGTGTGGGGTAGAGCCTGGCAGGTCGTAAGCTATGGTGGTGTCCAGTGCAATGCCGAAATCCGGATCTATCCTGTGCGCGGCAACCGATGCACCCCTTATTCCTACTTCTTCCTGTGTAGAAAACACAGCATACAAATCGTATGGTATGCCTTTTAGTTTTTTGATTGTTTCTATCAAAATAAAAACCGATATCCTGTTGTCAAGGGACTTGCAGTTGACGCAGTTGCCCATTTCAATCAACCCGCGTTCGCGTGTGATCGGATCGCCAACTGATATAAGTTTTTCGACTTCCTCTTTGTTTCTGCCCAGATCTATAAAATAGTCGGTGGTTTTAGAAACTTTGTTTTTCTCTTCCGCGCTCATCACATGGATGGGCTTGCTTCCCATTACCCCTATTACATCTTCTTTGCCGTGAATGATCACACGCTGGGCGGTGAGTGTTTTGGGGTCGAACCCTCCTAAGGTGTGAAACCTAACGAAACCGTCTTTGTCGATGTGGGTAACGATAAAGCCGATTTCATCCATATGGGCTGCCACCATCACTTTTTTGCCATCGGGGTTGTTGGTTCCCTTGATGATGGCTGTCAGGTTGCCCATATTGTCGATTTCATACGAATCGACATGGCTTTTGATTTCTTCAATTACTCTGTTCCTGATTGGGGTTTCAAATCCAGGAGCACCTGGAGTTTCGCAAATTTCTTTGAGAAGTTGGATGTCTAGCTTCATTTATCTGGGTTAGGTAAACAAAAATTATTAGCTAGCTGGTAAGTAAAAAGTGCGCATGAGAGGATTCGAACCTCCACGGGCGTAAGCCCACCACCCCCTCAAGATGGCGTGTCTACCGATTTCACCACATGCGCTTGAAATTGGTTTGCAAAAGTAGTTGGAAAATTTACTTTGGCAAACGCTTTTTGTAAAACAGCTAAAATAAACGGCTAATATTTGGCTGATTGGTATTAAATCAGGTATTTCATGTAAAATTTCAGCAAATAATCGTTATTTTTGCCGCCCATTCGAAAATAGAATTTTCCGAGGGCGATAGTTTTTATAGGTAGATACAAATTTTAGAAGGAATATAAATCATGGGTAAAACATTATTTGACAAAGTGTGGGACTCACACGTGGTACGCAAAATAGAAGATGGGCCGGATGTGTTTTTTATCGACCGGCACATGGTACATGAAGTGACCAGTCCGGTGGCTTTTTTGGGAATAAAAAACAGGGGTACAGGTGTACTATACCCGAACAGGACATTTGCAACAGCTGACCACAATACCCCCACGATCAACCAGCACCTGCCGGTAGAGGATCCTTTGTCAGCCAAGCAGCTCAAGGCTTTGGAAGAGAATGCCAATGAATATGGCATAAGCCATTGGGGGCTGGGGCATGAGAAAAATGGCATTGTGCACGTTGTAGGCCCTGAGTACGGAATTACAGTGCCTGGCGCTACCATAGTTTGTGGTGATTCGCATACTTCAACGCACGGGGCTTTCGGTGCAATAGCTTTTGGTATAGGTACGTCAGAAGTGGAAATGGTGCTGGCTACACAATGTATCATGCAGCCCAAACCTAAAAAGATGAGGATTAATGTAAACGGGCAACTCCAAAAAGGTGTAACACCTAAGGATGTAGCCTTGTTTATCATCTCGCAATTGAGTACTTCTGGTGCCACGGGCTATTTTGTGGAGTACGCCGGGGAAGTATTCGAAAACATGTCGATGGAAGGACGGATGACCGTCTGCAACCTGAGCATCGAAATGGGAGCCAGGGGAGGTATGATTGCCCCTGATGAAAAGACCTTTGATTATATCAAAGACAGGGAATTTACCCCTAGCGGGGAAGCCTGGGACAAAGCCATGAAATATTGGGAAACTTTGAAGACAGATGCTGATGCCACTTTCGACAAAGAGTTTACTTATGATGGTTCGGCTATCGAACCAATGATCACCTACGGAACCAATCCTGGAATGGGCATGGGAATAAGCAACCACATACCTAAAGCCGAAGATTTGGAAGGGGGAGTGGAAACCTACAAGAAATCATTGAATTACATGGATTTTCATGAAGGGGACTCCATGATTGGCAAACCCATCGATTATGTGTTTATTGGCAGTTGTACCAATGGACGTATCGAAGATTTCAGGGCATTTGCCTCTATAGTGAAGGGAAGAAAGAAAGCGGATAACGTGACAGCATGGTTGGTGCCAGGGTCACATAAAGTGGAAGCTGCCATCAAGGAAGAGGGCTTGTTGGATATTTTCACAGCAGCAGGTTTTGAGCTGAGGGAGCCTGGGTGTTCGGCGTGCCTTGCCATGAACGACGATAAAATACCAGCAGGAAAAGTAGCAGTAAGTACTTCAAACAGAAATTTTGAAGGCCGGCAGGGACCTGGTTCCAGGACTTTGCTCGCCAGCCCAATGGTAGCCGCCGCTAGTGCGGTAATGGGCAAGGTGACTGATCCGAGGGATTTAATTGCGTAGCGCTTGTTGCTAAACGCTTTTCGCTGTTGGCTTTTCGAATGAGAAATTTTAGACAATATAAGGTTTGGGAAATTGCTCATGAGGTCACCCGCGAAATTTATGCGCTGACAGCTGATTTTCCGGATTCAGAGAAATTTGGCTTGATTAGTCAAATGAGAAGGGCCGCATATTCCATTCCAGCCAATATAGCTGAGGGATGTGGGCGAAATGGCGATAAAGAATTTAGAAGGTTCCTATTTATTGCCAATGGATCAGCTACTGAATTGGAATATTTTTTAATACTGACGACTGATTTAGGGTATTTAAACAAAGAAGCATCTGAACCGATTTGTGATAAAGTGGACAAATTGAAAAGAAGCTTAAATAAACTTATTAACACAATATTATAAAGCGAATGGCGCTTAGCGCATCGCGAAAAGCTAGAACACTATGGCCTACGACAAATTTGAAATTTTGAAAAGCACGGCAGTTCCATTGCCGATCGAAAACGTAGATACAGATCAGATCATCCCCGCCAGGTTTTTGAAAGCCACCACAAGGGAAGGGTTTGGAGACAACCTGTTCAGGGACTGGAGGTACAACAGTGATGATACCCCCAAGCAGGACTTTATCCTCAACAATCCCATCTACAGTGGAAAGATACTGGTAGGTGGTAAAAATTTCGGATCGGGATCATCCAGGGAGCATGCTGCATGGGCCGTGTACGACTATGGGTTCAGGTGTGTGATCTCCAGCTTTTTTGCCGACATCTTCAAAAATAACTGCCTGAATATAGGTGTACTTCCAGCACAGGTAAGTGCGGAATTTTTGGATAAAATGTTCAAAGCAATAGAAGCTGACTCCAATGCGGAATTTGAAGTAAACCTTCCTAACCAGACAGTAACCATTCTGTCCACGGGTGAAAAAGAAAGCTTCGATATCAACGGATACAAAAAAGGCAATATGCTGAACGGTTTCGATGATATTGACTATTTGCAAAATATCAAGGGCGAAATCGAAACTTTTGCTTCAAAAACACCCCTTTAAAACCTCAATCAGCCCGATCCAAATGTCAAAAATTTGAGTCTTTTGGATTGTGTGTCCAATAATTTTTTTCAAACCATGGCGATAGAAATCCTAGATACTACTCTTAGGGATGGAGAACAAACATCCGGGGTGTCCTTTACTGAAGGCGAGAAGCTGAGTATAGCCCAGCTACTGCTCGAAGAACTGAAGGTAGATAGGATAGAAGTGGCTTCCGCCCGGGTGTCTGAAGGGGAATATGCAGGGGCCAGGAAGATTTTTGATTGGGCCAACAAGAATGGTTATGAGGGCAAGGTAGAGGTATTGGGCTTTGTGGATGGTGACATTTCCCTCAAATGGATCAAAGATGCAGGTGGCAAAGTGGACAACCTGCTGTGCAAGGGGTCGCTCAAACATTGCGAAAAGCAACTTCGCAAAACGCCGGAGCAGCACCTGGCCGATATTAAGAAGACCATCGGTATAGCTGACGAAATGGGCATAGAGGTAAATGTGTACCTCGAAGACTGGTCCAATGGCATGATTGATTCACCGGATTATGTATATCAGATCATCGAAGGGCTTTCTGATACCAGTGTGAAACGCATTATGCTCCCTGATACGCTCGGGATACTGAACCATAATGATACAGGAAAATTTTGTGCCGATATGGTAACAAGGTTTCCCAATTTACAATTTGATTACCACGCACACAACGATTACGACCTGTCAACAGCCAACGTATTTGAGGCGGTAAAAGCCGGTGTTCGTGGCATCCACACCACTTTGAACGGACTTGGCGAAAGGGCGGGCAATGTGCCCCTTTCAAGTGTAATTGGAGTGGTTAAGGACCACCTGAAGCTGGAGCTAAATATTGACGAAAAGAAACTTTATAAGGTAAGTAAGGTGGTGGAATCTTTTTCAGGAGTAAGGATACCACAAAACAAGCCCCTGATAGGTGAGTTTGTGTTTACCCAGACCAGCGGTATCCATGCTGATGGGGATTCCAAGGACAACCTCTACCAAACTGCCCTGGAACCAGGCAGGTTCGGGCGTTCATATACCTATGCGCTCGGCAAGATGTCTGGAAAATCCAGCATTCAAAAAAACCTGGATGAATTAGGTATAGAGCTGAGCAAAGAGGAAACCAAAAAACTTACCCAGCGGATCATCGAATTAGGTGATAAAAAAGAATCCATTACCAAAGAGGACCTGCCCTTTATTATAAAGGATGTGCTGGGAACCCAGGTGGTGGACTCAAAAGTGCGGATAAAAAATTACTCTCTGTCTGTGGCCCAAGGATTGAAATCAATGGCTACACTGTCGATCGAAATAGATGACAAGACCTACGAGCAGACAGCCGCAGGGGATGGCCAGTACGATGCTTTTATGAATTCACTGGCCAAAATCTACAGCAACCTGAACAGGCAATTACCCAGGTTGGTAGATTATGAAGTGCATATACCACCGGGCGGCAACACCGATGCATTAGTGATCACCACCATCACCTGGGAAAATGGCCATAAATTCAAAACACGTGGTTTGGATCCGGACCAAACGGTAGCGGCCATCAAAGCCACCATCAAAATGTTGAACATTATTGAAAGCAAAAAATAGATAAATATGGATTTTAAGATTGGAGTTTTAGCTGGTGACGGTATCGGCCCTGAGATAGTAGATCAGGCCATAAAAGTAATGGATGCCGTAGGTGCTAAATTTGGTCATAACTTTAACTACACCCGGGCACTTGTAGGTGCGATTGCCATCGACGAAACCGGCGACCCTTACCCCGAAGAAACCCATCAGGTATGTTTGAATTCGGATGCCGTGCTTTTTGGTGCCATTGGCGATCCCAAATATGACAACAACCCCAAAGCCAAGGTGCGACCTGAGCAGGGACTGCTTGGGATGAGACAAAAGCTCGGTTTGTATGCCAACATCAGGCCGGTAGCGACTTTCCCATCATTGATCCATAAAAGCCCGTTGCGACAAGATATTGTGGAAGGAGCAGACCTGGTGGTAATCCGGGAGTTGACTGGTGGAATATACTTTGGGGCCAGGGGAAGATCTGAAGACCTGACTTCAGCTTTTGATACCTGTGTTTACACCGTTGAGGAAGTAGAACGGATACTGAAACTCGCCTATGGCTATGCCGACAAAAGGAACAAAAGGCTGACCGTAGTGGACAAGGCCAACGTTTTGAGCTCATCGCGGCTTTGGAGGGAAGTGGCCCAGCGCATCGAAAAGGACCACCCAGAAATAGAAACCGACTACATGTTGGTGGACAATGCTGCTATGCAGTTGATCCAGTGGCCGAAGAAATTTGACGTGATGGTAACAGAGAATATGTTTGGCGACATCCTTTCAGATGAGGCATCAGTGATTACCGGCTCTATGGGCCTATTGCCATCAGCCTCGGTTGGTCGCGAAACTTCTGTGTTCGAGCCTATACATGGCTCGTACCCACAAGCCGCAGGTAAGGATATCGCCAATCCTTTGGCTACAGTGCTTTCGGCAGCCATGTTGCTGGAGTCTTTGGACCTTTTGGAAGAAGCCAAGGCAGTAAGGGACGTGGTGAATGCATCGCTGGAAGCTGAGTATGTGACTGAGGACATCACCACAGGAAAAGCTTACAAAACCTCCGAAGTAGGGGATTGGCTGGCTAAGAATATTTAGGTCAGTGCCGGTTGGCAACTGAACGCAAGAAAATAAGGCGAAAGGAGAAATTCTTTCGCTTTTTTTGTGGTGTTGGCCTGAACCGACAAATCCATTAGAGATTAAATGCCAAAGCATTGTCAATCCTTCAAATTTTACGTAATATTTGTATGCAGTTGTGGTGGAAATGGCTTATGTGGAAAATACTACTGAATCCTGTCAATTGGCATACTGCATGCAACCAACATCCTCTTTAACATCGGCTTGTTCCACTGCGAAGCAAACTATTTTTTCGGCGGGATAACGGTGAATTTAATTTTTGTTCTGTCCCATATTAACAGAAAACTTATGAAATGGATTTATAGGATCATACAAAAAGTCAAAGTGGCAGCAGCCCTTGGTGTGGTGTTCGTTTTGGTTTTTGCAACGAACATGATGGACAAAAGTAACTTTTCAGAACTTCAAGATTCTTTCTCAACAGTATATGAAGACCGTTTGATTGTGGAAAGCTATATATATGAAATATCCGGCTATGTGCACAAAAAGAAATTGAACTTCGATCATCAAAATGAAAGCAACATAGAAGGACTGAAAGTGAAAAATGTTGCGCTTAATGATTCCATCGCTCATTTATTGGGAGAATTTGGTAAAACAAAACTCACCCAGCTAGAGTCCCAATGGTTTGTGAAACTGAAGAAAAACCTTTCCCAATTGTATATTGATGAACAAAGCTATTCTGTAAACAATTCTGAAAAGGAGCGAATGGCCCTCAGGCATTCCATAGAGCAGCAGCATGCGGCCATAGCCAAAGACCTGGATGAACTGTCAGCTATACAATTGGACGAAGCTCGCCTTGTCATTGACAATACCAAAAAAATAATCGCCTCCAGCAACCTCGCCTCACACATTGAGATATGTGTATTGCTCGTGATTGGCCTCATCGTTCAGGGGCTCCTGCTGGCTTCAGGATCTATAAGGACCCGTTTTCCCCAAAAGAGCTCCCTCAATTGATCAGGTTGGTCTGTTTATGTTAATGGTCTGCCGCGAAAAACGAATATATTTTTATCTTACGAGGTGAAACTAAAACTAAAACCAGACTTTTGAAATGAACACTAGAAGATCAGCATTAAAGAAAATTGTACTGGCCGGAGCGGCTACAGCTGTAGGAGGTTCCCTGGAGGCCAGGATGAGGAAAAACGAGGAGGTATTGGGTAGAATGAATGGAAATGTCAACCACTCCGTCTGTAAATGGTGTTATAAAGGCATCCCGTTGGAAGACCTGTGCAAGCAGGCCGAGAATATAGGGTTGAGCTCTATCGAGCTGCTTGGCCCCAAAGACTGGCCAACACTGAAAAAATATGGACTCACCTGTGCCATGGGCAATGGTGCGGAAATTGGCCTCACGAAGGGTTTCAACGATCCGCAGTATCACGACCAGCTGATCAAAAACTATTCTGAAGCCATACCTGTGGCAGCAAAGGCAGGAATAAAAAATATCATTTGTTTCTCTGGCAACCGCAACGGAATGGACGATGAAACCGGAATGGAAAACAGTGCCAAAGCCCTCAAAAAACTGATGCCCCTGGCCGAGCAATACAAGGTAACACTAGTAATGGAATTGCTCAATAGTAAGATCAACCATAAAGATTATATGTGCGACCATACAGCATGGGGGGCTGCTTTGGCCGATAAAATTGGGTCAGACAGGTTCAAGTTGCTTTATGACATCTACCACATGCAAATTATGGAAGGGGATATAGTACATACCATTCAGGACTATCAGCAGTATATAGCCCATTACCATACCGGTGGTGTGCCCGGTAGAAACGAAATTGACGACACCCAGGAGCTGAATTACAAACTGATCATGAAGGCCATCGTAGAGACTGGTTTCAAGGGGTTTGTTGCCCAGGAGTTCATTCCAAAAAGGGAAGACAAGCTCAAATCACTCAAGCAAGGGGTGGATATTTGTGATGTATAACACCTAAGGAGCGCCCCTGAAAAAATTAAAGCCAATCAGCCAGTGATAAACTGCCTGGTTGGCTTTGTTTTTTATGACCTCCTGCGCCAGCGTTTTACTACAACTACTACAGCAACAAAACCAATCACAAATGGCCAAAGGCTGATGGCACCTACTAATACCGATAAAAAGTTTTGCCAGCCATTGCTGAGGGATTTTTTAATTCTTGCCAGAAAGCCAGGCCTTGCTTCCGAATTGTAGGTGTAAGGAAGCAACTCATAAAAACCAAGGTGGATTGTGCTGTATTCCACCTGGCGGCTGAGGTAGTTGAACTGTCCTTGTTTTATTTCTATTTCCGTGCGGATATCATTCAGGTTTCTCTCAATTTCCAGTATTTCCTTTATAGAGGTCGTCTTTTTTAGAAGTTCGAGGTAGCGTTGCTCCAGGGCTTTTTGGTTTTTGATCCTCGTTTCCAGGTCATAGTACCGCTCGCTTACATCATTGGCATTGACAGATCGGTGCTCCACCCACTCGGATTTTCCCGCCAGGGAATTGAACAGCTCGTCGAACTTGTCGCTTACCACCCGTATGGTGAGGTTGTAGTTGATCCTGTCATTTTGGGTGGATTGATTTTCATTTTCTATAGAGGCATCAAATTTATCAAGTTCTGAAACTATGGCCTGGTAAGTTTGTTCAGCGTTTTCAACTTTTAAAGTGAGGCTACCGCTCTTGATAATTTTTTTGGTTGGCCCTTCCTGATGGTCATTCATGGGTTGGGATTGCAGGGCCTCCCTGGCGACCATCTTACCACTGAATTCGGCTATAGCTGGCGACCCTGAATCGCCATTGCCGCTACAGCTCAACAAAGACAGAATTGTCAAAAGGATGATTGTTGTTTTTAACATTTAGCTTCCGTTTATGTACAATAACCTGATAATCCAATGAATATTCTAACCCTCCGTATATTTATTTTAGCCCTGCTATAGCGATCATAAAAAAGCCCCAATACATTTCGTTTTGGGGCTTTTTTACGGATTTCATCCTCAACCCTGTGGCTGTGGGGTAAAGAAAAATTGTTCCTTCACGATCTTTCCATTGACGACTTCATAGACACAAACTTCTTCCATCGCTACCCGACCCATGCCTTTGAAGTCGGCATCTAGGTTCATGGTGATGGTGAAGAAATTTTCAGCGACCAATGGCTCGGACACCTCCAGAGAGTTGAATTTTTCAACCATTTCATTGAATTGCTCCCCTTTCTTAATAATGGCATCAAGGCCTTCCACCAATTCGGCGGGCGATCCCTTGGGTTCAATGCTCACGCAGTTGTCCGCGTATAATTCTTTTTGTGCTGCCTCCCATTGACCGGTTCGGCAGAGTTCAACAAGGCGATTGGCTATTTCTTTTGTGCTCATGGATAGTAGGGTTTTGTTTTGAAAAATAAATGAGTAATAGGATACGGTGAAATAGGCGTAGTGGATACGGTATCCAGCTAAATTACTAATTGAACTTACAATGTTTGCGTTGATAGTTATTCTTATTAGGATCCGAAAATGTTTGGTGAGATTTACTCTGACATCTAAATATTTAGAAAGTACTTCTGAATTCAATTAAATAATGTTTGATGCCTAGTTATAGAAAGTCTAGGCACGTTTACCCAGTGGATGGGTTGACACCACTTAATTTATATATGAAACCAAAATCGATATATTTGACCGACAGCTTACATATTAGGGTTAGGGATCGATTTTTAGATGACCTAAGTAGATGTTCAATAGTTTTAAATAATTTAGATTTTTTCAAAAGAAACGACCAATGAAACAGATTTACCTTCTTATGATTCTACAATTAATTCTGGTAGGCAAATTAATGTCTCAGTGGGTTCAAACTACTGGGATATCAGGTGGATACTCCGGAGACATAGTTGAAATTAATTCTGTATTGTTTGTTTCAGGTGGAAATGGAGGTGTTTTTAAATCGACAGACAGAGGGGAATCATGGGTGTTGGCAATAAATGGTCTTCCTTCAAACGCCAGCATACAAGCACTCGGAAAGGATGCTGAAAATTTATACGCGTCTATTTACCAAAATGGAATATTCCAATCTTCGGATATGGGAGAATCATGGTTTCCACTAAACGCAGGAATTGAAAATTTGACATTCTACAATTTTCAGGCTCAAGATGGCAATATTTATGCAGGTGAAGCTAACGGAGGCATTTACTTTTTATCCGATACCGACACATTTTGGAAAAATGTGAGCAACGGGATTTCGGGAATACAATTTCAGGATTTCGTTTTCTACGATTCAAAAATATATGCAGCAGGAGATAATCTATACGAGTCTTCAAACTATGGTGAAACATGGGAATCCACTCAAATTGACGGCATGACCTTGAAAGGTATTGAGTCAATCGGAATTAAGAATAATACCTTTTATGTGGCAAATAGCGAAGGAGTATTTCTGTCCAAAGATGAACTCCAAACCTGGAAAAAAACCTCACTTAATGTTGGTGCAAGCATAACTAACATTGACACAACCGAAAATAAAGTATACCTGACATCATCGGTTGGAAGAATATTCTATACGGAAGATGATGGATCTAATTGGTCTGTAATCAATAACCCTCTCACTAAAAAATTTGCGAATTCCGCTTTGTTTTTAGGGGATGACATATATATGAGTGCAGATGATGGATTGTTTAGATCAATGGATAGTGGTAAAGCATTTTTTAGAGTCAATAATGATAATGTTTGGACTGATAGTAATTCGGGCCTAACCAATCATCAGATAGTCAGTTTGGCTACAAATTCGGATTACCTGTTTGCAGGAACGGAGAGCCAGGGAATATTTGTGTCAGCTAATTCAGGAGATTCGTGGGAAGTAGCGAATGTTGGATTAGAAGCACTGAACTCAGATAATATAACCAACATCTTACCCTTAGGGGACAGAGTAATTTTAAGTACAAAAGGGCCACTTTATGAAAGTGTTAATAATGGACGAAGTTGGGTACAAGTTTTTGATCCAGGTATCAACAAGGGCATAAGCGCTTCGGGGTTCAATCAAGGTTTATTAGCATTTGGAGTGAATGGAGATGGAATTTATACCTCATCAGATTCGCTCAAATCGTGGGGTTTGGCATCAACTCAAGGTATAAATACTAATACGGATTACAGATATATTGAAGTTGAGGGTGACAGTATTTTCGTGGGCACGGTTGAAGGAGAAGTATTTTTGAGTCCGGATAAAGGTCAAAGTTGGCAGGAAATCACAAAAGAAGAGAATTTTTCTACAATCAATAGCTTGAATTTCCAAGATGGTGTGCTTCATGTAGCAAGCTGGAAAGGTCTGTTTTCTTTGTCCAAAGAAAATATTTGGTCTAAAGATTTTGGAAGTCCAGACGATGTTCCGGTTCATGATATTCAATTTTATAATGACAGCCTGTTTTTGGCCACAAGTGACGGATTCTTTTATAAGCTAAATGGAACTAATAAATGGAATAAACAGAATGATGGTTTAGGTGATGAAATTCTCACAAAATTGCTGGTTTATAATAAGTTTATTTTTACAGGTACCTTCGGTGCAAGCGTATGGAAAATGGCAATATCAGATTTAGACATTCAAGAAATTACTAACCTCATAGTTGAAAATGACCCGAGTAATCAATTAGCCATTTACCCCAATCCTGCAAAGGGACAAGTATCCATAGGATTAAACAGTGGACATCTAGGTGAGATTACTATATCAATATTAAGCCTGGATGGAAGTGCCCTTTTCAGAAAAACAGCTCATAAAAGCAAGATGGAAATCAATGAAATTGTTGATTTGAACCACTTTCAAAACGGGATATACTTAATAAGAGTGAACTACTCTAATAGATCGGTTTCTCACAAAATTCTAATTCAAAAGTAAACAACAAGGGTTCATGCGTCATTCTTTGCCAACAAACAGATCCTTTTTGTAGAGGACAATTTCTTCTTGAGCTCCGTTTCTCAATAGGGTCAGGTTCAATTGACTGCTGTTTTTTAGCGTGTTGGAATTCAGAAAGGTGCAAAACTTATCCACATTGGAGTGGTCAAAATCAAACTCATTGATCCTGAGGATTTGATCATCCAGCTTCAAACCGGCCAGTGCAGCCGGGGAGTTGTTGTATAGAAACCCAACATAGAGTTTGTTGTCCCTGTAAATGACCCTGAAGCCAAATGAATGATAAGCCTCTATTTTTTCAGTATTCTTTCGTTTGCGGAGTATGATTTCCCTGTCGGGCCAATTGATGATGGTGTGGTAATTCTCAAAAAAATCAAGACCCAGCAATTTATCAGAATGGTTGGATAAGGTAATCAACTGATCATTCAGAACAGCGGGTTGGGTTTTGCCAATAGCAAATGAGTGGACAAGGGCCACATAGGAGCTGTCAGGCTGCTCATAGCCAAAAGCCCCGGAGGCAATGCTGCCATATCCCGAGGTAGTTTGGCATTTGTGCTTGTTTGCCCTGCGGCAGAGTTTATTGTAAGTTTTCTTCGAGGATTTGTAAAAACCCTTGGCACCAAAGTCCACATAGGACCGGCCGTCTCGTATGCCATTGATGCTTATAGGTACCTTCGGCGTGCCGGAGTAGCCTGTGGTAAAGTCAATCCTGGCGTCATTGCCCCTGACCGTGTAGTTTTTATTACCCGTAATTGTGATCTCATTTTTTTCAAAATCAAATTCCCAAACAGCCTTTTTCATCAGGTTGGCACCTATCACCCCCGAAATATTGAGGCACCTGATGGTTGGGGGCGATTTGTCGAAGTTATGGATGGTTGTGGCATTGTTGAGAAAATTGATTCCCCCAATGCTCAATTTATCTATGATCGTCAGGGACAATTCGAGGCTGTTGTCCTGTGAGTCGAGGTATTTTTTGTGATATACGTGCTCAAGTTTGAGTGCCTCGGCCAATTCACGCGAAATAATGTTGGGAGTGCCGGTATCCAGCAGGAAAGAATACTCTGTACCTTTGATAAGCACTGGTATCACTATATGCCCACTTGGGAGTTTTTTGAAGTTGAATGTGGTAGAAAAAACCTCATTTTCGATCACAGTCTGGTTGTATAACTTGTTGAGTTTGCACGAAGTGGACAGGCAAGAGACCAGGAAGAGGGCTAAAAAAATTCTAAACATTATCACATTCCTCAAATCACATCCTTGTTCCTACACCGGAACTAAAGGATAGGCGAAAGTACAGAATATTCCAGCAAGGTTAAAGGAATATGCTTGCCACACACAACTGTGATGCCTTACCGTTAGCATTTTTATTTAAAATTCAACGATTTGGTGGTTGGATGACAAACTGGTTTTTTTATTCTCTGCATATTTGCGTGAAATTTTAAAAATGAGACATGAGAACAATTATTGGTTTTGGCTTTTTGGCCTTGATGGTGCTTGGATGTGAAAGAAAGAAAAATGACGATAGGGTTGAGCGAAATGCCTACGAATTTCCTGAAGCCTTCCAAAACGGGCTAGACGCCCATGGAGGACTGTCTTTGTGGAACGGCTTTGGCACGTTAACGTTTAATGAAATTTCAGGGGAAGATACCATCAGCCACTTGTTGGACCTTAAAAACCGCAATGAGCGGATGGAAAAAAAGGGTGAATATAAAATTGGGTTTACGCAGGATACTGTCAGTACCTATCCCTCTGTCAATAGTTTCCCGAATAAAAACCCAAGGTTTTTCCACAACCTTAGGTTCTACTTTTTCGCCATACCCTTTGTGACAGCCGACGATGGGGCCAACCAGGAAGAGATGCCCGCAGGTGAGTTGAATGGTGTTGGGTACAATAGGATAAAAATTACCTTTGGAGATGATGTGGGGATCGCCCCCAAAGACCAATATGTCCTGTGGTACGATCAGAAAACCCACCTTCTGGAGATGATCAATTATTCGGTCACTTACTTTGACGAGTCCAAATCAGAGCAATACAATGCGATAGTATTTGGCCAGTGGAAGGATTTTCACGGCCTCAAAATGCCAACGGAAATGATAGGCTACAAGTGGGAAAATGAAAAGTTGGGGGAAGAAAGATATCGCAAATATTTTGATGCCATCGGGTTTTCCAGGGAACGACCTGATCCCTCCGTGTTTGTGGACCTACAGGATTGAATGTTGCAGGGGCACTTGGGTTGCCATGCTTACTTCAGTAGCAGCGAAGTGTCGCCATAACTTAAAAAACGGTAGTCTTTGGCCAGGGCTTCCTGATAGATTTTTTTCCAGTCGTCACCAATAAAAGCAGCGACCAAGAGTATCAGCGTAGAGCCTGGTTGGTGGTAATTGGTGAACAGGCCAGAGCATACTTTGAAGTCATAACCGGGATAAATGAAAATTTCAGTTTCTCCGGCAAGTGTATCCCTCTTTTCACTTTGCATTTTGTCCAGTACCGCTTGCAGGGCGTCTTGCATAGTAGGATGGGAGTGGACCGGTGCTTCATAAGGGGCATTCTTTTCAATATGGAAGCCAGCATCGTCATCTTTGAGGAGCTTGGCACCATACCAATAAGTGCTCTCCAGGGTGCGCATGGCTGTAGTGCCTACAGGGATGATGCGCCCAGTGGCAGAGAGTAGGTGCTCTAAGTTTTGACGGGTGATGATGATTTTTTCATTGTGCATAGGGTGGTTCGTGAAGTCCTTTTCTTTGATAGGGCGAAAAGTACCAGCACTTACATGCAGGGTGAGGTAGTCTGTTTGGATACCATTTTCCTCCAGTTCATCAATAATAGCATCGGTAAAGTGTAGTCCGGCTGTGGGGGCTGCAACTGCACCTTCCAACTCAGAAAAGACCGTCTGATACCGTGCTTTATCGTCTTTTTCTGCCTCCCTGTTCAGGTAGGGGGGCAGGGGCACATTGCCTCCCGATTCGATAATGTCCAAAAAGTCAGATGGGGTGTCCCAGTCAAAACGCACAAGGTTTTGCTCCCTGTTTTCCAGGGTGGCCTTTACTGTAAACTCACCATGCGATTCCGAGCAAACAACCATGCTCAGGGTGCCTTCTTTCCATTTTTTGGCATTGCCAATCATACACCTCCATGTGCAGCTTTTTTTAGTTTTTAGAGCCAGCTGAAAGTCAGGGTGTGGCGAAACGGGCTCGGTAAGGAAAATTTCGATCCGTGCACCTGTGGTTTTGGTAAAAAAAAGCCTGGCAGCTATCACCTTGGTGTTGTTGAACATCAGCAGCGAACCTTTGGGAACCACGTCTTTTACATCCCTGAAAGCGTGGTGGGATATTTGTCCATCCTGATATTTCAGTAGTTTGGAAAGGTCTCGTTCGGCAAGTGGATACCTGGCTATTTTACTTTCCGGCAGCTGATAGAGGTACTCTTCCAGGCTTGTCATAGTGTGATGGCTTGGTTTATGCCGCGAATCTTTGTTTTATTATTCAATTTTGCAATAATCATACATGGTTTTAGCAAGCGGGGATTAAGTTTTCTTTGGCCTATTTTCTAAAGTACCGATAAAATTAAAAAACCAGACGAATTAAAAACTGTCAATGAACTTGCTACATTTGAATAGACAGTATCTTGAGCTCGTTCGGTTTTAATATATGGGATGACGAAAATAGGAAAGGTGTGACTTCAATAAATTCTAAATTTAGGTAAACGAATTTCAAAAAAAACAGCAATTTAAATTTTATGGGATGCTCGCAAGAATGATATGCTGGAAACCATGTTCATTAATTTGAGATTGAGCTATCATCAATTACTATACTGCCAGGACTATATTATAAATTCATCAAACTCAGAACCACCTTATTTTATTCGAATGAAAAATTGCGCAAAACTGTTCGGTTTTATACTGGTTGTTTTCCATTTCAATCCTCATGTTTTATATGCTCAAAATAATGAGGAGCTATTACATTTTGCAATAAATGGAAGTGTTAATATCGATACGGGATCGGTGCAATTGGATCTTTATTATGATACCGATTATTACGCTTCTGGAACAAAAAAAGTAGTAGCCAATATTGAAAATGGAGCGTTCTATATGGAAGGCTTGATTCCTTATCCACAGGGGTTTACGTTGAGCTCTGGCGACCATTATTATACAGGTATTTTCATAATAGAGCCTGGAGTTCAATCTATGAAATGCAACATTGATTCAGCAGGAGAAATACCAGTGATCGAGAATAAAGCCATGACAGAATTTCGAACTGGTTATAATACAGCGTTTAGTCCTGTTAGAAGAGAAATTCAACTTCATAAAGATAAAGTGCAGGGCCTGGCTCTACATTATGAAAATAATATTCCTCACAATATTAAGCTTAACTTAGAAATGGAATTGAGGGAATTATATTTAAAAAGTGACAGTTCTTTTCTCAATTATGTTTCAAACAACCCCCGATCTTATTTGGCATTTTGGAAATTTATAAACCTATTTGGAGTAATAGGATATGAACCTATATATGACTCAATTTTAGAGCAGTTTCACGATTCTTTGCTGGACATCCATGCAGGCCGGGTTTTAATAAAGAAAATCAAAACTTCAAGCAGTCTAACATACGGAAGGGAATTTCCAAAAATGAATGTGGTGGATATTCAGGACCAGCCGCTGAATTATGGTTTGTTCAATGAAAAAAAATATACACTTCTTGATTTTTGGTTTAGCGGGTGTCACCCGTGCATTGCACAATTTCCACATTTAAAACGAATATACGAAGAGTATAAACATGAAGGTTTTGAAATAGTGGGTATATCTACTGATAGATTAGAATATGGAAAAAAATGGAAGAGTACAATTGCAAAACATGAACTTGCATGGCTCCAATATTGGGATAAAGATGGGTTGGAATGCTCAAGTTTATCAATTAACAAGTTTCCAACTAATTACCTGTTGGATGGTCAGGGTAAGATTATAAAGAAAGACTTAAAGCCAATTGAACTAGAACAGTTTTTAGCTGAACATCTAAAATAGCTGGTAAAATCAAATACCCTTTTCGAAAGTGCACCTCAAAAGTTTCATGCTTTTGCGGCAGAGGCGGATTTTATTTTTTGTCTTTCCATCCAATGGTGTAATTTAGGCGAATGTCTTTACAATTGAAATTCACCCCCTATACACTCAAATTCAATTTTGCCGCTGGAACATCCAGAGGTGTTTTTCATGAGAAAACCGTGTGGTTTATCAAATTGTACCAGGGGGATGATCCGCTCACTTTTGGGTTGGGCGAGGTAGCCCCCATCGATCGCCTAAGTGTTGATTATAGTGCCTCTTTCGAAGTGGTGCTCGGCAAACTGGCCACTAAGATCAGTAGCTGCCCCATACCTGCCAATGAGGAAGAAGTTTTTAACAGGGTGGAGGAGCTGGTGCCCCGCGAATTGCCCTCGGTACGCTTTGCATTGGAAACGGCCATGCTGGACTTGATCAATGGCGGCAGCAGAGAGATTTTTAAAAACGCTTTTTTTCGTAAAGAAAAAAAAATCCCAATCAACGGATTGGTTTGGATGGGGGATGAGGATTTTATGAAAAGCCAGATAGACCTGAAAATAAAATCGGGGTTTACCTGCATTAAAATAAAAATCGGGGCACTGGATTTCGAAAAGGAGTGCAAACTTTTGGGCTATATCCGCCAAAATTACCCTGGCAAGAAACTGACCGTGCGTGTAGATGCCAATGGCGCCTTTAGGACCGAAGAATGTATGCTAAAGCTCAAAGCACTGGAAAAATTCGATCTGCACTCCATAGAGCAACCTATCATGCCACGTCAGCCCGAAGCTATGGCCTTGTTGTGCATAAAAACCAAGTTGCCTATTGCGCTGGATGAAGAGTTGATTGGCGTAAATGGAAAGGCCAACAAAACCAACTTGCTCAATGAAATAAAACCTGCATACATCATCCTGAAGCCTGGTTTGGTAGGAGGGTTTCGTTCTACCATGGAGTGGATTGAAATAGCTGAAAGTATGGGCATTGGCTGGTGGATTACATCGGCCCTGGAGTCCAACATCGGCCTCAATGCCATTTGCCAATTTACTTCACGATATAAAATAAAGACACATCAGGGACTGGGAACGGGGCAGCTGTACGAAAACAACATCCCGTCTCCTTTGGCCATTGAGGGCGAAAATATATTGTACATGCAGGATGGAAACTGGGACCTGACCCGGGTGGCTTTCTAAAAAAAGGACTGGCTGCCCTGAGTAGCTTCTTCGGTCATTTGTTCAGCATTTTCCTTGCCCAGATAGCGGTCGATCAGGTGGTGTGCCAGGTAAATAGCAGGAGTGAGCACAATGGCTACAAAAAACTTATAGATATAGTTGATCACCCCTACGGCAATGACCTGCGCCAGCGACCAATTTCCGAAAATATAAAAGGCGATACCAAGCACCACAAAGCTGTCCACAAATTGGGAAATCAATGTGGAACCAGTCGCCCTCAGCCATATCATTTTGGGGCCGGTGAACTTTCGGAGTTTTTGGAAAACGAAAACATCGAGCAATTGCCCTATAAGGAATGCCGTGAGCGAACCTATGATAATGCCAAGCCCCTGACGGAATATCTTTTTGAAAGCAAAATCAATATTGAACGGACCACCCTGGCCATCGGAATTGTTTACATCGAGCCAAAATTCGGCAGGGGGCAGAATGGTAATGATGTAAATGACTATAAAAGCGAATGAGATCAATGCTGCGGTGAGGTAGCTGATTTTTTTTACACCGCTCTTGCCAAAATATTCGTTGATAACGTCCGTAACGATAAACACCACCGGCCAAAGCACAACACCCGCAGTGAGGTTGAAATCCAGGACGAACCCGCCCAAAAGTTTGATTTGGGCAGGGGGCAGGTTTAAAGTGCTTTCTGCCGAGAAAATTTTTACTCCGATAATTTCTGCCAGCAGGGCATTGGTAATGAATATGCCGGCCAGTACCAGAAACAGGTTGGTTTTTTTCGCGTTGAGGTTGTTGTCAGTAGTTTTCAATAGTATTTAGGGGAAAACCTTTCCACAATTATACCAATAGATAGAACATTAGCCAGAGTTGGCTTGGTTTTTTTGTAAATCTAATGCCGTTTCCCGGTGGGTATTTAGACCTCTCCCAACTCGAAAGTTCTACCTTCTATAGCCAATTCTGAATTCGAAAAAACTTCCTGTGTTTCTTCTATCATTGGTTCGAGCTCTTTGTAGCGGGTGGAAAAATGACCAATGATCAACTGGCCGGCATTGGCGAGTTTGGCCAGTTGGCCGGCCTGTTTGGTGGTGGAGTGGTAGGTGTTTGCGGCCCTCTCCTGCATGTCCATCATAAAGGTAGTTTCATGGTAAAGCAGGCTCACGTCCTTTATCTGGTCGGCGATGAGTTCGTTGTACCTGGTATCCGAGCAGTAGGCATACGAATAGGACGGGTGAGGATCTAAAGTCAGCTCTTTGTTTGTGGCTACTACCTTTCCATTGGCGTCCGTAAGATCGTCCCCGTTTTTGAGGCCAATGATTTGCAGTGGTGTAAGGTTGTCTTTCAACTTGGCCTTGTCTATCCTTCTTTTCTTGGGTTTTTCACGAAACAGAAACCCGGCACAATCCACCCTGTGGTCAAGTGGAATGGTGTGGACTGTCAGGTTTTCATTTTCCATGATCAACTCCACCTTATTGGGTGTCCATTCTTTAAAATTGACCTTGTAGTTGAGTGACGTCTCGGAATATTTCAACTGAAGGGAGATAATTTCCAACAAACCAGGAGGCCCATAGATATTGAGGTCTTTTTTGCGGCCATAAAGGTGCATGGACGAAATGAGCCCCATGAGCCCATAATAGTGGTCGCCATGTAGGTGGCTGATCATGATGTGGTTGATTCTGTTGGCCTTGATGTTGTATTTTTTCAGTCGCAGCTGGGTGCCTTCACCACAATCGATAAGAAAGGCATGGTGCATGATAGCCAGGAATTGGGCGGTCTGGTTGCGTTGATGGGCAGGCACGGCAGCATTCGAACCCAGTATAGTCAGGGAAATTGGCAATTTAGAAAATTAATGTTTCGGTCAATTATTCGCTTTCTCCGAGGAGGCCGTTTTCTATTTCCAATAGAAAAACAGCATCAACAGCTTCTTCCACGGTAGGGAGTATGTTGAGCACTTTGTCCAGTTGGGATATTTTGATCAGCTTCATGGCGTGATCAGAGATGCAGGTGAGTATAAATGTTCCTTTGTTTTCAGCGAACACTCGGTTGCCCACCAGCAGGGAACTTAATCCTGAAGAATCTATATACTTAACCTCCGACAGGTCCACAATGATATTTTGGATGCCTTGCCCTTGTATGGCCACCAGTTCGGATTTGAGTTCTGGTGCGATTGTAGAATCAAGCTTTTCGTTTTCTACGCGAATCACATTGTATTTTTCCTGTCTGTCTATTGAATACTTCATAAAGCATTGGTTTGGTGATAGGGGCTGTGAAAATCAAACAGCACCCAAAATTAACTATTTTTAATCAGATAGAGGCTCTCTCTTCTACGGAGAACCATTGACCTGACTTTGCCGGGTTATTTTAAGTAGTTGAGTATATTTTGTTCCATTCTGGCGATAATGTCATGGGAATTGTCCTGAACAAATTTTTCGCCGGTAATGTTTTCATACAATTCTATGTAGCGCTCAGAAATCGATTGCACTTTGGCTTCATCCATCTTGGGTACGGTTTGCCCTTCTTTGCCCTGAAATCCTTCCGAAATCAACCATTGGCGCACAAATTCTTTAGACAACTGCCTTTGGGGCTGGTTTTGGTCCTGCAAGCTTTGGTAGGTGTCCTTATAGAAGTATCTGGAGGAATCGGGGGTATGCACTTCATCGATCAGAATGATTTCACCATCAAACATGCCAAACTCATACTTGGTATCTACCAAAATCAGCCCACGGCTGTCGGCTATTTCTGTTCCCCTTTGAAAAAGCTTTCGGGTGTATTCTTCCAGCTGGGTATAAATCTTTTCATCTACTATCCCTTGTGAGATGATTTCTTCCCTGGAAATGTCTTCATCATGCCCCTCCATGGCCTTGGTAGAAGGGGTAATGATCGGTTGGGGCAATTTGTCATTTTCTTTGAGCCCTTCTGGCAAGCTTACACCACACAGAGTCCTTTTGCCCGCTTTATATTCGCGGGCAGCATGGCCTGCAAGGTAACCTCTTATTACCATTTCCACCGCAAATGGCTGGCAGGCTTTGCCAATAGTTACATTGGGGTCGGGCACAGCTTCTACCCAATTGGGTACTATGTCGCTGGTAGCTTCCAGAAATTTGGCTGCAATCTGGTTGAGCACCTGTCCTTTAAAGGGGATTGGTGCCGGCAAGATCACGTCAAAAGCCGAAATCCTGTCGCTGGCTATCATCACGAGCTTGTCTCCTATGGTATATACATCACGGACTTTGCCTCCATATCTTTTGGTTTGCCCGGGAAAATTGAAGTTGGTGGTTTTTATCGCATTGGTCATGGCGCCAAAATTAGGAATATAATTGTTTTTTATGAGGGTGACAGGAGTCTATTTTATCACATTTATTTTACTGAACCAACCGCCCCAACTTGTAGTTTTCTGTTTTTTCCAACTCCCCCTTTTTGTTGTAAAACTTCCATTCCCCGTTTTTCAGGTCACGTGAGTAGGAGCCTTCTATTTCCGGCTTTTCATTTTTTTGAAATTTCTGATATGGACCATTGAGTTGGTCAAATTTGTAGGTGAACACTTCTGATGGATTGCCATTGGGATGGAACAGCGTTTCGGTACCATTTTTTTTGCCTTTCACGAAGGTCTCTTCTTTTATTACATGGCCCTTTTCATCATAAGTCAGGCGTGTGCCTTCCAGTTTGCCGAGTGTATATTCTTCAGATATTTTGAGTTTTCCCTTGTCGAAATAGTATTTCCATGTCCCGGTTTTCAAGCCATCTTCGTATTCCATTTCAGCAGTCATATTGCCATGGCTGTCAAATTCCTGAATGACCCGATCCTCTTCCCTGTTGGAATAGTCTATGATCGTTTTTGCTGCACCGTTTTCAAAAAATGTTTTGTTGATACCTGTCTTGAATCCATTGACAAGGTTGAGGTTTTGCTCAATAGCCCCTGAAGCATAGTAGGAAATGATGTTGCCGTTTAACTGCCCCCTGGTGTAGCTGCCCGAGGTTTGTAATTGGCCATTTTCGTAATACTTTTTATAGTGTCCTTCTTTTGACCCATTCCTTTGAAAGGCTTCATTGTTGAGCTGCCCATTGGCATAATAGGACCTGATGTACCCATCCAATACGGCATTGGTATAATTGATCTCAGATTTCAGCACACCTGTTTCATAGTAGGTCTTGTTTGGGCCATGTTGCTTGCCGTTGAGGTAGGAAATTTCCTCTTTGAGCTTTCCGTTGGGATAGTATTCCCTTACGGTCCCGCTGGGTTTTCCATAGTCAAATTCTGTGGTGTTTTTTAATGTGCCGTTCGGAAAATAGGTAGTAAGTACACCAACAAGGGTATCACTTTCGAACTTGCCTTCTTGTATCAGTTGGTTGTCCTGGTTAAAAACCTTTGTCACACCCTCCTTCAGTCCATTGCTGTAAGTGGTGGTGCGCTGTACGGTACCATCGGGGTAATAATTTTTGAATTCGCCTTCTTTAATACCCTCACTGAAATGTCCTTTTACGGATAAGTTTCCCTCCAGATCGTAGGCAAAGTAATCACCATGGATTTTGCTGCTGTCATTGTCCAGTATGAAATATTCTTCTTTTATTTTTCCCTCACCTTCAAAATGATATTTGGTTATTTTGGTCTGGGAGTAAAGTTTGAATGAAAGAAAAAATGCGACCAGAAACAGTAAGCGAACAACCATAGCTTTTATTTAAAAGAAAATCAACTGCACAAATATTTATCATTTCGCTTTAAAACGAGAAAACTGATTGCAGATTATGAAAATACAGATGCTTTATTTTTCGGTGAAAGTTGCTGTCGCCCGATTTCACAATCAATCATTAAAGGCGTTGGGTTTATCAAAAACTGTATAAAAATCCAGTCTTAAATTGCAACACATTCCCCATCCAAAAGTTCACCTTATCCAGCATCCAGCCCTACACCTTCTCGATCACAATAGCAGAAGCCCCACCACCACCGTTGCAAATCCCTGCTACCCCAATATTGGCATTTTTTTGCGCCAGCACAGAATTAAGCGTGGTGATGATCCTGGCACCCGAACACCCGAGGGGATGGCCAAGGGCTACAGCCCCACCGAATACATTTACATTTTCCGGGTTCAGTTCCAATTGCCTGTTGTTGGCTATGGCCACAGCCGAAAAAGCTTCATTGATTTCATAGAAATCAACATCGGCTTTTTCCACTCCCGCATTTTTCAGGGCTTTGGGAATCGCCAGGGAAGGAGCGGTAGTAAACCACAACGGCTCCTGTGCCGCATCGGCAAAACCCCTTATACATGCGATAGGCTTCAGTCCGAGGGATTTCATTTTCCCTTCGCTCACCAGGACGAGGGCAGAAGCCCCATCATTGATGGTGGATGCATTGGCGGCAGTAACCGTACCCTCTTTGCTGAAAACCGGACGCAGGTTTGGGATTTTGTCGAACTTTACATTTTTGTATTCTTCATCCGTGTCCATCACAATCGGGTCGCCCTTTCTTTGGGGGATTTCCACAGGTATGATCTCGTTTTTAAAATAGCCATTGTCAACAGCCTGTGCGGTGCGCTTGTAGGAATTGATGGCATACTCATCTTGCTCTTCGCGGGTAATGTTCATTTCCCTGGCCGTATTGTCTGCGCAATTTCCCATAGGAAACCCATTGTATGCTTCCCACAGTCCATCATGCATGAGCCCATCTACTATCTGTCCATGTCCATAACCATAGCCATACCTCGCTTTTGGCAAGTAAAATGGGATATTGGACATGCTCTCCATACCTCCGGCCACTATCACATCGGCATGACCGAGCATGATGGATTGTGCGCCCAGCATTACGGATTTCATGCCAGAGGCACAGACCTTGTTTACAGTTGTGCAGGGCACGTTGTAGCCAATACCAGCCCCTATAGCGGCTTGTCTGGCTGGGGCCTGGCCCAGGTTGGCAGAAACCACATTGCCCATAAAGACTTCATCCACATGGGATGCTTCTACCCCTGATTTTTCCAAGGCACCACCGATGGCAATTGACCCTAGCTTGGTGGCTGAAATAGACGCCAGTGAGCCTCCAAAACTACCAATGGGTGTGCGCACGGCTGAAACGATATATACTTTTTGCATAATTGGATTGAGTTATAATGTGTTTGGTTACAAATGTAAATAAGTGATGCAGAAAAACCGGGTGAATGGCACAACAAAACCACGTATGAGCCAAAGGTGGGTAAAATTCCAGTACAAAATAGGAAAACGTTACCGCTTGGTTTACTTTAGGCAGCAATGTTGTTTTTCAATAGTGCGATATCCGTACGTTTATTTCAGATAAGATGAAAAGAAGCCTGTCTGTTTTGTCGTTTTTAATGATGCTGACCTGGGGAGCCATGGCCCAGGTCAACAGTTCGCAAGACACTCTTAAATTACTATTTATTGGCGACATCATGGGGCACGATTCGCAAATCAATGCAGCGTACAATCATGGGTCTGGTGGATATGACTACAACAATGTGTTTCTGCCACTGAAGCCAGTAATGAGTGGGGCAGATTTTTCGATAGCCAATTTGGAAGTAACCCTCGCAGGCCCACCCTACAAGGGATATCCCCAGTTTTCTTCGCCAGACGAATTGGCGGTGGCCTGCAAAAACAACGGTATAGATGTACTCGTGACCTCCAACAACCACTCCTGTGACAGAAGAAAACAAGGTGTACTCAGGACGCTCGACGTATTGGATTCACTGGATATCTACCACACAGGCACCTTTAGGGACAAAGCAGAATGGGAGGAGCGAAACCTGCTGGTTCTGGAAAAAAACAACATTAAAATTGGTATATTAAATTACACCTATGGCACCAATGGTATTCCCACACCGCCACCTACTATAGTGAACAGGATAGATTGGAAGGAAATGGCAAACGACATTGAAGCCAGTAAGTCATATGGGCTTGACAAGCTCATCGTTTTTTTGCATTGGGGCAAGGAGTACGAATCCCACCCGAGTACAGACCAGATAGATCTGGCCAACTATTTATTCAGCAATGGGACTGATATTATCATTGGATCCCATCCACATGTATTGCAAAAAATGGAGTACAGGAAAGGCCTGGACCAGTCGGGGGAAAAGTTTGTGGCCTACTCATTGGGCAATTTTATCTCTAATCAAAGGGTGAGAAAGCGCGATGGAGGGGCTATGGTAGAATTGACGTTGGTGAAAGATGAAACTGGGATCAGCATAGCCCAAAATGGATATCATCTGGTATGGGTGCACAAGCCCATAAAAAACGGACGGTCAACTTTTGAGATCATAAGAGGCGTAGATGCCGAACGAAATGCCTATGCAGGAATGGATAAGACTGCTGTCGATCAATTAAAAGTGTTTTTAAATGACTCCAGGGAGCTGCTCGAATCGGAAAATATCGAGGTTTCAGAGATACTCGAAGATTGATCATCCAGGGGTTGTTTTAATGCCTTCCTTGCAAGTCTTAAATTTAAGCCAAACCCTGCCTCAGAATAGCGGATCAAGCAATATGCTTGTGAGCAATTGCATTTTTCGTCGAAAAGTTCATTTGCTGCGGAGATATTTTACAGGCACTTTTGAGGTACATTTCGAAATATAGAGATTCCAATACTCTTTGCCTGTGGCCTTATGAAAATCATGTTAAGAAAATTGGTTTGAAATGCGGTTAAAAATGATTTGCTGTTTGAGTTTGGGCGGGCTTTTTCGGAGCACAAGTTCAAATCATTTCAGCATTGAGGAGCAATTTTTAATGATTTTTATACAGCCTTGACTTTTTTGTTTCCTTTTTGTGTTAAGACAAAAAGGGAAAGCCTGCCCGGCTTGAGGGCAATGTCCATAAAGGTTGGTACCGTTAATGGTTTTTCTCCAATTTTTGTAAAAATTGACACCCATAAATCATTAAAGACTCTTTAAGGTTTCTTCAATATTGCCCAACTATTCTGTTCAAAGGTGCCTTTCTGCTATAGCCTTTCGTTTTCTTTTGCTCACCCAAAAGAAAAGAAACTCCGTGCCTGCGGCCTTTAGATTTACATGGAGGTTATATATAATTATTATCATCACTTCTTTGAGGGGATCCAAAGGGGGAGACTGGGGCAAGGTTTTTATTTAAATGATTTTAAATCGAACTCATGGCATAAAGGAAAAAAAGCAATTCGAAAAAATATAGGAGTGGGGGGAACTGTTGAAAATGGTGTATTTAGAAGTAGGTATCTATTTGGCCCAAACCGTTTTAGAATCCGGTGACTTCACCGGCGATAAACGGGGCTAATTTGGTCAAAATTGAGTAAATTACCTGAAGCGAACTAAACACATTAACCCATCAGTTCCCGCGACAAAGATATTGTAGAATTGCTCCACAAGGGCGATCCCCTGGGGCTTGATATGCTCTTCGATCATTTTGGAGGCAAACTCTACAATATGTGCCTGGCCTATTTGAAATCCAAAGAGGAGGCAGAAGAAGTGGTACAGGATGTTTTGCTCAAGCTTTGGCAAAACCGGGGAAAAATAGAGGCGACCGGATTTTTGGAAGGATATATTTTCAAGATTACCAAGAACTTTCTGCTGAATAAAATCAGGGACAAATCCAGAAAAAAACTTACCACGGAACACCTGCAAACTGACATGGCCAGTTCTATCAGTACAGACCAGCCCTTGATGATGACTGATTTGCAGCTTTTTTTGTCCAAGGCCATAGAGGGGATGCCCCCCAAAAGGCAGAGAATATTTAAGATGAGCCGCATGGACGGGATGTCCAACAAACAAATAGCCCAGAAATTGGGCGTGTCGGAAAAAACCGTTGAAAACCAAATCGGACGGGCAATAAAATACCTGAGAAGCTATATGAACCATATTTAGCAACAGTTGTCACAATGTGACAGCACATGCACCGCCCCTGAAAACGGAAATAGACCACCTACTACATACAATCGTAACATTGGTAAAACAGGGGTAATTCTTTCCCCAAGATGCTTAACGAATCTATAACAGCCAATTTTGTGATGTTCAACTATGGGCAAGACATTTTTGCACAGTCATGATTTCAATGCGGATGGAGTAGCCATTTGCCAGACTTCTTATTGTTGCTGGAAAAAGTTGCTTGCAAATTTTCCCCCGCGTGGGGGGTAGCGCAAAGTATGGGGTATTTAATGATGTAGGCAACAAAATCATGACAAAGGAAATACTTCAAAAATTTATCAATAATTCTTGCTCTGAAGCGGAAACGGAATATATATATGACTGGCTATCTGACCCGACCAACAAAGAAGAAATTTCAGCGATTATGAAAATTTCATGGGACAATATGCCAGCTGATATGCCAGAGGAGGCCCGCAGTAAGAAATACTTCGTTCAAAATGTACTGGAAAAAAACAACGACCATAAGTTGTTGTTCGATAGAAAAGAGGCGGTACCTGAAAAAGGGCCATCGGTGCAGGTACCAACCAAACAAAAATATCTTTGGTTGAAAATAGCGGCAGCAGTGGCGCTGTTGGTGGTTGCCTTGTTTTCAATCTACCCTTACGAAGAGCAACCCCAGGAAGTAACCCAAACCACCTTCATTGAAAAATCCAACCCTAATGGCAGAAAATCTACCATTGTATTGCCCGATGGCTCCAGGGTTGTACTCAATTCGGACAGCAGGATCAGGTACGAGCGGGGATTTACTGAAAACTACAGAGAGGTAATATTGGAGGGAGAAGCGTTTTTTGAAGTGGAAAGGGACCATTTACGCCCCTTTATTGTGCGCACCGGGGATATTTCCACCACAGTGTTAGGAACCTCGTTCAATGTAAGTGCCTATGCCAAATCCGACAACATAGATGTGGCCGTGGTAACAGGAAAAGTGGAAGTAAAAAAGGCATCCTATCACGATGGTGAAGAGGAAGATGTGGTGTTGTTGACTCCTCAGAAGATGGCGTCCTACAACAGGGGAAAAAGAAAGATAGCTACGTCTGCTTTCAATATGGAAGAAATCGTAGGTTGGAAAGATGGGATATTGATCTTTAAAAATGCCGATCAGGCGGAAATCGCCAGCAGGCTGAAAGCCTGGTATGGGTTGGATGTGGAGTTTGAGGGTAGCGGTAAAATAATGAACAAGCGCTACACCGGAAAATTTGACAACAACAGTCTCGAATATGTTTTAAAGGCCATTTCTTATACTTCAGAAATAAGCTTCGAAATCAACGGAAACAAAGTCATTCTAAAACAAAAATAATATGGAAACAAAGTACAACTCGAGCTGAAAAATGGCTCACTAAAAGAAAAACCTTGAAGCAAGCTAAAGAAAATTTGCAGACCCTCTTAGGCTTTACTTCAAGGCGTTCATTTGATAAAAAAAATTTTCACCAAATCATCACAAAACTATGAAACAATACCTACTAAGGCAAATTATCATTATGTCTAGATATGCGATGTATGGGTTTTGCATTCAGTGCCTTTTCCTTTCACTCTCTTTGGCAAAAGAAGGAAAAGCCCAGATTAAAAGTGTCGAAGAAATTTACCTCTCGGTAAACTTTAAGCAGCATAATATTGAAAAGATTTTTGAGCAAATCAGCTCAGAAACCAAATTTGATTTCATCTACAACAACAACTTATTGGAAAACCTGAAAAGCATAAGTTTGACGGTAGAAAATAAGTCACTGGGAAACGTCCTTAGGCTAATATCAAAAAAATCAGGCCTACAGTTCAAAAGGGTTGATCAGGACATAATAGTGAGCAAGAAACACTTTGGCAAGGCCAATGTAGTGGAGGTGCTTGATTCGCAAATGGCGGATATTGAAATTGCCGGAAGGGTGAATGATGAAAACGGCCAGGGGTTGCCCGGGGCATCCGTAGTGGTAAAGGGAACCACCAATGGTACGACTACCGACCTGGATGGTAACTATATATTAAAGGTTCCTGAAGATGCTGTTTTGGTGGTTTCCTACGTTGGTTATCAGACTCAGGAAATAGCTATAAATGGTAGATCGGAAATCAATGTTTCTTTAGAAGTTGATGCTGAAACATTATCTGAAGTTGTTGTAATAGGGTATGGCGTGCAAAAAACAAAAGATGTTACCGGAGCTGTAAAGCGCGTGACTAATGAAAATTTCAACAAAGGAGTTGTAAACAATGCAGGACAACTAATACAAGGAAAAGCTGCTGGAGTTAATGTTACTTCTTCAAGTGGAGAACCTGGCAGTGGCCAACGTATAGTTATTCGAGGACAAGGTACCCTTCGTTCTGGTTCAGGGCCTTTATTTGTTTTGGATGGATTTCCATTGGGCCTGGCCGGTACTGGATCAGGAGGAAGCCCTTTGAATTTTATAAATCCGGACGATATTGAAACGATTGATATTCTGAAAGATGCTTCCGCAACAGCAATCTATGGTGCAAGAGGTGCCAATGGTGTTGTTCTTATTACTACTAAAAAGGGAAAAGAGGGAGTTGCCAAAGTATCCGTTTCTACTAGTTTGGGGACGTCTAAACTAGCGCGTAAATTACCGGTGTTTAGTGCCGATGAATTCCGGAGAGAAGTAGTGGCAATTCCCGGGCATGAACTAATAGACGGAGGTGGATCAACAGATTGGCAGGATGAATTAACACGTAGTGCTATTACCTACAACCATAATTTGGTAATTTCAGGAGGAACCAGTAAGTTAAATTACTATGCATCTTTGGGGCTGCAGGATCAGGAAGGAATTGTGTATAATTCCGGTCTAAAAAGAACAAGCGCCAGAATTAACGTAACTCAAAAATTATTGGATGATAGATTGAATATTGACTATAATTTAAACACAACAATCACAGAACAATCTAGAAACAACAATGTAGGTTATAGTACCAACCCTACATTTAACGCTTATACTCCTGATGGAGAAATTAATAATCCTCTTAACTGGAACAATCCTTTACTACATAATAAATATGTAAGTAATCTTTCTGAATCCAGAAGAATTCTATTCAATGTAGCACCTTCTTTTGAAATTATTGATGGTTTAGTATATAAGATAAATATGGGTTACGAGAACAGATCTTCAGATAGTGACCAACAAACCATTGCGAATTCTGATAGGAACGATCTTGGAAGTATTACACAATCATTTGGGAATTTTGAAAACACTTTGATTGAAAATTATCTGACCTATTCTTTTGATATACAAGGCCATGATTTTAGTATCCTAGGAGGTCACTCTTATCAAAAAACATTTTTTCGAGACAGAACCTGGCGGACTTTTAACTTCACAGCAGATACTGACATAGAGCCTCGTTACAATCTGGAAGATGCGTTTGGACCGGAAAATGGTGAAGTTGACCATGAATGGGATCCATTTGCAAGCGCTTGGGAAAACGAAATACAATCTTTCTTTGGTAGGGCCAATTGGAGTTATCAAGACAAATATTTGTTAACGGCTACAGTAAGAACCGATGGTTCTTCCAAATTTGGTGGAAATAATAAATATGGGGTGTTTCCTTCTCTCGCTGGTTCATGGAGAATTATTGAAGAAGATTTTATACCTACCACGACCATCTTTAGTGACCTGAAGATAAGAGTTGGTTGGGGAAAAACTGGAAACCAGGAAATTCCAAATAAAATCACCCAAGAATCTTTTACTGTAAGTACCTCGAGCAACGTCAGCTATCCTATTGATCAAAATGGACCCTATCCTGTGGGTTCTGTTTACACGCGTTTTGCCAATCCGGACATTCAATGGGAAGTATCTACCCAATCCAATATTGGAGTTGATTTTGGATTCTTTGATGGAAAATTGTCGGGTACTATAGATTATTTCCGTAAAGTGTCAGATAACATTTTGTTAGAAGTGGTACCTGTAGATCCTATTTCACCAGCTCCAACCTTTTGGACAAATGTTCCTCAGATGGAAATTATAAACAAGGGGCTTGAAATAGCCTTGGATTATTCCAAGAGAAGTGATGAAGGTCTTTCATATGGTTTTGGAGGAAATGCCACCTTTATTAATAATGTTGTGGAAGACTCTCCATTTACCATTGTTACTACTGGATCTGCCTCTGGCCAAGGACTTACGGATGCTACTATTAACGGTTTTGTGAGCGGTGAGGCAATTGGAGCTTTTTATATGAAAACATTTACAGGTATTGGTTCAGATGGTTTTTCTCAATTTGTAGATCAGGATGGTGATGGTGAGTCCACAGAAAACGATAGAACTGTTGTGGGAAGTGCTTTACCTGACTTTACCTATAATTTTTATGCAAATTTTAATTATAAAGGATTTGATTTTAGTGCCAATTTTAATGGTGTATCCGGAAATGAAATCTATGACCATACCGCCATGGGTAGTTTTTACAAAACACTATTGGCCAAATCAAATAACACAACGGCTATAGCATCAGAATTTCCAGAAGAGAGCATCATAAATGCTGCAGCGGTTTCAACTCGTTATTTAAAAGATGGTTCTTTTCTTCGATTAAATAATTTAACTCTTGGATATTCCATTAACACAGCATCTATAAACTGGCTTCAGGAATTGAGAATATCCTTTACCGGACAAAATTTATTCGTAATTACAGATTATGACGGCTATGACCCTGAGGTAAATACGGATAGTTCAAGAGGTGGAATTCAATCTTTTGGCATAGACAAATTCGCCTATCCAAAAGCAAAAACCTTTGTGTTCGGCCTGAATCTTACATTTTAATAAAAATAATTAGAGATATGAAAAACAAGATAACAACGGTATTGTTGCTAAGCAGCTTACTATTAACTTGGAATTGTACAGATCTTGAAGAAAGAGTTTTAGATGAATCTTTAAACCCTAGTACTGAAGGTATTGATCAAGCAGTAGCCGCTTTGGCACCAGTGTATGCAAAAGTACAAGATGATATATGGAGACATACGAAATACTTCGCTATGCAGGAAATTTCGA
This sequence comes from Cyclobacteriaceae bacterium, assembly GCA_040222275.1. GTDB lineage: Bacteria > Bacteroidota > Bacteroidia > Cytophagales > Cyclobacteriaceae > CAXBNB01. Next base: position 298,366 of record JAVKDJ010000013.1, read on the forward strand.
CAGATGAAGCCATTTTACCTTATAGAGGTGGGACTGATTGGGGCGATGGCGGTAAATATTCAGATTTATATCTTCATGTTCCAACACCAGGAAACGCCATCATGAAGGACGTCTGGAATGGAGTTACGAAGCACATAACTGCAGCAGTTAGTGCAATTAATGTATTGGAGCCCTTAGCCGACACGGATTCTCAAGCTGCTATCTACTTAGCAGAGGCCAGGGCAATGAGAGCCCTTTTTAACCATATTTTGTTGGATGCATTTGGTTTGGTGTTTGTGAAAGACAGGATTGAGGATCAATCTGTCATACTTAGAAGAGGTGAAGCAGTTGACTATTTAATAAGTGAATTGACTGATGTTGTAGACAACTTAGCTACAGCAACTGCTGTAGGACCAGGAAGAATGACAAGAACAGGTGCATGGGCTCTATTGGCAAGAATTCATTTGAATGCTCCTGTTTATAGAGATCCTTTCGGAACGCCCAACTTTACTGCAGCAGATATGGATGCTGTTATTGATTATACCAACAAGGTAATTAATTCCGGAGAGCATGCACTTTCTGCTGAGTATTTTGAAATTTTTGATGATGAAAATCACACTAATTTAGAATTGATATTTGCAATTGACCAACGCGCTGATTTGGGTGGACATAATCGTATGGCTTATTTCTCCATGTCAGGAGATTTTTACCCAAATCCTTTATTTCCACGAGCCAACGGTACAGATGCAGCTGCCATTACTTCAGATTTTTACCAAACATGGGTAGATGCAAATCCCGGGGTAGATCCTGCAGATGCTGATCCTAGATTCCATAAGGATAACTTAATAAATGAACCGGGATGTGTGAGTTTTGAAGATTTTGAAATTGATCGGGGTATTTATCGAGGTTTACTTTATGGTTTGCAACATGACCAAAAAGGAGATCCATTTGAAAGGTGTGAAGGGGATAAATATGTAGTTGATTTGGTTACGAACCGCAGATCGGATGTGGGTGCGCCTGTTGACCACACACTTGAAGTCAACTTTACCACTCATAGCGCACATAGTAATGGGTACAGGGTAGAGAAATATGAATTTAGTAAAGCATCGGATTCCGGGAGAAATAAAGGAGACGCTGACTTAGTAGTACTACGTTATGCAGATATTTATTTAATGCGTGCCGAAGCGCAGCTACGTAAAGGAGATGCCTCTAGTGCTTTAGCTGATGTTAACCTAGTAAGAGCTTCTAGAACTGCCCGACATACACCACCTGTTCTTGAATCTATGGATCTTGATATATTGTACCGTGAGCGTGGGTTTGAATTTTATTGGGAATTTCAAAGGCGTACAGACATGATCCGTTTCGGGAGATTTGAAGATACTTATACGGAAAAAACTAATGCCGATCCTAAGAAACGCTTGTTTCCAATTCCACAAACTGCTGTTGATGGGGCTTCTATTATAGACGGTTATCTTGTTCAAAATGACGGCTATTAACAAAAGTGATTTGGCTAGGAAAATTTAACGTGAATATTATTAACCTGCCAAACGCAACAAGTAAAAACCTGATTATGATTAATAAAACAAAAGTTAACGTCATTGGAGATTGCTTCTTTGATAATTAACAGAGGAAAGAAAAGCATCCCACACTGTAGAATGATTGGAGGGGTTTCTTAATAATGACACAACTTTTGACATCTAGTTTCAACTAGAAGTAAGGGGCTGTCTCAACGATCAAGTTGAGACGGCCTTTTTTATTTTAGAAATGCTGAATAAAGGATTCATTTTATAGAGTTTCTAAGTTGATTAACTTCTGATTTACTTCACGTACTCTTGACAATATACCAGTACTATAAGCTCAAAAACAATATTTTATACTCCTTTCATTTTTACTATTTTTACCGCTGGTCGGTCGCTGAGAGGCAGCACGAAATTTTCAATTGTAGTGTTCATCGTTCAGCAATAGTCCAATGGCTCCAATGCCATTGAGGTTTTCAGGCCGCTATATTCAACTATACACAAACTAAATAAGCAGATGACACAACCTTTTAAAAGCCAAAGGCTTTATTCCCTTGATGCCCTCCGGGGTTTTGACATGTTCTGGATTATGGGTGCAGAGGAAATTTTTCACAAAATGGCCGAAGTTACCGGCTCTTCTTTCTGGGGTGCACTATCCCTCCAGTTTATCCATCCGGATTGGAATGGGTTTGCCTTTTACGACCTGATCTTTCCACTGTTTTTGTTTTTAGCAGGGGTGGCCACTCCGTATTCGCTGGGCAAGCAAATTGAAAGTGGTAAAAACAAGGAAGAGCTGTTGTATCGCATCATAAAGAGGGGGTTGATACTGGTACTTTTGGGGGTAGTGTACAACAATGGGCTGGAATTGAAGCCTATAGAAGACATCCGGTTTGGTAGTGTGCTGGGAAGGATAGGGTTGGCCTATATGTTTGCCAATATTATATATTTATACACCAAACAGTGCGGACAAATCATCTGGTTTGGTGCGTTGCTCGTAGGGTACTGGCTGTTGCTTGCATTCGGCTCTGCCCCGGGCTACCCCATGGGTGACATGACCATGCAGGGTAATATTGTGTCTTATCTGGACAGAATACTGATGCCGGGCAAATTATACCTGGGCATACACGATCCTGAAGGAGTTGTCTCCACCATTCCCGCTATTTCAACTGCACTACTGGGAATCTACACCGGAAATTTGCTCAAGAATACACGACTGGAAGACATGAAAAAAACTGCTGTGAAGCTAGTGGTGACAGGGGCAGCCCTTATCGTGATTGCCCTTATCTGGAATTTGTTTTTTGTGATCAACAAAAACCTGTGGACCAGCTCCTTCACCTTGCTCTGCGGAGGGCTTAGTATGCTGCTGATGGCTGGGTTTTATTACATCATAGATATTAAGGGCCATCAAAAGTGGGCCTTCTTCTTCAAGGTGATTGGCATGAATTCCATTTTGATTTATATGTCAGGCTCCTTTATCAATTGGAGCTATACCACCAATGCGTTGTTTCAGTGGCTGGGACAGCTTGTAGGCGAACCCTGCAATGTGGTGGTTATGGTTTTTTGCTTTCTGGCTGTGCAATGGGCGTTTTTGTATTTTTTATATAAAAGAAAGCTATTCCTACGGGTCTGAAGCTGGATTACCTTATATCACTAACCTCTATTTTATGAACCAGCCAGTTGCACAAGCATCGTGCAAACTGGCTGGTTTTTTTTGATCCAACTACCTGCAATAGAGAATAACTTGGGTTTGTTGCTTTTTATGAGGCAAACACTTATCATTGCAATATGTATAACATAATACCTTAAAGTAAGTAAAGATAGTATTACCGGTAAGGTCATTTATAGATCAATTTGCTTTCAAAAGCGCATAAATCAACACCATGAAAAAAATACCCGCATTTCTTCTGATCGTATTCGTTTTTTATTCATGCTCGGAAACCAAACCTCCAATTATAGGGATGCTCACCTTCGGTCAATTTGAAACAGGAGGGTTTGAAACCATTGATACCAAATATGGTAAATGGCTGGCCAGTGACAGTGCGGCAACCATTGAAGCTGGGGGAGCAGTTCGCATTTTGGGAGGTAAAGACAAGGTATTGGAGTTTCAACCAAACAAGTTGGGTGCTTCGGCCAAATACCTTTCATTTTCTTTCAGGAACAAATCACGCCAGGCCCCAGATGTTCGAATGGAACAATTGGCTAACGGTACGTGGACTGCCTTGCCAGCGTTGGGTGAATTCCAATGGACTAGTACTGGCACGGCCATTATGAACTTGCCGGTTTCTGACAGCCAGGACAAAATCCGCATGGTGACAAACTCCCAATCGGTATTGCTGCTGGAGAGTATTGGGTTTCTTTCTGATGCCTCTATGTCAATCGATACTGTGTATTCCGATCAAAACATAGCCCCCGTGTTGGTGGGTAAGGAAAACAACCCGATCTTGAAAATAAGTGTTGAATCTGTCGGTATTGACAATCCTTTAGGGGTATTGACCATGGATATTGTCACCACTGGCAGTACCGATATCAGCAATATCGAAGAGGTCAAAGTGTTTTTTACAGGGGCCGATGGGCGTTTTCATGCAGCCAACCAATTTGGTGAGGCCATGGCACCATCCGAAAAAATAACTTTTCAGGGGCAAGCCCAGCTCAAGCATGGCACCAATCATTTTTGGATCAGCTATAAGCTGAAAGAATCAGCCTCCCTTTTGAACAAAGTAGATGCAAACCTGGAAGAGGTGGGCCTGACTAATGGCAAAACTTATAAAGTATCGGCAATGAAGGAAAATTATGCCAACCGTATTGGCCATGCCCTTCGCCAACAGTGGGACGACAGTGTACATACCTACAGGATTCCGGGGTTGGCCACTACCAACAAGGGTACCCTGGTCGCCGTGTATGATATGCGGTACAATAGTTCGGTGGATTTGCAGGAGGACGTGGATGTTGGGATGAGCCGCAGTACGGATGGGGGTGATACATGGGAGCCTATGAAAATAATTATGGACATGGAAGAATGGGGGGGCAAACCAGACAGCCACAATGGCATTGGCGACCCGTCTATATTGGTAGATCGGGCTACCAATACCATTTGGGTAGCGGGCATTTGGGCGCATGGCCACCCAGGCAAAAGAAACTGGTGGGCATCAAAACCTGGCCTTGCACCAGCAGAAACCAGCCAGTTTGTACTCGTGAAAAGTGAAGATGATGGGCTCACATGGTCCGATCCCATCAACATCACCCGGCAAATCAAATTGCCAAAGTGGCATTTGCTCTTACAGGGCCCTGGCAAAGGCATTACTATGAAAAATGGTACCCTGGTATTTCCTGCTCAGTTCAAGGACGAAAATCAAGTGCCACATTCTACCCTGATATATAGTGAAGACCATGGCAAAACCTGGGAAATTGGTACAGGAGTCCGCAAACAAACCACCGAAGCACAGGTGGTGGAATTGCCTGATGGCAGCCTGATGATCAATGCACGGAACAATGATGCCCGAAACAAAAAAGGTATTGGAAGGGTGGTGGCCACCACTACTGATATGGGAAAAACATGGCAGGATCACCCTTCATCCGTAGTGGCCCTGGAGGAGTCAACCTGCATGGCCAGTTTGATCAATGAAGAAGTTCAGGGATATGGGGATGTATTGTTTTTTTCAAACCCCAATACCCACTCGGGCAGGTTCAATATGACCATCAAAGCCAGCCTTGACCAGGGCAAGACCTGGCCTGACAGTTATCAACTTTTACTCGATGAAGGACATGGCAGGGGATACTCCTGTATGACCCGGATAGATGAGAACACCCTTGGGATATTGTATGAAGGAAGCCAGGCAGATTTGATTTTTGAAAAAGTGCGTATTTCTGAAATCTTTAAATAACGTGAGTTTGGATTTTAACATATTCATAATCAATAAATTGAGATCGTCATTTCCTTTAGGTTAGCTGAATAGAATTATTCTAAGAGGCTATCATTACTATAAGATTTTCTTTTTTGCTTCTTTTTTCTTTTAAGATTATCCACAATTGTGGATAACTAACAGCGGTAAAGGCGAATTATCGTCATTTCCTGCGGCATGCAGGCGTAATCTCATTTTCAGATGCCCGCCTGTCCGGCGAGGCAGGCCTGATAAAATATGCCTTTTAAGAAAATTAAGGCATATTTTTCTGGCATGACGGTTATACTATTCATCGAGTTCAACTTAAATAAAATGGTCATCAGGAAGCTGCTAAGGTTATTGCTGACAACTCTCGTTTGGAGTGGCACGGTTGCAGTTGGCTATAGCCAATTGTCCCTGCCTGCGATTTTTGGGGACAGCATGGTTTTGCAAAGGAACGAGCCAATAAATATATGGGGCATAGCCCGATCCAGTGCTCCGGTAAATGTAAATTTTACCGGATACGAAGCTGAAACAAGGGCCAATGAAGCTGGACAGTGGAAATTGACCCTACCGGCTTTTGATTCCATGCTGCCACTCCAGTTGGTTGTTGAATCGGGAAATGAAAAACTAATATTCCACGATATACTGATGGGAGAGGTTTGGATTTGTTCTGGTCAATCCAATATGAGATGGTTTCTCAAACATTCTGCAAACGGAGAAAAGGAACTATCAAAGTCCAGGGACTCTCGGCTTAGATTGTTCAATATGAGTTCAGACATTCATCCTGGGCCGGGGGCATTTGACCAGGCAAAATTGGAAAGGTTAAAGAATAAAGACTATTACGAGATGAGCGGTTGGCAAACAAGCCACAGCCAAATGGCCGCTTGGTTTTCGGCAGTAGCCTATTATTTCGGAAAACATTTAATGGATTCTCTTCAGGTGCCTATCGGACTGATTCACAATGCAGTAGGGGGATCTACTACTGAAAGCTGGATTGGCAGGGAAGAATTGAAAGCAGATGCCAACTTGAAGGTATTGGTGGATGACAAACAACCCTGGCCTGATGTGCAGGGCGTGAATGAATGGGTGAAACAAAGAAGTAAGGAGAATATGTCCTTATCTACAGAACAGGGGAGTAGCGTACTGACCAACCATCCATTTGCCCCAGGTTATTTGTACTCAGCTGGCATAGCGCCGTTAGTACCTTTGTCGGTAAAAGGTGTTGTTTGGTATCAGGGGGAATCGAATGCTACCTTTCCCCATCTACATGATCAACTTTTCCCTCTTCTCATCAGCAGTTGGAGAAAGGCCTGGGGGCAAGGTGATTTTCCTTTTTTGTTTGTACAACTTCCCAATATAAGTAACCGCAACAGATGGCCGGAGTTTAGGGAGAGCCAGCAAAAAGCCTTGAAGATACCGTATACCGGTATGGCAGTGACCATAGATTCCGGTGATCCCGGAGACGTTCACCCAAGAAATAAACTGGTTGTCGGAAACCGGCTGGCTTTGGTAGCGCTGCAGGATGTATATTCCTTTAACCTGGAATCGAAAGGGCCAACTGTCTCATCTTATTCGCTTGAAGAAAACCTTTTGACCATAGCATTTACCCATGCTAAAGGAATGCATACCAAAGATGGCCAGCCTCCGAAGGGGTTTGTGGTACAGGGTTATGATACTGAAGGGCGAAAAGAACTTTTGATACGGGTAGAAAAGGTAAAAATTGAGGGGAATTCGGTTTTGTTAGAAATTCCAAAATCCATCTCTCCCACTAAAATAAAATACGCCTGGTCTCCCAATCCGGCAGTGAACCTATACAATGATGCCGGTCTTCCAATGGTGCCGTTTAAGCTTGAACTACCGGGCAACAATTGAGGGTTACTTTTCACAAACTAATACTTCCTAACCCATTCTCCTGCCGGGATATTTAAAGTTCATTGACCTGATTTCATAAGAAATTTCACCAGATATGGCTATGGAGAGCATTTGTATGAGGAAAAAAACGTTATGTAAATTGACATCTTATTAATTGATCATCGTTAAATAATATTTAACTTTATTTCTATGGATGAGATCAAGGAATTAAAAAGTCAGTTTCGAAAGCATCAGGCCATGACCAATGCAAAGTTTGAATATTTTAAAGATTGGGCAGCAAAACTATCAACTGGATTTGGCGAGCTGAAAGAAGAAAACAATTTGTTTTATGATGGGGTTTTTGAAATTTTGGATAAACTAGATGCCGATATTTCCAACATCAAAAAAAGGTTGGATAAAGCCAATCTATAAATATTCCCCGGAATTTCTGCCACGCCTCAATTTGGAAAGTTATCCCTTTAAAACTGAATAAACTTATCAGCTTGTTCTTCCAGCAGGGAATTGTAGAGTTTGCTCAGTTTGTTTTCTGTAAAGTTGTCCTCAATCCGCGACAATTTGGGTTTAAAAGCCAGCACATGCATGCCACAATAATTGAAAATATCCGTCAGGTGGCTAAGGGCCAGTCCACCGCCCTGTACTCCTGACGACAACCCCACCAGCGCACATTTTTTGTTGGTAAATGTGCCCGGAAATTTCAAGCCATCTATAAAGGCTTTCAGCACACCAGGAAAGCTTCCGTTGTATTCTGGTACTATAAACACCATTTTTTGACTCTCATACATTTGCTTGCGCACCCCATTGAAAGAATCGTTTTGACCGGCATTTTCATACAAGGCCGTGCCTATAAAATCTTCAGGCATGTCTTCCAGGTAAATAATTTCAGTATCCTGCCCCTTCGATTTCAGTATCCGCTCGTATAAGCGTGATATTTTTTTTGAAACAGAGTTTTTACGGTTGGTGCCGGATACGATGGTAATCATGAATCGAGGGTTTAAATGCGCCTGGACTGGGGTTGAGCCAAAAACTAAAAGTGCAAATAGAACATAAAAATGTTAGAATGTAAAGTTGATATAAGTGTGATTGGCCATCACAAAACAAAACCGCGGCAAGATACCTTTAGAGTACCATTTTCCACTATAATTGTGAAAAAAGCCAAAACCACTATGAATTTATTCAACACCAAGGGCATATTGCTCGTTTTTCTCTACCTCACTTCCTGTACTCTAAAATCCACAAAAAATCCGGAAACAGAACTCATAGACCAGCCCAATATTATCCTGATTATGGCTGATGACCTGGGGTATGGAGATTTGAGTGGTTATGGGCATCCAACAATTAAAACGCCGTTTCTCGACCAAATGGCCGCTGAAGGCATGAGGTTTACCGATTTTCATTCCAATGGTGCTGTATGTAGCCCAACCAGGGCTGCTTTGATGACCGGGAAATACCAGCAGCGCGTAGGCATAGAAGGGGTAGTTACTGCAAAAAGCCATCGAGAGGTGGGCCTTGCCATAGATGAAGTGACCATAGCAGATGCTTTGAAAAAACAGGGCTATGTCACTGGTATGATGGGAAAATGGCACCTGGGGTATCCCGAACGCTACAACCCTGTTCACCATGGTTTTGATGAGTTTATAGGCTATGTCAGTGGCAATGTGGACTACCATTCACATGTGGACCAGGAGGCGCACGAAGATTGGTGGCACCAAAACAAGCTTCAGCCGGAGGAAGGCTATTCCACAGATTTGATTACGAAGCATTCGGTTTCTTTCATCAACAAACACAAAGACGAAAACTTCTTTTTGTATATCCCACATGAATCCCCTCATGGACCGATTCAGGGAAGAAAGTCCGAACCCTTCCGTGTCATTGGCACTAAAATCAACAACAATCCAGAAAAGAATCTCGAAGCTGTTTACAAAGAGATGATAGAAGTGATGGATGAAGGCATAGGAGAGGTATTGAATACGGTAAAGTCACTGGGCATTGACCAGAAAACCCTGGTCATTTTCTGTTCGGACAATGGCCCGGCCAGTCTTGGGAGCAGTGGCGGGCTTCACGGCAAAAAAGGATCTATCTGGGAAGGTGGCCATCGCGTGCCAGCCATTGCCTGGTGGCCAGGCACTATTGATGCCGGGCAGGAGAGCAACGAGCCCGTCATGACCATGGATTTGTTTCCGACCATTATGGCCATCACCAATGCTGATCAAAAAGAAGTATGGGATGGTGTGGATATTTCCAATGTTCTATTGAAAAATGACACACTGCCCAAACGGGATTTGTTTTGGAGGCATTTCAGTAATGATGGATCAAGGGAATCCACGGCTGTAAGGAGCGGGGATTGGAAACTGGTGCGATTACCGGAAAGTGACAAGCCTCAATTGTACAACCTAAAGCAAGACCTGGCAGAAACCAACGACCTTGCTGATGACCACCCCGAAATAGTAGAAGAATTAACTGCCAAACTTACTAAATGGGAAAGCGAAGTGACTGAAGGGGTAAAAAAGGTGTCTCCATAATTGTCCAAAGCATATAGTGTTCTTGAGAAAAGAGTAAATGATGACCGAAAAAAAGAAAAAATTGGAATCCCTTCTAAATCAACCGGTTTTGATAAAAGAAGTTAAGGATGTTATCGAAAACTCATCCTCAGTTCTTTTGTATATTAAAGTTTTTAAGCAAGCTGAAATGTACAACAGGGCATATAAGTTGCTTGAATCAAGAATGAAAGAACGGAATGATTTGAGTTTGATTTCACCCATGATAATGAACCTTTGTTTTTCAATAGAATTACTACTGAAATCTTTCATATTTGTTGAGAAGAAGGAAACGATTGACTATGTTGATCTCCCTAATAGCGCTCGAAATATTCATAAACATACGTACTCTGTTTTGTTTAAAAAAATAGAAAAGGAACACCAAAGGAACATATTGTCTGATTTGAGTCAGAGGATGGGGTTGCCGGAAATAAACGAAGGTATTTTCGAAAGTATATTAGTAGCCCAGAACTGTGATAATTCTTTTGCTGAATGGCGATACATTTTTGAACAAGATGGTATCAAACAATTAAATATTGAGTTTTTGGTGAACTTGAATGAGTCTTTAGGAACGCAATTAGTACGACTAACAGATAGGTAAACATTTGCCGACAAAACCTGTAATGATGGTTTTAGATACTGACACCTTTGAGGTTATTGAATTACCCGCATTAACTTCAAGTTTGTACACTGGTGGAACTTGGGCTTGAGAGAAGATTAGTATGGCATGCGATAAAACATTGGAGGAATAGTTACTTGCTAAGCACTCACATCCTGCAAATATTCAGGAGGAGAGGGCAAACAGAGTATTGGATTAAAATAAATGATCTGGTGTAATTTGCCAGGATAAGATTCTGCGACCATTTTTAGCCACATATCAAACAAATTACACTATGAAACGCTCTTTTTATACCATTTCCCTGTTAGCGATAGCATTGATTTCCATTTCATGTCAGCAGCAAGAAGCGGAACAGAAAACTAAAAAGCCCAACATCATATATGTGCTGGCTGACGACCTTGGATATGGAGATGTGGCGGCATTCAATGAAAACAGCAAAATAAAAACACCACACCTCGACCAATTGGCCGATGAAGGGATGAAATTTACAGACGCCCATACTTCATCATCTGTATGTACCCCCACCAGATATGGCATCCTCACAGGTCGGTACAATTGGCGGTCGGAATTGAAGGCCAGTGTATTATGGGGCAGGTCAAAGGCCCTGATCCAAAAAGAAAGAACTACTGTTGCATCCCTGCTGAAAGCGTCCGGTTACCAGACCGCCTTCATAGGCAAGTGGCACCTGGGGTGGAATTGGGCAATGGACAGCTTGGGTACCATCGATTTTTCCAAAAAAGTGGAACATTCGCCCAACGACCTGGGCTTTGATTATGCCTATGGACATGTGGCATCATTGGATATACCTCCCTATGTATATGTGGAAAACAGCATGTCCACTGCCATACCTACAGACAGCACCATAAACAAAGGAAAGTATAGCTGGTGGAGAAAAGGCTTGACAGCTCCTGATTTTGTGCATGAGGACGTTACCCCGAATTTTTTCAGAAGGGGCATCAAATATGTGAAAGACCATGCCGCGGATGAAAAGCCATTTTTCCTATACCTGCCCCTGCCATCCCCTCATACACCTATTTTGCCTTCAGAGCAATGGCAGGACAAGAGCGGACTGAACCCTTATGCCGATTTCGTGATGATGGTGGACGACTACATGGGGCAGCTGAATGCAGCTGTAAAGCAAGCGGGTATTGAAGAAAATACCATGATCATTTTTACCAGCGACAATGGTTGCTCGCCGGCAGCTAAAATCGAGGAAATGACTGAGAAAGGACACTACCCCAGCCATATCTACCGTGGGCACAAGGCGGATATCTTCGAAGGTGGCCATAGGGTGCCATTCATTGTGAAGTGGCCAAATAGGGTGGCAAGGGGGTCGGTTTCCGACCAAACCATTTGTACTACCGATTTTGCCGCCACTTGTGCTGCCATATCGGGTTACCCACTCAAAGACTCTGAGGCAGAAGACAGCTACAGCATGCTCCCCCTGTTTGATCAGGAAAAACTAACCACCCCATTTAGGGAAGCTACTGTTCACCATTCTATCAATGGCAGCTTCGCCATCCGCCAGGGTGAATGGAAACTGATCATGTGCCCCGGCTCAGGAGGGTGGAGTTTCCCAAGGCCCAACAAAGACAAAGAAGTAATTGCCGGACTGCCGGATGTGCAACTGTACAACCTGCAAAAAGACCCAGGAGAAACCAACAACCTCCAGGCATCCAACCCGGAAAAAGTGGAGTCCCTGAAAAAACTGTTGACCAAATACATACTGGAGGGTAGGAGCACTCCTGGTGAGCACCAGCAAAACGATACAGGCAACAGCTGGAAACAGCTGTGGTGGATAGAAGGGTAGGTGTAATCTATTGGGAGTTCGGGCGAAGGTCAAACGATAAGTGTATTCACTCGGTCGTTTTAGGTTTCAGCTGGCCTTTCAAATACAGGTTGTATTCATCACAAGTGAGAATGCCTTCGATCCCTGAGTACACACATGTTTCGTACTTCAGGTCAAAGGTGCCCTTGGTAATGACCACTCCTGTACCCTTACAAACCGGGCAGAGTACCTTTTCACCCGGGCATTCAATGTAACTTTCGGTTTCGAAGATTTCTTCTGTTTTGGCAATTTCTTTGTCGCGAATAAGTAGGTATTCCTTATTGGCCAGCTCCAGAAATTTAATAGATTCGTCAAAATACTGACCACTGGTTCCCTTGAGCTCTACATATTTGTTGAGCCAGTTGATCGATTGCTTGTATTTTTTGAGATAGAATGAGTTTCTACCGAAATAATATGTCAACTCGCTTGGCAATTTGCCGATGTTCTTCATGGCATACCTGAGCAACTCGTCCGCTTCCTCATATTTACCGTCCAGCATGGCCTCATATCCCTTGTCCATACTGGTGACGGCTTTAGGGTTGGTGGTCGTTTGGCCGAAGGTCAGGACGGCTGCAGTGTTCAGCAAGAATAAGAAAATATACCTCATGAATTTTCGGATAATACCTATCTAAATGCAATTGTCGATAATAAGTTGCAATTTAGCTTTTTTAAACTTTTCCATCTGCCTAAAGATAAAACGAAATGGATAGATCGAATCCAATAAAATTGTAGATACGATACAATTCATCCAATATTTTTGTACTTTGTTGCAATTTTATTTTGATTTATAAAAGTCTTGACCAATATTTGTGCCTCAAAATTGAGAATAATGAAAAAAGCATACGGATACTACTTTTATTTTTATTTCTTCGATCAGAAATGGGGTTGAAAAGTTAGTTCTATATGCATAAAGAAATAATTAGAAGCCCCGAAGTTAGGGGCTTTTTTTATGACCAAATTTTAACAATACAATAATGAAGATTGGGATTCAAGGTGTTAAGGGCTCATTCCATGATTTGGCTGCATCGCTTTATTTTCATAGCGAAGACTATGACATACAGCCATTCGGTGAATTCCGGTCGCTGGCCAGGGCAGTCAGGAACAAGGAACTCGACTATGGGGTAATGGCAATCGAAAATACCATTGCCGGGAGTATTTTGCCCAACTACGCATTGATGAGTGAATATGGACTGGAAATATCCGGAGAGGTGTACTGCCGCATAGAAATGAGTTTCCTGGCCAATCCGGGGATGAAAATTGAAGACATCAGGCATGTCTATTCACACCCAATGGCACTGCTGCAATGTGCGGATTTTTTAGGGAGAAACCCACATATCAAGCTCAATGAATACGAAGATACCGCGGACAGTGCCCGTATGATAAAAGAAAACGGCATGCTGGACTGTGCCGCCATAGCCAGCCACCGTGCTGCGGAGATTTTTGGGTTGGAGGTGTTGGAGGAAAACATTGAAACCAACAAAGAAAACTACACCCGGTTTTTGATACTGAAAGGAAGAATGAACGGTTACGATCAGGCGAAAGAAAAGGCTTCATTGAGCCTGGTTACCAGCCACGAACCCGGCAGCCTGGCAGAAACACTGATGGTGTTTAAAAATTACAACCTCAATATGACCAAGATACAGTCTATACCGATTTTGGGGGAGCCATACAATTACTCCTTCAACATAGACCTGGTTTGGGAGGATTACAACGACTATACAGCCGCCATGAAAGAGGTGGAGGCTTCAGCGAAATCGCTTAGGATATTAGGAGAATACAAAAGGGGAAACAGTCCATCCCGTGTGGACATACCAGTACTGAAATAGATGATACAGACAGCAAACAGGCTAAACAGCGTACAGGAATACTACTTTTCCAGAAAACTGGAAGAGATCAGGCAGATGAACCTGGCGGGAAAGGATGTGATCAACCTGGGCATAGGGTCACCTGACCTGGCCCCAGCAGATAGTGTCATCAGTGCGTTGCACACCAGTGCATCCAGCAAGAAATCGCATGGGTACCAATCGTACCGCTCGATCGAAGAATTGAGGACTGCCATAGCAGGGTTTTACAGCAAACATTTCAGGGTACAACTCGACCCCAAAACGGAAATTTTGCCTTTGTTAGGCTCAAAAGAAGGGGTGATGTACATATCCATGGCTTTCCTGAATCCAGGGGACACAGTACTTATTCCAAACCCGGGCTACCCGGCTTATGAGGCAGTAGCCAGGATGATAGAGGCCAACCCGGTACGGTACAACCTGTCGAAGGACAAAAACTGGGCGCCCGACCTTGACTCGATTGATCCGGAAACTTTGGAAAAAGCCAAAATTATGTGGGTGAATTACCCGAATATGCCTACTGGTGCAGATGGATCAAAGGAAATTTTCAAGGATTTGATAGCCTTTGGGAAGAAACACAACATCCTTATCTGCAATGACAATCCTTACAGCTTTATACTGAACGATCAGCCAAAAAGCATTTTGGAGCAAGACCCTGAAAAGGCACATTGCCTGGAGCTGAACTCCCTGAGCAAGGCATACAATATGGCAGGTTGGCGAGTGGGTATGGTCTCTGGCAATGAGGCCTATATCAATGCCATTTTGAAAGTAAAATCCAATGTGGATTCGGGTATGTTCAAACCAGTGCAGGAAGCAGCCATAGAAGCACTCAAACTGCCGGTTGAGTGGATCGCAGAAAACAATGTGGTGTACAACCAGAGGAAGAAGATAGCCTGCGAATTGTTGGATACCATTGGATGTACTTACGACCAAAAACAGGTGGGTATGTTTGTATGGGCTAAAAACCCTGTTGGTAGGAAAAGTGAGGAATTTATAGATGAAATACTTCAAAAATCGAATGTGTTCATCACACCAGGCACAATATTCGGCAGCAATGGGGAAGGATTCGTAAGGGTGTCGTTGTGCTCTACAGAAGAGAAGTTTAGGGAATCGATAGACAGAATAAAACAAGCACAAATATCATGACAGTTGCAATAATTGGTTTGGGATTGATAGGGGGCTCGGTAGGGCTGAGGCTAAAAAAAACCGGGGCGGCCAGTCATGTGGTTGGTATAGACAAGAATGAAGCCAACGGGCTAAAGGCACTGGAGCTGGGCCTGGTAGATGAACTGGCTTCACTCAGCGATGGTATTCTAAAAGCTGGTGCGGTGGTTGTTGCCACTCCTGTTGATCAGGCGATTGCGCTTTTGCCCAATATCCTGGACAATGTAAAGCCTGGAACGGTGGTGTTGGACATGGGTTCGACCAAGGGAGAATTGTGCAAGTCTATAGAAAACCACCCCAACAGACGGGCATTTGTAGCTACACATCCCATAGCCGGTACAGAAAACAGCGGACCTGAAGCGGCCTTCGAATCCCTGTACCAAAACAAGACGGGCATTCTCTGTGATGTAGAGAAAAGTGCCCCTGAAGCAGCACAAATAGCACGTAAGGTGTACAAGGCGCTTGGTATGAAAATCATTGAAATGGGCAGCCAAGCACATGACTTGCACATAGCGTATGTATCGCACCTGTCACATATAAGTTCATTTGTATTGGGACAAACTGTGCTTGAAATAGAAAAGGACGAAAAGAGCATATTTAACATGGCGGGTAGTGGTTTTGCCTCTACTGTACGACTGGCCAAGAGTTCACCAAATATGTGGGCTCCTATTTTTGCCCAAAACAAGGAACATATTTCCAAGTCGCTGGGTACATATATTCAGAACCTACAGGAATTTAAGTCCATGATAGACCAGGAAAATGTGGAAGGTATGTACGCAGCTATGACCAATGCCAATCAGATCAGAAAGGTTTTGGATGGTATCGACATTCAGGCATTGAATGCAGAGCCGAAGGAAGAGTTAGAAAAAATGTAGAATCAAATAAAAAATAAGATGAAGGTAAATTTGAACTTATCCCCAATTGAAAATTGGATACCAGGGCTGAAAGAACCCCTGGTAATATCGGGCCCGTGCAGTGCCGAAAGTGAAGAGCAGGTGATGGCTGTGGCCAGGGAGCTAAAGAAAAACCCAAAAGTAAAAGTATTCAGGGCTGGTATCTGGAAGCCACGTACCCGACCCAATTCGTTTGAAGGAATAGGAGAAGTGGGCCTGCAATGGCTCAAGCGGGTGAAGGAAGAAACCGGCTTGCTCACCTCGGTAGAAGTTGCCAAGGCATCTCATGTGGAGCTGGCGCTGAAATACGATGTGGACATCATTTGGATAGGAGCCAGGACATCTGTAAACCCGTTTTCGGTTCAGGAAATAGCCGATGCATTACAAGGCATAGACATTCCCGTTTTGGTGAAAAACCCCATCAACCCCGACCTTCAGCTTTGGATAGGGGCGTTGGAAAGGATCAACCAGGCCGGTATCACCAAGCTGGGTGCTATACATCGTGGATTCTCCCCGCTGAGTGATTCTGAATACCGCAACGAGCCGATGTGGAGCATTCCTGTTGAACTGGAAAGGATTATCCCAAACCTCCCCATCATCTGCGATCCAAGCCATATCTCAGGTAACAGGATTCTCATAGAGCCTGTATGCCAAAAGGCTTACGACCTTCAGATGAATGGCCTGATGATAGAAAGCCACATGGATCCGGACAATGCCCTGAGTGATGCCAAACAGCAGATTACACCCAAGACATTGGAAAAGATACTTGACAGGCTGATCATACGTGAGCCAGAGACCAGCGATGTGGATTTCGAACTGAGGTTGAAGGAGCTGAGAAAGAAAATCGACCAGATCGACCATGACATACTCGAAGTAATGGGGGCCAGGATGCAGGTGGCAGAGGAAATTGCCCTGCACAAAAAAGAGCACAACATTACCATTCTTCAAAAAGGAAGGTATGATGAGATCATGAACAACAGGATAGAGATGGGCAAAAAATTCCTGCTCAAGGAAGAGTTTGTGAAAGAACTGTATGAAATGATCCACGAAAATTCTATCAAAAGACAGACTGAAGTGATGAACAAAAAATCCGCTGAAAACGCAGATTAAGCTATTTGATAAATCATCATTTTATTTTTTAGGGAAGCCGTCCACTCAGAAACATGGGCAGCTTCCTTTTTTTATGTTCCAGGTTAGCTGGATGAGATGTATTTGAGAGGTAAGCCTGCGGTCGTACACATCTGGTTTAGTTTGATGTGTGCGTTTAGTTTAGCGGGATGTTTACCTTATCTACTGAACACCGCTACCTGCTTTACAGCCAGCCTACCGATATGCGCAAGAGCTTTGACTCCTTGTCT